>JADKKB010000007.1:0-1200000 GCA_016720705.1 Chloracidobacterium sp. | reverse complement strand
CAGCGGCGTAAACGATAGGCAATGTACGCCATCCGTCGAGATTCGCGCCATTATCCGTAAATCGATTAAGTAGCGTCGGGGCGATCAGTGTCGTCAGCGCCGCTCCGGCATTACCCGCTCCAAAAATACCGAGAGCAATACCCTGCCGATTTTTCGGAAACCAGACCGATGTGTAAGCTATGCCGATCGAAAAACTCACGCCGGCGAGGCCGAATCCAAAACTGCAAATAGCAAAGCCGAAATAAGACTCAACTGTCGATAGCAGAAACATCGGAATCGCACACAGCACGAGCAGACCCGCAAAGATTGGTTTCCCACCAAATTTGTCAGTCATCATTCCGGCCGGAAGTCGAAAGATCGACCCGGTCAAAACCGGAATTCCCAAGAGCCAACCGACCTCGGCGGCACTCCAGTCAAAAATGCGGTTGACCGTCAGAAACGTCACTAGAACGCCATTCAGCATCCACGCCCCGAAACACACGGTGAATGCCAGGGTGTTCATTATAAGCATCCTGTTCGCGCCTTTTGGTGTAGAAAGTTCCATATAATCGTGAGTCCGCAGAAGATCAAATTTGGCGATACTGCAATCCCTGTGCCTTTGTGTTCTATCGTTGTTGTAGCCTGATCGACTGCAAAAAATACTTTGATTCCGGCTACAAAGATTCGCAAGTACAGGCGGTATCGAGGGAAAGTGCTAATTTATCCCACCTCGGGTGCGGGATTTTCCGCAGTGGTGTGTACAAGCAAGCGTGGGGATCAGGCTTTCGGTAGTGTTCCGTGACAACTCTGGCGATTCGGTTGTGGTGAGCCCGTGTGATTCATCCACTATCAGTCGTTATTAATGAACTCAGCCTACTTGAGTGGATTGAGCCGAGCAGATCGCGCAATCAGACGAAATCGACAGCGAAAAGTAGCATTATTGCGACAATCCAGATATTTACGTAACATACGAGGTGCCTTAAATGTTGTGGCGCTAATTTGTTAAACTAGAGAAAAGTGCTTGCAAATCGAGTGGCTGCTGTGGGATTTTCATCAAGTCATTCACCGAGTTCGTCATTCGCAGGTGTATGATCTGAGGTAAATAAGCTGGCCTCCGTTTCGGATGGCAGGTAAACGAAGGGAATAGAGGCACAGCAAGTAGATTTCAAGCTCGCTTGGTGTGAATGCCCAAATCCAGCCACGGCGTTCATTCCGAAAACAGACGAAAACTTGCCAGACTAGTACCAAAAGCGGAGCTATTGGCTATGAAGCAAAAAATAGTTGGTTTTGATAAAGACGAAGATGGCGACTGGAGAGCGGAACTCGAGTGCGGGCACTATCAGCACGTTCGGCATCGACCTCCGATGATCATCCGCGAATGGGTTTTGTCGGAAGAAGGACGCCAAGAAAAATTAGGTGTCGAACTAGAATGTAAGAAGTGCGATCCGCAGCACCCGGCGGACGCCCGCCTATGAGCGAAGCCCCGTACGATAAGTCAAATAGCGTTGGAGGCACTCGTGCTAATGACCAAACTTAATGACCGGACCGTCCGTGAAATTGTTCAGTCGACTCCGACCGCAACTATTGCTTTTGAAGAATTCAATATCGACTATTATTGTGCCGGAAATAGATCATTTGACGATGCGTGTCGGATCGCCGGAGTCGATTCGGGCGTTGTTTCCCGAAGGATCGAAGAAGAGCGAGCAAACACCAATATGATTGGCGATTTTGCAGAGCAAAAGACTGCTTCCGGCCTAGTTGAATATATTGTCGAAAGACACCATACATTTACCAAAGAGGAATCGAAACGTATTTCAACTTTGTTCGTGGAAGTTTGCCGCACCCACAGTTCAGATCATCCGGAACTCTTGGACCTGCAGAACGTCTTTAAGACGCTCTGCAACGATCTGTTGACACATATGCAAAACGAAGAAACTGTTTTGTTTCCGTATATAAAGGATCTTGAAGCCGGTCTATTGGATGGCGTTAGCGCACTGCCGATCCGATTTGAATCAGTCAAAAATCAGTCGCGGATGCTGCGCTTGGAACACGAGGAGTCTGTAAATATTTTACGAAAGATGCGTAAGGTCTCGGCAGATTACCAATTGCCAGAAGCAGCGACTTCAGAAATGTGTGAACTTTATTCTGGGATATTAGGACTCGAACGAGACCTTCATTATCACATTCACTTGGAAAACAACTTGCTGTTTCCGCTCGCCGCCAAAATTGAGGAAGCCGGAAACGCAGATCTATGATCGTAAAAGATCGTGGATGAGGTATTTGTGGCTTCATTTCCATTTGGTATTATTCGCTATTTTAACTGCCGATGAAAGCGCCACGCACTGATGCCAACCAGTAAGATGCAGAATCCTAACAGCGTCAGAAGATTGGGATAGAGTATCTCTATTCCGCTACCTTTTAACATAATTCCGCGAGAAATAATTGCAAAATGCCGAACTGGATTTAGCAAAGTGAACGGTTGCAACCATTGCGGCATTGCTTCGATCGGCGTGGTCGTTCCCGACAAAAGCAGTAGCGGCGGATTAACGAAAAAGCCCATCAGTTGAGCCTGCTGCTGCGAACCGACAAAGGTGGAGATCAAAGTTCCGATTCCGATGCCGGAAAGTACGCACATTGCTCCGGAAACAAAAAATAGTGGCAGGCTTCCGAGCATCGGGACGCCGAAAACAAGCCGTGCAACCCCAAGAGCGAGCGCAATATCAGCCGTTAGAAGTAGAAAAACCGGTGCGATTTTGGCGGTAATGATCTCACCGGCACTGGCAGGTGTCATAAGCAACTGTTCGACCGTGCCGACTTCCTTCTCGCGGACCATTGATGCCGCGGCGACGATAGAGCCCTGCAAAACGAGTAACGCCCCGATCAATCCGGTAACAATAAACCACGAGTTGTCCAAACCGGGATTGTAGAGAAGAGCGACCCGCGGAATGACCGATGGCTGTTTCAACCGGGTCCGGATATCGTTCGACTGAATAACGACCGGCAATTTATCCGCAGAGTCACTGCCGGATACTCCTGTAATAGGGATTTGGGGCTGAGCAACACTACCGCTTTGCATCGAACTATTTTTCAAAATGCGTTGATTCAACGTGTTTATAATTCGTGCAGCATAACCTCCCGCGATCGTTGCCGTATTAGAGTCAACGGCGTCGATTAGTAATTGAACCGTCGCGGTTTGGCCCGCAGTTCGCTTTTTGGCAAAGTCCGCCGGAATGATCAAGGCCGTATTGAGCTTACCCGAGCCAATTGCCGCGTCGATCTCGGTATCCGACAAGTAATATTTATAAACTACAAACGAACCACTTTCGGTCATTGCCGAAACGAGTTCTCGACTTTCGGCCGAATGGCTTTCGTCGAGAACGCCTAACTTCAAATCAGAAACCGTAGGATTAAGAGCGAAACCGAAAAGAACAATTTGTAGCGTCGGCGGAATGATCAACATCACGATCAAGCGACGATTACGTCCAATTTGCCGTAATTCTTTGGAGAAAAGTGCTAGCCATCGCGAAAGTCTTTCCATATCTGCTACGCCTCGATCTGCATTTTTCTCATTCGTACCCAAGCCAACGTAAAGAAAACTGTTCCAATTGCCGCAAGTGCAAAAGGCGCAAACCACGCACTAGACCAATTTCCGCCGCGGACAAGTGCATCACGAACGACGATGTTGTAGTAGCTTGCCGGAATTAAATATGAAAACCAGCGAATTGCGGGTGGGATACTGGCAATTGGGAAAATTGCCCCGGACAAAAGATACGAAAGCAAAAAACCAACGATCTGTACGGCCTGAATAGCGGCGGCTTGATTAGGAATCGCCACACCGATCAGAGTGCCGAAGCAAACATTAGTAAAAAGATAGATAATTGTACATACCAAAAGTGGTGTCGGATCACCCTTTATCGTCAGATCAAACAAGAAGTAGACCAACAGTATGCACAGAAACCATTCCACGAGCGCGATCGCCATATACGCTAAAATTTTCCCGAGGATATATTCCCGCGCAGTTATACTTGAGACATAGACCTGCAAAATGGTTTTCTGTTCGCCCTCGCGCGACATCGCTAAGGCCGCAAGTAGCGGCGGAAAAAGTGCGAGGCCGACGACCAGCATACTCGGTGCGATATATTTATCTGATTCTCTCCCGGGATTAAACCATAAGCGCACTTCGGCTTTGATCGGCATCGGCACGGACGCAGTTGTTAACTTGCTTGAAAACACTTGAGTAACCGCGGTTGCACTACCCCGCATCACGTTTGCGGTATTGGCATCGCTCGCGTCGATCAAGATCTGCACTTCAGTTGCTAATCCCCGTTCCAGATCGCTCTCGAAATGTTCCGGAATAATGATCGCTGCTCGGGCGCTATTGTCTAGCAACGCTCGTTCGGGTTTCTCACCAATCGGCAATTCGACGATCCGAAACGTCAATGAGGAGCGAAAAGCGGCAATGTAACGGCGCGATGAAGGCGAGTTATCGAAATCCTGAACCACGATCGGCAGATCCGTAACCGACAGCGAAATTGCGTACCCCATTAACGCCAGTAACGCTAGAGGCAGTACGAGTGCCAATGCGAGCGTCAAGCGGTCCCGCAAAACCTGTGTTAATTCTTTTCTGGCTTGGGCAAATATCCGTTTCACAACTCAATACTCGGTCTAAAATGCGTTCTACTCTCTGACTAATTTTGACGCTGTTTTTCGACAATTGAAATAAATACGTCTTCGAGCGAAAATGTTTCTTCTGCAGCTCTAAGCACCATAATTCCTACATCTTCCAGGCTCTCTTTCAAATTTTTGATACCGGTTTGTACATCTTCTTCGGTAATGACGTGCAGACGGTCACCAAATAGTGAAACGCGCCAACGATCCATTTTCCCCTTTAGAAAATTTGATGCGTGTTGCGGTTTGTCGGTAATCAGTTCGATCAGATGTCCGCTTTGCTCTGCCTTGATACCCGTAGGCGTTCCTTCCGCAACAACTTCGCCGGCAACCATAAAACCCAGATTGTTGCATTGCTCGGCTTCTTCGAGATAATGCGTTGTTACCAGAATCGCCACTTTTCTATCTGCAAGTTCGTTGATCATTTTCCAAAACGACCGTCTAGCCAACGGGTCAACACCGGAAGTCGGCTCGTCCAGAAACAAAACTGAAGGCTCGTGCATTATCGCCGAGCCAAAGGCAACACGTTGTTTCCAACCGCCCGGCAGATCTCCGGTCATCATTTTGGCACGACCTTCTAATCCGGAAAATTCCAACACCCATCGTTTCTTTTCTTCTCGTTCTTCGCGCGGCACGCCATAGACTCCGGCAAAAAATTCCAGATTTTCGGCAATCGTGAGATCGTCATAAAGCGAAAACTTTTGCGACATATAGCCGACTCGTTTACGTACCTCGGGCGAGCGGGCTTGCTCGCGTTTCCCGGCGAGTTCGACTATACCGCCTGTCGGCTCGAGCAGTCCGCAGAGCATTTTTATCGTCGTTGTTTTGCCCGCGCCGTTCGCTCCCAACAGTCCGTAAATTTCGCCGTATTTGATATTCAAATTGACATCTTTGACGGCGACGAAGTCACCAAACACCTTACTTACATTTTCCGCCCCGATGGCAACCGCATCCGGCGGATGTTTTCGAAACTCGCGCCGCAAGGGAAATGGCGGCACCTTGAGATCGCCTTCCAAGTCCCGCAATATCGCAACAAAAGTGTTTTCTAAAGTTGGTTCTCGCGTACGTATGTCGCTAATTTTCATCCCGGCGTTTTCTAAGATCACTTGAACGGCATTTTTACCTTTGTCCGGATCTGCAACCATCAGATCGAGACGATCGCCAAAGCGCTGAATATCCTCGATTTCGTTTGCCTCACTTAGAAGCCTTTCGGTTTCGTTCAAGTCAGCCGTTCTTAGTTCCAGTCGGCTCATACCCAAACTTTCTCTAAGTTGCTTTGGTGCCCCCGTCTCAACGATCTTGCCGTCGAACATCAGCGCGACGCGCGAACATCGTTCGGCCTCGTCTAAGTATGGCGTAGCGACAACGATGGTCATTCCCTTGCTCGATAGATCTGCCAAAGTATCCCAAAACTCCCGGCGTGAGACCGGATCGACACCGGTTGTCGGTTCGTCAAGGAGAAGTACTTTTGGCTCCGCGATCAAAGCACACGCCAGTGCGAGCTTTTGCTTCATTCCTCCGCTCAAACGTCCCGCGAGGCGATCCGTAAAACGCTCCATGTCGAAAAGTTTTAAGTACCGCATTCCGCGCTCTTCGATTTCTGTTTTAGAAAGCAATCGCAATTCACCGATATAGCGCAGATTTTCGGCAACGGTCAGATCCTGATAAAGACTGAAAACCTGGGTCAGATAGCCAACGAACGAACGCGCGTCACGCGCCGTTTTACCGAAAATCGAGACGTCACCGCCGGTCTCCGGCATCACGCCGCCTAAGACCTGAAAGACGGAAGTTTTGCCTGCTCCGTCCGGCCCGATAAGTCCAAATATTTCCCCCTGCGCTATTTCTAGATCGATGCCTCTAACAGCTTGTAACTTTCCGTAAGTTTTCTGTAAACCTTTAACGACAATCACCTTTTCGAGTGCCTTAGCGTTATTTCTATTTAGGTCTTGATGGTCTAAATTGGTATTTTCTAGATCCTTATTGCCCATATCGAATATTGTCTGACCATTCACCTTGGATCAAAATTACTCCGTCGGCGGGCATCCCGGGTTTCGCAAAGCCACCTGGGTTTTTCAAGGACAATTTGACACCCACGACTTGCTTAACTCGTTCATCACGAAAATACGTGTTTTCCGGCGTGAAGGCGGCCTCCATATCGATCATCGTAACCTCCGCTTCGAGCGGCTGATTTGGATTCGAATCGAGATAGACGCGAACGGCTTGCCCAATTTTAACTAGTCCGATCTTACCTTCGGGTACGAATGCCCTTAAATAGATCAAATTGGGGTTGATCAAGGTTACGATCGCTGCCCCGGGAGCAACGACCTCGCCCGGTTCTGCCGAGCGTGTTGCGACCGTGCCATCAAACGGGGCGATTATATTTAGATCAGCTCGGTTTGCCTGAGCCTCTCGCAGTTGAGCACGGGCTCTTTCCGAATCCGCCTGTGCAGCATCAATATCACTCTGCGCCTGATTTATCTGCTTGAGTATGGCAGCTGACTGCGATGCCCGAAGGCTTGGATTTGCAAGATTGGCGCGTGCGACTGTCAACGTTCCCTGTGCGGCTTTCAAGCCTGCGCGGGCTGACTCAACCTGTTTGCGTTGTGCCTGAACTACTTTCGCGTGAGCTTCCGCGTTAGTCTGAGCTTGTATGGCTTGTTTTTCCGGCACGTCACCGGTTTTGTAGAGCCTCAGTGATTTTTCTTCGTCATATTTCGCTTGCTTTAAGTTTACTTCGGCTTGAGCGAGTTGGGCCTCCGCCTGCGCAATTTGTGAATTGGCTTGTGAGATCTGGGCTTCGGCCTGATTAACGCGCCCTTGCGAATCGAGTTTCGCTTGATCTACACCGATTTGCGATTGTCTGAGTTGTTCTTCAAGAATCGCTATTTGTTGTCTAGCTCTGGTTATCCGCGTTTCGGATTGATCGACGATCGCTTGAGCCTGTTCTTCGCGCGCTACGAGTTGCGCATCATCAAGAACGGCAATGACCTGTCCAGCCTTAACCGAACTACCTTCGCTAACATTTATTTCTCGAATTCTTCCGGATGTTTTTGACGAGACCCTCGCATCGTCGGTTTCGATACGTCCACTGACTTCAATCAGATTTGACGGGATCGGGGGGTGACGCAGGATGAAATACCAGATCGAAACACCGACCAGTCCGAGCAGCAACAATACCGCAACGATCCGGAACCCCTTTTTTCTTGATCTAGGCAGTTGATTTTTCAGATCTTCATTCGATTCAGTCTTATCGAGTTTACTTTCGGGGTCACTCATAACATTATTTTTGTGCTCGATCCGGTTATCCTCTTGACCGGTTGATTAGTTGATCGTGCCTATTTATTTCTTACCCTTTCCACCATTACACTCTGCATATTGAGGAGTTCTGATCAAAATTGCTTATCGAAATATCGTCCGGCAATTTAGAACTCAAGAAAGCCAAAATGGAAGTGGTCAATCGTGTCCAATAGTTTACTTCCTTACTATTCTTAAGATTCAAAACTACTTCAAAGGTCGTCTATTGCCGAGCGCAACTTCTCATTAACGGTTTCGGCGGTGCTGGCAAGTTGCGGATTCTCGGCGACCGCAAGCATTTTCTTGGCATCGATCGCCGCGACCACTGAGCCATTTCCTGACTCATAAACAATGATGTTACACGGGAGGAGCAAGCCGATCTGTAGATCCTCCTGCAAGGCCGTATGAGCCAGTCGCGGATTGCACGCCCCTAAAATTACATATTTCCGGAATTCAATATCGAGCTTATCCTTAAGCTTCTCCTTCATATCGATCTCGGTCAACACACCAAAGCCCTCTTTTTGAAGGGTTTCGCGGATTCGCGTTAAGGTTTCTTCAAACGGAGTTTCTACTTCACGACAATAACCATAGTTTTGTGCTTTTTGCGATTTCATACGGTATACAATCTCCTGGTAATCCCAAAATTGACTATTCGATCTCAGATATCCGTGCAGTATCAGTTTGCAAACGAATTACAGCAATGCCTAAGATGAGCGTTGCCGCAACAATTGAGCTCGCTCCAAGAACAACCAAAATCGGCGGCAGTCCTAAATATATTTCAGATAGGATTCCGATCGGCATCAGCAAACCCGCTAGAGCAAGGTAAGAAACCCATTTTGCTGCAGTCTTTCCGATGGGCAGAGTCATTATCAGATAACCGAAAAGGACGTTCAGAAATGCGAAAAGATTTCCGTGAACGTGGGCGAGGCGTGCTTCGAAATGTGGATGAACCGCGTAGATTGCAATCCACCCTTCCTTGTCCGGAGCGAGATCCCGGGCGTAGATCAGATAAAAACCGTAAAGCATAAAGCCAGCCATCACGATCAAACCAACGCCGATATTGATTTTGCCCGTTGTGTGCTTTTGCATCGCTCGATCTCCTACTGCTCTATCTTACTTCTCTTGCGTTAAAGAAAAAATACTTTGTTCAATAGCCCGGATCTCGTGTTCAACATTTACAGGGATCTCGTAGGCGGCCAGTTTGTTTAAGACGAACTTTTCGTTGCCAATTGAAAACTCAATTTTTCCTTCCAGAACGATGAGGGTGGTTCTCAAGCCGGCTTTATGTTTTGACATAACCTGTCCTTGTTTGAGTCCGACGGCTTTTAAGTTCAGCTTTTCCGAACTGATGACGGATAGGATCGCGGGCTTTTCGCTGTTGAATTTCAGCCCGCTCTTTATGTTTAACACTTTCTCAGCTTCGTTGGCCCCATTGGCCTTAACTGCCGACTTGCTCTCGTTCTTAGCCGGAACCGAATTTACGACTTTAGATCCATCTTGAGCGGCGGCGTTATTTGTTGCCAGAAAGACCACACATACCAAGAGGCCTGCAATTAGTGAAATCAATTTAATTGTTTTCATACCTTTTTCTCCTTAAAAGTGGACTTGCTATATAACTATATAACTACTGAGTCGCAATAACTATGATTTGAATCATATTTCGTTAATTAATTCTCATTTATGATCGAATGCGGCGATCGTTCCTTGGGAAGTTCAAAATGACCCATTTATCGTTTTGCCTCAGATCGAAAAGTTTTTCTTCTTGTTCTGACCGGAAACCTTTCGCTTGTTGCACTAATAATGGCAGAATAACGAGAAATGGAGTAGAAAATTAATAAAATAGAATTAAGGATCATTATGTCAAAGCCGCTAATGCCTGTTCCGCTTAAAGTTGATTTCGCCAAACCGCTCGACGTTTTGTTTATATGTCATTCAAGCATTGCAACAAATCTAGAGACGCTTCGCAGAGCCAGTGAAAGTTTACGCACGATCGACGAAAGTGACCTGAAAGACGTTTTTGCGACGATCGATGCGGCACTCACGGAGTTTGCCACTGTCGGCGTTACACACGCGATGGACGAGGATCAATCGCTTTTTCCGAGGATGCGTGAATACAGCGATACCGTTGTTTCAGATGTTTTCGAGGTCATCGGTCAGTTAGAGATGCAGCACAAAAGAGCAGCAAACATTGAAAATTCCTTAGCCAAGATGCTCTTAGGTTTCGCGACGGACGAAAATCTGGGAATGAACAAACTTGAACTCTTTTGTGACCTTAGCGAGAGTCTCTACGATATCTATCGCCCGCATATCCAGATGGAAAACGAATTTGTATTCCCATCGGCGGCACAAATATTGTCTCGTGAGGAATTGTTGGCAGTCGGCAGGGAAATGTATCAGCGACGACAAGTGACGCCAACGTCAATCACGCCGGACGAAGTGTGTTCGACAAACTGAATTGAATCTTTACGCTTTATTTGGTTTCGCCCCTAATACATCAGTGTATATGACTGATACTCCGGTAGTTGCTCAGATCAGTCCGGCGTTTTCAGCGCGTCGAATGGCCTCGAGGCGGGTGCGGGCGTTAAGCTTTTTCAGGACATGCTGGACGTGATTATTTACAGTGGTTCGGCTGATGAATAACTGCTTTGCAATATCTATCGTCGTTGTTCCTCTTGCGAGGTGGCGCAGAACCTCACATTCGCGTTCACTCAGACGAGTTTCACTTGTGGGGGCCCGTTTGGTGGAAGTTAACTGCTTGGCCTGTTCTGCCGGCAAACTCGTTTCATTTACCACAAAATCTCGGAGCAGTACTTCCATACGTTTTCTTAGATCGACAGGGCGAACTATGTGTATGGTGTACGGCGAAACCGCATTCTCCTCGTAAACAGCCAATATCGAAATATTGCACCATCGCTTACCTTGATCTGTGTTCAAACGCAGATCAAAGTTACGAACTGTTCGTTGATCGGCCGTGGCCTCTAGGATCGGACAGTCGTGCGAACAAAACTTGCCGCACTCATCATATCCGGCGATGATCGAACTACAACTCCGCCCAACAGCCTTGTCTGATTGAAGACCAAAAAAACTTTCCGCCGCCGAATTCCAGAATTCGATGTTGTGCATCCCGTTGACCGCAAATGCAGGATCTGCAGTGCTTTCGACAATTGCTTTTATCTCACGCTTCCGCATTTTATAAACAATTCAATCAAAGAAATGATGCGTTCTAATCATTGTTCAGCCTAGCACAAATCGTAATTATAAATAAGTAGATAAGAAGGTAATTTTATCGGTTGACAGAATATGCTTTTCTCAAAAACTACCGGTTACGGGATCAGAGCCTTGGCGTATTTAGCCAAGAACTCCCCAAATGACTTGTGTGGTTTACAGGAGATCGCAGAAAAAGAAGGAATTCCGTCGGCGTATCTCGGAAAACTCCTTGGCGATTTACGAAAGCATCAACTTTTACGCTCTGTGAAAGGGATTCACGGCGGTTATGAACTAGCAATACCGGCCGATTCGATCACACTTTGGGATGTTTATCAGATCTTGGATCCGTTGATAGATTTTGACCAGTGCATTCTCGGCCTAAACCATTGTGACAACAAATGTCCTTGTACCCTTCACAATTCGTGGATGCCGCTGAGAGAAAATTTTGTCAATTTGCTTAGAACTAAAACGATTGCGGACATTGTTGACTGAAGTTGTGAGATTAACCAGTTACTAACGTGCCACTCGACCGAGGGCTTGACGGTTGGCCCGAGAACGAAAAAAAGAAGGTGAGAAAAATGTCAAGAATAAGGCAGACAATATCAATAGCGGGGGTTTCGGTCGCACAAGCTTTCATAGCATTGTTGCTGTTGCTTTTGATCCCAAGCCTGGATGTTATGGCTCAGGATGCCGGCGCAAAATTGTTTGAATCAAAATGTTACAGCTGCCACAGCATCGGCGGCGGCGACAAGCAAGGCCCTGACCTGAAGGGTGTAACGGAACTCCGGACCAAGGAGTGGCTTGAAGAATATATTAAATCGCCGACGGCGATGGCCAAGAAAGATCCTGCCGCGGCGGATCTGTTCAAAAAGTTCGCACCGACGATCATGCCTGACCAGACGCTTTCGGCGGATGAATTTACCTCGTTGATCGAGCTAATTAGAAGTCTTACAGCAAAAAACGAGATGTTCGTCCCGGCCGGAGCAAAACTCGCAAGAGCGATACAGCCAGGTGATGTGGAAGGCGGCTGGGAGTATTTTACCGGCCGAAAGAGATTTGAGAACGGCGGTGTTTCGTGCGATTCGTGCCACACGGTGACGAATGTTGGTTGGCTTGGCGGCGGAACGCTGGGGCCAAATTTAACGGCCGCGAATATAAAATACCGTGATCCGGAACTGATCCTAATTTTGCAGAATCCAAATTTTCCGACGATGACGGAAATGTTTCGCGATCACAAGTTGACGGACGAAGAGATCGTTCAGCTTTTTGCTTACCTACAGAATTCAAAACTAGAAAATCCAAATGCCCCTGTCGTGGCAACGGCCCCGTCAGAAACCATCGATGCTAAATTCCTGGCCTTAGGTTTTGGGTTCTCAATACTGTCGCTAGTCGGTTTGAATTTCTACTGGCGCAAACGCCATCGAGCTGTCCGAGAAGAAATTGTGCGGAGGTCAAAAATATGAGTTGGATAAAGGATATGATCAGCCCCAAGACACGTGGCTGGGAAGAATTTTACCGTAATCGCTGGCAGCACGACAAGGTAGTCCGCAGCACCCACGGCGTGAACTGTACGGGCGGATGCAGTTGGAATATCTACGTTAAACAGGGCATCGTTACCTGGGAAATGCAGGCTCTGGATTATCCGCTCTTAGAGGAAGGTCTTCCGCCCTATGAGCCACGTGGTTGCCAACGCGGTATCTCATATTCGTGGTATCTGTACAGCCCGATCCGGGTGAAATATCCATATCTGCGCGGAGCTTTGCAAGACCTCTGGAGAGCGGCACGTGAAAAGCACGCTGACCCGATAAAAGCCTGGGAATCGATAATGGAGAACCCCGAATCACGGGCACGATTCCAGCGGGCGAGGGGCAAAGGTGGTTTCCGCCGAGCAAGTTGGGACGAGGTTCAGGAGATCATCGCTGCATCGTGTATATATACGATCAAAAAATTCGGTCCCGATCGCATCACAGGATTTTCGCCGATTCCGGCAATGTCGTTTTTGTCCTACGCCGCCGGCTCACGTTTTCTGCAGCTAATGGGCGCCGTCAATCTGAGCTTTTACGATTGGTACTCGGATCTGCCGCCCGCATCGCCCGAAGTTTGGGGTGAGCAAACGGACGTTTGCGAAAGTGCCGACTGGTATAACTCAAAGTTTCTGGCAGTGATGGGTTCCAACCTCAATATGACCCGCACGCCCGATTGCCATTTTGCCGCTGAGTCCAGACATAACGGGACCAAAATGGTTGTCTTTGCACCAGACTTTAATCAGGTTGCTAAGTACGCTGACCAATGGGTTCCGGTTCTCGCCGGACAAGACGGAGCGTTTTGGCAGGCGGTCAATCACGTTATCCTGAAAGAATTTCACCACGACAAGCAGACGCCATACTTCATCGATTATGGAAAGCAATATACAGATTCACCGTTCCTCGTCGAGTTAGTAAAAACTGAAGGCGGCTACGAAGCCGGCCGGTTGCTCAGGGCAAACAAATTATCCAATTACAAAGACGAAGAGAACGGCGAATGGAAATTCCTGATCTGGGATGAACTTTCGGATTCGCCGAAAATGCCGAGCGGCACCGTCGGACATCGTTGGGGGGAACAGCAGGGCAAGTGGAATCTTGAATTCAAAGACCCGTCTGACGATTCGGACATCTTGCCGAAATTGACGCTGATCGATGGCGACAAAAACAATGTTGAGGTCGTAACTAGAGAGTTTGGCGAAGGGACCGTTGCAAAGCGCGGCGTTCCGACCCGGACGATCGAAACAGAAGATGGCCCGGTCATTGTTGCCACCGTCTATGACCTGATGATGGCCCAATTCGGCGTCGATCGCGGCCTTAGCGGCGAATATCCGGCGGATTACGACGATGAAAGCCGCGCATACACTCCGGCTTGGCAGGAGAAGTTTACCGGTATTGACCGTAAGACGGTTATTAAATTTGCCCGCGAGTGGTGTGTCACCGCCGAAAAGACCGAGGGTAAATGTATGGTGATCATCGGTGCGGGCATCAACCACTGGTATCACAACAATTTAATGTACCGCTCCGCGATCACCGCCCTGATGTTGACGGGTTGTGTTGGCAAAAATGGCGGCGGATTGAATCACTATGTCGGCCAGGAGAAACTAGCTCCGGTCGCCCCGTGGTCAAATCTGGCTTTTGCCAAAGACTGGATCTCGGCTTCGCGCCTGCAAAATGCGCCATCCTGGCATTACATAAACAGTGAGCAATGGCGATATGAGCGAGAGAGCTCAGTCTATGCTCCGATCCCGGAAAATACTGCAGTTGGGGCTACGGCGGACATTGCCAAGGGGCATACCGCGGATACGCAAGTGCAGGCCGTGCGAAACGGCTGGCTACCGTTCTATCCACAATTTGAGAAACCAAATCATCAAATTCTGGACGAGGCAAAGGCGGCCGGTGCCACATCTGATGAGCAGATCTCAAAATATGTGGTCGATCAACTGAAAGACAGGAAACTGCAATTTTCTGTTGAAAATCCGAGCAAGCCCGAAAATTTCCCGAGAGTGTGGTTCATCTGGCGCGGCAACGCACTTATGGCCAGTGCCAAGGGACACGAGTATTTCCTTAAGTACTATCTCGGAACACATCACAACGACGTTGCTGACCAGTGTGCTGAGGGCTCGGTAAAGGACATAAATGTTTCAGTTCCTGCAGCCGAAGGCAAGATGGATCTGGTCATTGACCTAAATTTCCGGATGGACACATCCGCTCTCTATTCGGACATCGTTTTGCCGGCTGCGACGTGGTACGAAAAAGCGGATATGAACTCGACGGATATGCACTCGTTTATCCATCCGCTTTCGGAGGCGGTCCCGCCAGCTTGGGAATCACGAAGCGACTGGGAGATCTTTCGCGGTTTGGCCAAAAAGGTCAGCGAATTGTCGCAAGAGCACCTCCCGAATCCGGTAGCAGATATGGTGATGGTGCCGCTGCAGCACGATTGTCCGGATGAAATTGCACAGCCGCATATCAAGGACTGGGCGAAGGGCGAATGCGAGGCGATTCCCGGTAAAACGATGCCACACATCAAATTCGTCGAGCGCGATTATGTGAATCTTTATAATCGGTTCATCTCTTTCGGACCGCTTGCACGAAAGGGGTTGGGCGCACACGGTGTCAAGTATGACGTCGAAGACATCTACGACGATGCAGTGACATCAAGCCGGACACCGGTCGAAGAATGGGGCGGCAACACATACCCGTCATTGAAACGTGCCGAAGATGCGGCAAATATAATTCTCCAATTTGCACCCGAAACGAATGGTGAATTGGCGTATCGCGGCTACAAATACATTGAGACAAAGGTCGGCCGTCCTCTCGCAGATCTAGCGGAAAAGAGCCGCAGTTCGCGAGCCACGTACAAAGACCTGCAGGCTCAACCCCGCCGCGTTATTAACAGCCCTGTCTGGTCAGGGTTGGTCACCGATGGCCGGGCGTACGCCCCGTTTACCTATAACTACGAAAAACTCGTACCGTGGAGAACACTGACGGGCCGACAGCATTTCTACCAAGATCAGGAAGGCTACATAGCGTTTGGTGAGAATCTACCGACGTACAAACCTTCGCCGCTTCCGGCAGTTTTTGGCGATCTCAAGAATAGCCCGACCGACGGCAGGGTCAAGGCTTTGAATTATCTGACGCCGCACGGCAAGTGGCACATCCACTCGACCTATTCGGACAATCACCGGATGATGACACTCTCGAGAGGTTGCGAACCGCTCTGGTTGAACAACGAGGATGCCGTTGATCTCGGGATCAATGACAACGATTGGGTCGAGGCATATAACGACAACGGCGTGGTTTGTACACGTGCGATCGTCTCTCACCGAATTCCTAAAGGTGTTTGCATTCAATATCACGCACCTGAACGAACTCTGGACATCCCGAAATCGCCGCTTCGTGGAAACAAGAGAGCTGGTGGACACAACAGCTTGACCCGCATTCGTCTAAAGCCCGTCCTGATGATGGGCGGCTACGGTCAATACACTTTCCACTTTAATTATTGGGGGCCGACCGGCGTGAATCGCGACACTTTTATTATGGTCAGAAAATTGGACAAGGTCACTTACTAGAGAAAGGGGGAAATTGTTATGGACGTCAGATTACAAACTTCGATGGTCTTTCACTTAGATAAGTGCATTGGCTGCCACACTTGTTCAGTTGCCTGTAAGAATGTCTGGACCGACCGTAAAGGTGCCGAGTATATGTGGTGGAATAATGTCGAAACCAAGCCCGGTACCGGCTATCCGACCGCGTGGGAAGATCAGGAAAAATATAACGGCGGTTGGAAGAAAAAGGACGGTGCACCGGATCTGAAAATGGGCGGAAAGAGCTCGCGGCTCTTAAACATATTTCATAATCCGGACTTGCCCAAGCTCGATGATTATTACGAGCCGTGGACTTACGAGTACGAAGAGCTATTTGACGCACCCGAGGGAGCAGACCAGCCGACAGCCCGCCCTATCTCTCTGATCACGGGCGAGTACATGAACATCGAGGCCGGGCCGAACTGGGACGACGATCTGAGCGGTTCCCCGATCTATGCGGCAAATGACCCGAATTTGTCCAGCCTGACCGAGCAGCAGAGAGAGGAGCTATTTGATATCGAAAAGCTTGTCTTCTTTTATTTGCCGAGAATTTGTAACCACTGCCTGAATCCGGCTTGTGTCGCGGCGTGTCCATCGGGCGCGATCTACAAACGCGGCGAAGACGGCGTTGTTTTGATCAATCAGGACAAATGCCGTGCGTGGCGTATGTGCGTAACCGCGTGTCCTTACAAAAAGACCTTTTATAACTGGTCAACCGGCAAGAGCGAGAAATGTATACTTTGCTTCCCGCGTCTCGAAACGGGACAGGCTCCGGCTTGCTTCCATTCCTGCGTCGGCCGCATTCGTTACCTGGGCGGTTTGCTCTATGATGCGGACAGACTCACTGATTCGGTAAACGTACCAGACGGACAATTGGTTGACTCACACCGCGACATCATTCTTGACCCGAAAGATCCGAAGGTTAGGGAAGCTGCCAGAAAGAACGGTATCGATGACCGAACGCTCGAAGCGATCGAACGCTCACCGGTCTATAAATATGTGAAGGAATGGAAATTGGCACTGCCGCTCCACCCGGAATTCCGGACATTGCCGATGCTGTTCTACGTCCCGCCGATGTTACCCGTGATGGCAGAAACGACTGACGGCGTCTATGACACGGCCAATGATGAACTCTTTAGCCCGATCGAAAAAGCCCGTCTGCCTATCGAGTATATGGCGAGCCTCTTTTCAGCCGGAAACGTCGATCACGTCTCCTATGCGTTGAAGAAGCAGTATGCCGTACGCTTATTCAAAAGGCTCGAGACGGTCGGCGATGTATCCAAAGAGGTCGTTCAATACGCTCTGGATGAGTGCAATATGACCCCCGAAGAGGCCGAAGCAATCTATCGTCTGACCTCATTGCCCACGATGGACGAACGAGTGGTGATCCCACCGTCACATCGCGAAGAAGCGTTGGCGATGCTCAATGACAATATGTGGGAAGAAAAGGGCAGTGCCGGACTCGGACGTCGGCAGCTTCCGGTACGCGGAGCATAAATTCCGGAGAGGGCTTATGTCAAAAAATCAGGTTCAAATTACTAGAAATTCAACGTCAAAGATCGAGCCATTCGAAACGGGTGAAACGATTATTTTGACAGGCGAAGAAACTGAATTGCTCTATTCTCTGGCAAGTGTCCTGGAATATCCGACCGAGGATTGGTATGGAACGTTGGAGCGATGCAAAGCACTGAGCCTATTAGCAGACCGTGCCGGAAACGAACATTTTTCGGAGTTTTGCCGGGAGATCCACGAGCTTCCGCTTGTGGAGTTGCAGGAGCTTTACACGCGTAACTTCGATCTCAATCCGGTCTGTGCGTTAGAGGTCGGATATCACCTATTCGGCGAAGATTACAAACGCGGCGAATTTCTCGCCCGCTTGCGCGAAAGTGAAAATCCATACGAGCTTGGCCAGGCAATGCAATTGCCGGATTTCCTGCCGGTCGTGCTGCGGTTAATGTGCAAGTTGGACGACGCTGAGGAGAGGGCAGGGATGATCGGCTATTGCCTGATCCCGGCTCTAAATAAGATGACCGAAGCGTTTGCGAAAAAGACAAATCCATACGGACACCTTATTCGGTTTGTGCTTGAAACACTGAAACAAATTGCCGAAAACTCGATTAAGACGACGGATGAGACAAAGGAAGTGAGGTATCAATATGCTTGAGTATATTCTTTATGTTTGGTTGCCATATACAGCAGTGGCGGTGTTGGTCGTCGTGTCGATCTACCGCTTTGTAACTAATAAATTTTCGTATTCAAGCCTCTCCTCACAATTTCTCGAAAGCGACGAGTTGTTCTACGGTTCTGTTCCGTGGCATATAGGGATAATCGTGGCGCTGACCGGCCACTTGATAGGCTTTCTGATCCCGCAACAGATCTTATCGTTTAACAGCGACCCGATCCGCCTCTATATTCTGGAGGTCACAGGGCTTGTATTCGGGTTGATGTCGCTGATCGGGATCGTCAGCCTATTTTGGCGTCGAGTGAGTACGCCCAAGATAAGGGCGGTCACGACCGTGATGGATATCGTCGTCCTCGTCCTGCTGCTGTCACAGGTGTTTCTGGGGGTTTACATCGCTCTGTTTTATCGCTGGGGCTCGTCTTGGTTTGCCGCTACGGCGGTACCCTATCTGTATTCACTTTTCATGTTTCAGCCGGATCTGGCGATGGTCCGGCCAATGCCCCTGATGTTCAAGCTCCATATTATCGGGGCGTTCCTGATCCTTTTGGTATTTCCGTTTTCAAGGCTCGTCCATATGGTCTCGCTGCCTATCACATACCTGTGGCGGCCATATCAGCTCGTACGTTGGAATTGGGACCGTAAAACGATCCGCGGACAATACACGCGACACGATCCGAAAGCCGCCGGACAGACAAAATAATATAGTCCGAAATGCCGCTTGATGTTTGAGGTAAATATGAGTCTGAGAACATTAAAGATCCTCTCGATCCTGATAACGCTTATCGGTGTGTTTGTTGTTTGGGCAAACGGAACCTTTAGGCAATACAGCGATCAGAGTGGATATCAGCCGATCCAGCCGATCAACTTTTCGCACAAGATCCACGCGGGCGACAACAAGATCAACTGCACCTACTGTCACTCAACTGCTGACAAGTCCAAAGCCGCGGGTATTCCGACCGCGACAAGCTGTATGAATTGTCATACCAAGGTCCTGCCGGATTCGCCCGAGGTGCAAAAGATAGTCGCCGCCTTACAAAATGATCAGCCGATCGAGTGGGTGAAGGTAAATGATCTGGCGGACTTTGTCACGTTCAATCACAGCCGGCACGTCACCGCCGGAGTAGATTGCAATACGTGCCACGGGCCGGTTGAAACTATGGAGAAGGTTTCACAATTCAGCAATTTCTCGATGGGATCGTGTGTCACCTGTCATCGTCAAAATCAGGGTGTAGCTTTGGATCCTAACGGCCCATTCCAAAATGTACCGGAACGGCTCCAACAGACGCGTATGGCACCGACGGACTGTTCCGCGTGTCATCACTAGAGGATATTGATTTGTGATCGCTGTCGCACACGATGGACAGTGTTGGAAATAACAACGGGTTAAATTCTATGAAAGGCGAAAAACTCTGGGAACAATTTTTAGAATTGGACGAAAACGGAAAGCCGGTTTCGGAAAAAAGCTCGATCGCGGGTATCTCACGACGTTCTTTTTTGGCGGCACTCGGTTATACGGCGGCCGGAGTAACACTGCTGAGCTGCCGCGTTCCGGAGCAAAAGATCATTCCGAATCTCAAGCAAGCTCCGGAGGAAAAGCCCGGGATCGCAAATTGGTACGCGTCAACCTGTTCGGGCTGTAGTGCCGGTTGCGGCACGCTCGTAAAGGTCCGCGACGGACGCCCGATCAAGGTCGAGGGCAATCCTGAGCATCCGATCTCGAAGGGTGGATTATGTTCCGTGGCACACTCGCTCGTGTTTAGCTTGTACGATTCCGAACGCATACAAAAGCCTCTGGCGGCCGGCAAGGAAGTAGCGTGGAAAGACATTGATGTCCAAATGACGGAGAAACTGTCCGCCGTCAAACAAACCGGTGGCAAAGTTAGATTTCTGTCACAAACTGTAATCAGCCCGACCTCTAAAGCAACGATAGATAAATTTTTGACCGGTTTTAAGGATGGCAAGCATATCGTATACGAATCAGCGTCTACATCTGCCGTCGCCCTTGCACACACGCGGACACACGGCGCCGGTGCGACACCCGTCTTTCATTTTGACCGGGCAAAGGTGGTGGTCGGATTCGACGCAGATTTTCTGGGGACTTGGATCTCGCCGGTTCAGTTCACCAAAGACTATTCAACCGCACGCGACCTGAAGAAGGGTCAGAAGGAGATGTCACGGCACATACAATTTGAGTCGCGAATGTCTCTGACCGGAGCAAATGCCGATAAGCGTATAAAACTTTCATCTGCGGAGGAAGCAGAAGCGTTACTTTTCCTTTCAAAGACACTCGTTGAGAAGGGAAACCAACCTAACCCTGCAACTGTAAAACTGACAACGCTCGAAACTCCTGCACTTTCTCCGCAGATGAGGAAAAATATCGAAACGACCGCGGACGAACTCCTCGCTCACAAGGGCGAATCATTGGTCGTCTCCGGGTCAAACGATGCTGACATACAACAGATCGTTAATGTGATAAATCAGTCACTCGGTAACTACGGCAAGACGATCGATATTGAGATCTCCACGCGTACGCCCCAATCCGGTGATCAGGAATTTGTCAGCTTGCTCGACGAGATGAAGAAAGGCGAGGTCGCCGCACTCTTTGTCCTCAATGCCAACCCGGCCTACGATTACTTTGCATCAGCAGATTTCAGCGAAAATCTGAAAAAGGTGCCGCTCAAGGTGTCATTTAGCCCAACCCTGGATGAGACGGCCTCCCTGGCTGATTTTAATTGCCCAAATCATCATTCGCTTGAGGCTTGGGACGACGCCGAGACCGTCCGCGGTACGTACAGCTTCAATCAGCCTACGATCGCACCACTTTTTGCCACAAGGGCTTACCAGGAGAGTCTGATGCTCTGGAGCGGCGACAACCGCAGCTACTATGAGGCTCTGCGTGCGAATTGGCAGGGAACGCTCTTTACAAAACAAACGAAGCAGCCAAAATTTGATGATTTCTGGGACAAAACTCTTCAAGACGGCGTTTTTGTTGCTGACGCGGCCGCCGGTGTAGCCTCCCAGGCCGGATTTAACGCTGTTGGATTAGACGACGCGATCGGCCGCGTAAAGTCCAGACAAATTTCGGGGTATTCGCTCGCACTTTATCAAAAGATAAGCATTCGGGATGGCCGATACGCCAACAGCCCCTGGCTGCAGGAATTGCCCGACCCGATAAGTAAAACAACCTGGGATAATTATGCTTGCGTTTCCCCCGAAACTGCTGCGAAATTGAATCTATCCGAGGGACAGATAGTCTCGATCAAAAAGGAAAACAAGGCGATCGAATTGCCGGTTTTGATCCAGCAAGGACAGAGTGACGACTGTATCGCAGTCGCCCTCGGGTACGGCCGTGCCAAGGCCGGCAAGGCCGGAAACAACATTGGAGCCAACGCCTTCCCATTTGTCGAATTTGTTAACGGAACCTTTCGCTATCAGGCGGCAAACGTAACCATAGAGCCGACCGGCAGATCCACCACTCTGGCAAAAACTCAGCAAGCAGAGTCTGCTCTCGGCCGACCGCTTGTTGAGAATATTACGATCTCGCAATACGTCAGCGGAAAGCACGATATCAAGCATCCTGAATTTGAGAAGCTGTTTGCCGCACACGATTATCCGGTACACAAATGGGGGATGGCGATCGACCTCTCCGCCTGCACGGGTTGTAACGCGTGCGTCCTGAGTTGCCAGGCCGAAAACAACTCGCCTGTTGTGGGCAAGGCCGAGGTGGCAAAGACCCGCGATATGCAATGGCTCAGGATCGATCGGTATTACAAAGATACGCCCGATGGCGTCCAGGTCGATTTTCAGCCGCTGCCCTGTATGCAGTGCGAAAATGCGACGTGTGAAATGGTTTGCCCGGTGCTGGCAACTGCACACAGCAGCGAGGGCCTCAATATGCAGGTCTATAACCGCTGTGTCGGCACCAGATACTGTGCCAATAACTGTGCCTACAAGGTTCGCCACTTTAACTGGTTCAACTATGAGCACGAGGATCCGATCGCAAATCTTGCGCTCAATCCGGACGTCACGGTCCGCACCCGCGGCGTGATGGAAAAATGCACGTTTTGCGTTCAGCGGATCGAGGAAAAGAAGATTCACGCCCGCAACGAGGGTCGGCCGATCAAGGACGGCGAGATCCAGACAGCGTGCCAACAGAGTTGTCCGGCAAACGCAATTATCTTCGGCGATATGACGGATCTGGCAAGTATGGTCAATGAGAATAAAAAGAACGGTAGAGATTACCTCTTACTCGAAGAGCTAAATACAAAACCGGCCGTCAGCTATCTCGCAAAAGTTAGCAACCGCGAAGAAACCAAGGAGGAGCATTAAGATGGCAATGACGCTCGAACAAATCGATCTATCGAGAGATGAGATCAGGTTGCGCGACGAGGTGGCGCGAATAACGGAGCACGCGGTCGTTGCGCCGATCCGTGATCCGCTCGTCACAGGCGACAGAACCTATGCTGATGTCTCTAACGACATCAATCTGATACACGAACGCAAGGCCGGGACCGGGTGGTGGATCGCATTTGGCATCGCCGTGACGCTATTGACCGTTGGGGTCATTGCGGGTTATCTGACGGTCACGATCGGAATCGGCACCTGGGGCCTGAACCGGACCGTCGGTTGGGCTTTCGATATTACCAATTTTGTTTTCTGGATCGGTATCGGCCACGCCGGAACGTTTATCTCAGCGATCCTCTATCTTTTTAATCAGAAATGGCGAACCTCGATCAATCGTTCGGCCGAGGCGATGACACTGATCGCCGTGATGTGCGCGGGCCTTTTCCCGATCATACATATGGGGCGGCCGTGGCTCTTCTATTGGTTTCTGCCGTATCCCAACACACGCGGGTCGCTCTGGGTCAATTTTCGGTCGCCGCTGCTCTGGGACTTTTTTGCAATTTCAACGTATTTCACTATCTCGCTGGTGTTTTGGTACCTCGGATTACTACCTGACATTGCGACGGCCCGAGATCGATCAAAAATAAAGTGGCGAAAGAAATTTTACACGATCCTGAGCCTCGGCTGGAACGGTTCAAATCGGACCTGGTGGCGCTACGAGACCGTTTACGGCATCCTCGCCGCACTGGCAACGCCGCTCGTACTTTCGGTTCACAGCATCGTTAGCTTTGACTTTGCGACCTCGGTGATCCCGGGTTGGCACTCAACCATCTTTCCGCCCTACTTTGTAGCCGGTGCCATATTTTCGGGTTTTGCAATGGTGATGACCCTGATGATCCTGGTGCGCAAGATAATGCATCTGGAAAATTACCTGACCATCGATCACTTTGAAAAGATGTGCAAGGTGACGCTCCTCACCGGTTCGATCGTCGGACTGTCATATTTGACCGAGCTCTTTATAGGCTTTTACAGCGGTAGCCCGAGCGAGCTATTTATGATCATAAACCGCTTGTTCGGCCCGTACGCCTGGGGCTACTGGATAATGTTTACCTGCAACGCACTGATACCGCAACTCCTGTGGTTCAAGCGTCTGCGACGCTCGATCCCGATGATTTTTGTGCTCACGCTATTTGTAAATCTCGGTATGTGGTTTGAGCGGTTCGTGATCATTATGGTCAGCCTGCATCGCGACTATCTGCCGTCGAGTTGGACCTACTACATCCCGAGTCCGGTCGAGATCGGGTTGCTGATCGGTAGTTTTGGACTATTCTTTACGGCGTTTCTGTTGTTCCTAAGGATATTCCCGATAATTGCCACCAGCGAAATAAAGGGGGTTTTAAGATATGCGAAACACTAAAAACAAACGCGTTCGCTATACCGCCGGCTATTTTACGAACGAAGATGATCTAAAAGCGAGTGCGGCCGAGGCTCGGTTGCGGGGCTTGGATATCTACGATGTGTATTCGCCCTTTCCGATCCACGGAATGGATAAGGCGGTCGGGCAAAAGCCATCGCGGATCACGTGGGCGGCATTTGCCGGCGGCGTCGTCGGACTGCTGACGGCCATCATTACCCAGATCTGGACATCGGCCTATGACTGGGCACTCAATATCGGCGGCAAGCCGTTCTCGACGCCGCTGTTATTTGTTCCGGTCACGTTTGAGCTAACGGTATTGTTTGCGGGCCTGACATCGGTCCTGACCTTGTTTATCGTGTGCGGACTATGGCCCTTTAGCAAACGCATTAGTTTTGAGGGTGTCAATGATGACCGCTTTGTTCTGGTGCTACAGCAAACCGCCGCGAGCTTTGATCCGGAAAAGGCAGCCCAAATATTTGAAAAGTACAACGCGGAGAAAGTCATCCAAGGAGACCTCGAATGAATCGAACTCTTACAACGCTCGCGTATATTCTGCTGCCGATCGTCGTTGTCGGCGGGATGTGGGCTCTAAGCCGCGATGTGACACAACGCAATCGCGAATATCCGACCCAGATGGGCGATTCGCCCGCGTACCGCTCGCAGACCGCTAATCCGATACTGCCCAAGGGCGGGACGGATCAGCCGCCGGTCGCCGGAACTATCCCGCGTGGATCTATGCCGTTCCATTACGCCACGTCACCCGAGGAATCGATCCGTGCCGGCAAGGAACTGACCAATCCATTTGAGGCGTCGCCGGAAAATATCGCACGCGGAAAATACGTCTTTGACAACAACTGTGTCGTTTGCCACGGTGCTACCGGTATGGGCGACGGCCCCGTGATCCCCAAATACCCCAATCCTCCATCATATAAGACCGATACATCGCGGGCGTTACGCGACGGCGAATTGTTTTACATCATCACGCGCGGACGTCTGAATATGCCGCCGCACGAATCGCAGGTCTCGGCCGACGACCGTTGGAAATTGGTTCTATATATTCGCCAATTGCAAGCGGAGGTTAAGAACTAGCCTATGAATACCTTCATCACATCCAAAGAGAGAAATATCCTATACGCTTGTATCGCCATAGGCATCGCGGGTGTTATCTTCGGCCTGTTGTACGGCGAAAGGTTTTGGCAGTCATTTTTGCAAAACTCATTCTACTTTCTGACGCTTGCACTAGGCGGGGCCGTTTTTGTGGCCATCAACTATGTCGCCAACGCGGGTTGGGCCACCGTGGTCCGCCGCGTGCCCGAGGCGATGATGGGCTACTTGCCGATCGGTGCCATATCGATGCTGCTCATATTTTTTGGCCGGTCAGCGATCTACGAATGGACAAGCAAAACCTATTCGCACAACGGCCACGAGTTGACGTTTAAGAATGCATACTTGAGCCAGGGTTTCTTTTTTACCAGAATGGTCGTATTTCTGGCAGTGTGGATAATCCTGACCTATCTGATGCGGCGCGAGTCGCTGCGGCAGGACGCCGACGGCAACATCAGCCATACCAATAAGAATAAGACCTATTCCTCGATCTTCATCGCTACCTTTGCCATTACGTTTACCTTTGCCGTATTTGACTGGATAATGTCGATCGAGCCGATGTTTTTCAGCACCATCTACGCCTTTTATCATATGGCGGGTGTGCTGCTCGGCGGCAGTGCGACGATAACTATACTGGTGATATTGCTACGCCGCCGCGGATTTCTAAAGGAAGTCGGTGACCGGCAGATGCACGCGCTCGGCATACTCGTTTTCGGCTTTACGACATTCTGGGCATATATTTGGGTTTGCCAATACCTGCTTATCTATTACGCAAATATTCCCGAGGAAACGATCTATTACGTCACACGCACCTCCACCGAGGGCTGGTCAAACGTGTTTTTCCTAAGCCTCTTTCTAAATTGGGTGATACCGTTTCTGATGCTGATCAGGCGTAGCGTCAAATCTAATGAGAATTGGATGCTCGCGGCCTGTGGCATTATTCTGGTCGGGCGTTGGGTGGATCTGTACGTATTGATCTTTCCGCCATTTACACAGACCCCGTCGATCGGATTTGTCGACATTGCCCTGCCGATCGGCTTTGCCGCTATATTCCTGCTGACGTTTGTCAAAAATCTAAAGGCAGATAATATGATCCCGACCGGTGACCCGTACATTACCGAGAGTATGTGGCAAGAGAAATAGTCGCCTGATCCGGCCCCGGACGCCAACGCCGATCTCGAACGGTCTATGAGCGTCTCGCCCAGATCGAATCAACCACGGTATTTATCAAAATGGGGCGAAGGGCCTAAAAAGCCCGTCGCCCCATTCTCCATTCTCCATTCCCGACTCACCATTCACGATTCCCGATTCCCGATTCCCGATCCACCATTCACGATCCCCGACCCCACCTACACCGATCCGTAAACGACCGCTGAGTTCGAAAAATTTGAGACCGATTTGGCTCCGACGGCGCGGACCTTGTACTCATAGTACTGGCCGGGCGTGACGGGCGTATCGACGTGCCGCTGGCGGCGTGTAAGGGCGTGGATGCCCCAGTCGACCGTATCGCCGTGGCGCCGCCATATCTCATACACCACGCGGCCCGGCTTGTTATTGCCCGTAAATCGCATAGTGATCACCCCATTCGAATAGCCAAATGCCGACAGGTTCGTCGGGTCCTGGGCCGTGTAGGCCGTCGGCACCAGATCGGGGTAGTCAAATCCGGCGATAGCATACTGATCCTTTGGCGCGTTGCTGGCGATCAGCGTATCGCGAACCTGCTTGAGCAGTGCCATCACCGCACGCCGGGTCAGATTTTTTTGTGCGACGGCCGCAAGGCTTGCGTCGCGGGCGACCGCAGCAGCGGCCG
The DNA here is from genome assembly GCA_016720705.1 of Chloracidobacterium sp. Lineage (NCBI taxonomy): Bacteria > Pseudomonadati > Acidobacteriota > Blastocatellia > Chloracidobacteriales > Chloracidobacteriaceae > Chloracidobacterium > Chloracidobacterium sp. Next base: position 1,172,885 of record JADKKB010000007.1, on the reverse strand, counting down.
CCTCGGTCTCGAGGTCGGTAGGCAGGCTGCCGAACGAGGTCGCTAGCGAGGCTGTCAAGTGGCTGTCCACTGCCGCGAGCGTCGTGCCGCCCAATTGTGTAAGTACGTTGCCGGCGAAACCCGCCAGATCGAGATCGCCCAATTTTCTGTAGTCCATATCTTATTTATTCTCCTTGTTGTCTATTGTGTATTTGTTTATGTAAGAAACGTCTATAACGTAATCTATAACAAATGTAGCATTACTAAATTGCACGTGTCAAGCATTATTTCATCTGTGCAACAAAAAAATATGTGACAGTTTTGCTTGACCGCTCATTCGCCGGGCTTGCTTTTAGCGCATCGACGCCCGACCGTGCGACAAAAACCGCCAAAAACTACACGATCCACCCCCGTTTTAACGCCAATTCCGGCCAAAACGCGCGCATTTTGCCCGAGATTGCCCGAGTTTCTGACCTAAACGGGCACGTTTCGCCGCGATACTGCGCCAAACTCCCGCTATTTCATCGCATTTCGCCCCAAAACCCGCGCACTTTCCCCATTCTCTCCTCATCTCCCTTTCTCGCCCACTCCCTCTACTCCCACACTCCCATTGTCCCTTCCGTCTGACACTCGTCACGAGTCACGATTCACCATTCACGATTCACGATTCACGATTCACTGCCCCCCCATTCTCCATTCACCATTCACGATTCACGAATAACGATTCACCATTCCCGATCCCCGATTCACCATTCCCGATTCACCATTCACGATTCACGAATAACGATTCACCATTCCCGATCCACCATTCCCGAATGCGCCTTGACTCTAACCGTTGCTAAAAATACACTTCAACCGGAGCTCGAGCAGATGGGCGAGACCTGCCGGCCCATCTCCTCCCCCCCCCCCCCGAACCCAGATTGGGGCGTTCTTGCGTGGATTTTCGGCCGGGGTTAATATTATTTTGGGCGAACTTATTCTGCTATAATCAAGCTTTGGCCTCTTTGTGTCTCCCCCCCAAACCTCCCTGGGAATGTCTGGGCGGCATTATTAAATATAATTGCGGTTCCATTTTATCTCCATTTTATCGGAATTGAGAGTTACGGCCTCGTTGGCGTGTTCACAACGCTACAATCGTTTGTTGCTCTGCTCGATTTAGGAATTTCGTCGACGATAAACCGCGAACTCGCACGGCTCTCAGGGCTACCCAACTCGACTCAGGAAATGCACAATGTTTCCCGAACGCTTTCAATTCCGAACTGGATATCAGCATTTGCAATCGCGACAGTCCTATCCATCCTGGCACCGGTCATTGCTCAATATTGGATTCATCCGAAGGAACTGAGCCTTGAAACCGTAACACAGGCTCTCCATATCATCGGCGTAAATATTGCAATCCAGTTTTCGATCAATTTCTACGCCGGCGGGCTGATGGGCTTACAAAAGCAGGTACTCTTAAGCGTCATCAATGGGATTTGCGCTACGCTACGATCAGTTGGGGCGTTGATAGTTCTTATATTTATATCGCAAACAATTCAGGCGTTTTTGTTATGGCAAACCTTTGTAATCGTTTTGCAGCTTTTGCTCTTGATGTCCACAATGGGACGAAGCCTTCCAGACGGCATGCCAGGTCAATTCAAATGGGATATTTTCAGTAAGATTTGGCGATTCGCTGCTGGAGTGTCCGGTATTTCGGTTTTGAGTTTGATCCTAAATCAAACGGATAAGTTAATACTTAGCCGGATGGTCGATCTTGAGCATTTCGGCTATTACATGCTTGCGGTAACTATTGCGTCAACGTCTATTGTAATGTTCGTTGGGCCATTATCTCACGCAGTATATCCGGAGTTTGCTCGGCTAATTTCTGCGAAAAATGAAAATGCCCTTACCGAGTTTTATCACCGTAGTTGTGAAACGGTTTCGGCTATCGTATTTCCGGTAACAGCCGTAATCGTTTTCTTTTCGTACGAGATATTGTTTGTATGGACCGGGAATCGGGAGATTGCAACGAACACATTCTTGATTTTGACTCTCATAGCTCTGGGGTCAGGGCTTAACGCTTCGATGTGGCCCCTTCATTTCCTCCAACTCGCACATGGCTGGACGTCGTTGGTCTTTAAGGTTGGCATTGCTTTGGTTGTGTTTGTGACTCCAGCGATTGTTTTCGGGGTCTATACTTACGGAGCAATTGGCGGGGCGGCGGGATGGGCTATTCTAACTGCTATCTTTATTCCTATTATGGTTCATATGATGCATAGACGAATACTACGGGGTGAGAAAACTCGTTGGTATCTCAAGGACTTTTTTGCGCCATTAATTGTCGCTGGAGGCGTAGCGGGCACTATGCGATTATTCCTCCCGATGGCTGAAACAAGGCTAGAAGTTCTCATCGAGTTGTTTGCCGTATCAACAATTACGCTTGTTGTAACAGTCCTAGCCACTACGGCGACCCGGAATTTCGTAGAGGCTTACTGGCGAAAAGCTCGTCAAGGTCGCAAATGAGCACATCTAGATGGATCGGATAAGTATCCGGACTGGATAAATCGGGAAATCAACAGTTGAAATTGAGGGCTGAAGGGTGAAAATATAAATGGCACCATATGTAAGTGATTCTCGCAGAAGTTTATATGGAGGGCGGTTGCGGCGACGAAGTTCCACGCGAAACCCAGTCGAGATGTTGCCGTGTCCCTGTCTTTCTACGACAATGAAAAGAGGAGCTGCCTAGTTTGTGATGATTGAAGACTTCAGACTTGTTTGCAAATATTTACTTGACGTTTATTATCGCATTCGTAACGACTTTGCGTTTTTTCGGTTCAAACATGCGTTTAGAGCACGATTTCCCGGCAGACGGCTATTTCCATCCTCAATCTTTGATCTGGACAAAATAAATGTAGGTCGTCACTCGTACGGCCCCTTGAATGTTCAAATGTTGAAGAATCCGAATCAAAGACTTGTAATCGGCGACTTCGTCTCAATTGCCCCGGAAGTTCTCTTTATTCTTGGAGGAAACCATCAGCATCAAACGCTCTCAACTTTTCCTTTCGCAGAGTTTGTACTTAACAACTCCGATTTGGAGCCACCTGAACTTAGTAAAGGGCCGATTCTTATTAAAGACGACGTTTGGATTGGCACGCGGGCAACAATCATGTCAGGTCTGACTATTGGGCAGGGAGCGATCGTCGCCGCTGGAAGCGTAGTGGTGAAGGACGTTCCGCCATACTCAATTGTTGCGGGAACACCTGCGAAGGTCATAAAGTATCGATTTGACGAACAAACAATTCGCTCTCTCTTAGCCGTTATCGATTACTCCAAACTGGACGACCATGACGTGGAGATGAATTTGCAACTCCTGAACCAACCACTTGAATCAGCCTTCGAAAGCATTACGAAACTGTTTCGCTAACTCAAATTTATGAGTTCCAATATCTCTATTTCGAATGAAAATGTATTTACAGAGCATGTATCTCGATGTCCCGTTTGCCTTTCGGATGGATCCGAACTACTTTTTTGGGGACGAGATCGGATGAACGATCTGCCTGGGCAGTTTGCGAATGTTCGTTGTTGCCAGTGTGGTTTGATACGGCTGTCGCCACGGCCGACGTCAGAAAAGTTGGGAAGTTTCTACCCGAATGATACATACTACAGTTATGGACAAAATTCCGTATCGCAAGAAACAGACTTTCCGATAAAGCAAGATATTCGCCGTTCGGTCATTGCCTCTTTTGGCTACCCGCTTCGAATAAATTCGAAGTTGGTTACGCTCGTCCGCCCCATAATTAACCGTTTTTTTCTAAGAAGGGCAGCATATGGATTTGGAAAACGTTTTCCTAAGTATGTTCCGAACGGCAGAGCATTGGACATCGGTTGTGGGAGCGGAGTGTTTCTCTCGATTTTGAAGCAATACGGTTGGAACGTACGCGGGCTTGAGCTAAAGCATGCCGCAGCCGACGCAGCGAAAGAAAAATTTGGAATTGATGTATCTGTCGGTGATTTAGCCGATGCTAACTTCGAAGAAGAATCATTTGACTATATTAGCTTTAATCACTCGCTCGAACATTTACCTAATATTATTGAAGTCCTAGGCCAAGTGAAAAAGCTACTTAAGCCCGACGGTCTCCTTTATGTTGAGGTTCCAAATGCGAATAGTTTAAGTCAGAGGATAAGCGGCAAATATTGGCTTCACTGGGATGTTCCTCGGCACTTGTACTCATTTACGCCGAAAACTCTCAAAAGCCTGATGAGGAAGACTGGATTTCAAGACTTGAAAATTGAAACTTTCCGTGCAGACTTCTATCTTTCTGATCTTCGCTATAGACGCGAAGAGGACTTGGGTTTTCATTTTGCGAGCGATAGTGACCTTCCGATGTCGGATCGTGTTCATGCTCATTTTCTCAAAATTCTGACCGATTTGTATTTTTTAATTTACAAGCAGAGTGGTGATTACATTTCGTGTTTTGCCCGCAAATAAACTTATTTGAGGTCGATCAGGGCATCTTTTAACGCCAACTCCAGACTCCATTTTTCTGAACTGCACCATTATGACTCCGCCCGCAGATACCATCTCCATCGCGTTGTGCACCTATAACGGTGAGGAGTATCTCTCAGAACAACTCCAGAGTTTTCTTGGACAAACGAGACTACCGGACGAATTAGTAGTCTGCGACGACGGTTCGACAGACCGAACACTCGCCATCCTCGAGGAATTTAAGGTACAAGTTCCATTCAAAGTTCGAATACATTTGAATGGCACTAATTTAGGGTACGTTAAAAATTTCGAGCAGCGCTTCTTCTATGTGAGGGGAGTATAGTGTTTCCGGCCGATCAGGATGATGTATGGAAAAGTGAAAAGATCGAAACCATCCTTAATGTATTTAGGGACAATCTTACAGCAGGTATCGTCGTAACGAACGCGGAGTTGGTTGATCGGCATCTCGTACCGCTGAATAGAAATCTATGGGAGTCTTTTGGATTTCATCATTCACAATTAGATTTTATGAACCAAAACGTACTTCAAATACTGCTATTTGGCCAGAATTTTGTATCAGGCAATACGATTGCGGTACGCTCAGATCTCATACGATTTTTACGGACATACCCCATACCATCTAATTCAGCGCACGATCATTGGCTAGGTCTGATTGCCTCGCTTACTAGTGCGGTTGTAGTATTTGATTACGAAGGCATCCAATACAGACAGCATCAAAGTCAATTACTGGGTGCAGGCACATCAGAAACACCATTTCGGATCGCACTTGCACCGGCGGATAAACGGTTTATCCGAATTGCGAGAGATGCAGTTGCGTACGCTGACGCTCTTAGGTCTCTTGTTCGTATACTTGATACCGCCGAGACGTGCAGAGCTAAGGCCGATATTGATGCTATAGGTGACGAAAAGGCGAGGAAGTTGCTTGCAAAAAAAGTGCTAGACTTAAGTGACAAATCAGTTCACTACGAGATTCGTTACCATCTCCCTGTTTCTAGGCTTGGGCGCCTGCCAATATTACTGAGCGAATGTAAAAGCCGGCGATACGCTCGCTATTCTAGCGGCTTGAAAAGTGTCATTTATGATTTTCTCAGAGCCAAGACGAGAGATGCAGGCCGTTGACGATGATATTACTCTCAATAATAATAGTTAATTGGAACACATCCGAATTCTTGGTGAAATGTTTAGATAGCATTCTCCGTCACCCAACTAAGGTCGAGCTAGAGATCATTGTCGTTGACAACGACTCTGATGAAGATATTATCTCCGTCACGACAATGTTTCCCGACGTCCGTTTGATAAAGAACGCTTATAATTACGGCTTCGGAGTGGCGACAAACGTGGGTTTTTCGCTGACTTCCGGCAAATACGCAATGACCCTTAACCCGGATACGGTTTTAGAGTCTGGGATGATCGACGCACTTATCGAAACTTTAGAAACGGATGATCAGATTGGAGTATGTGTGCCTGTTCTGAAAGGGGCTAAAGTTTATCGGTCGCAATATTTCTTTTCATCCTTATTTTTTAATTCGCTCGTCGCCAGAAAATTACGTGGCCTCACGAGGCGTCGAGAAACGGAAATGTCTGGGTCATTTGACGTCGACTTTATCACCGGGACTGGTTATATTTGTCGTGTCTCAGCATTAGCTAGAGGGCGTATGTTCGTCGAAGACAACTTTCTCTTTGGAGAAGAGTATTTCCTTTGCCGCGAGATTGCAGCAAAGGGCTTGAAGATAAGCGTTGTCCCACAGGCCAAACTGCAACATTATACAAGCGTTACCTTTAGGGATGACTCAGATCGACTAATAAATGCTAGTAGACTGGGTTCGGCGTTGGGTTGGAGTATTCGTCGCGATCACTGGGGTAAATTACTTGGATTTGTCAGCGGTTCTATCATCTTCTTCGAGAACATTGTGAAGTGGGCGCTGTTGCAATCTAGTGCCGCCCTTGGCAAGGAATTGAACTTAAAAGAGAGTCGTATGCTGACTCAATGCGAATCTCTGATAACTTCCTTCATACCATTGATTACGGGTAAAGAAGAATATATCGCAAGAGCAAATACGACAGCGGAAATATTCTTCAACAACGGAAAGAAGCCAACGTACCCGCCTGTATTTACTGAGGTCGGGAGAACCGTTACTTAGAAGGCTTCGATATTCTATGAACCTTTTTTATTCAGTTGCAAGACGGATTCCCGGCATAAGGCGGCTATATATTGAAATAATTAATTTTCGCCATCGGCAGGAACTAAAGGGCAAAAACGCGGAGAATATTTTTACGCAGATCTACAAGGAAAACCGCTGGGCGAGCAACGAATCGCTATCAGGGCCGGGCTCTGCCAAACAGCAGACCGCGGCGGTTGTCGCAAGTCTCCCGGCGGTCTTGAGCGAATTGGGCATCCGGACGATGCTTGATATCCCGTGCGGCGACTTTAATTGGCTGAAGAGCGTGGAACTACGTGACGTCAAATATACCGGGGCAGACATCGTCGACGATCTGGTCGCCCAAAATAAAAAGCTATATGAAACCGATAGTGTCTCGTTTGAAAAGCTTGATTTGCTCTCCGATAGTCTTCCAAAGGTGGATCTTGTGTTTTGCCGCGATTGTCTGGTTCATTTTAGTTCTGCGGATGTGAAAGTGGCTTTGAAGAATATTAAAACTAGCGGGTCAACCTATTTATTGACCACCAATTTTGTCGGACACGCTGAGAATGAGGATATTCTGACGGGGCAATGGAGACCGTTGAATCTGAATACTTCGCCGTTTGACCTGCCACCGCCGGTAAAGGCGATTAGCGAAGAATGCACTGAGAATGATGGCGAATATTCCGATAAATCGCTGTGTTTGTGGCGAATCGATGATCTGCCGGTTAAATGAAGAACATTCTAATTATCGACAATTCGGAATATCTGACCGGAGCCAATAAATCGATCGCGAAGTTTGCAAAGGCACTGGGCGGTAGCTGCAAATTTCATTGGGCAGTGACAAAAGCTATTTCGCAAGACGACCTTGCCGAAATTGTGGAAAACGATATTGTGCGTCGATTTAGGTTTACTGAGATTTCGACAAAACTGTCTGCGGGCGTGCTTTATTTTCCACGCTTGATTCAAAACAGTTTTGGGTTGTTGCGAATGGTCAAGGAGCACGATATTGCGATCGTTCACGTAAACGACTGTTACAACATGTGCGGCATCCTGTTAAAGATATTGAACCGGAAGATAAAGGTCGTGTATCACGTTAGGCTTTTGCGTAATTCGTACATCGGCCCGCTTTACTCAAGTTTTATCCGCGTGATAAAGCGATATGCGGACGCTGTTGTTTGCTGCAGCAATGCGGTGTCAAACGATGTCGGCAATCTGCCGAACAAGATCGTCATTTATGATAGCGAATTTTTTGATGAAGCGGCCGACGATGCTCTGCACGTTCATCTTCAGCCGAAAAGAATCGTTTATGTCGGAAACATTCTTCCCGGGAAAGGCCAGGACTGGGCGATAAAAGCCTTTGCTCTCGTCCAAGAGGATTTCCCGGAAACTAAGCTGTATTTTATCGGTAAATACGATCACAATGGCGTTTCGACAAACTTTAAGAAGACAGTTGATAGCTTGATAGATGAATTAGGCTTAGAAGGCAAGGTTATATTCGAGGGGTTTAAGGCGAACGTGGACGACGAATTAAGGAGGGCTGATATCGTGCTAAACCTTTCCGAATCAGAATCGTTTTCGATGGTCTGTCTCGAAGCACTTAAGGCCGGCGTTCCGCTGATTGCTTCTGACTGCGGCGGACCTGCTGAGCTGTTCAAGCATATGGAGTCGGGTTGGTTAGTGCCAAATAAGGACTTTGTTGCTGCCGCAGTAGCTATCAGAACACTCGCAAATAGTAATGAGATCCGTTTAAGATTTAGTAAACGTGGTCAGGAAAGCGCGCGTGCGACGTTTGATGTTGCGAATAATTGCGTTCAACTTGATGCGTTGTACCAAAAGGTCCTGAACGGCTAGTTGCGGAAACGGTCCCTCGCATGGTTTGTGTTGGGCGGCGAAATAGGGCGCCGTTTGTTATGTAATGTACCCTCTTACTGTATTTTTAGTTTGCTCATGCAGGTTATCGCTATTTGTTCATATCCCACGGAGTCTGCGGCGACGCGGTTTCGACTTGTCCAATTTGTAGAACCGTTAGGTGAGCGAGGGATCAAACTGACGATCGCGCCTTTTTTTGACAGCAAACAGTTTGGGGCGATGTACTCGGCGGGTGGATCAACCGGAAGGGCGATCTCGGTCGTCCGCTCGGTCGTTAAGAGGGTCGGTTTGCTTTTTTCGATGCGGAAATTTGACGTGATGGTCGTTCAACGCGAAGCGATGTTTTTTGGGCCGGCGATCTTTGAACGGCTTTATAGGTGGATCGGAAACACACCGATGATTCTAGACCTTGACGATGCCACATATGTCCCGTACGTCAGCCCAAGTTATGGCCGTCTCGGAAGCTATCTGAAATTTTTTGGCAAGACCGACCAGTTGATCCGTGCGGCTTCGGTGGTCGTCTGCGGCAATCGTTTTATTGCTGAGTATGTGGAAGGGAAAGGCAGTAAAGCCGTCGTTATCCCGACTATCGTTGACCCGAACGTATTCGTGCCGGTTGAAAAGGAGAATAGCATTCCGGTGATAGGGTGGATCGGGACTCACTCAACATTTCCATTTCTCGAGTCGCTATTTCCCGTCCTTACCCGACTCGCGGCTAGTCATAAATTCGTCCTAAAGGTCGTTGGAGCCGGCATCGACAACGTGAATATCGATGGCGTCGATGTCATCAATCTGCCGTGGGACGCGGATCGCGAGATAGCGGATTTTCAGTCCATGGATATCGGTGTTTATCCGATCGTGATCAGCAAATCGGCGAATGAGGAATGGATAAAGGGCAAATCGGGCTTTAAGGCTATCCAGTATATGGCCGTGGGCGTACCGTTTGTAATGAGTCCGGTTGGCGTGTGTGCCGAGATCGGAATGCCGGGAAAGACCCACTTTAATGCGGTGAACCAAGAAGATTGGTATAATCCGCTAAGCAAACTGTTGTCCGGTCGTGAACTGCGAATTCGTATGGGAAATGCCGGACGGTGTCTTTTTGAGCAGGACTACTGCATAGAAAAGTTTGTGGATACTTTGGCTGAGACTTTTCGCTTCGTTGTCGCCGATGAAACTCCGACTAATCGTTAAATGCCTGATCGGTTTATTGCCTTCTGTAGCCAAACGTCTCTGTTACCGGGTATTGTTTGGCTACAAGATAGGAAAGCGTGTGCGAATCGGTCTATCGATCATTGACGCGACCAGTTGTACGATTGGTGACGACGTAACGATCGGACATTTCAATGTTTTTATTGGGACTAAGCGTCTTTCGATCGGAGAGCACACGCGGATCGGGCACCTAAATATTTTTCGAGGAGGCGACGAGATACGCCTTGGCCGATATTGCGAGATATTGCGTTTGAACGAGATCAACTCGATACCCGAGCCGGATGTCGTCAACGAGGTCGACCCGACATTTATACTCGGCGACGGCAGTATGATCGGTGCGTCGCATAAGATCGATTTTACGGACCGAGTCGAGTTTGGAAAGCGGGTAATCCTCGGCGGGCGAAACTCGTCGCTGTGGACACATAACCGGCAAATGACGCGGCCGATAATTATCGGCGATCTCAGCTATATTGGTTCCGAGATACGTATTGCCCCGGGTGGCTGTATCCCTGCCCGATGCATAGTCGGGATCGGTGCGGTAATAACCAAGAAGTTTGAGAGCGAATTCAAACTGATCGCAGGCGTGCCGGCGACCGAGGTAAAGGACCTCGACGCAGATGGGATATTCTTGATCGAGAACAAGACGCGTCTCGATCTGCCCGACAATATCTAAGTGATCAAATCATCAAATTCTACTTTGACACTGATCGGTGCCCTAATTTTAGCGGCGCTCGGGGTTTTGGCTATAAGTCTGCCGGAGGCCGCCGCCGCCGCGTTAGTCGTTGTTCTTTTTTCTGGGTTAGCCATCGCATCGTTCCGGCATTTTTCCGATGACAAGGACTTTGTCACTAAAGTATTTTTGATCGCGTTGCTGGCTCGGCTAGCATTTGGAATACTGGTTCACTATTTTGACCTTCGCGATTTTTTTGGCGGCGATGCTCTGACGTATGACAATTATGGAAATAGGCTGAATGAGATCTGGGCCGGAAATGCCGTGATGGATGACTTTGAATCGCGGAGGGCAATGGCAACGTCGGGGTCCGGGTTGGGGGATGAACTATTTTGTCGGTGCTATCTACTATGTATTGGGGCGAAATATACTGGCGGCCCAGTCGATCTGTGCCGTCGTGGGCGCGGCGACGGCACCGATGGTCTATGTCTGTGCCAAGAAGGTATTTAACAACATACGGGTCGCTAAATTTTCCGCCATCGCGATCGCCCTATTCCCATCATTTATTATCTGGTCGTCGCAACTGATGAAGGACGGGCTGATCATCTTTCTATTGGTGCTGGCAATGACAATGGTCCTGCAACTACAGGAAAAATTTGGTTACGCGGCGATCATTGTTTTGGTCCTCTCGATGTTCGGCATTATGTCGTTGCGTTTTTATATCTTCTATATGGTTGTGGCCGCGGTGGTGGGCAGTTTTGATCGGTACGGCGACTACGATGCCCTCCATTGCGGACGGTCGGTCGTGCTTGTAATAATTGGTGTGGGGCTCACCTACTTTGGCGTAATTAGGACGGCGACGGTCGATCTCGACCGTTTTGGCAATCTTGAGGCAGTTCAGCGAAGCCGCGGTGACCTCGCACGATCCGCTAAATCAGGCTTTGGAGCAGAGTCGGACGTTTCGACAACCGATGGTGCTATCACGGCATTGCCGGTCGGACTGACATATCTGATGCTGGCACCCTTTCCGTGGCAGATGGCAAATCTTCGCCAGGCGATCACTCTGCCCGAGGTATTGATATGGTGGATGCTTATTCCGCTGTCACTATACGGTCTGTGGTACACCGTCAAGAACAAATTACGAACGGCTTTCCCAATTCTGATCTTTACAATTACATTGACCCTCGCCTACTCGATCTTTCAGGGCAATGTCGGGACGGCGTATCGGCAGCGGACGCAGATACAGGTGTTTTTGTTTATGTTTATTGCGGTCGGATGGGTTTTGATGAAGGAAAAGCGGGAAAATGTACAGCTCGAACGCCGCCGCCGCCGCGAATTGTTTGAGGCGTCGCTGAAGGGAAGGGTCGGGCAGCAGTTGTCGGGGGGACGAAACTAGAGATAAATGTGCGGCATCGTCGGATTTGTAAATAATAGTGCGCGAGCGGCCGATCGAGCGGTGCTCGAGGCGATGAACGGCGCGATCGTGCATCGCGGGCCGGACGATGACGGATTTTATGTGCACGACAATGTCGGGTTGGCGATGCGGCGTTTGGCGATCATCGATCTGGCGGGCGGCAAACAGCCGATGCACAATGCCGACCGGACAAAATGGATCGTTTTTAACGGCGAGATCTATAATTACCGTGAGCTGAGAGCTGATCTTGAGAAACGCGGCCATAGTTTTTATACCAATTCGGACACCGAGGCGATAATTCACCTCTACGACGAATACGGAGCGGACTGTCTGCAATACCTACGCGGGATGTTTGCGATAGCCATCTGGGACAAGTCTGATCGTTCACTGTTTTTGGCACGCGATCGCGTGGGCAAAAAGCCGATACTCTATTCGCACCAGCCAAACGGCGATCTGATATTCGGCTCCGAGTTTCAGGCCATACTCAAACATCCTTCGGTAACGCGCGAGGTCGACTATGGTGCGATCGACAGCTATCTCTCGTACTTGTGCGTCCCGGCGCCGGAGACCGCGTTTAAGCAGATACGTAAATTGGAACCCGGCCACTGGCTCAAGTGGAAAGACGGCAACGTCGAGACTCGGCGATACTGGCTGCCCGATTTTTCAAAAAAAATAAAGATCTCGGAAGACGAAGCTATCCAGGAGACAACGCGGATCTTACGCGAATCGACAAAGCTCCGAATGATATCCGAGGTGCCGTTAGGGGCGTTTCTGTCGGGCGGCGTCGATTCGTCGATAGTCGTTGCACTAATGGCCCAGGAGAGTGCGGCACCGGTCAAAACGTTTTCGATCGGGTTTGAGGAGCAGGATTTCAGCGAGCTCAAATATGCCCGCCGCGTCGCCGAGCACGTAGGCGCCGAGTATAGCGAGTTTATCGTTCGTCCTGATGCATTGGAGGTACTGCCGACTCTGGTCGAGCATTACGGCGAACCGTACGCCGACTCGAGCGCGGTGCCGACCTACTATGTGGCTAAGGAGACGCGTCAGCACGTGACCGTCGCACTCAATGGCGATGGCGGCGATGAGAGCTTTGCGGGTTATGAACGTTATATGGCGATGGAGGTCGCCGAGCTTTATCGGCGGATACCGCGCATATTGCGGCGAACTCTGATAGAGGGGCCGATCAGAATGTTGCCGACGTCCGAGATCAAAAAAACACGTGTTCGCGACGTTCAGAGGTTTTTGATCTCCGCCAATGAATCGCGAAAGGAGCGCTATGCCCGCTGGATGTCCGCTATCAAGCCGACTGCCAAACTCGCACTGTTGTATTCCGATGAAATGAATGCTCGCGTAGGCGAGCATAATGCAGCGGCCGTCCTGGACGAGTGGTTTGACCGGGCAGGCGATCTTGGTTTGCTCGATGCCACGCTACTGGCGGATCAGATGACCTACTTGCCAAACGATCTGCTGGTCAAGGTAGATATTGCGTCGATGGCGAATTCGCTCGAGGCTCGCTCTCCGTTCCTAGACCATAAGGTCATCGAGTTTGCCGCCAGCCTACCCGAGAGCCTAAAGATGAACCGTTTTCGGCCGAAGTATTTGTTGAAAAAGGTTGCCGCACGGCTCGTGCCGCCCGAGGTCGTCTATCGGCGCAAGATGGGCTTTGGCGTGCCGATCGCCCACTGGTTTCGCGGCGAGATGAAGGATTTTGTCAGGGATGTGCTCCTGTCACCGGCATCTCTGAGCCGCGGTGTCTTTAGGCCAAAAACTATCGAGATGTACATCGACCAACACATCAGGGGCGAGGTGGACCATGCTACCCCGATATGGACGCTGTTGATGCTCGAATTGTGGTACCGAAGATTTATAGATCAAAAATGACCGAGAATCTGGACAAGAATGTAGTGGCGGGATTTGGCGATGAATGGTCGAGGTTTGACCAGTCAACATTGTCGGATGACGAACTGCATCAAATGTTTGACAACTATTTCAGCATATTTCCGTGGGATGGCGTGCCCTGTGGTGACCTGGGGGCCGGTAGTGGGCAACTCCATTTGATCGACCCGGGTTGCTAAAGAAATCTGGCGTGAAAAATTGCGGTTCAACTGCAGCGTCAAAATATCCCCTGAGGTGGCTCGGTATTTCGGCAGCGGTGTCCACAATGGCGGGGGTAAGCTAAAGCCCGGAGCCCACTGTATTATATTATCGTTTTGATAACCGTCCGCTTGGTTCGTTTGGAAATTAACCGATTATTTCGCGGGATCCTGCCTCACGGCCGATGGTAATCGCGTCTGGGAAAGACGGGGAAAGGCTCGGGTTAAGCGTCGACAAAATCCCTTGTCTCAATATCGGAACAAAGTTTTACAGCGGACGGGCCGTTTGGGACGGGCTCAACCTTTACTAAGGCCGAACCCCGGGCTCATATCTTCAGCGACCGATCATTTTGGACCGCTGTCGGAAACAAACAATAAATATATGAAAGGTGTAGTACTCGCCGGTGGACTGGGCTCGCGTTTGAGCCCGCTGACGCGGATCACAAATAAGCATTTGCTGCCGGTTTATAACAAGCCGATGATCTATTATCCGATCGAGGCTCTGGTAAACGCGGGCATCGACGACATAATGATCGTGACGGGCGGCAACTCGGCCGGCGACTTTCTGAAACTGCTCAGGAACGGCAAGGATTTTGGGCTCAAGCATCTCAACTATACGTATCAGGAGGGTGAGGGCGGCATCGCCGACGCACTTGCTCTGGTCGAGCATTTTGCGGACGACGAACCTATCTGCGTGATCCTCGGCGACAATATCATCGAGGGCAATATTGGTGCGGCGGCGGACGATTATCGGCGACAGGGCAAGGGAGCCAAGATATTGCTCAAGCGCGTGCCTGACCCGCAACGCTTCGGCGTGCCGGAGCTGGATGGCGAGCGCGTACTGAATATCGAGGAAAAGCCGTCCGAGCCCAAATCGGATATGGCCGTGATCGGGATCTATTTTTACGACGCGACGGTCTTTGACGTGATCAAGACGCTCGTCCCGTCGGGCCGCGGCGAACTCGAGATAACCGATGTTAACAATCATTATATTCGCAATGGGCTTATGAGCTGGAACGAACTCGAAGGCTGGTGGACCGACGCCGGGACCTTCGAGAGCCTGCTGCTGGCGTCGAACCTCGTCGCGAAATCGGGTGCGAATAAAATATAGTCTCGGCGGTAAAGTGGAATTAACCGCAAAGTTCGCAAAGTGAAACCCGCAAAGGACGCAAAGTAACGAAAAGGAATGGACGAGAATTCACTTTCCAATATTGTGATCGATCGGGCGATCAAGGTTCATAGCGCACTCGGGCCCGGACTTCTGGAATCATCGTATCAGGAGTGTTTGTTTTTCGAACTTTCGCAGGCAGGCCTCTTTGTCGAAAAGGAAAAAGCCCTGCCGCTGGTTTATCAGGATGTTAAACTCGAATGCGGTTACCGGATCGACCTTTTTGTCGAAAGAAAACTGGTGATCGAGGTGAAGGCTGTAGATGCGATCCACGATCTACATATGGCTCAAGTGCTGACTTACCTTAAACTGTCAGACTGTAAGCTTGGGCTAATATTAAATTTCAACGTGACGCTTATGAAGAACGGAGTAAAGAGAGTTGTGAACGGGCTTTGATCCTCTCGGCGGACTTTGCGACAAACTTTGCGGACTTTGCGGTAAAATTATCTTTTAGCATTTTTTCATTTATACCATTTGTACATTATGTCGATCGCCCAGCAAGATGAGTCAATATTTACCCCGTATGATATCAACGATGTCGTCGTTTATCCGTTAAAGAAGTTTTACGACGACCGTGGCTGGTTGGCGGAGTTGTTTCGCCACGACGAACTGGATGCTGAGTTTTATCCGGCGATGTCGTATATTTCGTTTACCAATCCCGGCGTTCAGCGTGGGCCGCACGAGCACGTTGATCAGGCCGATCTGTTTTGCTTTATCGGCCCGTCGACATTTAAGATGATGCTGTGGGATAACCGTCCTGATTCGCCAACGTTCAATTGTATGATGACGATGCTGGTCGGCGTCGAGAACCCGATGGCCGTCGTTGTGCCCAAGGGCGTCGTACACGGATATAAGAATGTCGGCGAGACGGACGGGATGGTTATCAATTGTCCCAACCGGCTCTATATGGGAGAGGGCAAACGCGAGCCGATCGACGAGATCCGTCACGAGGACGACCCCGATACGATCTACCGGATGGATTGATTCGGCAATGCTATTTTTGTTAAGTTCGGCGGACAGCACGGGCACCCCGCACAGCCCGCGTGGCCGCGTAGGCCGTCACCGGCATTGACCGGTTTCCGCCCACGGCCGTTGTCCGCCGCTTTTTTTCCTATTGCTGATGAAGGTCCTACGAATTATTGCCAGGCTAAATGTCGGCGGCCCCGCCCGTCACGTCGTTTGGCTGACGCGGGGGCTTGAGGACGATGAGTTTCAGAGCAAACTCATAGCCGGCACAGTTCCTGTTGGCGAAGAGGATATGGGATATTTCGCGTCTGAGAATGGTGTCGAACCGATCTTTATTCCCGAACTTAGCCGAGAACTTTCGATCAAGGATGGCATTTCGCTGTTCAAGATCTACCGCGAGATGAGCCTGTTTTCTCCCGACATTATCCACACACATACTGCTAAGGCAGGCACGGTCGGGCGTGCCGCTGCGTTTCTATACCGCTGGCTTACCCCGGGAACAATTGTCGGGCGTCCACGACGCGTTGCGGTCATCCACACATTTCACGGACACGTCTTTCACAGCTACTACGGCGTATTGAAGACGCGCTTGTTCCTGATGATCGAAAAGGTGCTAGCCCGCGTGGCAACTGACCGGATCGTCACGATCTCGGCTCAGCAGTTGGATGAGATCCACGGCCGATTCGGTGTCGGCCGACCGGGGCAGTTTGCCGTCATACCGCTCGGCATCGACCTCGAAGCATTTTCGTTCAGCGAGTCGGACCGAAAGGTTTTGCGTGACGAGATCGGTGCCGCCAATGACGAGATCGTTGTCGGTTTTGTAGGACGTCTGACCGAGATCAAAAATCTGCCGCTGCTGATCAGGTCGGCGAGGCTCGCTCGCGACAAGTCCGCCGGGGAGCCAAAAATACGATTTGTTGTGATCGGCGACGGCAATGTGCGCGCGACGATCGAGAAGCTGGCGCAGGAGGATGGGGTTGCGGCCGCGTTTACTTTTCTAGGCAATCGGCCCGATGTCGCCGGTTTGTTGCCGGGTCTCGACATAATCGCTCTGACATCGCGAAATGAGGGAACACCGCTGTCGCTGATCGAGGCAATGGCGGCGGGCGTGCCTTTTATTTCGACCGCTGTCGGGGGCGTCGTCGATCTCGCGGGCTCTGTTGTCGAAGAGCGTGATAATTTTACTATCTGCAAACGCGGTGTGCTTGCCGAGGATGATTCGGACGAGTCCTTTTCGGCGGGCTTGCTTTATCTCGCGAAAAGTGAAAAATTACGTCAGAGCATATCGATCGCGGGCCGGGTATTTGTGTCGGAACAATATTCAAAAGATCGCCTCGTGTGCGACATCCGCGAGCTTTACCGAGGACTCGCCGGCGGTGACTCCTAGATCGCACCGACCCCGAACCTTTTTTTAATTCAGGTGATGCTTTCATTTACACAAGATCCTTACGTTGTCGTCGCTATTAGTTTCATATTGGGGCTGTTAATGACGATTGCGGTCCGGCGATTTGCGTGGAAATACGATTTTGTCGCCAAGCCTAAATCTGACCGATGGCACAATCGGCCGACGGCAATGCTCGGCGGTGCGGCAATATTCCTCGCTACGGTAGGTGCATTTTTTCTCTTTGTGCCGATGACAAGGTTGTCGCTGATCATCTTTGGAGCCAGTGCGCTGTTGTTCCTGGTAGGTTTGGTCGACGACATTCTCAATATCCGGCCATATCAAAAATTGATCGGACAATTGATCGGTGCGGGTGTCGTCATTGCTTTCGGGTTGAAACTGCCGATAACCGGTTATGAGATCGTCGATATCTGGATCACGGTATTTTGGCTGATCGGTATTACCAACGCGATCAATCTGCTCGACAATATGGATGGCCTGGCCGCGGGCATTGCTACGATCGGGGCGGTGTCGCTCGGGCTCAACTTTGCGGCTAACGGTCAGACCGAGGATCTACTGCTGATCGCGGTATTTGTCGGAGCATTGCTTGGCTTTTTAGTTTTCAACTTTAATCCGGCATCGATCTTTATGGGCGATTGCGGATCAATGTTTGTCGGATTTTTGCTGGGATCGACGGTGTTGCTTAATCAAACAGGCGGCAAGTCACGCGGACTGCTGCCGATACTTGCGGTGCCGGTCTTGATCCTCTTTGTGCCGATCTTTGACACCACATTTGTCACCATTCTTAGAAAGATGTGGGGCCGCAAGGCATCTCAGGGCGGACGCGACCATACCTCACACAGGCTCGTCGCCCTCGGACTCTCGGAGCGTGCCGCGGTCCTGATGCTTTATTCATTTGCGATCGGTGCGGGAGCGTTGTCGCTGCTTGTTGCCCAATTGGAGGTCACCCAGAGCCTCGCACTGATCAGCGTGTTTTCGATCGTACTGGTGATCATCGGTGTCTACCTTTCAAAGGTAAAGGTCTATGAGAGTGAGCAGGAGGCTTTGGCCGGTGGCAATAACGCGGCGTTTGCCTTTCTGGTCAACTTCTCTTACAAGCGTCGCATATTTGAGGTATTTCTCGATGCTTTTCTGATAACGCTGGCTTACTATACGGCGTTTGTTATCGTTTTCGGGCCGTTCGAGGAGACGGCAAACTGGGACCTTTTTCTCAAGAGCCTACCGATCCTCGTATTGCTCAAACTGTCGGCTTTTCTGATCGTCGGCGTTTATCGAGGGCTATGGCGATACACGAGCATCGGCGACATGATCACATTTGCCAAGGGGTCGGCTCTTGGCTCCGTACTAAGCGTGTTGGCACTTCTGCTACTGTACCGCTTTGAGTATTTTTCGCGAACGGTGCTCGTGATCGACGGGATGCTTGTCCTTGGGGCTCTGGTCGGCAGCCGAATGATGTTTCGCCTGATCCGCCAGGCGATCCCGTTGCCGGTCGGTGCCGAGGGGCGTCGAGCTCTGATATACGGGGCGGGCGATGGCGGTGAAATGGTGCTTAGGGAATTGCGTAACAATCCTGAGCTCAATTATGTGCCGGTCGGGTTTATCGATGACGATCCGCGCAAGTCTGACAAGTTGATCCACGGCCTAAAGGTATTTTCGGCCGACCATATCGTCGAGACATTTGAGGAAACAAAGTCCTCGGAAATGCTGATCTCCACCGGAAAGCTGGAACCGGCCAAACTCCGGGAACTACGGGAACTATGCCGCGAAAACAACATTTCGCTCAAGCGGGTTCGGATGTCGATCGAGCCAGTCGATTTTGAATAACCGCACGATATGGCGCTTGTGATCATCAAAACGGATAGCCCGCTGTCACGGATAATATTGGGTGCGGCGGTGCTCGCTTGTCTGTGCCTCATTTGGTTTTTTGGCAAATGGAGTTTTGCCAATGCGGTTTCTGTCCGAGCCGATCTGCCCGAGATAGCTGAATTGATGATCGCCCTCGCACCATCTGACCCGCAAACCCATTTTGCGGCTGCGGTACTGCGGGAACGCACGTTTGACCCGAGCGATGCAGAGATCTCACTCGCGGAGTATGATGCCTCGACGGCCCTGACACCCAACAACTATCTGTCTTGGCTCGCACTGGGCAAGGCACTCGAACGCGCGGGTGATGCCAACGCAGCGGAGCTGGCGTTTAAGCGTTCACTGGAGTTAGCTCCAAATTATGCCGATGTGCAGTGGGCATACGGCAATTGGCTGATCCGTTCGGGCCGCTCGACCGAGGGTTTTGCGATGATCCGTTTGGCGGTCGGCGGCAAGCCGGAGCTGTTGCCGGCGGCAACGTCGATGGTGATGCAATTGCTTGACGGTGATAGCGAACAGGTCAGGACGATTCTAGGTAATACACCCGACGTCAACGCCGCCCTTACGGGCTATTTCATAGGCCAAAAGCGTTTGGACGAAGCCGTCAGTGCGTGGGAGCGGATGGGTTCCGCCGCCGTCGATATCAAATATCGAGCGTTAAGCGATAGTTTGGTGGCCCAACTTGCGGCGGGATATCGGTTTAGGCTTGCCGGCAAGACTATGTCGTCGATCGCCGCAGATGCAAACACGTTTCCGGGCGTCGGCAGGATCACGAATGGTGATTTTGAATCTCAGATCAAACTCCGCGACGCCAAGTTGTTTGAGTGGCAGATAGGTGCGGGGACGGACCCTCAGATCGGTCTGAGCGAGGGGCAACCTCACGGCGGGCGGTATTGTTTATTGCTCATCTTTAACACGATGCAAGCTGCCGAGATGAGGCCGATCACCCAAACTGTCGCGGTCGAACCGTCGTCATTGTACGCTGTCGAGGGATTTTATCGATCTGAACTCAAGGGGTCGGTAGCATTGGAGATCGCCGACGCATCAACCGGAAAATCTTTGGGCCGCTCGATCCCATTTGGTCCACAGGCTGAATGGAGTAAATTCCGCGTCGAGTTTCAGGCTCCGGGATCGATCGACGGAGTGATCATAAGGCTTGTCCGCGATGGTTGCATTTCGTCGGTTTGTCCTATTTCGGGAAAATTATGGATCGACGATATTTCAATGTCCGCAAGATAACTTAATGAAAGATCTAGAACAAAGTGGGCGGCGGCCGAATTTGTTTGAGCCGGCAATTGTCGGCTTGGCCCCATCGCAGACCAGTCGGGCGATCTTTGCCCTTTTATGTATCCTCGTTGTATCTACTACCATTTTGTTTGGCGGTGTCGATCAGGGAACTTGGGTTGTCATTACCGTGTGCATTGGTTCGGTCGGTATTCTGTGGGTCGCGGACGCCTGGTTTGGTAAGGCATTTCTGTTTAATCGCGACGTTATAGTCTTGCCTCTGATCGGGCTCATACTTGTCGGGCTGATCCAAGTACTCCCTCTTTTCGCCCCCGAAACTTCGACCGGGATCTTGGCCTCTCCACACAGATCGTCCATATCGCTCGATCCTTATTCAACACGGTTACTCCTGGTACGACTTGTCGAATACACGATCTTTTTTGCCGCTGCCCTGACATTTGTTAACAGTGAAAAGCGTCTGCGAACGATCGCCGCACTTATCACGCTCTTCGGTTCGCTAATGGCATTTTTCGGCATTCTACAGCGGCTGGCAAACCCCGAAGGAATTTATGGTATCCGCGGTACGCCGCAGGCGATCCCGTTCGGGCCGTTTGTAAACCAGCACCATTTTGCCGCGTTTATGGTTATGTGTGCCGGTGTGACGCTCGGATTTCTCTTTGCCCGTGACACAAGCCGCGAAAAACGGCTGTTGCTACTCGTAGCGGCGGTTCTGATGGGGATGGCAACGTTGATGACAAGTTCACGCGGCGGGCTTATCGGACTGGTTGCGACACTCGGGTTTGTGTTAATTGCGACTCTTTTTGCACGCCGCGAAGAATTGCCTGTCGAGACGGCGGGCACGGGCCGCGACCGCCGAACTCTGATGGTGGCTTACGGTACAGGTTTCCTGATCCTTATATTTGGTGCGGTTTTGTTTCTCGGCGAGGACAACGCGGTGATCCGCGGGATCGGGCTTGCCGGCCGTGATGATTTCAGCAACGGACGATCACATTTCTGGTCCGCCGCGATCCGGATATTTCTTGACCACCCATTCATTGGAGTTGGCTTTGACGCGTTCGGCGTTGCCTTTACCAAATACGACTCGTGGCCCGGAGTTTTTAGGGTCGAACAAGTTCACAACGATTACCTGCAGACCCTAACGGATACGGGTATTTTAGGTTTTATATGTGTGGCGGCATTCATCTATTTCTTGTTTGCCAAGGGGGTAAAGGTTATCCGCGAGACTCGATCGTCGTATAGGCGAGCCCTATCGATCGGAGCATTGGCCGGCTGCTTCGGGATTCTGATTCACAGCTTTTTTGACTTTCCGCTAAGGACGCCGTCAAATGCGTTCGTATTTTTGATGTTGGCAACGGTCGCCATCGTCGATGTGAATTTTCGCCGTTCTAGCGAACGTTGACCGTCAATTGCTTTCGCCCACACGGCAAAGTGAACATAATTTTGAATGTTCCCTTTCGGCTGCTGACCGACCTGATCACGTATAGTGCTCGTCCCTTGATACCGCCGATCATTTCGCGCCTAACCGTCACGTCCTCCCCACTTTCGGACACGCTCTTTATATCTGAAAGCTCGATATCCTCGTCGATCCCGACGACGACTGCCAGTTCACTGCCATTGGCCTCGAGCGAGATCGACTCGTCGCTGAGGCTTATGGAACATTCCTTTGGCAATTCCGCGATAGGTTCGATCACACGAGGGCGGGCCTCGGCCGAAGCTTTGTCAACGGTTGGTTTTGATTCGTCGATAGGTGTCGGCTCGGCAGATGTTGTGTCGGTCGAGGCCGGTTTGGTTGCAGTCGCCGACGGAATAGTGATGACCACTGCTGGAAACAGGCTGCTCTCCGATCGAGCAGCTTTGGCGTTCGGTTTCGCTTCTGCCGAAGTTTCCGTTGCGGACTTTTCAGTGACCGGAGTAGCAATTTTCGGCGTACTGACGGCCTGAATGTTTTCCGCCACTGGTTCCGCTGGTTTTGCACTGTTATCGATCGGCGTTTTATCAACGGCTGCCGGCGAAGCGATGGGTTCAGGCTTGACAGGTTCGCCCGCGGGCGTTGGTTCAGGCATCGGCGTCGGCGTTAGACTGGGCGAAGCGATAGTGGCCTCAGTGTCATTCGCTGGCTGTGGAGTTGCCGCAGGTTCAACAACCGAGGCTTCCGGAGTCGGTGTCGGTTGTACGACAGCAACGGGCGCGGGGGGAGTTGGATTGGCCCCGACCTTGCCGTTCAGCCCTTCAGTAGTTCCATTTACCTTCTTGTAAAGCGTTTCGACGATAGAGTAACGGATCATATCCGGCGGCGCGGCTTTGTAGGCCTTTATATAAACTTCGAGAGCCTCGGCCGCTTTGTCATCAGACTCTAACGCATCGCCGAGTCGCCACATACTCGAACGCCACCAGGGCGTATCGCCGGGCAACACGCTTATTGCTCGTTTTAGGTGAATAGTGGCATCCTTCGGGTTACCGTTCTGCAAACTCGCCCAGCCGTTAAGTTCTTCGATCCTGCCGCGGAGTATGGTCGAGAGAGTTATCCTCGGGACATCCGGCAATTTTATGTACTCGCTGCGCGACGCGGCAAGTCGACGGCTTTCATATAATTCGTCCGCGAGGATCGCGGCGGCTGCAGTTGGCGGTTCGAGTCCGACCTCGTCCTTTCCGACGGCCGCCGCTGTGAGTTCTATCGACGTTTCTACCGCTCTACGAGCGGATAGGAGTTCTTTGGCAGCAAAAAGTAGCCGATGCACCCGCATTTTGTCATCGCCGCTTGTGAAGGTGGACGCAGCTTTAATAAGTGCGGTATCGTCCGTTGTTTTGCTGGCGATCTCGTTCGAAAATTCGAGCAGAGCTTTGAGTAGTTTCGAATTTTCGGCACTATCGGCTGCAACCGGGGTGAAAATGCTAGCTTGGCGTTCCGCCGCGATGAGTTCGGACAAGCTGTCCGCATCACGTTCGATCCGGCCGCCCAACCGGGTCGTCACACGTCCGTCCTTAACTGCAAATGTTCCCGCC
Organism: Chloracidobacterium sp.; assembly: GCA_016720705.1. Taxonomy (NCBI): domain Bacteria; kingdom Pseudomonadati; phylum Acidobacteriota; class Blastocatellia; order Chloracidobacteriales; family Chloracidobacteriaceae; genus Chloracidobacterium; species Chloracidobacterium sp. Next base: position 1,149,377 of record JADKKB010000007.1, on the reverse strand, counting down.
AATTCCTCGGCGGCCTCGCGGTAAAACCCCGCGGCGAGGCGAGCTGAAGCGATCTCGTAATCAAGTGTCGGAAAATTACCATACCGACGGGCGGCAAGCAGGGTGCGTTCGGCATCCAGATACCGTTGCTCAGCCATATATCCGCGTGCCAGTGCGATATGCGACCAGACAAACCTCGGATCGGCGTTTATCGCCTGTTGAGCATAGTTTATTGCCTCGGCTCCTTTCTGATTTGCGGCGTACCAGTATGCTACACCGGCAAGCAACATAACGTTGCCGGGATTCGTATCTATCGAGCGTTTTAGCTCGGCCTCAGCCTCGCCGCGTTTACTGGCTTCAAATAGCGAAAGTATCAACCCGGTTCGGGCAGGTAAATTCGATTCGTCCTTTGCCAATATCTCGTTATACAGCGTCACCGCCTCGTCCGACTTTCCGACCGCTCGCTTCATCTCAGCCAATCCGCGCCGTGCGATGAGCGAGTCCGGGGCCAGTTCAAGTGCTTTTGAATATGCGGAAACTGATTCTTCCAACTGGAAATCCATCCTGTTGGCGAGTCCGAGGGTGAGAAACGCGGCGGTCGAGGCCGGATCGGCCTTTATCGCCAGTTCGGTTACTCGGCGTGCTTGGGAGCCGTTTTCCACGCTCAGATAGAAGTTCGCGATCGACAACAATTGCCCGACATTCGAGTCGCACTTTGATTCGAGGATCTTTGCGATCTCAAAGGCCGCGATCCGCTCACCACCCCAAAATAATGTCGGCAGGGACTTAAGTAAATTGTCGTTAAAGAGCGTATCGGGGATCGGCGTCGGAGCATCGTTAGCCGCCGCGGCAAATGAACGGGCGGCCTCCGGCGACTTCCCGCTTTCGAGTAAAGTGACGCCCTCAGTAGTCTGGGTGACCACCAACATCTGCAATACAGCTTGCTTCTTTTCGGTCTTTGGAAAGTCCCGCAGAAATTTCTTTAGAGACTTGATCCGTTCCGTTGGCTCCGTTACCGAGGACGCTTTTTCAAAGGCCTCATTCTCATTCGGAGCTTTTTTTGGTGTGGGCTTGGCCTTCGTCTTTGGGCTCGGCGATTTTACAGGCCCGGATTTTTTCGGTGTTGCTGAAGGCTTTGTAGACGATGCTGATTTCGCTTTGCCGGACTGCATATAGGCAGGCAGGATCAATATACACAAAACAAAAACAACTGAAAGATATTTCATATTATGAGCGACATAAACTGCCGCGACGGCGAAAAATATCGACGGCCCAAGCCTGAGAATGATATCACGAAATTGTATTTTAGCCCGTAGCGACTTATTCTCGCTATATGAACGAACTCGACCATATTTGGTCGCAAATGTTATCGGCGGCGGAAGCAAAAGCTGCCGATGCCGGCCGCAACGATGTTGTCGAATACCTTCGGTTAAAAGCCGCAAATGACGCAATACGCGGCGAAGCCGTCGGCTGGATCATAGACGTATTTGCCGAACTCGTTGCCGATGTAGCACGCAATTGCCCGACGATCGTCGTTGAGCGTGAACATCCTCATCGCTTTGAACGCGGTGCGTCGAGAATGGTCGGATCGCTGTTTCGTGTTCGATCAGGGGTAAGATGTTTGTCACTCGAAGCGGGTTGGACGCGAACGCCGTCGGACGGCATTATGCGCAATGGTGCCTTGGCGGCGGCCCGACTGACCCATTTCGGGATACCGCGAGCAAATGCCGAACTCTCGCTTGCGTATGCAGGCGAACTGCCCATTTGGCACGTCGAGGATGACGAGGGTCTGCGAGTGCCATTTCGGATCGCGGACATAAATCAACACCTTCGAATATTTCTGGGCGACTCGTGATGGATTTCGGCACTTTTTATTAGACGAAATCTGCGTTAGAATAAAAAATTATTAGTCGAATCGTATTAGGGAGATTTTTAAGTGAAAGCAGATCTTGATAAGTTGGTCGAATTACAGAAGACAGATACCAATCTTCGTAGACTGAAACAAATAATAGAAACCGCAGTTGCCAAGCGTGCTGAGATCGAACATGAGTTTGAACAGCACGCTTTTTCAATTCGAGAGATCCAGGCCCGGCGCGACAAGCTCCACGCCGATCGAGCCGGGCTTGAAAAACAGATAGCCGAAAATAAGACCTACCTTGAAAGGGCCGACCGTAACCTCAAACACGCTCAAAATCAAAAAGAATATGAAACTGCAATGCGTGAGACGGATGCCCTTCAGAAACAGATAGCGACATTTGAGGCACAGGTGATCGAGGCAGTAGAAGCCGCCGAGTCGGTTGAAAAGGAACTTGCTGAGCGTGCCGAAGAGATCAACAGCCTGGACGCGAAGCGTGACGCGGCTCTTGCCGAATTTGACAAGCAGGTTGCCAAGGATAAGTCGGAGTTTGATAGCGAGTCGAAGCATCGTCAAAAGGCGTTTTCGACGTTGCCGACGAGACTGGCTTCCGTTTACGATCGACTGGCACAACGCAGCCGCGACGGTATTGCAGTAGCAGAGGTAGTAAATGGTTCTTGCAGTGCCTGCTTTATGTCATTGCGGCCGCAGATGCAGGTCAACGTCAAAAAGGGTGACGAAATAATTACGTGCGAGAGTTGCACCCGCATCCTTTACATCAATTTGCCAATCCAGAGCGAAGCCTCAGCTAGCTAAAATTGGCAGACCCAATACTTTGAATGGCGTTGAGATTCGTTTCAGCGCCTTTCTTAACATTCAACGACTTGGCGTCGTCCCGTCCGTCCGCACGTTGCGGTTCGAATATGAACAATATTCTTCCCGAGCAGATCGAGCTTGAAAAAAAGTTACGAGTACTCGACCGACTCAAGGATCGGCTTGCCGACCGTGAGGAAGAGATCGTAGACCTGAGTTCCGAGCTTGAACAATTTGAGGCGCAGTACACGATGCAGGTCGGTCGCCTCTATGCCGAACAGGACGAAGTAGATGCCCTGATCGCCGAAGAAGAATTGAAGCTCGTACCGGATGATGAGGAGATCAAAAAAAAGGTCGAGGAACTCCGCCGGCGAGCCGACGACTCCGCTGCCAGAGCTTTGGCGGCCGAAGAACACGCGGCCGGGGAATGGGTTCCTACGGCTGAGGCGAAAAAGGCATATCACGATCTTGCCCGCATTATCCATCCGGACCTTGCTCTGGATGCCGATGAAAAGGACCGTCGTCACGGACTAATGGCCGAACTCAACGACGCGTACTCGTCCCGTGACCAACAGCGGTTGAATAAGCTTGTCCACGATTTTCGCAATAGTCCGGATCTGGTCAAGGGCGACTCGGTCGGCGACGAACTGGTCCGGGCGATCAGGCAGATCTTTCAGATCCGACGACGACTGATCGAACTCGTCGCCGAAAAGGCAAAGCTGCTCTCTTCGGAGCTGTTTGACTTGCACTTGCGGGTCAATGCCGAGGCGGAAGAGGGACGTGATATGTTGAAACAAATGTCGGGCAGGGCCCAAGTGCATATTACTAAGAGCAAACGGCGATTGCTAAATCTGCAGAGCGTCAATGCAGCTCAAGAGGAATATGTGAAAGAGAGATTTGGATTGGACATCGAAGATTTTCGCAAAAATTAGAGGGCTGACGCAGCGGCGTGCCCCGATGACCAAGCCCACTGGAAATTGTATCCGCCGAGCCAGCCGGTGACATCGACGACTTCCCCAATGAAATAGAGCCCGGGTGACAACTTGCTCTCCATAGTCTTTGACGAAAGCTCCGCGGTCGACACGCCGCCAAGCGTCACTTCGGCTCGGTCATATCCCTCCGTTGCGGTAAATTGTACTTGCCAGTGATTTAGCTCCTCAGATACCTGTTGCAGTTCGTTATTGCTGAGTTGGTCGAGCGGCTTATTTACCCCACGACGCTCGGCGACAAATTGCGCCAGACGATGCGGCAGAAGTTGGCTGAGGTAGTTGCCGAGCGTCTGACGGCTAGTCCGTGCTGATTCGATCGCGGCGATAACGTCGGTGTCCGGCAGCAGATCGATCGCGACCGGTACGCCTTTTTTCCAGTAATTCGAGATCTGTAAGATCGCCGGGCCTGAAAGGCCGCGGTGCGTAAACAGTATATTTTCACGAAACGACATTTTGCCTGCCGATACTACCGCATCCGCCGAAACTCCGGCGAGTTGCGGCCAATCTCGGCCTTTGCCGACAAGCGCGACAAGCGACGGACGGGTCTCCACGATCTTGTGGCCAAATTGCCTGGCCAGTCTATGCCCCAGATCCGTCGCGCCGACCTTCGCAAATGACAATCCGCCACAAGCGACAACGAGACACTTTGCCGCCGCATTACCCTCGGATGTTTCGACGACATATTTCTCATCCATCGATACGCTCTTTACCGTACAAGCAGTCTTGATAGTGACCCGTGCAGTTCGGCATTCTGCCAAAAGCATCTCGACGATCTGTCGCGAACTGTGACGACAAAAAAGCTGGCCAAGCTTTTTTTCATAAAACTCGATCCGGTGCCTTTTTACCATTTCGATAAAGTCCGACGACGTGTAACCCGCAAGTGCAGATTTTGCAAAATGTGGGTTGGATGAGACAAAATGTTCGGCTCTCAAATCGCGATTGGTAAAATTACATCGTCCGCCGCCCGAGATCAGGATCTTTCGTCCGACATCGGCGTTATGCTCGATAACCAGCACGCGTTTCCCGCGTTTGCCGGCCTGCAAAGCGCAGAATAAGCCCGCTGCGCCGCCGCCGATGATAATGGCGTCGTACTCCATTTAACTCAGATATCGTTCGGCAAGTATCTTGGAATGATGGGTAATGTGTCCGGCCATTATATATGTCAGAGCGCGTACCGATACCGGCTTTCCGCTAGCGGTTCCCATCAGTGCCGAGTCAGCGTCGCTAATATTTTCCAACATTATGAGATTTGCCTTGCGCTCAAGAGACAGTTCGTCGATCAGATTCGCAAAGGTGCGCTCATTCGCATTTGATGTCGCAATGTATTCATCCTGGTCGAAACTCTCAATTGGCGTCCGGTCACCACGTGAGATCCTAAAAATGCGATAGGCAAAGACACGTTCGCAGTCTATGAGGTGACTCAGAGCCTCCTTGAGGGTCCACTTACCAGGTGCATAGGCAAACCTGCCCTTTTCCTCCGGGACTCCGGCGAGCATTTGTTGGAGTTGTTCGATCTGAGTTTCAAGTGCTTCGAGCACATTCTCACCGCTGATCTGTGAAATGTACCCGCCGTAGTAGGGGGCATATTCGTTTGTTTCGGGTCGCTTCATAATGCGGTATAGTATCAAAGTCATAGGTGAAATTCGGGTTGAAACGTATATGAGACTTCTACTCCTTGGTATTTTGTTCATTTTAGCCGGAGTCGGCCAAGCATCATTTGCGCAAGGCGGCGGCAAAGCGGAACCCAACAGGATCAAGTTTGCGGCCGGCACTTCGAGTTCGGGGGTTTCCGGTACCTTGCGAAACGGCCAGGAAATGGAATACGTGTTCGCCGCCGCGAAAGGCCAGATAGTGACTATCAGCAACGCGACAAAAAGTCAGTTCGATTTTCGAGTGTTCAACGAAGAGCATTTTTCAGAAGGTGACTTTGACAGTTCCGCATCATACTCGTTCGAAGTGCCGGAAGCCGGCGATTATCTATTTACCATTCGTAAAAAGGCGACCGGCACACGATCGGCTAGGTTCTCTTTAAGAATTTCGATCAAATAAACCCTGCGTCGCTTAACTGCATCTAACTCGGGTCGTAAACATTAATAGTAAATTTCGGGAGTTGATATTAATGAACAAAACTTCGTTTCTTTTAGTCATTGCCTTTATTGCACTTGTTTCGGCTTCGTCATTTGCCCAGGGCGGCGGTAAGGCCGAGCCCGGCAGGGTCAAATTTGCTAAGGGCAAATCCCAGACTGTTTTGACCGGTACGCTTTCCGGCGATCAGGAACAGGAATTTGTCTTTGGTGCAAAAAAGGGCCAGACCGTCTATATCACCAACCCCGATTCGCTCCGTTTCGCTTATCGTCTCTTTAACGACGAAGTGAGCAACGACAGCACCGATCTGGCCGAACCTACAATGGAGTTTGTCGTGCCCGAGACCGGTGACTATATGGTGTTTGTTCGCCGCTCGAATACATATCCGCGGTCGGCTAAGTTTTCGATAACGCTGGCCATACAATAAGCTTTTGATCTGATCTCAGGAGATATTTAAAAATATGAAAAGAGTTTCTTTGTTCCTCGGCATTGCCGTCATAGCATTTGTCATTTTTTCTCAGACAGGTGCCCAGGCCGTTAATCGTTCGTTCGCTCAGCGTTTTGCCGCCGATACGCCCGCAGGCGACAGCGGTGCGTACAGTTTTGATAAGGCACACAGCTTTATCAACTTTAAGGTCAAGCATATGGGCCTGATCGAGGTTCCCGGATTTTTCAGGGATTTTACCGGCACGGTAAATTTTGACGCCAAAGACGTGACGAGATCCACGGTCGAATTTACCGCAAAGGCTACGAGCGTCGATACCGGCGTCGCCGCACGCGACAATCACCTTCGCTCAAAGGACTTTTTTGAAGTCGAGAAATTTGCCGACATTACCTTCAAAAGCACAAAGGTCGAGAAAAAGGGTAAGGCCCTGATGCTCACCGGCGATTTCACGATGAAAGGCGTGACCAAATCGATCACGTTTCCGTTTCAGATCGCCGGTTGGGTGCCGGCAAATGAAAAGGCCGGTGCCAAGATGGGTATCGTGGCTGAAACGTCCATAAATCGACGTGACTTTGGCGTCAATTATGGAGGCAATATGCCGAATGGCATCGCTACGCTCTCCGACGACGTCAAGATCGTTTTGCAGATCGAAGCAAACGGCACCAAGCCCGCCGCGGTAGCAACAAAACAATAGTCGATCCGCAATGTGCAGATGAAAAAGGCCGGACGCCGATCCCGGCCTTTTTTCTATTTTCCGGTGCAAGACCCCGACCCTCACCGTGCCAAAATTCGTGCCATAAATCGTGCCATTTTTGAACACGCGGGCCGCCTGTAAGCCATTGTCAACAAATATGTTGCAGCCACAAATCGTGCCATTTTTACGATGTGCAAGTAACACCGCTCGCAAAAATAGCATGGCCGTTTCTCGCCAAATCGAAACTTTCGGAATGGTCCCGGTGCAGAAGCCCGCACGGAGTAAGGGCATTCTCCGCGACGACGGACGCCCTTACTCCGTGCGGGCTTCTGCAATCGATGCTCCGACCTTTCAAGTCATCGGCCAGCCCGGAGACTTCGACGGTGCAACGGCGTTCGGCTCGGAAGCAGGAAGAAAGGTTGGCAAAAAAGGCTCCACCCCGCAAATTTAGAGGTGCGCAAAACGCCGCGTTAGTTGCTGGCCGAGCCTGTTGTCTAAGGCCGGAGGCAGACGTGCAATATTACAATTCTCGATTCAGATTCATACCGCTCGATCGTGTGAGCGAGCCGGAGTTCTTTCGGGCGTCAATTCACGGGCTTTTGTTCTATTGTCCGGTGTGTTTTTCGATGTCGGAAAACGCAATGTTGTAGATCGCGTATTGTTGCCAGGCTTTGAAATCGAAGTGCCACCATTCGTTGGCGTTGACGGTGAAACCGGCGGCTTCCATCAGTCGCCGCAGTTTGTCGCGATTGGCACGCTCTTCGTCGGTGCCGCCTTTGTAGTCGGGCGATGCACGATCCGAAAACTCATCGAAGGCGGAGGGCATAGGTATTGCTTTTCCGGTTTTTCGGTCGTAGATGCCGAGGTCGACAGCACATCCACGATTGTGTTTTGAGCCCTTTTCGGGATTGGCAACAAACATCCGTTTGTCCTCCGGTGTGACCTCCCAAAACAGCTTTGTAATCGCCCACGGCCGATAACCGTCGTAAATGACGAGACCGAGACCTTCTTTTTTGAGTAATTTGTGCACACGAACCACGGCCTCGGCCGCCGGTCTTTGCAAGAAAGCCCTTGCTTCGGGATAAACCACCTTGCCGACAAAATTGTCAGTCGTGGCGTACTTGATGTCGAGTTTTATCGATCTGCTGAGTTTGGTAAGTTCGATCAAGTCGGCTTCTCGCTTGTTGTCTTCCTTTGGCGGACCGCTCTGGCCAAGTACGCCTATGGAAAGGATAAGCCAAAAAATGACAATCGTAAATCGAGAACTCGGATTTCGTGACATTATCAAAACTTATACCTCAGGTATTGAAAAAAATATACGGAAGAGTTATGTTGGACAGAGATGTCCGAAAACGCTAACAAAAACGTATGTCCCGCCCGAAAGTGGACGAAACGCGCAGGCATCATTGCGTTTCTGTTTTTTCTCGGTAAAGGGTTAGTCTGGCTAGGCATCATCGCCGCCGGTGCTTATTACTCGTTCAACTAAGCGACCTCTTTTACGATCAAGGTTTCTTTGTCGCAGGCTCCGGCTCGACATCATCGTCCCGGATCACAACATCCGTTCCGTATTTCTGATAATCCTTAAATCTGATCACGTTTCTGGTCTCGATCAGTTTAGAGCTCTCGCGGCTTGTAAGCCTGACGTCAGACAGCAGCGGCAAAAGGTATTTGCCGTCAGTGATTGTCACCCAATCGTAGTCGATGATGCGTTTGGCCGAACGCACAGGGAAGTTGTCCGGGATCTCGGTCGCCTCGCTCTCTATACGTAAAACACGCCCGATCTCGCGGTCGATCCATACGCGGCCTTTCATCCCCGATATTGTCGAGTCGGTCGTGACCCGGCCCGCCGAGGTGATCATCTGCTTAGCCTTATCTTTCAGCACGACAAAATCGAATACCAAAACCTTTCTGGTTCGAATGACGTCGGTGTCCACGATCTCAAATTTTGTCTCGCTCTCCGGTTTGAAGACCGTAGCGAGCATCGTCACAAACTCCCCGGTCGAACTCGTACCGCCGGTGTCCTCGTAACTGCCTTTCGATTTCGGGTCATTGTTTAGGATGCCGTTGGTCGAAAGTACCCGATAGTCCTCTTCGCCGGTCGAGCGATAGCTGACGGCTACGACCAATCGGTCGAGATTTTTAAAATTGTTGGTTCCGCCGAATGCCCACGATCGCTGTATCTGCTGCTTTACGACAAAGTCTGGCATCTCGCCGACGGCCTCAAGCGTATTTGCGCGAGTGCGCTCGAGTATCGCTCCGGCATCCTTTGGCGCAGGCATCTGGGCACCTTGCGGGTTTTGCCGCCGACGCTCTGCTTCCTCAAGCGAACGCTGCAACTCCTCATCACCGCTGCTCTTGGACCGCGTCAATCCCCTGACGCCATCAGTCAGCGCAAAGCTGATCCCGCGTTTCCTGAGGGCATCGACGATTTCCTGCCTTACCTGCGGATCTTTCTGCAGTGAATATAAAAGCTTGACGTATTCCGCCTGTGTCAACGGAGTAACCTGTCCGATCGCGCCGATCGAAAGGGCTAGAAAAATAGTGATCGCAAGTAAACCTTTCATCTCTAACATTGATGCCCGACGGGCGTTTGGAGTTCGCCTGACGATATCTTAAAACCGCCGGCAAAGAGTAAAGCGGGGAACCCCTGATAATTGAGGATCCCCGCCCTAGTATGATGACGAATAATGGTAATAATTAATTAGTTAACCCATTCTTCTTCGTAGTTAAGCTGCCAGTGCCGTGTAACCCAAGCTTGGGCTGCGGTCACGGCAATGTTCTTCCATTTTTTAAAGTTATCTGAAACATTAAGTGCGGCAAGCGGTTTGCTCGGATCCCGTTCGACACGGATGACCTGAGTCGAAACCTCGATGATCGCCTTATCTTCTTCCATAAGTCGAAGACGGACCTCGCTGCCTACCGGCGGCAAGGTTTCGAGATTGACTAGCGTGCTGGTTTCACCAACGTTTTCAGTCATTCCCTCAATAGTAATGGTTTCACCGCTGACCGAGTCTATCCAACTGGCCTGAACGGGCATATTAGCCAAGATCCGATGATGCATAGGCGTTTTGTATGATGACGTAGCGTGTTCTACCTGTGACATATTCCCTCCTTTAAGGATTGTAGTTCGCTGACCCTGAAAAATCGGATTCAGCAAATTTCGAGACAAACATAATTCATAATTACAAAAAAGTCAAGTTTTCAAACTGTTCCCGAAACCCTTTTATCTAAAAGGGTTTTCCAAGATGTCGCGATCATTCTAATTTGTAACGATAAAAATTACAAATATGGGCGTAAATACCGACAACGGTATCGCAGCGACCACTCGTAAAATGCATTTGAGAGGCAAAAGGTTGCCCGCCGCCGACAAAAATTTAAGGGCTCAGGCAAGGGTCAAACGCGTAACAAAGACTTAACAATGTGTTAACCGGGATTTCTTACTCGGGTGCCACTCTTATTTACAGTCGTTGCGGTACTTAAATTGCATTATCGAGGACGTATTAAAAACGCCGGGTTATTGGCCTTCGGACAATGCGTTAATTATAGGAATCACCTACAAGCTAAAGGATTGTCAATTATAGGTTTAGATGGCAGGTTCGGCGACATTATGATTGCTTTTCGCGACGGCGAACTGTAGGAAATACGGTATAAAATCCGAAAAGTAATATAAAAATCCAAAAATCAAAAGAAAGAGGGAACTTCCTAATTCATTTATAGCAATAATGCTCCGGAAGATTTCACCTAAAGAGGTCAATAAAAACAAGATGACTAAAATTTTTTCAAGCAAAACATTATCAGCAATGATCCTGTTGGTGCTCGTCGCGGTCGGCCAATCATTTGGTCAGGCACAGGCGGGTTCCGGACAGATCACGGGCGTAGTTACCGACTCAAACGGTGCTGTTGTCCCGAGTGCTTCATTGACACTGATCAGCAAATCGACAAACGAAACCAAAACTTCGACAACGGGCGGAGACGGTACTTACCGTTTCGTGCTTTTGCAGCCGGGCAAGTACACGGTCAAGACGACCGCAGCTAACTTTGCCGAGGTCGTACTCGAGGTCGAGGTCCAGGTTGGACGTATTACCGATGCAAACGTAACACTCGGAGCCGGCGGCGTATCTGCCGTTGTCGAGGTTACTGCTGAGGGCGTGCAAACGACGTCGAACAACTTTGACGCGGTGCAGAATGAAACGGCGATCCAGAATCTGCCGATCAACGGCCGCCGCTTTCAGGACTTTGTCACGTTGACGCCGACCGCACAGGTCGATCCGTCACGCGGACAGATCTCGCTTTCCGGACAGCGTGGTATCAACAGCAACATCAACGTTGACGGCGTCGACTACAATCAGCCGTTCTTCGGCGGTGTCCGCGGCGGCGAGCGTTCAAACTCGGCGTTTACGATCCCGCAGGAATCAGTTCGCGAATTTCAGGTAGTTGCAGCAGGTTATTCGGCTGAATTCGGCCGTAGCTCGGGCGGTATCGTCAATGCGGTTACCAAGTCGGGTTCGAACGAAGTTCGCGGTTCGCTGTTTTACCTTCTTCGCCCTGAGCAGCTCGCGGCCGGCAACAATTTTGCCAAGGCACTTGCCGATCAGCGTCTGAACGCTCTCGGTGTCCAGGCTACCCTCGCACCGACCCAGCATCAGTTCGGCGGTTCGATCGGCGGCCCGATCGTAAAGGACAAACTCTTTTACTTCGCGTCATACGAGCAGCAGCGTTTTCGTGCTCCGCGTCAGGTTCTGTTCCAGAATCTAGTCGGTGTTGCGACACCCGTCGATGCCGGACAGGCAGCTGTTTACAATTTCTACCGTGGAAATGAAGCTCAGTATCAATCATCCAACGATGCCTATGCCGTACTTGGCAAGATCGACTGGAACGTGAATGATGCGAATCGTTTCAATGTCCGCTACAACTTTGCCGCCAACAAGGCACTCAACGGCGTCTCGACCGGTGAAACCGCTCTTGACCCGACCACAACGAGTTCGATCTCGACGAATGGTACGGAAGAAGATCGCAACCACATCTTTGTTGGTCAGATGATCACGACATTCTCGTCAAATCTTATTAACGAAATTCGTGGGCAATATGCTCGTGAGACGCGTCCGCGTACGCCGAATGAGTTGTTAGCTAATATCAACACCGCCATCGGCGTTTACGGAACACGTAACTTCCTGCCCACGACCCAGTACGATCGTCGTATCCAGATCGGAGATGCAATGACCTTTATCTCCGGTGCTCACACGATCAAATTCGGCGGCGAGTACAGTGATATTTTTGCCGACCAGACCTTTGGATTTAACCAGACCGGCGTTTACACATTCTCCGGCCTGAGTGCTACGACCGGTATTCTTGAGGCAATGAGCACGAATCGTACGGCGACCGTCCGCGGCCGCTTTGATACGACCACGGCCCGTTACAACTTGCAGATCGGTAATTTGTCGGGTGCTTACGGAATCAAAGAACTTTCGTTCTTTGCTCAGGATTCGTGGCGTATTAACCAAAAGTTGACGGTCAACTTTGGTCTTCGCTTTGAAAAGCAGTACAACCCGAGTGCCGAGGCAAACAATACGCCGGTACTTAACCTTGTCCGCAACACAGCTTGGCCCCTCTTTGGCAACCGCAAACTCGACCCGTCGATCATCCCGGACAGCCAGAATGAATGGGGACCGCGCATTGGATTTGCATATGACCCGATGGGCAATGGCAAGACGGTCATCCGCGGATTTGCTGGTGAGTACTATGCACGTACGCCGCTGATCGTGCTTGCGGCACCGTTCAACAATTTCCGGAATCCGGCAGGTGACCTTTCGGTTACACTCGGTTCGCCGGCATTTACGTCTGCCGGATTTAATCTGGCAACGTTTGAAACTCAGAATCCGCAGTACGTCGCAATTATGGGCGGCACCGGATTTACACCTAATACGGTTTATCGCCAATTTGCGATCCTGGGTATCAATCTCAACACGATCTCGCTCGCATCGCTCCCGATCTTGACTTCGGCTCAGGTCGCGACGATCCAGACCTCGATCCTGAATGCGACCACGAATCCGCCGGCTAACCTCGGTGCTTTCCAGGGAGCTAACTTTGTAGGAATCAATCCTGATTTCAAAAATCCGCAGTCGTTCCAGTGGGGCGGCGGAGTTGAGCATCAGGTGTCGAGCGGCATCACGATCGGTGCTGACTACTCAGAAGTAAACACGATCTATTTGCAGCGTAACCGCGACATCAATCTGCCGGCACCGACCGGTCTCGATCCTGTTTCCGGTCGCGTTCTGGTTAACAGATCGCTTCGTCCGCTGACCAATATCGGAACTCTTCAGATCCGCGATTCGTCGGCGAGATCGGTATACCGTGCGTTGACGCTCCGAATGAATATGAATCGTAAGTGGGGCCGCATCAATGCGTTCTACACGCTTTCACGTTCGATGTCGGATGACGATAACGAACGCGATGCCGGCGGTGTGTTGTACGACAATCCGTACGATCTGAGCTCGGAAATGTATAATTCCCGACTCGACCGTCGTCACCAGTTTGTTGCTAATCCTATCTTCTTCCTGCCGTGGGGCTTCGAACTGTCAAGTGCGATCCGCCTTCGATCGGGTTCACCCGTCGATTCACGCGTCGGATCCGACCTTAACGGCGACGGAAATAGCAACGAGCGACCGATGACGGCACCGGGATTGGAATTGAGACGTAATTACTTTACGAATCGTCCGATCTACAACGTCGACCTTCGCGTTCAAAAGGGCATCAAGTTTGGCGAGACCCGCAAACTTTTGCTTAGTGCAGAGTTCTTTAACGTAATGAATCGTTCGGACAGTCAGTTCTCAGGATCGTCCACAACGAACTATTGCGCTACGTCAAATAACGTTTGTGGCCTTAGCGGCATCACGAATATCAACTTCTTGAATTTGATCCAACAGAGTCCTTCGGCTACCAACAACGGTAAGCTGAATCTCTCAGGATTAAATCCGGGCCAGCAGGTATTCCAGATGCAGCTCGGTGCTAGATTCCAATTCTAATTTTCCGGTCAGACGGAAGTTTAGGCACGCTTGTTCGCAAGCGTGCCTTTTTTTTATCATTTTATCCGTGTACTCTTTTGATGATGCGTATCCTGCAAATATCATCGGCAAAAACATTCGGCGGCGGTGAGCGGCATATGGTAGATCTGTGCCGCGGCCTTCAGGACCGAGGACACGATGTCTTTGTTGCACTTCGGCCGACCAATGAATGGGAGAGCAGTCTCGACTTTGTGCCGCAGGATAATTTTTTACACGTGTCGATCCGCAATTCATTCGGGATGTTCAGTGCCAAGCGGATCGGCCGGTTTCTCAATGAAAAGAAGATCGATATCATCCACGCTCACGTTGCCCGCGACTATCTGGCGGCCGGCGTGGCGTGCCGCATCTCAAAGGAAACCCGGTTTGTATTGACCCGTCACGTAATGTTTTCGCTCAAGCCGTTTCATCGATTTGCCCTCAATAATGTCGATAAGGCGATCGCGGTGTCGCCGGCGGTCCGGGGCCAACTGGAAAAGATATTTCCGTCCGAAAAGGTGGCTGTTATCAATAATGGACTCCGCATCCCCGACCTCGCAGACAGTGAACGTCTTGGCAGAGAATTTCGTGCTTTTCATAAGATACCGGCGGATGCCAAGCTCATTGGTACGATGGGCGAACTTAAACCGCTAAAGGGACAGCGAGATCTGGTGCTGGCGGCCAATGAGATCGCCAAGACGGACGAGCGGGCGTACTTTGTGATCGCAGGAAAGGACAATACTGCGGACAGGCGATTTAGGCGAGAATTAAGACGGTTGGTCAAAGTTTTTGGGCTCGAAAGCCGATTCTTGTGGTTGGATTGGCTGGACGACACCTCACCGTTCTTCGCGGCGATCGATCTGTTTGTTTCGCCGTCGCATTCTGAGAGTTTTGGGTTGGCATTGCTCGAGGCGATGACTCGCGGAAAGGCCGTCGTCGCCACAGCGACGGACGGAGCCAAAGAATTGCTCGGCAATGTCGGCCGTCTCACACCGATCGCCGATCCGCTCGCACTTTCGGTAGCGATCAGGTCGATGCTAGATGACGATGAGCTTGCGAAAAGCAGCGGTGAAAAGTTGCGTGAAATTGCAGCAGACAGATTCTCACTAAAAAGAATGGTGGATCTGACAGAAAAGCTGTATTTTGATCTGACTGCTGAGTCTCGTAAAGCAAAGTAGAGTTTCACGGTTATAAGCATTGTCGGTGAGCATAGATGATCTCATTCGGTAAAAATATCTGTTGCGACTACGATCTGGCAACCGGCCGTGAATGGCTTCTGACCAATGGAATCGGAGGTTTTGCCTGCGGCACTATATCGGGCGCCGCGACCCGTCGATATCACAGCATTCTTACCTCGGCGGTCGATCCGCCATTGGGGCGGATCACGGTCCTTTCAAAATATGAAGAGACACTTGTCATAGACGGCCAACGGTACGAACTGTCGGCCAACCGCTATCCGAATGTGATCGAGCCGCAGGGATATCTCAATCTAAGCTCGTTTAGCATCGAACCATTCCCAACCTGGACGTATTCCGTCGGCGGACTTGAACTCGTAAAGACGCTATTTATGGTCCACGGCAGCAACACGGCCGTTTGCGAATGGGCGATCGCGGGTGGTGCATCTACGACGGTCGAACTCGAAGTCCGGCCGCTACTTTCTTTCGTCGATTACCACCATCTTCAGCACGAAGACCCAAGTTTTAACGCCGAGTATCTGATTGAAGACGGCCGCGTTGCCATTCGCCCCTATTCCGACAAGCCGACGCTCACGATCGCCCACAACGCTAATGCGGTGGACGAAAGCAGTTACTGGTATCGCAATTTTGAGTATTCGGTCGAACAAGAACGCGGGTTCGATTTTCACGAGGATCTGTTTCAACCGTTCGTGCTCCGATTTGACCTCAGTACAACGGCATTTGCGGTCGCCTCGACAGACGACGCAATTCCTGCAGATCCGCGGACATTGCGAGAGGCAGAATTATCGCGGCAGACCGAGATCATTGCGGCAGCCGGAAAGGTGGGCGAAGTTCAAAAAACTCTGGTGCTCGCAGCGGATCAGTTTATTGTAGAACGAGGCAACGGCCATTCGATCATCGCCGGTTACCCTTGGTTTTCTGATTGGGGCCGCGACACGATGATAGCTCTGCCCGGCCTCACGCTATCGACGGGGCGGCCCGAGATCGGACGTGCGATATTGCTCGAATTCTCAAATCATATCTCCGAGGGAATGATCCCGAACAGGTTTCCGGACGAGGGTGAGACTGCCGATTACAACACGGTTGACGCAACGCTCTGGTATTTCGAGGCGATCCGAGCATACGTCGAGTCGACAGGCGATAGTGAGTTTGTACGCGAGCTACTGTTTGACAAGCTCGTCGATATCATCGAATGGCACCTTCGCGGCACTCGGTACGGCATTCGTGTAGATACCGACGGATTGCTGATCGCGGGTGAGGCGGGAACGCAGCTTACGTGGATGGATGCTAAGGTCGGCGATCTCGTAATCACACCGCGGATCGGCAAACCGGTCGAGATACAGGCACTCTGGTACAACGCTCTACGGATAATGTCAGACTTTGCTCTCGATTTTGAGCGTGATGCCGAATATCGACATTTCACCTCGATGGCTGAGTTGTGTGAACAGAGTTTCAATGCGGTTTTTTGGAATCGCGGCGAACAATGCTTATACGACGTTGTCGATCGTAGTGAGCGCGATGGATCGGTCAGGCCTAATCAGATATTTGCCGCCGGACTCACCCATTCGATGTTAAGCCGGGAGCGGGCCAGGTTGGTTGTAGACCAAGTCGAATCTGAGCTCCTGACGCCGTTCGGCTTGAGGTCGCTGTCACCCAAAGACTCGCGTTATTGTCCGGAATATAGCGGTAGCCCGGTTAAGCGCGACTCGGCCTATCATCAAGGAACCGTTTGGGCGTGGCTGATAGGCGGGTTTGTCGATGCATATCGCCGTGCTTATCCGGAACGCGAGAATCGTGTAGAAGAGTTCACAAGTGGGCTGAGAGAGCATCTTTCATCAGCAGGCATCGGTCAGATATCAGAGATATTTGACGCCGAGCGGCCATACACACCTCGCGGTTGTTTTGCTCAGGCGTGGAGTGTTGGCGAACTCCTTCGTATCCTGAGTCACAAGGATAGAGGTGCCGATGTTGATTCGTAAGCAACAGGTTAATCCCGTTGGGCAACAAATTGTCGGTAATGTTTGATGTTACGTCCAATTGCGGTTTATCTTCTAAGCTATGAGTAAATATGTTCTTGTCCTGCTGATGGTACTCTTGTGTTCATCTATGTCTTTTGCAGACGCCGAAAGAACTCGCCGAAATGTGGGAGAAAGAGCATATTTCGAAGTATTTCCCCTCCGATGTTCGGCATAAGGACCTCCTCATATATCTCGACGATCTACGAAAACTCGGGCTCAAGGTCGATGAGGTAGGCCGTAGCAACGCGGAAAGGTCGATATACCAAGTCGAGTTTGGCCGCGGGCCTCTGAAGATCTTTATGTGGTCGCAGATGCACGGCGACGAACCGACGGCGACCTCAGCCTTGGTCGATATGCTGTCGTATTTCCAAAAGCATCGCCAAGAGGATTGGGTCAAGAAGATCGAGGAAACAGTTACGATACGAGCCGTGCCGATGCTTAATCCGGACGGTGCGGAGGCCTACCAACGGCGTAATCTTCAGGGAATCGATGTCAATCGCGATGCCGCCGACTTGCGGACACCGGAGGCTCGGTTGCTTAAGAAACTTCGTGATGATTGGTCGCCGGCGATCGGCTTCAATCTACATAATCAGCAGGCATTGACGACTGTCGGCCGGACGCCAAAGCAAGCGGCGATCTCACTTTTGGTGGTGTTTGGTGATGAGGCAAAGACCGTAAATGAGGGCCAGGCACGAAATCAACGCGTCGCGGCGGCGATGGCCACAGCTCTACAACAACTGATACCGGGCCATATCGGGCGTTACGACGATGAATGGGCACCTACCGCCTTTGGCGATAATTTTTCGGCGTGGGGGACGCCGGTGATATTGATCGAAACGGGAGCGCTCCACGGCCGGGACGAGATGTTTCTGGTTAAGATGAATTTCGTCGCTTTTGTAACTGCGATCCAATCGATAGTTACGGGTAGCGAGAAGACGCAGGATCCGGCGGCGTACATATCGCTACCGAGCAACGGCTCCGGCGGTATTGTAAATTATCTGTTTCGCAGGGCCAACATCATCGACCACGGCGATCGAACGGTGGGTGACATAGCTGTGATAGCGGAGCGTCGGCGAGCGAGCTTTGTGGTGTCGGCCAAAATATCGGCCGTCGGAGCGCTCGGGACTCTGCACGGGCTCGACGAATACGACGCTTCGGGTTTTAATGTTTACCAGCGATTTGGAAAGGTCCGTCCCGGTGAACTTGGCGAATTTTATTTTTATAAGACAGATCGAGTTGTTGATTGGAATAGTAGTGATCTGGTTTTCAAATTTCCGCCCGATGCTATCTTTTCAGCCGGCAGATTTATCAAAGGCGCGGAGCTTATACCTAAAAAGTAGCGATTGACGTGTTAACACTGTTCAAGATCAAGAATATTGCCCTGATTGACCGGCTCGAGATCGAGTTCGGCCCGGGACTCAATCTGCTTACCGGCGAGACCGGATCGGGAAAATCGATCATCGTCGACAGCCTGGGGGCTCTGACCGGAGACAGGCTTTCTAGCGAACTCATCAAGCAGGGTGAAACCTCGGCACAGATAGAGGGATATTTTACGGTTGAGCAAGACCTGGAGCTTTCCACGATCTTTGAAGAATCGGGCGTCGATATCGAACCGGACGCAGAGATCATCGTCCGCCGCGACCTTTCGATCGCGGGCAAAAACCGGATATTTGTTAACGATCAGAGTGTCACGCAAAATTTCCTTAAGCGGATCGGCAGCTACCTCGTGGACATTCACGGCCAGGGCGAGCAAGCCGAACTCTACCACGTCGAAACTCACATCAGACTGCTCGATACGTTTGCCGGCGCAGATGGTTTGATCAAGACGGCGGCGGCGGCATTTCGCTCTTGGGCAAATGTTCGGGCTCAGCTCGTGAGTTTGCATAAGGATGAGTCCGAAAAGCTGCAGCTTGTTGACGTTCTTCGATTTCAGGTGGACGAGATCAAGCGGGCGGATCTGAAGCCGGGCGAGGATGCCGAACTCGAGGACGAAAAGCGCCGGGTTGGGAATGCGGAAAAACTGTCGAATCTCAGTGATGAGGCATATGCTCTACTGTATGAAAACGACCATTCGACCGTTTCCACGCTGGAAAGGGCCGCCCGAAAGATAGCCGAACTCGGAGAGTATGATGCGAGTTTCCGCGAGTTTGACGAAGGTCTCAGGTCGGCTCAGGCTGTGGTTGAGGAACTCGCCATCGCTGCTCGAGACTTTCGTCACCGGCTCGATTTTTCACCGGAACGCCTGAACGAGATCGAGGGCCGTTTGGCTGAGATATTCCGCATAAAGCGCAAGTATGGCGATGCGATCGAGGTCATCCTGGAACATTTGGCCGAATCAGAGCGGCGGTTGGGTAATATCGAGACAGCGGAACTGCGTGAACAGGAACTTGAACGCGAACTCGCCGATCGACGAAGTGACTATATTACCGCGGCCAAAAAGCTTCACGACAAGCGCGTTGTCGCTGCTAAGGCCTTCGAAAAAGCGGTCGAGGCGAGTTTGGCCGGAGTAGCACTCGAGAAAGCTCGATTTGAGGTGCGTATCGATGCTCCCGCAACTGATCAAGCGGATGCCGAACAACGGTTCTCAGTTAATGGTTACGACACCGTCGAATTTTACTTTTCTGCCAATCCCGGAGAACCGACAAAGCCGCTCGCAAAGGTTGCCTCCGGCGGCGAGGCTTCGCGATTGATGCTGGTGCTCAAAACGACCGTCCGATCCGGAGGTCAGAAAAAAGCCGCCGTATTTGATGAGATAGACGTCGGCATAGGAGGGCGCGTGGCCGAGGCGGTCGGGCGAAAGCTAAAGGATCTGTCGAGTACATCGCAGGTCTTATGTGTCACACATCAGCCCCAGATCGCGTCGATGGCTGACCGCCATTTCGTAGTTGAAAAGGACGTCTCGGGCAGGAGCACCTCTGTCACCGTACGCGAACTTAGCCGCGAAGAAAAAATCGAGGAGATCGCCCGAATGCTAGCCGGCGAACACATCACCGATGCCGCCCGCGAAAATGCCCGAACGATGCTCGCCGGGTCGGCCTAGTAATAACTATGGATCCTGTAATTTTGGCAAATGTGATCCGCGGCGAAACCGTCGAGTCTATCCATCGGGGCCACTTTATTGTTCTCGATGGCGACGGCCGTACGATCGCATCTGCCGGCGACGCGTCGGCGGTGACGTATTTTCGTTCGTCGTGCAAGTCATTGCAGGCAATACCGTTTATCGCAAGCGGTGCGGCGGATCGGTTTGGTTTTACCGAGGATGAGATCGCTCTCGCGGTCGCGTCACACTCGGGCGAGCGGATCCACGTTGCAACCGCGGAGCGTATGCTCTCGAAGGCGGGATTCACCGAATCTGACCTCCGCTGCGGTGCCCATCTGCCGTTTAACGAAGCCGAGGCCCACCGGATGATCGCCGTCGGCGAGCGGCCGACCCAACTTCACAACAACTGCTCGGGCAAACACGCATCGATGCTCGCCTTTGCCAAACATATCGGTGCTGACGCCGCGACCTATGAGTCACCTGAAAATCTGGTCCAAGTCGCTATCCTCAATTGCGTTGCCCAATTTACCGAGATGCCCGCCGATCAAATAGCGGTCGGTATTGACGGATGCGCGGTACCAAATTTTGCCGTGCCGATCGCTGCAATGGCGAAAAGCTTCATCAATCTGCTATCGCCGCCAGCGTCACTCGGCGAAAAGACTGCCGGGGCTTGCAAACGTATCGTCTCTGCAATGCTCAGATTCCCAGAGCTCATCGGCGGCACCGGTCGTCTCGACACAATAATTATGAAGGCTACTGACGGACGCCTCATCTGTAAGGTCGGTGCCGACGGCGTCTGGCTCTCCGGCGTTTTGCCGTCAGACAGATGGCCCGCCGGTCTTGCGGTCGCTCTCAAGATAGAGGATGGGGACGATTACCTTTCCCGCCCCGTTGTGGTGGTCGAGATACTTCGGCAATTAGGTTTCTTACCATCTGATGGCCTGCCGGATCTCTCACCGATGCCCGTCAAAAACCGCCGCGGAGACGATGTTGGTCAAATAAACGCAGATATCGCGAGATTTTTCTAGACGGTCGACGGAAATCCCCTGTCTTTCGCGCGTCATATTTATCTGCTCAATGGCTTATCCAGTGCTGAAAATTGCATTAAATGGGTTCATAATGTTCTGGGAAGGTTGATTCACCCAAAGGTGTGCCGACTTCGCTAATTGCCGGTTTCGCCTTCTCCAAGGAGTACCAGAGCAATGAAGATCACGACTCGTAATATTTGCAGGCTCGCATGGCAAAACGGCCAAGACTGCTTTTGGAAATCAACCGCGCCGCTCGTCCTCGCGTTATCGCTTATCGCCGCCCCATTTGCCGCAGAAGCTGTCTCACAGGGGGCGTCATCCATAGTTATTCACGATACCACCACGGCGGCGAATGGCGGCGAAAGCTCAACATCATCGTTTCGGAGCGAATTCGCGTCGGCCTTAGCGAGAGAAAAACCGTGCGTCGAAACGATGGACGACCAGGACATTCGGGATACGATCCAGGATGAGAGGGAACGCGAACTCCTGGAGGGCGGCGATTCGAACGAAGCCCTTAAGAATCTCGGCGACAGGATGGGTGCGAGTATGGTGATGACCGTCGGGGCAATGTCGGTAGGTGGCGGCAAGGTCTACTCGGCTTCGGTAATGGACACGAAGACCGCGCGGACAGTCGCTCGCGAAACAGGGGGTGACGGATCAGCCAAACAGATGGCTGAGAAACTTGTGCGATCGCTCGGCCCGCAACTGGCGGATGATTGTAAGCCCCATTGGGTCGGAACGGTCATATATTCATACACATTTAATGAGTCCAAGCAGACTACCGACGGTGGTGCGACCCACGCGACCAGAAGAAATGTGAAACGCACAATTAACCAAACTTCGATGATGACCACGACCATCAAGGCAACTCTGCAAAAACCTCCTTCGGGCGGCAGCAGATCGGTCAACTCGCCGAACGCCCGCGTAATGCATAGGGTTCAATCAATATTTGAAAAGAGATCAAGCTCCAACGGCGAGGAACGCTGTCGACTGCCCGGAAGGAACCCTTTCTTTAAGGGATTCAGCGACGAATATTCCGAGACTGTCACCCAACTTGGCCAGGGCACGGATGTGATGCCGGTCTCTATCTCGATCGATGGCGACGGGAGTTATAGCATCAAGGTGACGGCCCCGGGCGGCACCCTGTATGGCAAGATCGAGACTTCACGCAGCAGCTCGACCTGCACCTCCGACGCTCCGCCGCCTGTGACGGATGCTCAAGGTATGCCCGAGGGGAAATTGCAGGCTACCAGCTTTGATGCGGAGGGAATATCAAAGTCGGCAAAACCCGATTCGCTTTCCGGTAGCCAAACTTCGGCGGACGGACGTACAAAGATCAGCTGGAACCTGAGACTTGTAAAGCCGAAGGGGAAGTGACAGACGCTGTGATCTGTCCGACTTGTCACCTATGCCGGTCAAGAACCGCCGCGGAGGCCACATTGGTCAGATTGACGCTGATATCGCGCGATCTTTCTAAACGACCGCCGACAGATCTGCATCTTTCCACCCAGAGGATTATTGGATTCCTGGCATTTCTATTGCTGAAATTTGGAATAAATGGGTTCATAATGTTCTGGCAAGGCTTATTCACCCAAACGGTGTGCCGACTTCATTAATCGCCGGTTTCGCCTTCGCCAAGGAGTACCAAAGCAATGAAGATCACGACTCTTAGTATTTGCAGGCGTGAAATGCAAAACGGCAAGAACGGCATTTGGAAAACAACCGCGTCGCTCATCCTCGCGATGCTATTTATCGCCGTGCCTTTTGCGGCGGAAGGACTCTCACAGAAGGCGTCATCGATCGTCATACGCGACTCAACCAGCGCAGTTAACGGTGGAGCGAACGCTACGTCCAGCCTCAGGAACGCGATCGAATCCGCGTTGATTCGGGAAAATCCGTGCCTTGAAACGACCAATGACCAGGTTATAGAGGATGCTCTTCAGGACGAACGCGACCGCGTAGGGTGGGAAGGCGGCGATTCGAGTGAGGCTTTGAAAGCTATCGCCGATCAGATCGACTCAGATCTGGCGATGTCGGTAAAAGCACTTCCCGGTCCAAACGGTTCGGTCATCTATTCTGCGTTCGCGATCAATATGAAAACCGCAACGAGCATCGCTCGCGAATCGGGCGGCAGCGGGTCCGAACAAGAGATCGCTGACAAACTCGCACGTTCGATCGCCCCGTACACTACGAAAACGTGCAAGCCGCATTGGGTCGGAACGATCGTCTATTACTATTCAAAAGAAGAGACCAAGCAGAAGACGGACGATGGGCGGGCTTATGAAGGCAGGCGAAATGTCACAAGGGAATTAACGGCAACGACGAAGATGACGACGATCATCAAGGCGACGCTGCGTCCTCCGATCGAAGGCAAATCGGTCACTTCGCCGACCGCGAACGTCTCACACCGGGTCCGATACTTCTACACCAGGATCTCGAAATCCAGCGGGCAGCAAAGGTGCCGCCTCCCCGGAAAGAGCACGTTCTGGAAGGATTTCAGCGAGGCGGAAGAGGAGATCACGACGAAGATCGGAGAAGGCAGGGGCATTATGCCGGTCTTCATCGTGTTTGATCGTGACGAAGCCTACACCATCAGGGTCAACGCTCCGAAGGGCACAATGTTGGGCAAAGTGGAATTCAAGAGCCAACTTGCCAACTGCGGCGAGGCTCCGCCGCCTCCGACATCGGAAGCAAAGAATTTGGACGAAGGTGAACTTTCGGCAACCGGCTTTGAAGCAACCGGCAAGATCGAAGCGAAAAATCGGACTTCCCTGTCCGGTCAGCAGACGTTGGCTGACGGTAATACCAAGATCGAGTGGAAATTGCGCCTCGTGGGACCGATGGAAAAAAAATGATATCGCGGCCATGATAACCTTACTATTGTTCTATGATCGAAGACGAACAGTATTACGCTGCGACCAAAACCAATTTTTTGCGCACGCTCGCCGCGGCCGGGGACACCGATGATATTCGGAGCGAGGTCGGCGATCTCAAGGTGTCGAGAGTGCTAGACATCGGTTGCGGTATCGGGCAAGCTCTTTATCCGCTTGCGGTTGCCGATGGGATAATGGGGGTTGGTGTCGACGTCAGCGAAGAAAGTTTGCGGATCGGCCGGGAGATCTACCTCGAGAAGTTTCCCGAAGCACGTATCTCATTCGTACGGTCAATGGCCGAATCGCTGCCGTTCGAGGACGAGAGTTTCGACCTGGTAAATTGTGGACTTGCATTGCCCTATATGGACAATGCGCGGGCAATCTCGGAAATGTCGCGGGTGATGCGGCCGGACGGTATATTGCTACTCAAGATACATCATCCGCGCTTTTATCTTGGTGAGATCGCACGAGGGTTAAAGGGTGACGGTTTGGCTCCGGTGATACACGGTATACGAGTGCTGATCGCGGGGACTGCGTACCATATTTGTGGACGTCAACCGCGATTTAAGCCTCTGCACGAATCGTATCAGACCGAATGGATGCTTCGCCGTGAACTGCCGAGGCACGGCCTCACCATTGAGCGTCCGCAGAAACGAACAAATGCCGGCACGCCGGCATTCGTTATTAGAAAGATCTGATAGAGCCGGCCTATTTAGCTTGGGCGACACCGAAGCGAGCCTTAAAATCATCTCTGCCAAACGTCCGATCGAGCCACATATTGGTTAGTTTTTCCTGTATGCTGTTCGCCCTAAGCCGATCGTTTAGATTCTTAAAGTCAACAAAATCAAGGTGCTGATCCTGATTAAAGCACGAGAATACAAAGAATTCTTCGCCCGTATGCGGATTTACGTGACGCTGCAAACATTGGGCACAGACCTCTTTCATCATACATTGCATCGGTGAGTTGATCGATCCGATGGCCGTGTGGTGTTCGTTGAGATACGGTTTGAGTGTCGTGTGCCGAGCCTCTCGCACGCCGTTCATCATTCGATCCGAACCGATAGCGATGATGCGATCTACTTTCTTTAGGTCGACACTTTGATGCCCCAGTTTTCCTTCAGAGTAGGCGATCATTGCCTCAACGATATTTCCGCGGTAATGTGCGTCCTGGGGACGATTAGCAGTGATCTCGTTACCCGAGTCGGTTGCCCAAATGATCTGATCGGTAGCGTTTTCGATCTCTTCGCGCTTGAAAAGGTCCGCGCCGTTCTTATAGCCCGCAAAATAGATGACGCGATTGTTCTTTTCGCGTAGGGCACGGGCGATCGAAAAGAGAACTGCATTTCCCAATCCGCCGCCTGCCAGTAGAACGGTTTCGTTTTCGGTGATCTCGGTCGGCGTACCGGTGGGGCCCATTACGAGGACTTCCTCGCCTTCTTTGAGCAATTGGCACATCCGCGACGATGTTCCCATTTCGAGGACGATCATCGACAACAAGCCTTTCTCTTCATCTACCCACGCGCCTGTAAGAGCAAGGCCCTCCATCATCAGGCGTTTGCCGTCAATGACGGGCGCGGTTGTTTCAAAATTCTGCAGGCGATAAAACTGGCCTGGCTCGAATTTGCGTGCCTGGAGCGGTGCCTTTACAACGACGTCGACGATGGTCGGGGTCAGGCGCTCGACCTTGACCACATATGCTCGAAGTTGCTCGTCGAGTTTGGCGGTCAGATCGTCAAAGATGCGGTCACGTTCACTCTGTTGCAGTACGGTGTCTGTCGCAAACTCATCAGCGAAGATCTCGGCGACCCTTTCATAGCCGTGTTTTGCCGATGCCATCGCTTTGACGACGTTGCCGGCATATTTTGGATGGTTATCTCCGTAATAGCTTATAAACTTGCCTTCGTGCTCGTATGAAGTGAAAAATCCGGTTTCGCCCTTTGCGGCCTCGACCGGGTGCAATTTGCCGTCGGCGCCGCGCTCGATCTTAAACGGCTGAAAGAATTGCCGCCATTCATCCATCTTAAAGGTGCCCGGCTTTTCCTTTTCGTAGATCACGTTCGGCGAGGTTCCTGCGGCGACGCATACGGTTCTGGCCGGAAACTCGTGCATCTCACCGCTGTTTTCGAATTTACCGGTTTCCGGGATGTAGTTAAGGCTTTCAAAAACGATCGCCTTTACGGCACCGAACTCATCCGGCACGGCCTCGGTCGGGCTCATACATTCGACAATGTTTATACCCTCTTCGAGAGCCTTCTGCACCTCTTCGTGATTAAGCCGATACGCCGGCGAATCCTGTAGGCGTTTGCGATACACAAGCGAAACGCCGCCCCAGGACTGAACAAGCGGTACGAAATTGGGGGCTTCGCCCGCCGCCGCCGCTCTGGCCCGTTCGGCCCGGATCGCGGCACCGTGCGCCAAAAACTCCTTAAACGTCGCGAGTTCCTCGTTGTCGAAAACCGCCAGAGCACGTTCCTCGCCAAATTCCTCGACAACCTGTTCAAATTTACCGAGCATTTTTTCGACTTGCACCGGATAATAGGCAAATATTTCCGTTGCCGTGTCGACGCCGGTGAGTCCGCCGCCGATAACGACGGCCGGCAACCTGACCTGCAGATTCGAAAGCGTGTCTTTCTTGAACGCGCCGGTAAGTTGCAGGGACATCAGGAAATCCGAGGCCTGCCGGATCCCGCGAATGAGGTTATTCTTCATCGGTACGATCGTCGGGCGTCCTGCACCGGTCGCGATCGCGATATGGTCAAATCCGAAATCCCACGCGTCCTCGATGGTCAGAGTTCCGCCAAATCGAACCCCGCCATAAGCGCGAAAACGCTTGCGGCGAGTCAACATTAGCTGGATCATCGTCAAAAAGTTCTTGTCCCAGCGTACCGTTATGCCGTATTCAGAAACTCCGCCAAACCCCGAAAGGATACGCTCATCGAGTTCTTCGGTCACTTCGCCGATGTCTTTTATTGCCTTAGGGACGGAGCGTCCGCAGTCGCCGGTCCAATCGGTCGGGAGCGGTTCGATCTTCAGTCCGTCCAATCCGATGACGCCAAACCCTTCATTAAGTAGGTAGTGCGAGAGCGTGTAACCTGCCGGCCCGAGACCGACGACCATCACGTTTTTGCCATTGTAGGGAAGAGCGTAAGGCCGTTTTGCATTCAACGGATTCCAACGGGTCAACAGACTGTAAATCTCAAATCCGTAAGGCAACTTTAGAACATCGGTCAACGACGCAGTTTCGGCAAGCGGTATATTTACAGGGTCCTGCTTTTGAAAAATGCAGCCCTTCATACAGTCATTGCAGATTCGGTGCCCCGTGCCGGCGCACATCGGATTATCGATCGCAATAATCGCAAGCGAACCGATAGGGTCACCCTGCTTTTTGAGCATATGCATCTCGGAGATGCGCTCCTCGAGCGGGCAGCCTTCGGTCTTGATGCCGAGCGGATTGCGCTTTGCGGTGCCGTCCGCTTCGCGAAGGCCGGTCGAGCACGCATCTTTCCCACGCTCGTGGCAGATCATACAGTAATCGATCTCATACAGAGCGTCCCGCATCTCCCCGCGGTCATCGGTCAGCTTAAATCCATCACGTCGCCGCATCTGGGATTCCTCGCCCCGCATAATATTGTGCAGCTCTGGATCCGGGTGGATCAGATGGACGAGGCTCTGGTAGTCGAGTGGATGCGGCGTCTTGAAACTGTGCCATTTCTTTGATTTGTTGAAGAATGCAGATGCCGACCACGCCTCGATCAGTCGGAGGGCGGCCTTAATCGTCAGCAGATCGCCGGTGCTGTCGATCTCGAGTATAAATGCGGAAAATAGTTTGCCGAATGCCTTGTCGCCGAGTTTATTAAAGGCAGAATGGACGTTTTCTATCGTTCGTTTTGTTTCCGGGTCGAGCTCAGTCTCTTTCGTCAGGGCCTCTTCGGCCTTTACCAAAAGTGCGGTCATCGTCGCTATCGACAGCTCCTCGTCGCGCACCATCGTTTGGTCAAAGGCGTTATTCCTTAGTTCGAGCACCGCTTCCCAGAGTTCGGCTTCGTTGAATTGGCCGACAGCATCGGCCTTGAACGCCTTGGTAGCACGCCTTTGGACAAAAAACTTGTACTGCCAAACGGGATTTTGGACAAGAACCGCAGATTCGACCTCGGCCATCGCCTCCTTGATGCCAAATAGCCGCGCGACAAAATTCGATAGGTACGGTGCCGCATCGGTCAAGATCTTTGATTCGACGCGCCGCTCGATCCCTCGGCCGTGTGTGGCGATATATTTCGAAAGTGCGTCGTGAAGTATCGGTTCCTTGTCAGCGACCTCTGCGTAGAACGCATCCGCCAGGTCCTTTAATCTCGCCGCGTCAAAAAGATCTGAGTAGTTAAAACCGGGAATGCCAAGTACGAAGTCACGCGACTCGATCGATTTAAGTTCCATCATAGTTATGTCCACACAGCTCGCATCGAGCAGGTAAAGCTAAATGAATAATATACCACTTGGCCTTGACCGCTTCCACTACTGCCGACGGCGGCAAGACCAAAGATCGGCTGATATTAATGATAATTAACGGTAAATATGGTATAAAACTAGTTCGCTAAGTGATCAGGTCGGTCCCGTTAGGCGAACTAGTTTTGACGGCTGTATGGAGCAAGATCAAAGGCTGACGCCTTTACCAAAATCGGTCGAGATGCAGGCAGGTAATCAAGATTATCCGCCAAGTTACTCGTCATATTATGACGATGAATCTTTTGCGAATAAGCGATCGATCCGGCAATACTTCAATATTGTCAAAAAACGTCTGCCCATAATCGTGGCGATAGCCATTATCGTGACGGCGGCGGTGTCGTTCTACTCATTTCGCCAGCCATCGATCTATCAGGCAAATACTGAGATGATCATCGAGCCGCGAAAGCCTCAGGTGACACAGAAAGAAGCCATCAATATCAATTTTGGCAACGATTCAAATTACTACAACACCCAGCTTCAATTACTCCAAAATCCGGACCTGATGAAGAAGGTGGTAATCGCGCTAGGGCTGCAGCGTGATGCCAAATTACTTGGCGACGAAAATCGCGGATTCTTGGCCGGCATTCGGTCAATATTTTCCGGCGATCCTAAAAAGGCGGATGCTGAAGCTGCATTACCGATAATTTCTGATTCGACCACTCAGCCGGCATCCGGCAAGATCATACTAACGCCTGAAGAGGACGCCCTTGCGGCCCGTTATGTCGCTAATCTTACAGGTGCTCGACTAAAGGTCGACCGATTGACGGATACCAATCTGGTGACCGTCTCGGTACAGAATGAAAACCCCGTACTTGTTGCAAAGGTCGCTGATAAGCTGGCCGAGATCTTTATTGAGGAAGACGCAAAGCGCGAACTCGAAGGTGCTCAAACTGCCTATGATGAGCTGACTAAGTCCATCGAAGATCTAAAAAACACGATCGCCCGGCAAGAAAGTGAGTATATTGACGAAATGCGCTCGAGCGACCTCCCGCTACAGGAAAAGGGCGGCGAGCTTCGTGCCGGGAATCTTCAAACCCTTCAGGCTCAGTACAATGATGCTCTATCCGAGACCGGCAAGATCCAGGCATTGTATTCGGCTGCCGTAACGGCTGGCCAAAAGGGAGATATTTTATCGGTCGTTGGCGATAACAAGGCTCTCCAAGATGCCCGAAGCCAAAATCTGAAGCGACAGGCTGATCTCGAAAAGCGGATCGAAGATATCGACAAGAAGATCGACGAAAAAGCGCAGCGACGTAAGGAATTGCTTGCCAAATATACTGAAGAATTTAGCTCGGTCAAGGCGGTCGACGCTGAGATCGGAGAGTTGAAACTGCAGCGAGAACGAGTTCAAAAGGAAGTAACCGATAAGATCAAGAACGAGGGAACGAAACTGGTCAAAGATGCCGAGCGTGAGGTGCTGGCAACGCTCAAGGCTCAGTTTGACGCGGCACGCCAACGCGAGGATCGGGCACGCGGAGCCTATATGAAGGCCGCCGAAGATGCTAATTTCGAGGGCCAGGCCGAGACACGACTTATAACGAAAAAGCGCGAGATCGAAACAAACCGAAGCTTACTCGATACCTATACTCAGAGGCAGAAAGAACAAGAACTGGCGATTGCCGGCGGCAAGCCGAACAATATCAAGATATCAAACCGTGCTGTTTCGCCGGGCGGCCTGGTCGGGCCCAATCGTACCAGAAACATTCTGGTTGCGTTGCTTGTCTCACTTGCCGCGGGCATTGGACTGGCATTCTTGCTCGACTACCTCGACGATTCGGTCAAAACATCTGATGACGTCAGCCGAAGCCTTGGATTGCCGACATTGGCGTTGATCCCGCATCACTCGCAGGGCGAAAAGCGAAGGATCCCACTGCCTGGATTGGGAGCGCGCAATGACGAATCAATTTCGCCTCAGGCCGCGCTCATTACGCTCGAAGAGCGCAATTCGCCGACTGCCGAAGCATATCGGCATTTGCGAACATCGTTACTGTTTTCATCGGCCGGCAAACCGCCGCAGACGATCCTTGTGACGTCTTCGCAACCGTCTGAGGGTAAGACCACAACAGCGATCAACACCGCGATCACGCTGGCACAATCGGATGTCGATGTGATTATCATTGACTGCGATCTCCGTCGGCCGCGATTGCACAGCCATTTCGGCCTGGATAACAATCAGGGACTGACTAACTATCTCTCCGGTGAGAAATCAACCGAAAACCTGATCAAATCAGCTCCCGGTTTGCCCAGGCTTAAAATAATTACGAGCGGTCCGATACCGCCAAATCCGGCCGAATTGCTGAGTTCTAATGAGATGAAGAATCTGATCCAGTTTCTCAAGGGCAGATTCAAGCACGTTGTTATCGATTCGCCGCCGGCGATCTCATTCACCGATGCCGCGATCCTTTCGACGCTGGTAGACGGTGTGGTTTTGGTTGCGATGGCGGGACGAAGTTCGATCCATCTGATGCGTCAGTTCAAGCAGCGTCTCGGTAACATTGGAGCGAGGATCTATGGGGTTGTGCTTAACGGCATCAAGTCCGGCTCGATGGAATACGATTATTACGGCAACGGTTACTACGACTATTATCGCCGTAGCGAAACCGACGAAACGCCCTTGATGGAAGACACCGCAAAGCAGAACGCTGACGATTGATCTATCAGCGATCACGCGGTTAGGCGGCGGCCTCGAGCCTTAGAAACTCAGAAAGTGAATCGTGCCAATCCGGCATCTCGCTCAGGCCGAGTCGCTCACTGTACAGGCAGGCGAGCTTGGAACTGATCGGACGAGGTGCGGGGCGGCTTAGACTCTCTCTCGAAACCGGTACCACTAACGACGGCTCGTATCCGCCGATCTTTACTACTGCTTCTGCAAACTCAAGATAGCTCATTCCGGGACCGCTGTTGGCAACGTGAAATACGCCGGGCAAGTTTAGTTCGGCCAGTTCGCGAAGCCGTCGGGCGAGATCGTCCGCAAATGTCGGCGTGCCAAATGAATCTCCGATCGCCTTGATCGGCTTTCGATCCGCGAGCAGTCGATGCATCACACTCAAAAAATTTGTTCCGCCCGAACCGTATATCCAGCCCGATCTGACGATGATCGTGGCCGCATTAACAGTCCGCGCTCGATCTTCGCCATCCAGTTTTGAGCGTCCGTATACCGACTGCGGATTTGGCGTATCCCGTTGTGTGTAAAATCCGGAATTTGTTCCGTCAAAAACGAAATCCGTCGAAATTGTGACAAAAACCGCGCCGCTCTCCTTAGCAGCAAGGGCGAGATTCTCAACACCGACGGCATTTGCTCCATAACATTTGTCACGATTTGTTTCGGCTCCGTCGACGTCTGTATACGCTGCGCAGTTTAATATCGCATCAAAGCTGCCGCTCGATACGACCTCCAAGACCTGATCCCGATCTGAGATATCGAGACGGTCGCGGCCAAGTGCGGTCACCGTATCGCCGATCTGACGGCAATATTTATCGGTCGCTCGGGCGACCATCCCGTTTGCACCGGTTACCAGAATTCTCATATCTATTAATAAATCCAACCGCCGGCCAACGTGGTGCTAGACAGCTCCGTACGTCCGTTGATAGTATTCGCGGTATTCGCCGCTCCGGACGTGATCGACCCATTGCTGATTGTTTTGATACCAATCGATCGTGTCCGTTAGCCCGGTTTTCCACGAGGTCAAGGGCTTCCAACCGAGTTCGGTTTCGGCTTTTGTCGGGTCGATGGCATAACGGCGGTCGTGTCCGAGTCGGTCGGTTACGTACCTGATCAGATCTGACGGTTTGCCAAGCGCACCGAGGATCGCGTTAACGACATCGATGTTATAGCGTTCATTCCGGGCGCCGATATTATACGCCTCGCCGCTTCGCCCCTTTTCAAATGCCAAAAGTATCGCCCGACAATGATCGTCGACGTGGATCCAGTCGCGCACGTTCTTTCCGTCACCATAAACGGGCAAGGGTTCGTCGTTCATCGCATTTGCGATCATCAGCGGGATCAGCTTTTCCGGAAACTGACGCGGCCCGTAGTTATTGCCGCAACGTGTTATAACGGCATCAACGCCAAAGGTTTCGATAGCTGCCCGCACTACAAATTCAGCGGACGCTTTTGACGCGGCGTACGGCGAGTTGGGCTGGAGCGGCGATCCTTCGGTAAAATAATCGTCACTTTCGTCCGGCAAACTCCCCATCACCTCGTCGGTCGAGATCTGTACAAACCTTCGTACATCCTTGGCGCGTGCCGCATCGAGCAAAACCTGCGTGCCGATGATGTTCGTTCGCAAAAACTCATCTGCCGACGTAATGCTCCGGTCGACGTGTGACTCAGCCGCAAAATTAAATATCGCATCCGTATTCGCCGGCAAGGCCGCAAGTACATTCTCGCGGTCGCAGATGTCGCCTTGGACAAAGACGTGCCGATCGTCGTCGATCCCGGCCAGATTCTCAAGGTTGCCGGCGTAGGTGAGGGCGTCGTAGTTAACGATCCGTACATCGTCGGAACTCTCGATCAGGAGCCGAATAAAGGCTGAACCGATAAATCCGGCGCCGCCCGTAATAAAAAAGGTCTTCATAAAAAATCTCGTCAGCGTTTATGGTCCGGTCTAACTGTCCAGGCGGCGAATATGCTTGAGTAGAATGTCCGCATATTCTTTGGGTGAATCAATATTCTTGAGAGACACCTTACCGCCGTCCTCACTCGCATTATCGATCATTAGATCTCCAAAGCCGAGCAGTCGCTGCATTGCCGTCGTCGTTACCGTGACGTCCTGGATCCGCCTCAGCGGGATATTGCGGGTCGTTCGCGAGATGAGGCCCTCGTCCACCTCTATCTGCGTGTCTAGCAGCGAGTATCGTACGAGCTTTGTCTTTAAGTGGTAAAAGGCCGGGATCAGAAACATCATCAGTCCGACAGGTATCGCGATCAGCACCGTGACTCCAAACACGCTCAATACGGCAACCAACAACAATGCCCCGACCGCTGCTAGGACATAGCCGATCTTAACGAACTTGAGCGTTGGGCCGATCGAAAATATGACAGATCCCTCGTTATTGTCCGTAATTTCACTCGGCCGTACGGCAACCTGCGTTTCGGTTTCACCTTCGAATTTTTCGCCGCATTTTCGGCAGAACTGTGCCGCGTCCGAGTTTTCAGTACCGCATTTGATGCAAAACATATAGTTGACCTCCGGCTTTGTTCGCTGTCACAGATATTATAGCCACTTACCGTTAACTCTCAACCCACACAGCCAATGTGAGCGTGGCGGAGAACTTGCAAAAATGGTCTTGTTGCCCGACCGCATTTTCGATTATACTTTACGCGAAATCCATAACGATTGCTCATAGGTCCGAGGCTATTATGAAATTTAATAACGTGTCGATCCTAACTATTACATTTGTGCTGTTCGCGGCTTATACCTTTGCGGCGTCACCGTCCATCCTCGTTGAACCGAGTGCTCGTCGGGTCGCGGTGAATAGCGAGGACGCCGGGACGTCGGCAGTGATCAAAGGAATTGTGCGCTCGGGCGGCGTTGGACTGATCTTTACCGAAAGGGAACTCTTTGTTGGTGAAAACGACGGCAAGGCGTGGCGAAGGATCAACCTGAACCTCGGATTAAGCGACGGTATCGCCGGTGCCGTAATGGCCGCTGATGGAGCGATCCACGTGGTGATCGCCAATCGAATGGTTGGCGGTTTCAGGCTCGCTAGTTCACCGCGGGACGCTGATACTTGGTCTTATTTGCCAATCGAAATGAGAGATGCGGATCTCGTCGAGGCAGATTATTCAAAGGTTGAATTAACAATGGCCGGCGAGATCATCAGCCTTCGGGTCAGGCTCACGAGCAGCTCCAATTTTATCAGTGGATCGACTTATATTTCATCAGATAACGGCGGCCCGTGGACGTTTGTTGCGTCGAGCTCTGACCTAAACTCCAGCGGTGCTGATGGGCAGGCGGCGAGGTTCGAACGCTTAGGAAAGTCCGCTGGCATTTCGGCTGATGAGACAGTGGTGATGGCAGCGGGCGAAAATTCGCCCTGGCTGCTCACGCAAAGCGGTTTTTGTTTCGGCCAAAAGGCAGGATGTGTACAGGAAACCCGCGTAAGAACCGCGGACGGTACAGATATAACGCCGGATCCGATAAGCGAGTTGGCCGCAGGTGAACGTGCAAAGGCACAGCGTGCCGTGGAACAAACGCCTGCATTCGCACTGTCGCCGGGCGGCAACACTCGGATCAGCCTCAATCGTGGGTTTGATAAGTGCGATTCGCCTAGTGTTTCCCAAATGCAGATCTGGTGGAACACTTCGCCCTACTTCGATATGAATATCTATATGAGCGGCCGTAATCGAGCGTGCGCAGCCCAGCCAAATCTCTCGGCCGCCTGGGTCGATCAGGTTACCGCGATGGGTTGGGGACTGATCCCGACGGTCGTCGGCTACCAGTCGCCCTGCACAGCATCGGCGACGACAGCGAAATTCAGCTACGACACCGCGATCGCCGAACAGCAGGGCCGGGGCGAAGCCGACATTGCCGTCGCTGCCGCCGTCAATCTGGGTCTGACCGCCGGTTCGGTACTCTACTACGATATGGAGAGCTACACCGAAACCGGCAGTTCGCCGGGTTGTCGTGTAGCCACGGCCGCTTTCCTAAAAGGTTGGACCGATCGTATCAAGGAGCTCAACTATAAATCGGGCGTTTACGGGTCACCGACCAATGCGGTAAATGACTGGATCTCGATACCCGAACCTAGCCGAATGGAGGCCGTTTGGTTTGCAAGGTGGGACCTTGTGATGAATGTGTGGACGTATAATTCGCCGACCCCGCCTGTGCCGACGAATGTATGGAATAACCATCAGCGGATCAAGCAATGGCAAAACCCTCACAACGAGACCTGGGGCGGCGTGACCTTTAATATCGATGGCGACATCGCCGATGGCCCGGTGGCTGGACTGACGATCGCCAAGAACAAAAACGCCGATTTCGACGGTGACGGTAAGTCAGACGTAAGTATCTTTCGCCCGGATGCAGGGCTTTGGTATTACCTCAATAGTTCAAATGGCTCTCCCGGCGGTGTAGCGTTCGGTTCGCCGGGTGATATTCCGGTACCCGGAGATTTTGACGGCGACGGCAAGACCGATACGGCGGTGTTTCGCCCGACCGACGGCGTCTGGCACTTACTTACCAAGGCCGGCATCTACACCTCAAGAGCATTTGGCAGCCCGGGCGACATACCTGTGGCGGCCGACTACAACAATGACGGTAAGACCGATCTGGCCGTATTTCGCCCGTCGAACAGCACGTGGTATATAGCCAACAGCGACAGTCAGGGAACTTACACATACGTTCAATTTGGCCAGGCGGGCGATAAACCCGCACCTGCTGACTATGACGGTGACGGCAAGACGGACATCGCCGTTTTCCGGCCCGCGGGTGCGACAGGGACGGAATGGTGGGTGCAAAAGAGCAGCGGCGGCGTCTTTGCCACGCAGTTCGGCGTGTCCACCGATCAAGCTGTTCCGGTAGATTTTACCGGTGACGGAAAGGCCGATGTGGCATTTTGGCGGCCATCTACCGGGGAGTGGTTCGTGCTCCGGAGCGATGATCTGACATATTACGCATTTCCGTTCGGCACGACAGGAGATGTTGCGGCTCCCGGAGATTTTGACGGCGATGGCAAATCAGATGCAGCCGTTTTCCGCCCGTCAAACGGAGTTTGGTATCTGATGCAGAGCCAAGCCGGCTTTACCGCAGTTCAGTTCGGTTTGAACGGCGACCGGCCGGTCGAGAATGCTTATCTGCCTCAATAGGCCATTGTGATGCGGCTCGATGAGCTAAAATATGACCGATGATTTCTTGAGGACGATACAAATTGTCCTTGGGGATCGCAATTTGTGTCCGAATTTAAGGGCTTCCTACAAAAGGGCATTTTGGCAAATTCCGGTTTTGCCTGATCCGCCACAATTGGCAAATGGTGCTGCGATTTCGCAAATACGGCTTTCGATTGTAAAATAACAGTTTTTGAATAGTCACTGGAAGACGCCCTTATGTTACAAGCCGGAATAGTTGGACTGCCCAACGTTGGAAAATCGACACTTTTTAATGCACTGACCGCTCAGGAATCAGCTCTCGCGGCGAACTATCCGTTCGCGACGATCGAGCCGAACGTCGGTATGGTCGCCGTGCCCGACGAACGTCTCGCGGTCCTCGAAAAACTTAATAAAGCCCAGAAAACGGTGCCCGCGATGGTCGAGTTTCTTGATATCGCCGGACTCGTCCGCGGAGCGTCAAAGGGCGAAGGATTGGGCAATCAATTTCTTGCCAACATCCGCGAAACGCACGCGGTTATTCAGGTTGTTCGGTGTTTTGACGACGATAATATTATCCACGTTGAGGGGTCGGTCGATCCCATCCGCGACATCGAGACGATCCAGATCGAGCTCGCCCTCGCCGATCTCGCCTCCGCCGCCAAGCGTCGCGAAAAAGCCGCTAGAGCCGTCAAAGCGTCGGGTGATAAGGTAGCAAAGTTCGAACTAGAGATACTCGACAAGATCCAACCGGTGCTTGAGGAAGGTCGCCCGGCGCGCTCAGCGAACCTCTTGGACCACGAACGCGAGGCCATTAAAACTTGGTTCTTTTTATCCACCAAACCGACGATCTACGCTGCAAATGTGGATGAAGCAACGCTCGCCGACCCCGAAAGCAATCCGCACGTTCAGGCTGTGATCAAGCACGCCGCGAGCGAACAAGCGGACGTGGTTTTCATCTGCGCCAAGCTCGAAGCCGAACTCGTCGCCCTCGACCCCGCCGAGCGTGATGAGTATCTGAAAGATCTCGGCTTAAGTTCTAGCGGCGTCGACAAACTGATCAAGGCCGCCTATCATATGCTCGGCCTGATGAGCTTTTTGACCGCCGGCGAAAAAGAGGTCAGGGCCTGGACGATCCCGATCGGCACAAGAGCACCGCAGGCCGCCGGCGAGATCCACACGGACATCGAACGCGGCTTCATCCGCGCTGAGATCGTGTCATACGATGACCTCGTCGCGTGCGGTAGCCGCAAAGTCGCGCTCGAGAAAGGCCTCGCCCGCGTCGAAGGCAAAGAATACATAATGCAGGACGGCGACGTTGTCGATTTTCGATTTAACGTCTGATATTTCCGAAGTGCCGAGGAATGACGCCGTCCGTCATTGGCATTTGACCTCAATGATCCGTGTGCCGTTGCTATGTTGTCGTAGGCAACCCTCTCGACACTGGTCAACGTACCTGTTCATTCTTTCGTTCTCCAAGGCTGCCCATTTCTTACTCTTCAATGAGACGTTTTCTGCATTGAAGTCAATATTTACTTTCTTAGCCTCGGGAGTTTTGATAAAAGCCTGATACATCCGGTCATATCCACTGTCGCCCTCGATACAGTACATACTGCACGCGTTTTCCCGGGCCTGGGCCTCGACCCGATCTCTTCCCTCGTAGGTTTTGCCGTCAACGGTCAATGTTCCGACACAAGTTTTTCCGGAGCCGCCGCAACCAAGGATCATTACGAGAAAAACCAGGATCGTAAATCCGAATAACGGTAAGTTCTTTGTGGATCTTTCGGTAAACATATCTAACCTCCCTACTTTCTTCGTATGAGTTCGTCTCTATCGGGCAAAATATCGAAAACAGGATGTTTTATGCCGACACGTTTTACAAATACCTTGTGATCATCGACGCTCATTATCCAAATATCATAAGCATCAAAATTAATGGGATTGTTTTCGGCCTTTAGGTCCTTGATAGGTGCCTGCCACGTCGACCAATTTTCCTTCCAGATAGAATTGGTCGGTGCGAAAAGTCGTTGGAGCGCCGTTGTGCCGCAGGCCTTCAGGTCCTTTTTAAGTAATGTTTGGGATGCCGCGAATTTCAAATTTGCAACTGCCACATACTTGATGTCCGCTGGAAAGATATGGAGTTCCAGGTTATTGCCGGCGATCTTGTAGATCGCATATCCCGGGTAATCATTTGCGAGATTCTTATCCTCTTCGGGCAATAGGTTTAAGATCAGGCCTACATCACATAGCTTTCGCCTGATCAGCCCGGGTTGAGTCTGTACGCCGCCGTCCACTATACGCTTAAATTTGCCTCGTATGCCCGGAGGTGAATCTTCGCCAAGCAGACAGGCCGAGAGTTCGGACATCGGTATCATCTTTCGCTCGGCCATCTCCCGCGGTGCAAAGAACCACCAGCTTTTAAGCTGTTGCCCGAAAGCCGGAGAACTCATCATCAACCACGCAACCAATAACATAACTATCGATCTCGCTTTCATAATCTTTCTCCTACCGGCTTGATCTGCCAAAAACCATATCCGATCGATCGAGCATCGCGGATCAGGAACCCCTTACTCGAAATACAGGACGAAACGGTCAAAAGCCGTGAACTGTTTACAATGTATAAGCGCAATATTTATGCCAGATCACGGGCGTATATATCCCCGCATTTGCAAGGGTTATAGTCCTGGGGGTAGCGCTAGCAATCTCCGAAAGGCGAAAATTTACACATAGAGCGTGTAAATTCGCGGATCTCTGATTCTTTTCGACCGCGAGAGCGGTTAAGTCGTCGCGAAACAATCGCAGCATCCACGGTTACTTGCAGATAGTCATCAACCAAGTGAAAATAGACCAAGGCCTGATAATTTGAAGATACTGATCTTAAGTTTTATCGTCTACCTTTCGTTGCTTTCGGCACATCCTTGCCGTGCGGCATCTCTGCTCGTTTCCGACCAAAATGGCGACCGATCCGCCGCCATTCAGGTCGCGGGTGACGACGTATATTCTGAAGAATGCCCGACGTGCTGCACATTTGTATGCTGCGACGATACGTTAGCCGTTTATCCATTCGCATTTGATGGAAATGGGGGCATCGATCCGGCCATCTCTAACCATATAGTTGATCACCGCCGCCCATACAATTCGGCCGACCCCATACGGATCTGGTTGCCGCCAAAGGCCTAACGCCATTCCGGTACGTTTCGGCGGACGCACGTCTGCGGTCAGCGAACCACCTTTTTAACTAAGACAAAGTCTATAAGAGATATTTTTTCCAAGCCGATGGAATATTCGGCCGTTATGAAGTTATGGAAAGCAGTGAAGTAGGTTCCGCAACGCAAGGTAGTGGCATCAATGCGGTACTGCCGTACGCCGCCTGGACGATAGTTCTGACCGGAATGGTGGGCAGCCTCTTTTTCAGTGAGGTGATGGAATTGCCGCCGTGCGTATTGTGTTGGTATCAGAGGATCGCTATGTATCCGATGATCCTGATCATCGGCATCGGCATTATTCGCCGCGACCCGAGTTGGAAGATATACGCGCTCTCGTTGAGCCTTGTCGGCCTCGCGATCTCGATCTATCACAATCTGCTCTATTACGGATTTATCCCCGAGAGCATCACGCCGTGTACGGTCGGCGTGCCGTGTAACGCGGTCCAACTGGAATGGCTCGGATTTATTACGATACCACTGATGGGTCTGGTTGGCTTTATCAGTTTGACACTGTGTTTATTGGCCTATAGGTCCAAGGAAGATTAAATTTATGAGAAAGGAATTTGTTATTTTAGGCGGGATAATACTCGCGGTGATCGCCGCGGCATACATTGGCTCGAGTTACTATCGCTCATCGGTCCAAGAGGTAAGAAAGCCGACCAACACCACTGGTCCGAGTGCTCCCTCGGGGCAACTTCTTCGGCCGGATACACCAATACTCGGTCCGGCGGACGCCAAGGTTACGCTGGTCGAATTTTATGATCCGGAATGCGAATCGTGCGCGGCCTTTAGCCCGATCATCAAGAAAATTTTGAAAGACTATGACGGCAAGATCCGGTTTGCCGCCCGATATATGCCGCTGCATCCTAATTCGTTAAATGCCGCCAACCTTACGGAGGCCGCGGGCGAACAAGGTAAATTCTGGCAGGCCCGCGAACTGCTGTTTCAGAAACAGCCCGAATGGGGCGAAAAACACGGTGCTCCGGCGACCGCCGCAAGGCCCGACATCAGTACTCTGTTCGAAAATTACGCGATGGAACTCGGTATCGACGTAAATAAAATGAATGCGGCGATCAAAGAAAATCGTTACGCCGCCAAGATCGAACTGGACAAAAAGGACGGACAGGGACTTGGCGTGCGCAAAACGCCACAGTTTTTTGTAAATGGCAGGATGCTCGCGCGATTTGGCGAGGGCGAATTGCGTGCATTGATCGACGACGAATTGAGCCGATAGATGATCGGCTCTGTCGATGGTTTGTGATCCCGGTCACTTCCGTACAGCATTGGCTGCGATATGATCACTCTTTACGAGCACTGTGTCGCCTCGTCGAGAAATATTGTTGAATTGAGTTGGAATTGGGTCTATAATTCCACTGAATCTATCCGGATCGATCAATGTTATGAAAAAGAAAATACTTCTGTTTGCATCCGCAATTTTGGTTTTCGGCCTCGCGATCGCTGTGTATGCTCTAAATACGTCCGTTATCGAGCAGACGGCGACCCAATCGTGCTGTGGCAAAGGCGAATCCTGTCCGATGAAGGGTAAGCATTCGGCATCGACAGATCCGGCATCGATGCATTCAAACTGTGATCATAAAGACGGTGATGCGGCGTGCCCGATGATGAAGGACGGTGCGATGGCGGATCACGCAATGAAGATGGACGGTAAGGAATCGTGCCCGATGATGAAAGACGGTGCGATGAAAGACCATTCGATGAAGACCGATGGAATGTCTGCTGACCACCCTTTAATGGAAGGCAAGGAATCCTGTCCGATGATGAAAGACGGAGCGATGAAAGGCCATTCGATGCACGGCGATGCCGCCAAGGCGTCAGGCGGAAAAGACGGTTGTCCGTGCTGCACCAAGGGAATGGAGAGTAAAACTACACCTGCGGTCTAACGGGACGGTAAATTAAAAAAAGGCTCCAAACTCTTATGTTTGGGGCCTTTTACTATGTGTTCGAAAGTTTCAGTGCCTAAATGGGGGTTTTATTGCCGCACATTAGATGACCCCGCG
Organism: Chloracidobacterium sp.; assembly: GCA_016720705.1. NCBI lineage: Bacteria > Pseudomonadati > Acidobacteriota > Blastocatellia > Chloracidobacteriales > Chloracidobacteriaceae > Chloracidobacterium > Chloracidobacterium sp. Next base: position 1,107,794 of record JADKKB010000007.1, on the reverse strand, counting down.
GGTACACCTTCGTCAAAGTGAAACGGACAGGATCAGAAAAAAGAAGTATGCCCTCGGTAGGATTCGAACCTACAACCAACGGATTATGAGTCCGCTGCTCTAACCATTGAGCTACAAGGGCAAACCTCAATAAGTCTAAATTATTCTGATTTTTCCCGCAAACCTGTTAGTACGGTGACACTTAGTTCGGCTCAAAAGTGGTCTAAAAACCGGATTCGAGGGAACTTGTGCCCGCCTTGCGGCCAAAATATTTAATCAAGGCGGCCGTCGAGTATTATCTAGTTTTCAAATGTTGGTTTTTTTCCGCTGATCTTTCGATATGTGCCGCTTGCCCACACATTGTGGCCAAAGCCGCAGTCGCTATCTGAGCCGTCCTGTGTGACCTTTACGGTGCCAGGTTTCACGAATTTGATCGTGATCTTGCACGGGCCGAACTCATCGGACATATAAATTGCACGATCGCCCTCGATCGCCGCCTCACCGTCCAGCGAGCCCATATTCACCGAGATCTCGCCGTTTTGGAGTGTATATGGATACACCAGGTCAAATGCTACGCGAATTTTGCCCCGGCCGAGAGCGATGATCTTGAGATCGTTCGTCTGCTGTTTGAATTTTCCCTGAAAATTCATCCGAAACGTACCCGTCACCTCAGCCGCCGAAACGCTCATCCGTTCGCTCTGTGCAACTGCGGTCGATGATGCCATCATCAAAAACGCTAGGGCGAAAATCACCATAATTGACTGTTTACGCATGTGTCCTCTTTTTGATAAATAGTTTATCTGATATATTTTGCCTAACTCTTCCGGGAATTTAAACATTAAAAAGGGGAATATTGATGAGCTCATCGATCGACGATCTAAACCCAAGAACCGGCCGCGAATTCTTTGGCCATCCAAAAGGACTTCCGACCCTGTTCATGACTGAGATGTGGGAACGCTTTTCGTTCTACGGCATCCGGCCGCTGCTGATCTTATTTATGACCGCCACGATGATGGCAGGCGGATTTGGGTTTGACCGGCCCCAAGCGGCGGCGATCGTCGGCATCTATTCAGCTAGTGTATATCTTTCGTCGCTACCAGGCGGCTGGATCGCCGACCGCCTTCTCGGGCTGCGTCGGGCGATTATGTACGGTGCAGTGTTGATCACGAGCGGCCATCTCTCGATCGGCCTGTCGGGATTGTTTGGCGGAAAAGTCCTGTTCTTTGTCGGCCTGATCCTCATTGTTCTCGGCACCGGTTTGCTCAAGCCGAATATTTCGGCTATCGTCGGAGACCTTTATCCTGAGGGCGGCGAGCGGCGTGACGCCGGATTTTCGATCTTTTACATGGGAATCAACGTCGGTGCTACGTTCGGACAGATCGTGACCGGATTGCTCGGAGAAAAATACGGCTTCCACTGGGGATTTGGTGCTGCCGGCGTCGGTATGCTGGCTGGCTTGATCTGGTTCGCCGTGCGTTCCCGCTCAACCCTCGGGAATATCGGCATCGAGCGGAGCCGCGATCCCGATCCGACGATTCAGGCCGGATACGAAACGCGAGTAAAGATAGTGGTCGCCGTCGGTCTCGCAATTATTGCCTTAATGGTGGTACTGACCGCCACCGGCGTCATCGTTTTAGATCCGCAAGTCGTCGGCGGCTATATGCTTTATGCATTGGTTAGCGTCGCAGTCCTGTTCTTTTTGTATATGTTCATTGCCGGCAAGCTGAACAGTGACGAGAAGAAGCGCGTGGTCGTTATCGGTGTCTTGTTCATCTTCGCGTCGATCTTTTGGGCGGCATTCGAACAGGCTCCAACTTCACTAAATCTGTTTGCCAAGGATTTTACGGAGCGTAATATCGGTTCTTTTGAAGTGCCGGCACTTTGGTTTCAGTCGATCAACTCGTTCCTGATCATCATCTTTGCTCCGGTATTCGCTGGTATATGGACTTACTTTGGTGCCCGGAATATCACCATTTCTGCTCCGGCAAAGTTTGCTCTCGGTCTCGCTCTGGCCGGCATAGGCTTTTTCATAATGATATTCCCTGCCAATATGCTGGTTGCGAGCGGCGGAGCGGTCAAAGTCGCGGCTTGGTGGCTGGCTGCCAGCTATCTTTTCCAGACGTTTGGCGAGCTGCTCCTCAGCCCGGTCGGACTCTCATCGATGACCAAGCTCTCACCTCGCCGGTTCGTCGGTCAGATGATGGGCATATGGTTCCTTGCTGCGTCTGTCGGCAACCTCATCGCCGGGCTCGTCGGCGGTAGCGTTGACCCCGAAAAACTCGAGCAAACGCCCCAGCTATTCACCTGGACGACGATCGCACTTATCGTCTCGGCGGTCATTTTGGGATTGCTCGCTTTCCCGATCTCCAAGATGATGCGAAACACCGAAGACGTCGTTCATGAAGAAAACGTCGAACCGGCGGGGGCCTGACTACTTAATTTCTCGTCCTTGCTCACGGAAAATAGGAGCAGAAGCCGCCGTTGGGATCACCCGCGCCGTTTTTTTGGCTAACTATCGCCGTGTCGTCGGCCGTTCAGGCCTTACCGGCGACATTATATGTCAGAAATGCATGCCAATGTCGGGCGACCACGGTTTTTACTTTCCGATAATCGGTAAAATTTGCTATATTTTTTCAACCCTTCCAAAAATTAAAACAATAAAGGAAAAAATTCGATGAGTGCAAACGCAGCAACGATCGCTAACGGAAATATTAGTGCCGAATCAGGCAAGCACCCCAAGGGACTTTACGTGCTATTTGGAACGGAGATGTGGGAACGCTTCAGCTTTTATTCGATGCTGTCCCTGTTTGTTTTGTATCTCCGCGATCCGGTTAATGGGTTTGGCTGGACCGCAGCCGAAGCGACAGGGCTCTACGCGAACTATCTAATGTTCGTTTACCTTAGTCCGCTGGTCGGCGGCTTCTTGGCCGACAGGTTTCTTGGCTATCGCAAAGCGGTAATGATCGGCGGCTTCTTCTTTATGGCCGGTCACGGCCTGCTGTCGATCCCGACGATGTGGGCCGTCTACGCGGCTCTGACCTGTCTTGTCATCGGTAACGGATTCTTTAAGCCCAATGTGTCGACGATGGTCGGCAACCTTTATCCCGAGGGCAGTCACCTTAAGGATCGGGCGTACAACATCTTTTATCTCGGTATCAACGTCGGAGCTTTCCTGGCTCCGATCGTGATGGAGATCGTAAAGCAGAACGTCGGCGTCCACGCGGCTTTTGCCGTCGCCGCGTTCGGAATGGTCATCTCAGTCGCGATCCTCTGGTATTTCAAGAGTCTTGTGGTTCATGCGGATAAGAAATTTGCTAAGGGCGTCATCGTAGTGGACGATCACGTTATCGAGGATTTCAACACTTCGGCTAATGCAGATCAGGGAACAGACGATCACAAGGGTGCATCGGGCGACTCATCGCGAAGCCGTCTGATGGATACGATCCCCAACTCGAAACGGGTGTTGGCGCTGATCGTGATATTTATCATCGTCATCGTGTTTTGGATGGTCTTTCATCAAAACGGTTCGACCCTAACGTATTTCGCCGACGACAATACGGATTGGACGGTTTCGGGTACGATCTCGAACGCGATCAATGCATTCTGGATCATTACGCTCACCTTCCCGCTGGTGTGGTTCTGGGGCTTCCTCGACCGGCGAGGCAAAGAGCCTTCGACGCCGACTAAGATGGCTTTTGGAATGACGTTGACCGGTCTCTCATTCGTCGTTCTATGGTTTGGCGCGAGTATGGGCGAAAAGGCAGTAAAATCCCCGGCACAATTAAGCTCGGGCGAATTCCGCATCAACGAACGTGTTTTAACCAATCTCGCCGCCGCCGGCTTATCGAAGGACGCTCTCGACAAGATCCAGAAAACGGAAGGTCCGGATGGCAAGAAAACGATTTTTGGGGTCAAATTCTCGCCCAAAAAGGACGAGGCGACCGCCGCCGTAACCTCGGGACAGGATCAGTTGATCGCTGCCATAAACGCAGCGTCGCCCGGAGCTGGCAATGTCCACCACGACGCCATTTTGCAAAACGCGCACCTATTCCGCGTCTCGCCATTCTGGTTGATCTTTGCTTATTTTGTAGTGACACTGGGCGAGCTTATGCTCTCGCCGATGGGTCTCTCGCTGGTATCTAAGGTCGCTCCGATCAGCATTCGCGGCCTGATGATGGGTGGCTGGTTCGTCGCCACCGCGATCGGCAACAAGCTGACAATGATAGGCATCTACTGGGACATTTGGCTCCAGTCGACGTTCTTCCTTGTTCTCGCCTGCATGGCTCTATTTATGGCCATCGTACTATTTGCGATCTTGAAACCTCTCAAGAAAGCGATGCCGGGCGTGTAAACGCTAAAGTAAAATGCCGAAGTAAAAGGGCAAGGCGAAGTAACTGTGCTTCGCCTTGCCTTTTATTTTGTTACTTCGTGCTTTGTCGAAATGCCGCCATCGACTCGGTTGCACCGCGGGCATTTCGTGCGGCCAGGCAGTTGTCCTCTAGAAAATGAGTGAAAATGTCAATAAATATTAATAATTAACATTTATTGACATTGTGCTACTATCATCTGGAGGTATATTGGTACTTATGTCGACGTCCACACTAAATATTTCCCTTCCTGAATCGATGCGGCAATTCGTCGAGAAAAAGATAAAAACTGACGGGTACGGAACTATCAGCGAGTATGTGCGCGAATTGATCCGGGCTGACCAGCGCGTCGAAAATTCGCGCTTCGAAACTCTCATCGCCGAGGCATATGCCAGCGGTGAAACGACTCTTTTGACCAAAGACGATATCAACGAAGGCCGAAGGATCGTTAAAGAACGCATTGAAGCCAGAAAGCTTGCGAAATGAAGATCGTTAAACTTCCGCAGGCTTTCATTGACTTGGTCGAGACGGCCGATTATCTAGCCGAGGAAGATATTTCGGTGGCGGATCGTTTTTTCGATGCGTTTGAGTTAACTCTTGAAGACCTGCGGAGATCACCAAAGATCGGCATCGTGAGAAAATTTAAGAACCATATCGATATCCGAATGTGGTTTGTTCGAGACTTCAAAAAAAGTTTGATCTTTTATACGGAGAATACCGAAGAGATCGTGATTCTCCGCATTATCCACTCCGCTCGTGACTATAAGCGGTTCTTGAAGGACGATTGAACCACTGGTCAATTAGACGCCTACTTTACTTAACTTTCTGCTTATAAGCCGCCATCGCCTCGGTTGCACCGGCGTGCATGATCTCGGGTTTGTGGTATTTCCAGTATTTTTCAAACTCTTCGTCAGTCATTGACGTATTCTCGCCACGGGCTTTTTCTTTAAGAAAATTTTCAGCCCAAGTACGAATATCCATATCGTGATTCAACGCTGAACGGGCGCCGTGCATCAAATTATCGCGTTCCATAGATTATCTAACTCCTTATGTTAGATTATTAGATAATATTTGCCGCAACAAGTCGGCATCGTTTTTGGGGTAAATAAGTGAAAAAGTTTCTAATCATACTTGGCTTGTCGGTTATCACCGCGGGCATTTCGTTCGGCCAGGCCGTTGCTACGGCGCCGACACCACAGACAGTGGCCGGATCAACTACCAAGATCCCGTACGTCAGCAAGGTGCTGGCGAACGGTCTCGAGGTGATCGTCTATCCCGACTCCGGCGTCCCGCTCGTTACGGTCGAGATGGCTGTCCGCAACGGTTCATTTACCGAACCGCCCGAACTCAACGGCCTTTCGCATCTTTACGAACATATGTTCTTTAAGACGAATAAGGCGGTGGGTATTTTTCGTTGCGATTATGCCAAGAGCCTTGGACGGATGGATTATTTCCTCGGTGCCAATTGCGGCGAGCAGCTCAAGTTAAAGTCGCAGATCGGCGATACATCATATATCAACCTACTTGATCAGAGCGGCTATGTCCGAAACGGCACGACGCAGGAGGAGTATGTAAACTACTATTTCACGGCGACCAGCCCAAATCTCGAAACACTTATGCGAGCGATGCGCGACGCGATGTTGTTTCCATCATTCGACGAACGCGAATTTTCACAAGAGATCCAGGTTGTGCTCGGCGAACTCGATCGGCAGCAGTCCGAGCCCGGTTATTACCTTGACCGGACTTTAATGGACAAGCTCTTTTATAAATATCCGTCGCGAAAAAGCCCCGGCGGCACGCGCGAGACCGTAGCAAGTGCGACGACGGAAAAAATGCGTTTGATACAATCGCGGTATTATGTGCCGAACAACGCTGCCTTGCTGGTGACGGGCGACGTTGAGCCTAACCGCATTTTCGCTCTCGCCGAACAGCTCTTTGGCGATTGGAAACGCGGCGATGATCCATTTATTAAGTTTCCGTTGGTCGAGCATCCGCCACTGCTCAAAAGCGAAGGCATTTTTGTTACGCAGGATGTCGAGAATGTGATCGTCCAGATCGGTTGGCAAGGGCCGTCGATCGGCAAGGACAATGCCTCGACCTATGCGGCTGACGTATTTTCCTTCATCGTCGGCCAGCCGGATTCGCGATTTCAGCGTGAAATGATCGATTCCGGGTTAGCGGTTTCGGCCGATGTGCATTACTACACACAGCGAAACGTCGGGCCCATCCGGATCACGCTCGTGACAACGCCCGATAAGGCAAAGGCGGCGGTTGCCAAGATCTACTCTGAGATCGCCAAATTCAATGCGCCCGGTTATTTCACCGACGAAGAACTTGCGAATGCTAAGACACTGGTCGAGTCTCGCGACCTTTATTCGCGCGAAAAGCTCAGCGAATATTCCCATACACTCGGATTTTGGTGGTCGTCGACCGGTACGGATTATTATCGCGGCTACTACGAAAATCTTCGGGCGATCAAACGGCCCGACATCAGCAAGTACATAGCGACCTATATTTTAGGTAAGCCGCACGTCGGCGTCGCGATGTTGTCGGCCGCCTCTAAGGACGAGTCAAAACTCACCGAAGCGGATCTGATAGGGAAATAAGCGGTCGCGGTCACTATAACTGTATGAAGTTAATTAAATTCTTACTGATCATCTCATTTTTTGCCATCCCGTCGTACGCACAGACTGCCGCTACCGGAGCAACGGTTTCGGAATTTGATGTTAACGGCCTAAAGGTCATTTTCAAGCGTCGGACGAGTTCGCCGACGGTGTCGGTCGGACTCTTTGTAAGGGGCGGCGTTCGTAATCAGAGCCCCGGCAATGCCGGTATCGAAAATCTGGCACTCTCCGTCGCGGCCGAATCGAGCAAGCGTTTTCCACGTGAAGTTCTTCGAAAGGAACTCTCCCGAACGGGTTCGGTGATCGGGTCTGGATCGGCCTTTGACTTCAGCGTGATGTCGCTGACCTCGACCGCCGAAAATTTTTCGCGTTCTTGGGGCGTATTTACAGACCTTGTAAAAGATCCGTCTTTTGCCGCCGCCGATGTCGACCGCATACGGTCCGTCATTTTGGCGGGACTAAGGAACGAGTCGGCCAGCCCCGACAGTTCACTTGGCTTGGTTGAAGAAAGCGTGGTTTACGCGGGCCACCCGTACGCAAATCGCCCGCTCGGCACCATCGAAAACGTCACAAAATTTACACCTGATGATCTGCGCAATTACTACAAAGGGTTGCTGCAAACGTCGAGAATGCTTCTGGTCGTCGTCGGAGATGTCGATCTGGCCGAGATGAAAAAGCTTGTGACTGCATCATTCGCCGACCTGCCAAAGGGTGACTACAAGTCCACCCCAATGCCGCGGCTCACATTTGCTAAATCGACACTTGACGTCACGCCGCGAGCACTTAGCACCAATTATATTAAGGGCGTGTTTGAGGCGCCTTCGGTAGGCGATCCTGATTATTACGCAATGCGCGTTGCCGTCGCCCTGCTCCAGAGCAGGGTGTATCAGGAAGTCCGCGTAAAGCGTAATCTCTCATACGCTCCCAATGCCGAAATGGGAAATCTCGGGGCAAACACCGCTGAGATATATGTCACCGCGGTAGACGCGAATCAATCGGTCCGGTTAATGCTGGCTGAGATCGAAAGGCTAAAGACAGAGAAAGTGACCGAAGAAGACGTTACAGGCGTTCCGGGATACTTTTTGACTACATACTATGTTGACCAGGAAACTAACGCCTCACAGGCCGCGGAACTCGCTCGTTATGAGTTGATCGGCGGAGGGTGGCGAAACGCTTCGAAATTTCTTGACGGCATTCGCGGGGTTAAGGGAGATCAGATCAAGGCCGTCGCAAATAAGTATATGAGAAACCTCAGATTTGTCGTCGTCGGCGACCCAAAGGCGATAGACAGGCAATTGTTTACAGGAAACTAAAATACCTCAGACGAGATATAAAAAAGAGCCGCCTCGTTTTGAGGCGGCTCTTTTTTGCCCGCTATTGGCTATCTGGCTTTCGGCTGCCTTTATTCTCGATCGGTGCCGGCTTTTCAGATTTAGGCTCTGATTTTGCCGGCGGCGGTGCCGGCTTGGGCGTGTCCTGTCGCGGCGGCGGAGCATTACGCGGCGTATCTTGCCGCGGTGCCGGCGTGTATCGCGGTGTTTCGGGTCGCGACGTCGGCGGCACAGGCTTCGGCGTTTCCGTCCTGGTCGGCGGGTTATACACCGGCGGCGGCTTTACCCTCTCAGTCGGTTGCGAGACCGTCGGCGGACTCGGCTTTACCGTAGGCTGTCGATCGACCGCGCCCGTGTCACGCGGAGTACGGACGATCGGGGTATCGTTGTTGACCTTCGGCGTGTCCTTTTGTGTGCTAAGGGGCGGCCGTCCGCCAAATACACGTGTTGTCCTCAGCTCATTGTCGAGCGGCTTGTCGGTCGTTCTGACCGTTGCGCCGGTTTGCACAGGAGCGTTACCGGTAATGATCCGCGGCTTTTCTGAACGTATATCGTTACTAAGCGGGCCCTTGATCTCCTTGATCGAAGGCAGTTTAGGGCCGGTGCGGCCATCGTCCGGCACGGTCGAAAGGATCGTTGTCGCTACCGATAGCGGCGGCGTCATATTACCCTTACGCATCCGTCCGAACTCGTCCGCCTTGACCGTTACAACACCCGTGGGTGGTACACTGCCGAGCGGCGGCAGTTTCGGTCCCTTAGGAGGAGGCCCGGCCAATACAGGTGTCGGGGTGACTACCGGATTCGGTGTTGACCGCGGAGTCGGCGTAGGATGCGGCCCTCCGCCGTGGCCACCCCAGCCGCCGCCATTGTAGTAATAGTAGTTGTAATTGTAATAGGCGTACGAATACGGCAACGGATACCAATAGTAGCTGCCACCATAGGACGAAAATACGACCATTCCCGGCGACCACCAGCTTCGCATCGAGCGGTACATTCCATACGGTGTCCAGACCCAACCGCCACTGTCGTATATCCAGCGTCCGTGATGGTAGGTCGCCCATCCCCAGGGCTCATCATTGACCCACGTCCATCCATACGGTGCTATCCAACGCCATTGGCCATAACGGTACGGCGACCAGTTGGAATAACTGCTTGTCGAGGATCGATACGGCCGCCAGACGTAACCGTATTTGTTTGTGTGGATCCACTCTCCGTAGCCGTCCAGGTCCTCGGCGCCGTAAATGTCCTGATCGTAGTACGTGTCGTAATGGGCATTTGCGAGTGACCTTGTAATAATGGAATCGCGATCCATTGCCCAAGTGTCAAAGTCGTCGGCGTATCTGGAGGCATCACCGGTTTCCCATTCGCCGACGGTATCGCCGGCAATATAGACTTTTGCGCTCCGGCCGTTCTTTAACAAAAAGCCTGATGTTTCTGAATAGATCCTCGCCTCGCCGCCCTTTGTTACCGCCAGTTTGATCTGGTTGTCGCCGGGTTGGCCGGCGTCGATGCGGTACATTCCTTCGCGTTGCACGGCGACGGTCGTGCCCGGAGCGTCGATCTCAAAGTAAGACTTGTCCTTGTCAAAATCCCTCACTCGCAGGCTGGCTAATCCCTGAGGTAAGCTGAGGGCTACACCATCGTAATTAAGGCGGCTGATCTTGATGTACGAATTGTCGGAGACCCGCAAATGCGTCGATCGATCAAACTGTACCTCAAAACGTGAGTCGCCGGCGGAGGTGATCTCATCGCCTTCGACGATCGGCAGATTTAGTGTGGCCTTTTCCCATTCCTCCGATTGGAGTCGGCGGATCCGAATATCACCACTGAGATAGCTGATACGAGCCACCCTCGCGGTAACATCGGGAGCGGTGTCATCCTGCTGAACTGCGGTATTGCCGTCCGGCAAATTAACGGTCAACGGAGAATTTGCTCCGGCGATCGACACCGAAGCGAGACCCAAGGCCAAGGCTAGTGTCGCAAATTTAATGGATCGCATATGCTTTCCCTCCAGATTAAAATTTTTTCAAAGACGGATGTTGCTGTGAATCATCCTCACCTATCCAAAGTAGATGCAATTATCGTACCTCACAGTAAAAATCCGGGCGCCGCTGTAAAATGCGACTAACGGTCAGTTCCGGCCAAAATTCAGAGTCCGAAACGGTGCAATTTGTAATGCCGCAGCGACGAAATGGTGTATTTTATACAGCTTAAAAGCCTAAGGAATATTTGACGACGAACGGCCGCGAAGCGATCAGCAATTCACCGTCGTCATTAAATGCGGAACCGAATGCCTGATCAACCGGGAATGACCCGAGCGGCAAACCATTCTCGTCAATAGCGATCATCTTGCTCGTGTCCGAAATAAAAAGTCGACCCTTGGGGTCAATGGCGATCGAGTTTGGTGAGGATACATCGGTGCTGATGCGCTTTAGAAATTGACCGTCCGCCGCAAATTTACAGATCTCGCGGTTGCTTGCGTCGACAGCGTAGACATTATCAAGGCCATCGACGGCGACGTGCGTAAAGCCCTTCAAGGCATTTGCCCGTGTCAAAGCGTCTTTCCGGTCGCTTATAGTGGCGAGTGAGTCACTGAGGATGGCGATCCCTTTACGTCCGGCGGCGACCACTCGGCCATCTGCCGTTACCGCGATGCCGGCAAGATTTGGACGCTCGATCCGCCGCTGAAGCTTGCCGCTCGACCCGTCATAGGCAGCGATACCTCGGGCATCTAGTACATAGACCACTCCGTCACGACCAACCGCCATATCTGCGATAATGGTGGCTCCGGCCGACCACTGCGAAATGAAAATACCTGTGCGATCGAATGTCTGGACGCGGCCGCCCTGATATTCGGCAGAATAGATCCCGCCGCTACTGTCCACACCGATGTATCGATTATCGCTAAATTGGCCGGGCCCGCTGCCTTTGCCGCCAAACTTCAGCAATTCGTTGGCCGGCAACGATTGGGTTGTGCCCCGCTTAGTGATCGGATTGACCGCATTGTTGAAAGCCCGGTCGACCGACCGATATGTGACATACAGGATCGTGGCAACAAAGCCGGCGGTCAGCAGAAAGATCAGTAAGATGCTGCCCAATATCGGTTTTACGACGCGAGACGTCAATTGCCTCTTGGCAATCGAATCATTGGTCGACCAAGCACCCTTTATATCTGCGGTACGTGTTGAGGAAAGAATCGCACCGCGGCCGCCCTCGATCGATTCAACGGCGACCTTTGCCTCTTTCAGGCCCACATCAAATGTTTCCCGAAAAAGCTTGATGGCGGCGATCTTATTTCCATTGGCAATAAGCTTTAGGACCTCTGCCAGATCGAGTTCCATACCCGCCGGATTGTTTGGGTGGAAATCATTCCCGCGGATCAATTCCTGAGGTACTATCACGGTACTGCCGCAGAATTTGCACTTTTGAACCGGTGTGCCTTCGAAATCGAGCGGGGCTGCGCACGATGCACAATCAAATTTTTCGGTCATAGCTTTGATGATTGATCGCCTGATGTTGCAAGCAAGAGTTGCACAATTATAAACTCACACCAGATCTGTATATACGGTCAAGGACGGTCAACTATGAATAAATTTGCATATGTAATTGTAATTCTTGCGGCGTTAGCTATCAATGTGGCGGCCCAGAAGAAACCGGCGGCAACTACCGACCCGACTAAGGGCGTACGTCAGGCATTTGATCGTTTGATCGATGGTATAAAGCAGGTCGATGCCGAAAAAGTGTCGGCTTCCTACGAGAAAAGCGATCGGCTGCTCGTCTTTAATAATAACGGCTCGGCTACCGGTGGTTGGGAAAACATCAAATCAAACGTCGAGTCTTCGTACGCCAAAGTCTCAAATGTGACTATCGACGTGACCGGCGTTCGAGTCGAAATGCTCAGCAAGACGGCAGCTTATGTCTCGTGTAAGTGGAAGCAAACACAGGAGAACGACGGAAAGCTTGAAAGTGCATCCGGGCGAATGACGCTTGTTTACAAGTTGATCGGCAAGGATTGGAAGATCGTGCACCGCCACACTTCGCCGGATAATCCGGGCCCGACGCGGCCGGTATTTCCATCCGAAAGAACTGAACAATAGTCGCCGGAAACAAACAAAAAAGCCGCGTGTATCTTTCAACACGCGGCTTTTTCTGTTTCCTTTTGTAGTGGTTAGACTGTAGCTCCCGGATAACTGCCGCCGAGCCGCCCAATATCACCCTCGGCTAGCGAACTTACCAATTCATAATGGAAGTAGTCAAATTTGGACGCTACCGGAGGTTGAACGCGCTTGTCGTACATCTCGCGTGAGCGGTCGATCGCCTCACGAAGCCTTTCGTAAAGATCGTGAGCCTCGCGCCCTTCCTGCACCCTTTTCTCATTATAGAGCTTGATCTCGGATACTAGCAGTCGTGCGAACCGCCGTGCGTCATTGTGGTAACGGCGTTCCTCATCTGCGACCTCGATGGGCAGGTCGACATTGCGATCGCTAAGACGGCTTCCGATCGGAAGCGAGACCTTTTCGACCACGGGGGTGAGATTGGACGCCGGAATAGCACCGATCGCTGTCGCTGGCTCAAATTTCTCGATCGGTCGGTCAAAGGGCGACACGTCATTGAATGAAACTGCCGGTTCCGAAACTGTGGGTGTATCGAATTGAACGGTCGGCGCCGTATATGGAGTCTCGGCCTCGTCCGATGTTTCCTTTTCGACGTTGAAATGATCAAACGCCGTCTCAACTACCGGACTGTGATCGACAGCAGGTTCATACGCCGCGAAACTTTCGGATTCGATGACGTGTTCGACCTCCGCGGTATGAATTTCTGCCGTTTCCACCGTGATCGACGAAGAATCGACGATCTCTGTGTGGGTTTCGGTTATCGACGACACGGTCTCGAACTGAACGCTTTCAGATCGCAAAAATTCCGGAGTCTCGAAATCCTTTGACTCGGCCGGAGTATCGTCCGTTGCGTCGGCAACGGCGTGATCAGCGTGGTCACTATCAGTATCAACATTTTCTGCGTCTACACGTTCATCATCAACGATTTCCGTGTCGACATTTACCTCATAAACATTTTCTACTTCAGGCGTTTCAGCTTCAACAATTTCATTATCGGTGATCTCACCTTCGGCAGTCTCTACGACCGCCGAATATTCTGAAACCGGAGTTTCCGGAATATGTTTAGTTTCGACGTCTGCCTCAGGATACATATCGGCGACATTCTCCTCCGATCTGTACGGCTCTGAGTCGTAGCCGAATGCCGGCGGGTGCGTTGCCTCGTTTTCTGCGACAACTTCGGCCTGATCTGCGTCAATGTCAGCGTTTTCGCTGTGAGCGTCCGCGGACTCGTAAAACGGCGATGCGACAACCGGGACAGCGTCGAACGAACTCTCGCTATGGACCGACTCGTTTTCGTGATTGTCGTCTGCGACTTCCGCAACGGCCGCCGGTTCAGAACCATATCGAGCAGCCTTTGCCGATGCCAGCATTTCGACCGTCAGGCCTGCCACGCGAACCAGCATTTCTAAGGCGTCCGTGTTTACGGCAACGCCTTCGTGGCCGTAATCAGCGTACAAAACTGCGACGCCGCGGCCGCGAGCGACCAGCGGGATCGCGTACATCCGATCGGGCTGGCCAAACTCAAGCGGTTCCAAAAAGGAATTGTCTTCGGTATAGGTTCCGAACCAACCTTCGGACATCGATTGACCCCGTACCGAATTGCCCAAGATCGAATCTGCCGCAACCGGGAAGTGAATGTCGCGAACCGCATTCTCACCATTACCGGCTTCTTTGCCAAATACTTTCCAACCGACAAAATGATCACCCTTAATGATAAAAAACGCACCGCGAGGCGTGAAAGATGCCGCGTGCTGAATGAGCGCTTTAAGGATCGCTGACTGCGAATCTTTACTGCTGATATCAATAACGGCTTCTTTAATGTCGGCGAGATTAAACTCAGGAGTCGCGAGTCTCTCCATTTCTTCCGCGTTAGTGATGGCCGTTGCGGTGATCTTCGCGCCCTCGTCACGGGCAAGCCGCATATGCTCGACTACCGATTCGCGGAATCCTTCGTCGAACGTGTGTTCTGAGTCAAAACGAGCAGAAAAACCATTGAATGCCTCATCGATGTGGGATTTGTGTTTTTCAAACTCGCTCTCTATCTTGATCTGAAATTCCGTAACGTCATCGCGCATCTCCGCGATGACCTGTTTGAGATAATTCTCAAATTCGGCCTTCAGACTTTGTTCGAGTTCTTCGCTATTCACTGGGTCTTTCCTCCATTGGCTGGCAACGATCCTAAAATCGGGATGTAAAAGGTCTGTAGATATGAGTAGAAAATAAGTTTGTGGTCGGAGTGACGATACGCGTAAACCGCCACAAAACAAATTATGACCAATTTGACCGAATTATGTCAAGAATTTCTTTTGATTCAACAAAATAAAGAAATGGTAATGTAGCGTTTTTGACTAGGTAGCAACGACTGTTATGGCGGGATCGATCTCTTCTTTGATCATATTTTCGATCGCCATCAGCGTCCCTGTAAGCGAACTGGGGCAACTGCCGCAGGCACCCTCATAGCGGATCCTCAATATGTCGTTATCAAGTTCGAGTACTTCCAGCCATCCCCCGTCACCCGCAAGATATGGACGAATGCGTTCGTCGAGAAGGGCATTGATCTCACCGAGCTTAGGGTCGTCACTTGCGGCCGCGGCGATCGCTCCGCCGACCATCGCAGCAGCAGCTTTGCCCTTGCTAGTCGCAACCGCCTCAGCCGCTCTGATCGGAACGGCAAGTTCCGGTAGTATCTCGTCCCATTCAGCGTCATCGGTCTTTTCGACCGTGACCATTTTGTCCATATAGAATACAGAGACAACGGATCCGGTCTCAAAGATCGAGCGGGCGAATTGATCGTCCGCCGCCGCCTCAGCCGACTTGAACGAGTGGGACGTGCCGTGCGAGACCGGCTCCTTTAAAATGAACTTTACCGCGTTCGGATTCGGCGTTTCCTGTATGTCTGCGATCTTTGGCATCTAATAACTACGGCCTGAAAGACAAGCCTAGACTAATAGGATGATAAATCCTTACATTATTGTCAACATTAGATTTCCAATTAGGGATCACCGTGCCAGGTGCGATTAGATCCAAAAATGGCAGCCGCACTGATCGCCAGTACGGCCGCCAAAAACAAAAATAGGCCCCTACTCATATCCGGAAATAAACATCGGATATAAACCGGAAGATGATGCTCTGATTACTCAGTGATATGAATGTCCTCGGTCTTGTTAACTCGGCTTGAGAGAAACATTGCTCCCAGTGCGAGAAACGCGATCAGAAAGATGATCGAAACTACCAAGTAAAGTTTATTGTCTCCACTCGTTGAGTATTGATAGAATGAAAACGCAGCAATTATTGCTGAAAGAACCGCCAAAATACCGTTTAGCATAATAGTCACCTCCGATCTAGATATAGGGCCGGAAAATTCGAAGTTTGTCAGCCGATATCATTCGCACCTTACTTACCGAAAAAACCTAGCTACTTCGAACGCAAACTGAACCATTTCAAACGTCTTGTGGAATTCACCCTCATATTAACGCCACTTTGTTGTTAAAGGCAAGTAAAATCAACCGATCGCCCAAATCATTTTTTAACGGCGATCACCGTTCGAGGTATTTGCTGGAGATCCGGCAGGACAATGACGGTACGCCAGACCATTGGATCGAACATTTCACAGACGATCTCAGATTGTCCGGCACCGATCTCAAGCATCAATATGCCGCCATCTAGCAGAAATGTCGGAGCCCCGGCGATGATCCTTTCTATGATCTCGATGCCGGATCCGCCATCTGTCAGAGCGACACGCGGTTCGAACTCGGAGACCTCCGGTTGAAGGGCCGGCATATCGCTTGAGGGAATGTAGGGCGGATTTGAGAGAATCGCGTGAAACTGCCGCGGCGTCAGCGATCCGTAAATATCTGACGATCTAAGATCGAGGCGGCCAAGCACATTGTGTCGATCGGCATTTTTTCGGGCGACTGCCAACGCAGCTTCCGAAATGTCCAGTCCTACCGCCGTTGCGTTCGGAACATTGTAAAGCACCGAAATTGAGATGCAGCCTGAACCAACGCCGATCTCGCAAAACTGGGGTTCATCTATCTTGCTGAGTTCGTCGATAGCCCGAGCAACCAGCAACTCCGTCTCGGGGCGTGGTATCAGTACCGACGGGCTGACTTCAAAATCGAGAGCGTAAAATTCCTGGCGGCCGACAATGTACTGAAACGGCTCCCGAGATGAGCGGCGCTTGACCGATTCATCTATCGCCGCCGTCTCGTCAACCGTTAAAATATACTCGGGATGCGCGATCAGAAAAACGCGTTCACGGCCGATCGCAAAAGCTATCAGCGACGCCGCCTCACGGCGGGATTCAGGTATTCCGCTATTTTCCAACCGCTCAGTCGCGGCGGCCAATGCCTCGGCGATGTTCATCGTGCCCCATCACCGCGAAAGACCGCAGGTATCGTAAGTAACATTATCTTGGCATCCAGGAGCAAGGACCAGTTCTCGATGTAATAGAGATCTATCTTGACCATCTCGTCAAATGTCAGGCGATTGCGGCCCGACACTTGCCAGAGTCCGGTTATCCCGGGTTTCATATCGAGCCGCTTTCGGTGCCAAATGTCGTATTCCTCGACCTCGTATGGGATCGGCGGACGCGGGCCGACTATGCTCATTTCGCCGCGTATGACATTTAAAAGTTGCGGTAATTCGTCGATACTTGTGCGGCGAATGAATGAGCCGACGCGAGTGACGCGCGGGTCATTTTTCACCTTGCCGTATATCGGTGAGCTTTCGTTGCCGGCATTTGCCTCGGCGTCGCCGACAATATTCTTTTGATATGCTTCGCGATGGATCGCGTCGTCCGAGTCGGCAGCCATCGAGCGAAACTTAAAGCATAGAAACATCCTGCCATCCATCCCGACGCGTTCCTGACGGTAGATCAGCGGTCCCTTGGAATCGATCCGTACCAATATTGCGGCCGCCAGCCAGATCGGAGCCGTAATGATCGCGGCTACAATTGCCAAAACGATATCGGATAGACGTTTTACAAATCGCTGGACGTCTGTCAGCGGTTCACGAAAAAGACGGACCATCGGTAGGACACCGATCTGATCGACGCTCGTCTTTTGCGGCAATACGTTGAAAAGATTAGGCGCAAAGCGAAATTCCACTCGCTGGTTGCGTCCTAGTTTCATCATTGCCTCAAACAAACGATCACCGGAGAAACTGTCATCGGTGATTATCACCTCTTGGATCCTGTATCGGACGATGTGTAAGTCGAGGTCTCGGACGTGTCCGACCACCGGAATGATTTTTCCGCCGTCCAGTGTGATCGTCTCGGGTGCGGAGTCACCGGTCGCAACCAGACCTATCACTTTATAACCGAGATATTTGCGTTCAGAAAGTTCTTGTACGGTCCGGACCGCTTCGTTCGACGTGCCTACGATCATCGTCGGGATCAGATTGATACCGCGTTCGCGAAGCCCGGCTTGAATACGCCGGATCGCAAAGTGAAATCCGCCGATCATCAAAAGCGAGAAGAAAAAGTCTGCTATAAAAATACTTCGTGAATATGAGAATTCGCGGTAGGCAAATCCGCCTCGGAACAGAAACGCCCATGCCACGGTCAAAAGCGAACTCACGGTTGCTGCCTGTAAGTACCGGATCGCCTCGGCCGAGTACGAAAACGCACCGTCAAAACGATAGGCCCGCTGATAGATCAGCATCGCCAAACGGGCCGGCACGGCAAAATACAATATTCCCGAATATGGTGCAAACTCTGCTGACCAGGACCACGATCCCGGGGCAAATATCGGCTGGCCCTGACGCACCACAAATGCCGCCCAAAGGCTCAACGCCGAAAGCCCCGCATCGATCACAAGCGCGATAAGCTTAACAAACGGCATTACCCAGGTTGGCATAATGTTTTTAGGAATTTCTGCTTTCGCGTCAGACATCGTATCGGGCGGGCGTAGATTCGCCACTTACTTTTTATGCTAATGGGCCAAGGTATGCAAATGCGGTTTCGAGCCCATTGCTGACATATTACTTCTATTGGTATATTCTTTCGTTTGTTCAATGAAAATTCTCATCACCGCGCCAGAACTAGACGAAACCCGCAATGTCAGCGGAATCTCAACGGTGGTGCGGCAGATCATTGAAAATTGCCCGTCGAGATACACGCATTTTGTCGCGGGAAGCACCGATGGCGAGGGAAAAGGAGCTCGATGGGCGTTGAAGCAGATCGCGTTGCCATTGCGGTTTCTGATTGCGGTAATTCGCTCAAAGCCCGACCTGATCCACCTGAATACCGCGTTGACCAACCTCTCGATCTGGCGCGACCTAATGTTGCTATTGGTTGGCCGGGTTGCCCGTCGGCCGGTCATTCTTGCTATTCACGGCGGCAAATACCTTATGAGCAGGCCTGCGAGCGCAAGCGTCGATCGGGCGATCGGATTTATGCTCAGACACTCCGCGGCGGTCATTGTCCTGAGCGAGATCGAAAGAGCGTCACTTTCCCGCCGTTGGCCGAATATTGAACTGACCGTATTGCCAAATGCTGTCGATCGCAGAAATGCTCCGCTGATCGAGCGGTCAAATAACGTGCCGGTAGTCGTCTTTCTCGGCCGTATCCACGAGTCAAAGGGCATTCGCCAGTTGGCAGAAGCTTGTGGCAAAGTGCATCGCTCCGGAACCGAGTTTATCCTAAGATGTTGCGGTGACGGGCCTGAGCGGAAATGGTTCGTTGATGCGATGACCGACGAACTTCAGACTGCGTTCGAATATCGCGGTGTGGTTGCGGGGACGGAGAAATGGGCGACGCTTGCGTCAAGTGATATTTTTGTCCTGCCGTCCGTTTACGGCGAGGGAATGCCGATGGCAATGCTTGAGGCAATGGCGTGTCGGTGCGTCGTTATAGCATCGGACAATGCATCGATCACCGCCGTGATCGATAACGGCGAAAACGGTTTTATCGTGCCATCGGGCGACGCCGATGCGCTTGCCAAGACCCTTTCCAAGGTAATTGCGGCGCGTGAAGATTGGCCTATGATCGGTGACGCCGCTAGAAAAACGGTAGCAGATAAATTCTCGTCCGACGACTATTTTGCCGCACTCGACTCGATATATTTACGGGCCGTTGACGACAGTTAAAATGAACCTTACCGAACGAAAGCAAAAACAACTGCGAGTGGTTAGCTTGTTTCCCGATATTTGCGAAAGTGATGCGTTGATCGGCAAGATCGATGAACTCGTTCAACGCGATACCGGGGCGTACGTGTGTTTTTCGACCGTTCATATGGTGATGGAGTCGTACGATGATCCCGACTTCGGTGACAAGGTAAACAGCGCAGACATTATCGTGACCGACGGTATGCCGCTGGTCTGGATGCAGCGTCTTCAGGGCGGTCGATCGGCATCAAGGGTGCGTGCCAATGATCTGATGATCGCACTTTGCCATTTCGCTCAGGAAAAAGGGTTGACGGTAGGATTTTATGGCGGCGCTCCGGAGGTCATTGATGCGATCAAGCATCGCGCGGCGGACGAGTTTCCGGATCTAAAGGTCTCGTATGCTTATTCGCCGCCATTTCGACCGTTATCGGAGGCAGAGGATGCCGCGATCGTCGACGAACTAAACCGCGTTCGGCCGGACCTTCTGTTTATGGGATTGGGGTGTCCGAAGCAGGAAAACTGGATGTACGCTCACCGCGACCGTGTTGATTCGGTAATGCTCGGCGTTGGTGCGTCGTTCGATTTTTTTGCCGGTAATGTTCGCGAATGTCCGCCCTGGCTTGGCCGTTTCGGGCTCGAATGGCTATTTCGGCTTACGCAGGAGCCGCGGCGGTTGTGGTATCGATATCTAGTACTGAATCCGCGGTTCATTCTGCTGACGATCGGACAGTTGACCGGCCTCAAACGATTTGAACGCTAGGTCGTACGTCGTGCTTTGCCCTTTTGGACAAAAAGCTAGATAATACAGGCTTGCGGACGCATCGGATAAATGAAATTTTTCTCGGATATTAGGCTTCTATTTTTGGCGATCTGGTTGGGTGCCGCCGTCTTCTTTATAGGCGTCGCACAATCTTCGTTCGCGGTATTGCCGACACGCGAATTGGCCGGAAGCGTCGTCAATCGGACGTTGGCGATCATAAATTATTCAGGGCTAATTATCTCGGTGGTGTTGATCCTGACGTCGCTGATCGCCTCGTCGCGGATCTCGCAGTTATGGTTGTGGGTCGAAAGGTTTCTGCTGCTTGTGATTGCCGCGTCGTGTGCCGTCGGTCAATTTGTGATCGGCTTTTGGTTGTCATCTATCAGACTCCAGCTTGGCCGTCCGATCGATGATGTTGCCGTCGACGACCCTTTGCGAATTCAATTCAACACTCTTCACGAGTATTCGGTTTGGGTTTTATTTGCCGGTATGATCGCTGCTTTGATCGCTTTCTTTATTATCGCTAATCGGAGATTCGGCACCGAAAGTTCTGCCGCATCAGATGTTTACGATTTTCAGAAAGAGTTTAAGATATAGACTATATGGAACTTATAGAAAGATCGGGCGAGTTTTCGACTCGTTTTGGCCGTTGGAATGCTAACGAAGACCTGACGGGTTATCCGTGGATCGAAAATATTCACGCTCCATTCACGCCGGTACGGCGAGCGTTGCCGATGATGAATCTCGGCCTTATTTCGTCTGCCGGTGCGTACATTAACGGTACCGAGGCATTCGATCTCGAATCCAAGGGCGGCGATACGTCGTATCGCGAGATACCGGTCGAGATCGAAGCGGCGGACCTTCTATATGCCGCGAAGGGTTACGATCCTAAGGCCGTCGGCGAAGACAGAAACTCACTTATCCCGATCGACCGACTACTCGAGTATCAGGCAAACTCGGTGCTGGGCAGTCTGAATAGCGCGTGGTGGAGCGTAAGTAGTTTCATACCTGATGCTAACGCCGTCGCCGAAATACTGGCCCCAAGCTTGGTCGACCGAATAAAATTTTACCGAATTCAGGCCGTGTTGTTGATACCCGCCTCGAAACTTTGCCATCAGACTCTCGGCATCGTTGCCCGTGCTATCGAAGCCAGCGGGATCCCGACGATCAACATATCGGTCGACTCAAAGATCACCGATCAGGTCAGGCCGCCGCGAACTGCCTACTACAAAGGCAATTTTGGCTCCGTCGCCGGCGAACCAAATTGGCCCGAGTATCAACTCCGTATTGTGGACGAGACATTACGATTGATGGAGACCTTTGATCAACCGGGTTCGCGTAAGCTAAGCGTGATCCAACAAAGCCAGGTCGAGGCCGCACGCGGTGAGCGTTAAGGACTCATTTGCCAGTTTTTGATCGCGTCGATAGGGAACAGCAGCATTATGATGTTGATGACCAGACTGTCTTTGATAAACACGATCAGGAGAGCCTCGGTAGTCAGGAATAGCAACAGCGAACGCCAAAACTTCAGCTTGTAGGCTATTACAAATCCGGTCGCACAACAGGCAATGTCGGCGATCGAATTGATTATCGAATCGCCAAAATAATCGAGCGAAATGGTCGCCGCGCGATATCGCTCGATCACCATAGTAGAGTTCTCGGCGACTTCCCACGAGCTCTCAATAAATATCGCGAGAGCCAAACGCCATACGATCGGCATTCGCCTGAATACAAACCCGATCAGCCAAAATTCTATAACGCCGTGCAGTACGTGCGTGAATGAGTACGGGTCGATGATGTGCTGAGAATTGTGTGTTGACCATATATTCCACGCCCAGGGAACCATATCACCGGCCTGACACCACCATACGCGGCCCTGCATCTGCAGTATTACGACGACCGCGACGACCATCATCAGATACGTGGCCATCGCGTATCGGTTATCGGTAATGTCGGCCCACAGACTCTGTTTGATCGGATCGTCCGCACTCATATCGTCACATTGTCGTGGCAAAGCGATATATTAGCAAGGGAGATGAGCTGCGAGCATCAAACAGCCAACCCGCCGACAGTCTGCTAAACTTAGACCCGTTAGATCCGCGCCCGATGGAACGAGATACGATCACCGCGACCATTCGCGATAAAAACACTCCGTGGGACGTCATCGTCATTGGCGGCGGAGCTACCGGCGTAGGTTGTGCCGTCGATGCGGCGACGCGCGGATATTCGGTACTGCTGCTTGAGCAGCACGATTTCGGCAAGGGCACATCGAGCCGTAGTACCAAGTTGGTCCACGGTGGCGTCCGATATCTCCGGCAAGGCGATATCCCGCTCGTCCGCGAGGCTCTGCGCGAGCGCGGCATACTGCTTCGCAATGCCCCAAATGTCGTAAAGGAACAGGCGTTTATAGTGCCTTGCTATAGCAGATGGCAGAAGTTGTTTTACGGTATCGGGCTCAAAGCTTACGGCATTCTCTCCGGCAAATATGCCTTGCCGAGGTCGCGCATCGTGTCGCGGGCTGAGGCCTTGCAGATCTCCCCAACTTTTGTGTCTAAAGGACTTGTCGGCGGAGTTGTTTACTTTGACGGGCGATTTGACGATACTCGATTGCTCGTCGATCTCGTAAAGACGGCGGCATCGCACGGTGCGTGTCTCCTCAATTACGCAATAGTTACGGGTATTACCAAAGATCGATCGGGCCGAGCAACCGGAGTATCGTTCATCGACGTCGAGACCGGTGAAAAGATGACTGCTAGATCGCGTTCGGTGGTCAATGCAACGGGAGTTTTTACGGATCCGGTTCGTAAAATGAGCGATCCGTCCGCTGTCCCGCTGATCAAGTTTGCTCAGGGCGTTCATCTTGTCATTGACCGCAGATTTCTGCCTGCCGAGACGGCAATAATGATCCCCAAAACAAGTGACGGCAGGGTTCTGTTCTGTATTCCCTGGCAAGGATATACGCTGGTCGGCACGACCGATACGCCCATCGACTCGGCGACACTCGAGCCAAAAGCCCTCGCCTCCGAGATCGATTTTCTACTCGAAACTGCGGCGAAGTACTTGACCTCCGCACCCGGTCGAGCAGATGTCCGGAGTGTTTTTGCCGGAGTTCGGCCATTGATCTCGTCAGGGTCTGATGATCGAACCTCGTCGATCTCGCGTAGTCACGATATATTTATCGACGCCGCGGGACTCGTGACGATTACGGGTGGAAAGTGGACGACGTACCGGCGAATGGCCGAAGATGCGATCGACAATGCCGCTAAAGTCGGCGGACTGGATGTTCAACCGTCGGTTACTGAAAGTGTAACGATCGATCACGAAGAACGATCGGGAAATGGGCGGCAACTGCATCAGGAGATCGATCTTACGGAGGATGATGTGATCAGGTCCGTTCGGTCTGAGATGGCCCGGACCGTCGAGGATGTTCTCGCCCGCCGCTCAAGAGCCTTATTCCTGAACGCAACTGCGGCGATCGAGATCGCTCCGTTAGTCGCAGAGATTTTAGCGTTAGAATTGCAAAAAGATGATGATTGGGTAAAACGCCAGATCGACGAATTTAGTACGCTCGCCCGTGATTATCTAATTCCGTTAGGCGATGGTCTTGATTCAGACGCTGATTGATGCTGTCCGCGACCATTCGCGCTCGCAATTTTGCCGCTTCCGCATTTTCGCCGGAGTAAAATTTATCCACGGATTCGACAAAAATTTCGATCCAACGGACAAAATGCCCGGGTTCCATCCGCTCTCGAGCATCGAATGTCTGGTGTACGAGCAGAGGGTTGCCGGAATAGACGGGACGTCCAAGGATCGTCTTTTCCCAAAAATCACACATTATGGGCTTGTGGGCATCGAGATCCATCAGCGTAAAATGATGTCCAATGACCGCGTCATTGACAGCGATCGAGTAGAAATGATCGATCAACCGTTCGATATCCCGGCGCGAATTGATGTCGGAGGCCATTATTCGGTGGTGACCGCATCATCGCCCGCAAGTGCGGCGTGAAGCGTGTGCCAACTCAAGCTTGCGCATTTTACACGAGCGGGAAACTCGAGTACGCCGGCAAATATCTTTAGTTTGCCGAGCGTGTTCTCGTCAGTTTCGATGTCGAGGCCGCCAGTTACCATTTCGTGAAACTCATTGAAGATGGTTTCGGCCTCATCTCGCGTTTTACCCTTTACGGCTTGGGTCATCATCGACGCGGATGCCTTTGAAATAGCGCAGCCCGAACCCTTAAAGGAGACGTCTGCGATCTTATCGCCGTCCATCGACACGTACACACGCAGAGCATCGCCGCATAACGGGTTTTTTCCGTCGGCGGTCTGATCTGCGTCCTCTATCTCACGAAAATTTCGCGGATTCTTGTTGTGTTCTAAAATTACTTCCTGATACAGATCACTCAATTCG
The DNA here is from genome assembly GCA_016720705.1 of Chloracidobacterium sp. Lineage (NCBI taxonomy): Bacteria > Pseudomonadati > Acidobacteriota > Blastocatellia > Chloracidobacteriales > Chloracidobacteriaceae > Chloracidobacterium > Chloracidobacterium sp. Next base: position 1,083,103 of record JADKKB010000007.1, on the reverse strand, counting down.
GACATAAATATATTTTATTATGCCCGAACGACATAACCTAGTTAGGAAAGGCCAACAATGTTGCCATCGGCATCAATATCGATCCTTTCTGCTGCCGGATGTTCGGGCAGAGCGGGCATTGTCCGCATATCGCCGCAAACCGGATAAATAAATCCCGCGCCGACGCTGGCCCGCACTTCGCGGATCGGCAGCGTAAAACCGGTCGGCGCACCCTTTAGCTTGGGGTCGTGACTCAGACTAAGGTGAGTTTTTGCCATACAGATCGGCAAATTACCGAATCCGTTCGCCTCGTATGAGGCGATCTGCTGGTCTGCGAACGGTTCGAAATACACGTCTGCTGCGCCATAGATCTTTTGGGCGATAATTTCGATCTTGGTCTTGATCGGCTGATCGAGATCGTATAAAAACTTAAAGTTGCTCGGCTGATCCGCCGCAGCGATGACCATTTCCGCAAGCTCGATCGCACCCTTACCGCCATCGGACCAATGGTTCGAAACCGCTGCCCCGAGGGCTCCCGATTCGATCGCGATCCGCCTCACTGCCGCTATCTCCTCAGGGTGGTCCGTCTCAAACGCGTTGATCGCAACCACCGGCGTGACACCGTGGTGCCTGACATTCTCGATCTGTTTACGTAGATTGGCTGCACCGGCCTCGACATCGGCGACATTGTTTTCGAGCATCTCCGGCGGGAGCGGTTTGCCGGCGACGATCTTGTATTTACCGCTATGCGATTTCAGTGCGCGGATGGTCGCGACGATCACACACGCGTCAGGCACCAATCCGCTGTAACGGCATTTAATATTAAAGAATTTTTCAGCGCCGATGTCCGCACCAAATCCGGATTCGGTCATCAGATAATCTGCCGTCTTAATACCTATCAGATCGGCCAGGATACTGCTGTTGCCGTGAGCGACGTTGGCAAACGGCCCGGCGTGTACGAGCGCGGGCGTGTTTTCGAGCGTCTGCATTATAGTCGGACGAATTGCGTCTCGCATAAGCACGGTCATCGCTCCCGCGGCACCGATCTCCTCGGCCGTCACGGGCTTTTTATCGTGCGTCATACCGACGACGATGCGGCCAAATCGCTTGCGCATATCCTGCAATGACGTGGTCAGAGCGAGTATTGCCATCACTTCGGATGCGACGGCGATATCAAATCCCGTCTCACGCGGAATGCCGCCTTCCATACGGCCTCCGAGTCCGACGATGATCTTACGCAGTGCCCGGTCATTGGTGTCCACCACGCGTTTCCAGGTGATGCTGTGCGGATTGATATTGAGTGGATTGCCGCGGAGCAGTTTGTTGTCGATCATCGCCGCGAGTAGATTATTTGCAGCGGTGACGGCGTGGATATCGCCCGTTAGATTGAGGTTAAACGTCTCCATCGGCACGACCTGAGCATAGCCGCCGCCGGCAGCACCGCCCTTGATACCGAAAGTCGGCCCTTGCGACGGTTGCCGCAGGCTTACGACAGACTTTTTGCCGAGGTGTTTCATCGCCTGGCCGAGTCCGATCAGTGTGGTCGATTTGCCCTCGCCGAGCGGTGTCGGCGTAATGGCTGAGATGTCAATATACTTGCCGTTGGGCCGATCCTTTATCCGGTCCAGGATGTCGAGCCTGAGTTTGGCTATGTATGGGCTCCCGTAGATGTCAAAATCATCAGGGCCGAGGCCGAGTTGTTCGGCTATTTCAGAAATTGGGCGAAGTTTAGCGTGTTGAGCGATATAGAGGTCAGATTGCATATCGAGAGTATCCTCTGATTTCCGTTTTAGTAATGTGACGAAACTCACAAACGGCACCGAAAATTTTGCCGTCGTTGTCAGGCAAAAACTTCTATGACCTTTTGGATCGCATCGGCGAGCTTCTCAACCTCTTGACGCGTATTGTAAAAAGCAAAGCTTGCACGAGCCGTGGCCGGAACGTCAAAAAACTCCATTACCGGCTGAGCACAGTGGTGGCCGGCACGGATCGCGACCCCTTGCTGATCGAGGATCGTGCCGATGTCGTGCGGGTGTATGCCCTCGATCGTAAACGAGACAACGCTTGCTTTCTCCGCGGCCGTGCCAATTATTTTGACTTCAGGAATATCAGAGAGAAGCTGTGTCGCGTATTCCAGCAATTCGTGTTCGTACGCGGCGGCAGCCTCGAAATCGATCGAATTTATATAGTCGATCGCCGCTCCAAGCCCGATCCCCGCTGCGATGGCCGGCGTTCCGGCTTCAAACTTTGCCGGCAGCGGCGCGTAGGTCGTCTTTTCGAAACTCACGGTACGGATCTGGCTGCCGCCGGTCTGATATGGCGGCATCTTGTCGAGCCACTCGCGTTTGCCATAAACCACGCCGCTGCCGGTCGGTGCAAACATTTTGTGACCCGAAAATACAAAAAAGTCGGCGTCGAGATCCTGCACATCGACCGGAAAGTGCGGTACGCTCTGGGCGGCATCGACACAAACAGGAATTCCCAATTTATGAGCCGTTGCGATCATTTCCTTGACCGGATTGACCGTACCGAGGCTGTTTGAAACGTGTCCGATGGCAACGATCTTTGTCCGCTGGTTGAGCAGGCGTTCGTATTCCTCGACTATCAGTTCGCCGCGTTCGTTCATCGGGATCACGACGATCTTCGCACCGCGTTCCTCGGCGGCGACCTGCCAAGGGATGATATTTGAGTGGTGCTCCATCTGCGAGACGAGTATCTCGTCGCCCTCATTGATGAATCCCTTGCCGAAACTGTATGCCACGAGATTGATACCCTCTGTCGTCCCGCGAACGAAGATACAGCAATTCACATCCGGAGCATTGATGAACCGCTTTACCTTTTCGCGGGCCGCCTCATACGCGGTGGTCGCGTGTTGTGACAGATAATGCACGCCGCGATGAATATTCGAGTGTTCCTCGGCGAGGTACTTTGAAGTGCGGTCGATCACCGACTGCGGCACCTGCGACGATGCCGCGTTATCGAGATACACTAGCGGTTTGCCGTTAACCTCAGTCGCGAGTATCGGAAAATCCTTTCTAATCTTTTCTACGTCAAAATTCATAAGATTAATTCACCACAGAGAGCACCGCCGGAATTGATTTCCAAGATTTCATTCGACGATACAGAGATTTCTGAGCTCTCTGTGTCCTCGGTGGTTATATTTCCGTTCCCAGCCTATTCAGTACCATCGCGTCCAGTTCGGCCTTTATCGCGTCGATCTCGATCTTGTTTATCACTTCCTCGGCAAAGCCGTAGGTTAACAAATTTTTGGCAAGCGTCGGCGGCAGACCGCGGGTCAGCAGATAGAACAACTCTTCTTCCTCGATCTGTCCGACGGTCGCACCGTGTGCGCATTTTACGTCGTCGTTGTAAATTTCGAGCTGCGGTTTGGTGTCGATGCGAGCGTCATTCGATAGCAAAAGGTTCTTATTCGACTGCTGAGCGTCGGTGCCGTGTGCATTTGCTCGGACAAATACCTTTCCGTTAAAAACACCCCTCGAATGCTCGTTCAGCACGCCCTTGTAGGTCTGATGCGAAAGGCAATTCGGCACGGTGTGATCGATGATCGAGTGTGTGTCGTGATGCTGACTGCCGCCCAACATATAGAGGCCGTCAACCCAAGCCTCGCCGCCCTCGGCAGTAAACTTCAATTCGATGTCGTGTCGCGAAAGTGCGGCACCGAGATTGATACTCGTCGAATCGTAATGGCCGCCGCCGCGAACCTCAACTTCCGTCACGTTGTAGTTAAAAGCTTCGGCCGCGTCTTTCTGCACGCGATAATGCGTCAAATTCGCATTTTCCTCGACCACGATCTGCATTGCACTGCTCGTAAATCCTTTAGCAGTCGATGCATATGTTTCGACGATCGTGGCCTTGCTCCCGGCCTCGGCGACAACGATGATGTGCGGGAATATCGCGGTGCCGTCCTCCGCCGCAAAATTCAATTCGATCGGCTCCGCAACGCTCGTTTCTTTTGGAATTCGGATAATCTGAAATTCACCAAACGCTAGATTCAGAGCCGTGAATCCATTGCGCTTGTAGTCGAAATCAGATGCCCGTTCGTCCACACTCGCGTTTCCGCTCGTTTGGATCGTCCACTGACCCGCGACCTGTGACGCAACATTAGTGTATTTCCAATCTTCTTCGTGAACGGTCGGAAATCCCACCGATTCGAAGTATGCGAATGCCGCATCACGTAACTTTGTCATCGCGTCATCGCCAACGGTCGAGCGAAACTCGGTGAACTGCTTTGTAAACTGTGTCTCCATTACTGCTGTCGTACTACTCATTTTTACGCACCTAACCTAACTAAACTAAATTTATTGTCACTTTTGATCGTCGCCGCCGGATCCAAAAGCAGATCCTTGGCCATCTTGAGCTTCGACTCATTCTCGCTACGAGGCTTTTTGTCATCGACCAACGTTGAGCGGTCGTAATTAAAGAGGAAATCGTATCTCGTAAGAATATATTGCACGCCCAGTGCTTTGGCCTTTGCACGAGCTTCGCCGATATTCGCGGAATCCCAAACGAGTGTTCGCAGGGTCCAATCTTCAAAAAGATAATCCGAATAGACCGATCGTTCGATGTTGTAAGTATCACGCCGCATATTGATCAGCCAGACGCTTGAGTCTTTAGGCGTATCAGTATCAACGGCCTGATAGAACGGATAATAATCGAGGTTTCGTGTCAGATACTCGTCGCGAGTCTCGCCGCCCAGCACGACCCGAAGCGGTGCCTTTTGGCAGAACCAAGCCACGGCAGTCAGTGTTGCGGCCAACGCTGACGCGGCAAATGCGTACTGGGCGATGCCGCGCAGTTTATCGCCAAATGCCTCAACTGACGCGGCGATCGCAATTGCAAGCGCCGGGACTATCGGCAGCAAGTATCGCAATTGCGCACTCGAAAACAGCCAAAATAGATACATCACGCCCGCAACTCCGGCCGCGATCTTCGCCTCAGTCGGGATTTCGAGTTTCCACAATGCCCAGATGAGCAGCGGCAGCCCGATCAAAAATGCGACGCCGAGAACGCCGTCGTAATTTGCGGGTTCCTCCGGTTGAGCCATCACCGACACGCGAACGGGCGCAGTCAGATAATTTGCCTTGTTGGACTCGGCACCACCGTATTGTGCGTTCATTCCTTGGAATAGGTTCGAACGCTCAACATCCCAGCCTGCGGCCGTGCCCGGCCAGATGCTCATATAGAATGGAAACACGGGCGAACCCGTCACGGCCCAAGTCCGAATATAGGTGGGCGAGGCGATCGCACCGGCGAGAATGAGCGATCCAAATCCGGTAGCGATGATCTTGCCTGTGTCCGCCGCATTTCTCGCACGGAGTAAGACGACCAACGCAAATGCCGCGATCACAAACACCGTTGTCATTTTGACGCCCAGTCCGGCACCGAGAAAGATGGCAATTGCGCTAGCCGTCGCGTTCGACGGCTGGCCCCACCAACGGCATAAACTATAGATCGCAAGCGTTATATATAGAGCGAGAGCGATGTCGATATATCCGCTCGATGCAACGTGGTACGCCGTCGGAACTGACGCGGCCATTAGCACGGCGATCAGCGACCATCGTCGCGAAATTCCGGTCTCGCGAGCCCAACCAAAAATGCTGGCGAGCAGCAATGGAAAGAATAACCACACGACTATCGTCCCAGCGACCTCGGCCGTTCGTTCGCTGAAAATGCCGCCAAGGAGTCTCGCCCAGACGATGTGCATCTCGGTCCCGAGTGCAAGATAGCTCGCGATATTGCCCTCGACAAATGTATTGCTGCCCTGAGCGATGAAAGCCTTTGGCACCGATAAATGATAGAGCAGCGAGTCTTTGGCAGTCGGCGGCGCGGCGGCGGAAATTAGCGCGAGCACCACGGGAACGGCGATCAGCAGCAGCAACGCTTTGTCGAACGCTCCCGCACGTTCGGGCACGCGGCTTTCACTTTTTGCTTCGCGGATCCGACTCACATTGAGGCCGGCGAGGACAAGGCCAATGACGAGTGTCGCCACAGCAGTCGTTCCCGAGTAGGCACCCGCGAGCCCCAGAAAAAACCATATCAATGACCAAAAGGCCGAACCGATAGCGATCTTCGACGCGAGTTCCAGCACATGCGAGTGGTTTGCTGATCGAGTCGCGGGAATGAGGAAGGATACGAAACTTCCCAACCCAAACCACGCAACGCCGATCAAAACGGCGAAAATAGATCCGGCCGCACTTTGCCAAATGCCTTCGGCCCCGATCAACGGGCCTCCCCCGAGATTGCCGGCAAGTATTTGCAGTTGCCAAATATCAGCCGTTCGGCCAGCCAGAAAAGCGATCAGACAAACGACCGCAAAGACCGCAAAAGCGGCCGCTGCAAGAGTCTGCTTGTTTGATCTATCCTGTGTCATTTATATCCAGCGGCGTACACGGCCGCAAAACTCGATATATTGATCTTTATGAGTTTTCGTCAAAAATTCTTCTTCGAGCCGCACCTGGATCTGCATCAATGTGTCTGCCATAGCAACGGACGCTAGTGTCAACGCATTCGGCAGCGATAGTAAAAATCCGAACAAAGCGAGACGCATACCGAGAAAGATCGGATTTCGCGAAACGCCGAATAAACCTATTTCGACCAAATCGGTCTTATTATCAGCGTCGATACCGATACGCCAGGACTTGCCCATTTGCATCTGGGCCATAGCGGTCCAGGCCAAAGCGATTGCCATCAGCGTGAGGCCCGCGATCTTGACGCCCGGGCCATCAAGCCAAATAATGGGTGCTGTATATTCGTAAAACTGCGGTGCCAGCGAGTACACAAGCGTCGTGATCAGGATCAATATAAGCGGAAGTCGATATAGCCCCTCGATAAAGTCGATCGGCCGTCCGGCTTTGCGAACGACGTAAGGATTTATACCCGTGCGTTTCCACACGAGATACGAGCGCCCAACAAAAGCGATCATAAAGAATGCCACCAGATAGAGCGGCAAGATGATCCTCAGGGCTTCGCTCACCTATTTGCCCACACCTTTCACCCAATCGTAGCCCTTTTCTTCGAGCTCGACGGCGAGTTCCTTGCCGCCTTCTTTGACGATCTTGCCGTCCGCGAGGACGTGTACAAAATCAGGCTGGATGTAGTTCAAAAGCCGTTGATAGTGCGTCACGAGAATGATCGCATTCTCGGGCGAACGGAGTTTGTTGACTCCCTCAGCGACGATGCGAAGAGCGTCGATGTCGAGGCCTGAATCGGTCTCATCGAGGATCGCGAGTTTAGGCTCGAGCACGGCCATCTGGAGTATCTCATTACGCTTTTTCTCGCCGCCCGAAAACCCCTCGTTGACCGAACGCTTGAAAAACTGCGGATCCATCTCGACGATCTTGGCCTTTTCCTTCAGATAGTCGTTAAACTCAAGCGGATCGAGTTCTTCCAGGCCGTGATGGAGAGCTTTCTGGTTATAGGCGAGCCGCAGAAATTGCGAATTTGATACGCCGGGCACCTCGACCGGATACTGAAATGCCATAAAAACGCCCTCGCGTGCACGAACGTCAGGATCGAGTTCGAGCAGGTCTTTGCCGTCAAACAATACGCTCCCTGAGAGCACCTCGAATGACGGATGCCCTGCGAGAACTTTTGACAACGTCGATTTACCCGACCCGTTCGGCCCCATAATGGCGTGGACCTCGCCCTTTTTGACCTCGAGATTCAGGCCCTTCAATATTTCTTTGCCGTTGATTCCGGCGTGTAGATTTTTAACTTCTAATAACATTTTTATATGGTCTCTTTAACTTTAATATTTATGATTCGCAATTAATTAGTATTTTTCCTGAACGTTTTCCGCCGTCGACATCAAGATGAAAATGGGTGAATTTATCAAAAGTAACGATCGCAATTTTGGTAACCTTTATAAATATTTGCTGACCTCGAATCTGTAACGGCGGTCGGCCTAACGTAATCTAATAAACTGACAAGCATTTTTCCCGGCTCTTCAAACGGGATCAAGTGTGCGGAATTTTCAAACCAGATTGCTTTTTTCGTCGTCGCTTTTACATTCTTCAGCCACGCTTCCGTTGGCTCGGACGGAGTCGTGTAATCGTGCCGCCCCATAAACATAAAGATCGGGATCGGAAATTCTTTAACGCTTTTGAAATCAACTGCTAAAAATTCGGGCAAAATTCTGCTTAACGTGAACAAGTTTCCATTATCTATTGCCGAGACGTCTTTCTCCACGTATTCCGGCGACAACAGCGGCGCGTTGAAATAGTATTTCGACTCATCTCTAAAGGCACTCAACCCGCCGTAATACTGCGCCCATTTTCTCGCGATGATAATGCGCTCGCGCGTAATTGGTTGATCGCCCGGATAAGGCGCGATCGATTTTAGTTCTTTCAGCGCAGCTGCATTCTTGAGCTTTTCGGCTTGCGAAACTGCATACTCAAAACTTAAACGCTCATTGTCTCGCGTATTTATAACCTGTCCGATCCCGACGTATGCGTGAAAAAGATCGGGACGTTTCAGTGCGGCCTTCAAACCGATGATCGTTCCCCAACTATGACCGACAAGGATGACTTTTTCGGTTTTGTAGCGCTTGTTGATAAATTCTGCCAACTCGATCGCGTCATCAACGTATTTATTAATGTTTATCGAACCACTGATCGAATCCGGCTCGGCTTCGAGAAACGTCTTGCCCGATGCTCTTTGGTCCCAATTTACGACCGTAAAATATTCTTCGATCGGTCGCTGAAACATCCACATCGCGGGCGACATAGGCGAAGCCGGACCGCCGTGAACAAATAAAATCACGGGATTCTTGCGATCTTGTCCGCGAACGTAAATCCACTGTTCGATGCCGCCCGTTTTTACTTTATAGTTTTCCTGAATACCGGTCGGATTCGTGATTTTCCCCAGGCCGGCAATAATTTCTCTTCCCTCTGCATATTCATTCTTAACCTCACCACTCTGCGCCGCCGCCGAGGTTGATAGCAGAATGAAATAAAACAAAATTGCCGGAATGATACGCATAAGTTCTTGTCGTTTTAAATTCCTAATCATTTACGAAAATTTCGCCCTTCAAATATAAAGCCGCAGACCCGCCGATCTTTACGCGGTCACCCGCAAGTTCGCAAAATAGTTCACCGCCGCGGGCCGACACTTGTCGGGCAAACATCACTGTCTTCCCAAGCCTTTCCGCCCAAAAAGGTATCAAATTGCAGTGCGACGAACCGGTTACCGGATCTTCGAAAACACCGACCTCAGGGGCAAAAAATCTCGATACAAAATCTGAGGAATCTCCCGGAGCGGTGACGATAAAGCCGTGAGCCTCGATCTTAAGACGCTCTGACAATTCCAGAAGCGCGGAAAAATTTGGCTTAATATCCAAGATCTCTTGCTCATTTTCGTAAACCAAAAAATAATCCCGGGCTTTGAAAACCTCTTTCGGCATTTTGCCGATCGCCTCGATCAAGCCATCCGGCGCCTCCGCCGGCGAAACAGGCCGGGAAGGGAAATCGAGAGTCAATACATCGCCATTTTTCTCGACAGACAACTTTCCGCTCTTATGCGAGTGAAAATTGACGATGTTGCTCTCAAGCTTCAAGACCTCGAAGATCGTAAATGCCGAGGCCAGCGTCGCGTGGCCGCAAAGATCGATCTCAAACGTCGGCGTGAACCAGCGGATCTCGTATTGCCCATCGCCCCCGGGAACAAAAAACGCGGTTTCCGACAGATTGTTTTCCAACGCGATCGCCTGCATCGTCTCAGGCGGTAGCCACGCGTCGAGCGGCACGACGGCCGCCGGATTGCCGCCGAAGGGTTCGCTTGTAAATGCGTCAACCTGAAATATCTGTAATTTCATCTATCTTTTAAGCGTTATCAAAACCAGTCCGCCGATGCACAATAGGATGCCGATCACCTTTTCTATCGAAATGCTTTCTCTAAACACGATCAAGCCGATCAGCATCAATAGCGCGGCACCGCACACATTTACCGAGACCGGCAACAGGCTCAGATTCCAACCGGCACGATAGGCGAGCATAAAACCGATCTCGATCGCCGCCGCTCCGAGTCCGATGCCGACCGCTGACCAGATGGCCGTCCGAACCATCGGTACGATCTCTGCGTCCTGCCTCGGGAACAAAAAATAACCGCCAATGCACGCTGCGATCCCGATCAAGTAGGCCAGAATGACTACGACGAATGGGTTCGCATTCTGATCGGTCGACTTTTGAGCGATCTGGTAGACCACCAATCCGAAAATGATCAATACGGGAGCAAGATAATAGATCATTCCTTGACGGCCGCGATCGCCTGTATCTCGATCTGCGTGCCAAAATGCAGATCTTTGACCGGTATCATTGCTCTCGCCGGACGATGATCGCCCATCACGCGGGCGTAAACCTCATTGACCTTGCCCCACATTTCCATATCCGAAACGTAGATCGTCATCTGCAAAACGTGATTCAGATCGCTCCCCGCCGAGTGCAAAACTGCCTCGACATTCCTCAAAGCCAATTCCGTCTGCTCACCGATATCACCCGTAAAAGCCTCCCGCGTATCCAGTGTCATCGGCAACTGCCCCGAAACATAGATCAGTCCGTTATGCTCGATGCCCGGTGAATAGTGGCCTTTCGGTTGCGGTTGGTTTGCAGGTTGTATCGTTTTCATAAGAACTATTAACCACAGAGATCACAGAGACCACTGAGAAAAACACCAAACGATCCTCTGTGTTCTCTGTGATCTCTGTGGTGAAACATTTCGTTACCCAACTGAGCCCTCAAGCTTCAATCCCAACAACTTCGTCGCCTCGACAGCGTATTCCATCGGCAATTCGCGGAAAACTTCTTTGCAAAATCCGTTGATGATCAAGCTAACGGCGTCTTCCTGCGGGATGCCTCGTTGCTGCAGGTAGAACAACTGGTCCTCGCTGATCTTCGACGTCGTCGCCTCGTGTTCGACGCGGGCGGTGTTGTTCATCACCTCGATGTAGGGGAATGTATTCGCCTCGCACGTCTGGCCGATCAGCATCGAATCGCACTGAGTATAGTTTCTCGCGTTTTCGGCCTTGGGCATTATTTTGACCAATCCGCGATAGCTGTTATTTGAGCGTCCGGCCGAAATTCCTTTTGAGATGATCGTCGATTTCGTGTTTTTGCCGAGGTGGATCATCTTGGTGCCGGTGTCGGCGATCTGGGCGTTGTTGGTTAGAGCGACCGAGTAAAATTCGCCGATCGAATTGTCGCCCTGCAAGATAACGCTTGGGTATTTCCAAGTGATGGCACTGCCGGTCTCGACCTGTGTCCACGAGATCTTTGAGTTAACGCCGCGGCAAGCACCACGCTTGGTCACAAAGTTATAAATGCCGCCCTTGCCGTTCTCATCGCCGGCGTACCAGTTCTGCACGGTCGAGTATTTGATCTCAGCGTCGTCCAGAGCGACGAGCTCAACGACGGCCGCGTGGAGCTGATTTGTATCAAATTGCGGTGCGGTGCAGCCTTCGTTATAGGCGACATAGCCGCCTTCCTCGGCGACGATCAGCGTGCGTTCGAACTGCCCTGACTCCTGCGTGTTAATGCGAAAATAGGTCGAGAGCTCCATTGGGCAGCGAACGCCTTTTGGGATATAGACAAACGATCCGTCGGAGAAAACTGCGGAGTTCAATGCCGCGTAATAATTATCGCCAACCGGCACGACCGAGCCGAGATATTTCTTGATGAGCTCCGGATAGTCCGCGACCGCCTCGGTGAATGAGCAAAATATCACGCCCGCCTCAAGCAGTTTTTTCTTGTATGTCGTCGCAACCGAGACCGAGTCAAATACCGCATCGACCGCCACATTGGCAAGCATTTTTTGCTCCGAGAGCGGGATGCCGAGCTTTTCAAATGTCCTTAGCAATTCCGGATCGACCTCGTCGAGGCTTGCCTTTGACGGTTTGTGCTTCGGCGCAGAATAGTACGAGATATTCTGAAAATCGATATTCGGATAGTGGAAGTTAGCCCAATTGTCCGGCGGGGTCATTTCGAGCCAACGGTGATAAGCTTTTAGACGAAAATCGAGTAGCCATTCGGGCTCGCTTTTCTTACTCGAAATAAGGCGGACGGTATCTTCCGTCAGACCCTTTGCGATCGTCTCGGTCTCGATATCAGTGACAAAACCGTATTTATATTCTCGATTAGTAAGTAATTCTGCTGCTGTCGACATTTTATTTTTTGCCTGCAGATGAATGCGTTTACCGCAGATACCAAACTCCTGACTTGATCTTGTCGAACCGCGTCATCTGCAAAGATCCGCGGCCGACTTGTACGTTAAACCTTAAATGCTCGGTGCCTCGAGCGTTCTGTGTATTCCCTGGATGGAGTGAAACATCGCGTCGACCGAGCTTTCGGTGCCGACGAGTTGAGCCAGAGTGATCTGCGACAGGGCATTTTCGACGATCTCGTGGAGGCCGACGATGACCGGGCGAATACCGCAATCGCCATTATGGACGCACGAATCGAGCACGCCGGTATAGCTCTCACAATGCTTGTTGAGCACGTCCTGGTCGAGCACCTTAATTACCTCATTTAGCCGTACTTCGCTCGCCGGACGAGCCAATATATAGCCGCCCTTGGTCCCTCTGGTCGAAAGGACAAATCCGGCCTTGTTGAGCAGCCACATCAGCTTGCCCGCATTGGCTGTCGAGATGCCCTCGCGCTCGGCGATCTGCGGCAGAGTGAGGCTTTCGCCGGCCCGTAAATTTGCCAATTGCACCAGACACCTCAGTCCATATTCTTCTTGTGCTGATATTTTCATAAACCACTATCTGACAATAAATTTGGGGATTCCCGTAACCACTAGAATCGCAAAACATTATTTTTTTGTCAAGATTGGTAAAGGGCAAGTGCGGCCGTAATATCGATCCGTCGGTATTTTGCTAGAATGACAATATGAATTTGACGGTTTTAGGTTCAGGCACGTCGGTGCCGCATCCGCGGCGGAGCAGTTCGGCATATTGGTTAAAGACAGCGGGCGGCTGCGTTTTGCTGGACTGTTCAGCGTCCGCGATCCACCGAATGGCCGAGGAAAACCTCGATTGGGCCGGACTCGATGCGATCTGGATCTCGCACTTCCATTTGGACCATTGCGGCGGACTGCCCGCATATCTATTTGGCATCAAGCACGCCGCTGAGACGCAGGCACGTACCAAACCGTTGCGTATATTTGGCGGTCCGGGACTGGCCGAATTGGTTCGCCGATTCGATGCGGCAGGCGACTATCGTCTGCTCAGCCAGCGATTTGCGATAGAGATCGTCGAGGTCACCGCTCTTGAGCCTTTTGAGATACTGCCCGGTGTCGAGGCGGCGGCGATGAAAACGCCGCATACCGACTCGAGCCACGCGATCCATATCCGCGACGGTGAGGCGACGATGGTCTATACGGCGGATACCGGCTTTGATCCATCGATCACGGGCTTTGCCGGCGGCGTTGGGCTCTATATCACCGAGTGCTCATTTGTCCGAAATAAGCCGGTCGAATTGCATTTAGAGCTGTCCGAGGCGATGCACCTGATCCGCAAGGCAAGGCCGCAACGGGCGATGCTCACGCATTTTTACCCTGAGTGGGATTCGTCCGATTTTCAAGATGAGGTCGCCCGGTTCGATCCGCCGTGCGAAGTGATCGAGGCCATCGACGGCCTGCGGCTCGACATTTCGTAACCGCACAAAAGCAAAAAGCGTACAGCAAGCCCAACGGCCGCCATACGCTCTTAGATCTCATCGTTCAGCTATTTACTATTTTCCGCCGACGTTGTTCTTGGCCATTGCCATCAGTTCCTCAGGCATCCATTTGTTAAAGTTCTTTTCTTCGGCGGCGGCGATGCGGCGATCGCGGTTGCGCCACTCTTTCACCGGATCGTCCTCACGGAGCGATTCTTTGGGATAATTTTCGACCTGTTCGAGGCTGATGATGATGCCCTGAGCGAGGTCATTCCAATCCTCGTTCTGAATGCCGCGCATCACGATCGGCAGGCCCGCGGTCCAATCTTCCTCCGGGGTAATGTTGTCGTACTCGGGAATGGTCAGAAACGCTGTATCAGGAAACGCCTTGCCGCTGTATTCGCTGACGATCTGTGCCTTGACGTCCGTGTATGCCTGCGCCGGGTTAGCCTTACGCATCTCTAATGCCCGGCGGAAAATGTCTGAAACGGTTGCTTTGTCGCTCATAATGCCTATACCTATAAGCCACAGATTAACACAGATTTACACGGAAATTAATCTTCAAATGACCGAATCGCTGACTTAGATCCAATTGCGAGACCTGCGTCGGCCTGAGTCCATCGCCTGCAAACTTTTACCCGACCAACTTTTTTCTTGATGTTTGGCATCTGACAAGATAGTCTTTTGACGACGGGGAATTATCTGTAATGAAGAGCATCCTGACCATCGCTATTGTATTGTTCGCGTTTTCGCTCGGCTTTGCCCAAAATGAGCAGTCGCCGATCGTCGAAAAAGAGATCAGTTACAAAAATTGGACTCTCAAGAGCGTTCGTACCGGCGAGGATATTACGCTCCGTGATCTGAGCGTCGGCAAAAAACTGGTGATCGTTGTTTATTACGCACCGTGGTGTATGAACTGGCGCCACGATGCACCGTTTCTGCAGCGTTTTTACGATAAATATAAGGCGAACGGCCTGCAGATCGTCGGCGTCGGCGAATACGATCCGCTGTCGTCTATGAAAAACAACCTTGAGTATCTAAAGGTGACTTTCCCTGTGGTTTACGAGTCGGAAAGCCGCGGCGATAGGCTGAAGAACCAACATTACGAATACCGCCACGCGACCGGAGATAACCGCAGTTGGGGTTCGCCCTGGTACATCCTGCTCGAACCCGCCGCTTTTGAGAAAAAAGGCGATACGCTCGTCAAAAGATCTAACATCATCAATGGCGAGATGATCGAGATCGAAGGCGAAAAATTTATCCGCGAAAAGCTCGGACTGCCCGCCATTGACGCCAAACCCACGACATCAAGAGCCGCCAAGATCGAAGTCTGCGACCCCGATAAAAAGTCCGCCACCTTGGTCAAACCTTGACCAAACTGCCTTCACCACATCGCCCGACGCATCAATAGTGTTCTTAACGACAATGCCTGACGGATATTGCATTTCGACCTGTCGCCCCACCGAGATTGTAAGTGAACGTCCTAACTAAATAGGAGGCGCTGGGTTTGTTCTGTTGTCAGAAACCCAAGCACCTCAAAGCACCCAACCGGTGTTCTCACTCTAAGTGTGCTGGACATCACCGGGTTACTTCGTAAATGGCCCCGATTTTACGACATCTAAAGACAGGGCATATCAACGACTTGGAAAAAGAATAGTTTGACAAAAATTGGGGGGGGGGCAATATTATGTAAGCAATTAGTAAAAACCGTATACGACTTCTACTCCTATGGACGGACGTATATTCCACATTCAAAAGCAGATTGCCGACCAACTTGATCGACCATGGACGGTTGAGATGATGGCGGCTACCATCGGCATCACTTCGGCACATCTCCAACGTGTATTTCGGGATATGGTCGGTGTGCCGCCCGCTACGTATCTCGCAACTCTAAGGCTTCAAAAAGCTCACGACATACTTTCAGATCCAGCCTGTTTCGACGCGATCAAGGAAATTCGCCTTCGGTGCGGCTTTTTGAATGAAAGCAATTTTACGCGGGATTTCAAAAAGAAATTTGGCGTAACGCCGACGGATTGTCGCTCATTGGCATGGGAAAAAGACCAATCAAATCCGCCAAATGAATAGAAATGCTAGATCTGACTAATGATTGCTAGTTTAAGCCTAGAAATGATCGTTGATTTCCCGTCGCTCCCGATCAAAAATATCCATAGAACAAATTCAGTCTCAAAATTTTTTAAGAAACAATCATTGTCGTTTTAAAAAGGCAATGTGCGATCAGGATCTCATGGATAAATTAAGAAAACTGTTGGAGATCGGTTCGAACGTGGCGATCATTGTTGTTGCGGTCGTGCTTGGGGTTTACCTCATTGGACGATATTTTTCACCGCCGTCGGTTCCCGCGTCGGGAGCGACGGCGCAGGCCGAGGCGATAAAGCCGGGAGCAAAACTCCCGTTGGTAAATGTCGATTGGAGTGGGAGCGACCGAAATCTGCTGATGGTTCTATCGACCGCGTGTCATTTCTGTTCCGAGAGTATGCCGTTCTATAAGAGATTGATCGAGAAAAATGCGGCAGGTAAGAGTGTGCGGATGATCGCGGCTTTGCCGCAGGACGTGCCCGAAGCCACAAAATATCTTGCTGATAACAATGTCACGGTCGATCAGGTGATAAAAGCCAATCCTGGCGAGGCGATGGTCAGGGGTACGCCGACTCTGCTATTGGTCGATAAAAACGGCGTCGTGCTCGACACTTGGGTTGGCAAACTGCCACCCGAAAAAGAAAATGAAGTGCTCGAACGAGCCTTCTCCCCCGTCGTCATGGTCGGTATGTGACTAGCGGCGATCGACCCACAAACTGTAATGGAGGATGTATGTTCACAAAAAATATGTGGTCAATTTATCGAAAATGGATGATAATAGCGATATTGTCAGGTTGTGTCTATGTTTTCGGCTACTCAGACAATGTGTCGATCGGTTTTGCCTCCGCTCCGTGCATTCAGGAGTGTGAGAGTAATCAGAATGGATGTAACGACCTATGTGACATTTATTGTCGTGAAGATTCGACAGATGCCGCATGCTCAAGTTGCTTTTCAGCATGTTCTCACACCTACTTCCAATGCCTAAGTTACGCTGTGTCATGTCAAAATTTGGATGTAATTCCTGGCCATTGCTCTGTAGAATTTGGACTTCACTGTGTACCGTATGGTAGCGGATTGACTTGCAACACTAATCAGGGAGCCTATTATGGCTACTATTTAATGTGTCATAATCTTGGCGGTGCCGAGTGCGTCTCATGCACCGAAGGTTACTGCTATGGTGTCAACCCGGATATTCCATGGTGTTTCGCAGGATTTTACCCCTAATTCATGTTTCACCCTAAAAACAATCGAATATGGATTTAATAAATGGAAAGTTTGTACTCCGCGTTTTGTTTTTCACAGGGACATTCTTATGGCTTATTGCCCTGGAAGTCTCATTGGGTTGTGCTCAAGGGGAAAATATAAGAGTGGATACAAATCTGGTAACAATCCCCGTCACGGTCTTGGATCGTGACGGGCGGTATATCGCTGATCTCACGGATAAGGATTTTGAGATTTATGAGAATGGAATCAAGCAAAAGAATGAGTTTTTTGCGTCGACTGAGGAGCCTATCACCGTAATGCTTTTGTTGGATGCTAGTAGTTCCATAACCTATGGGCAAACTGCTGGAATGGCGAAAGCCGTAAATGAATTTGTGAATATGCTCCGGCCCGACGACCAATTAATAGCTGCCAGCTTCGCATACCGTGTATATCCAATATTGGATGCGACAAAGATAAAGGATTTGAAGAAAAACTTTCGAATACACTATCAACAATTCGATCCTCAAACGCTTATCTACGACGCGGTCGCATTTGCCCAAAAGAAATTAAAAAAGGTGAAGGGACGGAAGGCATTAATAATTTTTGGTGACGGAAATGATGATTCCGGCCTTTCCGCGAGTTTTAAGAGCACAATTAGAGCGGCTGAAGAACAGGAAGCGATTATTTACGCCGCCCAAATGAGAGACTATCCCAATCCTCCTTTCACAGATCCAAAGAAATTCGCCAAATCCGTCGAAATTGCGACACGTTATATGGAAGGGTTGGCGGCAAAGACCGGAGGACGGCATTATATTTTTGACGACATTGCCGACCTTTCGGAAACGTTCACAAAAATAACCAACGAGCTTAGGCAAACATACACGTTGGGGTACTACGCGAGTGAATCCGGCAAAGACGGTGAGCGGCGGAAGATAACGGTGAAAGTAAATATCCCAAATGTCGCCGTCAGATCGCGGAATGAGGTAATATTTAAGAAACCTAAGAAATAAAAAGGATTTGCCATGAGATTTCATCGCATCACCGCCAGATTGCCGTTCGTATACATGAGCGTGGTAATTTTGGGTTTGGCGATGATAACGCGGGGGCAGGATGAGGCAATTCGGGTTTACACCGACCTTGTAACGCTACCGGTCACAGTGCATGATCGTGAACAAGATTTGGGGTCAAACATGCGATAGTGCGATTCTCTGTTTGTACTTCTCCTGAACTTTCTTCCATGTGTTTTAAATTGGGGGTCAGAGTTGCAATCGTGCAATTCTCTATTTAGATTCATACTGCCCCATCGTGTGAGCGATCCGGGTTGCCGTGTCGATGCAGCGATACGGAGCACGATTTCACTATTATGATTCTTCATTAAACTTCTCCGGACATAGTCCTTCCACTTCGATGCGATCGAGCGAAAGCGTGATGTCTTTTGGTCCGTTCGCCGTCCGTGGGGTTTGGCGAGGCGACGATAACGTCATTTTGTACCTGTTGAGCTTTGGTGTCAATACAATTTTGGTCGATACGGTGACGGGTGACAAGTGGCGGGAGAGATCAACGAAGAGTTCCCTAACGCGGGGATCGTCTGAGCGGTCGGCGGCTCTTTTTGATTTAACGAATAACTTAAACGCAGATGACGCAGATAAGGGCGGATCTTAAGATCATCTTTTATAGATCGATCCGTAAGATCCGCGTCATCCGCACTTGCATAAAGCCTTCTCGTGACGTTGCATCTATGCGACAGTAACGTATCACTGCAATTCGTGATACAATTTAACCAGTCAATTGATCTTTGAAAACTAATGAGTTGTGCGACTCCGAATCGAGCATCAATGAAACGCTGCGCGCTCTGAGGTGTCGGGACATGGGACACCTTGGTCAACCAACAACGGAGCATCCGGAATGCAGAATAGTCGAAGCAGAATGAATCAGATTGTCCGGATATATGGAATTGTATTGTGAAACACCCGAGATGCCGTAACTGCTCTAAACAAATTGGTTACGGCAGTTCCGAGCACATTCTGCAAAAAGCCTGAGGGGATGAAAATTAATTTGAAACAAAATCGGGGGTTAAAGTCGCTAAACAAAGTACTTAAGTTGTTTCAAATTCGCCAAAAACGTGAAATTAATTTGAAACACTTTTTGCCCGTAACGCACAGCAAACGCACGGTTTAGCGTTACAAAACGTGTAAGCCGACTGTTTCAAATTAAATTGAACTAATTTGGGACACTCGCCGGCAGTATGACGCGTCGGGCCGACATATCTATCTGGGCAAAACGGCAAGGGTGTCGGTCAGTTTTTGGGCGGCGTCGCGCAGCGGGTCTTTGGCGGCGACGAAACGGCCGGCGATCGCGGAGTCCTCCGAGCGGGACCCGAGGCCGCTGATGCCCTCGATGCTCGGCAGATACTTTGCGAGCAAGGGCTTGGTGCGAAACTCAGACTCGAGCGTCGTGAGGGCGTCACGCAAATTGCGGATCGCGATGATGACCTTTTGCTTGTTAGCTTCGTTTTGGTCGAGAGTCGCCTTGGGCAGACGCTTGGTTTTGGCTGAGGCGTCGAGGTCCTCGATGCTCTGGGCGATCGGACCGAGAACGTCAACAAACCGTGTCACGTTAGCGAGTTGGACATCGACCTTTTCGCGGGCCGCACGGACATCGAGCGGCGGAACGGTTTTGTTTGCCGGCGGTTTTTTGGCGTTCGGCTTTTTGACCGATCTTTTCTGAGCATCGGCGGCTCCCGCAAATATCGCAAGAGTGATGATCGCTAAAACGACAATTCGGAGATGCCTCATAATTCTTCCTTCCTGTTCAAATGACCTCGAAAATTTTATCATAGATGCAATGCATCAGCGGTATTTAGAGGTCAGAAGGCTCGGGCGCGTTGGCTACGCCGAGTCGCTCGAACTACAAAAAGAGATCGAGACCGAGGTGATCGCCCGCCGCGAACCGGATCATTTACTGCTGCTCGAACATCCGCACACCTTTACACTCGGGCGGCGTTCGAAAAATGACGGCGTGCTGGCCACGGCCGAGATACTCAAAAAGCTGGGTGTCGAGGTCTTTGAGATCAACCGCGGCGGCAAGGCGACGTATCACGGCATCGGGCAATTGGTCGGCTATCCGATCGTCAACCTCTCACCGGATCGCGAGGACGTTCATAAATATGTTCGCGACATCGAGGAAGTGCTGATCCGGACGATGGCCGATTTTGGCATCGAAGCCTTTCGCATCGAGGGTCTGACCGGCGTGCATACGGTTGACGGCAAAGTTGCGGCGATCGGCGTTCATCTCAAGCGATGGGTGACGACCCACGGCTTTGCCTTGAACGTGAATACCGACCTGAGCTATTACAATTGGATCATCGCCTGCGAGGGCGAACCGGTCACGTCGATGGACAAATTGCTCGGCCGCGAGATCGATATGTCCGAGGTCGAAGATCGTATAGTTGCAAATTTTCAGGATGTTTTCGGTATAAGCCCGACGGCAGATGCTGCACCGCCTGAGAGTGCCGTGCGGCGGCAGGCGTGAGCGGTGTTCTAACGATGGATGCCTCGCATCTTGCGGAACTGTCGGATTTCTTTTAACCTCTCTTATTCGGTGTTTGTGGAATAGATATTAGGTATTAATTATGCGACGTGAAACGACCTCTTGGTACAGCCAAAACTTGAATATGGATATGCCGCTTGTGGCATACGGACACGCAGGCTATCCGCTGCTGATGTTTCCGACGGCCGCGGCCGACTATCTGGAATATGAGCGGTTTCATCTGATCGATGCGATCAAGGACTTTCTGGACGCCGGACTGATCAGGGCGTACTCGATCAACTCGGTCAATAAATACAGCCTGCTCAATAAAGAATCGCATCCCGCGTGGAAGGTCGAGATGCTGTCGCGTTACGATAGCTATATTACAGACGAAGTCTTGCCGCTGATACGAAACGAGTGTGGGCCGGATGCACGCCCTTTGACCACCGGTGCGAGCCTCGGGGCGCTACTCGCGGCCAACACTTACTTTAAGCATTCTGATGCTTTTCGCGGCACGATCGCGATGAGCGGTAGCTACGATATCTATAATTATCTTGAGCATTACTACGACGACAACGTGTACTTTAATAACCCGATGATGTACCTCAAGAATCTCAATGATGATTATCACCTGCCGCGTCTGCGCCACGCTGATTCGATCGTCATTGTGTCAGGGCAGGGCAATTATGAGGCGCCGGATCGTAGCCGTGATCTGTCGCGTGTGCTCTATTCAAAGGGAATACCGCACCGCCTTGAGCTTTGGGGGCACGATGTGGCACACGACTGGCCGTGGTGGCGAAAGATGCTGCCGTACTATCTCGGCGAATTTCTGAAATAGAACGGACAAAAAAAGGGAGCGGCGATCCGCTCCCTTTCCTGTTGACGATCATTAACCGTCGCCCTTCTTGCCTTTCCGTCTGGTGCCTTCGGGTCGGTCCGATGGCGGATCGGGTTTGACGGTCGGCGGTTGGACCGGCGGCCGACGCTGCACCGGCGGTTGGTCGGTGGTGGTCGCAGGCTTGTCGCCCTTGGTATCCTCGCCCGGTTTTTCACCGCCGACCTTATCGGCCGGCGTCATTCCGGGTTCGTCAGGTAATTTTACGCCCGGCGTAAAGACGATGCCGGTCTTTTTACCCGCAAGATCCGCGTCCTCGAGTTTTTCGAGCTCTTCGCGTTTATTGCGTTCGGCAAGAGCCTTGATGTCGTTGGGCATCGGCGGCACGCCCGGGAACGAGTCACGCGGCTTGTCCTTCATAAACGGGATCATAAAGGCATTGAAGTACGGCACCGCTCCGTGACCACCGGTCATACCTCCGCCAAGCGATTCCTTTCGGAGCGGATTGCCCATCCAAATGCCGGTCACGTAGGTCGGCGTGTAGCCGATAAACCAGACGTCGGTGTGATCATTGACCGTGCCGGTCTTGCCGGCGAGTTGGGCTCCGCCCGCACTCGCACCCGAGGCCGTTCCGCCGCCCGCGGTCACGCCGCGCATCATCTGGACCATCGTCAGTGCCACATATTCGCTGGTGACCTTTGTGCTCTGGTTTTCGTATTGTTCGAGTAGGCTACCGTCGCGGCTATAGACCTTTCGGATCAGATGCGGAGCCATTCGGACGCCTTTATTTGGAAACACCGAATACGCGGCGGTCATTTCGAGCAGCGATGCCTCACTTGCTCCCAGTGCCGACGGCAAACTCGGAGCCATCGGATTGCTGATGCCAAATCGACGCACCATCTGTGCTCCGGCCTGGATGCCGACCTGTTCGAGCAGGTGGACCGCAGCAATATTGTACGACTTGGCAAGCGCGATCTTCATCGGAACATTACCGTGGCTGAGACTGCCGTCGTAATTATGCGGTGTCCATCCGCCACGCTTGATCGGTGCTCCGCTGACGATCATATCGGGCGTCATACCGTCTTCGACGGCAGCAGTGTAAATAAACGGCTTGTACGCCGATCCCGTCTGACGCAATCCCTGCGTGGCGTTATTGAACCGGTTAGTGTGGTAATCGTATCCGCCGACCATTGCGACGATCTCGCCATTGTGCGAGTTGATACAGGTCAGTGCCGCCTGAACCTCGGGCACCTGCTGGAGTTCGACCTCGAGAACCTGATTTGTTCGGTCGACCTTTTTGACTAGAAACTCTGCCAGAAAGCCGGGTTTGAGTTCGTCCTTGGGCCGTCGTCCGCTGCGGCCCATATTGCCCGGACGGACAACTGCCTTGTAGCGGCCAAATCGTACTCCGACCTCGTCAGCACCCGGATTGGCCTTCATCACAAGGCCCTTGATGTATTCGCCTTCTTCGTACTCGTCGCCGTACCAATCGGCGTGCTTGAAGGTAGAAAGCATCTTGTCGATATCTTTTTCGTCGGTCAACGGCTGATCGTTCTCGTCGATCAGGATGTTCTGATAGTCAGACCTCCACGCTCGTCCACGGTCATAACCGCGGAGACGCTCGCGGATCGATCGGGTCGCGATCTTCTGGGCTTCGATATTGACCGTCGTGTAAACCTTGAGCCCCCCCTGAGCTACGCGGGTCGTGTACTTTTCTTCGAGATATTTGCGGACTTCTTCGACCGGATAATCCCAAGCCGTGGATTTGGGCTGAGACTGGTAATACGCAGTGTCGGCGAGCTTAATGTCTTTTGCTTTTGCGGCAGCGACATCGGCCGCCGAATATCGGTCGGGGAAGTACTTGGCCATTTGATCAAGCACAATGTCGCGGCGAATTCTTGCCTTTTCTTTGTTTCGGGTCGGCGAATACTCGGGTGACTTTGGAATGGCTGCCAGAAGTGCCGCTTCTTCGAGACTGAGATCCTTTACACCCTTGCCAAAGTAAGTGCGCGAACCGGCTTCAAAACCGTATGCTCCGGCCCCCAGAAAGACGTAATTCATATACATCTCGAGGATCTGATCCTTGGTATATAGCCGTTCGATCTGCAGTGCGACCGCCCACTCATTGACCTTTCGCGTGTAGGTCTGATCTTTATAGAGAAATAGATTCTTGGCCAACTGCTGTGTGATGGTCGATGCGCCCTCGGTCTTGCCGGTAGTGATGTTCTTGAAAACGGCACCGAGGATGCGGTACGGGTCGATCCCTATATGGTCGCGAAAGCGGTAGTCCTCGATCGCGAGCAATGCGTCAGTTACCTTGTCCGGCACGTCCTGTATCTTGATCGGAATGCGCTTTTCGAGTGCGAACTCGGCCAGAACGGTCTCACCGTCGTCAGCGTAGATCGTGGTGACCTGCGGCGGCCGATATGTTGCAAGAGCCGAAACCTCGACCGAGTAGCGCGAATTATTAAGGTAGTACGACGCCAAAACTCCGGTCAGTGCTCCGGCAGACAACGCAAGGATCACCGCCGTAAGAAATAATCCGATCGTCGCCATCCCGCTGCGTTTTGCACCACTCGCGGCGACCTCGGTCGTGCCTAATTTTCTCAATTCTCTCGCCATACAACTACTTCTCCTAATTCACGAATCGACGCAACTTAACACTAACGACAAATCCGATAGCAACAAAGGTCGAAAGGATAGCCGAAAGCCCCGCACTCATAAGCGGTAGTGGAACCCCAATGACAGGTAGGACACCCAAGGCCATTCCGACATTCATAAATATCTGAAATACCATTCCACAGACGATCGACATTATAACAAGCATTCCCGCTCTATCGGAAGACTGCCGTGCACCTGCGATCATTCGCGAAAGTAAAAGTGCATAAGCAAGGAGCAGTGAAACGCAACCGATAAAGCCGGTATTCTCAGCCGTGACTGCGAAAATAAAATCTGTCTGAGGCTCGGGCAAAAACTTCAGAACGCTCTGCGACGTCTCGGTTTCACCCTTAATGCCCGAGAGCCCGCCCTTGCCCACAGTGATCGTCGATTGGATCGTGTGGTACCCATAACCTCGCGGATCTACGCTATCCGGGTCGATGATCGCATTAATACGCTCTTGTTGATATTTTTTTATCATTCCGGATTTTACACCGCCGATATACGCCGCGGGCACAAAGATCGCAACGCCGACAATTGCCAGCACCACGAATCTAAGCTTGATACCGGAGAGGAAGAACATCGCGGCAAGGATCGGGAAATACGTGATCGCCTGACCCGCATCCGGTTCGAGCATGATCAAACCCACAGGGCCGGCAAAAATAAGCCCGCCGATCATCATTTCCTTGAACGTCAGAACCGTCGACTTTCTACCGCCAAAATATTTGGCGAGCATCAAGACAGTTGGTATTTTAACGAATTCGGATGGCTGAAACTGCAAACCGACTATACGCAGCCATGCTTTTTGTCCGTTAACCTGAACACCGAGCGGCGTCAGCACGAGTAAAAGCAGTAAAAGTCCGCCAACGTAAAATACCGGAGCAGAATCGATCAGTCGTCGGTAATCCGTGAATGCGACAACTCCAAACGCGACCAATGCTATACCGATGCCATAGATCTGTTTTGACCAAATATTCTCTGTGGGCGTAGCGTTGTGGATCTGCCAAACGCCAAAGCAGGCGATCATTATAGCCAATACGGCCGTTTGCCAGTCAAGGTCCCGGAGGTCACGTTTTTCGAGGATTGCGACCATAGATTAACGGGTTGAGACCTCCTGGCCTTCGGGTCTCGGAGTACCCTTTTTTGCAAGATATGCGCTATATATGGCCCGAACGGCGGGTGCCGCATTCGAGCCGCCGAAACCTGAGTTTTCGATCAGTGCTATGACTGCGATCTCAGGCTTGAACGCCGGGGCAAAACTTACAAACCAGGCGTGATCCTTATTTTTACCACTGTCCTTACCGACCTCCGCAACCTGCGCCGTACCGGTCTTACCGGCTATATCAAATCCAGCGATGCGGATCGATCCGGCGGTACCACCGCCATTGACGACGCCCCACATTCCCTTAACTACTACGTCGTACTGGTCGTCAGTCATCGGTATGATCTTCGGCTCGGGGTGTAGAAATCCGAAGCTCGGCCGACCCGGCAAAAAGGTTGAATCGCCTTCTTCCCCTACGGGGCCGATCGCTCTGAACTCCTGCAGAAAATGCGGCGTGTACATCTTTCCGTGCATACCGACACTGGCGACAGCACGCAGCATTGAGATCGGCGTTACGACTACCGTGTCTTGTCCGATCGACGCATAGACGGTCCGGATGTCACTCCACTTGCCCTCGTGTTTGAGGATGTAGGGCATCCACGTTTTGGGTGTTTGCGGAACCTTTTCGTTGGGCAGATCGACGCCCGAACGCTTGTCATAGCCAAAGGTTTCGATCATATTTATCAGGCCGTCGACACCCATCTTCAGGCCTAGGCGATAGTAGTAACCATCGCACGATTTCGTGATCGCATAACTAAGCGGTGGCGACCCGTGACTGCCCATACAGCGTGTAAATTTGGTGCCGACCATTATTCCGCCGCCACAAGCCAAATTGGAATGCGTTGGCGTGATGACGCCTTGCATCAGAGCTCCCATTGACTCGGGTATTTTCCAGGTAGAGCCCGGCGGATATCGGCCTTGGATCGCACGATTATAGAGTGGTCGGCTTTCGTCCTGCCAGTAAGCGGCGATCTGCTTGCGTCCCTCCGGTGTCGAACTGCCTTGAACAAAAACGTTAGGATCAAATGACGGAGCCGATGCCATCGCCAAAATAGCTCCGGTATTTGGATCCATCGCGATTATGGTGCCGCGTTTGGTCGAGGAATTTGCTAATTCCGTTTCGGCCGCAAGTTGAAGGTCGTAGTCGATCGTTGTGATAAGATCCTGGCCGGACTGCGGTTCAACTTTTTCGACCTCCGCCTGGACTCGACCGCGACTATCGACTATGACCTTACGGTAACCCGGCTTTCCACGCAGAAACTCATCATAGTATTGCTCAAGGCCACCTTTGCCGATGATATCGCCAGGCCGGAAGCCCTTTTCTCGTATGTCAGGGTCTTCCAGTTGTTTTGGACTGATCTCGCCGACGTAGCCAAGTACGTGGGCGAGAGATGTCCCAAGCGGATAATGCCTTTGCGGTTGAAGTTCGATCCGAAGCTCGGGAAACTCAAGCGAATGCGACTCAACCCAGGCAATATCCTGGATCCCGACATTCTCCTTCAAGACCATCGCCTCAAATTCGTTCTGCTTTTTGATCAAATTGAGCCGTTCAACAACGAACTGACGGTCCAGGGCGAGACCTCTTGAATAGTCGTCGACGCGATCATTGACATTGATGGTTTTGAGCGGTTCATTAGAGAGGACGACATTGTAAGTTGGTCGAGAGTCGACCAATAATTTGCCGTTGCGGTCAAATACTGCTCCACGCGGTGCCGGTATGGGTATCAGACGAATGCGTTGATTCTCGGCGCGTTCGCTATAGTAATCGCCCTTCACGATCTGGAGATAGTACAGTCGTGCGCCAAGCAATATCAATAGCACGAATGCCACCACCTGGATCGTAAAGACCCTTGCCCCCAAATTCTGAACGTGGTCGTTGAGTTTCATTGTACAGCCTCGAAACTTTAAGTACTATTTGTTCAATCGGATCGGATTTCGCCGCCGCGTCTGGCGCCGCTGTTTGAACACATCCGTCTTTCGCCGCCGGATCTTGTCGCCCGACATTGCCTCAAGTAAAAGATAGATCACAGTGCCCGCAATAGTAGTGCCGATAAACGTGTAAGCACCCGTCACGATCGGGTCTCCTGCCGGCGTCTGGCCGAACAGTCGGTGTAGCCAATAGTAGATAAACGAATTCAGTAAGCACGCACCGGCTATGACGGGAATCCGCAAAATAAGGTTGTCCAAATAGACCCTGCGGGCGATCTCGGAAACGGCAAATGCCACGATGGTCTGGGTAAATCCGTTGGCGCCGAGTAGTCCACCGCTTAGGGCGTCAACCGTGATACCGGAGATGGTCCCAAAAAGGATCGCGCGGATCGAATTTCGTTGAAGTGCGGCGTAAACGACTATGATAAGCGGAAAATTGACAAACGCCATCGGCTCGGCCACATTGCGCAGTGTCCACTGCAACAATATAGCGATGATCAGTGCGATCGTGAGTTTTACGCCTTCCATCTATCGTTCGGTCCTATTTCTTCTTCACGGCATTTGGCAATTTCTGCTCAAATTCCGGTTTCTGCGGGGCTTCGTAAAGCAAAACTCCCACTTCCTGCATTGAATTTAGTTTGGCGGCCGGTTGGATCTGGATCTGGTGCGGCGTCGTGGCTGACCCCGTAACGACGCTGATTATTTCGCCGATCTTCAACCCCGGCGGAAAGATCCCGTCTTGACCCGTCGTGAAAACCGGTTGTCCGACCTGCACTTCGACACTGCCGGGAACAAATTTCATTTCAAGCAGATCTTTTTTACTCGTACCGCTAACCACACCGAGAGCACTTGAAGTTCCAACCTCACCAATAATACCGCCGACGCCGGTCTTGTTGTAGGTGATCAGATCGACCTGTGATGTCAACGGCCCGACCGCCGTGACGCGTCCGACCAGTCCGCCGTCGGTCACCACCGCCATATTCAGCATTACGCCGTCGAGGCTGCCACGGTTGATGATCGAAGAATCAAACCAGACTGAAGGGTCACGACCGATGATCCTAGCAGTGAGCACCTTGTATTTACTTGTTTCTTTAAGCTGCAGCAGCGATTTTAATCGTTCGTTCTCAGATGAAAGATCCGATTTTTGTTTGACCTCGACCTCGAGTTCCTGAACGCGCTGTTTCAACAGATCATTCTCTGATTGGGCCGATCTGAGCGAGGAGATCGATATAAAGTAGTTTGAGATCGACGAACTGACGGTGGTGACCGGCGATTGGACGAAATCCGCTGCGGTTTGAGTCCAGGTACGAACGACGCGCTGTCCCGTTGTTATCTCTTTGGCGTCAAACGCCATAAGGATAAAGTTCAGGAGCAAAAGTGCGATCATCAGCCAGGGTGTCAATCGCCATACTTCTTTTTGACTTCGCTCAACCATTTCGGATCAGGGACGAGTAGAAGGGCGATGAGGGATGAAAAATATCAACGCGACAAATTCATCCCTCATCATTCACAAATAACGGTTATGTCTAGCTGCCGGTCATTAACGAATTATCCCATTTGACGCGTTTCAGGAGTTCGAAGTCCGAAAGCATCTTGCCGGTACCCAGAACGACCGACGAAAGTGGATCGTCTGCGATCACCACCGGCAAACCGGTTTCGATCATTAGGCGTTTGTCCAAATTCTTGAGCAAGGCTCCGCCGCCGGTCAGAACGATACCACGTTCAACGATATCGGCCGAGAGCTCAGGTGGAGTCCGTTCGAGTGCGACGCGGACCGCGTTGATAATGGTCGAAACCGAATCCGAAAGTGCCTCGCGGATCTCTTCGTCGGTCATCGTGATGGTCTTGGGGATGCCCTCAATAAGATTTCGTCCGCGGACGTCCATCGAGAGCGGTTCTTCGAGCGGAAAGGCGCTTCCGAGAGCGATCTTGATCGCCTCGGCCGTACGTTCGCCGATCAGCAGATTGTACTTTCGTTTGATGTACTGGGTGATCGACTCGTCCATTTCGTTACCTGCCACCCGAACGGCACGCGAGTAAACGATACCCGAAAGCGAGATCACGGCGATATCCGTAGTGCCACCGCCGATATCAACGACCATATTGCCGTGTGGTTCGGTGATGGGCAATCCGGCGCCGATCGCCGCGGCCATCGCCTCTTCGACCAAGTACACCTCAGATGCCTTTGCTCGATAGGCCGAATCTTCGACCGCGCGACGTTCGACTTGCGTGATCTCCGACGGAATGCCGATGACGACGCGGGGACGAACCCAAGATTTGCCGTTGTGAGCCTTGCGGATAAAATGCTGCAGCATCTTTTCCGTAACCTCAAAGTTGGCGATAACACCGTCCTTCATCGGACGGATCGCGACGATGTTGCCCGGAGTGCGGCCTAACATTTCTTTCGCATCGCGACCGACCGCTTCGACTTGGTTAGTAATTTTATTGATCGCGACGATGGAAGGTTCGCTAACGACGATTCCACGGCCCTTCGCGTATACGAGCGTGTTCGCGGTCCCAAGGTCGATCGCAAGGTCGCTCGAAAACAAACTAAATAAAGACTTAAATGCCATTTTAAATATAAAACCCGAGCAAAAATTTAATTTTAGATATCGTGTCGAACGGAGTGAAAATCCTACCCGAAAACCGTGTTTCCCGATTGCATATGTGGCTACCGTTGGCCAAAACGTCTAACCACTAAGCATACACCCATTCAAAGCCATTTTTCTACTGTAAAGATGGTTATTTATGGTTTTTTTATCAATACAATTTCCGATCAGGCTCGCAGGCGGTACTGGTGAGCGTCACGCAGACAAAAAAAGGCGGCCCGAAGACCGCCTTACAGTTTCAACTATTGGCAATATTGCCGCTAGGGTAATGCTGTGAAATCAACGTTAGTCAGGTCGCCGGACGGCTGGACGTTCTGTGAGTTGAAGGTAAACAACTTCGAAAGTACCGAAACGGTGTACGTCGAACCTGTCAGCACATTATCGAACCTGTAATATCCAAACGGATTGGTTATTACTGTGCGGCGAGCACTTGGGCCCGAATCAACGAGCGTGACGATCGCGTTTCTGACGCCCGTACCATTCTGATTTACAACGCGTCCTGAGATCGATGCGTTTGTCGCAACTGCACCGGGTCCTTGGACCGCTACCTGGATGGGTGATCCCGTCTTGAAGAATTCGATCGTTGCATTGGCGTCTGCGGGTGGTCGATTGGAATCGAAACGGAAATTGTAGAGTGTTCCCCAACGAACAGCATTGGCGTTCGGATTTTGACCAAATGTTTCCGTCGCCCAAGTAATAGAACCTCCGGCCTGTGTGGCGAGCCACGGCGTGCTTGAGTAGCCCGTGTTTCCAACGGTGCCATCAGCACTCCATCCCGGATGTTGGGGCGGTGATTTGAATCCGACATTAGTAAGCGTTACGCCGCCCCCGATCGGAATACTAAAAGATTGGACACCGCGGTCTAGATTTTCATTGTAAACGGCATATTCGTAATGCCATACGCCTGGTGACGGATTGGTGACCTTGTAGCCGACAACTCCGACACCGTCAATACCGGGTGCGGGGATGAATTCAACCAGTGTGGCTCCGGTCCAGGCTGAGATCGCCCGCTTAGATCGTTGGGTTGTACCGACGGGCGAAAAGCTAAATGGGCTAGCCGTTCCGGAGACGTTGTACTGTCTGTAAGAGACGTTGTTGTACATATTGCACTGAGTCGGATTAGCTTGGCACCAATCGTATTCGTGCTTGGTAATATATTGAGCTTCAGCAAAATACGTCGCTCCGGGGTTTGATGCCGTGCTGAGGTCACTGATCTCGGTCAGGATGCGGTGCGACGGCCCTGTGTGGGTGTGCCCAGTGTGACTGTTGGAAGGCGTTGCCGAATCACCCCGCGGGAAAAAGCCCGTGAAAGGATTTACCCAGGCTCTCGAACCAAGACTCGGGCCTGAGTTGAGGCTCGCGGTATAAGGATCAGAACATCCGGAGCCGAGGTTGGCCCCGCCGACGCCGTTACAGCCAAATCCGCAAAGATTTTGCGTCAAAGCCGTAAAGCCGTGCTTCATCTGCGACTGTCCGATCTGCTCAAATCTCTCGTTGTTGCTCGCTCCACCGCTCATACGATACATATTTTGCGGAATGACAGGGTGGTCGTTGTCCGGCATCGCAAACCAATGCAGATTAACAGTCCCGGCGTTGCACGAGTCAGTCCCAACTGCAAGACCAACTTGAGTGCCGCTGGCTGAACCAAACTGGGCAAGGCCGTTAAGATCACCCACGATCACATCGGGCCCGGGCGTCGTGCCGCTTAGCGGGTCTGCGGGCAAAACTTCGCTTGCAACTTCGCCATTAACAACCTCTGAAACCTCGATCGGACGCAATGTCGCCGAGATATTGATCTCACCGATGATCGTTCCCGTATCGGCCGGCCGGCCAAGTTCTTTAGCGTACTCGTTGGACAATAGGACACGGCCACCGCGGATATTCAGAAGGCGTTGGTTTGCGTCATACTCGTACTCGTGACCCTCGACGTTGAAGAAAACATAGCCGGTCTTAGCATCGCGAATAACGTATTCATAGGGGCTGCCCGGAAAGGTGTTTTCCACGACCAGTTGCCTATATGAACTGTTAAGCTTGCCCGGCAATGCCGCTGCCCGTTGCGGTATGATCGGTATACTACTTGGTAGCGGTCCGCGAAGTTCGCCGTTAAAAACGATAACGGTGAAATATGTATCGTGCTCGAGGTCAAAACTAAGTGAGTTTATTCGCGGAGCTTTTGCCCCTTTACCCGAACTTGCAAGGCGGCTCATATCAAGGTCGATCGTGGCGCTTCCATTAGAAACGATCATCTTTTCGAGTGTGCCGGTGTCAACCGAACGCGGCTTCTCACCGCTACCGGTGAGCATTTTATTTGTGCCGTAACTAAACAGGACTAGTAACGGGAGCAATGCGATCAGAACTATTTTCAACATAAATTTATTTCCTAGCTAAGTACGCTGTCCTACGAGCGAAAAACGATAAAAGTTGAGACTGTTGAGTAGATGTTGCCTTTTCTTTTACATCTTTTAGGTGTTTTAATCAAGTCTTAAGTATTGTCGCCTGTGGCCGGACGCGCCCGAATTGTCCGTAATTTTTGTATGAAAAGCGGTTGCGAGGATAAGAAATCATCAAAAAAAAGATCGGTCGAACTCCCAATTCTTAAGGAATCGGGAAAAAAGCCCGGCAAGATCAGGGCGTCGACTACGAGTCGATGGCGGGCCGCAGTTCTGATCGGCGTCAATCTCCTTATCGCCCTTCATATCATTCAATGGCTCATAATGGGTCGAACCCTTTCGCCGATCGAGCCGTCGGAATCGATGTACACGCTCCAGCAGGGAACGATAAATGCCGGGTTTATCTTCTTCGTACTGGCGATATTAGCGACATTGATATTTGGGCGGTTCGTCTGCGGTTGGGGATGTCATATCCTCGCACTTCAGGATCTATGTGCGTGGCTTTTGAAAAAGATCGGGTTTACGCCACGTCCGTTTCGGTCGAGACTGTTAGTTTTTGTGCCGCTTGCGGTCGCACTCTATATGTTCGTGTGGCCGACCTTCAGCCGACTTTTCTTGGCACCCGAAACCGGCCCGGTGATCCCCCAGTTTACAAATCACCTTATTACGACTGAGTTTTGGAGCACATTTCCGCCGATCGCGGTCGCGATACCATTCCTTTTTATCTGCGGTTTTATGACCGTATATTTTCTCGGATCGAAGGGCTTTTGCACTTATGTGTGTCCATACGGAGGATTTTTCAGCCTTGCCGACAAGGTCGCTCCGGGCAGGATCCGCGTGACCGATGACTGTAATCAATGCGGACATTGCACGGCGGTCTGCACATCAAATGTATTAGTCCACGCTGAAGTCGCCGAATTCGGAATGGTCGTCGATGCCGGTTGTATGAAGTGTCTGGATTGCGTTAGCGTTTGTCCAAATGATGCACTCTATTTTGGATTTGGAAAGCCTGCGACTGCGATCGCAAAATCGGTTAAGAAAAACTTTTCGCTGACCTGGCCGGAAGAGATCGTCGCCGCCGTCGTTTTCTTTGCGAGTTTTATGGCAGTTTGGGACGTTTACCAGTTGGTTCCGATGCTTATGGCACTCGGCATCGCTGCAGTCACCACATTTGTTGCAATGCGTACTTGGCGGCTTTTGACGGTCGATGACCTGTCGTTTTACAGATATAGCTTAAAATCATCCGGAATGATCAAGACCGCGGGCTGGACGTTTCTATTATTTTCTTTCATCTGGATCGGGCTGAACGTCCACAGCGGTTGGATACGTTACAACGAGCGTGCGGGTGCAATGGCATTTCAGAGTCTGCAAATACCTGACGAACTCGCACTTGCTCGGTCAAATCCGGACCCGTGGTTGAGTGTGGCCGATCGTAAGAGCATATCTGAAGGAAAAGATCATTTCGACAAAGCCGCAAATGCCGGACTATTTACCAACATCGATGCCGCCCCGAAACTGGCTTGGTTTGAGTACCTTTCGGGCAACCCTGAGCAGGCCATTGTTCACTTGGCCACGGCGGCCGAACGGCAAACGGGGCAGGGTAGGGCACTGAGCCTCTATTATCGCGGTGCGATCCTGAATCGTCTTGGACGCTTTGACGAGGCGATGATCAGCCTCGATAAAGCCCTCGAAGAGCGACCCGATCTGGCCGCGGCACGCGAGGAAAAGGGCGAGTCATTATGGCAACTCGGACGCAAAGAGGATGCGATCGCTACGTGGAATGACGCTGTAAAAAATAATCCACGACTTGTGTTGGCAAACAGTTTTTTGGCGGGGGCGGCCGAGTCGATGGGACAGCCGGATGCGGCGGCGGCGTATAGGAAAAGCGCCAGCCAGTATGTACCGGCCGACGCCCGATTTCACTTTATGCTAGGGTTACGGCTTCAAAAGACCGGGATGAATGAGATCGCCAAAGAAAACTTCCAACGAGCCGTAAAACTTGACCCATCGATACAAACACGATGGATGCTCAGTTCCGGTGACCGCTAGGTCAAGCCCGCAATTGATCAAATCGTACCTACTTCGGGGCTTCGGTCATATGATCTTTAGCACTTTCCTTTCCCGTATCCTTTTGCGGTAATACGTATGTCGGATCGACGGTTTCAGATGGAACAGGTTCGAGTGCAGCACTAAGTACATCACTGATCCTCGTTGCCGTAAATACCGCAAGTTCCTTTCGGACGTCATCCGGGATTTGTAAACTCCTTGGTTCTGCTAGTTAAGGGTATCTGGCTGGCACCGATAATGAGAACATTGATGCCAATCGGGCTCGCGAAGACGTGGACATCCACGAGGTCCAGGATCGATCCTTGTCGACACCTCCGGTTTTTTCTGAATTATAGCCGAGACGAACACCAACACGACCTTACCTTTCGTTTGTTCAACAAGGGACGGAATCCCTCCACTCAGAGCTTCGATATGCCGGAATTTGTGCCGCTGGCGCACGTCAAAACATTTCCAATAGCCCCGTCGCTGACCTCCGACCCCATTTTGGTCTGGCCCGTAGTCCGACTCTCTCCAATTTTTGTAATCGCTTGGAACTAGTTCTGAAAGCCTTAGTTGGTCTAACTCTATATCAATTCCAAGTAGATTCGTTACGGTTGCATTTTCTTCATAGATTCCGAACATTCGACTTCTTGGTTCTCAATTAAAATTCATTTCTGGCTATTTTGAGCTTGACACGATTGGGGGGGGGGATAATGTGCGTTCCAAGTCTGTCACAATTAAGGAGTCAATCTATATGAAAGTGTTGTTCAAAGTTTTAGCGGCTTTTGTTTTGGTTTGTGCGATTTACTTTGTCTCCGGTGCAAAGAATGTTCGTGCGGACGGCATGGAAGAACTAGAAGAAACCAGCTGTACCGGAACTTCTTGTCAAGTTTGTCAATGTGGTTATAATCGTTGCGTAAACAAGGGAAATTGGGAACCGGGCTGTTCCCAACATTTCTATTCTTGCATTGGCGGTGATTATTCCTGTATGCAACCTTAATCGTCTTCAAGGAGGAGATGATGTTAGGCGTTATGTGCGTACATAGCGCCTAACCGATTAAACCGACCTATGAAACTTAAGTACCTAGTTGTTTTCATATTTACTTACCTCGCTTTGGCTACGCCGTCGCTAGGTCAGACAATTGTAATGGTCGAACCCTTATTGACTGATGAACAATTAGCCCTAATCAAGAGCAACGCAATCGAGCTAATTCGTGAGACAGGCAAGAATTCATTGGACTTAACCGATGGAAATTCACGCATCGAGTCACATTTTCAAACCGCTAAGCTTTTGTATAAATATGATCCTAATATCTCAATAAACTTTCTCGAAAAAGCCTGGCGCGATAGCTTTTCTGACGACTTAAAGAACAAACCTTATACGAATTCGCAACGAAACAAAATCATTGACCTTGCTTCTAAAATCGCGCCCGAATATGCGAAGAAGTGGTTGGGCGAAATAACACAAAATAAAATCGACGAAGAAAGCCTAAACGTTAAAACAGCCAATATGACTGACCGAGAAATGGCGAATCTTACATTGCGGGTTGCTTTAGCGAAACTAGAAACCAATCCTGATGTGGCGGTGTCGTTAGCCCTGTCGTCGCTTTCACAATACGGCAAGTTGTCGAAAGGCTTCGGGCCCTTCGTTGACCGGCTTGTTGTCCTGAATCGCTTAGATTTGGAGATATCCGTTCTCAAAGGAATTTCAGATTTCATAAAGGATCGACCCAGTCTGGACGGAGAAGATTTGTTGGCGGCGATGAACTTGCTCGTCTCCAAGCATGCGAGTGTCGAATATCGCACTAAGTTATTCGCATATCTTCTGGACTCCGGGCGTCTAATTATTAGGAATCAAAGCCAAGGCTCGGAAGGACAGTCAAACAGATTGTCTGGAGATCAAATGGATTTGATCTATTCATATTTCAACTTTCCGTTACACGCATTCACCTTAAATGAATTTACCAGCGGACTTGCTTCACTTGACGAGGTAATGTCGGAAATGAGGCAGTTTGTTTCCCCTGGGTTACTAACTGATCCTCTTCGCAATCCATTGCCGATCGAAAGACAGATTGAGGACGCGATGAAAGTCGTCGGGTCAAAGGAACGAGATGCTCGACTTGTGAAAATTGCGACGTGGTTGTTAGGCAGAAGAAAAGGAAACGAAAAAAATAACCTTACGCTTGCTATTGACGTCTCCGACAATATATCGAATTTGGAAATTCGGGAGACGCTTAGAGACTATGTCAAAATGGCAGAAATCGAAACACTCGTGGAGCAAAAAGATTTCTCCGGTGCAGAGAAAAAGGCCCGCTCAATATCCCTTCCCGAATTGAAGACTTGGGAATTAATTGTGATCGGTAAACTTCAAGGGGGAAACAATTCGATAGCCGCCGACCTTTATGAGGCTGCTCTAGATTCACTACAGAAGGCTGCCGCAACAAATTACAAAACGCAATTGGCATTAATCCTAGCTTCGTTGTTTAGAAAACACGATGAGGGCAAATCGCTAGAAATACTATCTCAAGCCGTCAAATTCTCCAATGAGGCAAAAAAACAAGAAGAAGAAAAGCACGAGATAGGCTTGATGTTTGATACACATTTAGGCGGCATGGACTTTGCAGATTACGATTTTGATGTCCTCGCGACGAACGTCGAGATTCCCAAAGAGCTAGGCAAGCTAGCGATCAACTTCTGGTTTCCGTGCGTAAACTTAAGCCGGCAAATGCAGCCATTAGTACTGCGACTTAATCTACAACGAATGCTCGCTGAATCGGCACTTAAATATGTCGATGCTGCTGAACAAAATAAAAAGAAAAAAGAAAATGAACCTCACAAAAGAGCTTGAAAACATTGCGAATTTGACGATTATTATTTTAGCAATTGTCTTGGTCGGATTGCTCGCCAGAAATTACTACTTTGGTACTCCGAAAATTGACTCGGTAAGTGTTGGCGAAAAGATCGTAGTGCCCGAACTCGACTTTTCAAATTCGAATCACACCCTCGTCGTGGCTCTTCGACATGATTGTCATTTTTGTGAAGAAAGTAAGGATTTTTATCAAAGTCTCCTGCAGTACGCCTCCAATGCTAAGGATATCAAAGTGGTCGCGGTCTTCAGTGAAGAAAACCCAGATAGCAAAGGGTTTTTAGAGGGTATGAATCCCAAATTCCCCAACGTAAAAACGGTGCCTTTCCGGACACTCAGAATCAATGCCACACCCACGATCATCGACGTGAATAGACACGGATTGATCCAAGCTGTTTGGAGAGGGAAATTGCCGCCTGATAGGGAGGGCGAATTCTTCGCAAGCCTAAAACAATAGCTTGATTATAACTAATTCTCCTTTGCAATTAACGGATCGGCTATGTCGGGCTTAGTATCGATATTCTGAACAGTGTACGACGTCAACGCATTGTCATTGGCATCTTTTTCGAGTGCAGCACTAAGTACATCACTGATCCTTGTTGCCGGAAATACCGCAAGTTCCTTTCGGACGTCATCGGGGATCTCTTCGAGATCAACTTCGTTTCGATCCGGCAATATAATTCGCCGAATACCCGCACGATGAGCAGCGAGTACCTTCTCTTTGACTCCCCCAACCGGAAACACAAGTCCCGAGAGTGTGATCTCTCCCGTCATCGCAGTATCCGACCTAACCTTACGGCCGGTGTACAACGATGCCAGAGCCGAGGCCATTGTAACACCTGCACTTGGCCCGTCTTTCGGTATCGCTCCCGCAGGCACGTGGATATGAACACCGTTTTGCTTGATAGCCTCGGGATCGATCCCGAGTTCGACTGCGTGAGACCACAGATAGCTACGGGCGGCCTGAGCCGACTCTTTCATCACGTCACCAAGTTGGCCGGTCAGCGTCAGTCCGCTGCCGCCCGGCAACAGCGTCGCCTCGATGAACAAAACCTCTCCGCCCATCTCGGTCCACGCCATACCGGTCGCGACTCCCGGTGGCAGTTCCTTTCTCGCTTCTTCGGGATACACTCGTGGTGGCCCGATATACCCCTTGATCTCTTCGGCAGTGATCGAGACCTTTTCATTCAGTCCCTCGGCAACCTTAAGAGCCACCTTTCGTGCCAGGTTGCCGACGGTTCGTTCAAGCTGTCGGACGCCGGCTTCGCGGGTATAACGAGATGTTAAAAGGTTTACAGCGTCGTCAGATATTTCAAGTTGGTCTTCGGTCAATCCATTTTCCTTGATCTGCCGCGGAATAAGGTACTGCCTGGCGATTCCCAATTTCTCCCGATCGCTGTAGCCACCGAGATGGATGATCTCCATTCGGTCGCGTAGGGGCATTGGTATCGGCTGTAACTGGTTAGCGGTCGCGATAAAGAACACTTTTGAAAGATCGAACGGCAGGTCGATGTAATTGTCGCGAAATGTGTTGTTTTGAGCCGGGTCGAGTATTTCGAGCAAGGCAGACGCAGGGTCGCCGCGGAAATCGTTGCCAAGCTTATCGATCTCATCGAGCATTAACACAGGATTGTTGACGGACACGCGCCGCAACGACTGGATTATACGGCCGGGCATAGCCCCGATATAGGTTCGGCGATGTCCGCGAAGTTCAGCCTCATCACGCATTCCGCCAAGTGACATACGATCAAACTCACGTCCAAGGGCACGAGCGATCGATCGTCCTAGTGAGGTCTTGCCGACTCCTGGCGGTCCTACAAAAAGGATGATCGGACTCTTAGAATCAGGTCGGAGTTTGACGACTGCAAGTGACTCCAGGATGCGTTCTTTAATATCGTCGAGGCCATAATGGTCTTCGTCAAGTATCTTGCGAGCCTCGGCCAGATCGAGTTTCTCCTCGCTAGATCGTCGCCAGGGCAATTCCAGAATGTACTCGATATAGGTGCGAATGACGTGGTAATCCGGTGCCGATTGAGGCAACTGCTCCATCCGCTTGAGTTCGCGTGTCGCCTCTTTTCGGACGTCATCGGGCAAATCGGCCTTTTCCAGGCGTTCGCGCAGTTGTTCCGCCTCGGCCTGCTCGCCGGACTCGTCGTCGCCGAGTTCTTTCTGGATCGCTTTCATTTGCTGCCGAAGGACGTAATCGCGTTGCGATTTGTCCATCTCTTGCTGGGCCTCAGAAGCAATCTTCGAACGGATCTGCATAATCTCGACCTCTCGGGCGAGAGCGGCGTGCGCCAGCGTCAAAAGGCCGTCGACGCTACTTGATTCGAGCATCTTCTGCTCGGTCTCTGTCCCGAGATCGAGGACCGAGGCAAGAAAATACGAAAGTTGAACCGGATCTTCCTGCGACATTACTGCCAAACGAATCTCGGGCGGAACATTTGGAAGCAGTGCCAGAGCTTCTTGGATCATCCCCTGAATATTGCGCTTAAGTGCCTCTATCTCTTCGTCATCGTCGCGGCGAAGCACGGGCAATATCTGTATCTTGGCCTTGAGATACGGTTGTTCACCGGTCCATTCGAGTACCTCAAAACGATCGATACCCTGGACGATAAGCTGCATCACGCCCTCATTACGCATCATTCGCTTGATATTTACGACGGTGCCGATCTGATACAGGTCGGTTGGTGTCGCATCGTCACCGGTCACGTTCTCGGTTTTTGTGGTGACGCAGGCGATCAGCTTTTCTTCGGTGGCAAGAGCGGATTCGACCGCGCGGGTCGAACGCTCGCGACCGACCGCCAATGGCACGACCGTGTCCGGGAAAAGCGTGGTGTTTTGCAGCGGCAATACCGCTATCTCTAGTTGTTGCGGTAGTGGCGGCACCGCAGCATCGATGATCTCTTCATCATTAATGTCAGCCATAGACTCCTCGATCAAACCAATTACTTAGATGCCTTGCGCAGGTGAATTATCAATAGACCGTTTTCAAAATTATGTTCAACGACAGCTCCCTCGATCGACGCTGGGAATTTGAGCGTTTTCTCAAAATTGCTGTAAGTGATCTCCATCTGCTGATACGAAACGCCCGTGCCGCACGATCTGTCTTTGCGACAACCGGCGATGTAAAGGACGTTGCCTTGTACATCAAGTTCTATGTCCTCAGCTGAAACGCCGGCGAGTTCGACCTTGACCAGCCAACCGTCAGGCGTCTGAAATACATCAGCCGCGGGGTACCACAGGCGTCCGGACTGGACGTTTTTAGAAGTGCCAAGAAATTGAAAATTCCGATTAATAGATCTTGCCATTGATAGTGACTGCTATTCGCCCAAAATGGATGCTATCATCGCTTACCCCAAAAACTGCTTCCGCTCGAGATCTCTTCGAGAGCCTCGGCGATCTCGAGTTCGTCCTCGGTCTCAAGTGCAACGTCGGCCATCGAGATAATCCCCGCAAGTCCGCCCGTCTCATCGATAACCGGGATTCGGCGCACCTGTTTGTCACCCATCAACCTTATCGCCTCGAAGACATAATCATCGGGCCCGACCGTTGAAAGGTCCTTGGACATTACATTGCTAATAAGGGAAGTGGCGTCGATCCCCTCGGCGATCGAACGGACTACAATATCCCGATCGGTGACGATGCCGACGAGTTTCCCATTATCCAAGATCGGAACCGCTCCCATATCGCCGTCACGCATCAGTTCGGCGACCTGCCTTATAGTTTGCTCGGGCGACGCGGTTCTGACGCTATTGGTCATAATTTCGCGGCACTTTTTTCGCGATTTTGCGGGAGCATCGGTTTCGGTCATATTTTGCATCTCCTGATAGCCTTATTTTGGGCGACTAACGGCAATAAATCAAGGGAATAGTCGCGTAGTGCGGGCTACCCGTTTTTCTCAGTAAAGTCGATCATTCGCTGCAACGCGATGTTGGCGAAATGTTTTGTCTCGTCATCTACAATGATCTCGTTGACAATATTGCCCTCGACAAGATTCTCCATTGCCCAAGCCAGATTCTGTGGGGCGATGCGGTACATCGTCGCGCACATACACAGGTCGGGTGCGAGCAGTTGGATCTGTTTGTCCGGAAAGCGGTCTTGTAAACGAGTAACAAGATTTACCTCGGTGCCGATCGCCCATTTCGATCCCGTCGGCGAATTTTCGACCGTTTTGATAATAAACGATGTCGAACCGTCGAGATCGGCCATATCGACAACCTCCTTTGGGCATTCGGGATGAACGATCACTTTCATTCCGGGGTGGTCCTTGCGAATCTTGTCCACGTGCCACGGTTTGAATCGCCCGTGTACGGAACAATGTCCGCGCCAGAGAATCAATTTGGCCTGATGGAGTTGCTCTTCCGTGTTACCGCCTAGTTCCTCGTGTGGATTCCACAAAACCATTTGTTCGAGCGGTATGCCGAATTTCGAACCAGTATTTCTTCCAAGATGCTGATCGGGGAAAAAGAACATCTTGTCGAATTCCTTGAGATAGATATCGAAGAGCGGGATCGCGTTTGACGATGTGCATACGACGCCTTCGTTGCGTCCGCAAAATGCCTTGATCTGGGCTGTAGAATTCATGTACGTGATCGGAGCGACTTTGCTATTCAAAACCCCGATCTCCCGCAACTGTTCCCACGCATCTTCCACCTGATCGATCGAGGCCATATCCGCCATCGAACAGCCCGCACCTAGATCCGGCAAGATCACGTGCTGTTTGTCCTTGCCGACGATATCAGCCGATTCGGCCATAAAGTGTACGCCGCAAAATACGATATATTCAGCGTCGGTCTGCGAGGCCATCACTGATAATTGATAGCTGTCGCCGGTCAGATCGGCGTGCCGGATGACGTCATTGCGCTGATAGTGGTGGCCGAGAATCACGACTCGCTTGCCTAATTCTCCACGAGCCGCCTCGATCCGTTCTGCCAACTCGGAGTCGGACATAACCAGATAATTTTCGAATGTTTGTGCTATTTCCAGTGTGGCTGACATCAGTTTCTCCTAAGAAAAATGATGTCACTTCGGTGGAATTAAGGCAAGCAGGCGTGAATGCCCGATTTGGCCGTGTGGCGGCAGGACCAAATACTATCGAGCGAACAAAAGTTTGTCGATCAAGTGGATAATGCCGTACGAAATACCGGCGATTACGGCAGCTGCAGGTATAGTTAATACCCACGCCCAGACGATCCGTCCGGCGACGCCCCATTTAACCGCTGAAAACCGCTTTGCCGAACCGACGCCTACGATCGCACCAGTAATTGTATGGGTCGTTGAAACGGGAATGCCAAAGTGAGTCGCAAATGCGAGCGTTATAGCTCCCGCTGTTTCAGCGCAAAATCCGCCCACGGGTTGGAGTTTCACAATCTTCGAGCCCATCGTTTTAACGATGCGCCATCCACCGGTCAAGGTGCCGAGTGCGATAGCTCCCTGAGCTGAGATCTCGACCCAAAGCGGAATATCCGGTAATCCCGTACACGGGCCGATCTCGGCAATATTCTTGCACGGGATGATAGCCGGTTCGAGAAAGTGCCCGGCGACGAGTACGGCCGTGATAATACCCATCGTTTTCTGTGCATCGTTACCACCGTGTCCGAGAGAGTATGCAGCAGCCGAAAATAACTGTCCCACGCGAAAAAACTTATCTACTCTAGCCAGCGGCAGTTTCCGAAACAGCCAGAAAACCGCCGTCATTAGGAAGTAGCCCAGAGCCATTCCTAATAGCGGCGCTCCGACTATAAATCCAAGCGTGAGGTACCAGCCTGCAGGAATAATAACTCCGAATCCCCAAGCTGCCGTTACGGCGGCACCCGCGTAGCCGCCGATAAGAGCGTGAGAGCTCGACGTCGGCAAACCTAGCCACCACGTAATCAGATTCCACGCTATCACACCGAGCAACCCCGCGAGCAAAACGAGTAAATGCTGGTCCGAGTTGATAGGTTTCAGATCAACGAGGCCGCCGCCGATCATCTTGGCAACGCCGGTACCGAAGACCAAAAACGCTATGAAATTAAAGAATGCTGCCCAAATAACCGCGACACCCGGGCTGAGTACACGCGTCGAGACAACGGTCGCGATCGAGTTCGCGGCATCGTGCATGCCATTCGTGTAATCGAAGATCAAGGCAACCGCAATAATGAATACAACCAGGACCGTTGTGCTTTCCATAACTTGAATCGCAGTTCTTTAATTATGTTTGAGGATGATGCTTTCGATGATGTTCCCGACGCTCTCGCATCGATCGGTGGCGTTTTCCAGGATCTCGTAAAGATCCTTCCACTTGATGATGTGAACGGCATCCGTATTGTTCTTGAATAATGCTGCCATCGCGTTGAAATAGACTTCGTCAGCGTCGTTTTCGAGCCGCTGGATCTCAAGCAAGTGCTTTTCGAGTCCCTTTGCGTCCTTTAGCAACGCTGCGGCCTTATCGATCTCAAGAGCCAACTTCTGAATTAACTCCGCAAGCTGTACGGCAAATTCGTCCGTATTGTGGATGTCATACATCACGACCGCACGAGCTGCCGCATCTATGTAATCGCAGACATCGTCAAGTGCGACAGACAGTGTATATATGTCCTCGCGGTCAAAAGGTGTGATAAATGACTTGTTGAGTTTTATGGTGATGAGATGGGTGATCTCATCGCATTCGTGCTCAACATTCTTGATCTTTTTAGAAAGGGCGGCGTAATTTCCGTCCGGCCCCTTCATCAATTCGATCAATATTGCGGCCGCTTCCTGAATTTTTGCGGTCATTTGCAGAAACAGAGCAAAATACTGATCTTCCTTCGGTAAAAAGCTAAATGCCATTTTCGACGTCTCCGATACTAAATTCTTAATTGAGAAACTAAATATATTCCAAAGAGCAAGCGATGTCCACGAAGTGGGACATTACATTCGAGCACTGTGCTTAATGAACACGGCCTCGATCAGATATACGTTAAGTTCGCATATATCTTTAACGTAGTCGCCAATGCGTTCGATATTCTTGGCAACAAACAAAAGGCGAGCGGCCCCGTTGGCCGCCATCGGGCTCTTGACCATTGTCTGGATCAATCCGTCAAAAACGCGGCGGTAACAACGGTCCAATTCACGGTCACGGCCGATGATCTCACGCGATGCACCGGCATCCTCT
The DNA here is from genome assembly GCA_016720705.1 of Chloracidobacterium sp. Classification (NCBI taxonomy): domain Bacteria; kingdom Pseudomonadati; phylum Acidobacteriota; class Blastocatellia; order Chloracidobacteriales; family Chloracidobacteriaceae; genus Chloracidobacterium; species Chloracidobacterium sp. The sequence goes on along the minus strand of JADKKB010000007.1, from coordinate 1,039,056 downwards.
GATGTAAAGGCATTGAGAGATTCGCTCAGCATACCACCGGCGATATCAGCCATCAATGAAAAATCTATATAGCTGTCGATCTGCGGCTCGTTATTGAGAACGATCGCGGCCTCAGCGATGCTTGATGCGTGATCAGCTATTCGCTCAAGGATCGGCGTTATCTTGGCTACCGACACTACAAACCTAAGGTCGTGCTCCGCCATTTGCCGTGTTGCAAGTATTTCAACCGCCAATTGATCGATCTCGAGTTCCATCAGGTCGATCAATTTGTCATCTTCGCAAACGCTACGGGCGAGATCAGAATCTCGCTCCTTAAGTGATCGCATTGCCCGATGCACCGCATCCTCGGTCTTACCGCCAAGCAGTAACACCTTATCGCGGAGCGTATCAAGCTGTGTTTTGATCTCAAAAATTGTCATCGATAAAGGACTAACTATGATCGAGGCGAATAATGTTCCTGCTAAGTTGCCGTAATAGTTATGGTCACGCGATTTTGCCAACCGACTATTCGCAAGATCTATTCGCACAACACTACCGTCCAAAGCTTTACAGTATACTTAACATATTCCGATTTCACGGACTGCCCATTCGTTCTGTAACATATAGTTAACATTAACCTAAAAATGCTCGTTACCATTCGGCGGCAAACGCGAACCCCTGCGGGTTTCATCGAAACCGAACGATCGACGGTTAGTGATTTCCGTCAATACAGTTTCAAGAGTTAAATGGTCTAAGTACCGATGGAGTATAAAATGAAGAGTAATCTGATACAGCGAAAGTTGGCCGTCACATCCCTGATGTTTGCGATCCTAATCGTCCCGATCGCCGCGATATCGCAGACACAGATCAAGATGCCCAAAAATAAATACAAAGTGCAGGACGATGTGAAGATCGGGGCACAGGCATCGACAGAGGTCGAAAAGCAGTTTCCGATCCTCAATGATGGTGACGCGACTCGGTACATCGAGCGTGTAGGAGCACGCCTCGTTTCGGCGATTCCGACTCAATTTAGACAGACAGCATTTGAGTATCGTTTTAAGCTTGTTAACGCAAGCGACATCAATGCCTTTGCCCTGCCCGGCGGACCGATGTACGTCAATCGCGGAATGATCGAATCCGCACGTAACGAGGGTGAAATGGCCGGCGTTATGGCACACGAAATATCCCACGTCGCCCTTCGTCACGCCACTGCCCAACAGACTAAACAGGGAAGTTTCGGAAATCAACTTGGAATAATCGGAATGATCCTGGGTGGAGCTATTCTCGCAGGCGAAGCCGGGGCTCAACTCGGTGCGATGGGCGCTGCCGCGTGGATGACCAAATACAGTCGCGAATATGAGACACAGGCGGACGTGCTCGGTGCTCGAATTATGGCGGATGCCGGCTACGACCCTCGCGATCTGGCAAATATGTTTAAGACCATTTCAGCACAGGGCGGCGGAGGTGGCCCCGAATGGCTTAGCAGTCATCCCGATCCGGGCAATCGCTTCGAAAAGATCAATAAAGAGGCAACATTCCTAGATGTTTCGTCAAATCCGACCAAGCTGACTCGTGACTTTGAAAGGGTGCAGGCACGACTCAGGGCAATGCCAAAGGCGATGACGATGGCCGAGATCCAGAAACGCTCGCAGACAACGAGCAATCCGACCGCAAGTGGAAAATACTCGGCCAACATCGCATATCCATCGACGCGGGTCAGGTCGTATTCGGGTGGAAATTGGGTTCGGATGAACGTGCCGTCGAATTGGCGCGAGTTTCCGTCAGAAAACGCGGTTCAATTTGCTCCTGACGGAGCCTTCGGCGACCAGGGAATAACGCACGGAGTTATGCTAGGTACATTCAAAAGCCAGAATGCGAACTTGAATAACGGCACTCAGGAGTATGTCAACGGCATACTCCAGGCCAATGCATATTTGCGTCAGCGTAATAATTTTCAACGAGCCTATGTGGCGGGCCGCCAGGGATACTCGACCGTGCTCGCCGGTCGGTCGCCGGTAACGAATCGGAATGAGGTCGTAACGGTTTACACGACGCAACTCAGTAGCGGAGAGCTGTTCTATCTGGTGACCGTTGTGCCTGAGGCCGAAGCCGTACGTTATGATAATGCATTTCGCAATATCCTTGGTTCACTTCGCTTGAGCGAATAGTTGAGCCTCCGATCGATCAGCGGCCGAGCGGTAATTATACCGACTCGGCCATTTTAAGCTCCCGCGGGCGGACCGTGAACAGCATCAATGCTGCGATCAAAGAAATGAATGAGCTGAAAATAAATGCATTTGGCGCTCCGAAATTATTCCAGATCAGCCCAAATATCAGTGACGCCGGAAACACAGTTATGCCGAACGCAAGATTATAAAGGCCGAAGGCGGTTCCACGCTTCTCCGCGCCAACCATATCGGCAACCATCGCTTTCTCAACACCCTCAGTAAAGCCAAAATACACTCCGTAAACGATAAACAGGACCCAAGCGTGCCAAGGTGTATCGGCAAACGCAAATCCCAAATAAACGAGTGCATATACCAACCAACCCGCAAAGATCAGTTTCTTCCGGCCGATGCGATCGGAGAGCTCGCCGCCGATCAGGGAAAAACCGACCTTACTGAAATGCAACGTCATCCAGACTAGTGGAAGCACTGCCGGCGAAATTCCGGCCTGCTCTGCACGTAGTAAAAGAAACGCATCGGTCGAGTTTGAAAGTGTGAATACCGCTATGATGAACAGAAATCGCTTAAAATTCGGGTCAAATCCGCGTAGAGACAATCTAACCTGCGATCCGTTTGCCACGACCGTGGCAGTATCATCCCGAACAAAAAAGAAAACAACAAATAGTCCGAAAACGACAGGGAGCGAAGCAAACCAAAAGACACTCTGAAACTCCACGGCCGACGGGTTCATCGGGTCCGCAGCAAAATACGACATCAATAGGTATGCGACGATCGGGCCCAGTATCGCACCAAAATGATCAGCGGCACGATTGAATCCAAACGCAAATCCGCGTTCGGACGGTTCGACGCTTGCCGCGAGAAGTGCGTCCCGCGGTGCTCCGCGAATACCCTTGCCGACGCGATCGCCCATTCTCACGACGAGCACTTGTGGCCAAGTCGTTACGAGTGCGAGCAGCGGCCGCATTATTGCAGCAAGTGTGTATCCGGCAAAAACGGGCCATTTACGAGTGTTCAACCGATCACTCAAGTATCCTGAAAATAGCTTTAATATGCTTGCTAAAGATTCCGCAAATCCCTCGATAAGGCCGATCGCAAAAGGTGAGGCGCCCAGTGTCAGGGCAAGAAAGGCGGGAAGCAGTGGGTAGATGATCTCGCTCGACGTGTCGTTTAGGAGGGCGACAAAGCTCAACGCAAGTACATTTCGCGGTAGTTGAAAATACCGTTTCCATCGCGGTTGCTTTTCGCCTTCATCGGGACTCGCCATTTATTAGAAATTAGAAGCTATTTGGGCTGTATTCGGGCAGGGCGTTCGGGGCGTGCCGGAGCACGCGACCCAAGCCACCAAAAAGTCAGACTGCCGGCGACCCCGATCAAAAGAATAATTATGGCTACTACCACTCGAAATGCCATCTTGACCGACCTTCTCAGCATCTTAAAGGCAAAGAACGCGACGGATGCTAATACAAAAAAGAATGCAACAGCGGCAAAGACCGCGATGCCGCCGGCAGACGGGGCAACGTCAAAAAATAAGGCAGGAAATATCATCGTCGGCTCCTATCGTTGTTGGCCGCCTCGATCTGATCGATGTCCTCTTCGCTTAACTCGGACGTTTCAGTCGGCAAGGAATATTCCCCATCCGCCCACGCTCCAAAGTCGAGCATTTTACATCTTTCGGAGCAAAACGGCCGAAATTCGTTACCTGTAAACTCTACCTCTTTACCGCAATGCGGACACTTAACTATTGGCATTGTCTTTGTTCCAGACCCAAAGATTAGCATAAACGCGGTGAACGTCGAAAACGTCCGCGTCGACAAAAATCTGACCTCAAACCGCAAATATCGTTGTATTATCAATCTAGTGAGAGACCGAACAATTGACAAGCGGCTGTCGTATTCAAAATATCCGCGATCAGGGATGAAAAAATAGAATTATGAGCGAATACAAAGAAAGATTTGACCGTTGGCAGAAACGAGCGACTGAAAAGCTAGAGGAGATCGATGCCCAACTCGGCCTGAAGGAAAAGATCGAAGATGGTGCTCGCGTGGTCGTCGAGACCGCACAAAAAGGAACCGAACGCCTAAAGACCGAAGCTGAGAAGTCCGAGGTCGGCAGGCAGGCCGTGAGGGTCGCTGAGGACGTCATCAGTGCGGCAACAGACACCGCCAAGACCGCGTGGAATGTGAGCGAACCCGTGCGCGATGTAGCGGTCGGAGTCAGTGAAAAAGCCGGTGGGGTCGTCGTAGATGTTGCCGGAAAGGCCGGCGATATCTTTGACGATGCACGAGATACGGTCGAGACCAACGCTAAGCGAGTGACAAAGGTTGTCGGTTTTGGGGCTAGCCTGAGCGGAACTATCGATTCGGCCCTGCGATCACTTCAGAAGGCAGCGGATTGGGCTAAGGACGATCCGGTGCGTGCGGCCGCGACCGGCGTCTCGATGGCGATCGGGGCAGGACTCGGGGTCGTCTTTACCGGCATCAGTTCACATTGGCTGCTCAATTCGTCGATTCCGACCTGGTCGGTCAAAAAGCTCGCCGATGAGTTTGACGGTTACCTCTCTCGTCGTGAAGAGTTGATAGCAAAAGGCCATCTGTCTGAGGCCGATGCGGAGCGTATCAAGTTCGAGCGGGACATTGCCCGCCGGATCGGAGCACCGCTCCTCGGAGCGTTTTCGTTCGCCTCCGGTGCTGTTATGCTCACGAATGTCCTCAACCCCAAAAATATTACAGGTTTTCCTATTGGCTCGATAATCGGCGGCAACCCACTGCTCGAAGGCGTTTGGTTCTTCGGTAATGGAATGGTCTGCTTTAAGACAAGTTACGATTTCTTTATGATCGCTCTTGACGGCCAGGAAGACGTCGAGGATCTCGTCCGGGAGGTCAAAGGCCTGCTCCCGGCCGCTAATTGATTTGTATCGGAAACGGCACAAAGCACAGGGCAAAGATCAATAGCGTCAAGATCGCGATCACCTTACGTTTTGTATCGAGCGGGGTTAAATCAAAGGGCTCCGGATGTTTTACCCGCATCATAACGGCGAGTATGATAGCGAATAGAAATCCGCTTGGGCTGCTGTAGAGATACATCCCAAGGACAGACAGCGTTGCCATTGCAGCGAAAGCGATGCGGCCGGTCCAGAAATGGACCCTTTTGCCCAAGGCGGCATAAATGGCGTGTCCGCCGTCGAGTTGGCCTGACGGTATTAGATTGAGCGCCGTTACCAGTAAGCCGATCCAGGCCGCAAAATAAAACGAATTACCTATTCCAAATTTCAGATCGATACCAAATAGAAACGCCAGAAACCTAAACAGGAGTGGGTCCGAGAACGTCAGTCCGCCGGTCGAAAACGCTATTTGCGCCGGCGAGGCGACCTTCATAGTCGCGAGACCGATCAATGCAACGGGAATTAATGCAATAAATCCGGCTATCGGCCCTGCGACGCCGATATCAAACACGGCCCTTCTTGACGGCATCGGCGACATTATCTTGATAAATGCCCCAAACGTGCCGGCCGGGCCGATCATCGGCGGCGTCGGAAGAAAGTACGGCAATGTCGCATCGACCTTATAGATCCGACACGCGATATAGTGACCCATCTCGTGCGAGATTAGGATGAACAAAAGCGATACTGAAAAGCTCAATCCCTCAAACAGCAGGCCGTCAACGACGAAAAGGTCGGTGACCGTCTTGTAGATCATTACCGCGTATGCGACCGGTAACGTCTGAAAAAACGTCCACGCCTCGCCCGCCGTCTGCGGGTCGCCCGCGATAAAATTTGCACTGCTTCCAAAAGGATAAAGCACGCCGGCGATCGTTGCGGTGCAGAGAGTGATCAGCAGCAGAATTAAGTGCTTGACCCAAGTTCGGGCTGTCGGGCGCATTGCTGTGCGTTCCACTAAGGCCGGTGATTCAAAACTATCTTCTTCGGTCATTCACAAATATAGGTCGCGGAGAGCGGGCGTGCGGCCCGGTTTTTCTACGACCCTAAAATTCTAAATATCTATGTTTGGCCGTTAGCTGACGGCCTTAGCCGAAAGCTCTTTGCCTGGCTTAAAACGGATCGTCTTGCCCTCAGGGATGGGCACCTCGGTACCCGTTCGCGGGTTACGGCCGACTCCCCGTTTGCGGTCTTTAACGACAAAAACGCCAAAACCGCGTAGCTCGATGCGCTTGCCATTGGCGAGAGCCTCTTTCATTGCTTCGAACAGCGAATCGACGACCTGCTCAGCCTTCTGCTTCGGTACTCCGGTTCGGTCGGCAACCAAATTTACAATGTCTAGTTTGATCATTATTTCCTCCTAAATTTTGGAAACCCGGGGAGAGTCAACCGAAACTAAAACGCAGTTGCATCATAATCCTCTAAATCTACTTCTGTCAAGATTTATGTACTGTCATTCGATCAGATGTTACGCAAATTCAGAAGCCGCGAGCCGCATCGTCTTTGCCGATTCCCTCAAATTTCGTGTGCGTTGCGTAAAATGCTAAAATTAGGCGACACAATAGTGTGGTCAACTTGACCGAGAGGGTAGAAACTTATGCGTTGGAGAGATCAGCGTCAGAGCACAAATATCGAAGATCGCCGCGGTATGGGCGGTCGCACAGTCGCCCTCGGCGGTGGTAGTTTAGGGGTTTTGGTCCTGGCGATCGCGATCTATTTGTGCGGCGGCGACCCTAGTCAACTGTTACAAAATGCGCCGAATCAAGGCGGTGTTGCTGACCCCGGCGTGGCCGCTAACAAGCCCGTTGGACAGGACGATAACCGCCAGTTTGTCGGGGCAATTATGGGCAGTCTCGAGGACGCCTGGAAACAGATATTGCCGCAACAGGCAAGGGTCCGATATCAGGATCCAAAACTCGTTCTTTTCACCGGACAAGTGTCGTCAGCTTGCGGCTACGCGTCGGCGGCGACCGGTCCTTTCTATTGTCCGGGCGATTATAAGCTGTACCTCGACTTTGCCTTTTTTGACGAGCTCCGCCGCGAATTCAAAGCTCCCGGCGACTTTGCCCAAGCATATGTCATTGCTCACGAGTTTGGCCACCATATTCAAAATCTGACCGGCACGATGGACAAGGTGCAACAGGCCGGTAATAATAATCGGCTCTCGGTCGCCCTCGAACTCCAGGCCGATTGCTATGCCGGCATCTGGGCGAACTATGCCGCTAAGCAAAACCGGCTCGAAACCGGCGATATCGAAGAGGCGATCCGAGCAGCACAGGCCGTCGGCGATGATATGATCCAGAAACGAACCCAAGGCTACGTCGTACCCGATTCGTTTACACATGGATCAGCGGCACAGCGGGCGCAGTACTTCGCGATCGGAATAAAATCGGGTGATTTGCGGCAATGCTCGACCATTCGGTGATCGCTATTTTGTCCATTCGTCCGCAATATGGGCGTCAACCTTGACCGGAACCTTTTTGATATAGTCGCTCCCCGCACGGAGCATCGCCGATTCTAGTTTTGTGACGATCACGTCCGATTCCGCCGCGTCACATTCGACGATTATCTCGTCGTGGACGATATTTACAAGCTTGGCAGTGGTCCCGCGAAGGTCGTCGTGCAAAAGTCGCAAAGCCCGCTTTAAGATATCGGCCGACGTGCCTTGGATGGGCATATTCTTGGCGTACCGCTGAGCTGCTCCGAGGCTTGAACGATCATTTTCATCAAATGTGAATTTGGCTAATCGCCCGCTCTTCGTCCGCGTTTGTCGCTCGGTCATCACGTTTTTGGCCTGTGCCCTAAGCCATTCATCCATCCTCGGATAGGTCGCGAAGTATTTGCGAAGCGTGCTTTCAGCCTCAGACTGCGTGAGACCGGTCATCATCGCAAAACGTGCTGAGCCGATGCCGTAAACCACGCCGAAATTGAGCCGTTTGGCAAACGAACGCTGATCCGGCGTAACTTCCTCAGCCTTGATGCCAAAGACCTGTGCCGCCGTGGCCGAGTGGAAATCTTGCCCTGATTCAAATGCACCGATAAACTGCTTGTCGTCAGAAAAATCAGCTAATATCCGCAGTTCGATTTGTGAATAGTCGGCGATGACGAGTTTGCGTCCCTCAGGTCCACGAAAGCAACGACGGTATTCGGCCTCGTGCGGTATCTGCTGCAAATTTGGGTTCGAGCACGAAAATCTCCCGGTCGGGGCTCCGATCTGGCGAAAATCAGCGTGTATCCGGCCGGTCTTCGGTTCGATAAATTCGAGTATATTCTCGCCAAAGCTCTGTGCCGCCTTGGCGACACTGCGATATTCGAGCAATTTGGCTACGACGGGATATTTCTCGGCAAGCGGCTGCAATTCCCACGCCCGCGTTGTACTAGGCACCGGCACGCCGAGATTCAAAAGGGCATCGGTGACCTGAGCCTGTGAGTCGAGATTGATCTCCGTACGACCGAAGAGCGAAGCCTGAGCAACACCCGCGGCGAGCAGATCCTGCAATTGGTCGCCTGTCCGCTTCTGTTTAGCACGAACCTTGTCGAGCTGCTCCCGCCATCGTTCCCGATCGAGGTAAAAACCGTTCAGTTCCATTTGGGCGATCGGCATTACACACTCGTTTTCTAGATTCAGCACGTCGGTCAGTCCGTCAGAGACGATGCGTTCCTCAAGCTTTTCACGAATTTCGGGCATAATAGCCGCGTCCTTAGCGGCGTATTCGACCTGTGAATGACTCAACTCGGCCGCCGCCCAATCGCTGACCTGTTCGCTCTTATCGAGCGTTCGCCCGAGAAAGTACTGTACAACATCGGCCAGGCCGTGTCGGCGTTCACCCTCACCGGCCGATATCAGGATACTAGCGAGATATGTGTCATAGACCCCACCGACCTCCGCGTCCAGATGATGGCGGACCCATTTCGTGTCAAATTTCGCGTTGTGGGCGATCTTGGTCTGCCTTGTCGAGGCCAAAAGTGCCCGCAGCGGAGCAAGTTCGTCGGACGTGCGAAGGTCGCCGCGTTCGGCAAAGGGCTTGAGGTCGATAACCTTTGTATTAGTACCATCGCTCAACTGCACCAGCCTGAGGTCGCCTTTGTACGGGTCAAGGTTGGTCGTCTCGACGTCAAAGCCTAAGAATTTAGCATTCTGAAGCTCTTCGCAGGCAGTTTTTAGCGCCGCCGCGTCACGAACAAGCTGAAAATATATTTCCATATAAATTGTCTAAAATCGAGCTTAATTGTATCCATGATCGGTCGGGTTTGCCAATGTCCTTCGAGCCCGCCTTTGTCGCCGCAAAATCGCCCGATCGCACCGCTTGGCGGAACGATCGGGTATTTCGGTGCAGCCAAGTTTGAAAGCTATTTCAAATGCTTGTCGAGAAAGTCAGCGACCATCGGGTACAGGTCGAGGCGGTTCTTGAGTTTGGAGATGCCGTGGCCTTCGTCGTCGTATAGTTTGTACTCGACAACGGCGCCGCGGGCTTTTAGTGCTTTGACGACCTGTTCGGCTTCGGTATAGGGCACTCTCGGATCATTTTTGCCGTGGATGACAAAGAGCGGAGCTTTTATGCGATCGATCTTTTTGATCGGCGAGACCCGTCTTAGAAATTCGATATCGCGGTCAAGTCGACCGTATTCGACCTCACGCTGACGCCGGCGATAGCCCGACGTGTTGGTTAAAAATGTTTCCCAATTGACGATGCCGACGGTATTGACCGCTGCGGCCCAGAGTTCGGGGTAAAGGGTTATCGCGGCCATCGTCATATATCCGCCGTAACTGCCGCCCATCACCGCGATACGTTTCGGGTCGGCACCGCCCTTGGCCTTAAGCCATTCGGCCGCAAAGGCAAGATCCTTGACAGAATCTTCCCGTTTCTCGACGTCGTCGAGGTGAGTATAGGTTTTTCCGTAACCGGTCGAACCGCGCACATTGGTCGCCAACACGGCGTAACCCCTTGAGAGATAGTACTGATAAAGCGGATTAAAACCGGGACGCTCCTGTCCTTCGGGGCCGCCGTGGACCGAGACGATCACAGGAACCTTGTAAGCGGAGAGTCGCTGACTGCCGACAACACCGATTACCTTGGAAAAGGCGAATACGCGACCCGAATTGTTTTTCTTCCGACGATATTCGACACCCTGCGGTGGGTAATACCAAGCGGGTATCTCACGCCCGTCAAATGACGTGTACTTGATGAGTTCCGGAGCGACAAACGATTTAGGGTCGATTCCTGCCTGATCGCTGTTGGTCGCCTGTTTTAGGGTTTTATATTTTAGATCGTAGATCCATATTTCGCCACTGCTTTTTGATGAGCTGAACGAAAATGCAAGTTTCGACTCTCCGCGATCGATGGTCATACCACTGACCACGCCCTGACCCGGCAACATTATCTTTTGCAGTTTGCCGGTAAAGAATGTGATGAGCGGTTTTCCGTCCGTTTCGATCGGTTGGAGCCATAGTTCCGAAAAACCTTCGCGGTTTGTGGCGAACGCGATACTGCTCGGCGAATCGGCCATGGTGATACCTGACACGTCATTCGTCACTCCATCGATAAATCTAAGTTCACGATTCGCATCGCTCCAATCGCCAGAATTGGCGGCATTTTTGAGCCGTAGATTGGCAAGTGTGAAGAATTCGCGGCCTTCGTTAGATCCGAGCACGAGCGATTTGCCGTCGGGCAAAAAACTTACTCCGCCGTACTGTGTGGAGCCTTTATGCGGCGTCAAAAGTTGTTCTTTTCCGGTCTTCGTGTTGATTAGATATAGATCGTTATCTAGGCTTAATTCGATACGGTCTCGCGAAACGATAATCTTCGAACCGTCATTGTTGACCGCCGCGATGTTATTGTTACCGTCGTGCTGAAATAATAAATTTTCAACACCCGTTTGGATATCCATCGAATAAACGTCAAAAAATGTGCGGTTGCGTCTATTCGATGCGTAATAAATAACACGGCCGTCATTGGATACCTCACCGAAATTATGCCGGACGGTCGGTGAGTCGGTCAGTGCCTTGACACCGGTGCCGTCGGGCTTCATCCAATAAAACTGAGTATTCTCATCGCCGCCCTTCGCCTTGCCAAAGATTATGCCGCTACCGTCGCCGAGCCATTTAACAAAGCTGACGTTGTCATCGTAATTGGTTAGCTGCCGAGGTTTTCCGGATGGCAAGAGCATCGCCCAGACCTGGCTTGTGCCGGTTACATTTGTGATATACGCCATCTCACGTCCATCGGGTGACATCGTCGGTGCAGCGGCGGATCTGATATTCAGGTATTGCTGGATCGAATACGGCTGGGAATATGCCGCAACGGCAAACAATAAGATAAACGCCAACGATAATATTCTGATTTTCATTTTTGCCACCTTTGCACGGAATTAGGAAGTGTGGTCCATTATGATCCGCCAACCTTCTTTGAACTTGCGGAAAGTGAGTGTGAATTTGCCGTTAGGATTGTCCTTTTCGCGGGCCAGCGACCAGTTGCCCAAAACGACTGCCGCATTTTTGCCGAGCATCGTGATCTCGAGATCGGAAAAGGTCAAAACGCCCATTTTGGACCGCGAATCGTAACCCTTTTTGTAATTATCAAGTGTCTGTTGCCAACCCCGCGTGATCTTGGTGCCCGACACGAATGTGAGCTTATCAGATCTCCAATATCCGATCGACATAAAGGCATCGAGGTCGCCCTTGTTCCAGGCCGCCGCCTGATCATCCATCACCTTTCGGATCGCGGTCGCGGATTTGTCTGCCTGAGCGAATAGAGTTGCTGAGATGATAAGCAGAAATAGAAAGGATAGGGTCGCGGTTCTCATAATGTTGATAATGGGGCAAACAGCTTATCGAATCAAGGTTTGCGAGAGAAACTTTAGATGCTGATGGAGCAGGTTCAAAAGCACGATAAGGCCAAAAACTTAGATATATTCCTCCGCGTTCATCTGTGACCTAGACTACTATTAGGCTATTTCGAGTTTCGGGCTGCCGGGGCGAAAGTAAAGATTTGTCCAAATAAAGGAGAATGCCGATATGGCTATCACGACAAAAAGAAAACCGGACGGTTGATACAAGGCGTTAAAGGAGATTACGGCAAAAGCTGTGACCAAAATCCGCAAATTTTCAGAGATCCACAGCCAAGGCCGAGCCTCGAGAACGCCGCTCCAATTAATAACGTGCCACCATAGCAATATCGCACCAAGCCAACGCTGTTCAGTGGTCCATTTAAGTAGGTTTGAGATGACGCCGAGCATTAGAAAGACACCGACCGCGAGTTGGAGCAGTATATACACGCGTGACTTGTCGAACATCAGAGGACGGTATTTGATCTGATTTTGCGTGGTGATCTCGATCATCGGTTTGTCCGGCAAACCCCGTGGACGCCATCCGGCGGGCATAAACCAAACGCGGATCTTGTCCCAAAGGAATGGGGCCGCAACTGCGTCGCGCCAAAGGACGATGAAATAGTGAAAGTTAATATTGATCGGGTTCCAGCTTTGCGGATGATTATAGATGCCGTAAACGACCTTTTCGTTTTCCTCGGCAAACGATCCGAATATCTTGTCCCAAATGATCAGAAATTCGCCAAAATTCTTGTCGAGGTATGGAAAATTGACCCCGTGATGGACGCGATGGTGCGACGGCGTTGTGAAATACTTTTCAAACCAGCCGAGTTTACCGATAAATTCAGTGTGATGGAGAAATGCGATGAACAGATGAATACCACTCATCATATAGATGTGGAGCGGTTGAAAACCTATGAGAGCGAGTGGCCAGAAGAACAGAAATGAACTAAACCGCTGGGTCACGCTGGCTCGCAAGGCGACCATAAAGTTCATTTCCTCGGCCGAATGATGAGGCGAGTGAGCAGCCCACAGTATGTTGATCGCGTGCCCCCAACGGTGCACCCAATAAAAGATGAAATCGACGCCGAGCAGAAGCAGAATGAATGTCCACCAATTGAGCTCGATCGTAAAAAGCCGGTAATTTTCCCAAAGGCATCCGTAAATGACATAAACACCGGCGGCAACAAGTACATTCACGGTTTGATTGGCGAGGGCGGTGCCGAAGTTTGCAACTGCCTCAGGAAAATGAATGTAGTCTCGTCGGTATGCCAAACATAATCCGACCTCGATCAGCACAAAGAATAGTGCGATCGGCGTCAGATATGTGTAGATATTGGCTTCCTGCATCCTCTGTATCGATTAAGACATTTGGCCAATTGACCGTCTAAAGAAAAAGGCCGCCAATAGTGGCGGCCCGACGATCATCAGGCTCCAAAGCCATTAATTCTTGGGGGCTTTAGCGGCGTCGTACGCTGCTTGAGCGGCAACTTGTTCTTTCTGTTTGTCGGTAAGAGCAATTCCCAACTTACCCAGAGTCGCGGCATTTACACCGCCGGTCGCGTTCAGGTCATTGGCTTCCTGGTATTTCTTGATCGCGTCTTTCAGTGCGTCACTGCGTTCGCCGTTGGCTTCGCCGGTAAAGAGCTTTGCATCTTTGAGTTTATTTTGCAACGCAGTTATCTGATCCTTATTCGCCTGAAACGGAGCAGGCCGCTTCGGGCCGTCACCGGTAGATGTGGCCTTTGCATTGGTCGCTCCGGTCGTCGATGAGCCGGTGGTTTTGGACTTGGTCGTTTCTGTGGTTGCGATGCCCTTTTGCTTGTCGGTCAACGCGATACCCATTTTCTCGAGCGTTGCCTTGTCAAATTTACCGTTTTCGTCTAGGCCGTTCGCCTTTTGATACGACTTGATCGCCGGCCGTGAATCCCCATACACGCCGGTCGCTTCGCCGGAATAGAGCTTTCCGTTGATGAGGATCTGTTGACCCTGCTTGATCTGATCCTTGGTCGCCCGGAACGCCGCGGGCTTGGCAGGCTTTTCAGTAGATGCGGCAGTGGTCGTACCCGTGGTGCCCTGGCCTAATGCGGCACCGGAAAAAACGAGCAGTGCGGTTGCCAGTAACAGAAACTTTTTAAGCATAGATATCTCCTGTTTTGATCCGGTGGTATTGCTCAGAGGGCTTAGGGCCACCTTCGGTAATACTAACCGTGAATGTAAAGTGTGACTAATAGCGCAAAGCAGTATCGGACTATTTTGCCCATCTGTCAAGCGTTTTGCAGGATTCAAACGAAAACGACCGGCTGAACGCCGGTCGCAAACTGCTCTGTTAAGTAATCGGTAAAACGATGTGCCTAACTTACAAATTCCACATCGACCAGATGCGGGATAATGCCTTTTTCATAACCCATTTTGAGAAGAAGCTTTACGGCTTCGCGGCCACGGTCACCATAGTCCAGCGTTAGGTCATTGACCCACATTGCCACAAACCGGTCGGCGAGTTCGGGCTGCATATCGCGGGCAAACTGCATTGCGTAAGCGAGAGCATCTTCGCGGTTCTCCATCGAATAGACAATGCTCTGATGAAGATATTTAGAGACCTGTTTCATAAGGTCCTCGCCGAGGTCACGGCGAATGACATTGCCGCCCATCGGCAAGGGCAATCCGGTCTTTTCATACCACCATTCGCCAAGGTCGAGCACCTTGTAAAGTCCCTTTTGGTGATAGAATAGCTGGCCTTCGTGAATAAGCAGACCCGCATCAGCGTCACCTTTTTGGACAGCTTCGATGATCTCGTCAAAGGGAACAACGATATATTCAAAGTCAGGATTGTAGATGCGCAAGGCCAAAAATGCACTCGTCAGTTCACCTGGGACGGCGATCTTCATTTTGCTGATATCGTCAGCACTGCGAGGCTCTTTGGCAACCAGGATCGGCCCATATTTGTCCCCGATACTCGCTCCGTGCGGTAGCAGAGCGTATTTGTCGGATACGTACGCATACGCGTGAAAGGAGATGGCCGTCACGTCAAACACGCCATTCTTGGCGTCTTCGTTAAGCCTCTGGATGTCCCTGAGTGTGTGTTCGAACTTAAGCCCTTCGGTCTCGAGTTTGTTGGTCGCGAGCCCGTAAAACATAAATGCATCATCAGAGTCAGGCGAATGGGCGACCGTGATCGTACGAAGTTCGGGAGTGGCGTCGGATGTAACTGTCATAAATCAATTTCAGGATATGAACACATTTGTGTCATACAAAACTTCAATTCTACCGTTTTCGGCGTGTTTGGCAAATAGTGACCTGAGATCTTCGATCATATGCGTAAAAATCGGAGATGGCTCAGATGGCATATATGACGACGACAGCATTCGGCCCTTGAGTCCGTCAAAATCGAAGATCTGCAAGTTTGGGAATGTTGCCGAATCAAAGCTCTTGCCAAAAAAGCCAGTCAATTTTGCCGTATCCAAATGGTCGTGGCGAACACGGCCATAATCAGTCGCGTACCTCAATAGCAGGGCCTCGTACTCTATTAGAAATGGGGTTGTATCAAGTTGGCGTTCATTCCAGATCAAAACCACGTGCCCGTTCCGCTTGAGGATTCTCTTAAATTCCTCTCGGGCAGCATCCGGTTCGAACCAGTGAAATGCCTGGGCGGCAACAATCAGATCCGCGGACGCGTCAGGCAGCGTCGTGTCACCTGACGTCCCGTCGAGGCAAGTGAAGAGCGGGTACCCCGCATTAAGCTGAATTGCCGCCGAACGCATCACCGAGTTCGGTTCGACACCTATCACACGATTACCATTGGCTAAAAATTGTACAGACGAAATGCCGGTGCCGCACCCAATATCAACGACGACGTGAGACGCGGCCAGTCCATACTTTTCTGTCAAAAACGCAACTACCGACGGCGGATAACCGGGTCGGTATTTTATGTAGTTTTCGACGCGGTTCGAAAATCGCTCGATGGTATCTGTCATCTGGGCACCTACAACAAAATTATTCAGTTTCTCCCGCCTTGACGTCAAATTTGATCATTCACTTACCTCTTCACCTGTCCATTCGTTCTTTTTCGAATGAGGAATATCGAACTGATCGAGAATCCGATAACAGAGATGCTCGACCAGGTCGTCGATGGATCTGGGGCGGTGATAAAAGCCGGGACTGGCGGGCATAATACGGGCTCCCGCTCTCGAAAGCCGCAACATATTTTCCAAGTGAATTTCGTTAAAGGGCGTTTCCCGCGGCACTACGATCAGTTTCCGGCCTTCCTTGAGGCAAACATCTGCCGCTCTGTGTATCAAATTGGTTCCCGCACCTGAAGCAATTGCACCAAGAGTACCCATTGAGCACGGGACGATGATCATCCCCGCCTGCTTGTTAGAGCCCGACGAGGGCTTCGCCGCAAAATTATCGAGCCGCCAGTAGCGTATCAATTTCGAATTGCTACCGAGTCCTAGCCACGAATTGATCTTTGACGTGTTGGGATCGCGTAGATTCACGCCCAACTCAACCTGGGCGACAGTGGCCGCAGTGCCGGACATTATGAGATTAACCGTCTCGACAACGCCGCTTTCGGCGAGTAACTGTAGCGTTCTCTTGGCGTAGATAGTGCCGGATGCACCTGTGATCGCGACGGTGAGTTCCATATAGCTTGATATTAATCCTGTCGATCAGTTTTTGAAAGGCCGTCGCCTTTTGGACGGCTGACATTTTATTCGGGCGATCGGATAAGGTAGATTCTAGTTACGGATGAATATACAAGATATAAAAAAGGTTCTCGATGCGTTTGCGGCAAATGAACTCACAAACGATGCGGCGGCCGAACGATTGAAAGGGCTCGCATACGAAGATGTCGGCTATGCAAAGATCGATCATAACAGAGCATCGCGGCAGGGTTTTCCCGAGGTGATATTTGGTCAGGGCAAGACCAACGAGCAGATCGTCGGCATCTTCGAAAAGCTGATCGAACGCTCGCCGAATGTGCTGATCACACGGACAAATGCTTCGGTTTTTGGTGACGTTCGGAACGTTGCAGCAGACGCTGAATGGCACGCCGCGGCTGGCATCATTAGGGTTTTGCGTGACGACACGGAGCGCGGCATCGGCGAGATCGCCATCGTCACCGCGGGAACAAGCGATATCCCTGTGGCCGAGGAGGCCGCGTTGACGGCCGAGGCGATGGGCAATCGGGTCGTTCGCATCTGGGATGCGGGCGTCGCCGGAATTCATCGTATCATCTCACAGCGTGAGGTACTGCAAAATGCCAGAGTCGTGATCGTCGCTGCCGGGATGGAGGGAGCTTTGCCATCGGTCGTCGGCGGGTTGGTAAGTGTACCGGTGATCGGGGTGCCGACGAGCGTCGGATACGGAGCATCATTTGGCGGAATAGCCGCGCTGTTGGGAATGCTCAATTCGTGCTCATCAAATGTAACGGTCGTAAATATCGATAACGGATTCGGGGCGGGATTTACTGCTTCGCTGATAAATCGAAAAGCATAGACCCACCCCGCCGGTTCGTCCGATAGATCGCCTACTTGATCTCGAGTTCAAAGGGCATCAACAGCATTGCTTCGCCCTTTTGCATCCGGTCAAAGAGCGAGGCGTAGCGGAATGATCGCCTGACATCTGCGGGCAAAGCCTCCAGTATGGCCGCTCGAGTCTGCTCTTCACGCGTTTGGGCAGACGCATCGCCGCCAAAGAGCGTTTCAAGGAAAGGCCTGGGTTCGGGAAAGATGACTCGTTTTACATCCTTGTCCGCCGGTAGGTTTGCAAGTTGTTTCGCGATCTCGATCGCCTTTTCAAGTCCGCCAAATTCATCGATCAGACCGCTCTGTTTAGCCTGAGTTCCAGTCCAAACGCGTCCCTGGCCGAGTGTATTGGCATCCTCGACCGTTTTGTTCCGGCCCTTTGCAACTTTGGGAATAAAGTTGTCGAAGTAGATGCTATTGGTTTGATCGACCATCTTAGCTCTCTCCTCGGGCGTCCATTTTTCGGTCTCGCGGAATAGTCCTGCGTTTTTACCGCGCATAACATATTCGTTGGTGACGCCAAGCCAATCGTAAAGTCCCTTAACCACCGGCTTGCCCATAAATACGCCGATCGACCCCGTCACTGTCGAAGGCTGAGCCACGATCTTGTTGGCATTGCAGGCGATATAATATCCGCCGGAGGCGGCGACATCGCCCATCGATACAACTACCGGCTTTTTGGCTTTAGCGTTTTCGAGTGCGTACCACATTAGGTCGGACGCCAGTGCGGATCCGCCGGGCGAATCCACGCGAAGTACGATCGCCTTGATAGATTTGTCATTGGCCGCGTCATTGACCGCGGTGACGATAGTGTCGGATCCGACCATCTCGCCATTGATCGGGCCACTGCTCGAACGCCCGACGTTGATCGCACCGGACGCGTATATCACCGCTACACGCTCGCCCTTATTCAGACCGAGCGAGTCAGACGGGATGTCACGGTATTGGCTGCCGCGGATAGTTCGTAATTTATCGTCGGATTTGTAGCCTAGACGTGTCTTAAACTGTTCGTCCACTTGCTCACGGTATATTGCGTCGTCGATCAAGCCCTGAGTTTTTGCCTGCGTTGCGGTGTACGGGGCATTGTCGACCAAGGCTTTCACATCATCGACGGACTTTTTCCTGGTTTCGGCAATAGCCGTAGTAAATCGCGTAAAGTACTCATCGAGAAGGGCGTTTATGACTTCGCGTTGGCCATCGGACATCTCCTTTCGCGTATATGCGTCGGGCGCATTTTTATATTTGGGCCCGATCTGTATTACGTCCGCCTCGACACCGAGCTTGTCCAATGACCCCTTGTAAAACATCGCTTCGGCGGCAAACCCATTAATGTATAGATCCCCGGGCGGTGCGACAAATATCTTTTCCGCGGCCGTGGCAATGTAGTATTCGCGGTTGGTCCCGATCTCCAAATAGGCGTAAACAGGCTTACCGGATCCCCTAAGGTCCGTTATCGCATCTCTGAGCTCATCGGCCTTGCCCCAGCCGATGCCGGGAAAATTGATATCTAAAAGCACTCCGCCGATACGATTGTCGACCTTTGCCTTGCGGATCTGGGTCATAAGGCTAGTAAATGACTGCTGTTGACCGATGCCGAGGGCCTTGGTCAACTGGTCTTCAGGAACGTAGTCCGGCAATGCGCCCGAGACGCTGAGTACCAGTACGCTGTTATCCGGTACCGACGGGCGCCCCATTGTGTCAGCGAACAGGGCGATCGCAATAATGCCGATGATCAGGACGACAAATAAAAGTCCGCCGCCGATCAGGAGAAATTTTGCAGTTTTTGACGTTGCCATAGGTTGATATGAAAACTAAATTACGGGCAAATTACAATTTATCCCGCGAGTATGATTATACGGAGAAGTGCACTCGAAGGTTCTGAAGGGCCGATTCACTTTTCGACCTGCGAAACGATCAGGTTAAAGATTCCTAACGCCTTAGATCTAACCTCGACAATTTTTAGGCCGGACATCTCGGCCGTCTCTGCAGTCCGCCGATTGAAATTATCGTCGATCATCTTAACGGTCAAGCGTGTAAAAAGGTCAAAGGCATTACCAAGTATACCCGGTGGACGCACGTGTTCGAACAATACGACACGGCCGCCCGGCTTAACGACCCGTATCAGTTCGCGAAACGCCATCACCGGATCGGGGATCGAACAGAAAACCAAGGTTGCGAACGCGGCATCGAACTGATTTGGCGGAAACGGCAGACGTTGGGCGTCGGCCTGGGTAAGCAGTATGGTCGCTGTCTTTTCTCGTGCGTAATGGAGCATCCCGGACGAAAGTTCGCTGGCGATCGCCAGTTCGCACGGTGGATAATGCTCAAAGTTGGCTCCCGTGCCCGCGCCGACTTCGAGCAATGTACCGTTTTGCGGAAGTTCCGCGATAGTTTCCCGACGGGCGTTGGCCAGGTAGAGCCTTTCGAACGGCCTAATTAGGCGATCGTAATAGGCCGCAAACTTGTCGTCGATGGGCTTCATTTAGACTAATCTACACCAACTGCGACTATTGGAAAAGGTGACAAAATGGACGTGAACGACCGCATTAGGCTATATTGAAAGTTTATGGGTAAGAAAGGTTCGATACTCGTTTGTGACGACGAAGAAATAATGCGTGATGTACTTGAGACGATCCTCTCGGGTGCAGGCTATAAGGTCGATCTTGCCAAAACCGGCGAACAGGCGATCGAGTTGTACGAACACCGTCCGTACGATCTGGTTTTGATGGACGTTTCGATGCCGGGGATGGGTGGGCTGACGGCCCTCGAACATCTGGTGCGGATCGACAGTGAGGCCGCTGTCCTTATGGTTACTGCCTACGCGACGTTCGATACGGCGATCTCCGCCTGGGAGAAGGGTGCGGCGGGCGTGATCCGGAAGCCGTTTCAAAACGAACAGATACTTGCCTTGATCGCGAAAGGGATCCGGGGCCGCCGAAACGAAGAGGAGCGTAAATCGCTGCGTCAGGCAATGTCGCGGTCAGTCAAGCGCGAGGGGTTTATTGGTCGCTCGGATGTGATGGAGGTCGTGTTCCGCCTTGTGGATCGGGTCGCACCGGCTCGTTCTACGGTCCTTATAACTGGCGAGAGCGGAACCGGAAAAGAACTTGTCGCGAAGGCGATACACGAAGCCAGCCCGCGCGCCGATGAACCATTTGTCGCCGTCAATTGCTCCAATATTCCCTCAGAACTGCTCGAATCGGAGCTTTTTGGGCATACTCGCGGAGCCTTTACCGGTGCGGTGGCGGCCAAAAAAGGTCTTTTTGAGGTCGCAGACGGCGGATCGATCTTTCTGGACGAGATCGGCGATCTGCGCCCGGAACTACAGGTCAAACTTCTGCGTGTCATACAGGAACGTGAATTTACGCCACTTGGCGACACGGCACCCTTAAAGGTCGACGTCCGGATAATCGCCGCAACCAATATAGATCTAAAGGAAGCAGTCAAGAACGGAACATTTCGCGAGGACCTCTACTACCGATTATCGGTCGTTCCTATCGAACTGCCGGCGTTGCGGGACCGCCGCGAAGACATTTTGCCTCTCGCTCAGCATTTTATTCGGAAATATTCGGAGGAAAATGCCCGCCAAATATCCGAGCAACTTTCGCCTGAGGTACTCTCTCTGTTAGAGAATTATTACTATCCGGGCAACGTGCGCGAACTCGAGAATATTATTGAACGGGCCGTGGTAATTGCACAAACCGATGACGTGACGGTCGATTGCCTCCGTCCGGAGGTTAGCGACCCGGCACGTGCTCTGGATATGATCAAGCGGACAGAGGGGAGTTCCGGCGAGATAGATATCGCCCGCGGAGTCAACTTTTATGATGAGATCAAAAAGTTTGAGATCGACCTCATCAGACGTGCACTTGACCAGACCGGCGGACACCAGTCGCGGGCCGCTCGACTTCTGGGGTTGAATGCAACGACACTTAATTCTAAGATCAAGACCCACCATATTCCGACCAGGACATAGCGATCCCATATCGCCGAAACATAAGTGAATCTGATCAATGCTGGCTCGTAATATGCTAAGACGTTATACATCATTCGTGCTTTTGCCAGAAACAAATTGTTGGGCCGATCTTGTACAAACTACGAGATTTTGAAGAAAAGTACATTACCCTATAACATCCGCTAAAAATCCAATTCAAAACCCTAATGTTTGCATCGCTTTAAGGGCAAAAACCGTATGGCACGGTATTTGACTACTAACCGTTGATACTAGTGCCACATTTGTCGCATAGAGATTGTCATAGTTTAATTTTCACTTTTTGGAGGAGCACAATGAAGAGATTCATTCTAGGATTTTTCCTGGTAATTCTCGCAACGTCAATTGCGATGTCGCAAACGACAACAGGACGCCTCTCAGGAACCGTTTCAGGTCCTGACGGAGTTCTGCCGGGAGCCACAATAACGGCGACCGACGTTGCGACTGGAAAAAGCCAGACAACAGTTTCGAACGGTGAGGGAGCATATTCGTTCCCGCAACTCGAATTCGGAACATACACAGTTAAGGTAACTTCAGCGGGGTTTAAGGCCTACGTTGCAAGTTCAGTTAAGATCGACGTCGGCCGCGATTACTCGCTGAGCCCGGCGCTCGAAGTCGGTGCCATCGAAGAGACGGTAACTGTTACCGCCGGCGCCGATGTGATCACGGCAAATACGGCACAGGTCAGCAACACGATCAGTCCGCAGCAGATCCTTTCGCTGCCGCTACTCACGCGTAGCCCGCTGTCGCTTACGACACTGCAGGCCGGTGTTGCCAGTAACTCAGCCGCAAACACAACGATCAACGGAATGCGTACCACGTTCACGAATATTACCCGTGACGGTATCAATATTCAGGATACGTACATTCGTTCGAACGCAACGGACTTTGCCCCTGGCCGTCCGTCGGTGGATGACACCGCTGAGTTTACGATCACAACCACAAACTCTGAGGCAGATCAGGGCTCAGGTGGTGCTCAGATCCGTCTCGTGACACCGCGCGGCACCAAGGATTTCCACGGTGCATTATTTGCGTACAATCGAAATTCGGCATTTGCCGCAAACAGCTTTTTTAACAACCGCAGCCGCAATGCTGACGGGACGTCAAATATGACTGTCGCGAAAAAGCCTTCATTTCGAAACCGTAACCAGTTTGGCGGCAAGATCAGCGGACCGATGCCGGTTCCCGGATTTGGCGAAGGAACTCCGGTTTTCTTCAAGGATCGCGGATATTTCTTTTTTGCTTATGAGGGTATTCGTGATCCGCTTAGCACTGCTGCTTCCAGAACGATCCTGACACCGGGTGCCCGTAATGGAGCATTCAGCTGGAATCGTACAAATGGCACGGATATTTCGCCCTATTGTGCATCGCAGACGGTCGGTAGTGTCTGCACGATCCCGAACATTTTAACGTTCGCGCGTTCGTTCGGCGGTAACTTCCTGACGATCCCCGCGGTGGTTGATCCGATCATCCAGTCACGCGTCATCAGCCTTTTGCCGGCATCTAGTAACTTTACCGGCGGCGACGGCCTAAATACTGCCGGATACCGTTTCCTCCGACGTTCGGACCAGACGCGTGACCAGTACTCGTCGCGTTTCGACGTGGACCTTTCGGAAAACGATTCGATCCTCGGTGTTTACAACTACAATAAGGAATCGAACCTCCGTCCGGATGCTGATACAACGGCATTCACGGTGATTCCGCAGGTAAACCAGTTGTCGGTCAACAAGCAGTTGACCCTGGCGTGGAGACACGTATTCAGCTCGAATTTTGTCAACGAATTTCGCGGCGGTATATTTACCAGCGAAGTCCCGTTCGACAAGACCGACGCCACACCGGCGTATTACTTTGCGCTGCCTCTGGTGACCAATCCTGAAAATACGTTCCTTTCACAGGGCCGTAACACTAAGGCATTTAACTTCCAGAGCAATGCGGACTACATCTGGAAAAGCCACACGATCCGCTTTGGCGGACAGGCTCAGATCTTCCGCGTAAATGCGTACAATGATGCTGCGATCGTTCCGACGGTCAGCTTAAGCAACACGAATACGGGAGTCGCTCTGGCAACCACCAACTTCGCCGGACTTGGCGGTATCAGTACCGGACAACTTGGTTCGTCCAACGGAATGCTGGCCCTCTTTGGCGGCGTGTTTAACTCAGTCGCACAATCATTTAACATTGCGGATGTCAGCCGCGGATTCGAGGCTGGCGTTCGTCAATACCAACCGTTCCGTAATGAGAATCACGCAGTGTATCTCTCGGATCGCTGGGCAGTGACCCGCAACCTTACGCTCTCGTTGGGTATGCGTTACGAGTTGTTCCCGGGCCTTCGCATTAACAACGGACTCGCACTCGAGCCGCTCATCCCGGACGCGGCAAATATGAACTCTTCGCTGTTGAGCCTGAGCGGCACATCCGGTGTCGTTGGTACAAACTCAGGACGCAAGAATGCGTACTACAAGACCGACTACAATAACTTAGCCCCGAATCTAGGTATTTCGTGGTCGCCGAGTTATGAAAAGGGCTTAGGTAAGTTCCTGTTTGGCGGAGCCGGCAAATCGGTACTCCGTGGTGGTTATAGCCAGATCTATGGTAATGACTCGATCATCACCTCGATCAACAACGCCGCTGTCGGTAATCCGGGCTTGGCTCGTACCGCAGTTTCGCTGCTGAACCTCAACGGACGTGTGTCGACGGCGATCCCGACGGTTGCTCCGCCGACGTTCATTACCCCCCCGCGAACCTGGTTGCAGAACAATGCAGTCGGTGTCGGCAACTTCTTCGGTACGGTCTTCGCGATCGATCCGGAATTGAAGTCGCCGCGCGTGGATCAGTACAGCTTTGGTTTCCAGCGTGAATTCTTTGGCAACACTGCCTTTGAGGCTCGTTACGTTGGTAGCCGCAGCGGCAACCTTGTTCGAGGTATCGATATCAATCAAGTCGATATTATGAACAACGGTTTCTTTGCTGATTTTGAACGAGCTCGTGCCAACTTTGCACTGACAGGAAATGCTTTCTGCGCAATTGCAGGTTGCCAGGCTCTGACTATCTTCCAGTCGGGTGCCGGTAGTGCCGGACGACTGGGCGTTGGAACGGGCGGCCTTGCTTTGGCCACCTTTAACTCCAACCTTCAGAACGGAACACCAGCTGATCTGGCATTGTCGTACATTAACAATACGACTAACTTGAACAACCACCCGTCGTCGGCAAATCCGACCTTGGTGCCGTTTGTCAGGCTCCTGCCGAATCCGGCTGCCGGTGCTATCGATGTGATGCTTAACGATGCGAACTATCGTTACAACTCGCTTCAGCTCGAGATCCGCCGCCGTTTTACGAGCGGTCTTTACTTCCAGGCTAATTACACGTTCTCAAAGAACTTGACGAATGCCGTCGGCACGTCGCAGGCTCTGTTTGAACCGTATCTGGATAACAATCGTAAGGAACTCGACAATAGCCGTGCTGATTATGATCAAACTCACGTTTTCAACTTTAATGGTGTTTACCAGATGCCGTTCGGCAAGGGTAAAATGTTCATCAATAAGGGTGGAATCGCTGACAAGGTCTTCGGCGGTTGGGAAGTGTCAGGCTTGATGCAGTGGACCTCGGGTGCTCCGATCACTTTCGTTGATACCCGCGGAACGTATAACCGCAGTGGACGTTCGGCTCGTCAGACACCGTACTCGTCGTTGACCAACGATGAGATCCGTGCGTTGATGGGTACGTTCGAACTGAACAATAACATCTACTGGATCAATCCTTCGATCATCAGTGCACAGGGTGCAGCCTCAAACGGCTTTGGAACTTCGTTTGCAGGACAAGTGTTCTCCAATGTTAATCCGGGTCAGACCGGCAATATTGGCCGAGCAATTGTAAATGGTCCGAAGTACCTTAACGTCAATGCCGCATTGTTGAAGAACATCCGATTCACCGAATCGATCCGTGTTCAGATCCGTGCCGAGGCATTCAACTTGCTGAACAACGTGAACTTTGTTCAAAATACGACGCTGCCGAATATCAACAGCTCGTCCTTTGGACAGATCACGGGTGAGTACGGTCCGCGTACGATGCAGTTTGCAGCACGCTTTGAATTCTAATTTGGGCATTATGCCAATTTGCAGTCTGCCGAACCTAGGTTCGGCAGACTTTTTTATTTAGATTTGGCACCGCCATCTGTAATTTGGGTATACTCTAGTCACCGCGCAGAGTATGGCGAAATCGCAACCATCAGCCGAAGGACATCTATCGCTGACTCCTATGGGAGCGGGCGATCTCATCGACCGTGCGGTTCGGTTTTATCGCAACAATTTTGGCACATTTGTAATGATCGCGACGCCGCCGGTGCTGGTTGGGGCATTGTTTTCGGTTGTCTGGACTCTTCTCGGCAGAGCTCTGTTTTCGCCGGGCACATCGGCTGGGTCGGACGAACAAGTCACTTACTTTCTTTTCAATGGGTTTGGGGGTGCCGTCATTTGGCTAGTTGAGACGATCGTGACACTGGTTGTAATGGGTGGTGCTTCACGCAATTTTGTGCGGCATCTGCTGTTTGCCGAGCCGATCTCATTTAAGGAAACGTATCGAAATACCGCGAGTCGTTTCGCCGGTCTGCTTGCCGCGTCGACCGGCATTACCTTTACCCTTGGAACCATCGGTTTTATTCTTTTTTATTTTGGACTGATTATTGCGACGATTGCTATTCTCGTTGTCGTTGCGGCGATGGCGTCGATACCGTTGGTCGCGTTTATAATTTCGGTCTTTGTCGGTGGGGGGCTGATATATTTAGCACTTTGGCTGTTTTTTTTGATAGCATCGCGATTTGCATACGTGCCGCAGGTGATGCTGGTTGAGGGGCAAGGTGTCTTCGCGGCAGTCGGCCGAAGTGCGACGCTTGCGAGCGGCAGTGTTAAGCGTCTGATGGCCCTTTTTATTTTCACAACGGTGGCCACGTATTCGGCACTGGCGATCCTATACGTGCCGCTGGCCTGGTATGCGTGGGGTGCCGGAGTTGAATTGATGGCGTTTGATGCCACGGTGATCCCGGCGTGGTACGAGATCGCATACAATATGATCTGGCAGATCAGTTTCATTTTGTTGTCTCCGGTGTGGACCGCGGGCTTGTGCCTGCTCTACGTCGATGAGCGCGTACGGTCCGAAGGCTACGATATCGAGTTGATGGCTGCCCGCCATCTCGGTGAGATCCCGGCGGTGCCGCGAACGTATTCTAATCCCCTGCAACCGGCGATCGGTTCGGCCAACGTCACGGCAAATGCCGCACCGGCAGCAAAGCGAAATTCGATGCTCGGTCTTGATCAATAGAATGAAATTGTCGTGCCGACAAAGACTGACGACTAAAAATGCTGTTCCCGCGGCAATTTTTCTGATTCTGATAACGCTGACGGCCGAAGTGTTCGGAGCGTCTCTAAGCGATTACAGGACGCGTCTGGTAACCGCTCGTGAATCAATATTGACGCTCAGTAAGGTCGATTATACGGACGACGAATTCAGGGCTATGGTGCTTGAGCGAGTGAGTTCGGTACGGCGAACGATACCGCGCACGGAGACCATCGAAGTCGGGGCCGGTGCCGTCGAAACCAACAACAGTTGGCTGCACGATGACCTCGATCTTTACTTGAACGAAGCAAATATTGCGAATCGAGATGAGATAGTCCAGAGGGTCGCGGACCGTTTGCTCGGGGTCGAGGCCGCCGTCACCGACTTGACCAATGCAACTTCCGGATCAACCACCAAAGACGACGAGAAGCAAAAGATAGCAGAGATCCTAAGGCGTCAGGAATATCAAAAACCAAAGGATGAAGGCGAGAGCCTGTTTCAGAAATGGCGTCGCGAATTTCTTGAATGGTTGGCAAAGATGTTTCCGGAGGTCGAGATCAGTCCTAACGCACCGTCCGATGTCGGTTCGTTTGCAACCATCTTGCAGATCCTGCTCTACGGCGTTCTGGCGGTGGTGCTGGGATTTCTACTTTATCGATTTCTGCCGTTTTTCGCTCCACGGTTTGGCCGCCGAAAACGTAAATCGACTGACGATCGCATCATCCTCGGTGAACGCGTATCGGCGGATCAGTCGGCCGCCGACCTTTTCGCTGAAGCGGAGAGATTTGCCCGCGACGGTGAGTTGCGCCTAGCTATTCGTAAGGGCTATGTCGCACTATTATGCGATCTGGCGGATCGAAAGGTGATCGGTCTTGCACGCCACAAGACCAACCGCGATTACCTCTCGGATATTCGTAAAAAGAACCGACTTTTTGAAAATATGAAGCGGATCACGGCGAGCTTTGAGCGGCATTGGTACGGTTCGCAAACGGCGGACCAACGAGAGTGGGAAGAATTTCGAGAGCAATACCAAAAGACGGTAAGCGAAGTCTAGACGTTACGAGTGAAACAGAAACTGTTCATTATCACGGTTTTCATACTAGCTGCTGCGATCCTCGTCGGCCTAAATGCCGCGTCGTATACACAAAAGCAGCAAGCTCCGGAAAGCGAAGCCGCCCCGAATCGCTCCTCTTACAACCCCGGCCCGACCGGTACGCAGGCATTCTATACCTTACTCACCGAGACCGGCCGAAAGGTCATCCGCTGGCAGACTCCGGCCGATGATCTCGTCGCCCGCAAGGTAGATGCGCCGACGACGTTTGTCATAATAGGTCCGCGTCGCCGTGACTTTGCCGACCAGGAGGTCACCGGACTCTTGCGATGGGTGGCTGAGGGCGGCCGGCTTGTGATGATCGACCGTGAACCGGTCGAGAGACTGGTCACGACGACTGCGAAATGGAAAGTCGCGGTCGTACCGCAGAACTTGATCGCGATACTTGATACCGACCCATCCGATCAGGCTAAGATGACCGCGTCCACGGCCGCCGCGAAACCAGTCCAACCAAGTCGGCTGACACTGGGCGTGAATGCCGTCCAGTTTTCGCAATTTGCGTCCGCGATAGAATTAGAAGCGATCTCCACGTCGGCTACACCATCGGAAAAGATCAAAACTCAGTCACCGACCTTCAGCCCGAAGCCGCCATTTGAGCAGGACCCAAAGGACGTTGCCTCCGAAGAGGATACCGACGAGCCGTCGTCAGCCGGACCGGTCGTCCAACTCATTTCCGGTGGGAGCAATGTCTTGACCGAGATGCCGTATGGGGCCGGAAAGATCGTCATTCTCGCTGATCCGTACATCGTCGCAAATGGCGGGATCGGAATCGCCGACAATGCTAAATTAGCCGTCAACATAGCGGAAAGCGGCGGTGGGCTGATCGCCATCGATGAGTATCATCACGGGTTTGGCTCCAATAATAATCGCCTGTTAGAGTTTTTTGCCGGAACTCCGATCGTCGCAATTTTTTTCCAGTGCCTGGTGTTGGTCGGTGCGATATTCTATTCGCGCAGCAGACGATTTGGTCGCCCCGTCCCATATGCCGAACCGGATCGTTTATCAAAACTTGAATATGTCGGTGCGATGGCCGAACTGCAGCGGCGAACCCGGGCATTAGACCTCGCGATCGAAAATATTTACAGTGACTTTCGCCGCCGATCGGTAAGGCTTTTGGGAATGGATCTCTATTCAGCGACACACGGCGATCTTGCCGCGGCGATCGCAGAAAGATCCTCGATCGATCGCACTGAAATTGAAAAATTGCTATTTAAGTGCGAAGAGATTTCGGCCGGCAAACCGACGAACAATAATGAGGTTCTGGACTGCGTCCGGTCGATCCGTAAGCTCGAGTACAAACTCGGCCTGCGAAAGGAGCCAGTTGAAAAGTGATGCCGAACATCGATCTGATATTGCTGGTCATCATCTATCTGCTGACAAGTGCGGTCGGCGTTGTCACCGGCAGCAATTCCCTGATAGCGGTGCCGGTGATGTTTCAATTTGGCGTCCCGGCGAGGATCGCGGTGGCAACCAATATGTTCGCGCTGGTCTTTATGTCCGTTGGCGGCACCATCCCGTTTTTGAGGAACCGTACCATCGACGTCAGGCGGATCTCACCATTATTATTGATAACGCTAGCAAGTTCGGCATTGGGAGCGATACTGGTCGGCTATATTACCGATCAAGGGCTGAAGCTAATAGTTTCGGTCGCTATGATCGCAGTTTCGATCTTTATTTTGGTCAAGCGTGACTCCGGCGTCGATCCGCAGTCGTCCGTGACCGGCAAGTCGCTCGCGGTCACATTTGTCCTTACGTTCATTTTGGGAGTTTACGGCGGTCTCTTCAGCGGGGGTTATGTGACGATGCTAACTGCCGTACTTGTGGCATTTTTTGGGATGACATTTTCCCAATCGATCGCTGCGACCAAACTGATCAACGTGGTTTCGTCAACGATTGCCACGGCCGTATTTATGTGGCAAGGTTTAGTGGATTATAAACTTGGGCTCATACTCGGAGTGACGATGTTTGTCGGGGCTTACGTCGGTGCATACTATACGACAAAAATGAGCGACGTCTGGCTAAAACGTATTTTTCTCTTCACGGTCTTGTTATTGGCGATTAAGATACTCTACGATTATTTTTGACTTTTACGATGCTTACTTACACACCATCAACAGTTGCCCACATAGTTAACGAATTGCGCAAAACGATCGTCGGGCAGGACGACGTTATCGAACAGATCCTCGTCGCATTTCTCGCTGAGGGCCACGCTCTGATCGAGGGCGTGCCGGGAACGGCCAAGACGCTTATAATCAAAACTCTCGCCGCCGCAGTCGGCGCGGGCTATTCGCGTATCCAGTTCACGCCGGATCTGATGCCGTCCGATATCACAGGCACAAATGTGTTTAATATGCAGACGTCCGAATTCAGTCTGCGGCAAGGCCCGATTTTTACCGATATCCTCCTCGCGGACGAGATCAACCGGACACCGCCAAAGACCCAAGCGGCTTTGCTCGAGGCGATGGAGGAAAGGCAAACTACGATCGACGGTGACCGGCATCCGCTCTCACCTATTTTCACCGTTCTGGCGACCGAAAATCCGATCGAATACGAAGGTACATATCCGCTGCCCGAAGCCCAACTCGATCGCTTTTTGCTCAAAATATTGATCGACTATCCCGAACAGGCCGAAGAGTCCGAGATCGTAGCACGTTGGGATGCCGGGTTTAATTCGAGGCATTTCGAGCGCATGGAAATACTTCCGCTTGGCGACCCTTCGGCGTTGCAACACTGCCGAATGGAGGTCCGCAATATGCGTACGGAAGCGAGTGTTCAAAAGTATATTGTCGAGATTGTTCGCAAAACTCGAAATCACGGGTCGATACTCTATGGGGCGAGTCCGCGTGCATCGATCGCTCTGTTGCTTTGCTCAAAAGCATTGGCGGCCATTCGCGGCCGTGACTTTGCCACCCCGGACGACGTCCGGGACGTTGCTTTGCCGGTACTCCGTCACCGGCTCGCACTCCGTGCGGAGGCCGAGCTAGACGGTTCGTCTGCCGACATCGTTATCACTGATATAATTAAATCTGTCGAAGTGCCGAGATGATCAATTCTTAATCCTCGTTCGTCTTCTTGGCGGGCGGGGCTTTTTTGGCAGGTCTCGCCGCCGGCTTTTGTGCGGGTGCCAGTGTTTCAGGCTTCACGCCCGACGGGATTACCGCCGGCGAGGCCTTTGGCTCAGGTTGCGTCGGTTTCACGGCGGTATTCGCCGCAGGTGCCTTCGGAGTCGGGGTCGGTGCCGGCTCATCAGATTTTGGCACGGGCACGAGTATCACGCCGCCTTCGTTCGGCATAAAAACACTACCGCCGTTCGGGTCGACCGTTACGGTCTGACCGCCGGGTGGAATATATTGCGGTGGCTGCGGACCGCCAACGGGCGGACCGGGTACAACGGAACCCGAAAGCGGTGCGCCGGCAGGCGGCATTCCGCTGTTACCCCAGGCGTTAAATCCATCGCCCCCCGGAATCGTTCCCGGTAATTCCATCGAACCATTTGGCACAAGTGATGCATCGCCAAAGTCGCCTAGCTTTGTAAGTGCGTCCTCTTGAGCTCCGGTTGCCGGATTGATCGGCTGCACCGGCAAACTGTTAGCATCCGGCGCCAGGCTGGCCGTCGGGTTTGTTTGTCTCACGGAGGTCACATAGATCAACGCGGCCGCGAGTATCGCCACGCCGGTGATCGCCAGAGCCGCCGTCTGCCACTTATTCCGACCGACTACCGCAACGGGCGGTGCTGTATGAGCCGCTGTCACAGTTGGAATGTCCGCACCTATCTCGCTGCCGATCCTTGCGAGATCCTCCTCAAGATCTGCCATCGATTGATAACGGAGTTCGGGGTTTCGTGACATCGAACTCAGTATCACAGGCTCGATCTGAGGGTGAAGGTCCTGTCTGAACGCAGCCAAAGGCGCCGGCGGTTCGGCGGATTGCTTTGCAATGGTCTCGGCCGGAGTACTCCCGTTATACGGCCGCTCGCCCGCGAGCATTTCGTACAACATAACGCCTAACGAATAAATGTCAGACCTTTGGTCAAACGACGGTGGCGTGACACATTGCTCGGGCGAAAGGTAACCGACCGCTGACATCGAATTGCGTGCGTGAGTGCGTGAGCCAAAATCAAACACCTTTGCAAAGATGCTCACGTCCGAATCAATGAATACTTTGTCAGGATTGAGCCCGCTATGGACCAATCCGGCGGCGTGGGCGGCAGATAATGCCGACGCTACTTGTTTAGCGATAGTTATCGCGTCAGTGACGGGCAACTGGCCCTTTTCCCGGATCAATGCCGAAAGCAGGCCACCGTCCATGCCTTCGTAGACCGAATGAGGTGTTCCGTGCTCGTCGAGCCCGATCTCGAGATTGTTCAGGATATTCGGATGCGAAACGGCCGCCGCCGCTTTTTCGTCTCGCATAAATCGGTCAATATATCTCTGGTCGATCGCCATTGCCGGGGCCAGTATCTTGATCGTAGCCGGTACGCCGGTCGTCAGATTTGTGCCTCGATAAAAGTCGCCGACCTCGGTTTCGCGAACCAACGAATCGATACGAAATTTGCCCGCAATGATCTTTCCAATAAAATCGCTAATCATCAGATATTAGAACGGATTTACTTACGGCAAGTTGCATATTTCTTGCCTCGAACGCTCCCATATTGTTTTACCACAATGCTTAACCAAACAAAATACGGGCGAGGCCCGATCGGACCTCGCCCGTAGATGTGGTAAACATAGTTCGATCTAGAGCTTAACGAAGACGATAAGCAGAGCGAACAGCACGAGTGACTCAATAAGAGCCAACGCGATGATCATCATCGTCTGAACAGTTCCGGCTGCACCAGGATTGCGGGCAGCACCCTCCGCGGCACGCGAACCGACGATACCCTGTGCGATAGCTGCCATACCGGCGGCCAAGCCGAATCCGATACCGCCGCCGAGAGCCTTGGCAGTGAGCACGGTCGACTCGTTGTCAGCAGCAGCGGCCTGAGCCATAGCCGGGATAGCCGTCAGAGCCAACGCGAGCGTTGCGAAAAATAAATATTTAAGTTTGTTCATCTTTATCTCCTGTTTTGTTAAATAGAAGACACCGGCATTCGCACTTAAAAACCTGCTTGCGGGGTATAAGTTCGCCTCACTTCCGGTATGCACATGGATTTTATACTCATTAGAGTCCAAGGCTCCTGATGCGTGCGGGCATAGTTGCTATAAAACGCAAGTTTTCAAATGTCCGAATAACGAGGTCTTCGGTCTGCTGAGGCCGTATTGTGCGGCCCTCAAATCGTTACGCGTGTGCTACAACGGCTTCGCCGTGAGCTTCAACGCCGGGCTCATCTTCGTGTTCATCGTGATGAGCGTGCGAAACTTCGCTGAGATAGATCGTCGACAAAAGTGTGAACACAAATGCCTGCACAAAAGCAACGAACACGCCGAGCATTGTTAAAACCAACGGCAGAACAAAGTGCGTAATCGGCGGTGCAAGATTTGTGATCTCGAGAAATACCTTTTCGTCGGAAAACATATTCGCAAAAAGTCGTACACCGAGTGTAAACGGCCTGATCAAATTACTGATCAGCTCGATCGCGAATATAAGCGGCGTAATGACCAGCGTCAATAGGATCGGCAGTCTAGGGCCGGCCAGATGGCCGAGGTGTCCCCAAATTCCATTTTCTGCAATGCCGACGTAGTTGTAATAGACAAACGACGATATGCCCAGAGCAAACGTCACGTTGACCGATGCGGTCGGTGACATAAACAACGGGAATTGCCCCATTAGATTGGAGACCAAGATCAGAATGGCGAATGTGGCCACAACCGGAAAGTACTTGAATCCGTGTTCACCGATCACGCTGACCACCAGGCCCTTGATCGCAAGATAGCCGGCCTCAAGCGTCAACTGGCCGGGTTTGGGGTCATCGTCCGAGAGTCGGCCTTTGAGTAGCCTGACGGCAACAACGGTCAGTATGCACGCGATCACAAACATTACCGTGTACCACGGAATCGCGGTCTGAGGCGAATATTCTGAGGCAAAGACCTTTTCCGGTGTCGTGCCAAATTTATTGAAAAACGCCACCCAGATCGGCCGCGTGTATGCCATTTGGAAATGATAGACCGGCTCGCCCACGTAGTGGTTGATAAACTCGACGATCAATGGCGTATGGTGTCCGCCGCCTTCTGAAAATAAAAACATCGCAAATATTCCCGCTAATTAGAACTATAAAAAATACTTAAAAGGCCCTCAACGACCACGGCAAGCGCAAATGACGCAAGCCCGAGAATTATCCCTGTGACCGGTAACAATCCGGTGAAATAGAAAAATGCTACAAAGGCACCAAGAACGACGTATCGTAACAAATATCTGATCGCCAATAATAACGGTCGTTCTCCGCCCGCAGTCGAATCAAAAAGTGCCTTAGTCGAACCCCTTTGCCAAAAAAAATTGAGGATCGACGCTACTCCGCCTAAGAACGCGGCTGCCCCAAATTTGCCTGATACAAAGATCGAACCGACTATTGTTCCGGCCGACACGACCGCGCCCATTATGAACAATATCCTCCGCTGAGACAGCTCAGGCGGCAAGGGTTGTTCGGATGTCAAAGGATCAAGGTCGTCGACCATCACAAAACCTACATTTTACAAAGATATTGCGGAAAATTCAACATCACGAGACGAGCTCGTCGGGTCAAGGGGTTAATTGTCGTCATCATCGTGCGAAAGCAGGGATTTTATTACCGGTTTTGAGTTCCCGGAACCGAAAATCTGCGAAGTGAGTCTAAAAAACTGGATAAAGCCAATAATCGACCCAAGAACGATCCCGCCCACCAATCCCCAAGGCGAACTTCCTAAGACGAGGTCAGCGAGCCAACCCAGAAAAAGCGTGAACGCGATCGACGCAAAAAACACTATACCGGCGGACCAAGCAAGTCCGGTGCGGCGGATCGTTTCATCCTGGCTGATGGGAGTGTATTCGATCGGTAAAAATGGTGTTTCAAATGGCGGTTCGGCCGCCGGCGTCGAAACTCCATCTAATTCTCCCCCGCCCAGAGCGGTGTCGACCGCAGAGTCGAGATGGTCGGGGTCTGCCGCGTCGATCGGCCAATCATTGAGCCATTCATTGAGATCGGCGTCATCGATGTTTTCGGACCCGCTTGCATTTTTATTAGTTTCGTCCATTCTCTAATCGGCTATGATGACAGTTTCACGGTGTGATTTCAATATGTACTGAGTTCCGCGCCAAAGCAAACGTCTGGAAAAAAGAGCTGCCACCGAATTATAAAAAAATATAATAGGCGTCAACGCCCAGAGCGTGATCTGACTTAAGAACTGGCGGTCAAGCTCTACTTGATATTCCGTGAGCACTAGCTTTACAGCATTTAGCCGAAGCCACGCTTTCCCGACGCTGCATATCGAGACGATCGCCAAAGTGGCAATACTGAACCACACGATCGCGTCATTGAGTGATGAAAGGATGGCGATCAATAGTGCTGCCGACATTACCAAGCAGAATAATCCGGATCCGATAAATGATAACGTCCAAAGTGGGGCGTCATAAACGCGCGTGATCTTCATCTGGCGCGTCGTAAACTCTACCATTTCGCGTAAAGTGCAGTTTTCAACTGAGGCTGATAATGCCTCGGGGACGAAGACGATCGGCAGTTTGGCATCACGCATTCCTCGAGTGACTGTGAAATCGTCTGAGAGTGTACCTTTCCATTTCTCGAGCATTCCGACGCGTTCAAATGTCGAACGGGCAATGGCCATCGCTCCGCCCCAACAGAAATTTTTTGCGGTGTCCGGCCCGAGATTCGAAGCCACGGAAGCGTTCCACACTGAGCGGAGTTCAGAGGCAAACGTCGGATTTGGCGAAATGAACCAGCGATATCCGGTCGCTGCTCCGATATTCGGGTCAGAAAGCGGGGCAATAAGATTACTCAACCACGACTTGGACGGGCGGGAATCAGAATCGACAAACACAAATACGTGCGAATCGTCACGAACGTGCGTTACAGCTTCGCGTAGATTTTCGACCTTTTGGCTCGATCCGACCGCCCGGGGTGCGACGACGAGTTTGGTATTGGCAAATTCGGCGGCAGCACGCTCGATCAAAGGAACGGCCTCATCATCCGCGTCATCAACGACGTATATAACCTCGTAGTCCGGATAATCCTGGGTCAGCAATGCCAGCAGATTGTCAGACATCCCTTGATCGATGCCGCGGCACGGTGCGATGACCGACGCGAAAGGGGTAAATTGATCAGAACGATCGGCGAGTGAACGCCGAAAGAATTGCAGATACTCGAAACCGCCGTGAAGTGATTTGACGCTGAAATAGATCAGGACAGAAGCTAAAATAATGAAAACGTAGGTCATTTCCCACCCTGATCGTCAATTAGTTCTCTGAGGTACTCGACCGTCTTCTGCGTTGCTCCGCGATTTGTTGCCATCACCTTTGCGGCATTGTCGGCAAATACCCGCCGACGTTCGGGGTCATCGAGCAGTTGAGAAATGGCGGCGGCAAGCTGATCGACTATTTCACTGTCGGCGGACGGAGACAATTGGATCAGAGCGTCTTGCTTTAAGAACTCGTCGACAACAACCTTAAAATTCGAAGTGTGCGGACCTGTGATTATAGCCTTTCCGGCGGCGGCGGGCTCGAGTATGCTCTGACCGCCGTGCGGGATCAGGCTGCCGCCGACAAATACTATATCCGCCAGCGATAATGCGGACCGCAACTCGCCAATGCTGTCCAGGATGATCACTTCCGCATTAAGGTCCCGGCTTGAGGCAGTTTCAGATCTACGTGCCCAACCGAATCCCGAACCTTTGATCAAATCGACGACTGAACGAAATCTCTCGGGGTGCCTGGGAGCGATGAGGAGCCGCGGCAATGTTCCGGCGGCGGATTTCCAAACCCGTTTGAAAGCCTCGAGTAGCCACTTTTCCTCCGGATCGTGTGTACTGGCGGCAACGATCAGCGGCACGTCGCCTGAAATTCCGAATCGGGTGCGAAATTCGGTTGCCAACACCCCATCATCATCGACCGTCTGGTCGAATTTCATATTGCCGGTCACCTTGAGCTTTGTCGCACGCATCCCGAGAGCCATTAGCCGCTTGGCGTCCAGATTAGACTGCATTAATGCAAGATCCGGATACGAGAGAACTCTCCGCATAAAATTCTTGAGATAGCCGAAACGCTTATATGAGCGTTCTGACAATCTGCCGTTTACGATCGCGACCTTTGCTCCGCTCTTGTTAGCCTCACGCAGAAAATTGAACCAAAGTTCAGTCTCGAGCAATAACACCGACGAAGGTGCGAATCTGCGCAGGGCACGACGAACACTGAATTTCCAATCGAACGGAAAATAAAAAATAACTTCAGCGTGCTCAGCAAAGACTTGTCGTGCAAGTTGCTGTCCCGTTCGTGTCGTGGTGGAAACGATCAGGCGAAATGGTGCAAGATCGCTCTTCAATCGTTGGATCAGCGGTCGTGCAGCGTTAGTTTCGCCCACGGAAACACAATGTACCCAAATTACCGGACGGCCATCTTGGATAAATGCCGGCAGAAATCCGAGCCGCTGAGTTAACCCTGAAGCGTATTTGCCGTTAAAAATGGCATCGAAGATAAATCGCGGAAGCAGCACCACGAAGGCGATCGTCAAAATGATGCTGTAGAGGAAAAACATTGTCCAGATATCAGAAACCGGAGTCCGCTGCCTTATACAAAAAGTTCGGACTCCGGCATTATAGTATTGGACAGGAAAGCTATTTTACGCGTTCCATGTACCGTGCTTCCGTTGGATTGACACGGATCTTTTCGCCTTCGACAATAAACGGCGGAACGGAAAGTGTGACTCCGTTCTCGAGCGTAGCCGGTTTATTCGAATTCGAGGCGGTCGCGCCTTTAAGCGGCGGATCAGTCCTGCTGACTGTAAGATCCATTGTTGCCGGTAATGCCACGCCGATCGGTGTGCCATTATAAAACTCGACTTCGATCTTGAGACCGGGCATTAGCCATTGGGCGGCATCACTCAATTCTTCTTCGGTCAGAGCTACTTGTTCGTAGCTTTCCGTGTTCATAAAATGATGATGCGATCCGTCAGAGTAAAGATATTCCATCTTATGCTGCTCCAGCGTGATCTTTTCGAGTGTGTCGTTTGAACGAAAGCGGTATTCGAACGAGTTTCCTGTAAGCAGATTACGAAGCCGAGCCTGAACCATAGCCCTCAGATTGCCGGGCGTATGGTGGTGAAACTCCATTACTTTGACGGGACTACCCTCGTGCAGGATGACCATCCCTTTTCTTATATCATTTGCTGAAATTGCCATAGATAGCTGAAAA
Source organism: Chloracidobacterium sp. (assembly GCA_016720705.1). Taxonomy (NCBI): domain Bacteria; kingdom Pseudomonadati; phylum Acidobacteriota; class Blastocatellia; order Chloracidobacteriales; family Chloracidobacteriaceae; genus Chloracidobacterium; species Chloracidobacterium sp. The sequence goes on along the minus strand of JADKKB010000007.1, from coordinate 1,000,844 downwards.
ACTCCTTTTTTGATCGGCCACTGCACCGATCAGCAGCGAAGACGTAAGTTTATTTTCTGTCTGCCGATTTGTCTAGCGAACGGTTACAGCTAACTTAAACTTGCCACGCCAACGATCAGCTTTCGTGCACTCGGTCACGACCAAACGGTAGTCGCCGGCCTCGGTCGGCGTCACCTCGTGGCGATTGTGGCACGACAGATCCATATCCGCATCGTACTCCTCACCGTCCGGTTTAATGATAGTGACGGTGATCGGCAGTCCGCCGACCTGTGCCGTGGTCATCGTTTGCCCGGAGCGCACTTTGATCACAAAAGTTCGTCTATCTTTGTACCCGTTCAGTGAGCCGACAGCTACCGCTCTCACCGCTCCGCGGGCAAATCTTATGCGACTAACGCTTTGGGCTGAGGATTCGCCGGTGCACATCAAGGTCACCGCGACCATCGTGACGGTCAACAGGGCGAGTTTAATTGTTGGTGCACTCATAAACTATTTGGCCTTGGTGAATGGGAGCGGCGGCGGTTCTTCGCCTTCCTTCGGGTACGATTTGTTCATCCCGTCGTAGATCATTATGATCTTATCGATCCATTCCTTAGCTTCCGTATTCTCGGGGTCATATTTGATCGTCCGCCGATAATCTCCAAGTGCCGATGCATATTGGCGGGCCTCGGTCAGTGCGACGCCACGCTTTAGATAAGTATCCGCCAGAGCCTTTTTGGCGGCCGGATCATTAGCTTTACCGGCGAGGGCCTTTTCTGCGGCTTTGACGGCATCGTCGAGGGACTTTGTATCGATCGGGTCGCCGCCCTGCGACCATTTAGATTTATCACCGGTGGTTGTCGGTGGGGCTTGATTGTCGGTCGAATGAGCGATAACGGTTTGCGAGCGCTCGGTCCGCGGTATATTAGAGTTTTGCTGAACGGGTTGAGGTGACGCTGCGCAACCGAACGAGCCGACAGCAAAAGAGAGTGTGATTAAATACTTCATAATGGATTAGTTTTGTCTATAAAGGGCCTTGCCTGGACTATATAAAGCCGTCCGTTCATTATACCCCATTCGATGTCCTGTTCTTTCTTTCCGCCAAAAATGCCGCGGATCATAATTGCGGCCTTGGCGAGTTCGCGGGCCTGGGCATCTGTGAGAACGCGTTTGTTCGGCCCGGCACATTTATCAGCGGTTTCTTTCAGATCTCCGTCGAGGTCAAATCTAAGAGCATTCGTCTGATCCGAAAGGGTCATAACTATTACCGAATTCGAACGAGGATTAAATAATATCTGTTCGGGAATTCCGGTGTTGTCCACAACCTTCGAATTATGGCCGCAAACGGCGCTTATATAGACCGAATTCTTACTCTTCGTATCAAACGGGTCCTTGGAGATCATCACTCCACCTTTGTCCATATCGACCCCGATCTGGATCAATGCTGACATATAAACATCCGTTTGGCTTACATAATTGCGGACGCGCGCCTCGTAGGCGTCAAATTTCCATAATGAAGCCCAGACCTTTTTGACTGCCTCAACCAGTTTTTCGTCTTCGCGAACATTCGGCACGCTCGAATAAAGCCCGGCACCGCTGAAATTCGGCAGATCCTCGGAGTTTGACGAACTGCGAACAAATACCGGTTTGCCGCCTAATTGAATCTTCCATTTTTGTACGATCTCAGCCCGAAGCGAGTCGTCAAATTTGGCATTCTGGATCGTCGTCCGCAACTGCTCGAGTTTTTGCCTCCGAACTCTCGGATTGTGTACAAAGTCGTTATCGTCCAAGAGTTCTTCTATCGTCTCATCAATGCCGTTATCCTTGATAAATTTGTCATACCAATAGAATGGCACGGTAAATCCATCCGGAACGATCACGCCCGTGAGTCGTGAATTAAGCATTTCACCGAGATTTGCAGATTTCGAGCCATATATCACACTGTCTTTCTTACGCATTTCGCGCAGTCCGGCGAGCTTTTTGGTTTTTAGGTCAGCCGGCGGGATCTGCTCATCCGGTGCCTTTGCCTTGTCGAGTATCTCCTTAGTGGCAGGCTTAAACGTAAAATTGGTAAGCGAAGCATCAAACTCGATCCAATAAGTGTCCAACTCACGAAACATCTTGTCAGCATCCTTAATGTAAACATTAGGAATATTCCAGCCCTTTGCAAGGATGTTTATATGCGAGAGCGGTGACGACGGTTTGGCAACGATCACACCGCGGACCGGCGGCAGCGATATCGGCAACTCCTTCAAAACAAGTATTTCGTTGTCGCCGATCTCGACGGTATCGTCGAGCTTATCGATGATATGGACGCGTCCGATAGCCTTTCCGGTATTTAGGGCTAGGTACTCCTGATTTTTGTTGAGGTCACTTTGTAAAATACGTTCGAGGCCGGAATCGGCGGTGACATCTTCCTGCCGGATCGAATTTGGTTTATATGCGACCTTCTGAAAAAACGTACGATTGATGGTCTCATTTGCCGACTTTATGATTTCTGCAGAGGCTAGATCGCCCTCCCAAAGCTCCCAAGTAAAACGCTCGACCGGTTTTTGCCACGCGATGGTTCCGACGATGAACCGGCGATCTTCTTCTAAGTAGATCGGCTTAAAAACGTCTGCACCTCGCGGCACAAGATAATTGGCGAGGAGAAAGTCCTTGTGAAAGCGATATTTTTGCGAATTGACGTAGTAGATCTTGTTTTTTGCACGGCGGTCGATGACAAACATCGTGTGCGGCATCGCATAGGGCGTACCTTGATGGTACACACGGGCGATCGAATCGAACTCCTTCTGCGTGCCAATTTTCTGAAGCGAATTCTTGACCGAATCAGGTTTCTTCGACATCGCACCGGCGGGTTCACGCGTCGGCGTTGGTTTGCGAGACATCTGAGCGTTCAAACCGAATGCCGAAAACAGAATTATAAGTGTCGCGGCAAAAAACGCCGATTTGAGTGAAGTCATATGTCTAGATGTGCCGGCTATATTTCGACAGCTAAAGCACTTCTTCTATTTGTCAGTGAAAAACGGTCGCGAAGTGCCTGAACCTGATCTTCGCCCTCGACTGAAATGCCGCGGTCACGGATCAGTCCGTCTTTCAGACCGTAAATCCAGCCGTGAACTGTAATGTCCTGGCCGCGATTCCAAGCGTCTCTCACAATAGTGGTCTCACTTACGTTAAGTACCTGCTCGACCACATTCAGTTCGCAGAGCCTGTCAAATTTTTCACGGGCGTCGGGTATGGCGTTAAGTAGTTCAAAGTGCAGGTTGGCAGTGTCCTGAATGTGTCGTAGCCAATGGTCGATAAGTCCGTGACGTTTGGACTCCATTGCTGCCCCAACACCTCCGCATCCATAGTGGCCGCATACAATGATGTGTTCGACCTTGAGGATCTCAACAGCAAATTGCATTACCGACAGACAATTCATATCGGTGTGTACCACTAAATTCGCAATGTTACGATGGACAAAAATTTCGCCCGGAGCCAGACCAACAATTGTGTTCGCTGAGACGCGGCTATCCGAACATCCGATCCAAAGATATTTAGGGCTCTGCTGATCGGCCAGATCGGAGAAAAAGCGCGGATCTATCGCACGGATCTGCTCGGACCATTGACGGTTGTTTTCTAAGAGTTGATCAATGTTACTCACAAATATTCTCCGACGACTATCTTATCGGTTTGTCGAACTATCGCAAAATTTGTACAAGAAAGTCAGTCGTCTGCTTCGGCCGGTCCGTTGTGTTCAGGATCGGACGGCGAGGCGATGCGTGCCTTAAGCCGAAATCTGTAACTGATAAAAAACGAACAAATGCCCACCACTCCGGACACAAATGATGCGTCAGGCATCGAACCGAAATAAAAATACGCCGACAAGCCAATAAGTACGACGCCCAATGCGATCAGAAATGCTTCCATTTTCAACAATTAACTATCTGGCAACAGAATCGAATCCCCTACCGGAAAAATACGCACCAACCGCGCGGAACATACGCAAAAATAATCTGACCACTTTAGGGAAGAACCACAAGAATAAGAGAATAAAGACCACAAGTACCGCCGCGATCGCAAACGGTGCAAAAACCGCGAGCAGAATGCCCGTAAAGGCGACCCCATCTTCGACCAGCGACAGTGTCCAATTTGATATCGGTTCGGGCGATAAATTAGCTCCGATCCGCGCCGCGGCCTTTGTGCCGTGTGAGGCTAGAGCAAGTCCGCCGCCGACCAAAGCTGCAGGTATATAGACACTTGCATCGAGTTGATTAGTCGCCGCGTAGGCGACGATCACTCCGGCCGGTACGCGTATGAAAGTGTGCACAACGTCCCAGACGCTATCGACGTAGGGTATCTTGTCCGCAAAAAACTCGACCAGATACAGACCGCCGGCAAAACCGATGATCCACCAATTATCGAGCACATCAAGGCCGCCCGGCAGTTTTGTCGAACCAAATTTTTGCAAAAGTCCGAGCACCGATACGGTCGCATACAGATTAATGCCGGACGTCCAAGCAGAACCGAGTGCCAAACTTAATGTTGAGAACCATTCCATCACGTATCTCCTTCTGAGAGTCTTTTACGAATTTTCGTCGTCCCCTGTTCCCGCGTCTTCGTCCTTTTTAGCGCCAAATTTCTCCAATCTGTATTGTAGCGTCCTAAAGGTCAAACCCAGTAACTTAGCAGACTTGGTGATATTATTGTCCGTTCGTTCCATTGCCTGCATTATCAGGCTACGTTCGACGTCCTCCCAGTTGACGCCTTCTGCCGGAAGAACAAATGGTTCGCCTGACGCTGACGTTGATCGATGGCCGCCGCGATCGGAGAACATCTCGGGCGGAAGATCGTCATTTGTGATCGTATCGTTCTCACACAGTAGTATCGCCCGTTCGATCGCGGACTCGAGTTGGCGGACGTTGCCGGGATATGAATAGTTGTCCAGCGATCGGCGGGCTTCGGCACTAAAACTGACCTTTCGGCTCGTGCCTCGAGTGTGTTTTTTGAGAAAGTATTCGATCAGTACGGGAATATCCGTTCGACGTTCGCGAAGCGCCGGCAACTCGATCGATAGTACGTTTAGGCGATAATAAAGGTCTTCGCGAAAGCGTTTTTCTTCGACCATATGGAGCAGGTCGCGATTGGTCGCTGCGACGACCCGCACATCCACATCGATATCGCGGATCCCGCCGACACGTCTGATCTGCTTTTCTTGCAGTGCTCGCAAGATCTTGGCTTGCAGCGCGATATCGAGTTCACCTATTTCGTCCAGAAAGAGTGTGCCGTTGTGGGCGATCTCAAACAGTCCTTTCTTCTCGGCGACGGCACCGGTGAACGAACCTTTTTCGTGGCCGAAAAGCTCCGATTCAAGTAGGTTCTCATTGATTGCCGCACAGTTGACCGCCTGGAAAACTTCGCTGGAACGCAAACTGTTGGTGTGCATCGAACGAGCGATCAACTCCTTGCCGGTACCACTCTCGCCCCGGATCAGAACAGTCGAATTGGATTTGGCGATCTTTAGGATCAGCTTTTTGACCTTGTCCATCTCCGGCGAAACCGACACGATCTCGGCGTCAAGTGTCGACAATTTTTTCAATGCCCGCGAAACGGTTTCCAGCAACTTTTCTGAGTCGTACGGCTTTTGAAGATATTCAAAAGCTCCGAGCCTCAATGCATCCACCGCCGAGTCGACGGTACCGTGAGCGGTAAGTAGGATGACGATTATAGATTTGTCGAAATTGGTGAGCTCTCTAAGCAGGTCCAATCCGCTCATTCCGGTCATTTGCAGATCGGTCAGAACTAGGTCGAACCGCCGTGTTTCGACAAATTTTATCGCGGCTTCGCCCGAACTTGCCGTCGTAACATCGTAGCCCTCGCCCGACAGTATCGTTTCCAGGATCTCTCTCTGATTTTTCTCGTCATCGACGACGAGGATCGATTTTCTTGCCATAGTTCATTTTGCAGCAGCGGTCAGGCTACTCTTGCTACCATCGGTAATCTTACCGTAAATTTCGTTCCTCCGCCCTCCGGCGTTTCGACCTCGATCGTTCCGCTGTGAATGTCGATGATCTTTTGAACGATCGCAAGGCCGAGGCCAGTGCCGGTCTCCTTGGTCGAAAAATACGGCTCGAATATCTTTGAGAGGTTTTCGGCCGGGATGCCGCTACCCGAATCCGTGACTTCGATGCGAACCATATCATTGTCCGGAGATATCTTGGTGCTTATCTGACCGCCATCATTGCCAACAGCTTGGACTGCGTTAATGAAAAGATTGTTAAATACCGACCGCAAAAATTCCGGGTCGCCCAATATTAGCGGAACGTCCTCGTGCTCGACTATGCCGATCTTTATATTGCTGTCTGAGGCCTGAGCCTCGACCAGCCTCAGCGAATCTTCGATCACTTCGCGGGCATCGACCGGCCTGAGGTTGGCAGTCGCAGGACGTGAATAATTTAGAAAATCTGAGATCTGTTGATTGATCCGGGCGACCTCGACCTTAAGCTGAGAAGTCAATTTTTCAAATTTTACACGCTTTTCTTCGTCGTCCGGAGCGTATTTTGAACGAAGATGATCGAGCGTCAAATTGATGTAATTGAGTGGGTTGCGTATCTCGTGAGCGATGGCGGACCCGAGTCTGCCGACGACGGCCGATTTTTCGGCTTGTTGAAGCTGAGCTTCGATCTCACGCTTTTTCGCAAGCTCGGCAGTCATCTCGTTAAACCGCGAGGCGAGGCGGCCCATTTCGTCATTGCGGGTCGAATCGGGCACGCGAACGTCGAGGTCGCCCTCGGCTACACGGCGTGCTGCGTTGGAGAGATCGGCGATCGGGCGTGCAAATCGCCACACCAACAATAGAGTGATAAACGACGAAACTAGCAGCACGCCAAGGTTGAAGATCAGCGGACGGGCCGCTCGCCACGCCGTTTCCTTACGGTCACTGTTCAGCAAGACCATCACATACCAGCGTCCCTTGCTAGTCTCGATCGGGATCGCGTGAGCTTCGTCGTAAGCTCCGGTATCGTCAGCTTCCCGGCGGTTAGGGAAGTGTTTAATGTCGTCGCCCAAACGGGCACCTTCCATAAGCGGCGGCAGGTCGGTGAGGTCGCTGAGTTGTTTATAGACAACGACATCATCGTCGTTCGTTGAGGGTAGCAGGTCAGGGTTAAGGCTGTCGGTGATCTGCCAATCGTTATCGATGATGATGATGTCGCGGATGCGCTTTTTAGCGTCCTCATCCAAAAATGTTTGGTCGGGCTGCGAGATCAGGTCCTGAACCCGAAAGTCCCGTGACGTCATACTCGTAAACCCGAGAGCGATGCCGGCGACGATCGATTGTTCCTGAGCCTCGCGGAGTACGCTATTGTCCTGCTGCGTGCGCAGATTGAGGTAATATTGCACGCCGAGCGTCGCTACGAGTAGTAACGCGAGGATCAAAAGTAGTCGCCCACGGAATGTGTTTAAAAATCCCATTTTTTGGATATGCGGTAAGCTGAGCTTATGGTTACCATTAATAGAGCTTGCGTGCCCATCGCTTGAATGTTATAGTCATCGTTGGTTTGAACGCAAATTCCTGTTCGATCTAGTTTTACTCGGTGCATTCGGACAGGTTCCCCAAATATCAATTCAACGGCGAAATCTAAGATCTGAGGTAAGGCATGAAGTCAATGTTTCCCTACAAGCTCCGCATCGCTGCGGTATTAACCCTCTTAGCCGTTTTCGTTTTTGCGAACGAAACGGTAAACGCGCAAAAAAAGGCTGCCCAATCAAAAAAAGCCGCATCCGCAAAAGTGCCGGACAAAAAATCGGCTACTGCTAAGAAGACCGACAAGAAGTCAAAGGATGCTTCTAAAACGAGCAAGGCCGACAAAAACGATAAGAAAAAGGGAAAAGATACCGTCGCCGACACCAGATCCAAGAAAGGCTCAAACAAGTCAGTAGAATCTAAAAAGGAAGTTGCCGAACGCCGCCGCCGCGATCAGGAACGTCGTCAGGCCGCGATCGCCGAGCAACGCCGCCGCGAACAGGCCGCCCGCGAAGCTCGCCAACGCCGAGTCGCATTTGAACGCGGATTGCGTACCGAAACAATCGCAAATATCTCCAATGATAATACCGAAGGCGAAGACCTCAATATCCGACGAGCAGCGATCGATGCTCTTGGCGGAAGAGCTGGTTCAGTCGTCGTTATGGAAGCTCAAACGGGCAAGGTTCTTACGATAGTCAATCAGAATTGGGCGATACGATCGACGATCAGGCCGTGTTCGACGGTTAAGCTCGTGACCGGTGTAGCGGCACTAAATGAGAACGTCATAGACAAACAGGACGGTTCCGTTCGTAACGTCTCGACCCGCCGTAAACTCGATGACGCGATAGCATTTTCGGATAATGCCTATTTTCAGCGTGCGGGAGTTCAGATGGGCAGCCCGAAGGTGATCGAATACGCCAAGCGTCTCGGTCTCGGCGAAGCGACCGGAATCAACCTCGATGGCGAGGCTCCCGGCAGACTGCCGTACGGTAACAACAACGCTCGGATCTATTCGCACGGAGACGATTTCGAAGTTTCGACCCTTCAATTGGCAGTGATGGTTTCGGCAATTACGAACGGCGGCCACCGAGTTTTGCCGCGAGTCCCGCGAAACGCAATTGAACAGACAAAATTCCAAACTTTCTTTAAGGGAAATGTCGATCTTCCACAGCAAAACGTCCGCCGCGTGATACCGGGGATGATGGGAGCGGCAGAATATGGTACGGCACACCGCGGCGTTGACGCCGGTCTCGGCGTTGCCGGCAAGACGGGTTCGTGTATCGACAAGGGCTCGTGGGTCGGACTTTTCGCATCCGTCGCACCGATCGAGTCACCTAAATATGCAGTTGCCGTGATCACCCGCGGTCCCGCCGAACGCGGCAAGTATGCTGCATCGGTTGCCGGAAAGGTATACCAGGCACTCAGCCGAAACATCATCCGCACCGACCGCAATCTGGCTCAGACGGAGTTCAATATTGCACCGCGAACGCCTGTAAATACAGCAACTGCTCGGGTTGACGTTTCAGAAGAGGATGAAGACGACTCGGTTGCCGGTTCGACGGGAATGGAAACGACCAATATGAACGGCCGGGACATCATTCTCGTTCCGAGCGCACCGCGACAGACGTCGGTACCGGTTCAGAAAGGGCGGGTTCAAAAGACCGTCGATTCTCGGCCGATATTTCCAACGGTCGTGATAACGCCCGAAACTGACCCGACAAAGAAAAAGCGCGAAAGGATCGTCCAACTGCCGCAATAGTTGGTGGTTCTATTTATACGCATTGACTAAAGGGATAGCACTCGCCGCCTTGACGTTTTTTTGTCGGCGGCGTTTGCTTTTGGCTTGACACATACGCGGCGCTTAAAGGATTATTTAGTTTTTCTATTCCACAAAGTATAAAGCGGTCAAGAGTGATGGGGCCGAATTTTTATTGCGAAAATTTAGCAACTAATTTTTCGGACACATCATCTGATTTCACGCCAAACCGAGGGCGATAACTCGGTGACGGCAGATCGAATTTGAGAGCATCCGGAGCGATATCCGGCGGAGGAAGTACTTAAATGAAAACGATTATTAGATCAACCAGTGTGGCATTGTTTTTGGTAGCCATCATCGCCCTTGGAGCTGTAGCGAACTTCGCGCAGGACGCGTGCGGCGACGCCGAAGGCCAAACAAAGCTTGGCGATAGTTTCCGTGAACTTTACCCGAAGAAAGACATACCAGGACGCAAGGACGCGATCTCGACCGGTAAACAGTTTCTCGAAAAATACGGAGCTTGCGAATCGGCGAAGGAACTCTCGGAGTACCTGAAAACCACATTGCCTAAGATGGAAGCCAATTTGGCAAAAGTTGAGAAGGCGGCCCGCGAGGCTGAGATCGCCAATCGGTTCAACGCCGCGATCAAGGCCAGTAATTGGGACGAAGTGTACAAGAGCGGCAAAGAGCTGCTCGCAGAAGATGCTGACAAATATCGCCCGGTAGTACTTGTGCTTGGATCGATCGGTTATGACGAAACAGCCAAGGCGACAGCGGTGACCAAATGGAATGACGAAACGATCCGCTTTGCGAAGATGGCGATCGCCGACATTGAATCGGGCAAAACATTCAGTTCATTCGGAATAGTTCCTTTTGACTATGGCAATAAGGAAAATGCCGTTGCCTGGATGAACCTTTCGATCGGCTACATCCTGACATTTGATAAGAAGGTCAAGAAGGAGGCCGCTCCGTACCTTTACAAAGCGACACAGGCCGCATCGGATACCAAGACGAATGCAAACACGTATGATGCGATGGGTTCGTTCTACTTTGACGAAGCCGCCAAGCTTGAGGCTGAGATCAAAGCTATGCGTGCGGATATCAAGGACTCGGACGCACCCGATGTGATCAAGACGAAGGTGGATGCAATGAACAATAAGATCGGCATCCTAAACGGTACTCTTGAGCGTGCGATGGATGCATACGCACGGGCTTGGAATACCGCTCCGAACACACCGGCGGCTAAGGCCTACAAAGATATCAAGATGAAGACCATCGAGGCATTGTATGAGGCACGCTTTGACAAGAAGGATGGCGTAAAAGCTTGGGTCGATGCAGCGATCGCAAAGCCGATCCCCAATCCGTCAACCGCCGTGACGCCGGTCGTCGATGCCGAACCGACGCCCACAGCCACGACGTCGACGACGGTTACAAACACAGATGCTAAGCCGGTCGCTAAACCGGCAGTTAGTGCCAAGCCCTCGATGGCTGCAAACGAAAGCGGCGCCAAGGGCACGAACGCCACCTCCGCAGTAAAGCCCGTAGTTAAGAAAAAAGGCACACGTTAATCAACAAAGTGATCGAAATAATCGAGTCGGACACCTGTAAATGGGTGTCCGACTTTCTTTTTGGCTCTAATATTCTTAGAATTAGGCTCAATGTCTGCCAGCATCGCGAAACTTGAAAATTTAATCGGCCACAAGTTTCAGGATCTAACACTGCTCGAGCGTTCGGTGACTCATCGGTCGTGGGCGTTTGAAAACCTGCAACATCAGGATGAGGCGGCGGTTCGCGCGATAGTCAACGAATCGCTCGAGTTTGTCGGTGATTCGGTGCTTGGGCTAGTGGTTGCCGAAGAATTGTTTTTGAGTCATCCGACACTGAGCGAAGGTGATCTGACGTTGATGAAACATCGCCTCGTCAGCACCGCCACGCTAGCGTCGATCGCTGACGGGCTGAAACTTGGCGAGTATGTACGGTTTGGACGCGGCGAAGAAAAGACCGGCGGCCGAAAAAAAGCAGCCCTTCTCGCGAACACACTCGAAGCCGTGATCGGGGCGGTTTTTTTTGACAGCGGATATATCGCTGCCAGATTTTTTATCAAACGCGTCTTTGCTGATCAATTTCGAATGGCATCGCCCAAGGGTTCGTTGGATTTTAAGTCGATGCTGCAGGAAACGTTGCAGGCCAGGCGACATCAGGCTCCAACGTATGAGTTGATCAATGCCGAAGGCCCGCCTCACGACCGTAGATTTTTTGTCGAGGCGGTTTGGGCCGGCGGAAAAGCACAAGGTGAAGGAATTTCGATCAAGGCCGCTGAAATGATGGCGGCGGAAGCCGCTCTTGCTATACTTAAAGCCGAAACTGAGAAATAGCGGCTTCGCGCCTTTTTAGATCACTTTTATGAGTACTGAAGAAACCGATATCAAGGCTACGGTCGTAAAACCGACCGGCCCGCCTAAATCGACCGCCCGCGAGTATTTTGAGTCGTTTGTCGTCACGCTGGTGATGGCTCTCTTTGGGATGACGTTTATTCTGCAAGCGGTCACCGTGCCGACGGGGTCAATGCAGAACACGATCCTGATCGGCGATTATCTGCTAGTCAATAAATTTATCTTTACACCCGGCGGTAACTCGCTGCCGTTTTTACCGCAGCGGGAGATCGAACGTGGGGACATAATCGTATTCAAATATCCGGGCAATAAGGTCAAGCCGCAGAACGATAAGTCGCGCGGGATCATTCCGTATCAGATCAACTATGTCAAACGAGTGATCGGACTACCGGGTGAGACAGTAGAATTCAAGGACAATCAGGTCTTCATTAACGGCGAACCTCTGCCCGAACGCCGCGTGATCGGTGATCCGCCTACGCCGGGAGATAATCAGTCCGCCTTGGTAACAAAGGATTTCGAAGACGCACCGGCAGAGGCAAAGTACAGCGTTTTCTATTCCGAGGATGAGATGCTGGAGGTCAAATCCGGTGCCCATCTTCCGGTTAGGCAGTATGAGTTTGCCGTTCCGGGCAAACCGATGCAGGTTCCGCCTGACAGCTTTTTCGTGATGGGCGACAGCCGCGATAATAGTGAAGACAGTCGATTTTGGGGCTTTGTGCCCCGGGGATTGATCGTCGGTCGAGCAATGTTTGTTTACTGGTCGTGTGACCGCGGCGCGTCAAATGGCGATATGCTCGGCTGCATTACGCATCCTCGACTTAACCGTATCGGAAAGCTTGTAAAGTAGTTCGATCGCAGATCGACAACATCGGCGGTCTGCGGGACGCCATTTCTAATTATGCAAATCAGATTTAGCCCCGAAGTATCAAATGCACTGGAGTCGAATTTACCGGTAGTTGCCCTCGAATCGACTGTCATAGCACACGGACTGCCATACCCACAGAATCTCGATACCGCCCTCGCGATCGAGGAGGCAGTTCGCGATGGCGGAGCGGTCCCGGCGACGATCGCTGTGTTTGGCGGTGAGTTTTGTGTCGGGCTCCACCGAGCGCAGATCGATCAACTGGCGACACGAAAAGATATTCGAAAGATCTCGCGGCGCGATCTGCCCATCGCTGTGGCCGAAAGGCTCGATTGTGCGACGACGGTCGCAACAACTGCGTTCATCGCTGATCGGGCCGGGATCAAGGTGTTTGCAACCGGCGGGATCGGCGGCGTGCATAGAGGATTTGAGGCCGACGTGTCGGCAGATCTGCCGGAACTTGCTCAAACGCCGATCACGGTCGTTTGCTCGGGAGCAAAGATAGTGCTCGACTTGCCCCGGACGCGCGAATGGCTCGAAACGCACGGGATACCGGTACTCGGATGGCGATGCGACGAAATGCCGGCATTCTATTCACATTCGAGCGGACTTGATGTGGATCTTCGTGTAAACAGTGCGGCGGCGGCGGCGGCAGTTGCGTCTGCCCGTGATGAATTAGGCCTGAAAAACGCGATATTAGTGACAGTTCCGATTCCCGCGGAGTTTGAGATCGGCCGCGATGAACTCGAAGCTATACTTGCGGACGCACTTGAGTTGGCTGAGGATCGCGGCGTCCTTGGGAAAGAGATCACGCCTTTCCTGCTCTCCCAGATGTCGGAGCGAAGCGGCGGACGGACGCTTACTGCCAATATCGCGTTGCTTGAGAATAATGCCAAGATCGCTACAGCGATCGCCAACGAACTCGCCGCTATCTGATCACTTGGCGGGAGTTCTTTCCATTTTTTGTTTCAGTGAGTCAATTCGTTTTTTTGCTTCGGCGGCCTCGGCGGATGTCGGGAATTTGTTGAGTATCTCGGCCCAACTTGCGCCGTCGTAGTGGTACTGCCTTGTTGCCGTATTAAATACGAACACTATACCCAGTTTGCGATACCGATCAAGCATATTGAAATTCAAATAATAGCTATGTATCGGTGCTGCCGAAGCTGCCATTTCCGGACGCTTTAGACGGCTTGAAGCATCTTTCGAGAGTTTGGCGGCAGCGACCTCGATAAGGTCGCCATAGAGTAACAATGTCGACGGCCGAAATTTTGAGGTCGGGTAAAGCATAAAAAACTCGACCGCGATCTCTAACTGATCAAAGCCGTCCGCCGCCTGTACCATTCTGGCAAGGCGCTCTTCGTCGCCCGGCCTGAATTTTCCAAACACCGCATCGGCCTGGATCCATCCAAAATTGCTCGGCGCCGCAACCCGGTAGAATTTTACACCGTCGGCCTCGGCCGAACCGAGTATTTGCACCTTACGACCGCGGCCAACCCGCATAACAGTCTGCCCGTAGAGGCTTGGCCGGTCGCGCAAGACCGATAACGTCACGTCGACGACGACTGCCGTTTGTCCGACCTCGACCGGTTTGATCGCCGCTGCTCGTTTGATGGATGCGGCTGTAGTAGGCCGTCGCTGGGCCGACGAGGAGATCGTAGAAACGACGAGCAAAACAATCGCAAATTTGAGAAATGGGAATTTCATCGCACTATCCCTAAATAATTGCCGGATGCTACTTCTTTCCGGTCTGAGCCTTCCGGATGCGGTTCTGCATACCGGCGTGGTGAAAATGTGTGATCGCTATGGCCAGAGCGTCCGCGGCATCGTGCGGTGTCGGTACTGCCTTCATTCTTAGCAGCAGTTTGACCATCTCGCCGACCTGGTGCTTTTCGGCGTTGCCGTGGCCGACTACCGTCTGCTTGACGAGTCGCGGAGCATACTCGGCGATCTCAAGCCCGCGTTGCTCGGCTAGCAGCAACATCAGGCCACGGACCTGACCGAGCTTTAGGGCGACACCGACGTTCACCGCGTAAAATGTGTCCTCGACTGAGAGCACATCGGGCGAATGCACGGCCATCAGATCGGCCACAGCATCGTATATATTCAGCAGCCTTTTGGAAAATGCCTGCTTTGTATTCGATTTAACGGTGCCAAATCCGACAAGCGAATACTTCGAGCCGACACCGTCAACTACGCCCCAGCCGAGCGTTTCGCTGCCCGGATCGATACCCAAAACTCGCATTAATTCAAATTATCGTCTAGTTGATTTAGACAAGATACTCCAAAAGTTTAGCAAAAAGCAAGCTTCGGCTAGAGCAAACAGATCGTTTCAAATTTTGAGCCTACAATTCCGTAGGTTAATATCTTTACGACCAATTTATAATTCAAATCGGGCGGGCAACGGTCCTCTGTAAGATACTATGATGATGAAATCGTGCGATTCAAATCTTTTCGCGGCCCTACTAGTCCTGGGCGTTCTTACTTTAGCGGTCTTAGGCTGTAAACTGCCGTCTTCAGGAAGTTCGATGATAGTTCGCAGCGGCTGCGTCACGCCCGATGGTTCTAAGATCGCATTAAATGGAATTGAGGATATGTCCCGAGCATCCGCACGGCCGACTGGCGACGGTTATCGGTTGATACTAGACGGGAAGAACGGAAAGGTTACTTGGAAAGATACAGCCTCCGGCTTTCCGCTCGCTTGTGCAGAAGATAACTCGATCGTGTCAATATCGTATTCGGGAGCAAAGTGGATAGATTCCGACAAAGAGATCGTCTTTTCACAACAAAGTGACGCTCGAGAAACGAGCTTTGTTGGAATGACGGACAAGAACACGATCATTCGAGAGGTTCGGCAGTATTACCAAAAAGAGATGAAAAATACCGGTAGTCGTCAGACTACAAGCACGATTAAGAGTTTCAATACTCTCCCAACCTTGCTGGTTGATAGGGTTGGTGAAAGCACGACGCGGACGATAACAATTCCCGACTCTGTCGTAGGAGCGGAAGCGAAGGATAAATACTTTCAATATTATTTTGAAAAAGATAGAGTCGTCATACAGGTCAATAAGAAACTGTATGCGACGGATCTCACCAGCGGAAGTACGCGAGCACTTAGTGAGACGGTCGAGGAAATGCAGCGAAAGTGGGCTGTAAACGATAAATATGACGCGTACGAACCTGAGCAACTGCGTCCCGACGGTTCGGTTGATATTTACGAGGGAAGTGCCAATGGCGGTAAAGTCGTTAAACAGATCAACAAGCATGACCTCTCAGCCAAAGTCATCAGTATCATCGATTGTTGTAACAACGGGTTGCTCCTGCTCTTTTGGGAACGCGAAAAATATGTCAAGGTTGCCAAGATCGATCATTTGAGCGGTGAGGTGATCTGGAAATCGGACTCGCTAATGTCGGCGGATCAAAAATGAGTTCGCGGATAGCCGACGTTCTCAGAACTGCGATAAACTGCGACTAACGATTTGATTTCGAAGGTCGAACAACAAATGGAGACCAGTTTCCCAGATAAAGTAGTTTTGGAGTCGATCCGTCTTTTGATGGCCGGAGCCGTCGATTATGCGGGGTTATTTCCACCGTCGTCGGTTTCGATGAGCGAGGCGGTGCTTAATTACGCAACCTACCGCAACAGCAATTACAGATGGATGCTGGGCCGGTTTGTCTTAGGCATTGGCCGCCTCGATGAGTTTTATGAGAGTGCACGCGACTTTATCTCCCGCGACGCCGCGACCGCGTGGCGGTTAAGTATTGTAACGGGCGACAATCCGTACGAGGCGATCCGACAAGTCGAAGATTTTAACGCCGCGAATGGCCCGGGCGTGGTTTGTGACACGCTCGAGATCAAGGCGATGACCGCCTATGAGATCGAAAACGTCTCAGCTGCACTTCCATCCGGTGTCAAAGCATTCTACGAGATCGCTCCGAAAGCTGGTTTTGAGGATATAATTGCCGCCGCCTCAGACGCCGGACAATGTGCCAAGATACGTACGGGAGGAATCACGGCCGATGCGTTTCCACGATCGGACGCGATCGTGAGGTTTGTCGAGGCGTGTGTTGCGGCTAACGTGCCCTTTAAGGCGACCGCCGGGCTGCATCATCCGATACGTTGTTTTCGGCCGCTGACTTACGAAGCAAACTCAGTAAAGGGCACGATGCACGGCTTTCTAAATCTTTTTCTGATGACCGGATTTGCGATGGAATCATACCGCCGCAGTTTTCTCGATTCCGTAATGGAAGAGGAATTTGACGAGGTCTTTGAATTTGAGCCGACCGAAATTAAATGGCGAAACGAGTTCACATTGAATCTTCATCAGATCGAACGCCTCCGCCGATCCGGCATTCGGTCGTTCGGCTCCTGCTCATTCGACGAACCGATCGCTGAGCTCCAGATCCTAGGAATTCTTTGAAATAGCGTCTATTTATCATGCGATACGGCGATTTAACGGAAATGTACCAACACTACCCCATAAGTTGTCCAACTTAGAAGGAATGTTACCCAACTTAGAAGGAAAATTGCCCGACTTAGAAGGAAAATTGCCCAACTTAGGAGGAAAATTGACCTACTTAGGCCGCAATATGTCAAATTTACGCCGTAATGCCGTAATAAAGAGATACCGCAAACTAACAGCTTATGACTTACGAGATAAACGAAACCCACGACCCGAACCTAAAAAGCTGGGTCGAATCCGCCAACGACCCGAATACGGACTTTCCGATACAGAATCTGCCGTTTTGTATGTTCTGGCGTTCCGCCGAAAGTGAGGCACCGCATTTGGGCGTAGCTATTGGAGATCAGATCTTTGACCTCTACCAAGCAATTGTCTCGGGCATCCTTGGTGATGAATTTGACTCGCTCGCAGATGAGATCGATTTATGCGACTTATCATTCCTTGCCGAGGTTTATGGAACCGCGATCCTCGCGGACCTGAGGAGCTCGGCCTTCGCCGTGTTGCGTGACGACGCCGACGATCAGACGATCGAGGACGCAAGGGACTTCCTTGTGCCGATCGGGAGGGTGGGGCCCGAACTCGCGTTTGAGATCGGCGACTACACCGACTTTTACTGCTCGATCTATCATGCGACGAATGTCGGGTCGATGTTTCGGCCGGACGCTCCTTTGCTGCCGAATTATAGATATGTGCCGATCGGATATCACGGGCGGGCGTCGAGCATTGTGGTGTCGGGGACGGATGTGAAGCGGCCACAAGGGCAGAATCGTAGCGATGCCGAGGCTCCGCCGGTCTTTATGCCGTGTAAGAATCTCGATTACGAGATGGAATTAGGATTCTTTGTCGGACAGGGAAATGAGCAGGGCTCGCCGGTCGCGATCGGCGAAGCGGAGCAGCATATCTTCGGAATGTGCTTGGTAAACGACTGGTCCGCCCGCGACATACAGGCTTGGGAATATCAGCCGCTCGGGCCGTTTTTGGCGAAGAATTTCGCGACGACCATCTCGCCGTTCGTCGTCACGATGGAGGCACTCGCTCCATTCCGCACGCCGGCCTTCGAACGCGAAGAAGGCGATCCGCAGCCGCTCGATTATCTAAACGACGCCGCGAACCAAAAGTACGGCGGCCTCGACATCAATCTCGAGGTCTATATCCAAACCGAAAAGATGCGTGCCGAAAACATCGAGCCGCACCTGCTCTCGCGTTCCAACACAAAAGATCTCTACTGGACCGTCGGCCAAATGCTCACGCACCACGCCTCGAACGGCTGCAACCTGCAGACCGGCGACCTGATCGCTTCGGGAACCGTGAGCGGCAAAGAAAAGTCGGAACGCGGCTCGATGCTCGAACTCTCCTGGCGAGGAACCGAACCGATCGAACTGCCCAACGGCGAGACCCGCCGCTTTCTCGAAGACGGCGACGAAGTGATAATGAAAGGCTACTGCGAACGCGAAGGCTTCAGAAGAATCGGCTTCGGCGAATGCCGCGGACGGATTCTGCCCGCTGACTAAGAAGTTTAGCCGCAGATTTTCGCAGATAACGCAGATCAGAATTTTTTTAATGGCGTTTCTTTATCCGCGTCATCTGGGTTTATCTGCGGCAAAAATTCTTTCGCTCTGTGCCTCTGTAATGAAAATGCTTTAAGATTTATTTAGATGGATCTGGTGCTCGATAAATTACACGAAGAATGCGGCATTTTTGGCATATTTGGCCATAAAGAGGCTTCGACACTAACGCAACTCGGTTTGTTTGCATTGCAGCATCGTGGTCAAGAGGCGTGCGGCATAGTCTCGGCGGAGGGCGAAGACCTGCACCAGCACCGGGCGATCGGACTCGTGGCGGATGTTCTCAATCCGGAGGTACTCAAAAGGCTCACGGGCTCGAGTGCTATCGGCCACACGCGATACTCGACGACCGGCAAAAATACTATCAAGGAAGTGCAACCTTTCTCCGTTACCTGTCAGCACGGCAAGATAGCAGTCTGTCATAACGGAAATCTGCCGTTCGCCGATCAGAAGCGAAGCGAACTAGAGAGCGCCGGAGCGATCTTTTCATCGACGTCAGATACTGAAACGATCCTGCACGGCATCGCCCGTACGCCCGCGAAGACCGCTATCGAAGCTATCGAAAACGTGCTGTGCGATACCGAGGGTGCATATTGCCTATTGTTTCTAACCCCAAGTGCATTGATCGCGGTTCGCGATCCGCGAGGATTTAGGCCGCTTGTGCTGGGCAAATTTCAGGGAGCCTGGTGTGTAGCATCCGAAACCTGTGCGTTCGACCTGATGGATGCCGAATATATCCGAGAGGTCGAACCGGGGGAAATGCTCATCATTGATGCCGACGGAGTACATTCATCGAAGCCATTCGAGCCTAAGGCCCACGCCGTCTGCACGTTTGAACACGTCTATTTTTCGCGTCCGGACTCGACGATCTTCGGCAAGTCTGTGAACGAGTCACGTCACAAAATGGGCAAGCAACTCGCTATCGAACAGCCCTGCGACGCCGACCTCGTCGTGCCGGTGCCCGACTCCGGCGTAGCTGCGGCGATCGGATTTGCGGCTGAATCCGGAATCAATTTTCGTCAGGCCATCATTCGCAATCACTATGTCGGGCGGACGTTTATCGAGCCATCGCAGTCGATCCGCTCATTCGGAGTTCGGCTCAAGCTTAACCCGATAAAGGACCTGATCAATGGACGACGGGTTATCCTGGTAGATGATTCGATCGTCCGCGGTACGACATCCAAAAAGATCGTCGAAATGGTCCGTGAGGCCGGTGCAGCCGAGGTGCACATGCGGATCTCGTGCCCGCCGACCGCCCATTCATGCTATTACGGCGTCGACACGCCTCATCGCCAGGACCTGATCGCCGCCAAAATGATTGTCGATGAGGTCCGCGAATATATCGGTGCCGATAGCCTCGGGTATCTCTCTCTGGAAGGAATGCTTGAGGCCATCGGACTCGAACCCGGATCAACCTGCGCCGCCTGCTGGACAGGCAAATATCCAACTTTGATCGCTAACGGTGCGGCCGCTTGATGTAGAGGTAACGCCGCATTAAGCTGCTTTGTAATTGGGTTGACTGGTTTTTCGAATAACGAAGACTGCCGATTTGACGCCTAAAGGGTTAAGTGTTCGTCGCAATCGAGTCCGAATCGCCGATCGTGTGACGGCGGAAAACCAAGACCGGCCGCTAAGTCAATTTTTCTATCTAATAAATGCACTCGGCAATGGGATGTCACCTGCAGAGCCGAATTCCTGAATGAATAATCCCGAAGTCGAACGGTCGACATACCATGTAGAGGTCGAAGGTCGGAAAACGGCCGCGTCCATTTTGCCGTCACCGTCGTAATCGGCAGGGGTTGGGATGTCCGTCGATACCCCGAAAGGAAACGCGAAATAGCTATTGTCCTCACTGCGAAGAACGAACCATTCGCCGGTCGAGGGACGCCAGAAAGCAACATCCGCCTTTCCATCGCCTGTGTAGTCGCCGGGAACGCATTTGTCTGAGCTGATGCCGAAATTGACCGCGACCGTTGTGCCCCCGCTCTGCTGGATCCACCATTCGCCTGACGAAGGCCGAAAGATGGCGATATCCGCCTTTCCATCTCCGTCATAATCCGCTACTACCGGAATGTCGCCAACATTGCCAAACGTTGTGATCGTAGTCCCGCCGGTCGAGTTGTTGATATACCATGTGTTGGTCGATGGCCGATAGACGGCAGCATCGGTCTTGCCGTCACCATCATAGTCGGCCGGAGCGGGAACGTCTGACGAATTTCCCAGTGGGAACGCATAGAAAGAGAAGTCTTCGCTCCGCAAAATAAACCACAGTCCTGTCGAAGGCCGGTAAAACGCAAAGTCGCTCTTACCGTCACCGGTAAAATCTCCCGGCACGATCGTGTCAGTCGCCGTCCCAAACTGAGCTACAAAACTCTGCCCGTCGCTGCTTTTCGAATACCACCACTCCCCTGTGCCCGGACGGTAAATTGAAACATCCGATTTGCCATCGCCGTCGAAATCCATCAAATTATTCGAGAAATCGCGATAACGGGCGAGTAGGATCTCGAAATTATTACTATTTCGAGTTCCTCCGACGACAATCTTCCCGTCCGGAGCGATCGAAATCGCAGGTGGAAAATAATAATTAAGGTTAGTCGTAACGATCGCAAAACTAGATTCCGGCGTGCCGTCGATATTATAGCGGACGACAACATCATTATTAGCGGCATTTGTACCCCTAATAATGATCTTCCCATCCGGCTGAATCCTCAAAGCCCAAGTGGATGTCAGCGACGGGGCAGTGAACACCGCATCAAGCGTTCCGTCAGAATTGTATCTAATCGGGGGAATGCCACCGCCAACAACTATGATCTTTCCATCGGACTGAATGGCAACATCATCGGCCTGCGCATTCGGACCTCCGGGCCGGGACACCTTACCGTTTGTGCCAAACGTCGAGTCGACCGAGCCATCGGAATTGAAGCGAAAGATCACCGCCACCCATTCATTTGGAAGAGGGTCAACATAATATCCGGCTGCGACAATCTTGCCGTCAGACTGAATTGCAGAAGTGAGCGCAAATTCATCAAAGCCAAAGTCGGCGGCGACGCGTCCTCCTGTGCCGAAAGTTGTATCTAGCGAACCATCCGTACTGTATCTCGCTATCGCGACGTCTCGATCACCACCATTTGTAAGTGCTGTCCCGCCGACAGCCAAAATCTTACCGTCCGGCAAAATCTTGATCGATTCAACATTCGAAGCATACCCGACCGTGGTTTCTACGATACCGTCAGTGTCAAATGTTGTATCCAACGAACCGTTAGAATTCAATCTCGCAATACAGAAGCGATTAGAAGCCTGAAATTGAATATATCCTCCGACCATGATCTTGCCGTTGGGCAAAACGGCAACATCGTTAATCATAGTCATAATGTTGGAAGTGTTGTAACCGACGCCGTTAAAGGTCGTATCAAGCGTTCCATCCTCGTTGAAACGAGCAATCATTGCGTATCCGACGACAATGATCTTTTTGTCCGGTTGAATAACCATGGTATTTAGCGAAGCGGCGAAACCACTTAGTTGAGTTTCCACAACGCCGCCCGTACCAAATGTCGGATCCAAGCGGCCGACATTTTGACTGCGAACTGAGAACGAAAATAGCAGCAGTATTATCAACAAAATCGTGTATCTCATTATGCTCATATAATGTGTCAAGGCGGTGGATTTTGCAAGGAAATATTTCAACGCCGGGTAAAAGCTGACGTCCGTGCGAGTGACGATTGAGCCGAGTCTAATGTTGACCGTTGGGTTGGGAGATCAATTGATCGTAGGCCGTGTTCCTGATCTTTAATGGGTCGATCTTTTGACCTTGACAGGTTCGTCCAGATGCCGGGTGGTTTCATCTGTCACGCTAAACACTTCGCGTTCCAATTGATTTGTATCGACATGGGGCGGTAGAAACGACGCCATTTCCTTGTCATCGAGTTCCTTTGTACGTTCGTCGATAGTATTCAGTTTTGCGTCAACGAGTTTCTTGCTGATGAATACACCGTTTATGATCAGGGAAATACCAACAAGCAGCGGTATTACTCCGGCTACCCAGATACTGCTGAGGAGAATGGCTGTTTCGGGCGGGATCGCGGGGTTTTGTATGATCGCCCGCATCAAGACGTAAAGCGTGATCATCAATCCAATTCCGACACTTGCTGTAATAATGCCACCCTTTATCTCGTTCAATCGATTCTTCAGGCGTTTTGTCGCAGGTGTTATGCCCTGCAGACGTTCGAGTTTCGCAGCTCGTTTTACAGATTCCTCGCTCCCCATCATCATCTCGGAGACCCACGACTTGTTCCAGTTGAATTTCTCAACGGATTTTGGATCCTTAACCGCGGTTCGGACCGCAACAAGATTGACACCGCACGCTTTGCAGAATTTAAGCTCTTCTGACTGGGTCGATCCGCATTGAGGGCAAAACATAACACACTCCGATCTTCTTGCTTCAGTAAAAATCTACGACCACGCCGGCCACAGAGTTCCCATCCAAATCTATTTTAGGATTCTATCAGCCTTTGCCAAACTTTGTAACGATCGCAGTAGCGACCGTTATCTACCTAAATTTGGTCGACCGGCCCGTAAGGCTAAGGTGTCCGACTAATGTCGGCAACCGAAGCATTCCCTTTTTCATCCAAAAAAGGTACACTATCGTTCCTCGTGGGGGGCGACAGGCTTCGACAGGGGCTTGTATAGATCTTTGAATGCACGTCGGGCTTGTATGGTTAGCTCGTTAAAAAAACTTTACAAAAAACAAATGCTAATCAAGAATTAGCTCTTGCTGCTTAGTTAACTCTAAACCAGAAGTGTCTTACCGGAAGTCAGTCTGATGCGACCGACTAAGGCATAACTCAGTTCAGGCTCGCATCGCGCCACCACCTGCGGCGCGACGTTAAAGTTAGTCAGGTTAGCCGCGGATGAGGTCTTGTCAGTTCATCTGCTTGCCCGCGGCGAAACTCAAGTGAATTGACTAAACGTGTAGATTTTACTGGTCGCAACCTTTGGATGCGGGTTCGATTCCCGCCGCCTCCACCACTTTAATTTTCTTAAAACCCGGTCGATTAGACCGGGTTTTTACTGTGACAACATTGCTCGTATAATTGACGGAAAGGATCGAAATGAAATTGATCGGCAATGTTAGCGGTTGGCTCGTGTTGGCAGTTATTTTGAACTGCTTTTCACTCGTTGTGCGCTCGCAGACCACTGATTACAGTTTTCGCAAGGCCTTGTCCGATAAGGCCGGATTTGGCCCAACCGATATTTCCGCTCTTGACGATGGCAAACTCATTGTCAAGACACTTACGACTAATGACAAGGAAGTCGTTGCTATCGTTGGCATTATCCGGATCAAGGATCTACCCTCGACATCGATGTCCGATTTTCGTTCAAGCATTACACAACGTGATAACAAGACTGTGCGGGCGGGCGGCAAATTCAGCGATCCGCCGACCGATCAAGATCTAAAGGACCTCGACCTAGAAGAAAAAGATCTCGAGGCTCTCAAGAAGTGCGTTGTCGGCGATTGTGATATGAATATGTCGGCCGAATCGATCCGGCAGTTCGGAATGGTCGATTGGGATTCTTCGGATCGAAAGCCGGTTGTAAATCAACTGTTTCGCTCAGTGCTGTTGCGATACGCCCTGGACTATTCGTCGGGAGGCGACCGGACGCTCGGTGAATACGAAAATCGAAAAAAGAATGTAGATCTTCCCGAAGTGCACAGGTCGCTACTCGCAAATTCCTTATTTGTTGCTGACCTCTCACCTGAGTTAAACAAGTATCTTGGCGGATACCCGACTGCTTCGCTTAAAGGAGCGGAAAGTGAGCTTTACTGGTCAACCATCAATTTCGGTCTAAAACCCGCGATCGCACTTACGCATACCATTGCTTACGATGGCTCACGTGCCGGTTTGCGACAATATTTCGTCGCAAATAAGCAGATATACGCGAGTCGATATCTAGATGCTTCGCTTTCATTCTCAATGCTGATAAGTTTTGGCTCCAGCGAGTCGGGTGGTTACTTGATCTTTACTGATCGCTCAATGTCGGATGCTCTTGGCGGGATCCTCGGCGGAGTGGCACGCAGTGTTGTCGAAAATGAAGCCATAGAGAGAGTGAAAGGCGTATTGAGTAGCGCCGAACTTCGTTTGATATCCGGACCGAATAGATCGGCAGGTCCGGATCCTGACATAACTGATTCTCACAATGACGCGGTTCCGTTCTATCGCAATCCCATTGTGATCGTGGCGGTTTCTATAGCGATCGCCGTGATAGTATTCTTTTTGCTCAGGCGTCGTGGCCGGCAATGATCCGAAGATTCTTTCGATGGGATCTTGGAGGCACGGCGCCTGAAAGATATCTTTAATATTTGAAGTTGGAAGATCAATGAGTGACGCTACTAAAAATACAGACCGCAGCGAATTGAGATCGTGCCCGATCGGTGTTTTTGATTCCGGTGTCGGAGGCCTGACTGTTTACCGAGCGTTACACGAACGCCTGCCGAATGAGCATTTCATCTATCTTGGCGATACTGCACGTGTACCTTACGGCACAAAATCGATGGCAACGGTCGAGCGATATGCTATCGAAAACTCGCGATTCCTGGCATCTCGCGGAATCAAAATACTCGTGGTTGCGTGCAATACTGCGTCAGCTCTAGCCCTGCCGAAGATACGTGAAAGCATTGGTCTTGATGTCGTTGGAGTGATCGGGCCGGGCGGTCGAAAAGCGGTTGAGCTGACCAAAGATAATCCGCACGCAAAGATAGGCGTTATTGCCACCGAAGCCACCGTTGCGAGCAATGCATATTTCGAAGCCATCCGCCGGACATCCGACACAGCCGAGGTGTTGCAGACAGGTTGCCCTTTGTTCGTGTCATTGGCAGAGGAAAATTGGGTCAGGGAGTCCGAGACATTTTCGATCGCGGCAAAGTACCTTGCAAGGATGAAGGAGTTCGCCCCCGACGCACTCGTTCTTGGATGCACACATTACCCGATACTTCGAGATGTAATTCAACAGACAGTAGGCGAAAATGTTAAGCTTGTTGATTCCGGCGAGGCTACTGCCGACGAGGTCGCACAGCTTTTGAAAGATAAAGATCTCGAGAATCGAGAGACCCACATCGGCATACGGGCACTTTGTGATGACCTAGATCACTTTTATGTCACTGACGCCGCCGATAGGTTTGCCCGCGTCGCTGAGAGATTTTTAGGTACAAAACCGTCAAAGCTCGAAGCCATCGAGGTTTACGGGGTAGATGAGTTAAGGCAGAAACACGATCCGTAAACAGTGTGCCTCAGACGAGATGAGCAGCCTTACGAAATAGAAAAACTCTCACCTGCGTGCAGGCTTACGCCAAGATTATGAGTTACGAAAGATCAGATAAAAGAACCCAAGACCAGATACGCAACACCAAGATCACGCCGAATATCTCGCCATACGCCGAAGGCTCGGCGTTGATCGAAGTCGGCGGTACGAAAGTGATCTGCACGGCATCGGTCGAGGACCGCGTTCCGATGTTTATGCGGAATAAAGGCCTCGGCTGGGTGACTGCCGAATACTCAATGCTACCGCGGGCGACCAATACTCGCACACAGCGTGAGACAAAGAATGGCCCATCCGGACGCACGCAGGAGATACAGCGGTTGATCGGCCGCAGTCTGCGGGCTGTTGTCGATACGAAAATACTTGGTGAACGCCAAATATATCTCGATTGCGATGTCATCCAGGCTGACGGCGGCACGCGCTGTGCATCGATCACGGGTGCATATGTTGCACTTGCTCTCGCTTGCAGAAAGCTGGTGAAGCAGGGAATTATTCGAACTAATCCGATCTTGAGCGAGGTCGCCGCGGTCAGCGTCGGCTTGATCGAGGCGACCCCGATACTCGATCTGGCATACATCGAAGACTCGAATGCCGATGTCGATATGAATGTCGTATGCACCGGATCGGGCAAATTTATCGAACTGCAGGGCACGGCCGAACGCGAACCATTCTCACGGGAACAGATGGACGAGATGCTGATCCTCGCCGAGATCGGCGTCAATAAGTTGTTTGAGATCCAGCGAAACGCTCTCGCCGGTTAACTTCGGAATATGGGACTGGAACTGGTCGAATTAGTGATGCGGATCGAGGAAGAGTTTGACATAGCGATTCCCAATGAAGCGGCGGAGAAGATGACAACGCCGCGAAAAGTAATCGACTACGTTGCCTCGCAGCCAAACGTCTCAAAACAATGGTCACGCGGATACGTCGAGGTTACGATCTGGTTATCAATCGAAGATGAATTGGGTATAAAAAGGGAAGATTTTAACGACGATTCGCTCTTCATTCAAGATATGGGAGCAGATTAGTCAGAAACTTAGCTACCTTCGCCGCAAGATCGCACCCGGCAGGCTGTTGGTGATCTTACCGTTGTTCCAGACACGGACGCCATTAACGAAAACCATCTTGATCCCGTCTGAAAAGTTCTGCGGCTGAGTAAATGTCGCACGATCGATCACCGTGTCACGGTCAAATATCACAAGGTCAGCTTTCATTCCGTGTTTGATCATTCCACGATCCTTAAGTCGTAGGCGTGCGGCGGGCATTGCGGACATCTTGCGGACGGCTTCCTCAAGGCTAAACCACTTGTTTTCGCGGACAAATCTGCCGAGGACGCGGGTGAATGTGCCGGTTCCACGTGGATGACGGCTACCGATACCTCCGTCGCTAGCGACCATCACCCACGGTTGCAGATAGAAAGCTTTTACATCCGCCTCGTTCATCGAATTGCAAACAACGCCGGCGCCGCCGTCCTTGACGATCTGGATGTAAATGTCGACGGGTGAGGTGTTTTTGAGCTTGGCGATCTCCTCAAGTGTCTTACCCTCGTAATCGCGGTGGGCTGAGCAACTTGTGACAAGAACCTTATCGGCACCGCCGACGTTTCTCAGGCCGGTTTCGACCTCGCGTCGATCTTCGTGCTTTCGACTCGGTACCAATACAGTAATAGTCGATGCCCACGCTGTATATGGATACGCATCAGCGGTCACGTCAAATCCCGTTCGTCGAGCTTCTTCGATGATCGCTATCGCCTCAGCCGATTTACCCCAAACATTGCGGTTTCCCATCTTGATATGCGAGATCTGAACGGGCAACTTTGCCTCACGGCCGATCAGGATAGATTCGCGCACGGCGTCGAGCATACCCTCTTCCTCATCACGCATATGCGTCATATAAATGCCGTGGTACTTCGCCGCGACTTTGGCCAACGCGATCAATTCGCCCGTAGAGGCCGAGAATCCAACGTCATATTCGAGCCCCGACGAAAGTCCGAAAGCACCCTGTTTCATACTCATTTCGACCAGCTTGGACATTCGCTTGATCTCATCATCAGTCGCAGTCCGCGTGTAGTCGTCTTTCATTACCTCCTCCCGAACCGAAGCGTGGCCAATAAACGCACCGACATTCACTGCGATCTTTCCGGAAAGTTTGTTTAAGTAATCGTCGATGGGAAACGGCGATCCGCCGTCCGGGCCAACAAATAAAGTCGTTATACCCTGAGATACTTGATTTGATGCCGTGCCTTCCGTCACAAGGCCGGATTCGGAGTGGTTATGAATGTCGATGAAGCCAGGAGCGATGACGTATCCGGCCGCGTCGACGACCTCATCGTTTGCGGCCGGCCGGATCTTCCCGATCTTGACGATCTTGTCGCCCTTGATCCTAATATCATCGCGGAACGCGGGCTTGCCGCTACCGTCAATGATGGTTGCATTGATCAGCACTAAAGATCTGACCTGTGCGGCTGCAAATAATGGGCAGAGCACAAGCAAAATGGTCGAGAGAAGAATATAGCGGGACGACATTGAGAACTTGTACATATTTAGACGGATGATACACAAAAGCCGAATTCCAGTCGAATACTGAAAATTCGGCTTTTGACGTATCGTCACGCGAAAACTAAAATCTAAACATCACAAACGGAGAAAATATTAAGTGAGCGAAAAACAATTTGATGGGCGGTCGGCGATCGTCACGGGCGGAACACGCGGTATTGGCAAGGAGATCGTGCTTGAGCTTGCGCGTCGTGGGGCAAACGTTGCTTTTAACTATTCGAAGAGCGCCGACGAAGCCGAACGGCTCCGGGGCGAGGTCGAGGCTATGGGTGTAAAAGCATTTGCGGCCCAGTGCGATGTGTCCAGTACGGATGCGGCGGCCGAATTTGTAAAGCAGATCGCTACCGAATTTGGTACGATCGACTATCTGGTAAATAACGCCGGCATCACACGCGACCAACTCATTTTGCGAATGAAAGAAGATGATTGGGACTCGGTGATCGATACCAATCTGAAAGGCGCTTGGAATTTCTCAAAGGCGGTGATGCGTCCGATGATGAGGAATACGAATGGGGCGTCGATCCTAAATATTTCATCGATCTCCGGCGTGGTGGGTATGCTCGGTCAATCAAATTATTCAGCATCCAAGGCCGGGATGATCGGATTGACCAAGTCGATAGCCAAGGAGGTTGCCAGTCGCAAGATAACGGTTAACGCTCTGGCACTCGGACTGGTCGAAACTGAAATGGCAGCTGAGATGAACGCTGAATACCGTGAAAAGATCCTTGCGATGATTCCGCTCGGGCGTTTAGGCAACGTCCGCGAAGTAGCTGAGATCGCTTGCTTTATGCTATCCCCGGCCGCAGCATATATCACAGGTCAAGTTATTCAGGCTGATGGCGGGCTCGCGATGTAGTCAATAAATGTCATTTACTTATCAGTCGGACGACGCGCCGCAGGAACGAGCACCCGATCAACCTCAGGTGCCGTTCTCCGCTCCACCGATTTACACATATATTCTCCTTGGCGGAATCGCCGCTGTCGCTTTGACACAGTTTACGACCGGTCTCGAGGCGTCTATCTTGAGTGCCGGTTTTGTAAAGCCGGCATTTTTACAGGGCCACGAATATTGGCGCATCCTGACCGGTGCGGCGACGCACGGTAGCATACCGCACGTCTTGATGAACTGCTATGCGTTTTACAGTTTTGGCAAGATATTTGAGATATTGGCTAATCGGGCACATCTTGCGATCGTATTCCTTTTGTCGGCGATCGGCGGCGGCTTTTTAAGCCTTCTGTTTGTTCCGGCGGGCATATCGGTCGGTGCCTCCGGCGGCATTGTTGGGTTGATCGGCTATTTGGTCATCTATGCGTTCCGCCGCCGCTCGTTCATCACCGCGGAGTTTCGCCGTAACCTATTGATGAATATCGGGTTCATACTTATCTTCGGATTGGTGCTGTACCAGTCGATCGATAATTTCGGTCATATAGGCGGATTGCTGACCGGTGCCGTTTACGGCCTGCTTCAAATACCTTCGAATGAGTACGTCGATCCGCGATCGGCCGGGCCCGTGGTTCAGACGGCAGGTGTTGCTGCTCTGGGGATATATCTGGCAACTTGTCTCTTCAGCATTTTGCTGATCCTTCACATCGTCTAGATATGGCTCGGGTCAGAATTCACCAACACGTTAATCCATTAAGTCCCTATTACCGGCAGGAACCAGATCCGGTCGATCTCGATTCCGTCTTTGCAGATCCTAAGCAACCCTTATTGCTCGATATTGGCTGTGCACGCGGCCGATTCTTGCTAAAGATGGCCGAGGTCGAGCCCGCGTGGAATTATTTGGGCGTTGAGATCCGCGAACCATTAGTTGACGAAGCTAACCGTCTGGCCGCCGAGGACGGTCGCGGCAATTTGCACTACACATTTTGTAACGCAATGTTATGGCTCGATCGATTGATCGGTGGGATACCTGAAGGGTCGCTACAGGCAGTGGCGATCCAATTTCCTGATCCGTGGTTTAAGAAGAGGCACGCTAAACGCCGTATGGTGAATGCAGAACTCGTCGAGGCGGTTGTGAACAGACTTGCGGTTGGCGGCCGCATCTTTATCCAGACCGACATCGAGGTTTTAGCAGGGGAAATGTTCGAATTGTTTCGGGCAGACAAACGTTTGAACGAGGTAATTACTACCGTTAACCCTTTTCCTGTGAGAACCGAGCGAGAATTGGCGGTGGAGGAAAAGCAATTGCCGGTCTATCGGGTCATATTTACCCGAGATTAGCTTATTTCCAGGTTTTCTCTTTCTTAAATCGCTTGACGATCATCTCCCGACGCATCTTCGGCAGGTGGTCGATGAAAAGCTTTCCGTTGCAATGGTCGGTTTCGTGCATAAATGCCCGTGCCGCGTACCCTTCGGCATCGCTCTCGAACCATTCGCCTTTTTCGTTTTGAGCCCGCAGGCGGGCTTTCATCGGCCTAACGACGACAGCAGGTACTTTGCCGACGGAAAGACAGCCTTCGGGACTCGATTGCTCGCCTTCGGTGTATATGATCTCGGGGTTGGCCGCGACAAGCTTGATGTCGTCGCAGTCCATTACAAAAAGCCGTAGATTGAGCCCGATCTGCGGTGCCGCGAGCCCGACACCATCGGCGTCGTACATCGTCTCGAACATATCCGAGCACAACTCTGCTAGCTCAGTATCAAAATTTGTTACCGGCTGACCCAACTTGCCCAATACTTCTTCAGGATATTCAGTGATCTTTCTGACGGCCATCTCTATCTTGGAATAACGCCACGGCGGCCGTGTCGGCTATAGTCACGTTTTGCGTTAAAGCCTTTTTCCTCACGGGCGAGACACTGCCAACAGATGACAGATCTGGCATTGGTCGACGAGATAAATGTATTGTAGTGTGTGACTTCACGGTCGCATTCCGAGCAGCGAGCCACCGGTTTGTCAATTGTTTTCGGGTCGATCGTATCTATCATTGCGGTTTCTTTTTGAGTAAGTAAACTTTCTCAAGATAAAATTGTTGTTCTATCTCAATAGTGTAGTGTGCATCGATGTACTTTTGCAATGGGGTGCAGGCCTCAGTAACTATGCATTTTTCGCCCACTGCAAGCCATATCTGCTCTGCGTCCGCCGGAATTGCGAAAATCACGTAATCGATCTCACTCTTCAAACTCTCGGGACTGCCGTACTTACCCTCCGGTCCATACACGAAGAATCGCTCTGAAGGCAAAATTCGATTTATGCCCGCGTAATGATATCTGAGTGCCAGCGATTCAAATGTGATGAACACGATTATCGGCTGTCCGGGTTTCTCATTCTGACGAATAAACTCGCCGACTCGGGCCCAATCTCCCCGCTTGGTGTAGCCCGGATAGAGATTGATCGTTGCGTATGTAAATGAGGTCATCACGACCACACAAAACACGAGTGTCGGGATCGCCGGGCGTATGCGAATCGAGTCTTTTAAGATGTCGCGGCACAATAGGGCTAACAACAGGATGATGGGCGCAAATAGCGGAGCGAGATGTCGAATCGCCAAATATTCGTGACCAATAAGGAAATAGGCAATCACAAGGCAGACGAGGATCACCGACGTGATCGTGCCCACCTGTAACGTGTCCGCTGTAATTTGCCGTCGCCTAACCACGGCGAAGATCCCAAGAACGATAAATGCTACTCGTACGACCCAGGTCCGCCAATACGCAAATATTGACGGCGGTTCGGCCGGAAAAACCTCCGCCGGAAGAACGAATGTAAGGGAGTGATACCAGATCTCTTTGAACGGGACGATGAGTGAGTGTTCTTCTTGATAACCGCTAGTCTTTGCTAGGAAGACGGATTTCACCATCAGTACCATCGGAATAAACACAATTCCCGCAATGATCATTAGGAGAGCGAATGAGCGAGCGTCACGCCATCGTCTAGAAACTATCAACGCTACGAAAAGTCCGGCGATCACAAAGCCAAGGTAAAAATTCGTGTAAAGAGCGACAATGACGATGGCCAAGAACAGCAGTTTCGTTCGTGCGAACGGGCCGGCGGCATCATTATTTTCCGGAGCTGGAAATGCATCTAAGAATAAACGGAGAAGTACGACTGACAACAGAATTACCGCCGAATAGACACGGATCTCGACACTTGCCCAGATAAGATAGGGATGCAGCGCAAAAAATGCCGTCAGTAGCAATGCAGGTTTAGGCTGAAAATAGCGTTTAGCCAGACTCGCAAAGACTGAGATCGCGCCAAGGCTACAAATAATCGAAAAAAGCCGTGCGAAAAATATCGAGTCGCTGGCTAGTCTCCACACGCTCATCACCCAAAAATAGAGTGGAGCTTGCTTTTGCTGTGCCGCAGCGGTTTGGATCGCCACGGCCAGACCATTCTGGGTGGCGTAAAGGGTCGAAGCCTCATCTACCCAGATATTAAGGTGATACGCAAACGGCACCGCGATCGCGAGGTGGAGCAACATCAGCAACCCCAAAATGATCAATTGTGACCTTTGCGTGAGTTCCGGCTTCATAAGCGATTGTGAGGTCAGGCACTTGCGAGCGGGACGGCCCGTGATCCGGGGACGGGGTGTCCCCGAAAGTTATCGGCGTGCTCACGCATTGTGGTGATCTTAAAGGTTTTGGCCAATAGGCCGATCGCAAAGTCAAGAAATTCGATCTTCCTGGCAGCCGGGACGTTCATCGCCGGAAAGAATTTTAATTCGCTGACATCATCGCCCGATAAAAAATCGAGCGGATGCAGCAGAAGCGATGGTTGTACACCGTTAAGTCTGCAGGCCGCAACCGTGGTCCGCCAATACAATCGGGCAAGTGCCGGTGAAAACGTCATCAAATACATTAGATAACTGGCGTGGATCGGTGTTTTAATGATGGGAAACGTCGTTACCGGAATTTCCACGATCTGTTTACCCCCTGCATCAACATAATGAGGCCGTAAGCTACGGAAACCATCCGAAAATTTCCCGAATAGCTTTTTTAATTTTGCTTTTTCCTCGTCGCTCACATCGGGGGCCCGCATCATATAAAATGCCCGTGCCAACGGGGCTATATAGGTCGGTAGCGTCGAGCAATCGTACTCATACCCACGCTCGCCGAGCACGTCGAGCACCGCGGCCGACAGGCTGAAGCCCGGCCCCCGAAACCCGATGGGCCGAATGCCGGTCAGGCTCTCAATTGCGCTTTCAGTTTTTTCAAATTCAGTGACCAGTTCGCCGCGGCTGTAAAGGTGCAGCCACGGTTCGTGGTTGAAGCTATGATTTGCGATCTCGTGTCCGCCGTCAACGATCGACGTGATCGCATCGCGATTTTTGTCAAGTGCGGCATCCTGCCCGATGATGAAGAATGTGATATTAAGCCCGCGTTCATTAAGAAATCCGAGTATACGCGGTGTGACGAGATCCAGATATGACGGAAAGGTGTCCCATCCTCCATCGCCGTGGGTCTTCATATACGACCATTGATTGTCGAGGTCGAGCGAAAGGCTCGCGATCGGTTTCATATGCAAAATCGCTTATATTAAAGCTAGATCACAGTTTTACTGCCAAATTCTTCAGCAAAAAACGTCTCGGCCAACTGCACTGTTTCATTGATATTTAGCGTGCCATTTACAATATGCGACGAATTTACAACGTATACGCCCGCCACAGATGACCGTTTATCCGCGAGGCCTTCGGAATATCGCAGAACCGGCACGGGAAAGACCTGCCGGACGCGAGAGATCTTAAAGGCAACTACGTCCTTTCGTTTGAATTTGGGATACATCCGCTCGAGACCTTCAAGAAACAGAGTCTGAATCTCATCGTCCGAACGGTCAAAGAGATCATCGTCCGGAGCTATGTATCGCGGCAGATAGACCAATGCATTTCGATCAAACTCTCGTTTATCGACGATCGCCGTCATTTCGATGATACCCGTAAAAGGCGTGTCATCCGTGATATTGGTAACATAAAAATCAGACAGCGAGCATTTCATCATTACCGACGCACAGACGATGCCTTGATATCGAATGCTCTCCAGCATTCTGCGTTCCGCAGGGTCCACCTGCGGCAACATTTTGGCCGCGGTATTCGAGGGGCAGGTGAGAATCACTTTATCGAAGATCGATTCATTGGCCGTGTTGGGAAACTGGACGACCGAACCGGCATCGGCCTTCGGTTCGGAGAGAAACGCTCCCGAAAATCCTGGTGCTATGGTAGCACTTGCCTGGAAGTTTGCGTATTTGGTGTTTTGCCGAGCGATATGCGGTTTGGCGTCTTTGCCACGTCTTGCGGCAGCGGTCGAGACCTTGATCTTGCCGTTTTCTAGCCGTTCGATTTGTTGAACCCGCGAATTTAGGCGAATCTCGACGCCCTTTTCGAGTAAAACCTCGCCAAAACGTTCGAGCACGCGGGCATATCCGCCGGCGACATAGCCAAACATCTCACGCTTCATTCCCGAACGGCGTGCCGAATACATTCGTTGGATCGTTGCCCAGATAAATGACGCCGCCGTTTCCTTGTACGCCTCACCGAGTTTTGCCTTGAGCAGAGGCTTCCATATCTTGTCAAACGTTTTTCGGCCTGACAGCTTGGTTAACCATTGTTCGACGGTGATCTTTTCGAGACGTTTCCATTCCTTAACGCGCGAAGCGTAGAAGATGGTGGCTCCGAGGCGAAGTTTGCTGATGAGATCGAGCGGCGGAAACTTGAGAAACTCAAGCGTATCGGACATTGAGACTAGTTCGCCGTCAGTATAAAATCCGGTTTTGGTCTCGACCCATCGAAAGTCATCGCCGAGGCCGAGTTCTTCAATAATATTGCGTGTATGTCGATCTGACGCAAGCACAACGTGATAGTGCTTGTCCCAAAGGATATTATTTATTTCCCAGACCGAGGCCAAGCCGCCGATCTCTCCGGCAGATTCGTACAGCGTCACATTTGCTCCGGAGTCAGCCAACCTCATCGCGAGCGTCATCCCTAAAAATCCGGTTCCGACAATGGCAATATTTTGTGTCATAAAAAATGCGAACCGCCGCGAGGTGAAATGGCCGGGAATGTGTCCGCTATCGAAAGTTAGCGGTGTTGAGATCTAGCTTTATAATAGCTTAAACAGGCTTGAGCACTCTAACTTCACGATCCGTTCAGTCCTTCGAGGCCGGCAAAAGCCTCTCACTTGATGTAGAAGGTCGAATAGGGTTTGTTTTCCCGAACGCTCGCATCAACGTCAGTCTGGAAAGCAGTTTGACGGTGCCAGCGATCGTTTTTAATGTCTTCATTTTGGAAGCTCCAAAAAGTCGAACGGCAAGAACTGTGGGGAATTCCACGATCTTGCCACCTTTGAGATCGAGCAGTCCGAGCAGCTCCGGTACACCGTGAAAGCCGAGTTCTTCGGGTTCGATATCGATCATCGAACTACGCCGCATCACCCTAAAACATGCGGTATAGGACGCAATTTTGGTATGCAGAACGCGTCGAAACAACACGGACGCGCCTTTGGAAAGCAGCAACCGCCAGCCGGGAACATTCTGTACGCCGCCATCCTTGTGATAGGGCGACGCCTGGACCAAGTCAACGCACTCTCCCAACATCGGGATCATATTTTCGAGTTCGTGAGGGTCAAATGTGCAGTCGCAATCGATCGAGCAGACGATTTCGGTACGAGCGGCACGAATTCCGGTGACGATACCGCCGGCGACGCCCTGATTCACATCGTGTTTAACAACCTGCAGTCCTTTCGAGTCGCCGAAAAGGCTATGGATCACGGCAAGTGTGTCGTCTTGGCTATTGTCGTCTACAAATATCAGTTGTGAAGTGTAACCGATCTTTTTTAGACGCTCTTCGACCGAGGCTAGGGTCTTCGCCAAATACGGCAGTGATTCCTGCTCATTGTAGCAAGGTATAACGATCGAAACCGGTGTGAGGTCTAGCGGAGCATTTGCCGGTACTGTTATCTCTGTGGCCGCGGCCATATCCGGTTCGACGGAAATATGGGTTTCGCGATCGATACCCAAATGATCGGCGATCCCGGTACATTTGTAGAGTGCAAGGTTCTCGTGGAGGATCCACTCCATTTTGTCCAAATTTCGATAATGCCGGATACGGCTGTAACGAGAAGCCGCCGAAATTCGCGGCTGTTCCGGATCAAGTTCCCAAACGTGAAAATATGATATGAACGGGGCATCAGACCGCTTATGCCAATTGCTTACGGCCCGCCGCATTAACGTGTAAGGGATCTGCCGGAAATAATTACCACCCGAGATCGGCAGAAGCCCGATGCCGAGGTCACGTGTCGAATATGGAAACTCCCAGATGGCCGAATCATTGTGCTCGTAGCGGTGAGCAACTTGCTTTTTCGGGTCATCACCCCGCTTCGGCAAAAATGATGAATCGTATGCAAAACCCTCTTCGGCTAGTACGTCCAGAACCCAATCGTGTTGTTGAAATGGAAGTTTGTCGGCGGCACGGTAACCCGACACCTTTTGTCCGGACGCGGTCTCGATCGCGGCGTTGGTCCGGCGGAGATCTTCCCTAAACTCTTCGATCGAAAGATTTTCTAGGCTTCGGTGATAATACCCACGGCTTGCGACCTCGTGACCGCGATTGACGATCTCGCGCACCAATTCCGGGCTCTGCTCGGCGATCCAACCAAGAACGAAAAATGTCGCTTTTGTGTCGTATTGATCCAGAAGGTCGAGAGCTTTCTGAGTATTATGCGCGTATCTGGGCACAAAGTTAGACCAGTTCCGCTGCTGAATCAGGTTCCCAAAGGCCCCGACGTGGAAATAGTCCTCTACCATTACGGTGAGCAAGTGCTTATTGTTGGTATCAGACGTCGACATCTCTACTTAGAAAAGTACTAATTGGTTCGCTTTTACGGCAATATTTTTTGCCGCGAGCTTTTCTTCGATAATTCGGACGATCCGCGCCGATGAGCGGCCGTCGCCAAACGGGTTGGCAACTTCCTTTACGGATTTGATCCACGTGTCGACGGAATAGTTTTCTTCAAGCAGGTGTTTGAGTGCGCCCGGATCGGTACCGATCAACTTCGAAACGCCTGCCCTAATCGCTTCGGGACGTTCAGTGTTTTCCCGCATAACGAGCAGAGGCTTGCCGAGACTCGGTGCTTCTTCCTGTACGCCGCCAGAATCAGATACGATCAGCCAAGTCGACTGCATAATAGCCAGAAAATCACCATAATCAAGTGGGTTTAGCAAATGAATGCGTTTTCGCTTGCCCAGTACTTCTTTGGCAATGACCTTCACATTGGGGTTTGGGTGTACCGGAAAGAAGAGACAGACGTCTTGGTGTTTATCGACAAAGTCCCGCAATACTTTCATATTTGCGGTCATCACTGTCCCAAAACTCTCACGTCGGTGCGTAGTTAGCAAAATCCGCTTTTTACCCGCAGTCGATTCTATAAGCTCAGCGATCTTTGGGCTGGGAGATATCTTTTTGAGCATTCCCCGCAGCGAGTCTACGACCGGGTTTCCCGTGACGAAAATCCGATCGCTCGGGACATCCTCAGCGAGCAGGTTGCTCCGATTTTTTTCAGTGGCTGCGAAATGAAATGTTGCGATCTGTGAAATGACACGCCGGTTCATCTCCTCCGGGTATGGACTCATCAAATTGCCCGACCGCAGTCCGGCCTCAACGTGGCCGACAGGGATTCGGCGATAGAATCCCGCAAGAGCACCGGCGAGCGTCGTGGTCGTATCGCCCTGAACGAGTATCAGATCAGGGCGTTCAGATTCCAGTACCTTATCGAGCTTTGCCAAGATTCTTGAACAAACCTCGGTAGGCGATTGGTTTCTCCTCATCACGCCAAGGTCAAAATCGATGTCAACCTCGAGGGTTTCAAGGAATGGCCTCAAAAGCTGTTTATGCTGGCTAGAAGAAACCACGATGGTCTGAAAAAATCGTTTACGAAGTTCGTGGATCACAGGAGCAAGCTTGATCACCTCCGGACGTGTGCCGAAGAGTACAAGTACCTTCATTCGCCAATCGACCTCTCGGAGATTGCGTTTTTGGGAATGGTTATTCACGTTGTCGAACATAGACATTTGCGCCCGAATGTCACGATTGGTCACCGCATTAATATACAATTAAACATTCTTGTATTCCGTTTTGCAACACATTTACGAAAGAAAGGTTTCCCAAGAGTGGCGATCGTTGGTGGGCTGTGCGGTTCTGATATCCGTAGTTAGATAGGTTTCGCGCGTTCAGGCCGTAGCTATAGGGTTGGTCAAATGGCGGGCTTTACTCGTTGCTGTCGTGACTCTGAGCGTACGTGCAATTTCGTCCAGTTCTCGTCTCGATGTAAATAGAAAAGGCGGGCAAAGCCCGCCTAGAAAAGTACTACAAAAGATCACCTTATTCAGGTTGGCCTTTACAACCCGGGCCAAATAGTGCGGGCTGCTTAACGCTGATTATCGGATAATTTTCCGCGTCCTTATTGATCTCGAGCCACTCCATATATTCTTCGGGGATAGACATATCTGAGTAGATCGCTTCTACCGGACACTCGGGGAGACACGCATCGCAATCGATGCAAGCGTCCGGGTTGATCAAGAGACGATCCGGCAGTTCGTGAAACGCTTCGACAGGGCAAACTGCGGCGCAATCACTGTATTTACATTGGACACAAGGCTCAGCAACGATATAGGTCATTTTTTACGAAAACTCCTGAGAAACAATGAAAACCAAACTAAAACGCTAATACCCTGACGATAACTTGTCAAATCACGCCGCACAAATGATAGAATGCCATCATTAGCAGAAGATAATTTAGACGACACTTACTAGAAAATACTGATGAAAAACCATAAAGCTGAACGTGAATTAGCCTTGGATTTCCTGCGTGTTACCGAAGCCGCCGCGATCGAATCTGCCAAGACAATGGGGCAAGGCGACCGTAAACACTCTGATCACGTCGCTGTCGAAGCGATGCGCGAAGTGATGGATACCGTTCCGATGCGGGGCCGCATCGTGATCGGCGAGGGCGAACGTGACGAAGCACCGATGCTCTACATTGGCGAAGAAGTTGGCGGAGGGAGCTTTTCAGACGAGGCTCGGTCCGAGTTTCCGGAAGTCGACATAGCCGTCGATCCACTTGAGGGAACCAATCTGTGTGCCCTCGGAGCAAATAATGCCATCGCAGTGTTGGCGGCGGCCGAACGCGGTGGATTGCTCAATGCACCTGACATCTATATGGACAAGATCGTCGTCGGTCCATCGTGTCGCGGCGCGGTCGATATCGATGCTCCGGTCGAAGATAACCTAAAGAATATCGCGCGACGACTAGGCCGTGATGTCGAAGACCTTACGATCATGTGCCTTGACCGAGGCCGTCACAAGGCACTTGTTGATTCAGTTCGTAACGCCGGAGCACGCATTCGTCTGATCTCTGACGGCGATTTGTCGGCCGGGATTTCAGCTGCCGTCGCGGGTACGAACATACACGCGCTAATGGGCATCGGTGGTGCGCCCGAAGGAGTCATTACGGCCGCTGCTATGAAGTGTCTGAATGGCGAGATCCAGGCAAAGCTCGTGTGGGACCCGGACCGATTGGGCGTCGACAAGTCAAAGGTTCCGCCCGAGGAAGAGGTGATGCGTAGGCTGAGCGAGATGGGAATTTCCGATCCGAATAAGATTTACGACACGAACGACCTTGCTCCCGGAAAAAAGATAATCTTCGCAGCGACGGGCGTGACCGACGGTGCGTTGCTCCGCGGCGTTCGCTTCTTCGGCGCCGGAAAACGCACCCACTCTGTTGTGATGACAAGTGATTCGAAGAGTATTCGTTTCGTCGATACCGTTCACGTTGAGGGTGGTCCTGACGCAGTCATCAGATTCTAAGGGTGCGTGGTGAAATTGATCAGATGGGAAACGATCGGTCGCTTTCTAGCCGGCGGTCGTTTCTCATTTTTAGATTTGTCAGGCAAATAGACAGATAATCTGGATGGGCGAACCCGCGACAAATTATATTCCGGTCGAGATCTACCAACGATTTAGGCAACAGGCTGTCCGCGTTTGGGTGGTAGGGCTTGTCGTCGTTTTAATTTGGGCGGCAGCGATCGTCGCTGCGCCATTGCTCAAGGCCTACGGTTTTCTGGCGGTCTCCGGCCCGCTGTATCATTTCTATAGCTTAATGTGCCATCAGATACCTGATCGCTCGTTTCACGTGGCAGGCGAGCAGTTTGGCGTTTGTTCGAGGTGTTTTGGCGTTTATTTTGGCTTAGTGGTCGGATTTGCGGTTTACCCGCTCTGGCGACCGATCGATGAAATCGAACCGTTGGGCAGAATATGGCTTTTTATGTCACTTGTGCCGGCGGGCATCGATTGGTCGCTTACTATATTCGGTATTTGGGAGAATACGCATTTGACCCGATTCGTATCCGGCCTAATACTCGGCGTTGCCTGTGCTACATACATCGTGCCGGCCATCGTCGAGATCAGCCGTAATTTGACCATCAGAAAGCTGCGTCAGTTGAACTGAGGTTGAACATTCATTGACTTGGGAACGTAGAGGGTTCAAGATTGTTATTATTAGTAAAATATGAGTTTTACAAAGAGTTCAGCATTAACAAGAGCAAAGCAAGATTTAGCCAAACGCCTCAACCTTTCGGTGACAGAAATATCCGAAAAAAGCGTTTCGGACAAGGAATTTCCGGATATGTCGCTCGGTGCGCCTGTCGATGGCGAGATGTCAGCCCAAATGATCACTAGCGGTTGGCTGATCGAATTTGAGACCCACGATCATAATTACGAATACAGAGCGGATAATTATCAATTACGACTGCACAACTATCACGGACGAAATTACGTCATAGAAGCATAAACGGTTTGGAGTAGTACTATGAATCGCAGCAATATTTGGATCCATATTGGTTTAGCAGTTGTATTGGTAATGCTCGCGGCGGTCGTGGGGCAGATCGAACGCTGGAAATCATCGCTAAGGTCGACTCCGTCCCGGACTGAGAGTGTAGACACAGCATCCGCCTCCAAAACACGCGCTCTCGCAGGCACGCCCGAAGTCCTTGTGAGATTCAAATTGGGCGCCAACCTTGACGTGATCCGTGCTATCGCCGCTGAGCGTAATGATGTGGTGACCGACGAGATCGAAGCTGTAAGCCGACTCGTGGAGATCAACGACCTTGACGATGCCAGCCCCGAAACTGTCGCCGCCGAATACGCCGCTCTCGACCTGGTCGAATACGCCGAACCCAATTACCGGATCAACCTCGACGACCCGGCGACGGTTCCGAGACAAAAGATTCGTGGCGAACGCATCGGGACAGCGAGCACTCCGGACGATCCATTATTCGCTGATCAATGGGCACTCAATAATTCCGGTCGGGACGGCGGGACAGCCCGTGCCGATCTTGACGCTTTGCAGGCTTGGGAAAAGACCAAAGGGGACTCGGATGTCGTGATCGCCGTCCTGGACACCGGTGTCGATTATACGCACGTCGATCTGCGTGAAAATATGTGGATCCGGCCGGCAAATATTCCGGCATATACTGATGACGAACTCGGTACCTACAATGACTTAAACGGATTTAACGGGACTGACCGTTCGGCGGATCCGATGGACGATAACGGCCACGGTACGCATTGTGCCGGAATAATCGGAGCCGAAGGGAATAATGGTGAGGGCATCACGGGTATTAACTGGACGGTGAAGATAATGCCGCTCAAGTTTCTGGGCCGAGGTGGGTCCGGCAATACGGATGATGCTATCGAAGCGATCAATTACGCTATAGACCGTAAGAAAAAGGGCGTAAATATTCGGGTCATCAGTGCGAGTTGGGGCTCTACCCAGCGGTCCAAGGCCCTCGAAGATACGATCAGAGCCGCGGGAGAAGCTGGAATACTCTTTGTGGCGGCGGCCGGCAACGACGGCAGCGACAATGATAAGCGCCCTCACTTTCCGTCAAATTATGATCTGCCAAACCTGATCAGCGTCGCCGCTCTTGATCGCAACGACAAGCTCGCATCATTTTCAAATTTTGGTAATAGATCAGTTCAAATCGCCGCTCCAGGCAAAGATATTCTCTCGACGTGGCTCAACAACGGCTATCGCGAAGCGTCAGGAACATCAATGGCTACGCCGTACGTTTCCGGCATTGCGGCCCTAGTCATCGCCGCTGAACCGGCGATCACGATGGAAAAGCTTAGAGCTAAACTGCTTAGCTCCGCTGATCAGCTCGACCAACTTTCCGGTAAGATCGCAAGCGGCGGACGTATTTGTGCCGCAAACGCCACGAACTGATCACACACAAAATCCAACTTTAATAGTTACGAAAAGCTCAATTTTAATAAATTGAGCTTTTTTGTCGTATTTTGTTGCAATTTTTCGCATACACCGACATAGGCAGATTTCAATTCAATTCTGGAGATATAGAATGTCGATCAAACCGGTTTTGTCGTTTCGAGGTTTAACTTTAGTTACTTTCGTGCTGAGTCTGCTGGGAATAGCGACATTTGCCTTTGGCGAACGCATTTTCCCCACGGTGCTGACCGAGATTTTTTACGCCTCGGCCGCAGGACAGGACAGCAGGGTGGAAACCGAAAAGGCGTCGACGAATACTGCTGAAAAGCATCGTCCGACCGTTTGGAAAGCCCTCGGAGCGGATGACAGGATCATTTTCGGGGTTGGGGATAGAGGTCGGTGGGATGTGAACCGTGTTGACAAAGTTCAGATGCTCGCGCCGATGGGTACTCCGCAGGATCTAGCGACACTCAAGGATTTTGAGCCTTCGTGGTCGGCCGATGGCTCGAAGATCGCGTTCGTGAGTCTTCGTAATCATCCGCCTTTCGATAACACCTACACAATAGATAATTATCGCCGGATCTATACAATGAACGCTGATGGAAGCGACCAGACTCTCGCCGCCGGCGGTCTCCTCGGCCCTGAATCCGAGCCATCGTTTTCGCCCGATGGTGAGAAAATCGTTTTTGTCGCGCAATACAGCGGTTACGATCCCGGGATATACACGGTGGACATACATGGTAACGGCACCGCTACGCGGGTAGATACAACCGCGTGTATGCCAAATGGACTCCATGGTTGGAAGTCGGGCGGAACGCGTAATATAACCCAATCGGATAGCTCACAGCCGGGATTCCTCGGTTATGACACACCAAATTTTTCGCCAAACGGGGACTGGATCATTTTTGGCAAAATTGAACGCGGAATCATCGGCCTGTTGCCCTACGGGAACTACGTCTACAAAGTTCCGGCAAACGGCAGCGGCGGTTGCAGCGTTCTTTATGAGCCGCAGAGTGCGTCCTCATCACCCCCAACCGCCGCGAGATACTCGCCGGACGGCACCAAAGTTTCTCTTTATCACGTCGAGGGTTTCGGAGAAACGGCGGTTCGAAAGCTTCGGATCATCAATGCTACCACCGGAGCCATCATCGAAGACCACACTCCAGTTGAATTTTTTGGAAATGCAGTATGGTCACCGGGCGGAACAAAGGTCGCGTACCCGACAGGCTACTACGACACAAAATTGCAACAGGATGTCGTGGGGCAACGAATTGGCACCTATGATCTCACGTCGTGGACGAGCGAGACGGTCTTCGACTCAATGGGAGCCGACGGCGTCCGAGGCTTGAGCTGGGGCACACCACCTGCGGCTGGTCCCGCCTTGTCGTTGCGAATAAATCAGCCAAATCCTGTCACATCGGGCACTTCTACCACAGCGACAGTCTATCTGAACGAACCGGCCCCGACCGGCGGAGTAACCGTTTCGCTTCAAGCTCTCGGAGCGATAGGGGCGATGACCGTTCCATCGTCAGTGGTTATTGCTGAAGGTGAAACACAAGCAGTATTTACTATCGATACCGAGATCAGCAATCTCTATCGCAGTGCGGAAGTTCTTGCGACGCGCCCGAGTCCCAATTTTGCGCAGGCCCAAGCAACGGTTTCTTTGGCTCCAGCAAAGCCGGATCTGCGAGCCGTTTCGCTTACGGTTCCTCCGGCGGTGGGTGTCAATCAAGGATTTGATATCTCATGGGTGGTCGATAATATCGGCGAGGCTTCAACAGGAACCAACGGAGGTGTTGATGCGATCTATCTTTCGACTGATGACATTCTCACCGGTTCGGACACCCTACTTTACTCTCAGCCGAACCCAGCCTCCCTTGCTGTAGGAGCGAGTCGTACTGTTTCCGGCTTTCAATTGTCCATTGCGGACTATTTAGCTACTCAACCAGGACTCTACTATTTGATTCTTTATACGAACCCCTTCGGCGCGATCGATGAAGCCGGACGTACCTCGAATAATACGGTCACAATACCGATCCAGGTGAACTACCCCGACCTCGTTATAGAGAATCTGGCAGTTCCTG
The DNA here is from genome assembly GCA_016720705.1 of Chloracidobacterium sp. Classification (NCBI taxonomy): domain Bacteria; kingdom Pseudomonadati; phylum Acidobacteriota; class Blastocatellia; order Chloracidobacteriales; family Chloracidobacteriaceae; genus Chloracidobacterium; species Chloracidobacterium sp. Next base: position 956,160 of record JADKKB010000007.1, on the reverse strand, counting down.
CAAATACAGAGCCGAACGTGCCATTCACGGTCACGTTCAATATTCGAAATATCGGTGGGGCTAATGCAGCCAATCCATTCAACACTCGAATATCCGTCTCCACGGATGCGTTTTTTGGGAATAGCGACGATTCAACGCTCGCGAACATCAACCTTAACAGTCTCGCCGCAGGAGCCACGAGTGCCCAATCTCGTAGCGTGACTATTCCGACCGTTCCTTCTCGTCCAAACGGAACGATCTATATTTTTGTTAAAGCTGATACGGATAATACGATCATCGAAGGCTCTCAGATTACTCCCGAAGAGATCAACAATACATCTTCACAAACGACGCAGTTCGAGTATCGCGTGCCGGATCTGCAGGTAACATCGACGAGCACCGCGGTCGAGGTCGACACGGACGCTGCATTCCCAATGACATGGACAACGACAAACACTGGCAATAAGGCGGCCGGAACATTTTCGGAGAGCGTTTATTTTTCGCCCGATAATCAGGTCGGCAGCGATTTGCTGCTCGGAACGTTTCCATTGCCGGGCGGCCTCGCAGCTGGCGCGTCGGTTGAACGTATCCAGAACGTTACGATCCCAACGGGAGCTATACCTACGTCAGGCGACCATTATGTTTACGTTCTTACGGATAGTCCGTCGGTTATCAACGAAGGCGAGAATGAGAATAACAATTCTCGCTTTCAGCCGGTGTTTGTTCGCCGCTTGCTGAGGCCTGACCTCGTCATTACAAATATCACAGCTCCGCCGACGGCGTTTTTCGATCAAACGATACAAGTTCAGTGGACGGTCACGAATAATGGGCTCGGACCAACGAATGCGCTCGCTTGGAAGGATCGAGTAAGTGTCAATACCACCGGATCTTCGACGACGAACGCCCTGATCGACGTTGATAGCGCCGGCGCACTTGCTCCGGGCGAGAGCTATATAGCCTCGGCGACAGTTAAGATACCGCGGGGCTTCAATGGTTCTTATCTTTTCGTCGTTACTACCGATATCAACGGCGCTCTGAACGAAGAAAATACGACCAATAATAAGCTGACGCGAGCGATCACACTAAACATTCCGCCATTGCCGGATCTCACTGTTTCTAATGTGCAAGCACCGGTTCAGGCATTTGCCGGCGGTCCGATCAACGTAGGCTGGCAGGTCAACAATATCGGCAACGCGGCGGCGGCAGGTGACAATGAGGCTCTCAACAAACCTTGGAGTTGGGCAGACAAAGTTTATCTGTCGAGAGACACCGTCTTAAATACTTCGCAGGATCGTTTGATCTTCACGAAATCAACCCGTACAACTCCACTCCCGGCAGGAGCGAACTATACGACTAACACGTTTGTTGCCACTACAACCGGCGGTGATTATGTGAAATTGCCGAATGACGTTCAGGGGCAATATTACGTTTTCGTCGTAGCCGATACTAACAACACAATCTACGAGTTCAGTGCGGAAAATAATAATTTCGCATACGACGAGGTAGCCCCCGGATCTCCGATAAATATCATCCAGACGCCGCCCGACCTCGTTATCAACGCACAACCCGCCGCACCTTCAACGGCCTCAGGTGGCCAATTTATTGACATTAGCTTCACGGTTTCCAATCAAGGCGCATTTCCTACCGCTGGAAATTGGACAGATGCGATATATCTTTCGACCGATCAGACGTACGGAGCTGACGATACGATCCTAGGAACGAAACCCACGAGTTCGCTAGCTGCGGGCGAGAGTCGACTCGTCGAAATGCGAGTGCAGTTGCCGACGTGTGTATTGACCGGAGACTATTATCTGATCGCAAGGACCGATACCGGAAATATGGTAGGCGAATTTGATCCGGGTTACGACGCCGAGGCTAATAATTATAGTCCGGTCAGACCTATCTCAATTACGACACTGCCGGCCGATCTGATCGCGTCCAATGTCCAGTTTTCACCAATAACTACGCCTGGACAATCGGTTTCGGTGTCGTGGACGGAATCAAATATCGGGACCGGTCCGGGGCCATATCAGTGGACCGACCGCGTGCTTATTACCTCACTTGAAGGGCTTGGTTCATCTGAAATTGGACGAGCCACTCACCAGGGAGCGATCGCTGCCGGCCAGTCTGCCTCTCGAAACGCAAACGTAAATCTCCCGTCATATATGCAGGGTGAATATGTGATAACGATCGAGACAGATTACAATCGAAATGTAATTGAATGCGGAACCGGTGAGGATAATAATACGGCTAGTTCCGGGCCTTTCTCGGTGGCAAACAATCTGCCCGACGTCGTTGTCGATAGTGTCTCGGTGCCCGCGGGACCGATACAGGTCGGAACCTCATTCCCGGTCGGATACACAGGCCGAAACGCCGGCGGACAGTTGACGACCTTCGGAGGTTGGCACGATGTCGTTTATCTATCGAGCGACGCATCACTTAGCGCAAGTGATATCCGAATCGGTAACGTCAGTCAACAGGATAATCTCGCTCCGGGGCAGACCTATTCTCAAACCGTAAACGTAAGCACCGGAAACGTTGCCGCTGGACAATACTATATTTTGGTCGTTGCGGACATTGACAACAACGTTTACGAGGGCCCGTACAACAGCATTTACGAAGGAAATAATCTTCGAGAGTCGACCCCGATCATAGTTACGTCGCCCGACGTTGACCTTCAAGCCGTTGTGAATTCGGTAACAACGCCGACCTACTCCGGCACTAACGTTATCATAAACTGGACCGTTACAAATACGGGCGGTACATCGACCTTAGGAAGTTCTTGGACCGACTATATTATTCTTTCGCGCGACTCGGTTATCGATTCGACCGACAAGCGACTCGGTTACGTTGTCCACAACGGGGCGCTTGCCGGAGGAGCGAATTATTCCGAATCGCGATCGATCGGCATCCCTGCCGGACTTACTGATCTGTATCGGATATTTGTTGTGACTGACTACAACAATAGTGTCTCGGAAAGCAGTGATTCAAATAATATCAGCCCGGCGTACAACGTAAATTTAGAGCTGCCGCCGCCGGCTGACTTGAATGTTACAAATATCTCGGTTCCTGCCGGTGCCACACCCGGCGACGGAGCGTTCTTCCAATGGACCGTACAAAATTCGGGCACTTACCCGGCGATCGGCCCTTGGCGCGACAGCGTTTATTTATCGCGAGATCAATTTTGGGATGCTTCTGATTATCTGATCGGCCAGAAAGACCGCACGGGATTGCCGCTCGGTCCTTCGGCGACAGAGGTCGAATCTACCGGTTTCACGATCCCGTTCATTGAGGAAGGAGACTATTATGTGATCGTGCGGCTCGATTCGCAGAACCGCGTCCGCGAAAGCAACGAAGCAAACAATGTATTGACATCGGTGTCTCAGATGCCGATCACGGTCCAAGCTCTAACGCTTAACACGCCATTCATGACGACGTTATTGAACGGCGGACAGAAGTCATTTAGGTTCGATGCTCCTGCTGATGAGACGATCGTTGTTTCACTCGATGGTGAAACCGGCAATTCGAACGAACTTTTCACAAACTTTTACTCTGCAGCGAGCCGTGCCGATTACGATTTTCAAGGCTCGGGCGAGAGGACGGCGGATCAAGAAAACGTTATCGGAAATACTTACGAAGGCCGATACTATTCAATGGTCAGCCACGACTTTATACAGCCTCAAAATGTTCTGTTTGATAAACAGCCCGAAAAGGTCGTCAATGGCCAGATCGGAACGATCCCGGTTCCCCCGCAAAATATATCGATTACAGCGAATTTGTTGCCGTTCTCGATTCGACAGGTTTCACCGGCTGTCGCGGGTAATCAGGGCGAGATAACGATTTCTGTCGACGGAGCAAAGTTCGCTTCCGGCGCGACGGTTATGCTCGTCGGCGCGGATACGTCGGTCATTACGCCTAGAATAACCAAGAACAGTAGTTCAAGAATCGTTGCACTTTTCGATCTGAAAGAAAAAGCGGCCGGCGATTATGACGTGGTCGTTACCAATCCTAACAATCAGACCACGACCCGTACCGACGGCTTTAAGATCGTCAACGGCGGCGGGCACAGCCTTAGGCACTCCGCCATTGGGCCGAGCGCTGCTCGAATCGGAAATGCACGGGCACGCTTTACTTTTACAGTCCATAACGATGGGCTCAATGATGCGTTTGCCGTGCCGCTAATGATCGCTTTTCCGACGAATGTGGCTTATGAACTCGACCGCGGAAATTATTTTGATATGCCGGCGGAACTCCTTCCACAAGGAATGCCGCCGATGGAGCTCACTTTCGATAGCGACGGAAAGAGATATCTTTTTTTGATCGCTCCAATTGTCCGAAGCAAACGCGAGATCAATGTCAATATTGACTTTACTATGACATTCCTTGACCCGCTGAAGATCGGGTTCGGTATCCTGCCCCCACTTTTGGAAGTACTTCAGGCGGGACAGCCGTCGGCGGAAGAGTTAGCAAATCTCACAAGGCTTACCAGTCCAAACGCACTCACACCCGGTGAGTTATGTCTCGTAGACTTTTCGAGGGCGATGTTCTTCGCGATGCTTAGTTTATTCCCGGGCGCCGGCTGCGGTCCTCTGCTCATTACTGTAATCCCGGTCGTCGACAATATTTCCGGTCTGGCGATGTCATACATTGCCAATGATAAGCTTAGCTTTGGCGACGTAGTAACAACCGGCATTGGGCTTTTTTTGGGTGTAATCGATGATATCGGTCAATGTGTTGGCAATGAACTTCCGTACATTAAATTTGCAAACGCGGTTTGGACGATCGGTAATTTAATCAAGACCTATATTAGCTGCATACTAGCAGAATATGAATATGATGTAAGTCGCATAAGAGCGGTCGATCCGAACGAGAAGCTCGGACCGAAAGGGTTTGGAACCGAAGGATTCGTGCCTATAGGCAGGGAGATGCTTTATCGGATAAACTTCGAAAATGTATCGTCGGCCACTGGGCCGGCTCAGAAGGTAATTATTACGGACCAGTTGCCGCCGACGCTTGATCCTAGGACCGTACGGCTCAAGGAGATCGGATTTAAGCAGAACGTCGTAGTCGTGCCAAATAATCAGGCCTATTATCAGTCCCGGATACAACTTGGCTCGGATCTGAATGATCTGTATGCGGACATCTCGGCCGGGTTGGATATTGTAAATGGAAAAGTCACCTGGACACTTAACGCGATCGATCCTCAGACGGGTGAAACTCCGCTAGATCCAACTTTCGGCATCTTGCCGCCGAATAACGAAGATCACGATGGCGAGGGTTTTGTGACCTTTACTATCCAACCAAAGGCGACGTATCCGAATCGCACGGCGATCAATAATTCGGCGACCATTATTTTTGACGAAAACGAACCGATCGTAACGAACACGACCGCAAACCTTCTCGACAGTGTTGTTCCTATGAGCACTGTCGCTCCTTTACCGGCTACATTGGATTCACCGGGTATCTCGTTCAGTTGGAGCGGAACGGATGACGCCGATGGTTCAGGTTTTGATAGGTGTGAGATACGTGTGTCGACGAACGGAGGGGCGTTCATTCCAATTTTCTCAGAGACAAATTTGGTTGGGAGCAGTAATTTCACCGGACGCTGGGGCAAGCATTACGCATTTCAGTCCATTTGCAGCGATTTTGCCGGAAACGTAGAAATGGCACCAACGCAACCGGACGCCGAGACTACCGTCCTCGGCGGCGATACAGAGGGTGATGTGTCGCCTCGACCGAATGGCAATGATGGCCAGGTGGCAAGCGATGACGTCGCCCAGATACGGCGATTTATCACCAAGCTCGACACCGTAATGGCCTATAACGAATTTCAGCGTAGCGATACGGCCCCGCGCTTGGATGGCGGTAATGGAGCCTTATCAGTAGCGGACGTGATCCAGGCCCGAAGATATGCTGCATCGCTTGACCAGCGTGCAGAAGCCGCGGGCCCGAATGACGCTCTGCCATACTCACCAAAGCCGGTCCCGGGCAAACGATCGTCGCTTCTGCCGCGAGAGGTCAAGCCGGTCAGCCTTTATAGGGATGGCACCAAGGTGATCATTGGAGTAGATATTGAGGCACAGGGCGACGAGGCCGCGATCGGATTCGCACTGAACTTCGACACGGCAGTGTTAAGTTCGCCTTCATTGATCGAACTGGGGCCCGACGCCTCCGGAGCGGTACTTACCGTGAACGATTCACAGGCGGCGAGCGGAAAGCTCGGGATTGCTATCGACAAGGCACCGGGTTCGCCCTTTGCCGCCGGCACTCGGCGAGTACTTTATGTTGCATTTGAGGTTGCTCCGGTCCACCCGGACACGACAAATATCAGTTTTGTCAGCGATCCGGTGATAACGGAGGTCGTCGACGGCACCGCAACACCTCTATCGACAGTCTTTTCCGCGGCAGATATATCGCTTTTGGCGCCGACCGCAGCGAATGCCAGCATCGAAGGCACGGTAACTAGAGCCAATGGCTCCGGGCTTTCGGGAGCAACGGTGGTACTCGGTGGGGTTCAGGGTTCGAGGCGGTCCGTATTGACGAACGGCTTTGGGCGTTTCAGATTTGATGACGTGACCGTCGGCGAGACCTATACCATTGATGTGCGGGCAAAGGGCCTAATGTTCAGGTCGCGGTTGATCACGGTCACGGAGGATGTCACCGGTCTCGAGATCGGCCCGGAACCCTGATCGGAAGTGAATCGTCCACGCTAACGAAAGCCGGCCCCGCCCACTCGGGATGCCGGCTTTCTGGCATTCTGGCTGACAACGAGAGTGGCGTCGTCGACCACGGAATTCCGGCCCTACGTTATGCGTTGTACGAACAAACGATTTGCGACATCAACGACCGTACCGCTGCTCACACGACCATTTCCAGCAAATTATCAAAACTGCTAAGACGAGTGTTGTCAACAGATTGCAGGCTTTCTGAACAGCTTAGCTAGAGTTTGGCACGCCTTTTGCAATTAGTGATATCGAGCAATGGCCAAAACATTGCCACCGAAAACGATAAGGGGATAAAACAATGACTCGAATAAAAACATATATGGCAGTAGCAGCATTTTCGTTATTGGTTCTGGGTTTACCGGCCATCGCTTCGGCTCAGTGGGGCGGGCAGAACGGTCCCTATGGGCAAAACGGCGGTTACGGCAATGGCGGTTATGGTAACAACACAAATTACGGCAATATCCGTTCTACCGTGCAGAATCTAAAGATGCGTGCGAAGAACTTTGAACGGATGACCGATCAGAACGGTCGTTATGGTAACTATAGCAATGGCAATATCGAAGACCTCGCGGATCAATTCCAGAAAGCGGCTAATAAATTTGAGGATAAGTATGGCCGTGGACGTAATATGGACAACAGTGCTGATGAAGCACGTCGAGTGATCGAGATCGGTTCCAGGATCGATAGCCAAATATATAACTCGCGGGGCAATGATGTACTTCAAAACCAGTGGAACGAGATCAGCAATGATCTGCGGATAATTGCGAACGCCTACGGGATTAACTACTACGGCGATCGAAACAATCGAAACAATCGAAATAACCGCGGTAACAGCAACGGCAATTGGCGTGACCGACTACCGATCCGGCTGCCCTTCTAAGCGAATCTTCGCGTATCAAACTGAAGTCCCGGGCCTCAAACGGCCCGGGCTTTTTCCATTTTTCGCGCAAGTTCGCTATATTCTCGATATGTCGGGAACGCTTTACCTTGTTACTACGCCGATCGGCAACTTGAAGGACATCACGCTCCGCGCCTTGGACGTTTTGAGGTCGGTGGACATTATCGCCTGCGAGGACACGCGGCACACCCGTAAACTGCTGAACCATTTTGAGATCACGGCAAAGCTGGTCAGCTATCACGAACATAATGAAAACGAACGGGCCCCGAGCTTTATCGAAAAGCTCAAAGTCGGCACATCGATCGCGGTGGTTTCAGATGCGGGTACTCCGGGCATCGCTGACCCGAGTTTCCGCGTGGTCGAATTAGCGATCGAAAACGGCATTCTTGTCGTGCCAGTTCCGGGACCCGCGGCATTCGTCGCGGCAGTCGTAGCATCCGGACTCCCGACCGATTCAATCTTTTTTGGTGGATTTTTACCGTCCAAGAGTGGTGAACGCCGGAAGCGCCTTGAGGAGATCCGGGACATTCCTGCGACGCTGGTTCTCTATGAAACTCCTCACCGCCTCGCCCGATCGCTGTCAGATTGTCTGGCTGTTCTGGGCGATAGACGCTCGGCCGTAGCCCGCGAGATCACAAAACTTCACGAGGCCTTTGCGTTTGGAAGCTTGTCGACGCTAGCCGCGGAGTATGCAGATGCGGGCGTGCGGGGCGAGATCGTTTTGGTAATCGATCGAGCAAGAGGCCCAGTTGCCGTACCACCGCCCGACTCGCTTGCCGACCGGGTCGCTGAACTCGAGGCAGAGGGTGTCGACAACCGTTCAGCTCTCAAAAAGGCTGCCAAAGAGCTAGGCCTCAGCAAATCCGAAGCCTACCGACTACTCGTATTAACCAAAAAATGATCGCGAGTACATTCCACACTTTCTGCAAATCGGCAAAATGCCCGAGCGGTTATGCAGATGGATCGTGTGGACGCCATCACGAAAGCCGCGTCTCGGAGCACAACTGCATACGAAACAAAGGGAATAATGGCCCAAGATCTATTCTGGAAATGTGAGCGTTGATCGAGATCAAAGAAAAATGCCCTGCGGTTCAGCCTAAGTGGCAGTGACCGCAGGGCATTCTGGTTATCAAGCAATTATTGTCTGGTCAATTCGGCCGGTAATTGCTTGTCGATGTGGGGCCTTTCTTTAAGTTCACCGAGTTTAAGAAGGGTGAGAAAGATCGTGCGGGTGATCTTCTCCATTCGGACATAGTCGATCTTATCGGCGTGGTCGCCCGCCTGATGGTAATCTTCGTGGACGCCATCAAACCAAAAGGCGACCGGGATGCCATTTACTGCATAATTGAAGTGATCCGAACGGAAAAAGAAACGATTTGGATCTTTCGGGTCGTCGTAACGGAAATCGTAGTCCATCTTGAGATATCCCGAGTTCGTACCCTTCACGACAGTTCCAAGAGTCGAGCTCATCATATCCGCTCCGATCACGTAGATCGTGTTTTCGCCCGATAATTCCTTGTTCTTAGGGTTAGTATCATCGGGCTTTCTGCTGCGGCCGATCATATCAATGTTAAGCTGAGCAACGACCTTTTTGATGTCAACGGTCGGAAACTTGTTAAAATATTCGCTGCCCCATAAACCCTTTTCTTCGCCGCAATGCCATACGAAGAGGATTGAGCGTTTGGGCCGCTTGGGTGCCTTAGCCAATGCTTCGGCGATCGAGAGTACGGCAACCGTTCCGGAGCCATCGTCATCGGCACCGTTAAATATCTTATCTGGTCCCGGAGCATTCGGGTTGACACCTACGTGGTCGTAGTGGGCACCAATTGCGACCATTTCACTCTTTAACGTCGGATCGCTGCCTTCCCAAAGTGCAACGACGTTCTGCGTCCATGCCGTTTCGGTTTTGGTGGCGATGGTGAAATTGAATTTTTTACCCGAGCTAAGGTCAAATGACGTTTTCGATCCGCTCATCGGGTCATTTGCCTCGCCCGCAAATATAGCAGCAGCGAGTTTCTGCGAAGCGATAAAGACGGACGGAGCACTTGCGATCTGTGCCGGCGTGGCCGGGGCAAGTTTTTCGACGACCATTCGGGTGCGTCCAAACATCTGACTGACCATTCCCCAATTATCTGCTAAAAACTTTGACGGCAATACGAGTATGCCCGCGGCACCGTGTGCACGAGCATAGGCTGTAACATCCGCCCAGTCCTTGCCGCGTTCGCCGGTAAGGTCTGCCTGCGTGATTCCTTGTGGAAGGGCGACGATGTTGCGACCCGAAGATTGCCCTTCGCTGTAGACAGCAATCAGCTTACCCTTAACGTCGATATTCTGATAGGGATCCAATCCCTTCGATTTGATCATCCATCCGTCACCGGCAAAGACGATCGGAGCCGAGATCGCGGCTGTCGAATTGCCGGAAACACGTACCAGATCATCGCCGTACGAATATTTCTGTCCGCCGACCTCGACTGATGTTGCGGCCGGATCGATCGCATCTTTCTTCAAAGCGATCCTCTGATAAAACGTACCGTCGTCACCCGCCGGCTTAAATCCCCAGCGTGAAAGATTCATCCCGATGAATTTGGCAGTTATATCTAGGCCTCTAGACGGCGTGTCGCGGCCTTCCATTTCGTCTGCGGCGACGAAATAAAGATAGTCTTTAAGCTGCGCCGCAGTGATGGCCTCAGCGATCTTTTTCTCCGCCGGTGTGATCTTAACTGCGGCGGTCTGAGCAAATGCCGCGGTCTGAAAAACAAACGCCGACAGTATTAAAATTACAAATAGATTTCTTCTCATTCTTTCTCCTGGATTTGGTACGGACAATGCTGTTATTTACGCCCTATTGGTAGTAAAGGTTTCAAATGGAGACCCTACAACGCATATCTTGTTTCGGTCAGCTAAGGCGAGCATCGACGGGCCATCAAATATCAATGTTTTGCCGGTTGTGATCGAAAGACAGGTCGCCCCCGCCGCGATCATTACTTCGATCGTAGGTACACCGACTACGGGAACATCAAAACGCATATCCTGCTCGGGCTTGGCCACCTTGATAACGGTGAGTTTGCCACGTACCAATTCGCCCGCCCGTTTGATCGTCTCGTCCGTGCCTTCCATAGCTTCGACCGCGACACACGCTTTGCCGCGGACGACGATCGTCTGTCCGAGATCAAGTCTCGCTATTTCGCGGGCGATCTGCAGCCCATACTCGATATTCTCTAGCTCAAGATCGCTTGGTTGCCGCTTTGTTAGCACACCTTCACCCGCTAAGTGATCCCGGATGAAAAGCGTGGAATCGACCAATTCGATCCCGTCTTTCGCAAGTTCAGCGGCCACGCCGCCAATTAGAGCGTTGGTGTTGCGTCTGGGTAGTTTCCAAAGCATCTTGACCATCCGCATATCCGGCATCGAACTTGAAAAAATCTGTACGTGCTTGACTTGGCCGGCCATTATCACCTTTGAGACGCCGCGGTCCTTGAAAAACGAGATCATCTTGCCTAGTTGGCCAATACCGACCCACCGGACGTCATTCGAGCTTTCTTCGATACTTCTTTCCGTTTCTTCTTTGATGGCGATGACCGAAAGCTCGACGCCTTGCCGCCTAGCACCCTCCAGAACGAGAAAGGGGAACTGGCCGTTTCCGGCTATCAGCCCAAAATTTATGCCGTTATTCATAATGTCGTCGAGAAAATCTTGAGTTGTTCGCCGTCGGGCATCGTTTCGATGCCGTTAAAATTGAAATTCAGCTTTTTGAGCAAATTGCCTGATGCTTTATTTTCGAGTGAAGTGATGGCTAAAACAGTAGAAAAATTCAACTCTTCTTTTCCGACCTTAAGTATTGCCGATGCTGATTCGAAACCGAAACCTTGCCGTTCGTAATCAGGCAGGAATGCAAATCCGAGATCAGCGTGGTCGAGATGCGGTCGTTTTACGAAACCGCACATTCCGATCTGCACGCCGTGTTTAAGGGTTACTGTCCATAACCCAAAACCGTGCTCGCGATAGCTCTGCCGATAACGATCTTCGATGAAATCTTCAGCTTGTTCAACGCTTCGAACGCCTCGATCGCCGATAAAGCGTATAAACTTCGGTGTATTTAAAATCGCAAAAATGAACTCTGCATCGACAGCAGAGTCCATTTCGCGAATAACTAAACGCTGAGTTTCGGCGATCAACTTCATTCAGAAAATGGCTCGATCTCACCCGGTTTGCGAAGCATCTTGTTGACCTCGTCCAGATGCATTTCCTCGAGCAGGATCATTTCTCGGGCGTATTCCTCGAGCGCAACCGAGTTGCCCTCGGACAGCTTGAGTAGCTCGTAGTATGCCGCGAGAGTCGTACTTTCCTGCTCCAGACTTTCGCGCAGGATGTCGCCGATATCGTGCTTCTCGGTTTCAAGTAGAGGGCCGATCCTCAGACTCGGATGTCCGCCCAGCATCGTGACAAACTCGCCTGCCTTGCGAGCGTGCATTAGCGACTCGTCGCCATTGCTCTGCAGCCACGAGACGATCGGTATCCGGTTATACCCGAAAACCATCAACGCATAATGCGTATAACGCACAACCCCGGCTAATTCCAATTCGAGGATCTTGTTTAGAACCTCGATCGCATTTTGTTTTTCAGCTTGGTTCATAATATTCGTGATGAGAGCATCGGGCCGTTCCAAAATATCCAATGAAATAGCCTTCAACTGCCTGTAAATTTGATGTGTGTGGGTTGTCAGCCTCACAACACTCACGAGTTTCTGTCAATTCAAACGCCGCCTCATTAATTAGCGAAAGCCGGAGAACAAGCTTATTTGCTCTCGGTCTGTTCTCGGGCGTGATATGAAGACCTAGTCAGCGGCGATGATTCGACGTGCTTAAAACCTAAATCGAGCCCAATTCGCTTCCACTCGGCGAACTCGTCCGGTGTGACGTATCGCTCGACGGGCAGACGTTTTTCGTAAGGCTGGAGGTACTGGCCGATGGTCATAATATCGCACGAGACCGAACGGAGGTCTTTCATCAGTTCGACGACCTCTTCAAAGCCCTCACCGAGACCGGCCATAATGCCGCTTTTCGTCTTCATCGACGGCTGAACGGTGTCACGCCAGTTTGCCGACCGTTCGAGCAATTCGAGCGTTTGGGCGTACTTTGCGTCGGGGCGGACGCGACGGTAAAGCCGGGCGATGGTCTCGGTGTTGTGGTTGAGAACGTCGGGTCGAGCGTTGAGCACATTATTTAGGGCGATCTCGTCGCCGTTGAAATCAGGGATGAGAACCTCGACCTTACAGTCGGGACTAAATTCTCGAACCTTAGTGATCGTCTCTGCCCAGTGCATCGAACCGCCGTCGGCGAGGTCGTCACGATTTACCGAAGTAATGACGGCGTGTTTGAGATCTAGATGTTTGACAGCCTCAGCGACGTGGGTCGGCTCCATCGGGTCTAGGTCCATCGGCTTGCCTTTATTGACCGCACAAAAGCCGCAATGCCGCGTGCAGGTGTCGCCACCGAGCATAAATGTTGCGGTCTTGTCGGTCCAGCACTCAAAAATATTTGGACATTTGGCCTCCTGGCAGACCGTGTGAAGATTTAGCCCGTCGATGAGATTCAAAACGGCGTTCTGATTTGACGGATCGCCGAGCTTGATCTTGAGCCAATCGGGCTTCTTGAGCCGCTCACGACCTTTACGATTAACAAATTTCTGAATCAGTACCTTTTCTTCGATCATTGGGTCACCACTTGCACTCGATGCGTCCTTGAACTGAGTTTATCGAAATCGTCCCGAAAGTGCGACTGTCGGTGCTCTCGGCCGGGTTGTCGCCAACGAGCGTCAACCTGCCACCGGGATGGATCTCGCTGAGCCGCTTTACGATCTTAACGCTTTTCTTAAAGGGGTGCGGCATCAGGACAATGTCCCCGACCTTCACCTCTACTCGCGGAACGTACAGTACGATCTCGCCATCCTCGATTGTTGGCGACATCGAGTTTCCCTGAATCTTGAGCTGCCGCAACCTCGGAAATCCAAAATAGAAACCGGAGTAAAATCGTAAGCGTTCCTGCCAGGTCGACTTTCGCAAAGTGCCATTCATAGGAAAAGCCGAACGGCGGAAAACCTGTTCGATCTTCCGCCGCAGAACTAATCGATCAATTAGACTATGACGCCGTGTACCACTCGACGTTAAGGTCTTTCGACGACCAGAAAATGTCGTGGATATCTTTGATAGCGTCCATCAATTCGGTGGCGTGTTCGAGGCTGACCTCGACCTTGACCGACGAACAGAGCTTGGCGGCTTTCCAGAACGTGTCGTGCAGGTTTGGAAATTTTTCGAGGTGAACCGGCTTGAAATAATCGGTCCAGAGGATCAGCAACTCTTTCTTTGCAATGTCCGCCTGTTCCTCTTTGATCGTGACGTAGCGTGAAAATGTATTGTGATATGCGATTGACGCTTTCGCATCGGAGCCGTCCGGCGCTTTGAGGTCGACGAGTTTTTTAGTCATCGACACGGCCGCCTCGGCGGCGATCCGGGCGGAAGCCGGGTCATATACGCCGCACGGTCCGTCGCAATGTGCTTCGGCTGTTTCTAAAATCGGAACAATTCGCTCTTTCAGTTTTTCAAACATTTTTTTCTCCTTGTAAATTGCAACTGTTTAGTCTTCCGGCCGTGTTCCGGGTTCGATCCCGGCGACGCTCGCCTGATTGATAACCTTGACTTCCATATCGCCATTGACTCTGATCTGGCACGAAAGCCGAGTATTCTCATTGAGCCCCTCTTTTGTCGAGAGGATCGCTTGCTCATTAGGGCCCATTTCGCCCGCGTCACCGACGATCAATTCCACGCGGCAGGTCGTACAACGTGCGTTCCCGCCGCAGCGGTGCAAAATATCGACACCGTTGTCCTCAAGTGCCAAAACGAGCTTTTGGCCGACGATGGCCTCAAACGAAATAGTGCCTGTTGCCGTCTCGGCAATAATATGTGGCATCAAATATGTCTCCCTTTTTTCTAAACCTTACAAAACCGTATAGATTTAATTTGTCACAACGTGTACGTGAAAGCAAGCACCAGTGAGTTAACCCAGCGTAAACGCCGCCCGGCGATCCCTTGGCGGCGAATCGCCCTTATATAATACCTTTTCAAGGAATAGCCCTGAAGGTGGAGCGGTAAACTGAGCCGGGACGTTCGACTCAAACCTCAACAATCGCTCGAACGCATCATACGTAGTATTACCGCGGCCGACCTCTGCGAGCATTCCGACTATCCGCCGGACCATTTTCCATAAAAATTGGCTTGCGCCGATGCGAAAACAGATCAAATCGCCATCGGTAAATACATCTGCATGACTGACGTCAACGAACGTCGATTTATTCTTGCCCTCTTCCGTTTCGCAAAACGAACGAAAATCGTGCTTTCCGACAAGCATTTTTGCAGCTTCACACATCGCTTTGGCATCAAGGTTGTCCTTGATCCACCAGACGAGATTTTTGCCGAACGCCGTCCGCCGCGTTGAAATTTGATAAAGATAGTATTGTTGGACAGCATCGTGACGGGCGTGAAAATCGTCCGGGGCGTTCATCACCTTGATGACGTTGATGTCGTGTGGCAGCAGGTCGTTAAATCCGAATTGGATCTGCCGCGGCGTTAGATTGACGGACAATTCGGGTACCTTGACGTGTACGATCTGGCGCAGGGCGTGGACGCCAGCATCAGTCCATCCGGCTCCAAAGAGGTCGACCTTTGACACGAATAGTTGTCGTGTTACTTCCATCAGTTCGCCCTGAATCGACTTGGCATTGTGCTGCATCTGCCACCCGCGGTAGCGCGTTCCTTCGTATTCGACCTCGAGTTTCCAGGTTGGCATTCTTAACCTCCGATCCTCACCTTTTTACGGGCTTCGTCAATGGCAACAAAGGTCATTTCGGCCTCAGTGACCTTAGCGATCACACCCGGCGATCCGAAGCGTTCGGCTTCGACGACGACGTGGATACTGATCGATGTATTTCCAACCTTCATTGTCTCCGCATAAAAACTGACAAGATCACCGATGAAAACGGGTTCGTGAAAGATCACCTCTTTCATCGCGACGGTAACAAATCGGTTGTGTTTTGTGTGGCGAACTGCCTCGACACCACCGGCGACGTCGATATAACTCAATATCACGCCGCCAAAGACGGTTCCGTGAGCATTGGTATCTCGCGGCATCATCGTTAGCCGAATGGCCGCATCTCGTATTGGTTTTTGTTCCATAATGTTGGATCTTTCGCGAAGTTTATAGCCCCGTATGAGGGCGATAGTTTTAAGCTTCTCTGCTCGCCTGAGCTTCGGTTAGTTTAGTTATTACCCACGACCGTATCGCCTCGCGCAATTCATTCAAATGCTCATCAAAAAAATGTCCGCAATTCTCAAAGACGACGAGTTCTGTGTCCGCGGTCTTTGCGACCTCGTCGATCAGCGGCCGGAGATTCTTAAGGGAGCCAAATTCGTCTTGGTCGCCGTGAATGAACAAGATCGGCTTTCGCAATCCGATCAGAAAATCGTAATCACCGTATTTGTCGATAGGCGTCCCGATCGAAATGAGGCGTTTGACCTTCGGGTCGTCAAACCCGACCTCCAGTCCGGTCCGCGAACCGAACGAAAAGCCCGCAAGCGTCAGGTCTTCGCCCGGATATTGCTGTTCAACGTACTCGAGCACGTCGCCGACATCTTCGCGGCCGCCTTCGATCTCATTGTGGACGCCCGTTGATCCGCCCACGCCGCGAAAGTTAAATTTTACGGTTAGAAGTCCCGCGTCGAGCATTCCCGCCGCCGCCCGAAAAACGACTTTATTGTGCATCGTGCCGCCGCCGAGCGGGTGCGGATGGCACACTACGCCGACACCTTGACGTGGGCTGTGCGGTTCTTTAACGATCGCTTCAAGGTGACCGTGGGACGCTGGTATATCAAGGTTGCCTTTTGGATACATAATCGAATCTTTGATTCTAAGATTTCCCGGCAAGCTTAGCAAATACTTTCCTTTCCTCGTCCACCGTGGATCGCCACTTCTACCTCTTATGTCAGGCAGGATAGCAGCCGAACGCACTACGGTGTCGCTGTGATTAGATTTGCACCCTGCATTCGTGATACTTTTTCAATTTATCTGGCACTAAATTCAATGGACGAGATCATAAACGAAAAGCCCGAGACGACACCCTCGGCCGCGGTTGCGAAAAAGCAAAGCTGGAGCGAATTTCTCGAGTCCGAGAATGCGGTCCGGGTCATCTATTTAATTTTTGGGTTTTGCGCGATCCTGATGGTGCTGACGTTTTTGCAGTCACGTACAGATGCCATCTGCTGCGGTGATTGGGACGGTTATTACCACATAAAATGGTCGTCGCTTCTGTGGGAAAATTTCAAACACGGAAAATGGCTTCCTTCATTTGAATGGCTGCCGTTGACGGTGCTCAACCCACAGGATTACGCTGATCACCATTTCCTTTTCCATCTTCTACAGATACCTTTCCTCTGGTTCTTTGAACCGGTGATGGCGGCAAAGGTATCGACTGTTTTCTACGCGACATTTGCCGTATTTTCGGTTTATTGGCTGGTCTATCGGTACGGCATTAAGCATCAGCTAATTTGGCTCGCTGCTCTTCTGACGTGTGCTAATGCATTTTACTATCGGATGAATATGGGCAAGGCACCGCCGTTGACCATTATCATCACCGTACTCGGGATCCATCTTTTATTTCAACGCAAATACCTGTGGCTGCTGCCGCTAATGTTTGCGTTTGTCTGGACTTACAGCTTGTTTCCGCTCCTATGGTTTGCGGCTTTTATATGGACTGTGATCATTGCCATCAACGAACGCCGTTTTGAATGGCGGCCTTTGGCATATACGACGGCAGGGATGATCCTGGGCAATGTCATCAATCCTTATTTTCCGGACAATCTCGGGCTCTTCTTTGAGCATTTCATAACGAAATTCAAGGTTGGCAGCGACTTTGCCGTTGCGGTTGGCGGCGAGTGGTATCCGTACGACGGGAAGGAACTGCTGATGAACTTTCCGATCGCATTGATCGCGATGCTGATCGGCTACGTCTTGTTCGTGCCAAAGAATAGCAAGTTGCCTGAAAAGGCGGCATTTTTTCTCGCGTTTACATCGATATTGCTTGCAGCACAGTTCCGCTCTAAGCGTTTTGCCGAGTACTTTCCGCCGTTCGCAATCCTTTTTGCGGCCTTTGCCTGGAATGCATTCACAGCACCGAAGGCGGTCGAACTGCCGGACGAGTTCCAGCGGGAGATCGACCCTTATCTCGACGTCGAAAAGCCAACCGAAAAGCAAGCGTGGCTTCAGGCCGCCCGGTCATCGGCCGTTTGGATCATCGGGATCGCTCTATGTATCTTTTGGGTCTACAATCTGATCGGCCTGCACAAGTTTGGTTTTGATGAGTCCGGGATGATCGACAATATAACCAGTAACGAGCCGAATGATAAATATCGCCGGTCGATGGAGTGGGCGACCGCACTCGATGAGACGGGAGCCGATAATATTCCCAAAAACGAGCTCATCTTTAACTGTACATGGGATGATTTTCCAAAACTGTTCTTCTATAACACTAAGCATCGCTACGTTTACGGACTCGATCCGAACTACCTCTATTCGGAAAATCCGGAGTTGTACAAAACGCTCAAGGATCTGACCGAAGGCAAGATCGATGATCCGGCCCCGGTCATTCGCGATAAGTTCGGGGCGAAGTACATCTTTGCCGATGCGAAAGAAAACACTGAAATGATCGCCAAAGCGCTAGACAGCGGTTGGGCCGAGATCATTTATGAGGATGACGAAGCTCGTCTGCTCAAGATCCGCGACGTCAAGGGCGATCCGTATGACTCATCCGCCGATGAACCACCTGCGACACCGGATGAGCAGAAGATCCTGGACGATATGGAAAAGAATGACGCGAAAAGCAAAAATTCGAACGACGACGACGGTTTAGATAGTAACTAATGCGGCCTTGACAATATATGCCGACAACGCCGCCATTGGGTGCGTGGCTGACCGACTACTCGAAGATCAGTGACGGGTCGTTGGCTGGGTACGGCAATCTTAAACCGTTGATACGTATGGCAGTATCGGCATTCGTTGACAGTTCTTATTTCGCAAAAAACGGCATCTCATTCTTCATTGTAATGACGCACATTGCTAAAATGAACTTATTTGGCTTCTCAGCTTCTGTAGTTCGTTCGTTTGACGCTAACGGTTTTTTGCGGAAGTATTGCTTGAGTTTTTTGATGGAATTCCAACCGTAAACTCGCTTTAACTAATGAAACTTCACGAGTTTCGCAAAGAGTTCGTTGTAATCAGCTTTGTTTAGTAAAAGATGATCCTTGTTGGGCTGAGCCAGATATTTGCGAGCTTTTTCAAAGGTCGTGTAGGTGCTATTACCTTCCTTGACCCCAATTTTGTCGGAAGTCCAAATTTTTCTCGTACATACAATGAAAACAAATTTACGCTGATCTAGCCGATTGAACCCCACGTCCCGTCGGTTGGGAATTAGAAAGCAACCTTCTGTGTGTGTGCTCAGACTCGAACAAACTACTGGTCTGCGATTTGAAATTATACTGTTTTTCGTAATTGTTATAAGTTTGAGCCTCTGCGGTTACACAAAGCAGGTTGGTCAGAAGTGATCGAAATATAATATTCTCATAAGTTTTCAGCAGGTCAGGCCGGAAAATGTACCATCGAGAGCAATTGAATACAAGATAAGGATCGCCGTGACCACACACGATGCGAAACCGCCGTCGCCGGCAATGTCGGTATCTTCTCCGGGTTAAAACATTTTTGGAGTTCTGAGAATCGCGAGAAGACAAGTATTTGTGTTAAAACTTTTATGTCCAGCGAGTAATGGGATTAGTGTGTTGAACATAAATGACTTTAATAAATCAGTATTGTCGCTTCTTGCTACCGCGACACTAGCTTTTACTGCATCCTGCGGAGCGAATGAAACGATCCTGCGTTCGGGAAAGGACGTGAGGCCGCCGATAAATTCAGCTCCGGTCGTCTCGTCGATCGAAAAGGATGTAGCTGATATGCAGACGGCGGACTTTGCGATCGTATTGGTTTTGAGGCGGCGGGACGCTTCGCCTATCGACGCCGATGATCGGTCAGTTATCCGACAACAGACTGACCAGGTGAACCGCCGAGTGAGTTCAGACGGCGGACGGGCAGTCGTCATTGGCTCTAATTTTCCGCTTTTGCCGGAAAAGTATGCGGCACTTCGTGATAGATTTGATATCGAGAGCTTTTCCAAGCCTGACGCCGTTATCAGTGCAACACCTATTAAGTGATGTAAACCAGATCGAGCAATGAGAGACACTATGTCTGAAAAGGAATTACTTGAAGAAGAATTGAAGCCAAGTTTTCTGCGGTTGGGTGATAAGGCTAACTCTTCCCAAAGCGTGGTGCTTGATCCGTCATCGCCATCGATAATGTCGATTGCTCGGGTCGTCATTGTAACGCTGATCCTGGTCGGTATAGCGAGCTACCTCCAAAATGTCATTTCATCGCTTACTTACCTTTTCTTTCTCGTTGTGCTTTCTGTATTTTTCGCGTATCTGATCGACCCCATTGTTAAACTGATCCGCAAGCCCTTTAAGTTCGCGTCGATCGAACGGTTCATGCCGCGTTCGTTGGCGATCGGGATCGCCTACGTTGTTGTTTTCGCCGGGGTCGGCGTTGCTATTTCAAATATCGCACCACGGGTGATCGAACAGGGGAAAGAATTTGGCACCAATCTCCCTGCATACACAAAAGCGATACAGCAACAGGCTAACCAATTAAATCAACGATTTGACCGATTGAAAATCCCTGACGAGGTTCAGGCAAAGATTAACGAAAAGGTCACGTCTTTTGGAGAGGCGAGCACTCTAACGCTTGGAAGTTTCGTTTTGTCGTCGGTGACATTTGTGCCGTGGTTGTTGCTGATACCGATACTTGCGTTCTTTTTTCTGAAGGATGTTAACCTACTTCGACTCGGCGTATTGCGGGCGTTCCCGGCCGGACGTTGGCGGTTTAGAGCGGAAATGGTGATGCAAGACGTAAATACGACGCTAGCCGCATATACGCGGGCTCAGCTTATTTCGTGCTTTCTCATTGGACTGATCTGCACATCCGGCTTTTATCTATTGGGGCTGAAATATGCTCTTCTACTCGGAATTCTCGCGGGTATATTTGAATTTGTCCCGCTGCTCGGGCCCGCGTCGATCGGTTTGATCGTGATCTTGACTGCGGCGGCGTCCGATGACCCGTGGAAGGCACTTTACTCGGCGATCTTTCTGGTTGTATTGCGGATAATCCACGATTATGTGACCTACCCGCGTATTGTCCGCGGAGGTATCCATCTTCACCCACTGGTCATTATTCTCTCAGTACTCGCAGGCGAGCAGGTCGCGGGTATTCCCGGAGTTTTCTTGGCTATTCCGATAGTCGCTATACTGACGGTGTTCTATCGCCACGTTCTCGAGCATCACGGACGACGCGGCCTTATTTCCGGACTCATCGACGAAGATGGCCGAATGCCAGAGGAGAATATCTAAGACATCGCATATTGGACGATCGCTAAGGGCTGTCGATAAAAAACATTAGAGAAGGGCCGCGAATGAATCGCGGTCTTCTAGTACTAGCTCACTTATTACCACAAAGCACGGGATTGAAAACTTAAGAGCCGCGAGTTTTACGCCGTCCTTCGGTGTTGTTAACAAAAATCCCGCCCCCGCCGCCAATGCCTTCGCGTCGATAGCGTTCGCGTCGTCTTGGCTATAAACGTAATGGTCGGCGAAAGAATAGGTTCCCGCCATTTGATAATTATCGTGCCGCAGTTGCTCGAAAAATGCTGCCGGCTTGCCAATGCCGCAAAACGCAAATGCCTTAGCGTGAGCCAGGCTCCGAAAATCGATATCCGTTGCCGCCGTTCCTTGAGCTCCATCCACGAGAAACCTGTCGATCAGTTGTAGGTCAGCGGCCTTTGTCCTGGCCGTAAAAATGGGGCAGTCCGGATTGTGCTCCCGGATCTTGGCCTTGATTACGGCAATATCACCGCCAAGGTCCGAGCGGGTGATCACTATAGCATCAGCTCGCTTAAGATTGTGGAGGGGTTCGCGGAGTCGGCCAAATGGCAGCATCTTGCCGCGTCCAAATGGATCGAGTGCGTCGATGCAGACGATGTCCACATCGCGTTTGGCGTAGCGGTGCTGAAAGCCGTCGTCCAATACAAACGACGTAACTCCATACTCGCCCCGTGCCCACTCCGCCGCAGCGACACGATCAGCGTCGGCGACAACGACCGCTTTTCCGAGCAGACGTTTGGCTATCTCAACCGGTTCGTCGCCGGCGTTTAATGTGTCAGAAAGTAGCTTTTTCCCGTTGGAGACGACGACACGGGTTTTGACATCTTTACGCCCATAACCGCGAGTCAGAACGCACACTCGTTTTCCTCTCGCGGCTAGCAACTGGCACGTTAAAATGACGAGCGGTGTCTTGCCGGTGCCGCCGGCAGTGATATTGCCAATGCTGATGGTGCGAACACCCAATTCGCGGGTCGGAAGCTTGCCCCGATCGAACTTAGCATTTCTAATATCTGCTATCTTTCCGTATATCCAACCGAGAGGCATAAAGGTCAATTGTCGTCGTAATAGAGCGGTGTCTTGTAATCGAGTAAAGTTAGTTTATTTTTTGTTAGAGGTTTGGATCATTCGATCTAGTTTATTCTGAGCTTGGCCGCTGTCGATGCTCTGCTCGGCCATTCGAGCTGCGTGCATCGGTTCGTCGGCAAGGCCGCCGACCACGAGAGCGGCCGCGGCATTCATCACTATCAACGTCCGGGCCTCATCGCGTCGTTTGCTGGCCAGTACTGCACGAATTATCTCAGCACTCCCTTCCGCCGTTTTTGTCCGCAAATGATCGATCTTTCCGCGCTTAAGGCCAAAGTCCTTTGGCGAGACCGAAAACGTCCGGATCGAGCCTCTGACAGCCTCACAGATCAAGGTCTCGCCCGTCGCGGTTATCTCGTCGAGACCGTCACATCCGTGGACGACCCACGCTTTTTCAGCATTTAATAGCGATAGTGCTCCGGCAATCGGTTCGACCAACGACGAATGCCAAACGCCGATCAAATGGCGATCAACGTTAACCGGATTGGCGATCATGCCGAGCAAGTTGAGACACGTCCTGATGCCGAGGCTACCGCGGACCGTACCAATACGTCCCAACGCGGGATGAAATTTGGCCGCGTAGAGAAAGCACAGACCGACGCCGCTCAGCATCATTTCGGCCTCAGCGGGTTCGTTCGCGATCTTAACGCCAAACTCCGCAAGTACATCCGCACTGCCAGAACTGCTCATCCCGCCCTTATTGCTCTGTTTGGCGATCGAAAGGCCCGCACCGGCGGCAACCAATGCGGCCGCAGTCGAGATGTTAAATGTTTTTGCGGTAGAAGAACCCGTGCCGGTAATATCAACAACGTTCTTTTTTGAAGATTTGACCTTGATCGAATGCTTACGCATTATGCTCGCCATTCCAGCCAGTTCTTCTTGCGTTTCTCCCTTGATCGTCAACGCGGTCAATGCCCCGGCGATCTGTGCCTGATTGGCTTCGGAATCGGTGAGAGCGTTAAAAAAAGCAGCGGATTCAGCGGTCGAGAGATCTTCACCGCGAATCAAGCGAGTTAGGAAAGGAAACAGCGGCGTGTCAGCCTTTGTGTTTGTCGCCGTCGCGGATGCGGATCTCACCCAATCGGTCTTTTTTACTTCCATTTTGATCAACCGCCGTACACTCAGAATAATATCTCAAAGTTCAAGGAAATTACGCAAAAGCGTCCGGCCGTGTTCAGTGAGGATCGACTCAGGGTGAAACTGCACGCCCTCGACCCTCCATTCTCGATGGCGCAAACCCATTATCAATCCATCGGGCGACTCGGCAGATATTTCCATACAATCGGGCAACTCCTTCCGATCGACTATCAGCGAGTGATAGCGCCCGGCAGCGAAACGGTTCGGAATTTCATTGAAGATGGTTTTGCCGTCGTGTAGTATCTCGACCGGTTTGCCATGAACCGGTTCGGGGGCCCGCATAACGGTACCGCCAAAATGCTGTCCGATCGCCTGATGGCCGAGACAGACGCCTAATATGGGCACTTTGCCCGCAAATCTCTCGATGACTCCGAGCGTGATGCCGGCATCATCCGGAGTTCCGGGGCCGGGCGAGATCAATATCCGTTCGGGCCGAAGTTCGCTTTCGACAGCATCAATGGTTACTTCGTCATTGCGAAAAATGCGCATCTCCGTACCCATCTCGCCCAAATACTGCACGAGGTTGTAGGTGAATGAATCGTAATTATCGATGACGAGCAACATAATGCTTCGATTGCAACAATACCGAGCGTCCAACGTTCTTT
Organism: Chloracidobacterium sp.; assembly: GCA_016720705.1. NCBI lineage: Bacteria > Pseudomonadati > Acidobacteriota > Blastocatellia > Chloracidobacteriales > Chloracidobacteriaceae > Chloracidobacterium > Chloracidobacterium sp. The sequence goes on along the minus strand of JADKKB010000007.1, from coordinate 932,148 downwards.
TTGTTTACTATTGCGAATATTCACTCTATCATAATCGAGTCTAGCCGGAGATGCCCAAACAATGCGAAAGACACTCATTGCCACAGTTCTAATTGTCGCGACCGCCATATGTGTGGGAGCCCAAACGAACGCAGGGACCATAAAGAAAGACGCGGCCGAAAAATTCGCTGCCGAAACTCTCGAATTTTTGCGTGAGACATCCGCCGACGTTGGTAATATGCGATCGGTCGAAAACCGGATCACTTTTAATGCCGAACTCGCGTCGCTGATGTGGTTTCGCGACGAAAAGGAAGCAAAGGCGATGTACGCTGCTGTGATCGGCGATTTTCGTCAGCTACTGATCGATTACGACCAAATGCTGAACTCGCCGGATATGTCGATGGTGGACGAGGACGCTCCCGGTGGATTTTTGACGGGCAGAGGCGGACTTCTCCCGGTCGAACGCAAATTTCGTGTTGCGATGGCCGTGCGTCAGCAAATATCGATGAGCCTAGCTGAACACGAACCCGAACTTGCGTACAGTTTTTACGCCGACAGCCTCGATCTGATCACCGATCCGTCACGGCGCAAACAACAGGAAAGTAGTGATAAATATTTTGAATTTCAGCTAATTACGCAGATCGCCGCGTCCAACGCTACCAAGGCGTTGAAATTCGCGACCGCCTCGCTTAAAGAAGGTTTCGAGTACCAACACATCGACCTGCTCCGAAAGATCTACGCTAAAGACGCGGATAACGGAATCGAATTTGGGGCGGCGATATTAAGTAAAATCAAAACGGACCGATCAAAAATCAAGAGTGGTTACCTATATTCGAGTTTGCTTACCTTCGGTGCTGAGAATCTCGAGGCGTCAAAAAAGACCGGCGGGAAAAAGGCCGTCTATTCTCAAAACGACCTCCGTGATATTGCTGACCAGTTCGGACAAATGGTGCTCGACGGTAATAACGAAGATGCTCTACCGACATCTTGGGCGGATCAGATCGGTAAATTTTCGCCGTCGCGGGCTGCACAGATACGCTCAAAATTTCCCGGGACTAAAGCGGTTTTGAAAATGGGAGCCAACACGGCCGTAAATGCTGCAGGTCTTGGCTCCGCGGGAGCGATCGATTCGGATGTAAATTCGAACACCGCCGATCCGGATCGCGAGGCTCGTGATCTGCGCGCAAAGGCTGAGAAAGAGGCGATGGACAAGGTCAATGGCCTTTTGACGAAGCCATTGCCGGATGAGGAACGGGCCAAGATCGTCGCCGAGGCCCGCAAGATCATATCTCAAACTCCCGGCAAGGAGCGCAAATTGTTGGGCCTCAGCCTGCTCGCGGCCCAGGTCGCCCGACTTGGCGACAAAGAACTGGCCGCGGAGATAATGCGCGATGCGGAACGGTTGGTAAATCCTCAGCCAAAGAATTATCGTGATTTTATGTTCAGTTTGATGCTCGTCAGCGGATTCGCCGAGGCTGATCCGGACAAGGCGTTTACGTTGCTTGACGACGTTATATCGCGAACTAATGACACACTGGCGGCCTTCGTCAAAGTTGCTGAGTTTATCGACACTGCGGACGAACTGGTCGACAATGGCGAGGTTCAGGTCGGGGCATTTGGCGGATCGATGATAACCGGTTTGACCAAGGAACTCGGTGTCGCCAACGGCACGATCAATTCGCTTGTCAAAACGGATTTTGCCAAGACGCGGGCATTGACCAATCGATTCGACCGGATAGAGATCCGAGTTTTGGCAAAAATGATGGTCTTACGAGCGATCCTCGACGATCGTAGGCCCGACGATTCAGAAGTCAAGGCGGAGGCAGTATCAGTCCCGGTAACGGCGGTTCCTATGCCGCAAAACTAGCCCAAACTCGTACCCATTAGCCATTGCCCTCCATCGACGACGAGTGTCACGCCATTTATATAACTTGCGGCGTCCGACGCTAGGAACAGAGCTGAATTTTCAATATCGGCGATACGGCCAAAACGGCCGAGCGGTATTTTACGGGTGATCTTTTCCTTGAGGCCTTCGGGCAAAAGTCGTTTCATTCCTTCGGTATCTTCGATCGGGCCGGGAGCGATGCCATTAACGCGGATGCCGTAACGTCCCCACTCCGCCGATAGGTTCCGAGTAATGGCGTCAACGCCGGCCTTAGCGGCCGAAACGTGGATCTGCATTGGCGTAGCAAGGTAGTGGAGTGTAGCCGAGATATTGAGAATTTGGCCCTTAGACTTTTTCAATTCGCCAAATGCCGCTCGGCAGACGTTGAACGTGCCCTTGGTGTCGATATCTACAACGGTGCCGAAACCATTAGACGAAAGTTCGCTGGCGGCACAGAGAAAGTTGCCTGCCGCTCCGTTTACAACGATGTCGATCCGCCCGTAATGCTCGACCGTCGCAGCGATCGCTCGCTCGACCGCCTCGTAATCACGGACGTCGGCAGCTATTGCAAAACACTCGCCGCCGAACGCCTCGACTTCAGCTTTCATCGCCGCTAGATTCTCATCTTTGCGGCTCGTGATAGCGAGCTTTGCCCCGTGCTCAGCAAATGCACGAGCAACGCCGCCCGTGATTCCCGTACCACCGCCCGTTACAAACGCTACCTTGTCCTTTAAGATGTCAGTATTGAATACTTGGGTCATAATATTTGTTTGGATTTTAGCATAAGAAATTGACGGCAGATGAACGCAGATAATCACAGACCGGTAAAAGCGAGCATCTATATGGGCTCGGCCCGACGCATCTTGATCGTATTAGGGGCGATCTTTGCTTATCTGTGCCTTATACTCCTTTCTTCCTGCTCCCATAAAATAACGGATCTTCGGACGCTTGCTCCGGCCGATGCACTTGTATACCTCGAAACGAATGATTTAGCGGCGGCACTGCAACCTATAATTGAAAGCAGGCCGTTCGTCGAGATCGCTAAAAACAGGCCGGATCTCTCCGCTCTCAGCGGTGTTCAGGTCGCTGTTGCGGTCACCGGTTTGGAAACCCTTGAAGAAAAGCTGACGGATGAGCACTCGGTCGGCCGCGTTCAGCCGCATTTTGTCGTCATCGCCGACACTCACGCCTGGAATTACCAAACCGTCGCCTTTGCAGAACAGAAACTCGGTTCATTTGTCGCTGAGATCTATGATAGCCAACCGACACTGGAAATGACTGATAAGAGCGGCGGCAAATACTTCACCTGGACCGCAAAGGACGGCCGCAAAGCATTCGCTCTGGCCGTCGACAGCCTAATATTTTTCGGCAATGACGAATCCGCGATCGATAAATGCCTCGTAGTCAGAACCGGCGGTGCTGACAGCGTTGCAAAAAGCGGGAAAGTGCCCGCTTCCGATCCGAAGACTATCGCTTCCGGCTATGTATCAACCGACGGCGTCGCCCAGATCGCCAACATCATCGGTCTAAAATTTGCATCCGAAGCCGGCGAGGACTCCGAGGTTCAAAGTGCAATCGCCGGTCTCTTGCCTACACTCGTTCGAAATTCGATCACAGAGATCAGTTGGACTGCAACAAAGTCCAAAAGCGGAATCGAAGATAAATTCTTGATCTCGATGCCGCCCGACCTGTCGAACGTTTTCAGCGAAACAATGAAGGAGTCTCGAAACTCTGACTTCGTTTCCTTAGGAATTCCGACCGATGCCGATGAATTCACAACATACAACTTTCATGATGCACAGGTCGCGTGGCGTTCGATCGTCTTGACGACGATGAGGCAAGTGCACCCTCTGGCAGGCAAGATGATACAAACTCTGTCCTCGGTTATGTTCGAGCCTTACGGGGTCAAGGACAGTGAAACATTTCTAAGGTCCGTCGGTCCGGAGATCATTGTTGCCAAATACAATGATGATTCAGATAAGCATCTAATCATTGCAAAGATCCGCAATGAACTTGATCTCAAGCGTTCGCTTGGATCCGACTTCAAACCATTCACCGTCGAAAACGCTGATGGCAAGTTGGTTGTGCTTCGATCCACTGACGGGGAATTTACCGCCGACATTTCTCGTGGAAGGCTTGTTTTGGGCGACACCGAAACGGCGATGGCCTACTTAGGCGGACAACGCGATCTTTCAAAGAGCAAAGAACTGAATGAGATAGTCAAGGATGGGGCGACATCTGCAATAACGACGTTCGGAACAGACAACGTCACCGCCGGTGCGATCGCAGACATTCTCTCCGCAAAAAAGAGTTCGGAAATGAAAGCTCTCTCCAACTACACGACCGAAACTCGATTTACAAAGTCCGGTATGCAGCGTACGACGACATCGGACTTCGGCTTCATCGGCTCGATCATCGCCCAACTTGCTCAGGACTGACCTTATTTCTTGGCTGCCCGTCTAAGTTTCCTCACATTCCGTTCGATCCAGTTTTCAGCCTGCGTATAGAACGCAAATTTGCGTTCATCGCGGCGAAATTCAGCAGTGTGGTTGTAACGGCGGCCATTTATATGTTTGGTCGGATGGTGTATGTGTAGCATTTCGTGAAATACGACATATTCGACGACATATCGCGGCACATCATAAGCGTCCAGAGACTTGCTGATCGTAATGTGATCGTGCGTGGCATCGTGATGGCCAAGTATCCGATATGTTTTCCGAACCGACCACGTCAGAACCGGTTTCGGGATTAGTTCGCCAAAGTATTTACGATTGAGTGATGCAAATATTTCTTCCAGATCGTACACCGAGCCCTGGGGCGTCGTCACGACCTTGCGGCCGCGGGTGCGTTTACTGTCGGCCGCTCGCAGGCGGATCGCATCTGATTTGGAATACGCAGAATATACCTCGCGTGCCCCGGCCGGTATTTTTTTTCGCAAAAGCTTTCCGACAAGTATGAAGGCAAGGCCCTTATGGCAAGGCCGCGGCATATCTCGGCATATCTCGCCGATCTTGACCAAAATATTGCCGTCGCGGATGCGGATCGTATGATTGATACCTACGTAGGGATAGAATGTGACCGCGATCGCCGGGACTGACCGTTTGGGGTCGTACCAGCTAAATGCTTCCTCATATATCTCACGGAGCTCGTCGGTTGTTTGAGTCACAAAGATGTTTGTCGTAGTTTAACGAAAATTCTTGACATTTTGAGGTAGAAAATGTTATTTCTTTTTATGGGGAAAGCATACCGTCAACAAACGGTATGATACAAACCCTCCCTGAAAAAGGATGTCTGTCCGGCAAAATCCCCAAGGAAACGAGAGAATTCAAGTATTTCCCGATTCCCGCGGGCAAGTCATCCTATCAGCCATTATCAACGAACATTTCGTCACAGGCGAACCGGTCGGGTCAAAAACACTCGCCGAAAAGTTTGCTAACGCTTCGGGTTTGAGCTCGGCGACGATCCGCAATGTGATGGGCGAACTTGAGGAAATGGGTATGCTTGAGCAGCCGCACACTTCCGCAGGACGCGTTCCCACTGATAAAGGCTATCGGTTTTACGTTGACAATCTACTGGGCGTCCTGAGTATCTCAAACGATGACCTTTTCCGAATTGGCGAAGGTTACGGTTTGAAACCCCAGGATCTGGGCGATCTTTCGGATACGCCTGACCGGTTGATGGAGCGTACTTCCCAGTTGCTCTCTGCTCTTTCTAATAATGTTGGCATCGTGGTCTCGCCGTCTCTGGCGAGTGATCGCCTGCAGCACATTGAGTTTGTCAATCTTTCTGACAATCGCATTCTCGTGGTACTGGTATCGGCGCCCAATATTGTCCATAACAAGATAATTAGGCTTAACGTTACCTTTACCCGCGATGAACTCGAACGCACGGCTAATTACCTAAATGCCGAGTTTGCCGGAAAGAGCCTTGCCGAGATCCGTGCCGAGATACTAACTCTTATGCACGAAGAAAAGGCATTGTTCGACAAACTGCTTCAAACTGCCGTTATCCTCTGTTCGGAAAGCATCGAGCGCGACGATAACAGGCTGGGCGAAGTTTTTGTAGACGGTACGTCGAATATCTTGTCAAAGAGCGACTTTGCCGATCTCGAAAGGCTGCGGGAATTGCTCAGGACCATCGGTGAAAAATCTCGTTTGATGCAGATCTTGACCGAATGTATCGAACGCGATAAGGCCGCCAAGGGAGACGTTCAGGTCTTTATCGGCAGCGAAAACCGTACGCCATCATTTCAAAACTGTACGCTGATCTCGGCTCCGTACCGGATCGGCAACAGTTCGGCGATCGGCACCTTGAGCGTCCTCGGGCCCACCCGCATCGAGTACGCCCGAATGATCTCGATCGTGTCCTATGTCGCTCGTACGCTCGAAAAGATGATGTCTGCCGACATCAAGCTAAATTAGGCCGGCGTACGGCAATAACAAAATGAACCTTGACGAAAACATGGACCAGCCACAGGATCCGCTCGAAATGATCGAGGCCGACGAGACATCGTCGGTCGATGATTTTATCCGAGAGCTCGAGGCCAAGGAAAAAGATCTGCATATCACATCCGATCTGAGGATCGAGATCGAAGATGCCGATTTTGAGATCTCGGCTGTGCCCGGCTTCGTCCAGCAAGAATTGTCAGTTAAACCTGCCGTAAAGCTGCCGCCCGTGCTATCGCCGGTGACCAAGGCCCGCAATCACGAGCTCGAAAGCGAGATCGCAGCCCTTAAGGTCCGCGTCTTGGAGCTCAAGACCGAGCGTAGCGATATGCAGGAAAAGAGCGATAGGCGGCTCAAGGACTTTGAAAATTTCAAATATCGTATGGATCGCGAACGCCGCGGATCCTTTATCGATCAGATCGGAAATCTTGCGGGCCAAATGCTGCCCGTGCTCGATAACCTACATCGGGCGATCGATGCAGCCGATGAGATCGGCGGCGAACGCGGCCGTGATTTTCAGCAGTTTTTTGACGGCATCGTGCTGGTCAATCAACAGCTGAACGACATTTTTGCCGGAATGGGCGTAACGCCGATCGCAACGGTCGGTGAGCAGTTTGATCCCCATTTTCACGAGGCTGTCGCTACTGAAGTTAGGCCTGAAATGCCGGCCAACACAATTTCTGACGAGTTACTCCGAGGCTACCGCATCGGCAATAGAGTGATCCGTCACTCGATGGTTAAGGTGATAGTACTGCCCGGCCAGGCCGCAGCACCATCTGAAATTCCCGCAACGGCTCCGGCCGACATTCCCGAAACGGATGCTACATCCGAATAGGCCTACGAGGCCTGAATTTGTCCCCCACTGATCTACATTTCAAGGAAAAATAGTTATGAGCAAAGTTATTGGCATCGATCTCGGCACTACGAACTGCTGCGTTTCTGTTCTGGAAGGCGGCACCGTCCAGATCATCTCAAACAAAGAAGGCGGCCGCACTACGCCGTCGGTCGTCGGATTTACAGACAAGGACGAGCGTCTGGTCGGTCAGATCGCCAAGCGTCAGGCGGTCACCAACTCGGCAAACACGCTCTATGCGGTCAAACGCCTGATCGGCCGCAAGTTTGACGCTCCGGAGGTCGAAAAAATGCGTTCGACCGTGCCGTTTGAGATCGTCAAGGCTCCGAATGGCGACGCACATATTCGCGTGTTAGACCGTATCTACAGTCCGCCAGAGATCTCGGCGATCGTGCTCCAGCGGCTCAAACTCGCGGCCGAGGAGTTTCTGGGCGATAAGATCACCGAAGCCATTATCACGGTTCCGGCATATTTTGACGATATGCAGCGTCAGGCGACCCGCGACTCGGGCAAGATCGCCGGTCTAGAGGTCGAGCGCATCATTAATGAGCCGACCGCCGCTGCCCTTGCCTACGGTTTTGGCAAGAACAAGAATGAAAAGGTCGCCGTTTACGATCTCGGCGGCGGTACCTTCGATATCTCGATAATGGAGATCAACGATGGCGTTTTCGAAGTACTATCGACCTCCGGCAATACGTTTCTCGGTGGCGAGGACTTCGACGAACGTATCATCACTTGGCTCGTCGATGGCTTTGCAAAAGAGCACGGCATCGACCTCAAAAACGACCGTCTTGCCCTGCAAAGGCTCAAGGAAGCGGCCGAACGAGCCAAATGCGAACTCTCGAGCGTGTCCGAGACCAACATCAGCCTGCCCTTTATCGCGGCCGACTCGACCGGACCCAAACATATCAACGCGACGCTCACGCGTGCGGTCTTTGAAAGTCTGGTTGCAGATCTGGTCGAGGCATCGGTTGAACCGTGCCAAAAGGCTCTCTGGGATGCCAAACTGCAACCGTCTGATATCGACAAGGTGATCCTCGTCGGTGGCCAGACGCGTTCGCCGATCATCGCCCGTACGGTCACCGAAGTATTCGGCAAAGAGCCTTCGTCGGAGATCAATCCGGACGAGGTCGTCGCAATGGGTGCAGCCATTCAGGGCGGCGTGCTGACCGGTGAGGTCAAGGATATTGTCCTGCTCGACGTACTGCCGCTCAGTCTCGGCCTCGAGACTCGCGGCGGATTGTACGTCAAACTTATCCCGCGAAACTCGACCATTCCGCTTAAAAATACGATGACGTTTACCACCGTCGTTGATAATCAGCAGTCGGTCGAGATCCACATCCTCCAGGGTGAACGCGAGATCGCCTCGGCTAACCGCAGCCTTGCCAAATTCGAACTGGTCGGCATCCCGCCGGCTCCACGCGGCGTGCCGCAGGTCGACGTATCGTTTGAGATCGACGCCAACGGCATCGTCAGCGTTTCGGCCAAGGATAAGATGACCGGGCTCGAACAAGCTCTGCAGATCACCCCTTCGTCGGGCCTCTCGCCGGACGAGATCGAACGCCTCATTATCGAGGCCGAAACGTCGATCGACCGTGATCGCGACGAGCGTGAGCTTATCAACGAACGCAACCGCCTCGATTCGCTGATCAGGAACGCCCGCCGGGCAATGATGGAGATCGGCAAGTCATTTGAGCTAGCCGAACAGCAATCGATCAACGGTGTGCTGTCCGAAGCCGACGAAATGCTAAAATCCGAGAACATTTCACAAGTCCGTGACCAACTCGCCAAGGTCGAGGCCGCCGCCAACCGCATCACCGCCGCGATGCTCACAATGGCATAGACCGGGCAGCTAACTATCAAATACCTTACTCGGCCGCGAGCCTCAAACTCGCGGCTCTTTTTCAATTCGAATCTCACTTTCCGCGAGTGTCCCAAATTAGGTTAATTTAATTTGAAACAGTCAGCTTACATATTGTGTAACGCTAAGACGTGTTTCTGCAGCAAGTTACGGCCGAAAAGTGTCCCTAATTAATTTCGAGTTTTTGGCGAATTTGGGACAGGCTAAATACTCTGAATAAATAAGTTAACCTCCCAAAGTGTCCCTAATTAATTTCCTTCCCCTCGGGCTTTTTGCAAAATGTGCCCGAAAATGTCGTAACTCGCGTGTTCGCAGCAGTTAGCAGTAGTCTGCTGTTTAACACTAGTATTCTGCGTATCCGAGTACCGTGATTCATTCTGATCGGGCGATTCTGTCTTTCGCATTCGATATTTCTCTGCAGTGTGGTGACCCTGATCTTCCGTATGTGGTTATAAAATCTTTGCTACGGACTGAAAGGTCGTATATGTTATCTGTAGAAATAAATCTTTTCTAGGAATGATTTCGGGAATTTGGGTAAATGCAGCAAGAGCCCGGCACCATTCCGCTTTTTGAGAATGCAGATCGGCTGAAGTAACACATAACAAATTCTAGTAGGAGTCAGAAAATGAAGCAGGTATTTCTAATTGGTTTAATTGCTCTTTCCTTTTTGCTTGTCAATTGTGGCCGAACCGGTCTCGTGGGCAAATATAAAAATATCGATTCAACAAAAAGCGATATTGAATTCACTAGTGATGGACATTTCAGTCTCTCATCTGAAGGTAAAAGTTTTATGAAGGGAACTTATAAAACTGACGATAGCAAATCACCCAAACGTATCGATATGATCTTGGGTGCGGGCGATTCGACTCCAAATGTTAGCAACGATGCTAAAAGCGTTCCCACGGTCGGCATCTATAAATTCGAAGGAAATAAGCTCACTCTAAAATTTGCCGATGGTACAGATGCGAGAGCCACTTATCCGAACGACTACAAGGAGGAACCTGGTTTCCAAGTGATGCAATTCTCGTTTTGAAGATTTCGTCGCTGGCGGAGAAATCCGACGTACTTGGTTATAACCCATTCAAGCGAAATCCGCCGCCACGATGCCGCCAAGAGCCCGATGGCCGACGATCGCACAATGGCGGAGGAAGTGGAAAATACCAATAGGGAATACAGATCACGCTATACACCGTAAGAATTGCGCCATTACAAGTCTGACGCCACTTTTCAATTTAGGTCAATTTAATTTGAAACAGTCGGCTTACATATTGTGTAACGCTAAGCCGTGCGTTTGCTGTGCGTTACGGTCGGAAAGTGTTTCAAATTAATTACACGTTTTGGCGAATTTGAAACAACTTAAGTACTTTGTTTAGCGACTTTAACCCCCGATTTTGTTTCAAATTAATTTCCTTCCCCTCAGGTTCATCGCTAAATGTGCTCGGAAATGCCGTAACGCCTGTGTTTGTGGCGTTTAGCGAGATCGTGCTGTTTCACAATACAATTCCCGGTATCCGAGTATTGCGATCCATCCGAATTGGGTCATTGTGCCGTCTGCATTCGGTATTTCTCAAATGAAGATTGCGAAATGCAAAAGCCTCGACCGTGCCAAAATTCGTGCCATAAATCGTGCCATTTTTGCACACGCGGGACGATTGTAACCCGTTGCCGCCAGGGCATTTGCAGCCACAAATCGTGCCATTTTTACGTTGTGCAAGTAACACCGCTTCAAAAATCGCATGGCTGTTTTCCGCGAAACCGGCCCTTTTTCTTTCGGTCAGAAACAGCGACTGTTGCTATTCCGTATTCGACATTCGTTATTCGTCATATCTCCCGAGCACTCACTTGGTGTTTGTGCCCGAACGGGGGTTGCCTCCGTCTTTAGTTTTCAAAGATCTGTTGATTGGTTATATTATATCACAATTTGCAGAGATGCAGCTATGTCGCATAGATGCAACGCCCGTCACGAAAGATCAACTATGGTCTGAAAAACTCCTCTCCTTACCAAGGAGAGGTGGCATCCCGATGCTTTCTATCGGGATGACGGAGTGGTTCTCAAGCGTCGATCAGGAATTCAGCTTGGTTGACGCCCTGAGTCTGGTGCACGGTGAATCTTTATTATCGTGAGAGAACCACCCCGTCAGCGGCCAAAAGACGGCCACTGCCACCCCTCCTTGGTAAGGAGGGGAATCTGATAATTTTGAGCCAAACCCCACGGACGGCGAACGGGCCAAAAGACATCACGCTTTCGCTCGATCGCATTGAAGTAGAAGGTCAATGTCCGGAGAAGTTTAATGAAGAATCATAATAGCGAAGTCGTGCCCCGCATCGCTGCATCGACACGCCGACCCGGATCGGTCAAACGGTCGAGCAGTATGGGTTTGAAAGAGAATCGCAATATCGCATGCCTGACCCCGATTGCTCTTTCAACAAAATGGTTGTTAAGGACCTCGTTGGGTGTTCGGAAGCCGAGGCACTTACGAGGACGGTTATTAAGACGTTGGTTGACGAGAGTGATGTGGTCGTCTGAGAGTAAAGAGAAATCAGTTTTTTTAGAGATGTACTGCCTGACAAGGCCATTTGTGATTTCATTAATGCCTCTTTGCCAGGAGGAGTATGGATCTGCATAGAGAATCGCAATATCGAGTGCCTGAGCCCGACCGCTCCTTCGTCTGAGTTCTAAGTCCATAGATGACCCCCAATTCTTCAGTTAAAGAGCGATCCGATCGCCTCCGGTTTTGTTTGATCTACTTTCAAATATAGGCGACGACTTGTTTAGGCGAATGCTGTTATCTATTCGGGCAAGGTTTTGTTCCGGTTACGCCAGGGCGTGATCGGATCGTTTTCGTGTTGTTGCAGAAAATAGGTGTTGCTTTTTGCGGGAAAGGTGGTCATACTTACTATTGTCATCCTACTCTCGCACCGATTGCGGTGCGCTTCGTCTTTAACGATTTCTGGATAAGTTTGAGAGCGGGCCCTATTAGTTAATCAGAAGTTGCTCTCAGTTTTTTGAGTATCCGAGATCCGTTACCTTCGCACGACAATAGTTTCTATTTGACGCAAGTTCGGTTCGACACTTCTTTAGAAGCCTCGAAAAGAGGCAAGGTAAATATAACAATGTCAATGAAACTATATGTAGGAAACATTTCCTTCAACACATCAAATCAGGATCTTAACGATCTTTTCGGTGCTATCGGTACCGTCGAATCGACCAACATCATCGAGGACCGTGAAACCGGCCGTTCGCGTGGTTTTGGCTTCGTCGAAATGGCTTCGCAGGCCGAAGGCGAAAATGCTATTGCACAGCTCAACGGAAAAGAAGTTGACGGCCGTGCCCTGAAGGTCAACGAAGCTAAACCGCAAGAGAACCGTAGCGGCGGCGGCGGTGGCGGACGTGGCGGATACGGCGGCGGCGGCGGTGGAAACCGCGGCGGCGGTGGCGGATATGGCGGCGGCGACCGCTGGTAGTCAGCTCGTTAATTCCAATTATGAAAAGCTGCCCGGAGACCCGTTCTCACGGGCAGCTTTTTATTTCAACCTAAACACACAGGCGCGTGTTAGAATAGAATACACATATGGCTTACGGACCACTGGCTCTATCTCGCAAGCACGTGCTTGGCGAACATTATTTACGCTGTGATGCTATCGAGAGCGTTCCGGTATACCTGAACGACACGGCCGGCGAGGTGCTCGGGCACGTCGACGAGAGTATGGGCAAATATGCGGACGCATACCTTTTCCACCTATCTGAGGATATGTGTAAAAAGCTGTCCGCGGGACATTTTACATACTCGTTCGAGTTTGAAAATGTCGAGACGGAAGTTCCCGCGGCGGGACGCCGACGGATGCGTCTGGTCGCTGTGATGCTCACAGCCCGAAAAGGCTACGCCAAACCGCTGCCCAAACGCGGCGAAGGCAGCGAAGCAGACCTGGCAGCCAAAGCCGCAAAAGCCGCTGAGATGGTCGAGACCGTCGAGCAGTAATATCAGCGGGATCACCATATATTGACTTTGCGGGTAAGAACGGCAATAATTTGCCACTTGATCTTTTACATTCTATAGCTTTGAGGTGCCGCTTTTTCAAGAAGCGGCCTAAAAGGGAAAGCCGGGTGAGACTCCCGCACGATCGCGTCACTGTAAATCAATAAGTCAGAACGCCTGCCTCAGAAGTTATTGCCAAGTAGATGTTTCGCGTCAAAACATCGCCGGCAGGCATAGTTTTTCAATTTAATTTTTTTGGAACGCCTTGTTTTTCTGGTCGATACACATCGACGTGAGGAAAGCGAGGCGTTTTTTGTTGTGTAGATCTAAGGAATGAAGAAAGTTTTATTTATATCGTTGTTGGGCCTGATGCTCACGTTGGGTGCGTGCCGCGCAGGGTCATCGGGCAACACCGACGGCGGATCGTCGTCGTCCGTTCGGCCGATGAGGGTCGTTACCGATGATCTCGGTCGCCGTGTGTCTGTTCCGGTTAAGGTTAGCCGCGTAGTTTCACTCGCACCGAATCTGACCGAGAATATATTTGCAGTCGGTGCCGGCGACCGTTTGGTCGGCGTGACGACATTCTGCAACTATCCCGAAGCAGCAAAGACAATAGCGAAGATCGGCGACACGATGAATCCTAATATGGAATCGATCGTCGCTCTCAAACCTGACATTGTATTTGTCTCGACCGCGTCGCAGATCGAGGCGTTTACGAAGACGCTTGAGGCGAACGGGATCGCGGTTTATGTGACGAACCCGACCACCTTGAACGGGCTGTATGGAAGCCTGGAGAAATTGGGCACTATTTTTGGAAACTCCGAATCTGCCGCAAATATCATAGTCGACCTCCAGGGCCGCGAAAGTGAGATTCGGACAAAAATGAATTCCTGGCCGGGCGGAGGACTTCCCCCGGGAGGCCGCGTTTTGGTGTTCGTACAGATCTCGAAGGAACCCCTTTTTTCCATTGGAAAAGACTCCTTGTTGACACAGGTCGTCCAGTTGGCGGGAGCGACCGTAACCACGGCAGACATTGCTGAGGCCTATCCGAAGGTAAGCAAAGAGAGCGCCTTGGTGATGAACCCTGAGGCCATCATTCTGTCGGAAAGCCCTGATAATCAGGAGCCGAATGACGTTTTTAAAAATTCGCCGGCGGTAAAGAACGGGCGTGTTTTTAGGATCAACGCCGACATTATCTCGCGGCCTGGGCCGAGGCTGATCGACGCTTTGGAGCAGATCGCACGGAACCTGCATCCGGAGCAATTTCCGGGATGATCAATTAGCTGATAGCTGTTAGCCAAGAGGAAAACAAGACATTTGAAACGCCACTTAAAGATCGCAGTCTTGCTCGCCATCGCACTTGTCGCGGTGCTGATACTGGCTGCGATGTTAGGGGCCGAACGTCTTCCGCTATTTAGCCTAAATGAGCAGCAGATGTCGATACTGTATGACATCCGTTTGCCGCGGATCTTGTTAGGTGCGTGTGTCGGGGCGAGTTTGGCGGTAGCCGGAGCGGGGCTGCAGTCGTTGCTCAGAAATCCGCTCGCAGAGCCTTATTTACTCGGGGTGTCGAATGGTGCGGCGCTCGGGACGATGGTCGCGTTCGTTTTCTTTCAGAGCCTCGAACTGACGCGGCCCATACTGGCATTTGCCGGTGCCGGAATCGCGACGATCGCGGTCTATCGAATGGCGAAAAGCCGAACCGGGATGAATGTCGAGCGACTGGTGCTGTCGGGTGTGATCATAACCACATTTTTGTCATCGGTTATCGTGATGCTGACCACCTTGCTTGATGCGGCCAAGCTGCGGAGCTTTACATTCTGGCTGCTCGGCGACCTTTCGCAGGCGACGCCGAATGGCGTTTACATCAGCCTCGGTGCAGCCATTATCGGCACGGTGGTGCTGATGACACAGGCGAAGGCTCTGAATCTGATGATGGTCGGTGAGCGTGACGCTTTTGATTTCGGGGTCGAGGTGGGGCGAGTCCGGATGCTGGTTTTCGGTGCGTCCAGCCTCGTTGTCGGGGCGGCGGTCGCGGCGAGCGGCTCGGTCGGTTACGTCGGATTGATAGTGCCGCATCTGGTCAGATTGACCATCGGCAGCGATAACCGCCTGGTCGTGCCGTTTTCGGCGGTCGTCGGCGCGATCTTTGTGGTATTTGCCGACACGATCGCCAGGACGGCGATCGCTCCGCGAGAGTTGCCGGTCGGCGCTATCACCGCACTGATCGGTGCGCCGCTGTTTATCTATTTACTTAGGAAGAATTAGCGACTAATGACACGAATAAAATATGTTTCTGAATTCGTGTAATTCGCGGCAAGAAAAATGCTTGAGGTTCGAGAAATAACGGTCAGATACGGAACACGCGAGATCTTGCGTGACGTGTCACTGACGCTTGCGGCCGGTCAGATCATAGCTCTTGCGGGAGCCAATGGTGCCGGCAAGACGACGCTGATCCGGGCGATGAACGGTACGCTGCCGATCGCCTCGGGCGAGATCCGCCTAGATGGCCGATCACTCGCAGAGCTATCGCGGCGTGAGGTCGCTCAAAAGATCGCGGTGGTCGCTCAAGAGACCGAGACGCGATTTCCGGTGACGGTACTTGAGTTTGTGCTTTCGGGGCGGTATGCGTCAGGCCGGGCGTTTGGCTGGGAGACCGAGAATGACTTTGCGTTTGCCGACAGAGCTCTGCAAAGCTGTGATCTCGACCAATACCGTTCCCGCCTGATGGATCACCTCTCGGGCGGCGAACGCCAGCGTGTCGTTTTGGCGCGGGCACTGGCGGCAGGTTCGATGACGCTTTTGCTCGACGAGCCAACGGCGAATCTCGATCTCTCGCATCAGGCGATGATGTTCAGGCTTGTAAAAGAGCGTTGTGTCGAGTGCGGTTGCTCGGCGATCGTCATCACGCACGACCTCAATCTGGCCGCCGAGTTTGCGGACGAGATAATTATGTTAAAGGCGGGGCAGATCGCCGCAAAGGGCGCGCCCGCCGCCGTTTTGACGGTCGAAAACGTGCGAAATGTTTTCGGTGTCGATGTGCTGCTGGATAGGAATCCGGCAAGCGGAAACGTTCGTGTGACGAACGTATTTTAAGAAGGGTTAGCCACGAATTACACGAATAAGATGAAAAAGATCTACTCGTGTAAACCGGCTACAAATTGGCAAGCGACGCAGCGGAAGTTTGGTGGAAAGCCAACACTGCCCACGCAACAGTGAGTCAAATGTCGAAGGATGAATATCGAATGATGAATAGAGAGCGGATCTTAATTCATCATTCTAAGTTCAAAACTTTGCATATGGGCGAGTCTGGAACGCTGCTCGAGTGTCCGGGATCAGAACCATTCTGCGATGGGCAGAAGAGGAAATTATATGAGAGTTTTTGCAGGTTTGGGTTTTAGTCTTTTGTTAACACTTGTAGTATTCGGTCAAAATGGTGCGACAGTCACCGGAAGGGTCGTGATGCCAAACAACGGCGGGGGAGTACACCGTTCAGATGTAACACTAAAATCAAAGAGTGATTCGTCGTTGGTTTATAAAACCGATGCAGATGGAGAAGGGAATTTTACGTTCCGTTCAGTTCAGGCAGGTGAATATGTAATTACTGCTGGCCCGGGCATCAGTTCGGTGGATATGTATGTCGAACAAGCTTTCGCTGTCAAAGAAGGTGACACACTTGATCTGACGCTAACCGTCAAACTTGTGGGAGTAATGATTCGAGAATCCGTAACAATATCCGTTAACTCTAATCAGCCTATTGAGGAAGTCTCAAAGACGGTAAGCGTGATCAGCGGACAGGAGATGCGCGATCGGGCGGATTTTACGCTGATCGACAGCCTTCGGACGATTCCCGGATTTAGCGTCCAGCAACTCGGCGGTTTTGGCAGAACGGCGTCGATCAAATCACGCGGTCTTCGGAGTCAGGACACCGCACTTTTGGTCGACGGCATACGGTTTCGCGATCCTTCGGCGATAACGGGCGACGCTTCGCCGTTTTTGGGCGATATTACTCTGACCAGCGTCAGTCGGGTCGAGGTGCTCAGAGGTCCGGGGTCATCGCTCTACGGTACTAACGCGATCGGTGGCACGGTCGACTTTAGAACTCCGCAAGCAACAAGCGGCACGCACGGCCAGGTTTCCGGAGCATTCGGCGGTATGGGTCTCGGGCGATTTCGCGGGAATATTTCGCACGGCCTCGCAAACGGTAAATTTGGCATCGGTGCCGCACTGTCCCGGACGGCATATACAAAGGGCATTGACGGTCAGGACAATGCCGGCAACACAAATTTTCAAACGCGGGCTGATCTCAGCCCATCCGCTAAAACGAGCATTTCGGGCCGGATATTTTTGTCCGATGCAAAAGTGCGGCTCAACGCGAGCCCGGACACTTTTGGCATAATGCCGGCGACTAATAGCTTGGTAATTCGTGCGTCGCCAAACGTAAATTTTGTCGGCGATGCAAATGATCCGGACAGCTTTCAGGGGTCAAGGGCCTTTACCGGCCAGTTTGTCGTCAATCAGGTAATCAACGACAAATTGTATTTAAGCGGCCATTACCAAGGGCTGGCGACCCGCCGCACGAACGACAACGGGGCACTCGGACCGGGATTTCAGGGTGCATCGACGAGCATTTTTGACGGACAGATCCACACCGGGAACGTCCATCTGAATTGGACGCCGACTAAGCTGAATTCGCTGACCGCCGGTTATGAATTTGAACGAGAGAGCTTTGGCAATGAGGGCCGAACGCCGTCAGGAACCGAAGATTTTTATACAAGCGCGGGGCAGGTAAGTCACACGGCGTACGTTCAGGATATGTTGAGATTGCTGGATGGAACTCTACAGTTTGCCGGCGGTGCGAGGCTGCAAAAATTCGGGCTGTCACGCCCGTCGTTCAGTTTGGCAAATGCCCCGTACAGCGACCCGAACCTTGTTGATCCGCCAAATGCGTTTACGCTTGACGGATCGGCCTCGTATTATGTCAGACGCACCGGAACCAAGATCCGAGCCCATATCGGCAACGGCTATCGAGTCCCATCGCTGTACGAGCGATTTGGAACCTTTTACTCGACGTTCGGGACGCCGAGCTTTATCGCGATCGGCGATCCGTATCTGAAACCGGAAAAGACATTGGCGGTCGATGGCGGCATCGAGCAGGACTTTGCACGGCGAAGAGTTGTGCTTTCCGCGGTATATTTCTACACCACGCTCGACGAGACCATCGGCTACGGCAATGTGGTGCCGAATATCGGGACGACGACGCGGCCATACGGCGGATACCTGAATCAGAAAGGCGGGATCGCACGCGGCGCCGAACTTAGCGGCACTCTTAAGCCCTGGAAAGGAGCCGATATATTCACGTCGTACACGTTTACAAATAGCGATCAGCGAAGCCCTCAAGTCGCCGGAAGTGGTGTTATATCTTCGTTGGGGATTCCGGAGCATCAGTTCACACTCGTGGCAACGCAACGGTATAAAAGGTTCTGGGTCAATTTTGATCTGGTCGCAGGCAGCAGCTATCTGGCTCCGATATTCAGCAACTCAACCTACTCAACGTACGTCTATCGCTTCAGCGGAAATCGAAAAGGCGATCTGACGAGCGGTTATACGATCCGAGCAAGCGGCGAAAAAGTGTCCGTTAGAATTTTCGGGACCATCGAAAACATATTCGGCCGGGAGTATTACGAAAATGGATTTCGAACAGCCTCGCGAACCGCACGGATCGGAACGAGTTTGAGTTTCTAGCCTGAACGGGCGGACGGTTCAAGTCGATTTTTCGTGCTATAATCGGATAAATCGGAGTGGATCGACTTATGAAACAAAGATCGTTGTTAATTTTTTGTCTCATATTTGGACTGTGCGGCTATGCGGTTGCACAGTCCAAAGCTGTTACTAATGCCGATCTTGAAAAATACCGGCAGGAGCGTGTAAGGGCCGAACGGGACTATGCGGAAAATTACGCTAAATTAGGCCTGCCGTCACCGGCAGAACTCGCCGAGCGACGTGAGCGTGATCGGGTCGAGTCGGAGAAACTCGCTGCAGAATTGCGTAATGCTCGCCTTGCGGCAGAGCGAGCCGAGGCCGAGCGGCGTTACGCGGTAAGTTACAGCAACCCCTCTGCCGTTTATTACCCTTCGGACAATTCGGCAGTTATGTATTGGCTAGGCGGACGCGGTTATCAATATCCGCAACTCCGGTTTCGACAAGCCGTCCGCCCCGGATACTTTGCGGGCGGACAATTTTGGCCGACCGGATCGGCGACGAGGCCGCGGCCGATGTGGACGACAAAACGATAAAGTTAGAGCGATCAATATGAAGCAAGGTTGGGAAGCGATAATTGGGATGGAGATCCACGCCCAGTTGGCAACAAATACAAAGATCTTTTGCGGATGCTCGGTCGAGACGGGCGGCGAACCTAATTCGAACACCTGTCCGGTATGTCTCGGATTGCCGGGTGCATTACCGGTGCTTAATCGCCGAGTCATCGAACTAGGCGCTCGTGCGGCACTTTCGCTGGGGCTGGAAATACAGGAAACGTCTATTTTTGCACGCAAAAACTACTTTTACCCCGATCTGCCGAAAGGGTACCAGATATCGCAATACGACAAGCCATTTTCCGCAAACGGCCACTTAACGATAATGACCGCCGAGCGTGATGAGCACGGCCGTGCCGAAGAGTGGCGGCCGATGACGATACACGTCCAGCGAATGCACCTTGAGGAAGATGCCGGAAAGAATGTGCACGAAGGTCTGCCGGAAGTAGATAAGTTTTCGTACATAGATCTCAATCGGGCCGGAACTCCATTGGGCGAGATCGTCACATCACCTGATTTCCGTACGTCCTGGCAGGCGTATGACTATGTCAATCACGTTCGCCGCGTACTGCAATGGGTCGGGGCAAGCGATGCCGATATGGAAAAGGGAAATCTGCGATGTGAGGCCAACGTATCGGTCCGAAAGATAGGCGAGACCGAATTTCGGAATAAGGCCGAGCTCAAAAATCTGAATTCGGTCAGATTTATGCAGCGGGCGATCGAATTTGAGATCGAGCGCCAGATCGAAGCCCACGAAAAAGGCGAGCCAGTAAATCAGGAATCGCGTCTGTGGGACGAGAAGAATAATCAAACGCGGTTTATGCGCAGCAAAGAGGATGCCCACGACTATCGTTATTTTCCCGAACCCGATCTGCAGCCGTTGGTCGTTTCGGCGGAATTTATTGAGCAGGTCAAACGTGAAATGCCTGAGTTGCCGGACGCGATGCGAGATCGATTCATCGAAGTTTACGGACTCAGTTTTGCCGAAGCGTCACAGATCGTTGCTGACAAATATCTGGCTGAGTATTTTGAGACGACCGCCCGGTTTACTGCCAATCCGAAGCTCTCAGCTAATTGGATACTCGGCGAACTGACGCGTGAATTGAACATTTCGGGCAAATCGGCCGCAGAAAGTCTTTTGACCGCCGAGGATCTTGCCGAATTGCTCAAAGCAGTCGAAGCCGGCAAGATCAACAACAATCAGGCCAAGGAAGTTTTGGCCGAGATGTTTGCGACCGGAAAAACTGCCCCCGAGGTGATCGCTGAAAAGGGATTTGAACAGGTCTCTGATACCGGTGCGATCGAAAAGATCGTTGACGAAGTGATAGCCGTCAGTCAGGCAAATGTCGATGCATATCGTGCGGGTAACGATAAACTCTTTGGTTTCTTTGTCGGCCAAGTAATGAAAGCTTCGCAGGGAAAGGCAAATCCAAAAGTGGTCAACGAAATATTGAAGCAGAAATTATGATCAAAAAGGACTCGGTCGCTGTCGTGACCGGCGGTACAAAAGGAATCGGACTGGCGATCGCCGAGTCATTGCTCGGTGCCGGAATGCGTGTGTTTATTTGCGGCCGGAGCAAGAAAGATCTGGCGGCGGCACTCGACCGACTTCGTCCGCTGGGTGACGTCCACGGCGAAATGTGTGACGTTCGCAGCGAGGAGCAGGTCAGGCAGATGCTTGAGGAAGCTGAGCGTGTTTTCGGCGGGGTCGATATTCTGGTTAATAATGCCGGGATGGGGGTATTCGGCAAGACGGTCGAAGAGATCTCGGGAGATGAGTTTCGCCAGATGATCGAGACGAATCTGCTCGGTGTGTTTTACGCGTGCCATCACGCGATACCGATGATCAAACGGCGGAGCGGCGGATATATTTTCAATATCTCAAGTCTCGCGGGACAAAACGCTCATCCGAAAATGGCGGCGTATAACGCTTCAAAATTTGGATTGAACGGATTCTCCGAGGCTTTGATGCAGGAAGTGCGGCAGGACAATATCAAGGTCAGCTATATCTGCCCGGGTAGCGTCAATACGTATTTTGGCGGCGATGTGCCGTCCGACGAAAAGGCGTGGCAATTGCAGCCCGAGGACATTGCCCAAGTTGTTTTGGATCTGCTCGAAATGAACCCGAGGGCACTGCCGAGTAAGGTCGAGATCCGGCCGAGTAAGCCGCCCGTTCGTTAAGAAACGTGCTCGCCGATCTGCGATGCGATCGAGCTTGCGAGCCGTAGCCGATTAACCGGTTTTATTTGATAGTCAGATGCGCCGAGAGCCATTGCCCGATCGCGATGATGTTGTTCGGCAAGTGATGTGATCATAACCACGGGGATCTTGCCGAAGTGCTCGTCGGTTTTGACATACTCCAGCAGTTCCCATCCGTCCATTATCGGCATTTCTACGTCAGAAAGGATCAGGTCGGGATGCCAAACTCCTGAAAGCAGCAGTTCGAGTGCCTCGGCTCCATTTTGGGCGGTGATGACCCGGTGGCCGCATTCTTCGACGACCTTGCAGGTCTGGCTCCGGACACTTGGGCTGTCGTCCACGATTAACACAACCTTTCTTGCAGGTTCGTCAATTTTCGGAATGTTGGCGGGTTCCGGCGTCTTTACGGCAGGTGCCTTGACCCTTGGGATCGTCAGCGGCATTCGAATTGTGAACGTCGTCCCGGCCTGTGTTTCAGAAGCAATATTTAACTGCCCGCCGCACTTTGCGACACTTTCCTTGACGATGCTCATACCGATACCGCGGCCGGCATTGAGGTTTAAGGTGTCGGCCGTGGTCAGACCGCGTTCAAATATTAGTTGGTAGGCGTCATTATCGTTCATTAATTCGGCAGTCTCAGCACAAATCAACTGATTCCGGATCGCCTTTTCTTTCAGTTTGGCTATTGAAATCCCTCGGCCGTCGTCGGCCACTGTCAGGGTGAGTCCGTCGCTATCGGAATCGATACGAATGCGTATCAAGCCCTTTTCCGGCTTACCGATCAAGCGGCGAGTGTCTTCGCGTTCGATGCCGTGGACGACGGCATTCTTCAATAGGTGCAGAAGCGGCTCGATCAGGGCATCGATGATCTGAGTGTCGATCTCGGTATCGCCATTTTCAAGAACAATGCCGACATTCTTTTGCTCTTCTTCACTCGTGACGTGGGGCCCCCCCCCCCAAACCTTAGGGGTGGACGAGGGGTGTGCCCGGGGGCTTCTGTGGAAAGAGCCAATCCGGCGACCACCCCGGGGCCCGCGAAGGGCGGTAGCCTTTGCCCCCTGGACCAGCCCCCCCCCTGGGGCTGGGGGGTGCTTGGGGGGGAGAGGCCGGGGGGGGGCCCGGCTTTCGGCGGGCTCTCCCGGGCGCCCCGGGGGCCCGGGGCGAAGGGGCGGAAGGGCGGCGGGGACGGGGGCCGGGGCCCGGGGCCGCGGGTCGGGTGGGGCGGTTGGTTTCCCCCTGGCAAGGGGCCCCGGCCGGGGCCCGGGGCCCGGGGGCGAGCCGCCGGGGGGGGACCCCCCCCGGACCCGGCCCCGGGCCCGGCCCCCGCGCGGACCTCCGGCCCCCGCCCCGCGCCCCCGCCCGGCCCCGGGCCGGCCCGGGCGGGGGCCCCTCCCCCTCCGGACCCCGGCCCCCCCGGGGGGGGGCCGGCGCGCGGCGGCGGCGCCTCCCCGCCCGCGCGCGCTGCCCCGGGCCCGCCCGCCCCCCCTCCTGCCGCGGAAAAGGGGGGAAGGGGACCGGGGGGGGGGAGGGGCCCCCCCGGGCCCCCCCCCCCCCCCCCCCCCCGTCGTCCGACGCGCCCGCCCGCCCCCCCGGCCCCGTGCCGGGGGGGCGAGGGGACGGGGGGGAGATGAGCGGGGCGCCGTTCCCCGCGCCGCGCCCCCCCCCCGCCGGGCGGCCCCCGGGGGCCCTGGCCCCCCCCCCCCGCCCCCGACGCCCCCCCCGTCCGGGGGAGGCCGTCGCGTTTTTGGGGCCCGCCCCCCCGGGAGAGACACGGGCGGCCCGCCGCCGGGCGGGCCCCGCGCCCCCCGGGGGGCCGCCCCCCCCCGGACCCCCCCCCCCGGGCCGCCCGCCCGCGGCCCGAGAAGGAGATAGGGGGGTTCTCTTCCCCGGTTTGCGCCCCCGGAGCCGCCCCCCAAAGACCGGGACGGCACGCGACAAGCGAGTCTCGAGCGTCCCAAATCTTACAAGCCTGATCCCGAACAACTTGTCCTGAAGTTCGGCGGTCAGATGGCGCTGAGCGTCGAGTAGCGCGCCGATCGCGTCAATCACCGTCGCGAGGTCGGCCGAATCGCTCCTTTCGATAAGCTTAGAAAATTCAACCGCCACGGATCGGCGATTGGTCGCCATTTCGCCTGACAGATCGATCAAATTATCCAATCTATCCAGTGAAACTCGCACGATCGGCGATGAAGCCGGCCGGTCGATGATCGGC
This sequence comes from Chloracidobacterium sp., assembly GCA_016720705.1. Lineage (NCBI taxonomy): Bacteria > Pseudomonadati > Acidobacteriota > Blastocatellia > Chloracidobacteriales > Chloracidobacteriaceae > Chloracidobacterium > Chloracidobacterium sp. The sequence goes on along the minus strand of JADKKB010000007.1, from coordinate 908,423 downwards.
ACCGTTGATTTTGGTTTATCGGCCGGCAGATCTGCCTTTGCCGAATCCGATCCTGTGGGCATCGCCGAAACCCGTGCGATCACGCTATCAAAGTCGGAATAGATCGAATGCGAGCCGCCTGGTGAACTCACGGCTGTTCCGAAGGTCGATCTATCAAGTAGATGATAGGCACGAGATAATAGCTCGAGTATCTCAGTGTCGGGCCGTGTGGTGTTTTCTACCATCAGGTCCAATAGATCTTCGACCCGGTGAGCAAGTTCCGAGGCGTCTTTGACCCCGACGATCCCGGCGGCTCCCTTAAAGGTGTGGGCACAGCGGCGCACTTCCCAGAGTGCCTCGCGGTTATCGGGGTTTGACCTGAGTGATTCGACGCTATGTGAGATGCTGCTGAGCAATTCGGTGGCTTCCGAACGAAAGATCTCTAATGTCTCTTCGTCCACCTCAAATTCTTCGACGCCTGGTTCCACTTCCTGCTTCGGGCTTTCGCCCCATAGCGAACGAAATGAGTCGTCGATAAAATCAGAAACATCCGGTAGAAAGTCGTCTGAACTTAAAGGGATCGTCAGCAAGAATTCTTCGATCTTGGCGATAATATCCAGCGATCGCCCGATCAGTGACGCCGGTGGCGATGGGCCGATAGCTGCTCTGATCGAAGTTTCGCACTCATCGATCAGGCCGACGATCTGCTCGATCTGGTTGTCTGAGGCGTCACGGCGCAATAGTTCGAGGCCACGAAGTGAGACATCGATATCACCATCAGAACTGCGGTTCTGATCGAATATGAGCAGTCCGTTGCGAATGCCGACAAGCCGGCCCGATGCTCGTTCGACAAAAGCATATAGGGCCGACTTATCTTTGTTGGTAAGAGCGGGTTGAGTGGGGGGCATTTTATGAGATGCGGAGCGATCAGTCGTTTTCGGCCATATCAGGCAGGAGGTACGTCTCTAAGGCACGCATTAGAGTCTCGGGACCGAACGGCTTGGTTATATAACCGGTCGTTCCGGCCATTCTGCCGCGGACCTTGTCAAAGAATCCGTCCTTTCCTGAGATCATTACAACCGGCACTTCCTTGGTTGCATCGTTGGACCGGATGAGTTTGCAGACCGCATAACCGTCCATTCGCGGCATCGCTATATCAAGCAGGACAAGGTCGGGGACCGTCGATTCGAGTACCGTCATTGCGTCGACACCGTCCTCAGCACAGACCACGTTGTGACCGGACTTTTCAAGCTTGCTGGAAATGAGCTTTCGTACCGTCGGACTATCGTCAACGACCAGGATCGTCTTGCCCTTTGGCATTGCGTCGTGGACCTCGGTTTGCCGACGGATCTCATCGAGACGGATCGCGAGGGCATTGACCTGACTGGCAAGGATCACGTTATTCGGATTGGTCCGAGCAGCCTCTTGGAGATAGGCAAATCCGGCGTCGTTATTCTTGAGATTCAGTTGTCCGATCCCCAAAACAGTCAGTTCTTGTTCGCTGAACTCGCGGAGATTCCACTCGGATTCCATTTTGGTGACGGACTCCTGGAGGGACTCCTGATCCGCGTTTGAATGTGCCAATAGCCGTTCAAGATCCGACAGAGAAAGGACCGCCTGACACGATGAGCACTCGAACGCGTGCGGTTCGTTGCCCGCATTGCAGTAAGGGCAATGGGCTTGAGGAATATGTTCTTCAACATCGCTGTCGGAGTAAGGCACTTCGGGGGCAGCGGCATAAATGTCCTCTGCAACCGGTTGCTCGGACGGCCATTCGGGCTGTTCCTCGCGTGCCTCAAATACGTGTGGTTCCGCTAATTCATCACTGCATTCCTGTTCGTGACTAACTTCGCTTTGATCATTTCTTTGATCGGCGAACACCAATTCCTCTTCCTCGTCAGTGGTATCGGTTTCTTCAAAACTGTTGTGGAACGAGAGTGTTTCGGTCTCGAGATCGACGCTATCGACTACAGTTTCGTCATCGTCAAATTGCAATTCGCCAACTTCATTTTCCGCTACGGGCTCATAGTAGCTTTCAAGAACCTCATTCATTACGTCCGAGATCTGCTCACTGGCATTGGAGCCTGCGTGCAACTCGTGCGAATCAGTTGTTTCACTCACAACCGGCACGATCGAGTTTTGGTAGTAACCGTTTTGTTGAGATTGGTCTGGGGCGACCATTTCAACGCTTTCGTCTGCGGCGTGCTCGTCCGAGACATTTTCGCTGACCGTTTCGTCAAAAGACTCGGGAGCGACTGCCGGTTCTTCCGTTTTGAAAGAATCGACCATATCGGACAAGTAATCGTGGCCGGCGGTAGCCAGAGCATTTGTCGGATCGAGTTCCAGTATTCGGCGATAGGCGAGCATTTTCTCGCTGAATGGTGCTGCCACCTGTGACATCAGCAACCAAGCATCGGTCGAGTCCGGATCGTTTGCCAATACTTCGTGCAGGATCGATTCGGCTCCGCTGAGGTCACCGCTGACTGCTGCGGCACGGGCTGAATCGAGCTTTTGTTGTTCGCGTCGGCCGGTTATTGCATCGAGAGCCGATCTGGCGTCACTATTATCCGGATTGATAAGCAAAGCACGGACAAGGAGGTCTTCGCGATCTATTTCCGACTCCATCAAAGATGCTTTCCACACCAATGCTGATTCACATCTGTCATCTTGTTCGAGAGCCTTGTCAAAACAATCGACCGCGAACTGAACCTGCCCTTCCTCATTTGCGGAAATTCCGCGCTGTACAAATGTTTTAGCGAGTAGGGACTGTGTTGCAGATTTCCATTGACGTGCCCGAAAATTATCCGGATCGACGCTTAAAACGTTTTCAAGGAATCCCAGAAGCTCTTCGGGGTATTCGCTGATCGAGGCTAGCCAGAGCCACGCATCGGTATTCTTAGGGTCTGCCTCTGTAACTCTCAAGAGAAGCGTTCGGGCGAGCGCTCGCTCACCGCTTTGGGCAGCGGAGACACCTTGCTTTAGCAAACGGGCGACGTCGATGCCGTTCGAAGATGATTCTTCGACAGGCTGACGGAAATAATTTACGGTTGTAGAATCAACGGATTGCTCGATTTCTAATCTCATATTTTACACTGGGTGACTTAGTGAACTTAGACAACTAGAGAGTGGGATTTGGCAGCCCCAAATTAAGGCTCTAGTATCCCGAGCTAAGAACAATGCAAAATCAGTGCCACATCGGCGGCCTTAAGAAACTTTTGTTAATTACCTCAAATACGCCTAAAATAGGGCTTTCGACCGCGATCTGATCCAAATTCTGATTGATCGGGGCGGGCGATGTTAGAATAGATGTGACACAATCTGTCACATTTCGTTGACAAAATGAGGTAATAGACCGATCAAACTCCTATTGTTATGACTAAGCTAAATAACGCATATGACGTAGCTATTGTCGGCGGTGGACCCGGTGGGCTTGCCGCGGCATTGTGGTGCGGTGATCTCGGCCTGCGGTCGATCCTCATTGAACAGGAAACGGAACTTGGCGGCCAACTCCACAAGATCCACAATCCGGTGACCAACTATCCGGGGGTGGAAACTGCAAATGGAACGGAGCTCGCAGATCTCTTTGTCGCCCAAACCGTAAGGTCCGAGCAGTTCGCACACCATCAGGGTGCCGTCGCGAATATCTGTAAGAGTGACGATGGATTTCTACTAAATTTGTCAGATGGAGAAAGCATAGAGTCAAAGTCCGTGGTGATCGCTACGGGTGTCAGACGGCGAACACTCGGTGTGCCCGGCGAGATGGAGTTTGCGGGCCGCGGGATCCTTGATTCGGGTGCAGGGACGGGAGTGTTGGCGGCGGGACTCGTGGTCGCGATCATTGGCGGCGGCGATGCTGCCTTGGAAAATGCGTTAATACTCGGTCGTCACGCGAAACAGATATATGTAATACATCGTGGTGACCAATTTTCTGCCCGCGGCCAATTTATTGACGCCGCGGGAGCGATCGGTAACGTTGAATTTATTTTCGGCGCAATAGTTCGCGGAGTCACGGGCGACGAGGCCGTCCGGGGTGTTGATATCGAGTTGAAAGCATCCGGCGAGAAACGAAGTTTGGCGATCGACAATCTACTGATACGAATCGGCGTTCAACCAAACTCGAAACCATTTGTTGATCTAGCAACGACGTCCAATGGCTATATCATAGCCGACGGATCAGGTCGGTCGTCGGTCTCTCGAATTTTCGCGATCGGTGATGTAGCCAATCCAAGTGCCCCGACCATCGCGGGCGCGGTCGGACAGGCGGCCACGGCGATAAAAACACTCTATAAGGAGTTAGCCGGACAATGATCCGGACATTTATCTGATGCCCTACACTGACGGCTGTCCACGAACACGATCTAGCAACATCAACCCCGAGTTTTAAGGTCTGGTGAAAGGTCCGATTCACCGCGAGCTAACGGAAGATTACAAATGGAGCGTAGCCCAACTTTTTGTCGAAAAAAAATTGAAAAATCACTCCCTCAGCACTTCTATTTTTCATATTTTGTGTTAACTTACCCTCAACTCTTTTGAAACACTGAAATTGGAGACTCTGGTATCGACCAACGAGAATTTGAAGCATATTCATTTTCTCATTGGAAAAGGTGAACTCGGCGGCGTGCCAGAACCTCCAAATAGCTGAATATAAAGGCTTGAAAGAACGCCCCGATTTGCGGCACGAAACGTGCGTCGGAGGAGTTTGCATTAACAATTTTTGACAAAAACGTAGTAACACTCAGGAGGAGCTATGACATTTGCTATTTGCAAGAGCAAGGAAATACTTGCCATTTGTGCGATCGTGATCTCGATCGTATTGGCCGGCTCTGCGACCGCGCAGACGGGTTCGGCAATTATCCAGGGTACCGTAACTGATCAGCAAGGTGCCGTTGTCGCCGGTGCGACAGTTAAATTGAGCAACGAGTCGCGTGGCTATAGCCGAACGGCAGTTACGAGCAGCTCGGGAGCTTACTCATTCTCAAGCGTTCCACCTGATACATATCAGCTATCGATCGAGGCCAATGGCTTTAAGAAACTCGTTCAGTCAAAGGTGTCGGCACTGGTGGATAAAACCTCATCGTTTGACGCCGTGCTTGAGCCCGGTGCGGTTTCGGAAGTCGTAAATGTGTCCGCTGACGGGCTTGAGAGCATTGTTAATACTCAAGATGCCAGCTTGGGCAACAACTTTGTTTCCCGCCAGATCCTGCAGCTTCCGTTGCAGGGCCGTAACGTGGCAAACCTCCTGAGCTTGCAGGCAGCAGTGACGCCGGACGGTTCGGTCGCCGGTGGCCGTGCTGATCAGGCTAACATCACGCTTGACGGCGTCGATGTCAATAATCAACAGAATGCCGGTGCATTTGAGTCGGTCATTCGCGTCAATCCCGATTCGGTCGACGAATTTCGTGTGACGACGCTTAACCCGGACGCCAGCAAGGGACGCTCGTCGGGTGCACAGATCTCGCTGATAACCAAGAGCGGTTCTAATGACTTTCGCGGTGCTCTTTACGAATATCACCGCAATACCGCAACCACGGCCAATGACTGGTTCAATAACCGTGCCGGTGTCGAACGCCCTAAATTGCTCCGCAACCTATTTGGCGGACGACTTGGCGGGCCGATCGTTAAGGATAGATTATTCTTCTTTTACAACTACGAAGGTATGAGAGAAGCCAAGGGCGAATCGGTCGTCCAGGTGGTGCCTACCGCGAGTTTGGGTCAGGGGAACATCCAATTTGTCGACAATACAGGTCAATCGTGGAATGTCACAGCCGCCCAGATCAACACAATGACCGTCAGTGGCCTGCCGGTGGTAGACGTCAATCCGCTGGTAACCACCCTGTTTGCACAAGCTGCAGCCAGATATCCGGTCAACGATGACACACAGGGCGACGGCCGTAACTCGGGCGGTTTTAGATTCAACGCGTCGACACCGGTCAAGCAGAATGCTCATACCGCCCGACTCGACTGGAATGTTACACAGGATCAGAAACACGTCATTTCATTCCGTGGAAATTATCAGCAGGACATAACCGGTTACCCGTCGTTTTTCCCGGACACGCCTTCGACCAATTCCTGGAGTCATCCGCTTGGAATGGCTCTGACCCATACCTGGTTGCTGAACAGCAATATGACCAATCGGCTCAGTTATGGATTGACGCGGATCGCCTTCAGCGATCAGGGCGATTCTGATGCGCCGCAGTTGACGTTTCGATACATCTATCAGCCGTCGGGATTTAATCGTACGTTTAGCCGAACGAATCCGACTCAAAATATTACCGACGATTTCACATGGATCAAGGGAAACCACTCGTTTCAGTTCGGTACCAACATCCGTTTGATCAAGAATACGCGTGAGAATTTTGCTCGTGCTTTTGATTACGGCGTTACAAACCCGAGTGCGTATCCGGCCAATGCGGCCAGAACGGCGATCAATAATTTCATCACTGCTGCTACCGGTTCGCCACGCACGATTTCAGGCACCGCGTGGAGCACTCCGGCACAGGGAGCACTGGTTGCTCTTCTTGGTCGATTGAGCGAGTACGGAGCAAACTTTAATTTTGATACAAAGGGACAACTGATTCCGGCCAATACCGGCATTCGTCGAGAATTTAAGACGCAGGAGTACGATTTCTACTTCCAGGACACCTGGAAACTCAAATCGAATCTTACTCTAACGGCGGGTGTGAGATACGGCCTAAGTATGCCGGTAACTGAAACGCAGGGTTACGAGACAGTACCTAGCATCCCGCTGTCGACATACCTTCAGAACACGGTCAGCGCGATGAACAATGGCCAGAATTACCGAGAGCCGCTGTCGGTGAGACTCGCGGGTAAGGCGAACGGGCTCGATAGTATGTACCCGCTCGACACGAACAATATCCAACCTCGAGTGTCGATCGCATGGTCACCGGAATTTAACAAAGGATTTTTGTCAAAAATGTTTGGCAAGGACTCCGAGTCGGTTTTCAGAGCCGGTTTTGCGATCACCAATGACTATTTCGGACAGCAGCTCGCAACCAACTGGGACGGTTCGAATTCTCTTGGTTTTGCGTCCGAAGCATCGATCAACGTAAATACCTATAACATCACCAACAATCCGGCTCCGCTATATACCGGGCCGAATATGACTATTCGCAATCTGCCGAATTTGACTGTCCCGACCGGATTGTCATTTCCGCAGACGGCCCCATTCAACAACCCGGGACAGGGAAAGATCGAAACCTCTTTGGACCAAAACCTGGTCTCGCCGATCAACTATACCTGGAACATCAGCTATGGACGTAAGTTGCCCGGAAAGATATGGATGGATGTGGCATACATCGGGCGACTTGCACGAAATCTTCTGATCGGCCGTGATGCAATGATGCTTCGTGACATTCGCGATCCTATATCGGGAATGAGCTATAACGAGGCCGGTACGATACTCGACAAATTGCTGCAGGCCGGTGCCCCGCTGAGTTCGGTGCCGAATTTGGCCTTTTACAACAATATGTGGGCTCCGGGCAGCTTGGCGGCGGCCTTCAGTTTACCTGCCGGAACGACCAACACACAAGCTGTATTTCTTGCGCAGCCAGGTGCCGGAGATTGGACGTACTTTATGCAGCAACTTGATTCTTATACCGGCTCGAGATATTTCTTCCAGGGCCAATATGACTCATTGTCCGCATTCAGTACGGTCGGTAAGTCAGACTATCACGGTGCGACGCTATCTTTGCGGCAGCGACTTGCAGGCTTGACTTGGGACTTTAACTACACATACTCGAAATCGTTAGATCAATCATCTGGTTTGCAGACCGGTGGATTGTTCGGTTCGGCGTTTGTCCTGAATGCATTTAATTTGGATGATCAGAAGTCGTTCTCGGATTTCGATCTGCGACATCAGATAAACTTCAACGGCGTCTGGGATGTCCCGGTCGGTAAGGGCCGAAAGCTGTGGGGCGGAATGAATAAGTTCGTCGACGCACTTGTCGGCGGATGGTCATTGGCCGGTGTGTTTCGATGGGATTCGGGCTATCCTTTTGACGGCTATTATGACGCGACCGGTTGGCAGACTAATTGGAACATCCGAAGCTATATGACAAACACCCGCAAGGTCAAATCCGGCACATTCTATAACTCGGCCGCGGCGGGTTGTACCACCGGTTGTGACATCCCGAATATGTTTGCCAACCCGGATGATGCTAATGCGGCTTTCCGTACACCGCATCCGGGTGAGACGGGCAGCCGAAATCCGCTTCGGTTTTCGCCGAAGATCAATCTAGATGCGAGCTTATCAAAATCGTTTGATATGCCGTGGAAAGAAGGTCATAAGATGACGATCCGATGGGATGTATTCAACGTCGCAAACACTCCGTACTTTGCCGGCCAGTCGGTCGGAACACTAGGTTACACGGGGTCAACAGCGGACGAATCGTTTGGTCGGTACACCAATATGGCAAATTCGCCACGTATTATGCAATTTGCTTTCAGGTATGATTTCTAAACTTCAACCTGATCGAAACAAAAGAGCCGGGCAATTTGCCCGGCTCTTTTTTATCAATTGATCTTACTACTTAGGCGGATTTTCTTTGATATAGGTTTCCAAGCGGTTCTTTTCAACGTAATCAGGCTGTTTCTGAAGGAATAATTTGTATTCGGCCGATGCTTTTGTCTTGAGGCCCGCTGCATCGTACAGCGAGGCAAGTCGTAAGTGCACTTCAGCTTTTTCGATCGGAGCCAATTTGAGAGCTTCGTTGTAGTGGTAGACCGCCGAGTTTCCTTTCTTGGTTTGAAGATATGCCTCGGCCAAAAGTATGTGGGCATCAGCCGAGTCGGGGCGTGCCTTTACGGCATTGGTAAGCACTAAAACCGAATCGTCATATTGCTTGCGACCGAAATATAGCTTTCCGAGATTTAATAAAGCGATAAAATAATCGCGTTTCAACTCGATCGCCTTGAAGTAGCAAGCTTCTGCGTTATCGAGTTCATCGTGCTTGAAATATACGGAGCCGAGTTCCGTCCAGGCGAGATAATCCTTTGGGTCGGCAGTCAGTAACTCGTTAAAAAGTGTGACAGCCTGGAGCCTTTCACTACCCTTTGCCGCCTCCAGAGCCTTATTGAATAGTGTCTGGTTATTGGATGTGCGTTCGTATAATTGATCTACAGAAATTACGCCCGGTTTTGCCGGAGCCGCAAGCGATGGCCACGGGATGGATATCTGGAGACTCGCGTTTCCCATAGGTGACGGCGCCACCACTTGTCTCGCCGCCTCATTCCCGTCAACCTCGACGATGACCGTAAGAGTTTCCCTAGGGACGTTGCGGATATTAAAAAAGCCCTTGTCATTAGTCGTTGCACGTTCGAGGACCGCTCCCGAAAGCAGTACAGAGACCGCGATCAAAGGCCTTCGCTTGGGCTGGTCGGTGCCCTGGAGAGTGACGCGGCCGGAAATGTTCATCCGATTGCCACGCTCAGCATTCTCGCCGATCAAAGTCGGAAGTCCGGTGCCCTCACGGGTCTCATCGTCCTGGGCGAATGCGGTAAACGCCGTGGTGAGCACCAACAGTAAAATCGAAATTGAAACGGTAATCTTATTCATACTTGCCTCGTCGAACTCTTGGTTCAATTGCAAGTAGATTTCAATCGGGCGTGAAAGTCAAGATTTTGGCGGGGAAGTCAGCGAGCGGCAAAAGAGTCGTTGCCGGTAATTGCGGCCAAATGGCGGGTGTCGTTGATGGCAAGGACGCGAATATTGCTGCGATTTCGGATCTCAAAGCGATTGATACCGCAGTTTGAAGTTATTAGCCAAGGCGTCTGCCGAGTGCCGCGATGGATCGCACCCAAAAGTTGGAGCGTTAAAAAGCAGATCGCACCAGTGTGTGAATAGATGGCAACTCGCTCGCCCTGGTGGGCACGAATTACCTCATTGACCTTGAGCGTGATCCGCCGGAGCAGATGACGATAACTCTCGCCCTTGGTGATCACGTGATGTATGTTTCGATTGACGAGTGCGTAATAATCCTTAGGATACGCGGCCTTGGACTCGTCAAAGGTCAGGCCCTCAAGCACGCCGACGTGTCTCTCACGAAACGCGGGCGACTGATGTATCGGGAGGTCAAGCAATTTCGCAAGCGGTTCGGCGGTTTCGACAGCCCGCTGCAGATCGCTCGAATAGATCGCCGCAATGCCCTCCTTTGCCAATATGTTTGCAGTCATTTCGGCTTGGCGGCGCCCAAGGTCTGACAACGGCGTCGGTCCGTGACCGCCGAAACGCCCTTCGGCGTTACCGGCCGATTGTCCGTGCCTTATCAAGTATAAACGGGTTGGCTGCATCGTGGTTCGGTAGTCCGAGATCTAATAGATGTTTACGCGCCGACAGCTTCTGATTTTAACTTCTCAGTCTGGTAATGGGTCCGAAGTGTCTCGATAAACTCGTCGAGTTGACCCTCCATAACGAGGTCAAGTTGGTGGACGGTAAGGCCGATCCGGTGATCGGTGACACGGTTTTCTTTGAAATTATACGTTCGGATCTTTTCCGAACGGTCGCCGCTACCGACCATCGATTTACGCTCTGCTGAGAGTGCGTCGTGCTGCTTTTGCTCCTCGAGTTCCTGCAGTCGGGCACGCAAGACCCGCATCGCTTTTTCACGATTCTTTATCTGCGATTTTTCGTCCTGCATCGAAACTACCACTCCGCTCGGCATATGGGTAATTCGGACCGCCGAATAGGTCGTGTTTACCGATTGGCCACCTGGCCCGGATGAGCAGAAAGTGTCGATCCGGAGATCGTTCTGATTGATCTGGACATCGACCTCTTCTGCCTCGGGGAGGATGGCAACCGTGATCGCCGACGTATGGATACGGCCTTGCGTCTCGGTCTGCGGCACACGCTGTACGCGATGCACGCCGGACTCGAAGCGAAGTTTGGAATATACGTTGTCGCCCTCGATGACCGCGACCGCATCCTTTATGCCTCCGACACCGGTATCCGATGTCTCGAGAATATCCATTTTCCAGCCTTGACGCTCACAATAGCGCGCATACATTCGCAATACTTCGGCCGCGAACAAGGTCGCCTCGTCACCGCCGGTTCCGGCCCTGATCTCGAGAATTACGTTCTTTTCGTCGTTCGGATCCTTGGGCAACAGGAGCATTTTGAGCTCTTCTTCGGCGGCAGGCAATTTATCTTCGATCTCCGCGATCTCGACGGCGGCCATCTCACGCATCTCGTCGTCGTCCGCGAGTTCGGCAAGGTCTTTTGCACCTTGCAGATCTTCGGTCATCTTTCTGACTTCGCGATATTTGCCGACGATCTCACCCAAGCTCCGGTGCTGCTTCATCAGCTTGGCATAGACGGACATATCGGACATAAACTCCGGTTGGGAGATCTGGTCCGTCAGTTCGTCATAGCTTTTTTCGATCTGTGCAAGTTTTTCAAACATATTTCAATCTCGGTGTCTTATCGGTACCGCGTCACGCGATCTCGGGTTCTAGCTTTAACGATTCGTCGAGTGCCTTGATGGCAACTTCCAATTGTTCAGCGTCCGGTTCCTGAGTTGTGATATTTTGGAGCCAGAGGCCCGGCAACGTCATAAACTTAAATATCGGCCCGGACTCTTTCTTTGCCGCGTAACGGATAACCTCGTAGGACAAACCGGCCACGAGCGGCATTAAAGCAATTCGCACAACCAGATTCAGCCAGGTGGCCTCAAAGTTGATCACCGAAAACAGTACGATCGCGACCAACATCACGACCATCAGAAACGATGTGCCGCAACGCGGATGCTGACGTTTCTGCTGAGTGGCATTCTCAACCGAAAGGTCGAGGCCCTTTTCCCAGGTAAAGACCGTCTTATGCTCCGCTCCGTGATACTCGAAGACTCGCCTGATGTCCTTTAGAAAAGACATCGAAAAGATCATAAAGATGAAAAACGCCATTCTGATCAATCCGTCGATCAGATTAAACGATACCCACGAGCCGAATGAATCAAGCTTGATCTTCCAAACATACGCCTTTATAAGTGCGAACCAAGTAGCGTCCGCGGCGATAACCGGTGCCTCGGCCCATCCAAGTGCGATAAAGAGCACGTTCGTCAACACAAGCGGTGCAACTATGAATAGCAATACGTTGAAAAGCAGAGCAAATATGATCGAGCCAACAGCACTTGCCGATTGACCGGCTTTCTTGGCCTTTTCGGCCTTTCGCTCCGGCATAATGACCTTGACCGGAGCTTTCAGAAACTGCTCATCCATTGCGCCATCGACCAGTGCCACTGCCGGATCACCGACCTTAACTTTTTCGGCTTCTTCCTTTGCGGCCAGGTCTTCTTCGTAGATCCTTGCCGAGAAATTTAGTGCCTTGACGCCGAGTGCCATCGATTGAATCAACGTCGCTCCACCGCGTAGTACGGGCGTGTTCAGCCATTTGTACTTATCGCTCCACTTCGGCAGCGTTTCGGCCGTTGTGACGATCGTGCCGTCCTGACGACGACACGCGATCGCGTACGCTGACGGCGTACGCATCATTACGCCCTCCATTACAGCCTGGCCGCCGACGATGAGGTCGCGCTCCATTGCAAATACCGTGTGGAGAAATTTAAGTTTACGGGCGGAAAGTCTCTTTTTCATACGTCGAATTTGATTGCACAAGTCCCAAAACAGATGCTTACTGAATTAGAAAGAGTTCGGCGTGCTGTCCCCTATCCCACGATCTCAGAGAGTGCAGCCTAATACACATAATAAACGACTAACGCCGACCCTTTTTCACCTATCGGTGGTGTGAAATACACACCCATATCGATCGGCGCTAGAGGTCGGCGTCAAATTTTAGAGAGCTAATAATTAAAGATTACGATGTTCAATCGAATTCTCGTCTTATTTAGCAGCCTCGGCGGTTCCGCGAGCGTACCGCTTGTTAAAGCGGTCGACGCGTCCGGCGGTGTCAACTAGCTTCTGTTTACCGGTAAAAAACGGGTGACAGGCTGAACAAATTTCAATATGGAGATCTTCGCTCATCGTGGAGCGTGTCTGAAACGTGCTACCGCAAGCACAGATAACCGAAATCTCGTTGTAATTAGGATGAATTTCCTTTTTCATAATCTCACTTCCTTCGCCGTATATAAGCGATGTGCGACTAAACGCAATCGATAATGGTAAGCCAGATCAGTCAACAAGTCAAGGTCCGGACAGCTCAAGCGGGTCGCAATAATCGATGCTGCAAAGAGGCATCTGATAATGGCCGATAAAACGCTTTACCAATACACGGGCAAAGCAACGTGACATTTAGGCGGGACAGTCCGGCGGCATATTTCCAACTTCCGTTGGCTAAACGGCGATTTTCGTGTCGAGCAGCGATTCAAGGTGTTGGTGATCAATTCCGTATAGTTCCTTGATGTCGTCGATCTGGCGTTGGAAACGCTCCGGCGATTTTGGTTCGACGAGACGTGTCGCAGCGAGCATATTGTTTTTTGGCGTGTGCTCGGTATTTACAAACTCAAATAGCTTAGTCGAATATCCGCTTCGTTCGAGTAGAAGCGATCTGAGCCCATCCGTGATCATTTCCGCACAGCGTTCCAACATCACACCGTGTTTTAAGACGTCCTTAAACATCGCCGGCGGCGTGATCTGCGGCCTGATCTCTTGATGACAGCACGGGGCGGCTATGATCAGGCTGGCATTAGCGGAAATGCCCTTGAAAAGAGCCTCATCCGTTGCCGTATTGCAGGCGTGCAGAGCGATCAGAATGTCAGGTGCGGCTACGTTAAGATCGCCGATCTTACCAACAACAAAACTCAGGCCGTCAAAATCGCACGCTTTTGCTACTCCGTTGCAGAGATCGACAAGATCGTTCTTGACGTCGATGCCTGTGATCGTTACGTCGAGGCCCAGGCTGTTCCTAAAATGATCGTAAGCCGCAAATGTCAGGTAGCCCTTTCCCGAACCCATATCGACGATACTCAGAGACTTTTTGTCTTTGAGTTCGGATTTTGCGACAAGGTTGGCCACTACCTCTACAAACTTATTTATCTGTCGCCATTTATCCTGTTGCTTGTCCTTGACCCGGCCCGTGTCATCGGTAATTCCGAGTGCCTTGAGGTAAAAACTGTTCGAATCAACAAGAGCGATCTTTTCGCGATCGTGGCCAAGCGAAGGTGCTTGCTTGAACACGGGCTTTGCACGATTCAGCCGCGTCTTGCCTTTGTGACTGATATCGAGTTGGAGATCGCCTTCGGAAGTGAAAAGGTGGCCGCTGCGAAAACCGTCATCAAGAGCCTCGGCGATCAAGCCAAGTCCGAGGTCGAAATCGTAATTTTTGGCGACGTCGCGCGTTTCACTTCGATACAGAAAGTACAGGCGTACGCCCTTTTTCGTCTCGACCAGACGAATAAGTATCTTTTGCAGATGCGGTTCTGAGCCTTTATAATTTGCAAGCGAGAGCTTAACGAAACTACCTTTCTTAATACTATTTGCGATCTCGCTGATAAAAGTTTCCAAATGTTCGATCATTACAGGGAAAGACTAGCACAACGAGCGGTTTCAACTGAATCTCGCTGATGCCGGATTCCACTTCAGACAAATTATGCTAAATCCATTTCATTTGGCGTTTCCGGTATCGGATCTGGCGTCGACACGAGAGTTCTATCTGGGCGTTTTGGGCTGTACCGAAGGCCGCAGTACTGATCAGTGGGTTGATTTTGACCTCTTTGGCCATCAGATCGTCGCCCATCTCGCGCCCGGACAGACGGGCGTTCGATCGACGAATGATGTTGACCGTGACAATGTGCCGGTCCCGCACTTTGGAGTGATATTACCGATGGATCAATGGGTCGCGTTAGCCGCCGATCTGTCGTCAAAGGACGTTGAGTTCGTGATCGAACCCAAGATCAGATTTGCGGGCGAGGTGGGTGAACAGGCAACAATGTTCTTTCTGGACCCGAGCGGAAACGCCTTGGAATTCAAATCCTTTGCCGATCTCTCGCAGATATTCGCAAAATAACTAGCTCGCCGCTTTGCCGTCGACCATCCGCGAGATCCCGAGTGGATTGCCGTCTCTCAACTCCGCAGGCAATGCGGCTGCAGGGAAATTCTGGTAGCACACCAAACGTGCAAATCGCGTGATCGCGCGTGATCCGACCGCAGTCGAACGGCCATCCGACGTTGCCGGATATGGCCCACCGTGGACCATCGACGGACAAACCTCGACACCGGTCGAAAATCCGTTGAAGATCAGTCGGCCAACCTTGGTCTCGAGGACCGCGACGAGATCGGCGTGATCAAGCAGGTCCTGGTCATCGCCGTGTATCGATGCGGTCAATTGTCCCTCGAGCGAGTGGGCGATACGGAGCAATTCGTCGTGCTCGCTCGAACGGATAAGCAAGGTCGTCGGGCCGAAGATCTCGTCGTTCAGGCTCGGATCATTGAGGAAATCGTCACCCGAAACCTCAAATGCCGACGGATTGACGGCAAAGCCCTCGATGTCCGATTTGTTGTTAAATGCAAAACCAGTGACGTCATCCTTTCGCTTTCGGCTAGCAGACGCGTAGGCGGAACAGATGCCGGAGGTCAAGAGCGGTGCCGGCTCGGTCGACTCGATCATTTGGTTAAAATTGTCGATGAAACGATCCGCCGTATCGCCGGTCGGTAAAAATACGAGGCCCGGTTTGGTACAAAACTGTCCGACGCCGCCTACGACCGCCGCGTGAAGGCCAGCAGCGATGGCGTCACCGCGTTCCCGTATGGCACTCGGCAGGATAAATGTGGGATTCACCGAGCTCATCTCAGTATAGATCGGGATGGGCTCGGGCCGGGCGGCAGCGATGTCCATAAGGGCACGTCCGCCGCGGCGTGAACCTGTAAATCCGACAGCCTTGACCGACGGATGCTTGACCAACGCCTGACCAATATCGTAACCGCTCGAAAATAGCAGACTGAAAACGCCTTCCGGCATTTCGCACTCACGCACCGCCTTTGAGATAGCCGATCCCACCAACTCGGCAGTGCCGGGGTGGGCGATATGGGCGTTCACGATCACCGGGCATCCGGCAGCGAGTGCGGATGCGGTATCGCCGCCGGCGACAGAGTAAGCGAGCGGAAAGTTGCTGGCACAAAACACAGCGACGGTGCCGATGGGCCGCAACATTGAGCGAATATCAGGCTTGGGCAGAGGTTCGCGGTCGGGCATCGCGTTGTCGATCCTCGCATCTACCCACGAACCTTCGTCCAAAACGTCTGCGAACATCCGCAGTTGCGAGCAAGTGCGACCGCGTTCGCCAATAAATCGGGCATTTGGTAAGGATGTCTCAAGCGACGCCCGCTCAATGAGAGCATCGCCGAGAGCCTCTATGTTGTCCGCGATCGCACGCAGAAATCGAGCCTTGTCCGTGCCGGAGACCTTGGCGTATGGAATGCGAGCCATTTCCGCAAGATGCGCGGCCCGATCCAGTTCGTCCGGCGTGGCCGAAGAAAACGGTGGCTCGATGGCGTCACCGGTAGTCGGGTCGAATGCCCGAAATGTGTCTGCCGTCGCGTTGCCGCGGTTAAAACCGATGATCGAACGGCCTGTGAGTTGAATAGTCATATTCAGTTTGAAGAGATGCCCCTTATTCCGTGCGCGATTCCACAAACGCTTACGGGCGTGTCGCTAATGCGTGGTCAATGATCGCCAATGTCTCGTCGAGCTCCGCGCCCATAAGAGCGAGGCGAGGCGGGCGGACGCGGGTGCTGCCCCAACCGACCCTTTCCTGAATCAGCTTGATCAATTGGACAAATTTTGGGACAGTGTCGAGCCGGAGCAATGGCAGAAGCCACTCATAAAGTTCTCTTGCCTTTTCCGTTTCGCCATTCATCGCATAATTATAAAGATCGACCGACTCTTTGGGGAATGCACCGACAACACCGGCGATCCAGCCTGAGGCTCCGGCATTGATCCCTTCAACAATTACATCGTCAACACCTACGAATATCTTGAGCCGATCGCCGCATAACGCTCGGATCGCGGTCACTCGGCGGACGTCCGTCGACGATTCCTTGACCGAGTGTAGATTTGGCAGTTCACCGGCAAGTTCCGCCATTTGTTCGGGTAGAAAGTCTGTTCCGTACGCCACCGGATTGTTGTAAAGCATACACGAGAGCGGTGTCGAGTTTACGATCTGCGATATATGCTGTTTCATCTCCCGCCAGTCTCCGCGATAGATATAGGGCGGCAGCACCATCAATCCGCGGCATCCTGCGGCCTCGGCAGATTTGGCCTGGGCGATCGCATCTGCGGTCGTCATCGACGCGATGGCGGCCACTATCGGGACGCGGTCGCCAACTGACGAAACGCACGTCTTCCACAGAGCGACCTTTTCGTCGAGTGTGAATGTGCCGCCCTCGCCGATCGAACCGTTGGTAACGATGCCCGTACAGCCGTGATCGACCAACCAACTGACGTGACGCGCAGTAAATTCGTGGTCAATGTTTAGATTATCGTCGAAGCAGGTGGTGATCGCAGGCATTACGCCCGTCCAATTTATATTCATAGATTCTCCATTTTAACCGGAAATATCGGTGGGCGCACGGTGCCGGGACGCCATCCGAATAAAAACTCATTTGCCGCACCGCAAATACGGCCCTGACACGCACCCATTCCGCATCTGGTCTGTAATTTTGCGTCGGCGGTATTTCTAAATTCAGTTAAAGTTCCATAAGACACATCCTCACAGCGACAGACGATGGTGTTAAGATCGGCAAGTGTTTTGAGCTCATCGCGAAGTGCAAAGGCGTTATTGAGTCCATCGCCAAACCGCCGTGCCCTGTCACGTTTAGCGAATTGCCGCCGCGCTTTATCAATATCTCCGGAAGCGGCACATCCCGCGATGCTGCCCTCGACGAGTGACGACTCGAGTCCGGCGATGCCGGTCGGTTCGCCAACGCAATAAATATCCTCGAGCGAAGATCGCTGAAATTCATCGACCGAAACCAGTCCGTTGCTGATGCCACATCCGAGCAATGCCGCCAACTCGGTATTTGGCACAAGATGAAATCCACACGCCAGCATATCGCATTCGACATCCCAAGTGCGCCCGCGGCGAGACAGCGTTACGCTCGCTAGTCGATCCACGCCATTTGCGGCAGTTACCCAACAATCGGTCAGATACGGCACATCCAGTAGCCTCGCTTTTAATACCGCGGCTTGAACTAACTTTGATGGTGCACTCCAGAGTCCGATACCGAAGCGGCGTAGTTTGGCCGCTGACGTCTGTTCAACGACCGCGGCGACCTTTGCACCCTTGGCCTTTAAGTATTCGGCGACCGCGATCAGCAGAGGGCCGGTTCCGGAGACAACGATCCGCTTGCCCTTTACCGGTAAACCGCCCTTGGCCAATGCCTGCAAACCTCCCGCGCCAAACACATTCGGCAAGGTCCAGCCCGGAAACGGGAGAAATCGTTCGCGTGCCCCGGTGGCGATAATTAGTTTTTGAAATTCGATCTCAGTGCAGCCTTTGGGAGTCTGTGCGATCAGAGTTCGATCGCCACTCGAGGCAAAGACCTGGGCAGAATTAACTACGGCGATTTCGCCGGAGTCGACCGCGTCGATGATCTGCTTTGCTGCCGGGGACCCCGTCTTTCCAAGTTCCGCTCGCCAGATCTGACCGCCGAGCGTGGCATTATCATCGATGATCGTGACGGCCGCACCGGCCGCCGCCGACAACGCGGCAGAAAGGCCTGCCGGGCCGCCGCCGACAATGAGTATCTCGGTCGAAAGCCTAGCCATCGGTCAAAACCTCCATCCCATCGGCGGCTAGAATATTACAACTGCGTTGGAGCGACACGCCATCGATCGTCACACGACATTCAAAGCAAACGCCCATTCCGCACATCGGTCCGCGAAATTTGCCGCGAACAGAACGCCGAAATGTGTCGGTACCGATGATGAAGATCGCCGCGGCTACTGTCGTGCCATCGGCGACGGAAATCGGTTCATTATTTATCGTTAATGTGATCAATGTTCTTCGAATGTCCTCGCCGGCGAGTACGGTTCGATCGGTATCAATGATTCGCGGCCGAGTATCGCATCGGTGATCAATGCGGCCGTCCCGAGCGAGGTCGTGATGCCCAAGCCTTCGTGACCGGCGGCAATAAATACATTATTGTTCGCGGCCAACTTACCGATGTACGGTAAGTTATCAGGTGTGGCCGGCCTAAATCCGGTCCAAACCCGCGTCACCGATAGAGAGTGAAGGTTCGGCATATATTCAAATGCCCGCTCGGTCATTCGCCGCAGAATATTGTGGTCGATCGCTCCGTCGTCGGCCCCGAATTGACGTGACGAACCAAGCAGGATTTGGCCGGTGCCTCGTGGCTGCGCATTGAATGCGACCGAGTCCGCTCCAGTGCCGTGAGCGGATTTGAGATAGCCGAGTTCGACGAGTTGGTGCCGAGCAAAGCCCGGATAGCGTTCGGTGATCGCGAGATGGCCCTTTCGCTTTGCGATGGCAAGGCCCGGTGAAAATTCTCCTGCTGCAATTCCTGCCGCGTTCACGACGTTGCGGGCCGCGATAAGATCGCCGTTTTCGAGCTTAACGCCGCGACTCGAAATACCCATTGCGCGCGCGCCGATTTTTAATTCGGCTCCGCTCGCCGTCGCACTTTCGATCAAATAACGGGTTGCCCGAGGTTGGTAGACAACACTATCACTTTTGACAAGCAACCCCCCGGCGAGGCCTTGGCGAAGGTTCGGTTCGGCCGCCCGCAGTGAATGCTCGTCAAGTATTTCCGATGCGATGCCTCGTTCGGCGTAAAACTCGTGCTTTCGACGCACCTCTTGCATTTCATCATCATCGGCCGCCACCCAGATCGTTCCGCAGTGTTCAAATTCGGCAGATCCGGGGAGTTTAGGTTCGAGAGCGTTCCAGAGAGCTTGTGAATATCGCGTCAGAGCAAATTGAGCTTCGCTATCGTCCATCACGACGATATGACCCATTCCGGCAGATGTCGTGCCCGAGGCGACGCCGCGTGATTCGATCACGGCGACCTTTAATCCCTCGGCCGCGAGACTCGCGGCACAAGCGGCACCGACGATACCCGCACCGACGATAGCAACGTCAAATGTGGTCATCGGCCGATACCGTAGCGATACGGATCGGCCGCATCCAGAATGAGTTCGAGCTCGGCTGTGACGTGTGCCGTCCCGCTGATGATCGGAATGATCACATCCCCAACGAGTTTGACACTGCCTTCGAAAATGCTGCCGACCAGGCTTTCCTGTCGCCACACGTCGCCCTCCCGGAGTTTGCCGTCGGCGTACAGACAGGCGAGTTTGGCACTCGTTCCGGTTCCGCACGGGGAGCGATCATATTCGAGGCCGGGACAGAGTACGAAATTCCGGCTGTCGGCGTTCGGGCTTGGGGCAAAAAGCTCAATATGATCGATGTCGGCACCGTCAGCACCGGTGATGCCGGCGGCGGTGAGGGCGTTTCGCACCGCGACGGCGAAATCAGTAAGGGGTGCAAGATGTGATGGTTCGACCGATAGGTGATGGTCGCCGATCAGAAAGAACCAGTTGCCGCCATATGCGATATCGCCCGTAACGGGTCCAAAGTCGGGAACATCTACTGCAACGTCTTTGGCGTGACGATAGCTTGCAACATTGGTGATAGTGACCGATTCGTCGCGGTTCAGAGTTGCCTCGACCGCACCGGCGGGGGTTTCGATCAGATGTGTACCGAATGAGATCTTGCCCAAATGTTCGAGTGTCTTGATGAGCCCGATCGTGCCGTGACCGCACATCCCGAGATATCCGACGTTGTTAAAATAGATAACGCCCGCCGCCGCACGTGGATCGACCGGATCGCAGAGCAGCGCACCGACTACCGCATCGTGTCCGCGGGGTTCGCAGACGACTGCCGATCTAAGATGATCGTGATCGCGGCGAAATATCTCGAGTCGATCAGCCATCGACCCACTGCCCAACGAAGGAAAGCCGCCGATCACCACGCGGGTCGGTTCGCCGCCCGTGTGAGAGTCGATCGCAGTCAACCTATTACTTGGTGTGTCTGACATAACATCAATCGAAATATACCATTGAAACGCGGACAGATAAAACGTAAGGCGGACAAGGTCAAAAATGGACCTTCTGATCGGGCTGATCCGAGTGAAATTATGTTAATCTGAGGTTCAATTCTGATATGAAAACCGCATTGATCCATCATCCGATCTACCAAAAACACGATACCGGCCCCGGGCATCCGGAAACGCCGCAGCGATACACCGCGATTATGGAAGCACTGCGCGGCGACACCGAGCTGTGGAAAAGCCTGGCCGAGATCACACCGGAAAAGGCATCGAAAGGCTTGATCCAGGCCGTGCATACCGCACAACATTTCAAGCGTGTCGAGGGCGCGGTCGAAAACGGCCTCGACCGCCTCGATGCCGATACGACCATCTCGATGAAGTCGTTCGATGCCTCGCTGTTTGCCGCCGGCGGAGCGTGTGCCGCTGTCGATGCTGTGATGCAAGGCGTAGCACGCAACGCGTTTGTGGCCGCCAGGCCGCCCGGGCATCACGCAACCGGAGAACACTCAATGGGGTTTTGCATATTCAACAATGTCGCTGTCGCCGCAAGGTACGCTCAAAATAATTACAAAGACGTCGAACGTGTCGCGATCATCGATTGGGACGTGCATCATGGCAATGGGACGCAGGGAATATTCTACGTCGAACCGACCGTCCATTTCTTTTCGATGCACCAATATCCGTGGTATCCCGGGACCGGGGCACGCGGTGAGACCGGTCACGGGCGGGGCCTGGGATCAACACTAAATGTACCGGTCAAAGCTAATACTCAAGCAGAGGAACAGCGAAGAATGTTTGACGGTGCACTCGAGGATATATCGAGGCGATTCACGCCTGATCTGATATTTATCTCAGCCGGGTTTGACGGCCATTTGACCGATCCGCTCGGTCAACTTCGGCTGGAAGATAGTGACTTTGTTTCGATGACCGCCTCTGTAATGCAATGGGCGGACGACGTTTGCGGCGGCCGCGTCGTATCGTGTCTCGAGGGTGGTTACAATCTCTCGACTATTGGTGAGACCGTGCGGAATCACGTCGCTGAACTCAGCCGTTCATAATGAATATGGAATATGCTAAACTTGCCTCACATCAACATTTTGACCAATTGAGAAGGGGGCAATGCCGTGCCGGACATCCAAATTCCTTGTATCCAATGCCGAGAGATATTTGTTTTTTCTGAGAAAGATCAGGATATTTTTTACCAACGCAATATGATGCCGCCGCAACGCTGCACGGCGTGCAGATCTAAGAAGTCGGCGCAACGGGTTGACGCTCCAAGTAAGTTCGACATCGTATGCGATCATTGCGGCAAGCACGATCAGGTGCCGTTTCAGCCAAAGGTAGGACGTTCTGTACTATGCCGGGAATGTCACGAAGCAAGCCGCTCGCGCAACCGCCATTGATCGGCATTGGCGGCCTTTCCGACAGCGATATTGATCAATAACATTCAACTAGTATGGGATTTGAGACCGTAGATTACGCTTTTGACGGCCGCGTCGCGACCGTTACGTTGAATCGGCCCGAGGCACTCAACGCGCTCTCGTTGCAATTGACCGTCGACCTGCTGGCCGCGTGCCGCAAAGCCGCGGACGACCGTGCAAGAGCGGTAGTTTTGACGGGGAACGGGCGGGCATTTTGCTCAGGCGGCGATCTGCGGGAAATGCAGTCTATGTGGCAAAGGGAAGGCCGCATTGAGGCGTTTCTCGAGGATCCGCTGGCTGCACTTCACGGCGTTATCAAATTTATACGCGAGACTCCGGTCCCATTTATTGCGGCCGTAAACGGCGTTTGTGCGGGAGCAGGAACCAACTTTGCGCTTGCTTGTGACCTGATCGTCGCGGCCGATAATGCAACGTTTAACGAGGCATTTGTTCGCATAGGGCTTTCGCCCGACTGCGGGGGCACATTCTTTTTGCCACGGGCTGTAGGCGAAAAGCTTGCGGCGGAGCTATTTATGCTCGGCGGCACTGTCGATGCCGCCCGTGCTCTGCAGATCGGTATGATAAATCGAGTTGTGGCGGACGAAAGTTTATTGGACGAGGCCCATGCCCTCGCCGCCAAACTCGCGGCCGGCCCGACCGGGTCGATCGGCCGGATCAAACGAATGCTGAACGCATCGTATTCGAATGATCTTGACGCTCAACTCGCTCTCGAACACGAATGTCAGCTCGAATCAGGTCGTGCCGACGACTTTCGCGAAGGCGTCACCGCATTTTTCGAAAAGCGCCCGGCCGATTTCCAGGGTAAATAGAATTAAGCCGATTCTGAGCTAAAAACTCTGACAAATTCGATTTCTACGTCTATCCTAAATAAATGCGATCGCTCACCTATGGCGAATTGATCAGAGGGAATCGCAATTTCCGCAATCTACTTGCCGGACAATTCATTTCCGAACTCGGTAACTGGTTTAATTTTATTGCCGGGCTAGGGTTGGTGCGCTACGTTTCGGATGCGTCACCGACGGCGGCCGGATTGTTTTTTGTCGCGAGGCTCATCCCTTTTGCGATTATGTCGCCGATCGCGGGGACGTTCGTTGACCGCTTTTCACGGCGGCAGGTGATGATCGCGACGGATCTGGCCCGCGGCCTGATCGCCCTGGCGTTTCTGCTGGTCACGAGCCCCGAGGATCTCTGGATAGCGTATCTTGCCACGATCTTATTACACACATTTGGAGCATTTTTCGACGGAGCCAAAAATGCCGCCGCTCCAAATTTGACGGGCAAAGAGGGTCTACTGGCCGGTACCGCTCTACTTTTTTCGACGCGGTTTTTGCTGATGGCGGTCGGTTCAGCATTAGGCGGATGGGCCGCCGCGTATCTGGGTTACAAGGCGGCGTTCGTCATCAACGCAGTTTCGTTTATTGCATCCGCATACTCCGTGTGGCTGATACCTGAGGAGGCGACCCGGGACGAAGAAACTGCAGGGCGAATGGCGTCAAAAGCCAATCGTGAGCCTTTTATGGCCGAACTGCGCGAAGGTGTCAAATACGCTCTGACCAACCGATTCGCGGCTACGATCCTGATAATGAACGTAATTTGGGCGGCGGGCGGCGGTTCGATCAACATCATTTATGAGCGACTTGGCGGCGTGTACTTTGCCTCGCGTGAGGGATGGAATCCGGATGCCGCGGTCGGAGCACTTTGGTTTGCGACCGGCCTGGGACTAGCTTTCGGGATGCTGATAGCACACCGTACGTCGGCGTACCTCGACCGCAGAAAGCGCAACCGAGCCTTTATCGGATGGACACTGATCGTTCACGGAGTGGTCTTTTCGTTTGGGGCACTGATGCCAACGCTCTGGTATTTTGCGTTCGTTGCCTTTATTTCAAGGGCGATCGTTGGGGTCGAGTACGCCGTCCAAGAGACGATGTTCCAACGTAGTTTGCCGGATCAGATGCGTGGCCGGATCTCGACACTCGATCGCGGCGCTGAAATGACCGTATTCGGGCTCTCCAGTTTTGCGGCGGGCGAACTGATGTACTACATTACGCCGCAGACGCTGACAGTCATTTCCGGCGTACTTTCGGCGCTTGCGGGCGTTGTTTGGTTCATTCGCCAGTCGGGCGAACATCCGGAACCGACCACCGTCAATTAGGCGGTGATAATGACCGCTTTGGTGCCGGAAAGTTCAGAGAAATCCTTAGTATAGACGGTGTCGACGCGCCGTATCTTGGAGATCGTATCGACAATGTCCTGAGTCGTTATAAAGCCGGTCTCGACATGGGCAATGGCCCAGTGTTCGATATGCGAAGCCTTGCGCAGCAACTCATCGACGAGTCGCAGGTATTGCGACTTTGTTTCGGTCGGGGCACCGAGTCGCCCGGTCATTGAGGACTCAAAGTCATTCCAAAACTCATTTCCTCCGCGGAGCCACTCTTCGGCCCACGCATTTCGTCCCATAAATGCCCTGGTCGTCTGACCGTGGGC
Organism: Chloracidobacterium sp.; assembly: GCA_016720705.1. Classification (NCBI taxonomy): domain Bacteria; kingdom Pseudomonadati; phylum Acidobacteriota; class Blastocatellia; order Chloracidobacteriales; family Chloracidobacteriaceae; genus Chloracidobacterium; species Chloracidobacterium sp. The sequence goes on along the minus strand of JADKKB010000007.1, from coordinate 883,488 downwards.
GGATGGCAGCCGCAGAAAAAGCAGGTCGGCGAAGCACTCAGCAACAAAATCATCCGGCGACTTATTCGAAGCGGTGTTCCGCGAATGGTTGTCGAACGGCTTGGGCTGGATCGACCATAATCGGCGGAACGCCTGCGAGAGCGGTTGGCGAAATTCGCGATCATTTTCGGTAAATGACATCACGTATTGCCCCGCCGCGATCGCAATGCTGCCGGCGATCGCCCGTGCTGTAGGCGACGATAGCGACGCGATGCGGCCATGAACATTGTCAAACCACCACGCGTCGGTTTCAGAAAACCAAGCCGACAGGCTCGGATTTTTTAATTTGTAGCCCGGAACGTACGCGTCCTCTAACACGGCGTCGACATCATCCGGAGTCAGTTGGACTTCGTTGTTGGCAATGCTTGCTTCGGCCTTAGTTGAGGAGGATATTGTCGGATCGTTGGCAGCAACCCGGACGTTCCAACGCTTTAGATACGCACCCAACGCCGGATTCGATGTGAACGGCAGTACCGCCGAAGTGAATTTGGCGCGGCGAAGTACGTTCAATTCAAACGCGAGCCACGATCTGGGCGAGACTTTGTGTTGAGCCTGCATAATAGGTATCTGCTGCAATTACGATCTTGGGGTGAGAAACGCTTTGATGACCGCCGGATCAAATTCGATCCCGGCCCATTCGACCATATATTGTCGTGCTTCTTCCTGCGACATCGCCGGCCTGAACGGCCGCGAAGTGACCAGTGCTGCGTAGGTGTCCGCAACTCTCAGTATGCGGGCCGCGAGCGGAATTTCTTCGCCGGTCAGAGCGTCCGGGTAGCCCGCCCCGCACCACCATTCGTGGTGCCACCTGACGACCAACTGAGCCGCCCTTGATAGCTCCAATTTGGATGCTGCTTGCTCGCCGATGACCGGATGCCGTTGGAGGTCGACCCGCTCATCGTCGGTCAGAGGCCTCGATGCGGAGATATATTCTCTGCCCATCTGGACCTCGCCGATGTCGTGTATCAGCACCGCCTGCCGCAAAAGCGTCCGGTCGTGAGGTTCGACATTTAGCGTGACAGCGATCGAGTCGGCAAGCGACGCCATACGCTGGGCGTGCGTCTCGGCGTAGCCCTCAAAGGTATCCATTTCGGACGAAACTTTTAGTAATTTCTCTTCGATCTTCGGGTTTTCCGCCGGAGCACTCTGCATTCAATTAGTTTCGTGCTTTCGATTCGAATATTCAAGTGCGAATTTGCCGTCGGCAAACATTATCTATATTTGAAGACTCGCCAAGAGCTCGCGAGCCTCACGGTTGGTTGGCGAGAGAGCCAATAACCGGGTTAGTTCACCCTCGGCTCGTTTCAATAACTTCATTGCAATAAAAAACTCTGCGAGCATAAGCCGGTACTTGGGATTGTTCGGGTCGATCTTTACCGCAGCCTGCATTTCACCTTCTGCCTTGTGCCGCTTTTGGGTATCTGTCGATAGTGCCTTTCCATAATAAGCGTGGTACCTGGCGTTGCCCGGGTCGAAGTGCACAGCACGAGCGAAAAATTGAAGACTGGCCTCGGGTTCCTGATCCAAAAGCAGACTGTAGCCGCGTTCGAAACACTCGGCAGCTTGCTGAAATTGTTGGCTGCTTTGTTGAGTGACGCCTGATTCTTCGACATTCTTGCGGTCGGTAAGTTCCTTTCGTACCTTAAAATCGTACACTTCGCGAGCCTCGGGACTCTTCAGAGCCTCGTGAGCCTGGGTCAATCGTGTAAAAGCGTCCTGTACCCGCTTTAGCATGTCGCCGCCGGTCTTGTGATAGTGATCCGGGTGAAAGTTTTTTGCCAGTGTAAAATACGCCTGTTTCAAAGTTGCGGTCTCAGCTTTCGGGTCGACGCCGAGAATGTCGTAATGCGTCTCGGCCTTCGCAACGCGTGCGAGAAACTCGTCAAGCGTAAGTGGGGTGGCGGGCGTAGTCTCAGCGATCGGTGCGGCCGCGTCCGTCGCTTCGACGGGCTTATCAGCCTGTCCCGGCGATCGATATGCCTTGGCCTCTTGCTTTAATTCCAAAACCGCTCCGAGCATCGAAGTGACCTTAGTATGCGAAAACGCCGGATGCCAATTTGAACGTTTTGCCTTGCCCGAAAGCCAAAGCGAATAGAGAGCCTTGATCGCATCTCCCTCGGTCATCCCCGAACGCTGGATCACGGCCGACAAAGCAGTCGGCACATCATTCAGGTGTGAAGCAATGTTGACCTCATCGGACGTTGGTTCCAATTTGTTCACGTGCTTTTGGACCAACGTAAATGTTTCCTCAAGACTCCGGAATCTTGTCAAGATCATTTCAGTGGGCAGACAGCGAGCGTAATCGGCCAGTATCTTGCCGGCGTTGACATCAAAGGTGAGTCCCTCACGCAAACGTGCAAGGTGCGTGAATGACCATTCGCCGTTTGGCATCGACAAAAGGTCGATGAGTATGCCGTTTATTTGTTCGACATATAGGTCACTTCGGGAATTCGAATCCAGAAATCCGGTCGATTCAAGAAAACCGATAAGTTCGTGGTCGATAGCGAAGTTTTGGATCTTTCGCAGATCGTCCACCGTCAGACGCTTTTGGGTAAGCAGAATGTCAAAAAGGCGCGAAGACCTCGCATTCGATACCGCAAACCGAACGACGCCACGCACAAAATAGACGATAAATTTCTTGTCCGCACCGGAAACCCGCAAACTGCCGGTAAGCTCGGCCTGGTGGATCTCAGCGACGAGTTCGGCAAACGGATTAGTCAGAAAACTACCGTGAATATCTTCTTGAATAGGGGCGGTCATCGGGTTGATCGAGAATACTGCGAGGGTCAGAGTTCCGTGAGGAACAACCGTCATTATAGCAAATCAGCGAGCCAAAAGTTAAGCAAAAAGTTTTGTCCCGAATTTCTCACGGTTGACACCTGAACGACAAATTGCGACAGTTTGATTTAACAATATTGGACACGGATTTTCACCCCTAAATGACCGTTAAACTTGATATTCGCGAATGCACAACGCTTGAGCAATTAGGCGAGTGTGTCGACCTGCAGAGAGAAGTGTTTGCCTTGCCCGAGGTTGAGTTATCTCCCGTTCGTCATTTTGTGGTGACAAAGAATGCGGGCGGTTTCACGCTCGGGGCATTTGACGGCGATCGTCTCGCGGGCTACGTTCTCAGCGTTCCGGCTTTTCTGCGTGGTGAAAAGGCGTTTTATTCGCATATGACCGGCGTTAGGTCTGAATACCAGAGTCTGGGAGTCGGTGCTCGGCTTAAGTGGGCCCAGCGCGAACGGGCGTTGTCGGTGGGCGTCAAGTATATTAAATGGACTTTTGAGCCGGTAAAGGCTCGCAACGGTTATTTCAATCTCGAAAAACTCGGGGCGATCGTCAGCGAGTATCAGCGTAATTTCTACGGGACCGATTACGCGGTCGCTCCTGAAAGCGGGAAACAGATCGGCCTGCAAAGTGATCGGCTCTTTGCCGAATGGGATCTCGAAAGTGAAAAGGTACGGGCACTTGGCAACGGCGAAAAATATGTTACGCCCGGCGAACCGGAGGCTGAGGTAAGGATCATTGACGATTGGCCCACACTTGTTGAGGGCGACCCGGCGGCCGCCTTAGAACTGCAGTTGCGAGTCAGGCGAGAATTCGAGGCGGCATTTGCGGACGGACTGGTGGGGAGGGCATTTCGCCGCGACCCGCATCAACCCGCTTATCTGCTCTACAGAGGATAGCGATGTCGACGTTTGAAATTGATCCTGACATTCGAAAGGCGAGAACGCTGTCGGCTGACTTCTACACCGATGAGCGTTATTTTGAGCTTTCAAAAGAAAAGGTCTTTTCGCGAACGTGGCATTTTCTCGGAAAGGCCGACGATGTCGAGGTGCTCAAGCCCGCGACTATTCTCCCCGGATTTCTTGACGAACCTGTACTGATCGTAAAATCATCCGAATGGCTTTCGTGCCTATCCAACGTCTGCACCCATCGCGGTAAAATTCTGGTCGAGGAACCCTGCAACGCTAATTTGATCCGCTGTTCCTATCACGGCCGCCGATTCTTGCTTAATGGCAGGTGTATCTCAATGCCCGAGTTCGAGGATGTCGAAGGCTTTCCGTCGCCGGAGGATGATCTGCGTAAACTGCCGTTTGCTGCTCGTGCAGGATTCATCTTCGCCTCGATCGATCCGATCGCCCCATTCGGAGATTTTATCAATGATGCGGCGGTGAGGCTTGCGGCAATTGACCCTCACGGGTTGAGGCTCGCCGAAACCCGGGAATATGAGTTTGAGGCGCACTGGGCATTGTATTGCGAAAATTATCTCGAGGGATTTCACATTCCTTACGTACACCACGGCCTCAATGAAGTAGTCGATTACGGCACATATACGACTGAAACGTTTCGTTACTCCAGCATCCAGACCGGCTACGACGATGCCGGCAATGTCGCGGCGAGATACTTATTTGTCTTTCCCAATCTAATGTTCAACTTCTATCCCTGGGGAATCTCGGTCAATATCGTCCGCCCGATCACGCGATCGAGGACAAAGGTGGAGTTTCTGACATACGTGAGTGACGAATCGCTGCGCAAAACCGGTGCCGGTGCCGATCTCCACACGGTGGAAATGGAGGACGAGGCCGTCGTCGAAAGCGTACAAAAGGGCATTAGGTCGCAGTTTTACAGCCGTGGACGATATTCGAACACTCGGGAGCAGGGAACACATCATTTTCATCGCCTGATCGCCGAGTTTATGAAATAATATCTCTTTAATGAACCTCTCAGAAAATGCCCAAGACGAGATCGACCACCTGCGTGCCGAGATAGAACGGCACAACGAACTGTATTACCAAAGAGCCGAACCCGAGATTTCTGATATCGATTTCGACCAACTACTCGAACGGTTAAAGGCGATCGAGACTGAGCATCCGGATCTGATCACGCCCGACAGCCCAACCCAGAGGGTCGGCGGCAAGGCGGACAGTTTGCGCCCATTTACACACACGGTGCCGCTGATGTCGCTCGATAACTCGTATGACCTCAATGAGTTAAAGGCGTTTACAGAACGCTGTGAGAAGCTCGCGGAGGGACGAACGCTCGAATATGTCGCCGAACTGAAGATCGACGGATTGAGCGTTTCGCTCCATTACGATAACGGTATCCTAATGACGGGGGCGACTCGCGGCGACGGACAAACAGGCGACGAGGTGACCCAAAACGTCAAGACGATCCGGACTATACCGCTACGATTGCGCAAGGATGCACCAGAGCGGGCCGAAGTGCGGGGCGAGGTATTTCTCTCTCGGTCACAATTTGCCAGGATCAATAGTGAACTTGAGATGCAGGGCGAGAAAACGTTTGCCAACCCGCGAAACTGTGCCTCGGGGACGCTTCGGATGCTCGATTCTGCGGTCGTCGCTTCGCGGCGACTGGATATGTTCCCCTACGACGCGTACACCGGAAATCAGAAGATGTTCGCGACGCACTGGGAAAATTTCGAGTGGTGCGAACGAAATGGCTTTAACGTCAATCCGAACCGCCGACTTTGCCGTGATTTTGAAGAACTTGCCGCATTTGTCGCTGATATTGAGGCAAAACGCGACAGTTTCGATTACGAGATCGATGGAGTTGTGGTCAAGGTAAATTCGACAGCGTTGCAGGACGAATTCGGCACGACGACCAAGGCCCCACGGTGGGCTATCGCCTACAAATACCCGGCTCGCCAGGCGACGACACGACTTCTCGGGATCGTTATTCAGGTCGGGAGAACCGGTGCTCTAACGCCGGTCGCACATCTCGAACCGACCTTACTTGCCGGCACGACCGTGTCGCGAGCCAGCTTACATAACGAGGACGAGATCAAGCGGCTTGACCTCAGGATCGGCGACTATGTGACCATCGAGAAAAGCGGTGAGATCATCCCGCAGGTTCTCTCGGCAGTTGTGTCAAAACGTAACGGCACCGAGACGGAGTTTGAGTTTCCCCGCGAGTGCCCCGTATGCGGTTTCGAAGCAGTTCGGCCCGAGGGCGAGGCAGTTCGGCGGTGCTCGAATTCGGATTGTCCGGCCAAGATCAAGGCACGCATTCTCTATTTCGCGGCCCGCAAGGCAATGGATATCGAGGGCCTCGGCGAGGTGCTGGTCGAGACGCTTGTCGATAACGGTATGATCCGTGATGTCGCCGGGCTATATTCGCTGACGCTCGATCAAGTTATCGGCCTTGAAAGGATGGCGGAAAAATCCGGCTCAAACCTGATCGACGAGATCGAAGCCAGCAAGGGCCGAGGGTTGCAACGATTATTGTTTGGCATTGATATTCGCCACGTCGGCGAACGGACAGCGAAGATACTCGCGGGCCATTTTCGAAGCATCGATCGGATCGCGGCGGCGTCGGTCGACGAACTCAAGGCCATCTTCGAGATCGGGCAGACGGTCGCCGAGAGCGTGCACGATTGGTTTCGCGATATGGCAAATATCGATCTCGTCGAACGCCTCAAGGCAGCCGGCGTTAAGACCGAGACCGACGCGGCGAGCGTCGAAATGCTCGATGAGCGATTCATTGGCAAGACCTTCGTGCTCACCGGAAAGCTCGAAAATTATACCCGCGACGAAGCCGCCAAGTTCATCGAAGATCGCGGCGGGCGCGTGTCGTCATCCGTCAGCAAAAAGACCGACTACGTCGTCGCTGGCACGGACGCCGGGTCGAAGTTGATCAAGGCGGAGAGCCTCGGTGTCGCGATGCTCGATGAAGAGCAGTTTCGGGAAATGATCAGATAGAATGAAAAAAGGCGTTTCAATGATCGAGACATTGCGTGATTTTATTGCAAAGATCGATAAACTCGGTCTTGAATATATGGTTACGGGTTCGTAACCGATGACCGCTTACGGCGAGATCCGTATGACGCGCGATATCGATATCGTCATTCAGTTGAATGAAGAAAATCTGACGCGCTTTGTCGAGACATTTGACCACGAGTATTACATCAGTCCGGATACCGTGCGTCGTGCAGGCCGAATGCGGAGGATGTTCAACATTATCGATCAAACACACGGCGGGAAGATCATTTGCATAATTCAAAAAGATTCGCCGGTTGCTCGTGAGAGTTTCAGCCGAAGATTTAAGGTTTCGGTTTTGGGAATCGAATTCTGGACGACGACAAAAGAAGATCTGATCGTGGCAAAGCTTATGTGGGCTAGTGAAACACATTCTGAGATGCAGATCCGTGATATTGCTAATCTCACCGAGTCCGAATATGATTCAGAATACGTAGTAAAATGGGTCGCCGCGTTGGACCTACTCGATATTTGGACGGAAGTTGAGCAATGGACAATACTTCGAGACAAAACCGGGCATTAGTTCGCGAGATTTTGATGTCAAAAACGCTCGAAGACCGCTTCCTGATGTGCGCGGAAATGTACGATGATGCGAAGGAATTCGCAAAAATAGCTATTCCGGAGCACCTAACATCTAAAGAACGCGAATTGTATATTTTCAAGCGTATTCACGGGGCAGTTCCGGAGGAACTGATTTAGGATATTTTTACGACGACGGACTAATTTCGATCGTTGAGGATAATGAATAATATGACAAATGCTTTTTTTACAGCAAATATAAACGAAGTCGACCCGATCGTTAGCAACGCTCTTGATAACGAGGTTCGGAGACAGGTTGATGGGCTTGAGTTGATCGCATCGGAGAATTTTGTCTCCGAAGCAGTGCTCGAGACTATGGGCAGCGTTTTGACAAACAAATATGCCGAAGGATATCCGGCCAAGCGATATTACGGCGGATGCGAGTTTGTCGACGTTGTTGAGACTCTGGCGATCGATCGGGCGAAAGAGATGTTCGGAGCAGAGCACGCCAACGTCCAACCGCACTCGGGTGCGCAGGCGAATATGGCGGTTCTGATGACCGCTCTCGATCACGGCGACACGATATTGGGTATGAACCTCTCGCACGGAGGTCACCTGACGCACGGTCATCCGCTTAATTTTTCCGGCATCAACTACAAAGTTGCGGACTATGGCGTCCGTCGTGATACCGAACAGATCGATTACGACGAGATCCTGCAAAAGGCCGAAGAGCATCGTCCAAAACTGATCATCTGCGGAGCGTCCGCGTATGCAAGGACCATCGATTTTGCACGCATCGGCGAGATCGCCCGGAGCGTGGGAGCCAAGGTGATGGCGGACATCGCTCATATCGCGGGTCTCGTGGCGGTTGGATTGCACCCTTCGCCGGTACCGCATTGCGAATTTGTCACCACGACAACACACAAGACTCTGCGCGGACCGCGCGGTGGATTAATACTTTGCCGCGAAGAATTTGCGGCCGATATTAACCGCAGTGTCTTTCCGGGCGTGCAGGGCGGTCCGCTGATGCACATTATCGCGGCCAAGGCTGTGGCGTTCGGCGAGGCTCTTCGCGGAGATTTTAAGGCCTATCAGCAGCAGGTGATCGATAACGCTCACGCCCTCGCCGAGACGCTGGCCGATTCGGGCCTGCGTCTCGTCTCGGGCGGCACCGACAACCACCTCTTGATGGTCGACGTATTTATGGACGGCAAGGGTGTGACCGGCAAGGTTGCCGAGCAGGCGCTAGGTGAAGCTCACATCACGGTCAACAAAAATACGATACCATTCGATACTAACAAGCCATTTATCGCCTCGGGCGTCAGGCTCGGAACTCCCGCGCTGACAACGCGCGGTATGAAAGAGGATGAAATGCGAGCGATCGGAACTATGATCGCCTCTGTCATCCACGAACCGGAATCAGCCGAGGTGAAGAACCGTGTTCGTCGCGAAGTCCTGGAACTGACCGCCAAGTTCCCGATGTATCCGACACGGTTAAAGCAGGATCGTGGCGAATCGGCCTGATCCGCTCTCAACTGCGAATTACAAAAGCACGGACCCGGCGACCTGCCTTGTCCGTGCTTTTTTTAATATCGCAAACTGAAAATCACTTGCTTAAGATCAGGCTCTAACCGTTATCTGAGGTATTTTCGGCATCAAACTGGTCTAGTACATCGCGGGCCTCTTCCGATTCAAATTCAAAAGCCTTCAATTCGAGGGCATTCGCGGCGATGCCGGCATATAGCGGATCATCGAGCAATGGCAATATCGCTCGAACCTGCATCATCGCCAATGTCTCATAGGTGATGGCACGTATTTGCGGGACACTCGTTTGCCGAATTATCTCGGCCATCTCGCTCACCGCAAATCTGTCCGCCAAACGATCGGCGAGTTTGTCGAGATGATCGTAATCGTTTTCCTTTAACGCACGTTCAGCCAACTGGATAAAGACCTCGGCCGACGCCGTCTGATCCTCTAGCACTCGAGCGCAAGTGTCGGCAAGGTGTTCGATCTCGGTCAATTTGGCCGCGTCCTTGCGAACCTCGCCGGCCGAAGATTCCTCGTCAAGGGCAGAGAGCAAACGGCTAAGTTCCCAATCTGCGTGAGCGTCGTAATAGTGTCGTGAGTTGGGGGGAGCAGCGGTCGTAACGCCGGATTGTAATGCTCCTACAAGCATTTTTCGGGTGACGGGGCGGAGGCCTTCCCATACACTTGCAACCCTGCCGCTGAGGTCTTTGATCATCATTTCAATGTCTTAAGTTTGCAGTCGCACCCAAGCGTTGTCAAGCTGATCTTCGCGACGCGACCGCCGCAACAAGACGTTCCTCGACAAGTCTAAGGGCATTTTCAAACTGCGGGTCACCTTCGTCAAGGTGCTCGACCAACGCATACGGGGTGTCCCCGAGGTTTCGGATCTCCCAAGCGATAGTGCCGTCGGCCGGCGGTCTCGAAAACCAGGCCGCATCAAACTCACGTTCAACGACGGGAGCCTCGCCAAGGACCCCGGCAACCTGATCGGCGAGCTTTTGTCGTGTGGATTCAGAAAGTAAAACACGGCGGAGAACCCAGCCGTGCCTTACGTATTGTTCTACTATCGAGCGGAACTCCGCCGCGGTCATCATTTTGACGCATTTGCCGGTTTCGGAACCGGATTGACGCTGTTAGAAACTGAATTGGCCGCAGGTTTTGGCACGATCGGCACGATATTGGCGTTAGCTGACGTATTTGGAGCCGGAGCCTGAACCACGTTGGGATTGGCGACGTTGGCCGCTTCTTTCTCGATCGCGTCACGCCCCTTACCCGGCGATTTGAAAGAGCCTGCAAATAGGTCGCCAACGGCGAGTTTCCATTTACCGTCTTCGAGTACGAACGGCAGGTCTTCCCAACGGCTGTCCTTGGCATTGTAAACCTCGACCGCACCCATATTTTCGGCGATTCGCTGATCCCGGATCTCAGGCAAAGTTGCGTTCATAGTCGTAGCGGTAAAGCCGTTTTCGAATACTTTTTCGATAGGCGTGTTGTTTCGACCGGCTGCCATTTTGGCAAATTCGATCGATTTCACCGATAACTCGGCCTTGATCGCCTCGACGTCCTTCGATTTGACCGCCTTAAAGAGCCGCTTATAAGCTTCCGTTGGCGATTCGCCGCCGCCCGTCAGACTGCCGCTGCCGCTGCCACCGCAGCTAAAAGTTACCGCCAAGACCGCTAACGCGGCGACTAACAAAATAATTCGTTGCATAATTTCGATATATTCGGCCTCAATCGGGCCCAACCTATTTATTACCCTTGAAAGTATATGGTTCGCGCGGCAAAAAGTAAATTTTGTGAAGATCAGCGAGCAAACTTTTGCTAATTTGGGTGCGTCACATATCATTCTAACAGCATTGATGGAGCAGATCTGCAGTAAAACAGAATATGAAAGCACTAAGGTTTACCGGCGGCCGACTCTCGGTGGATGAGATCGATCCTCCGTTCGCGGGCAGCGAGGCATTGATCCGCGTTGTAATGTCCGGAATATGTAACACGGATATCGAGATCGTTCGTGGATACGCGGGTTTTAGCGGGACGATCGGGCACGAATTTGTCGGCATCGTCGAGGAATTGGCCGATCGGACAGATCTGATCGGTAAACGGGTCGTTGGCGAGATCAATGCCGGATGCGGCGTCTGTGCGAATTGCGTAGGCGGCGATCCGCGACATTGCCCGTCGCGTACAGTGCTCGGCATCGTCGGCCGCGACGGCGCACACGCCGAATTTCTGCGTCTGCCGGCAGAAAATCTTGTGGTCGTGCCGGATAACGTCTCGAATGAGCAGGCAGTATTTGCCGAACCGCTCGCCGCAGCGTGGGGGATCCGCGAAATGGCCGACATCAAAAGGGACACGCGTCTTGCCGTGATCGGCGACGGGAAACTCGGCCTGCTGTGTGCAATGAGCCTGCGGCTTGTGAGCGATAATGTCATCAGTATCGGCAAGCATCGATCAAAACTCGATATCGCGTCCGCGGCCGATATCGAAACAATGCTTGTCGATGAAATTACGGGATCCTTGAATGGCTCATTTGACGTCGTGGTCGAGGCGAGCGGGTCTGAGAGTGGATTTGCCACGGCCCTCGACCTCGTTCGGCCCCGCGGGACCATCGTACTTAAATCGACATTTCACGGAACGCCGACGTGGAATGCGTCACGCGTGGTGGTAAATGAAATTTCGGTCGTCGGTTCGAGGTGCGGACGATTTGCCCCCGCTGTCGATCTGCTCGAGTCTGGCCGGATCGATGTAACTCGATTGATCGGCGGCAAGATGCCTTTAAGTGATGGCGTGAGTGCAATGGGCGAGGCATCAAAAAAAGGTGCCTTAAAGATCTTACTTGCACCTTAGTTAGGCCGGTCGGGAAATTGGCGGGGCCATTTGATATAATCTTTCAAAGCGTAATATTGCGTAGTTCTTGTTTTTCCGGAGAAATTGCAATGTACAGAGTCAGGAGTTTCTTTACAATCGGTGCGGCAGTTTTCATCGCCGTGTTGCTCGTCGCATCTGCGGCGACGAAAGTGAGTGCACAGGCGATGCCGAGTCGGGAATCGCTTTCGATCTCGTTTTCGTCGATCGCCAAAAAGGTCGGGCCGGCGGTCGTGAGTATCGAAACAAAGGGCAAGGTTCCGGTGACCGTCGCCACGGGCAACTCGACGCCCGGAGATTCCGAGGATATTCTCGACTTTTTTCGTCGGCAACAGACACGGCGGCCTGCGTTTTCGGTCGGGAGCGGTTTTATAGTCGATAAGGCCGGGTACGTCATAACCAACGCCCACGTGATCGATAACGCATCGCGTATTACTGTCAAACTCGACTCCGGTGAGGAGTTTATCGCCAAGGTCATCGGTGCGGATGAGGAGACGGACATCGCGGTGCTGAAGATCGACGCGGGACGCGAACTTCCGGCACTCGCCTTCGGGGATGCGGACAAGTCCGAGGTTGGCGACTGGGTGCTGGCGATCGGTTCACCGTTTGGGCTTGAGAAAAGCGTTACTGCGGGTATTATCTCGCAGAAAAAGCGTGAAACGCCCGGTACGTCGGCATTTCAGAAGTTTATCCAGACCGATGCTGCCATCAATCGCGGCAACTCCGGCGGACCACTCGTCAACCTCGACGGCGAAGTGATCGGCGTTAATTCGCAGATCGCGACGACGAGCGGCGATTCCAACGGCGTAGGATTTGCCCTGCCGGCGGATGAAACGGAGCGTGTATTTGGTCAGATATTGAAATTCGGCAAGGTCAAGCGTGGTTATCTCGGAGTGCTGCTTGATACCGTAAAAGCCGAATACGCAAAGGTTTACGGACTCGGAGATGAGCGCGGGGCAATAATCACGGAACTCCGCGACAAACAGAGTTCGGCGGCTCTAGCAGGTTTGCAGGTCGGCGATGTGGTGGTCGAATTTAATAAGCAAAAGGTCATAAGTGCTCAGGACCTGATCGCCAAAGTGGCTTCGACGTCGCCGGACACCTCGGTCGAAATGGTCTTTATGCGTGAGTCGGCGAGCGGCGTCGAGAAAAAGTCTATAACGATCAAACTCGCTGAACGTCCGACCGTTACACGGGCGTCTGCGGATGACGATAGCGGCCGCAAGTTGCCGGTCGACGGGGTCAAGCCGCCCGAAAAGCCGTTTGGCCTAACACTCGCGGACCTTACCCCGACGCTCGCCGCGACCTATAAACTTGAGGGCCAAAAAGGTTTACTTGTAAGGGAAGTCAATCCGGCGAGCTACATTGCGGATATTCGCACCAACATCGGCGAACCGGTGCTGAGTGAGGGCGATCTGATCCAGCGGATCAACCGTGTGAGTGTGACTGATACAAAGAGTTTTGGTGAAATAGTGGCAAAATTAAAGGCCGGCGATCCCGTAGTTTTACAGGTGATCTCGTACGATCCGCGGTCAAAGACGGCTCAATTTAAGTTGGTTCAATTTACAGTTAGATAGGATAAATATCCTTAATTTTATGGCAAAAGCAAAACAAGAAACGACTAAGAAGACAGTAAAGAAATATTACAATTACATCGGCGGCGAGTGGGTCAAGTCGTCGTCCGGCGAGTGGTTTGACAACGTTAATCCCGCCGACACATCCGATATTGTCGGGCGATTTCCGGCCTCAAATCAAGATGATGTCAATGCCGCCGTCGCTGCTGCCAAGGGTGCCGCGACGAGGTGGCGCCGCACGCCGGCCCCGAAACGAGCCGAGATACTATTCACACTCGGCGAAATTCTGCGCAAGAATAAGGACACATTTACGCAGCAGATGACCCGCGAGATGGGCAAGGTGCTCAAGGAAGCCGGCGGCGATGTGCAGGAAGCAATAGACTGTACGTACTATACAGCGGGCGAAGGCCGCCGCCTACACGGATTTACCACACCGGCCGAAATGCCCAATAAGTTCGCAATGTGCGTCCGCCAACCGGTTGGCCTGTGCGGGCTGATCACGCCGTTCAATTTCCCGATGGCAATCCCGTCTTGGAAGCTAATACCGGCTCTGGTTTGCGGTAATACGGTCGTTATCAAATCCGGCGAAGATGTGCCGCTTTCGACGATCAATCTTGTTAAGTCGTGCGAGGAGGCCGGCATTCCGGCAGGAGTCGTCAATGTTGTAAATGGATTCGGCGACGCGGGAGCCGCACTTGTCGACCATCAAGACGTTCGGCTGATCTCGTTTACCGGTTCGACATCGACCGGACGCACGATCGCCGAGGCGTGTGCCCGAGATAACAAGATCGTCAGTCTCGAAATGGGCGGCAAAAACGCGATCATCGTGATGGATGACGCCGACATTGATAATGCGGTCGACGGTTCGCTATGGGGAGCGTTCGGCACCAGCGGACAACGCTGCACAGCTTCGTCGCGACTGGTCGTACACAAAAAAGTCTATAAGAAATTCTGCGAAAAGCTCGTCGAACGAGTCAAAAAGCTCCGCGTCGGCAGCGGCCTTGATCCGCGGACAGAGGTCGGACCCGTGATCAACGAGCGGGCGATGGAAAAGATTCGCGGCTACATCGAGATCGGCAAGATCCACGACAAAGCCACGCTCGCCTGCGGCGGCAACATTATGACCAAAGGCGACTTCAAGAATGGCTATTTTATTGAACCGACAGTCTTTACAGACGTGAAGCCGGGCATGCGGATCGGCCAGGAAGAGATCTTCGGCCCGGTCACGAGCGTGATCCCATTCTCGACGCTTGATGAGGCGATCGAGATCGTCAACGGCGTCGCATACGGCCTTTCGTCGGCGATCTATACACAGGATATCAATCAGGCCTTTTACGCGATGCAGGAACTATATACCGGCATTTGCTACGTTAACTCAGCCACCATCGGTGCTGAGGTCCATCTGCCGTTTGGCGGAACCAAGGGTACGGGCAACGGCCACCGCGAAGCCGGAACACAGGTTCTTGACATCTTCACGGAGTGGAAAGCACTGTATATCGATCATTCGGGCAAGTTGCAGAAGGCTCAGATCGATGAGGTGGAAATATAAATATGGCACGGATGGAAGAGGGAGAAATTCTCGATACCTCTGCCCTCCGTTTTGATGGTTACAAGCACTAAGAAATGAAACGTCGCGATCCGAGGTCGACTTGGAATTTTCCCGATCTTTGCGAGCAGATCAAGACGACTAGAGTCTTCCCTGAAGACGAAATGGATTGTCTGGCGGCCTTTTTTGCCGTCAAGTGATATCTCGGAAAGTGGGGAGGCGAGACGCTGTCTCTTCACTCGAAAGAGAATATCGCTTTTTGGTTACTATTCCTTCATTTGTATCGGACCGAGATTCTGGACGAGTTTCGTTTGATGCCTTATTGAAATGATTGGCGAGTTAAATTTCAACTTCGTCGTGAGGAATGTGCAGCCGTAATTCGCAAGACATTTCGTCGACGCGGTCGACCTGCTAAGGTCATTCCATTTAGCGGTGATTGGCAGAATTAATGTCCCTACAGATCATTATTGTTTTGGCCGTTCTGATCTTGGCGGCGTTCCTTTTCGTTACCGAGAAGTTTCGGGTAGACCTTGTGGCTCTGCTCGTTATGGCGTTGTTGCTTATCTCGGGAATAATCACGCCGTCGCAAGGGCTCGCCGGCTTTAGCAACTCGGCGACGATCACGGTCGGGTCAATGTTTGTCTTGGGCGCCGGGTTGTTCAAAACGGGCGCCGTCAATTACCTTGGCGAATTTACAAATAGCGTTTTCAAACGTGGTTTCTGGGTCGGCATTATCGCTGTAATGCTGATCGTCGGCCTTCTGTCAGCCTTTATCAATAACACGCCGGTGATCGCCATCTTCCTGCCAATTTTATTGGGCGTTGCAAAGGAAACCGGCATTAGTGCGTCAAAGATCCTAATGCCGGTTTCGTTCGCCTCGATGTTTGGCGGCGTTTGTACTCTCATTGGCACATCGACAAATATACTTGTCAGTTCCATCGCGGAAAAAAATGGACTCAGAGCATTTACGATGTTTGAGTTTCTGCCTCTGGGGCTCGCGATGTTCGCTGTCGGGGTTGTTTATCTGCTGATCGTCGGAATCCGTTTGATCCCGGAGCGACGCGGTGGTGAGAATTTGGTCGACAATTTCACAATGAGTGAATATTTGACCGAAGTCGTGCTTCTGCCGCATGCGTCATCGGTAGGGAAGATGATCAGGGATGCACCCATCGTTCACGACCTCGATCTCGGCATTGTAAAGATCCAACGAGATGAGCTGATCATTCAACTTCCGACGCCTGACGTGATACTACAGGCCGGCGATATCCTTTTGATCCGCTGTGATCTTGAAAACATTCGCAATCTACAAGAACGCGAAGGTGTACTTTTTCAGCCGCAGACCAAATGGCGTGATGATAACGTCGCTCTCGACAATTACCGCTTGATCGAAGCAGTTATCGAACCAAACTCGAACTTGATTGCCGACACCCTACAAGGCAGTCAGTTTCGGGATCGTTACGGAGCAAATGTTTTGGCGATCCGCCATGGTGGACGCGTCGTGCACGAAAAGCTCTCCAACACTGTGCTCCGCGGCGGCGACGTGCTACTGATGGAGATCGAGCAGAGCCGGATTGCGGCCATCAGGAAGAGTGGTGAGTTTATCATCACCTCCGAAATGGAGACGACAGCATTTCGCCGTGACAAAGCTATCTTTGCGATCCTTATCGTTGCCGGCGTTGTTCTCGCAGCGACCTTTAACTTGGCTCCGATCGTCGTGACCGCTCTGGTCGGAGCGATCGCGATGGTTTTTACACGTTGTATTTCCCTTGAGGAAGCTTACATCGCGATCGAATGGAAGATAATCTTTCTGCTTGCCGGAGTTCTTTCACTCGGCGTTGCGCTGGACAAATCGGGAGCGGCAGGGCTGCTTTCGTCGAATATGCTGCGATATATCGGTGTCTACGGACCGATCGCTCTGGTTTCTGCGTTTTACCTTCTAACGTCGCTTCTCACTGAAACGATGTCGAATAACGCGACGGCGGCGCTTCTGGCTCCGATAGCTATCGCTACTGCAAACACAATGGGAGTCGAGCCAACGCCATTTTTGATGGCCATAACCTTTGCGGCCTCGGCAAGCTTTATGACACCGGTTGGCTATCAGACCAACACAATGATCTACGGGCCGGGCCAATATAAATTCCTTGATTTTGTTAAGGTCGGCACTCCGCTGAACATTATGTTCTGGATAATGGCAACGGTCTTGATACCTATGATTTGGTCGTTTTAGTGAGAATTCAAATCGTAAAACTTATAGCGTCATTAATTGTTTTTGACCGAACGTAATGATATTTTAATGATTCACGAAATACATTGTTGACGATACAAAAATCGCCCTGTTTGGAGACTTTATATATGAATATCGGATTACCAAAAGAAATCAAGGATAACGAATACCGCGTCGGCTTGACGCCCGCGGGAGTTCAGGCATTGACGCACGCTGGCCATACTGTTTTTGTGCAAAAAACTGCGGGCGAAGGCTCGGGTTTTAAGGACGAGCAGTATGCAAAGGCCGGCGGGCAGATGCTGGATACGGCAGACGAGGTCTGGGCTGCCGGCGATATGATCGTCAAGGTCAAAGAACCGGTCGCACCGGAATATCCGCGGATGCGAGAGAATCAACTGCTTTTCACGTATCTGCATCTTGCACCTGAGTTTGAACTGACCAAGCAAATGCTTGAGCGAAAGGTTACGGGCGTCGCGTATGAGACCATCACGAGCGGTCGCCGTTTGCCGCTGCTGATACCGATGTCAGAGGTTGCCGGACGTATGTCGGTGCAGGTCGGTGCAACCTATCTTGAAAAAATGAACGGCGGCCGCGGTATTTTGCTCGGCGGTGTTCCGGGAGTGCCGGCGGCAAACGTCGTCATTCTCGGCGGCGGGATCGTCGGTACCGAGGCGGCGAAAATGGCTGTTGGATTGGGTGCAAAGGTCACGATCATCGACCGCGATCTCGACCGTCTGCGACAGCTCGATGATATCTTTCTGTCAAAGGTTCAAACGCTCGCATCGTCGCGTTATCAGATCGAAGAAGCTATTTCACACGCCGATCTCATCATCGGTGCGGTTTTGGTCGTCGGTGCCGCAGCTCCGAAACTCGTGACCCGCGACATGCTGCAGCTGATCCCGCACGGTGCAGTCCTCGTTGACGTTGCCGTCGATCAAGGCGGATGCTTTGAAACGACGCACGCGACGACGCACTCGAACCCGACCTATTACGAGGAAGGTGTGCTGCACTACTGCGTAGCCAATATGCCGGGTGCCGTGCCGAGAACCTCGACGTTTGCTCTGACAAACGCGACCTTGCCTTACGCTCTTGCTCTTGCTAATAAGGGGTTTGAGCAGGCTATCAAGGACGATGCCGGGCTTGCTGAAGGTGTGAACACATACGCCGGAAAGCTGACCTACGAAGCGGTTGCAACCTCGCAGGATCGCGAGTACACGCCGCTCGATTCGTTGATCGACCTGAGTGCTCAGGCAGCGTAATCTCGGGTATGTTTTGAACGCGGACGACGCGGATCGTTTGGAGCTTTGCAGATCTGGGAGATCAAACTAATTGATCTCCCTCATCTTGCGAAGTTTGCCCGCTCCGTTAAGTCCGCGTTCTTATTTTTGCTTTTATTTGCCAATGCCATTGTCGGAAACATACACTAAGTAAGTTAGATATGTACGAATTTGCCGTTACACCAGCTATTACTCAGCTTCGCCGTCCGGGCGTGATGATCACCGAAGTCACTCCGGCGAGCCTCGCCGAAGAACTTGAGTTAGAACCGAATGACCGGATCGTCAAGGTCAACGGCCGACGTGTGCGTGACTATCTGGATTTTAGATTTCAGACGGCGGGTGAAACGGAATTGACCTTTCAGGTGAAAAAGCCTGATGGCGAGACGATCGAGATCGAATTTGACCGAGACGAATCCGAAGATTTTGGGTTGATGTTCGAGCAGATCGTGCCGCGTCAATGTGCCAATGAATGCCTGTTCTGCTTCTGCAAAGGCAACCCGGACGACGCACGGCCTTCGCTGTTCGTTCGTGACGAAGATATTCGTCTGTCGTTTCTCTACGGCAACTACACCACACTCTCGTCCATCACGGAGGACGAGATGAAGCGGATCATCGAGCAGCGTTTGTCGCCGCAGTATGTCTCGGTCCATGCGACGGATCTCAAAACGCGGGCGTATCTGCTCGGTGTTGACGAATCACGGGCGGATATCTCCGATAAGCTCGAGCGATTGCTGGCGGCGGATATTGAGCTTCACGCTCAGGTTGTCTTATGTCCGGAGATCAACGACGGAGCGATCCTCGAAAAGACGCTTCGCGACCTTGCCGAGCATTATCCAAAGGTTGTTTCGACCGCGGTCGTGCCCGTTGCGTTAACGCGTTACAACACTGACGAACGCCTTACCCGCGTTACGCCGGAATTTTGCCGCCGGACGATCGTACAGGTCGAAGCCCTGCAAGAAGAGTTTCGGTCAACACTCGGCGATACCTTTGCATTTCTCGGCGATGAGATCTACCTCAAAGCGGGGGCGGAGATACCGGCACGCAGTCATTACGGCAATTATCCGCAGATCGAAGACGGAGTCGGAATGATCCGCACTTTTCTCGCCCAATTTGAAACCGTGTTTGAGAATGGTGTGTCCAAAGACCGGCGGTCAGAAGCCGTCGATCTGGCAAAACAATTCTTTAAGAATGTCCGGACACACCCCGAGGCCAAGGTGCCGGTCGAGAAAGAGGGCGTTGCGACGTCACTGGATTATCCGAGCGGCCGATTGTTCGGAACGATCCTGACGGGCGAGATGTTTGCCCCGACGCTCATAGAACAGATCGAACGCTTTAATAGTTCGTCCGGATCCCGGCTAAAGGTCGTCGCCGTACCCAACATTTATTTTGGCGGCGATGTCTCGGTCACCGGATTGCTGGGCGGGCGGGATCTTTTGGCTGTCCAAGATCAGGTCGTCGGCGATTTTGTGATCATACCACGCGTTACGATCAAATCGGATGAGCCGATCTTTATAGACGGAATGGCCTACAGCGAACTCAAACAACAGTTTTCAACGCCGGTATTCGATCTCGATACCGACGGACTTATCAAACTGCTCCGGCATTGAAAAAAGGCAGGCCGTTCGGGCCCGCCTTTCTAAACCGCATATCAGACAAATGCCTTACTGACGGGTGAAGTTATAGGTGATAACGCCGGTCACCTTGATGGGTACGTTCGATAATAGTGTCGGCGTAAATCGTGCGTTTCGGGCGGCCTGTTCGGCGGCGGTCCGGAGCATTGGGTGTCCGCTGACGGCACTAGCTGAGATGACCTTTCCGGTTTCGTCGATCACTACCTGAATATCCACCCTTCCTTGTGCGTTCATAGCGATCGCCGCGGCCGAATACTGTGGTTTCGGCAATGAGGTCGCGCGGCTATTTACGACACCAATCGACTTTGGCGGGCCGGGCTTGGTGACCGGCGGATCGCGTTTGACGGGCGGCGGAGCGTACTCGGGTTCAGGGTCAACGTTTTCGGGCTTCAGATTGGGGCCGCCGATACCGGTCACCGTTCCGCTCGATACACGGCCGGACCCGATCGGATCTGCATCGCGTTTTCCCAGTTGAAAATCGCCGGGCGGGCGGGACATTACCGGATTTCGAGCCACCGATGTAGTTGTCGGCACGATCGTAGGTTCGAACGTCGACGCCATATTTTCCTTGCGAGTCGGCAATTGGGTCGATGTCTGCGTCGGTTCGGCACGGGGACGAGTGGGCTCAGGCTTAGACGCCTCAGCGGCCATTTCGACCGGTGCGATCAACGTGGACGTTTCCAATGACCCGTTTCCGAGGTCAAAGTCTTTGGCGTAGATGCTCACAACAACGGCGGCGAGAAACAGCATTCCTACTACCACCGACGAGGTCATAAAGTAGCTTCGGCGATTTTTTATATCGGCGCTTACGGGTACGGATTCGATCAATCTATCAAACATATTTTCCTCCTACTGGTGCCAAAGGTTCTTTTTGAGAAAGCGATCAATTTGCTTTCCTGGCGAACTTAGACACCGGCGACGGGGAAATGTTCCCGTTGACGAGAAATAAATATTTGAGTTTAGGCGCTGAGTAGCGGGTTATACATCATTATGGCGTGATTTTCGGTTACGAGTTCTTCCGTTAACATCCCGTCGATGAGGCTCGTACTGCGTTTCCAAATTCGATTGTGGCGAGTATAGCCGCCCCACGGCTGCATTTTGATCAAGTGATCCGTTTCGAAGACCTCGTATTCAAATTCGGATGGTTTACTGCCCAGAAGTTCGCCGTTGAGATATTCGTCGTCGATCCAGAGGTCGATGCGAAAATCTTCGGTCGTATTATTTGTAAGCTGAATGTCGATGTAGTTGTATGACAGCGTCGCGCCGCAGGCAAACGGGATCTTGCGGTTGATGTCCGGAAATACGTCAAACCCGTGCCGGTACCGTTCAGTGACGGTCAGAGGCGAATGCAGAGCCATCCAGTAGAGCAGATTGCCAAGTTGGCATAGTCCGCCGCCGATGCCCTTCTCGAGGCGTCCATTGTGAAGAACGAGGCCTTCGAGGTAGCCTTTTGCCGCCGTCGGGCGCCCGACAAGTCGCCACAGCGAGAAGGTTTGGCCGGGTTTGATCACGACTCCGTTGATCGGAGCGATCGCCAGCCTGAGATTGGTGATCTTGTTATGCTGCAGATACATTTCGACATCGCGAAGCGGCCGCAGCATCATCGTTTTGTGCCGAAATATTGAGTGCTCGATACCCGTAATTGGGATCGGACGTGCAAAGCTCGATGCATTGGCAAGCCATTTCAGCCGCCTTTTGGCTATAAAATATTCTCGCCCAAATAGCTTGCGTAAATTACTTCGTTTATTAGGTTTCGGGACGTTCTGATTATTCATTAACTGATTTCGGCGAAGGCGCACATTTATATTAGACGATAATTGCCATCTATCGCTGATCGACAGTTATCACTCAAAGATTCTTAACCGAAATTATCTCAGCTGCTATCGAAACCGCGATCTCTTCGGGGGTCCGACTGTTGATCGGCAGTCCGATGGGGGTACGAATACGACTAAGTTTGTCGGAGGCGAGGCCTTCGTCACTGAGTTCTTTGATCAGCGTCGCCATCTTGGCTTTACTTCCGAGTACTCCAAAATATTTAACCTGATGATCGATAAGCTTGCGTATCACCACTGCGTCACTCAAATATCCCAGAGTCATCACCACGACATAGACGTCATCACCGGGCGGAATATGCTCGGCAATTTTATGGTAAGAGTCCACGATAGTCACACGGTCGGCAAAGCGGTTCTTTTCGATCGTATTCAATTCCGGCCGATCATCAAGAATGTGGATTTGGAAATCCATTCGCGACATCAATTCGCTCAACGCCAGGGCACAGTGCCCACCGCCGATTATGAACAGTCGCTGAGGGCTGTTCAACTCCTCGGAATACTTAAAATCATCTAGATGCCGCTCAAAACTGATCCGTCCGGAGTAGTCCGGATCCATCCGTCTCGTACCGCAAAAGTCGGGTCCGGCACTGAAATACGTCGATCCAAAAAGGAGGAGATAGCCGCCCTCGCCGGTAAGAGCATCGTAGATAATATTGACGGTTTGGAGGTCTTCAGGCGTCAACTCCTTAAGAATTACAGTTTGTTGTCCTGAACAGATCATTCCGCTGGCGTGCTCGGCATTTCGGCGGTGAACTTGCTCTATTAGCGAACCGGTCGCTATCGGTCGCGGTCCTGAAAGGATCGCTCTGGCTTGTTCAACCAATTCGACCTCCATCACGCCACCGCCAATCGAGCCGCAAAGGCCACCGTCAGCGCTTACCGCCATTTTATAGCCTTGTCGCCCGGGGCTGCTGCCGGTGCTCTCGCCGACGACAAGCAGCATCACCTCTTGGTTTTTTGCCAAACGGTCACGGATAAATTGCCATAGCTGGAGGTCTTTTTGCACTGTTGAAATTTTACCGCAAAGGAACTTGAAACCACAGATAAATACGGATAGATACAGATAATAAGCCTGTTGAATCGATCCGTGTTCATCAGCCGTTAATTTTCTACTGCTTTAGTATCAGAGTAAAGATTCATCAGCACTTTTTCCGGAGTGAACGGCAGGTCGAAATCGGGCGAGCAGACGGCAAATGATCTGACAGCATTTCTGATCGCGAAGTATGCGGCGATCCCGTACATTAGCGGGGGTTCGCCGACGGCTTTTGAGTTGAAGATGGCGAGGTTTTCTCTCGTTGTTTCAAGCGGAAGGACGTCGATCTGTTTTGGTACAGAATAGATGTCAGGCACTTTGTAAGTCGAAAGTGCGTTTGAGCGAAGTTTACCGGTTTCGTCGTACACAACCTCTTCCATCGTAACCCAGCCGAGGCCCTGGACGATGCCGCCTTCGATCTGACCGAGATCGACAGCGGTGTTCATCGAGGTGCCGAAATCGTGACAGCACTTCACGTAATCGACCTCGTAACGGCCGCGCAGACAATCGACGGTGACGCCCACGATCGCTGTGCCGTAAACGTGATAGGCGAACGGATGTCCCTTTGCCGCTGTCCAATCAAATCCGATTCCCGGCGTTGCGTAATGACTGTGTTCACTGAGGTTTACGCGTTGGAGATGGGCTTCCATCACGAGTGTTTGCCATTTGAGTGATGTCTTTTCGCCGTTGCGATAGACATATCCGTTTTCGAGCGACAGGTCACTTATGTTGGAGGCCTCGACCAAGTCTTGAGCGATGGCGAAAAGCCGGTCGCGGATCGTTTCACACGCGATCTCCGTTGCCTTGCCGTTAAGATCAGCAGCAGCGGACGCGGCGGTAGGACTTGTGTTAGCGATACGTAACGTGTTGGTTGTATGAACCTTAACCTCGCCGATATCGAGCCCAAAGATCTTCGCCGCGACCTGTGCCATTTTGGTATTAACACCCTGACCCATCTCAACCGCGCCGGTCGAAACCGCGACGCTGCCGTCGGTGTAAACGTGGACCAAGGATCGTGCCTGATTCATCGGCGTTTTGGTAAACGAGATGCCGAAACAGACCGGCATCATCGCCAGGCCTTTTCTGAAATATCTTGAGGTCGCGTTAAACGCGTCAGCGTCGTTTTGCAACGCCGCGAAATCGTATTTTACATCAGCTTGCGTCCACGACGTGACCGCGTCGCTCTCAGCTTTTTGGCCGTAAGGGAATTCGTCTCCGTCGGTGAGCAGGTTCGTTCGCTGAATTTCAGCCGCCGAAAATCCGAGCTTTTCAGCGGCGTGAACGATCGCTGATTCGATCACGAACATTCCCTGCGGCCCGCCGAACCCGCGAAACGCAGTATTCGGCGGCAGATTGGTTCGGCAGCAATAGGCGGTCGCCGTGACGTTTGGAACAAAATACGAGTTTGTGCAGTGAAACAGCGTTCGTTCAAGCACCGCCGGCGAGAGATCGCAACTTGCACCGGCATTCTGATAGAAGCTCGCCTCATACGCGACTATCTTGAGATCGCGGTCGAGACCTATTTTGTAATCTGACGAATACGGATGGCGTTTGCCGGTCATACGCATATCTTCCATTCGATGAAGCGTACATTTTACGGGACGTTTTGTGATCTGTGCGGCAACGGCACAGATGCCGGCCCAGGCGTTGGCCTGATCTTCTTTGCCGCCAAAACCGCCGCCGAGTCGTTGCACATCGACCTCGACCTGATGCATCGCGAGTCCGGTCACACGACAAACCGCACGCTGAACCGCGGTCGGTCCCTGGGTCGAAGAATACACGCGAATGCCGCCGCCCTCCATCGGCACTGCGTATGCACCCTGCGTCTCGATGTATAGATGTTCTTGGCCGTTCTGCTCGGTTCGGCCCTCAAATACGTGTTCGCAATTGGCAAATGCGTCGGCAATGTCGCCCATCACGAATTTCTTTGGCGGCACGATCAGATCACCGTTCGCGGCCGCCTTTCGGGCGTCTGTTACCGCAGTGAGTTCTTCGATATCAATAGTGACCCTTTTTGCCGCTTTGCGGGCAAGTTCCTCGCTCGTTGCCAGCACGATCGCGATCGGCATACCTTGAAAATGAACTTCGCCGTCAGCCAGCAAAGGCTCGTCCGGCACAATGCCGCCGATCTGGTTCTCGCCGATGATGTCTTTCGCGGTAATAACGCGGAAAACGCCTTCGGACGCTTCAGCCTCGGTCGTATCTATCGCGTTCAGTTTCCCGTGGGCGACGGGCGAATCAAAAACGCAAGCATAAAGCGTCCCCTGGACAACGGGAATGTCGTCCAAATAAACAGACTCGCCGCGAACGTGTGATCTTGAATCAATGTTTTTCATTAAAAAAGGAATTTCACCACAGAGACACCGAGGGCACTGAGAAAACGATCTGAAAAAATTCTGAGTTCTCCGTGATGAATCATATGCCAAACAGCTCTACAAAATGAGCTCTAAAAAGCTGCCTTAGCAACAGCCGTTTATATTGCTCCGTTCCGCGTACGTCAGAGATCGGCGAGATCTCGGACTGGATAATTTCGTTTGCTGCGGCGATAGTCTCCAGAGTTACCGGTTTGCCACGCAGGAATTCAGACGTTTGCCGCAGATACATCGGGATCGGGGCGACACCACCCGCTGCGACGTGGGCATTGACGATGGTGTACGCTACGGACTGGCCGGGCTTGGTGCCCGGTTCGGTCAAAACCGGAGGCAGCCAGCTATCGCCCGGCAACGCTCTGACTTCGAGAGAGATCGCCGTGTTGACGGTAGCAATATCGAGATAAGTGCGTTTGCAAACCTTTTCGAAATTGAAGCGAAAATCGCCGGTCGGAATCTTAAACCTGACGGCAGTGATGATCTCGTCAGGATGCTTTGCGAGTTGCTTGTAACCGAGGTAAAGGTCTCGCAAAGGCAATGTCCGGGGATCGTCACTGATGTCTTGCAGACTTGGCCACAGGTCAACTTCGGAATCCAGGCCTAAAAAGAAAACGGTCATATCGCCGATCGGTGAACCGTTGATCAAGTTGCCCGCGAGCGTCGCCATATTCCGGATCGGTGTCGAAGATACGAGTTTTAGATGTTTGTAGAGATCAGGGAATATCTCGTTCATCAGCGGCGATTCGAGCAGATCGGTGACGGTCACCGACGCACCGATCTCGATGTTGTTGCCAATTTTGCGGATATTGCGAAGCTCGTCGGTATAAAGCAAGGGCGTCGATGCGGACTCTGCCATCGCCTCGGGCCGCTGAACGTATAGGTCCGTACCACCGCCAGTCAGAACCGCCTGCGTCAGAGTTCTAATAGATGGCACACTGATATTTTGGAGAACGCTGAGTCGCGACGCGATACCTGAGAAATATGGTGGAACGAACGGAGCTCTGGCACACGCATTTTGGTCGCCCGTTGACGTGGTCTCTTCGGACAAGCGTCCGCTTACGTGACACGCCGCTCGCTCGATCGATCTATATCCCGTGCATCTGCAAATGTTGCCGTCGATAGCGGAGACTGCCATTTCAGGAGTTTTGGCGGTACTGTCGACAGCGAAATTTGTAAGCGACATTACAAAGCCGACGGTGCAAAAACCGCATTGCGTGCCGCTTTCGTCGACCATTGCCTGTTGAACCGGCGTGAGCGACCCATCCGAAGGGTTGATGCCCTCAATGGTGACAATATGCTTTCCGGCCGCATTGGCGAGCGGCATCAGGCACGAGGTCATCGTCCGGTAGCGAACTTCACTGCCGACCAGTTCGCCGACCATTATCGTACACGCTCCGCAGTCGCCTTCACGGCAACCGATCTTAGTGCCTTTGAGATTTTGCCGATAACGAACGAAATCGAGCACGGTGATCCCCGGAGCTATATCGACCGCGATATCCTGATCGTTGAGAATTAAGTTGATCATCAAATAAACTTTCCGTACATCGATGCGGTAAATGCCGCCTAAAACTTTCTTATTAGCAGAACACCTGCGGTTATCAATACGATTCCGGCGACTCTCGCAAAACTTACCTTTGTTTCCGGCACGTCGAGCAGCCCAAAATGGTCGATCACGAGCGTTACGAGCATCTGGCCCGCGATTATCAGGCTAAACGTCAGAGCTACACCGAGTCTCGGTACCAACACGACGGTTGCGGCCACAAAGAATGCTCCGAGCAACCCACCGATCCAAGCGATGGGCGGAGCGTCCTTTGCCGATGCTAAATTACCGAGCGGCGTTCCGGAAATGAGCAGATACGCGAGCAGTGCAAGTGTTCCGATAACAAACGAAACAAACGCTGCCAGCACCGGGCTATCAATGGCAAAAGCCAACTTGTTGTTGATGGCGGCCTGTGTCGGCATCATCGCACCGGCAACGAGAGCTAACAATATAAAAATAAATGTGTTCGACATCGTCGGGTCAATACGCGGTCTTATCGGGCTTTTCGGTCCAGGCTCGAAACACCTTTTGTGCTTCTTCGCGAAGTAGATTCTGCATCGGCAGTTTACGCTCGATATTTGGCCTTTCGATCTCTTTGTAAAATTCCTCGTCGTCAAATCCGGCGCTCGCCGCGTCAACCTGTGTGCCGGCGTAAAAGATGGCGGCGGGACGCGACCAGTAGATCGCTCCGAGGCACATCGGGCACGGTTCGCACGATGTGTAGACAGTGCAGCCGTCAAGCTGAAACGTGCCCAGATTATTGCAGGCGTTACGAATTGCAACGACCTCCGCGTGAGCCGTCGGATCATTGGTCGAGGTGACCTGATTGTTGCCCTCGCCCACTATTTTGCCGTCTTTCACAACGACACAGCCAAAAGGGCCGCCATCGTTGGACTCCATCCCGAGACGGGCGAGTTCGACAGCACGCATCATAAATTGTCGGTCAATATCGTTCATTACTGTTTCGGTGGTGTTATTTTGATCTCGTACAACTTTTTCCAGTTCTTTCCGGTCACAAAGATGCGATCCTTTTCAGCATCATACGCGATGCCGTTCAGAGTATTCTCGGCCTTTGGGTCATACGGATCGTTTGATCTGGGTTGGTCGTCCGGCGAAATGCCGGCGAGGTCGATCCAGCCGAGCAACTTGCCTGTCGCAGGATCGATCCGAGCGATATAGTTTGGTTTGCCGAGTATATTGGACTGTTCGGAATGCCACACGTTCGCCCATATTTCGCCCTTGATGTACTCAAGTTCGTTGATCTGCATCAGCGGTTTGCCGTCCTCTCGCATTACTGAGAGCATACGTTTCGGTTTGAAGGTTTCCGGGTCCACCACACGCATCACGTGTGTGCTGTCCGTCATAAAGATGTCGGTGCCATCCGTCGTCATACCCCAACCCTCGCCGGAATAGCTAAATTCTTTAAGCAGCTTGAGGTCATTCGCATCAAAGACGCGCCCTAACCCCTGCCGCCACGTAAGCATATATATCTTGCCGTTGAGCAGCACGATGCCTTCGCCAAAATCCTCGGGCGGCAGATCAAATTTCTGGACGATCTTGCCGGTCTCGAGTTCGACCTTCCTTATCGAAGACCGCCGCTCTTCGCCGGTGCTCTCGTACAAAAAGCCGTTGTAGTAAAACAGCCCTTCCCTAAACGCTTTGGGATCGTGCGGATACGCCTTAACGATCTCATAACCGTAAACGGGTAACGCAGTACTGACAGTTTTGGTGTTCGTGTTGGTGTTAACGTTCGGTTTAGCCGTATTTGCCGCCCCACCGCACGCAAGCGACAACGAAACCGAAATGATTAAGAATAAAAAACGCATAAAGATCTATCCTGGGATCTATTTGGCTAACGCCTATTTTACCAATGCTTTAGTGATCGCCTTTCTAAATCCAGTGGCCGAAAGTTGCCTAACCCGCACACCGTTCACGAAAACCGTGGGCGTTCCGCCGATACCGTAATTTTCGCCGTCAGACTTATCCTTGAGAACCTCGGCCGCGATCTTTTCGGAGCTAAAGTCTATCTCAAATTGTTTCACATTCAAACCAAGTTCGGCCGCATAGCGTTTGAGCGAAACCGGGTCGAGAGCATCTTGGCGTTGATATAAAAGGTCGGAATACTCAAAAAATTTGCCCTGTGCGGTGGCGGCACCCGCCGCGAGTGCGGCATTGAATGCATTCTCGTGAATCGAGGTCAGCGGAAAATCGCGAACTACGAATCTGATCTTACCCGGAAACTCGGCGATCGCCTTCTTTAATATCGGATGCGTCGCCGAGCACGCGGGGCACTGAAAGTCGCTAAACATCACGATCGTGACCGGAGCGTTTGCAGGGCCCTGAGCAGGGTCGTCATCGACCGAGATATTCTCGACGGGCGGTTCCGGGGCGACCAACTGTATCTTGACGTTGTATTTGGCAAACAGTCGTCCGCTTAGATCATCAACCAACTTCTCACGTTCCTCATCTGAAAAATCCTTGAGTTTGTTGGTGATCTCTGCCGCAAAATAGTCTGCAGTATCGATACCCTTAGCCTTTGCTTCCTCACCGGCGAGCGTCCGAAGGATGAGATCATCCAGCTCGAAAAGCGCCCGGTCGATCGCGTCGGCCTTGAGGTCAAACAGTTCCGCGTGGGTTGCAGCGTCAAACTGCCCGGCGGTGATCACTGTGCCGGCGACGTTGACGAGTATGTCGGCAGGTTTCAGATCGCGGGCGTTCACATCCCGTACAGCTGTGACCTTGTATTTTGCACGTAACCCGGCGATCAACGCCTGAATTTGCTTTTGTTCCGCTTCGCCTTTCAAATATTTGACTATCATCTTTCGAACGTCGGCGAGCGGTTTATTGCCAAGAGCGTCGACGTTGGCTTTATAAACGGTGTTGATCTCGGCTTCCGTCGGTTCGGGGGATTTAGCTCGGATGTCGCCGAGCAGTTTTTCCTTAGTTATTTGTTTTCCGGCGGCCTCGACAGATAGAAGTGCTTCGGCCGTCAACTGCTCGAGCAGTTGGGTGCGGGCCTTGGCGGTATTTGCGGTCAGTCCGACGATCCCGGCCTGAGCCTCTGGCGAGAGTTCGGCCAGCTTGAATGTACGAACCGTCGACGTCGCCAATGGGTCGATCGGTTGCTGGGCCGAGATGGCGGCAGCAAAGAGTAGTAAAAATGCGATGTATATTGGTTTCATGATCGGCTTGATACTGCGATTAGATGAATTCTAACAAAACACGGTTGGATTGGCATTTTGTTGAAAGACAACGTTGTCCGTTCCGTCGATCGTTTGATTGCCAATAGCTTGCTGGGTGGCATCTGCATCTAAGTCGTTGGCCGGTGTGTGGCAGGCCGAGGCCGACCGTCCGAGAGGGCGGTAACAATGGTGATCAGGCAATTGACAGCATTTTTTTAAGGCATCTGTCGGACAACAAGTTCGGTCATCTTAGAGATTTAATGCGAAAACTGCTAATTTATAGAGTATGACCGAACCAAAGCGTATAAAAGTAAAGCCGGACATCCGTGCGATCACTCGCCTCGTGCCGCCAAGCGGTAACCTTGTCCAGGGCCAGTCCGAACTTCCTATAGATCCACAACTCGCTGCCGAAGCGGCGTCTATAATTGCCGCCAGTCAAAACCATTACGGCGGCAGTGAGGGCGATGCCGGCCTTCGCAAAGCGGTCGCCGCCAAGATCGCCAAATATAACGGGATCGAGGTCGATGTGGACGCCCGCCCGTTCGAGGTGATGATCACGAATGGCGGTACGGGCGCATTGATCGGGATCGCTCAGAGTTATCTGCGGGGCAATTCAGCTCTTGTGTTTGAACCGTATTATCCATACCATCGGCGAATTTTAGAGGACTTTGGTTCTAAGACCGAGACCTTTGAGCTTGATGAGAATTTATCCTTTCAAAAGGACGCTCTGATGGCCCGTTGTAAGCAGTTGAAAGACCGCACCGCATTTCCGCTCAAGGTCATCATCGTCTGCTCGCCGGCAAACCCAAGCGGCAAGGTTATGTCGCCCGCCGAACTTGAGGCGATTGCTGACGTCGCCAAAGAATTGGATCTGCTGGTCGTGTCGGATGAGGTTTATGAGCATTACGTTCTGGGCGAAAACCCGCACATACCGATCGCTTCGCTGCCAGGAATGTGGGAGCGTACCATCACGGTCAACTCGTTCTCAAAGTCGTGGAATATCTCAGGCTGGCGCCTTGGTTACGCATACGGCAAGGGCGAACTCATCGCACCAATAAATGCTGTCGCAAATGTCATTTATGTCTGCCCGGTGACACCTTTGCAGGCGGCACTATCAAGGGTTTTGATGGCGGACGCAGGCTACTATCCGGCACTACGCGACAAGTTTGACGGCAAACGCCGCTTTACATCCGAGGTGCTAACAGATCTTGGGTTTGAGATCTACAATTCCGGCTCGTGTTTTTATATTTGGGCCCGAATACCGAGGCAATTTAACGATGCTATCGCATTCAACGAAATGTTGATGCGTGATGCCGGTGTCGGGATGACGCCCGGAAGTGCCTTTGCCGACAACGACGTCTGGGACGCTCACGTCCGTATTTGTATCGCACGGGAAGATACAATTCTTGAAGGTGCCATGGAAAAATTACGAGGAGTATTAGCTTAGGGCTTCGGTCAAATGGTGGGATCAATATGAAACGAATATCTGCAATATTTTTGTTACTCAGCTTTGTGCTCAACGCATCATCGGTCCTTGCCGATGAAGGGATGTGGACGTTCGACAATCCGCCCTTGAAGCAATGGAAGGAACGTTACAACTTTGAGCCTTCCAAGGAATGGCTCGATAACGTCCGGCTCGCATCGCCAAAGGTAAATGGTTCGTCGGCGGGATTTGTCTCGCCCAATGGATTGATCGCGACCAATCACCACGTCGCCGCCGGATATATCGAACGCGTTTCGAGCAAGGAACGCGACCTGCTCAAGACGGGATTCTACGCCGGATCACAAGCGGCCGAACTGAAGATACCGGACGCGAGTGCGTCAGTGCTTGTCGCATTTGACAACGTCACAGACCGCGTCCACTCTGCGGCGACGGCAGGCAAGACCGATGCGGAGATGGCGGCAAAGCGAACGGCAGAAATATCAGCGATCGAAAAGGATTGCACTGCGACTGCGGGCGGACTGAATTGTCAGGTCGTTTCGTTTTACAGCGGCGGCGAATACTGGCTCTATAAGTCTAAGATATATCGCGACATTCGTCTGGTGATGGCACCCGAGGAGCAAGCCGCATTCTTTGGCGGTGATTACGATAATTTTGTGTTTCCGCGGCACGATCTGGATTTCACGTTCCTGCGTGCTTACGAAAATGACAAGCCCGCAGCGACGCCAAACTATTTCAAATGGTCCGAAAAGGGAGCGGCCGACGGCGAGTTCATTCTGGTTTCCGGCTATCCGGGATCGACCGCACGACTTTTGACTGTTTCGCAGCTCACCTATCAGCGTGACATTGGCAACCCGCTTCAAAAGAAAGTCTGGGAACTCCGCCGCAAGGCCCTCGAAAATTATTCGAAGAAGGGAGATGAGCAGCATCGTCAGGCGTGGCCGGGAATGCGTGGTTTTGCCAATTCACTAAAACGCCTCGAGGGTCAGCAGGACGGCCTTTTGAATCCGAGAAATTATGGCCAAAAGGTAGCCGAAGAAAAAGATCTGCGTGACAAACTCGCGGCTAAACCCGAACTCGATAAGCAATTTGCCCCGGCGTGGAAAAATATCGGCGATGCTTATGCAAAACTGCCTGCGATGGCAAACCGTTTGGCGTTCTCAAACATTTCCGCTTCGCGACTTGCGTCGATCGCCCAACAGCTTGTGACCTATTCGATCGAGGCTGCCAAGCCAAATGACTTGAGATATCCGGAATTTCGCGATACTCGCCTCGAAGCCATTAAATCATCGCTCGCGTCACCGGCACCGATCTACCTCGATATGGAAGAAGCTTCGCTTCTTTTTTGGATGGAAGAGGCCGTAAAGACCCTTGGAGTTAACGATTCGTTCGTCAAGGCCGCGATCGGCAACGCCGAGCCGTCGGAGGTTGTAAAACGTGCGATCCGCGAGACCAAGCTGAATGATCCGGCGGCTAGACTAGCCTTGTTCGACGGCGGTGCCGCGGCCATTGCTGCTTCGACCGACCCGATGGTCACATTGGCTCGGCGTGTCGAGCCGGTGATCCGCGAGCTCCGCGAATGGAACGAAAAGACGATACAGAATGTCGAAACCGCCAACGGCACGAAGATCGCCCAAGCACGCTTTGCTGTGTACGGTAAGACGATGCCGCCAGACGCCAATTCGACGCTTCGGATCGAATACGGCAAGGTACTCGGTTATGACGAAGATACGACGCTCGTTCCTTACAAAACGACCTTTTTCGGACTCTATGACCGTGCATTTAGCTTTGGCGAAAAGTCGCCGTTCGAGCTCGCCCCGAGCCTAAAGGCACGCAAAGATAAGATCGATCTTTCCACACCACTGAACTTTGTATATTCGGCCGACACCATCGGCGGAAACAGTGGTTCGCCGGTAATAAATCGAGCCGGCGAGATCGTCGGCCTCAACTTTGACAGCAATAACCAAAAACTGTCGAACCGCTATTGGTACATCGAGGAAAACGAAGGCTCACGCGCCGTCGGGGTCCACACGGCCGGAATACTGGAGGCACTACGTAAGGTTTACGACGCTCCGGGACTGGTGAGAGAGTTGACGGGAAAGTAGGTACATCGGATCGCGGCTAATCTCCGTAACAGAGGTCGCCCATCGAGATCATTCGTTTTTTCGCGGTGAATCCATAGTTCTCGCCGTTCCACTGCCGAAGGTTGTTGGAACGCGTATTCAAGCCATCGCGGGTGTATTCCGGAAAGGCCGTTTTCCATTGGGCACAAGCCCGTTGGCGAACGGCCTTTCGTACATACGGAAAAACGATGGCGGAGAAACCGCTGGGATTCAGAGCTTCGTTGAGATGGTCGGTTATGAATGGCCGAAGCAGATTGGCTTCGTCGATCTCCGAATTAAATTTCCATCTGCCATTGTCGAGAGTAAGTGTTGACGGCCGAGAGCTTTCACCAATCTGCAGCTTTTCCGTCAGCCCTTGGTAAAATCTCATTCCGACATAATTTCCGTAAAGATCGGCATTTGAAAAAACGCCAGAAACAAGAAATCCGTAATATGTTCGTTCCGTAAGTTGCCCCCAACTTACGGCCTTCTGAGTAGCGGCGCGCGGTGTCGCACCTTTGGCTATCTGCCTCGAATAGATCTTGTAATACGAGTAGCCCTGTTGGAAAAGGTGTTCGATCTTATCGATCCCAAACTCGATGCCGTACATCCTGATCGTCGGACTTATCGTCAGATAATTGGTCGGCAGTGTCGCCCAGATCGAATCCGGAAATGACGTCGTGTATCGCGCAGGCTGACCGGAAAATTTGTGCGATTTCAGCCAGGATCCGATGTGGCTCAGCGGGAAAATGCCGTCGCCGAGCAGCTTATAGACGGCACCGGCGGCCGCGTCGTTGGTGCGAAGCTGCGCCAGAGCTTTGCGTTCGGTTTCGATCGAACGGCAACCGTTGCGGCGGGTATTCGTGGCATTCAAACACGCCTCGGCCGCTTCGATCTTCGCATTCAGGTTCGTGACTGCTTTTGAGATCGCATCCGACACATAACCATTTACCTCTTCGCCAATGTCCGCCAGAGGAGTTGGTGGCAGATTGTATTGGTCGGTCTCAAATGCCGGCACTCCGGCAATAAGCATCCCGATCATCCAGCAAGCCGCTATAAATTTTTTTATCGTTGCCTTGATCATCAATATCCGAGACCCGTCTAGATTTCTAAGATAGAAAGTAGCCCGTTGGATTATTTATAGCAAGCGCCTCATATATGCGGCCATTGATCAGAATTAATGACGGCCAAGCGCCATCTGCGACAATTAAAACGGCCGCCGAAATGAGTGAATGTCCCATATCAGCGGCCGCAGGAAAGCGCGAATCAAAAAAACACGCTAAAGGCCGCTATTTGCGGAATTTCAGAGTGACGCGGCTACCTTTCTTGGTCTTGGCGACCGAGTGACCGACATAGCTTCCGCGCTTATTGTAGCCGATGATATATTCGACTTGGCCTTCGAACTGTTCGACGCTCTTGACGGCCTTGATATTCGAGGTTTTGGCGGCAAATGCTTCAGAGATCTTGCACTCCCAGTTGATACCGCGGAGAACAATGCTCTTGAAATAATTGCCGCGTATCTTCAGACGCTTTTCAGAGCCATATTGACTAAAGGGTGGCCGAGCATTCGAGACCTTAAGATCCGGTTCCCGGATAAGGGTGTCGAAGGTGACCGTTTCGAAATTGCCGGACGATGCCTTGGTGACACTTTTTATAGTGCCGGCTTCGGTACATTTTGCCTGAGCCGCAGCCAGGCCTGAGAATATTACCATTGCCGCAAATGCGGCAACGAGGAACAGAGTTTTGCTTTTCATTTTGATTTCTATCGTCTATCGATTTTGACTTTACTTACTGCCGTGACGAGAATGAATATGCCATTGCTGTATGGCAAACGTCAATTATGCACTATCACTTGATCGGAATTTGTGGAACGGCGATGGCGAGCCTTGCCGGAATGCTTCAGTCCGCCGGACATTGCGTCACGGGCTCAGACCAGAACGTCTATCCCCCGATGTCGACTCAACTCGAGTCGCTAGGGATCGAAATAATGAACGGCTATAAGACCGAAAATACGGATATGCCGCGTGACGTCACCGTCGTCGGAAACACGATAATGCGCGGCAATCCGGAACTGGAAGAGGTCCTGAATCGAAAGCTGCTCTATCGGTCGCAAGCCGAGGTCGTCCGCGAAGAATTTATCCGCGGCCGGCGGTCGCTGGTCGTGGCCGGAACGCACGGTAAGACGACAACGACAAGTATCGCCGCTTGGGTCTGCGAGACCGGCGGACTCGACCCGACATTTCTGGTCGGCGGTGTTGTGCAGAACTTCGGGCAGAGCTTTCGTGTGACCGACAGCGACTATTTTGTTATCGAGGGCGACGAGTATGACACGGCATTTTTCGACAAAAAACCCAAATTTATGTCATACCTGCCCGAGATCGCGATCGTGGGCAATATAGAATTTGACCATGCCGATATCTACAAAGATCTCGACGCTATCAAATGGCAATTCTCGCGGCTGATGAATCTTGTGCCGGGAAACGGCCGTCTCATCTGCGGGATCGATTCGCCCGTAGTCGGCGAAGTGCTCGAATCAATGTCCGGGAAACTGCATACGCAGGTCGAAACTTACGGCCTGTCGGAAAATGCGAAATGGCAGGCCCGCGACCTCATATTCGATGCGGAAGGGACGCGATTTAGCGTTTATTGCGAAAATGTAAAGTGGGCCGAATTCTCGACCCATATGATCGGGGAGTTTAACGTCCGAAATTGCCTTGCTGTAATCATTGCGGCCGACGCCTGGGGAATAACGCGTGAAAAGATCCAGGAGGCCTT
This sequence comes from Chloracidobacterium sp., assembly GCA_016720705.1. NCBI lineage: Bacteria > Pseudomonadati > Acidobacteriota > Blastocatellia > Chloracidobacteriales > Chloracidobacteriaceae > Chloracidobacterium > Chloracidobacterium sp. The sequence continues at coordinate 847,230 of JADKKB010000007.1, read as the reverse complement.
CGATACTTTCAAATCGGTAAAGCGACGAATGGAGATCCGCGGGGTCGAGGCCGGCGTCACGGTCATTGACGATTTTGCCCATCACCCGACTGCCGTCGATGAAACGCTCAAGGCCCTGCGGCAACGGTACGCCGCCAATCGTTTGATCGCAGTTTTCGAACCGCGTTCAAGGTCGTCGCGGCTTTCGATCTTTGAAGATCGATATCGCGAAGCATTTAGGCACGCTGACAAAGTAATAATTGCCGGCGTGTTTAATCCGGAAGACGCCAAAACGTACGGCGACGTACTTGATGTTGACCGCCTGATCAAAGGCATCGCCGACGGCGGTAAACCGGCAATGACACTGGCCGATGCCGATAGCATAGTCGAGCACCTCGCTCCCGAATTGAAGAGCGGTGATGTGGTCGCGATAATGTCAAACGGCGGATTTGGCGGTATCCACGAAAAGGTGCTCGCCGCATTGAGGGCTTGATCTGATCGAGTGCCTAGATTTATCGTTTCGGCGGGACTGCCAATATGTCGAATTGCACGGATATATGGCTTTAAGATCTTTATTGCAAAACTGCCTAAGAACCGAGCTAGTCCATTGCTACGCTTTTTTCTTGGTTATTGGGGAATAATAGGGAATGGGAACTAAACTTTACGTCGGAAATCTGTCGTTTCGCGTATCCAACGAAGACTTGCAAGAGTATTTTGGTGCCGCCGGCCCGGTTGAATCTGCCAATGTGGTCTATGATCGCGAAACCGGGCGTTCGCGCGGGTTTGGATTTATCGAAATGGGGTCGGACGACGCGGCAGCAGCAGCGATCGCCCAATTTAACGGGCAAGATTATGACGGCCGCAAGATCGTCGTAAACGAAGCCCAACAGCGTGAAGATCGGGGCGGCGAGGGTGGCGGAAACCGCGGCGGTAAACGGGGTGATCACGGCGGCGGAGGTCGCCGGTAGCTATTAGATAACGATTCAAAAAAAGGGAACAGCGTGCCTTAACTCTCCCTTGTTCTGCAATGTTGCGTTCTGACGGCGCCTAGTCTATCTTGCCGTCAAAGTTAGCGAGTTGTACGACGATCTCGTCGATCAGTGAAAGCCGATTGCGGGGTTCGGGGACACCGTTGACCAGGATCGACAGCACAATTTGTTCGCCCCCGGCCGTAGTCATATAGCCCGAAAGTGCGGAAACTTGGTCGATCGTACCGGTCTTGCCGCGAATATTGCCGCTCGCGGCCGTGCCCTTAAATCTATTTCGCAATGTTCCGTCGACTCCGCCTATAGTAAGGCTGTCACGCCAAGCCTGTGAATATCGACTCTGCTTCGCCATATACGTGTAAAGTGCTGTCACCGCCGATGGCGTTATAAGGTCGTGCCGCGAAAGCCCGCTACCGTCGTATTGAACGATCGAGTCGGCGGGGATGCCGACTTCCTTGAGAAACGATCGAACCACTGAAAGTCCGAGTGTCGAACTGTCACCTGTCGGCGTTGAAATGCGGCCGATCTGTTCACCGAGGGTCCAAAGTAGCGTCTCGGTGTACATATTTTGACTGGGCTTCATCGTCTTAGCAGCGATCACACTTAACGGCGGCGATTCGATCTTTGAAACAATTACGGACGGCGGTTGCGGGCAGGTTGGGCAGATCGACCGAAGTGTGTTGTCGGCCATTCGAGCGTTGCCGGTGACGATCACGCCCTTTGACTCTAGTCGTTGTTTGAGGACTGTGATCAGCAACTCGGCGGGTCGCGTAATAGCGACAGATTCTTTGTACTCATTGTCGCCGGCGGCGATCGTTCCCGATACCTCAAAAACATTATCGTCCAGATGTTTGAAAACTGATATGGACCGCTTAGATCCCTTAGCCGAAGTTGTACATTTATTTACAATCCTGATCAGGGTGTTCAAGGGCGAAATACGTACTATGCACTGATTGCCCGCCGAACCGGCAACGACGCTCACATCGACCGCGTTGTCATTAAGCGGCAACGCGGATATGCCGGCACCGTAATATGATTGGAGATCGTCCCATTCCCAGGTAGACGGCAGCGAATATCCGCGAAAATAGCTTTCATCTGCCACGAGGTCGCCCTCGATCCGCTTGACGCCCGTAGTAACGATCGAGGTGACGATCCGGTCGATGCCCCAATATGGGTTTACGACCTGCGGAAATGCAGGGTCGAAGGCGTTTGAGATCGAAATGTCGCCGCCGCCGACAATCGTCAGATTTCCTTTGATCGTGCCGCTGGAGTCAGGCGGCGTCGGTGCCTTGACCGTCGTGATGAAGCGAAAATCCGGCGTGAGTTTTTCGATGGCGGTGGCGACGGTAAAGTTCTTCATATTCGACGCGGGCATAAAATACTTTTCAGAATCGCTTTCGAAAATTACTTTTCCTGAGTTGAGTGAGACGACCTTTATGCCGATGCGACCACGTCTGACCTCGGGAGCAAAGAGCCTCTGTCGGATCTTGGCTTGCAATGTCTCGATGGTTTGGGCCGAAACCGGCGTTGGTGTCGGTGTCGGCGAAACTATCGCTTGCGGGGCGACCGCACGCGGACGTCCGCCGGTTTGTCCGATACCGCTGAGTGGTGCCATCGAAAGTAGCGATAATGAACTGAGAAAACACGTTGCGAGTATTACCAGTGAGCGATTCTTCATTAGCAGGAGTTTATCGCGAAATGTCGCGTAGGCAAAACCAAAATTTGCTCGGCAAGATGTGCTTGGAGCCTATTATTTGTAGTGGTAAACTAAATACTTTCAACGGCGCATTTCTGTATTTTTATTTAAGGCACCAGTTCGCCCGAGAATATCTGGCAAGTTCCGTATGACAAACAGGATCAAAATTTCGATCATTGCAGTCTTTGTATTGTTTGCACTTTTTCTATATCTCGACCTTTCTATTTCAAATCCCGTCTTAGGGGCTAGTTCGTCCGTCACTATTGCCGCCCCGACCGGGGTCACGGCGTCCGATGGCGACTATGTGACAAAGGTCGGTATAAACTGGCACACGATGCGCGGAGCACGTCTCTATCGTATCTACCGCAATACCGCCAACGATCCCGGAACCGCAACGGACATAGGGATCAGCGAAGCCAATTACTATTTTGACGCGGCGGCGGCAGCGGGCCAGAATTACTATTATTGGGTCAGAGCCGAGAATGGTGCCTCGACAAGTCTCTTGAGTACGCCGGATCAGGGCGTCCGAGCGGTAGGCGTGGTTTATCCCGGAATTTTCGATCCGCTCGAACCACCACCCACCTCCGCTGAAAATCCAATAACCGCTTCGAAAGCGTATTTGGGAAAGACACTGTTTTGGGACGAGCAGATGTCGTCAACCCGAACCGTCTCTTGCGGCACGTGTCATCGACCTGCGGCGGGTGGATCAGATCCGCGAAGTGCCATCGCCGGAACCCAAAAGATCAATCCGGGGCCGGACGGAACGTTTGAAACGCTCGACGATGTTTTCGGTTCCCCCGGCGTGCCGCAAAACGAAATCGACGGCACTTATTCGTGGAACGCACTTTTTGGATTTAAGGATCAAGTTACCGGGCGTAAATCGCCGACCTATCTAAATGCCGGATATGCGCCGAACGGACTATTTTGGGATGGCCGTGCAACACCGGAGTTTCGCGATCCGATCTCGAATTCGATCCTGATCGCGACGAACGCCGGTCTGGAAAGCCAGTCACTCGGCCCACCGCTTTCGCCCGGCGAAATGTCACACGGCAACCGCAACTGGACTCAAGTCGCTGCGCGTATGCAGATATCTAAACCTCTCGCGCTTGCGTCTAATGTCCCGGCCGCACTGAATACGTGGATCGGCGGCCGGTCATACCCCGAACTGTTCGAAGAAGTTTACGGCACACCGGACGTGACGCCCGCTCGCATCGCGATGGCGATCGGGACTCACGAACGAACTCTATTTTCGGACAGGACACCGCTTGACCGCGATCTGCAGGGCATAACGCCGTTGACCGAGTCGGAAAACAATGGTCGGGCTGTATTCATTGATCGACAGTGCAATTCGTGTCATAACGGAGCACTGTTGAGCGATCACGCCTTTCATAACATCGGTGTTCGGCCGCAAACAGATGATCTCGGGCGCGGAGGTGTCTCGAGTGAGCCGATAATGAACGGTAGCTTCAAGACACCTAATCTACGAAATCTATCGTTACGCGGACCATTTATGCACAATGGACGGTTTGCGACAGTCGAAGACGTTGTCGAATTTTACAATCGGGGCGGCGATTTTGACGCGGCCAACATCGACCACGATCTTATCCGGCCGCTCAATATGAACGAGCAAGAAAAGGCTGACCTTGCGGCATTTCTTAAGCGTCCGCTAACCGATCTGCGTGTGCAGAACGAACTGCCGCCATTTGATCGCCCGCAATTGTACACGGAATCGAACCGAGTACCGCTGGTCTCCGGCACCGGACGTGCCGGTACGGGCGGAGCGGTTCCGGTAGTTACCGCGATCGAACCGCCATTAGTCGGAAATCCGAGCTTTACGGTTGCAGTCTCAGATGGCCTTGGGTCAGCTCAGGCTGTGCTCGTTATCGATTCAAGCGATCCCGGGATCGGGGCGTCGATACCGTCATCAGGTTCGTTTGCGAGGGTCACAGCTACATTGACAGGCACGGGCGGCGGCAATGGAAATTCGTCCGTCAGTCTGTCGATCCCAAATAACCCGGTGCTGATCGGCCAGACATTTTATGGCCGCTGGTACGTGACGGACGCGGCTGCGGTTAATGGATTTGCTGCATCGAAGGTGTTCCAGTTTACGATCTTCGGATCGTCGATCGGTCAGCGAACTCCTTTTGATTTTGACGGCGATGCTAAGACCGATATGTCGATATTTCGTCCCGCACAGGGCGAATGGTGGTACTTAAAGAGCACCACCGGCGGCAACGGAGCGACGCAATTCGGTTCGGCGACCGATACGATCGTACCGGCAGACTATACGGGCGATGGTAAGACCGATATTGCGTTCTTCAGACCCGCTACCGGCTTCTGGTACGTTTTGCGAAGTGATGATTATTCATTCTACGCGTTTCCGTTCGGTGCTAATGGCGATACACCGGTTTCGGCCGACTATGACGCCGATGGCAAAGCAGACGCCGGAGTATTTCGCTCGTCCAACTCGACCTGGTACATTTCAAATTCAAGCGGCGGCACTACGATCCTGCAATTTGGGGCGGCAGGCGACGTTCCGGTGGCAGCGGACTATGACGGCGACGGAAAAGCCGATATCGGGATCTTTCGACCAAGCCTCGGTCAATGGTGGATACAGCGCAGCACTGTGGGACTCTTGGCAGTGCAGTTTGGGCAAAATGGAGACAGGACGGTGCCGGGTGACTTTACAGGCGACAGCAAGGCGGACATCGCTTATTTCCGGCCGTCCACAGGATTCTGGACCATCTTGAGAAGTGAAGACCTTTCATTTTACGCCTTTCCGTTTGGAACTACGGGCGACATTCCGGTCGCCGGTGATTACGATGGTGACGGCAAGATCGATGCGGCGGTATTCCGCCCGGCTAATTCGACGTGGTTTGCTGCCCGATCCACCGCAGGAACTCTTATCCAACAGTTTGGTCAATCGGGTGATCTGCCGGTTCCGAACGCTTTCGTAAGATAGGTTGGCGTAAGTTGTAAGAGGAAAAGAGCAGGCGGTGTAGTTCGAAAACTACACCGCCTGCTTTTAGACATCCTGAACGAATCGGCTCATTTACATTTTGAGTAGCCGCAGTCGCGGCAGGAATCGCAACCCGATGCGTGCTCGAGTTGTCCCCCGCATTCGGGACACTCGCTGATCATCGTCGACATAGTGGTCTCGGTTGCCTGCGATTTGGCAATTGCCCGATCTGATTCAGGAAGGTTTTTTAGTCTGCGGTCGATCAGCAGCAGACACTCCGCCACGGCCTGCTCGGGCGAGGTCAACAAGCGTTCATTGAACCAAACTGCGTGCGTCGCCGTAACTTTATTGAGGCTCCGAGCAACATCCCTAGCGTCAAATCCACCACGAAGCATTTTTGATGCCAAGAGGCCGACACCGGCACTGATCGGACCCGCAACAAAGATCTCGAGGATCCGCTGGCCGTCGTGATTGACCGTTACGTATAGATTCTGACCCTCGAACGGGATCCGCCACGTTGAGCCTTGTAATTCGCGTGGGCGCTCGACTCTGAGTGATGCGTCGATGCTAGCCACTTGCATTGGGACGTCTGGAGTCGCCTCAGGTGACTTATTCTCGTCGGTCTTGGCCGATGACTTCATACTGTTGAGCACCTGGCCCTCACGGCTACCGTCACGATAATAGCTGACTGCCTTGCAGCCAAGTTTGCGTGCTAAATGGTAAAGTTCGTCGACCGACTCGATGGTGTCATCATTCGAACCGTTGCAGGTCTTCGAGATGGCATTATCAACGTGCTTTTGCGCGGCCGCCAGGACTCGCACGTGGTCGAGCGAACTGATACTCATCGCTGATATGAACTGTGCAGGCAGATCGGATTCGTGCTCGACGACGTGTTCGGCCGCCGCCTTGATCGACGCTTCATCTGTCTGGTCAACGTCGATCCCGAGAGCCTTTGCTGCTGCCGAGTGAACGTAAGTCCGAGTGCCGAGTGTATCCTGACGGACATATGCCCAAGAGAAGTTGGGTTCGATCCCGGATGAAGTCTCCGCGACAAGCGAGATCGTACCGGTCGGGGCGATCGTCGTCACTTCATAATTACGCGGCGTAAGCGGTATGTCACGCGGAATTCCGATCTCGTCATAAATGAACTTCGAATATGCTTCACGATTCGCTTCGAATTCCGGAAACACACCTTTTTCGCGTCCCAGTTCGAGCGATGCGAGCCAGGACTCGCGGCGAACGAAGCCCATCAAGCGTTCCATCAGCACAAGCGATTTGTCGTCGCCATAGGTAACGCCGAGTTTCAGGCAGAGGTCGGCAAATCCCATTATGCCGAGACCGACCGGACGGGTTCGTTTGACGACATCGTCAATTTCCTTGAGCGGAAAATATCCGGCGTCGACCACATTGTCCAGAAAACGCGTGCTCAAATGTATTGCGTGCGAAAGCCTTTCCCAATCGATCGAGCCTTCGCCATCCCGGACGGTGTAAAACTTAGCTACGTCGATCGAACCGAGATTGCAAGAGTTATTAAAATGCAATTGTTGCTCACCACAAGGGTTGCAGGCATAGATCGGGCCCATTGATGCCTTTAGGTGATTGTGCCGGTTAACTTCGTCGATGAAAATGATCCCGGGCTCGGCATATTTGTGAGCCGACGCAATTATGCGGTTCCAGATATCGGGTGCAAACACCATACCCGGCATCGGGGGTTCCTCGATAATACAATCTGAGAGGTCCGCTGTCTCAAACGCAAGTTTGTCCGCGAAGGTGACCGCAGAACCGTCCGGACGGCGGTAGACCGCGTAATCCAAGCCCGTTACGGCATCGTACACTGCGTTTGTCCACGGTTCGCCCTTAAACTCGGTCTGAAACCAAACTCCGCTGTCGACGGCATCCATAAATAAGTCGGTTACTGTCACCGAAATATTAAAATTAGTAAGGCTCGACTGATCATTCTTGGCGTGGATGAATCTAAGGATGTCCGGATGGGACACACTCAAAATACCCATATTGGCACCGCGCCTGACACCACCTTGCTTTACGACCTCAGTCGTCTGATTGACGATGTTCATAAAGCTCACGGGGCCCGACGCCACACCGCGAGTAGAATTGACCATCGAACCCGCCGGCCGCAGAAATTCATAGGTCATTCCGGTGCCGCCGCCTGTCTGATGGATGATCGCGACATTCTGAGCGTGCTCCATGATGCCCTCGATCGAGTCCGGCACATTAAGTACAAAGCACGCCGCAAGCTGGCCCTTCGGTTTGCCGGCGTTTACCAGACACGGCGTGTTGGGCACGAACTCGCGGGCGAGCATAACGGCGGTCATATCGGTATAAAATTTGTGCTGTTTGACGGGGTCGGCTTCCGCCTTTGAAATATGTCCGACTACACGCCGGACGATATCTGACCACGATTCGACCGGATTGCCGTGCTCATCCTTTAGGGAATATCGGAGACTTACGACTTTCTGAGCGTTGAGCCCGAGTGGAGCAATTTCGCGGCTGGCCGCGGCGGCAGTTCCATTACCATTGCTATTTCCATTTTGCTGGATCGAGAGGCCGGTTGACTCGATAACTGTGCTCATTTGCTGAAGGTCTCCTCTATTGACAGGTGTCTAAATATGCGTTGTGATCTGTACTCCAAGTTTAACATTCGAATCCAGAATTCAGAACGTCACAACCGAACAATTAGTGATCGCGGGATGGGTTCAGTTGTTTGGGTTTCGATTTCGAACGTTGCCAATATCTCACATCGAAAACGTAAATGTCAACAATAATCAGACACAATATATAGTGGTAATTTTAGCGGGCACAACAACTACAGGGATAAGTTGATGTAAACTATTAGCTTTGAACGGGTTGAGTGCAGATTTGACAACCAGACTTTGATTTACAGAAACTCATACGTATGGATAAGTTGATTCACGGCACCGCTGCCAGCGGTACGGTTCGAGTTTTGGCAGCGATCACGACGGAGACGATCGCCGAGGCAGTACGCCGCCACGGGACGTCGCCGACCGCGTCGGCGGCACTCGGGAGATTAATGACCGGGACGCTATTGTTGGGCTCGACACTTAAGGGTTGTGACCGCCTGACAACGCGAGTAGAGTGCAACGGATTGATAGGCGGTATCACGGCCGAGGCAAATGCGGAAGGCGAAGTTCGCGGCTATGTCAAAAATCCTTTGGCTGAGTTGCCATTGAAGGAAAATGGTAAATTCGACGTCAGCGGGATCATCGGTGACGGTATGTTTCACATTATTCGCGAGTCGGGGCTAAATATTGGCGTGAAACGAGAACCGTACATCGGATCAGTGCCGATCACGTCGGGTGAGATCGCCGAGGATTTTGCATATTATCTTGCAAAATCGGAGCAGATACCATCGGCCGTGCTTCTCGGAGTTCGATTGAACAACAGAGAACCGTTTGTCGCTGCCTCGGGCGGTGTACTTGTCCAGATGATGCCGGGAGCGAATGATCACATCATCACTATGATCGAGGACACGATCATCAATGCTCCGCACATTACCGAGGTAATCGACGCCGGAGCGAAACCCGAGGACCTTGTAAAACTCGCTCTCGGGGAAATAGATTTCGAAATATTGGACGAAAAACCGATACAATTCAAATGCAATTGTTCGTATGATCGAGCATTGAAGACGATCGCGTCACTAGGTCGTGACGAGGTCGAGTCGATGATCGAGCAAGACGGTGATGCGACGATGAATTGTGGTTACTGCAACGAGTCTTTCGTAGTATCCGCCGAAGGTCTAAGGGAAATATTGGCGGGGTACTAGTCCGTTTTGCGGAATTCACTCAGATGTTGATATGAGCCGTCAAAGTAAGCGAGAGGCTCGCCGCTGTTGATGATCGCCTTTTCGATCTCACCGAAAAAGACCGTATGATCACCATTTCTGACCGCGTTTGTGATACGGCACACGAGCGACGCCAATGTCCCGGCTAAAATCGGCACTCCGGAATCAGACAATTCAAATTCGACGCCGTCAAATTTATCCATAAACGGCGTTGCGAATTGTTGTGATACCGAGGCCTGGTCGCTCTTCAGTATATTTACGACAAACATACCCGATTCGTGGAATGCGTAATGGCTAGCGGTGGCGTTATCGATGCAAACCAGTACGAGCGGTGGCTCGAGTGAAACAGATGCAAACGCCGTCACTGTTATCCCGTGCAGGCGTCCTTGAGCGTCGCGGGTTGTAACTACCGTTACCCCACTGGCAAATTTTGAAAGGGCTGCTCGAAACTCGTCGCTTGTGATCGGCATATGAAAGATTTCAGTTCAAAGACTAAAAGCTACCGAAAAAACACCAAACCGTCAACAAAACTGAAGTGAGTAACTTTGCGGCAGAGTGCACTAAAAAGATATTCTTTTAACTTGTGTTAGATCTGGCAAAGTTCATTAACGAATCGCGGCTTCTCGTAGATTCTGAATTAGACCGATCGGTGCCGGCCGCGGACATCGAACCGGTGCGCCTCCACGAGGCGATCCGATGGAGCTTGTTTGCCGGTGGAAAGCGATTTCGCCCGGCACTTTTGTTTGCCGTCGGGTATGCATTTGGCGCTGTTGCCGAAGATCTGGTGCGGACTGCGGCGGCGATCGAATTGATACATACTTTTTCATTGATCCACGACGACCTTCCTGCGATGGACGATGACGATCTGCGGCGAGGTCGTTTGACTTGTCACAAAAAGTACGGTGACGCGACGGCGATCCTGGCCGGCGATGCACTTCAGACGATCGCGTTCAAATCGCTCGCTGACGATGACCGTCTGAGTTTTGAAACCCGGACAAGGCTGATCTCGATGATCGCAGGAGCTTCGGGTTCGCCGCTTGGGATGGTCGCAGGACAGCAACTCGATCTCGAAGCCGAGGGCCACAGCATCGAGTTCGATCAACTTCAACGCATTCATCTGAGAAAGACAGGGGCACTTATTGCTGCGTCTGCCGCGGCCGGAGCGATCATCGGCGGGGCGGATAACGTGCAGGTAGAGTGTGTGGAACATTACGCAATTAAACTCGGACTGCTGTTTCAGATAACCGATGATCTCATAGATATTACACAGACGACCGAAACGCTCGGCAAGACCGCAGGCAAGGACGTCAATGCTCAAAAGGCCACCTATCCCGGACACTTTGGCACGGAGAGATCTCGTGAATTGGCCTCCGAAACAGCAGATGACGCACGCCGGTTTCTTGATGAACTTGCCGTTGATACCGCGTTGCTGAAGGAACTAGTCGATCACATCGAAAAGCGCACTTTCTGATCGGAAATGCAGTCAAACTCGGAATATTCGGGCAATTCAGCCTTTCCTAACTGAGCGGGCTATGCCAGATTCAAACCCAAACAAGAGTTCAAAATGGATAGTGCCGGCGGCCGTCGTCGGAGCGGTCGGATTCTTGTATTTTTCTGTATTAGCAAAGCTAGGATACGATTGGTGGACTGACGAAAACTATTCGCACGGCCTTCTGGTACCTTTGGTGATCGGAGCGATAATTTGGCTGGAGCGGGACAAGCTTTCCTCTTCGACTGACGCCGGATCACGAATAGCGGGTTCGGGGACGGTGATCACGGCATTCGTGCTTCTATTAGCAGGGACACTAGGCTCCGAACTTTTTACACAGCGGATCTCACTTGTGTTGATGACCGCCGGGATATTGCTCTACTTTTTCGGTCGCCGATTGCTAGTCAATTTGGCAGTGCCGTTTACTCTCTTAATTCTCGCGATTCCAATACCGCAGATCATTTTTAATCGGATCTCTTTTCCGCTCCAACTTTGGGCCTCACAGGTTTCGGTGTGGGGAATACGTTTGGTCGATATACCGGTGGTGCGTAAGGGAAACGTCATAGATATTTTGCCGAAGGGGGCGACGCAGGTACTTTCGCTTGAGGTTGTCGAGGCGTGCAGCGGTATTCGCTCATTGATGACTCTGGTCACCCTCGCCTTGGTACTCGCATATTTCACACGCCGCGATGATGATGGTCCGTTTGGCGGTTTTTCCGCATTTGACCTGATCCGTGCGGTGTCGTTAATGGTGATCGCGGTTCCAATTGCGGTCTTTACCAACGCGGCCAGAGTGATGGGCACGGGCGTGTTGACGTTCTATTACGGCAAGTCGGCGACTGATGGGGTCTGGCACGATGCTTCGGGATGGTTGGTTTATGTCGTCGCCCTTGCACTCTTGATCGCCGCAAACATTATTCTAAGGCGAGTATTGAAAGGAGGTGCTAGGCCGTCGCCGTCCAATGTAGAGCCAAAACCCTGGGCACGCAAAGCCGGGGCGTTACCGCTATTGTTGGCATTGGTCGTAGGCGGGATCGCGGTCAACTGGTTTGTCAGCCGAGGTGAGATACAGGTAAACCGCTCAATGCTCTCTGAACTGCCGAAAACGCTTGGCACTTGGGGCCAGCGTGGCGATGAGATCAAATTCGGCAAAGATATAGAGGCGGTGCTCAAAACCACAGACTACACAATGCGAGAATACTCGGCCCCGGATGGGCGAGTGGCTAATATTTATGTTGGCTATTATTCGACTCAGCGAACCGGAGCAACTTACCACAGTCCGCAAAATTGTCTTCCAGGTGCCGGATGGGTGATGAGCGATCCGAATATCGTCACGATCACCACCGCCAGCGGACGATCATTTAATGCTAATCGATATCTTCTTAAAAACGGCAACTATTATGAGGTGATGATCTACTGGTACCAGGGCCGTGGACGAATCGAAGCAAGTGAGTATGACGACAAAGTGAATACCATCATCGACAGTGTTACGCGGCGACGAACCGATGGTGCAATGGTTCGAGTAATGACAAGCGTCGGCACGGATGAGGACAAAGCAATTAATGCTGCCTATGACCTGTCGGCCCGCTTGGCTGAACAGTTGCCTGCATATATCCCCGAATAATGAAAACAAAAAGCGGCGATCTGTATTTTAAGAGAATTTGATCTGTCCGTTTTGAGCGGTTCACAAAAAAAACTGAAATGCGGCGTTGATTGGCAGTATTTTTCATCAACCGTTCAATTATCGGAATTTGAATAGGTTATGATAATTAATTGATCTTTGCTCGACAATTTCGGTGATTTGCCCCGTCGATATGTAAGAGCAGCGAAACGCGGTGCCTTTTTGATATGACGAACGCCAATGCCCCGGCGAACGTTTTCAAAAGGACGGTCAAGCGTGAATGTGGTTAAGTTATGCGTTACATTGAGTGCCCCAATTTTCGGATCCGCGTTGGACAGATGACTGTGCTGTTTTTCGTGGGTCTTTTTATGTTCGGCTGCGGCCAGTCGAGCGAAAAATATATTGCGAAAGGTGAGGAGTATCTTAAAAAGCGCAAATTTTATGATGCAATGATGCAGTTCCGTTCGGCCGCCGAGTACGACAAGGATTCTGCCAAGGCTCATTGGGGACTTGCTCGGTCGTACGAGAATCTCGGAAGGTTTAACGACACGTTAGATGAATTGCGTAAAACCGTTGAACTGGATCCTAAGCACCTGGACGCCAAAGCACGACTCGGAAACTACTTTTTGCTCGTACAGCCACCATTGATTGACGAATCAGAGAAGGTCCAGCAGGAGATCTTGTCGATAGACCCTAATTTTATTGAGGGCCACATTCTTAAAGCATCAATTCTGGCCGTCCAAAATCGTCCGGAGTCGGAGATCGTCGCAAAGATAAACGAAGCGATAGCGATAGACCCAAAGCGGACCGAGACGTATTTGAGCCTGGCTCGCTACTATATGAGCCGTGATATGGCTCGCGAGGCCGAAGAATCGATAAAAAAGGGCATAAACGCAAACCCCGGTTCCGCTATCGGTTTGATCGAATATGGCCGCTTTTTGATGTACTCCGCTCGAAATCCGGAGGCTGAAACGCAATTCCGTGGAGCGATCGCCGCTGAACCGTCGAATATTGAGGCTCACGAGGCACTTGCGAATTTCTATGTCAGCACTCGGCAATTCGACAAGGCCGAAATTGCCTTCCAGGAACTTGTCAATATCCAGGAGAATAGTCCGGAGAGCCGACTAGACCTTGCTGAGTTCTATATAAACTCCAATCGGACGGATGCTGCCGAGGCAACGTTGCTGCAAATAATCAATGAGTCACCCGAATATACCAGGGCTCGCTATCGTCTCGGCCAGATATATTTGGAAGCGAAGGATTCTGCCAAGGTTAACGAGCAGGTCGAGGCACTACTAAAGATCAATAATAACGATGTCGAGGCACTTATGCTTCGTGCTCGCGGACGAATGCTCGATAATCGGCCAGATGACGCGATCAAGGATCTCGAAGACATCCTTAAAAAACAACCGACCGAACGCGACGCCTTATTTTTCATTGCTCAAGCCAAGATCTCGATCGGTCAACTCGATCAGGCACGGGCGTTCATAGCTGACCTCGAGCGTTTTCATCCGTCGTTTATCAAAGTCGGTTTACTAAAGATCCAGGCATCATTGGCCGGCGGTGACTCTGCGGGTGCGCTGAAACAAGCGTCTGACTTGTATGCAAAGGCCGTTTCGGCAACTCCGAATGCGGAATATACTGTCGGTAAACTGCAGGATCTGCAACTGCGTGCCCTTTCAGCCAGGGGATTGGCATATCTCGATCTGGGCCGCTTGGCCGAGTCCAGGGCCGATCTCGGCGAGATCCTCCGTATTTCGCCGAATTCAATATCTGGAATGATCAATCTGGCAAAGGTTTCCATTGCCGAAAAGAAACCGGCTGAGGCTCTCGCCCTTTATGAACGGGCACTTACCGCTGATGCTCGGAATTTTGATGCGTTAAGCGGGATCGTGAGCGTTTCGATAGGGGCCGGACAAACAAAGCAGGCTCATACAAAAGTCGACAACTCAATTGCTAATAATATAGGAAACAATGGATTGCTGGCGGCGCTTCACTATTTGAAATCCGGTATCTATACCGCCGAAAGGGATCAGGCTTCCGCCGAAAGCGAACTCCGGGCCGCAATCGAACTCGATAGCGAATATCTCCCGGCGTATTCGTCATATGCGGCGCTGCTCGTTGCCAGAAATGAAACCGATGCTGCAGTTCAGCAGTACAGGACGATAGTAGAAAAGAATCCGACGGCACCTATTTATACCCTGCTCGGCATCTTAGAAGATTCGCGTAGTAACGTGGCGGAGGCCGAACGGTCCTATCGACGTGCTCTTGAATTGTCGCCTAACTCACCGATCGCCGCGAATAACCTCGCTTGGCTGATCGCGGAAAATCAGGGAAACCTGGACGAGGCTCTGCAACTTGCCTCCGCGTCGGTGAATCGAAACCCGGAGGTCGCTGGATTTTACGACACCTTGGGCTATGTGTACCTCAAAAAGGGTCTATATTTGCCGGCGGTCGAACAACTTCGCAAGGCGGTCGTAATGGATGAAAAGTCCGGCAACAAGGCCGCATCCGGTTATCGCGTGCGTTTGGCGATGGCACTTGCATCTGCCGGCGACAAGGCCGGAGCGCGCCGCGAGGCGGAAGCATCGCTTCGAAATCAAGCCGCACTTAGTATGAGCGAGGCGAATGACGCAAAGCTCGTATTGGAATCACTTTGAAAAGTTCGTTATAGAAAGATGTTTTTAGTTTTAGCAGTATCGTTATTTGATCGCGCGACCATTGAGGGATTCGTGACACGTATTCCTGAGGCCGCCGGGTTGATGGTGTTTGGCGTCGTATTGATCGTTGTGGCCGGTGTCTTGCGTTGGGCCCTAAGGACGAAAGACGCGGCTGCGAGCGAAGAAGGGACGGGAGATTCGATCTCGTAAAATCAGATCGAAGAGTACGAAAATGAGCATTGAATTTAGACAGAGAAGTGCCGGTGAACTCATCGGTATCGTCAAGCGGCAGAAATGGTTGATCATCTTGCCGATGATCACGATGACGGCGGCTATCGGTTATGTCGTATATAAACTGCCAAGTATTTATGAGTCAACATCGTTGCTGACGGTCAAGCCGCCGACGATCTCGTCTAATCTCGTTCAATCATTGACCAACGAAGACCTTTCACAGCGTTTGCAGACGATCAACCAGGAAGTGCTCAGTCGCTCGTCGCTCGAACCACTGGTCCAGAAATACGATCTCTACAAGGCCGAACGTAATAACGGAATGCCGATGGAGCTCATCATCGACAAAATGTATAAGAACATCAAGGTCGATCTAGAGGAAACGGGTAATGAAAAGGTCGCCGCGTTTCGGATCAGGTATCGTGACCGCGATCCGCAGGCGACGCGCAATGTGACGGCCGAACTTGCAAGCAAATACGTCAATGCCCAAGTCCAGACCCAAACTGAGATCGCCGAATCGACAAAGGATCTGTTTGAACGTCAGCTTAATGAGAAGAAACAGGCGCTCGACGAACTCGAAAAGCAAAGGCTCGACATTATGACCGCGAATGTCGCTACATTGCCTGAGTCCGAACAGGGCCTCGTCGCCCAACTTAGCGGACTTCGTGATCGCGAGTCCAATATTATGAAAGAGAAGGAGTCGCTGATGAACGAACGCGGACGACTCAGCGATGCGATCGGTGCGAACAATCGGCAAATGCGTTTGATCGAGGATTTTGGCGAGAAAGAAACTCAGGATACAGCACGTGCGGCGAGCCAGATCGAAGACACGCCGGCATACGCCCAACTTGTACAGAAACGAGCTGACCTTAACGGGCAACTGGATAATTTGCTTAAGGTCTATAAGGAAAAGCATCCGGCCGTCATTGCGAAACAAAGCGAGATAGCCCGCATCAACGAGGAGATCGAAGGCCTGCGGAAAAGTTCGGATCGCCGCGTTCAGACGGCGACACAGGCGAGCGGCCGAAAGGCAGAGTTGCAGAAGAAAAGTCTTGAGCTCGAAAATCAGCGGATACAAGCTCAGATAAGCCAGATCGAACAGCAGATGACCAACAAGGACGGAGACCTCAGGCAGAATGCGGGTCAGGTCGCCGCACTCGAACAACGTATCAACTCGGTACCCAACGTAAAGGTCGCTCTCGAAGGCATTACGGCACAATACCAATCTGCCAAACAAACTTACGACGAGATCCTAAAGAAAAAGAACGAGGCCGAGACGGTCGTCGGCGTCGAGACCAATGCACAGGGCGAGACGATCCGCGTGCAGGATCCGGCTAATATACCGCAGTCGCCGGTCGCACCAAAACGATTTGTGCTGACACTCGTTGGAACCGGTGTCGGCTTGTTTCTCGGCCTGCTTTTGGCAGCTTTCTTTGAGATCCCGCGTCTGTTCAAGATCCAGAATATTGCAGACGCCAAGCATTACACGGGGCTGCCGGTTTTGGCGTCCATTCCGCCACTACTGACCCACGCGGAACGGACCTGGATCAACCGCACAAGTTGGTTGAAGTTGGCCGGCGGGGCAATCGCGGCAATCGCGATAGTTCCGATCATTGTTCTGCTCCTGCAAGTAACACGAATATTGGAAAGATTGGTCTCATAAGGTAGAGCGAAGATCGAGACGCTTTTATATCAAAAGAGGAAAGTATGTACAGAGAATTTTTTGGCTTGGATGATACGCCATTTACACTGACGCCCGATCCGCGATTCATTGTCTTTACGCCGAGTTATAACGAGGTGCTTGCGAGTTTGTACTACGGACTCGAGAGTGCCAAGGGCTTGATCGTGCTTACCGGTGAGGTCGGGACCGGTAAAACGACCGCCCTTCGCTGGATACTCCGTCGCCTCGACTCGAGTGTCCTGGCCGCGTATGTATTTAATCCGCGATTGTCGATCGACGAGTTTTATCACCACGTCACCCAGATGCTGGGGCTCAAGGGATGGAATAACAAGGCAGAGTTACTCAGTCTGATGGGAAAGGTGCTCGACGAGCGCCATCGACGCGGACTTCGCACGGTAATAATCATCGACGAAGCTCACGAACTTTCTGACTATGTGTTGGAAGAGATCAGACTGCTGCTGAATTTTGAATCTGATAATGCCAAGCACCTGCAGATCGTTCTGACGGGCCAACCGGAACTTCGGGAAAAATTGAATCAGCCGAATCTGCGGCAATTGAAACAGCGGGTCGCACTGAGGTGTAATATGCACGCTTACCCCAATATCGACGAGGTGGAAAGGTATATAACCGAACGCCTGCTCATTGCTGGGTCGACTCACCCGAATGTCTTTACCAAAGATGCGATCGATCTGATCTATCAATGTTCGGAGGGAATTCCGCGAAATATTAACAATCTATGCGACAACGCAATGTTAACCGCCTATGGTGCCGGAATGCAGAAGATCGGACGAAAGATCGTCGAAGAGGTCGCAGAAAATCTCGACCTGCTTCCGCCTGGAACTGCTTTGTCAAAGCCTGCCGAGCCGGCGCCCTCGCCGCCGGGCATCAGTAGCGATCCGGTAGAAGAGTTGTGGAAAGTGGGCCAGGCAGGTGCGGCCGCGATCAAGCCGCGGATGTTTAAGCCGGGTGCGGATGACACGAATATCATCGGTGATAGATCGGTCAAAACAGCGCGTAAGCCGCTACGAGAACCTGATTATTTCGAACTCGACATCGACGAACTCGAACGAGAATTTGAAATTGACGGCAAAGAGGTAGGGGGCTATCACTAGGACGATCACGGCCCCGAAAGTCGTTAAAGACGTAGCTACACCGTTAATACGGAGTATTTGAATATGAGTATCCTTAAAGCACTGCAAAAGAAACGAGCCGAAGATCCTAATGGAACGGACTTGTTTGCGAATCCGAACGTCGTACCATTCGACGCGAGTAACCGCCGGCCGAATACGCCGCCGGAACTCTTTTCGCAATCAGACCTCAGGATCGGTGGTTCAGATTCGTCGTTCAATGGGCAGCCGAATTCTATGATCGGGACGGCACTCCCTGATTTGGAAACTGGATTAACTGCCGGGGCAAAATTGAACGTCGAAAGCTCAGCGCGCTCGATCGTCAAACAGCTTCCTGACTTTGTCAGTTGGAGCATTGACGCCGAGCGCGTTGAGCCTCGTCTTGTTGCCATCACTCATCCCAACTCGTCGTATTGCGAGGAATACCGCAGCCTTAGAACTCACGTTCTGCATAAGAGCCAGCGAAAAAAACTGCAGTCGATCGTGGTCGCGAGCGTTAACCCCAGTGAGGGCAAATCGATCACCGCGTTAAACCTCTCGTGGCTTCTGGCGCAAACGGACGGTGTTAGGTGTTTGGTCATCGACTGTGACCTTCGGATGCCGAGTTTGGTTGATTATCTGGGGATCGAGGCAGACAAGGGACTTTCGGATATACTCACTGCCGATGCAACCCTCGCCGAAACTATCATTAAGCTCGAGCCATCAGGCCTACACATTTTGCCGGGCGGTGAGGCGAGGAGTGACGTTGCTGAATTGATCTCCGGTCCTAAATTCAAGCAAATTTTGATCGAGGCCCGCGAGATGTTTGATTACGTGATCATTGACGCACCACCGCTAGCTATTTTTACGGACGCGACGGTATTGATCAATCACGCCGATGGGGCAATGCTGGTCGTGCGTGCAAATCGTACCAAATATGCCTCGCTGGAGCGTGTTCTCGAGCAATTGCCCAAAGAGAGAATGTTAGGGGTCGTCCTCAATCAGAGCGAAGACGTTTTGGATGAATCACACTATAACTACGGCTATTACAATTACAATCGTATTCAGGATCCGAACGGATCATAGGTAAGAAATGAGTGCCGCTCGGCTCAGTCCTCGTAAATTCTCGTTGATACTCGCCGACGCGGCCATCATATATGGCGGCGTCATTCTAGCGATGTATCTGCGATTGGGTTTGGACGGCCCGCCGTATGAGTTGAATGAACGAAACGGATGGCTCAAGATCGGCCTCGTCTCTCTCGTTTGCATCATCAATCTCTATTTTTACGATCTTTACGACTACATCGTAATGACTAACCGCCGCGAGCTATTGCTCCGGATGGTCCAAGCTCTCGGGATCGCGTGGGCATTCCTTGCATTTCTATTTTATCTCGCACCACCGCTGATGGTCGGCCGCGGCGTTTCGATGATCGCGGTGCCGCTCGTACTGGTTCTACTGCTAGCGTGGCGGATCGGCATTCATAGCCTGACGGGTCATCCCGAGATCGGCGAAAAGATACTCGTCGTCGGCACGGGAAAAGCCGCAATGGATACCGCGGAGGCGGTGTGGAAACGCCGCGATGCCGGTTACCGCATTGTCGGTTTTGTGTCGGAAAATGGTGCTAAACCAAAGCAAAAACTGGGCCGATCCGAAATACTAGGCAAGGCAATTGATCTCGAAGAGATAATTCGTGCCGAAAATATCGACCGCGTTGTTATCGCAGTTCGAGAGCGCCGCGGCACATTTCCGACCGAGGCATTGTTGAAGATGAGCCTTGCCGGGAACGTCTCGATCGAAGAGTGTACGTCGTTCTATGAGCGGATCACCGGTAAGGTACACATCGATATGCTTCGTCCGTCGTGGCTGATATTTGCAGGCCGACAACGCGATACAAGATTAAAGTCGGTTTTTCGCGAACTGATCCATCGCGGGTTGGCGCTGATCGGATTGGTCTTTTCATTGCCGATCGCGATCTTGACGGCAATTCTGATCAAACTTACGTCGCGCGGCCCGGTCTTTTATTATCAGGAACGCGTCGGTAAGAACGGCCATCCATTTCACGTGATCAAGTTTCGGTCAATGAACGCAGACGCAGAGGCGGACGGCAAACCGGTCTGGGCGGCCTCAAATGACGAGCGAACAACATTTGTGGGGAAGGTGATACGAAAGATCCGCGTGGACGAGATCCCGCAGTTTTGGAATATAATTAAGGGCGAGATGAGCTTTGTCGGGCCGCGGCCCGAACGGCCGCATTTTGTGCGTCAACTTGCTCAGGAGATCCACTATTATGAACACCGTCATCTCGTCGCTCCGGGACTGACGGGATGGGCACAGGTAAAGTATCCGTACGGCGCATCGGTCGACGATGCGATCCAGAAACTGCAGTACGATCTGTTTTATATCAAAAATCAAAGCTTGACGTTGGACATCGTCATCGTCTTTGACACCATCAAAACGGTTCTCTTTGGCGCCGGGGCACGCTAATTGAAAAAGATGCCGACTGGATATTCGGAGTGATTGTATGTATATACCGATAGCGGGCGAGCGGCCCTTAAACTTAAAAGAGTTTATGAAAATCAAGATTTTTTTGATATTAGCGTTGATTACATTGTCAGGAGTAGTCGCATCGCGGGCTCAGCAGGTAGCGACTGTCCCAACGTCGCCGACCGTCGAGGCTACGGCCAAACCTACGCCGGCGGCATCGCCGATACCTGATACTGATTCTGATGGATCCGCTGAGGCTGACGCTATCCTGCCGTATTACAACAATTATCTCAAAGAATATCGGCTCGGCCCGAACGATGTGATATCGGTCGAGGTATTTGGCCAGTGTCCTGACTACTGCAAGACCGGTATCAATGTGCCACCAACCGCTCGTATTTCGTATCCGCTGGTCCGGGACGGTGTGATGGTCGGCGGCAAGACGGTGGATGAGGTCGCTGCGGAGATCACCAAAAAGCTTGACGAATTTATCATTGACCCGAAGGTGACGGTAACGCTCGAAAAGGCAATGTCGGCGCGTTACAGCGTGCTCGGTAAGGTCGTATCGCCGGGCGTTCGGGTACTGGATCGAAAGGTCAGTGTTTATGAAGCGATCGTTGAGTCCGGCGGCGTTGCCAAGGACGGCGATTCCAAAAAGGTCTTTATATATAGCTATAACGGACAGGGAAAGGTCACTTCGAAATTGATCAATCTTAGAGAGATCCAGGCGGGCCGCGGTGAGATGATATTTCTGAATCCGGGTGATCAGGTTTTTGTCTCGGGCAAGGGCTTTAGCATCGACAAGGTTTTTGAAATTATTTCAAAGGTCAGTGTCGCCCGAATGTTGTTCGGCAGTCCGTTTTAGGCGGGTTAGATCCGCTTCACGATGCGAGTTTTCAGATCAGCAATACTTATCGCATTTGCGATGCTTTTGACCCAAACAGCCAGTGCTGATTGGGTCAAACAGCGTTCGGCGAGCTTCGCCTGGTTTCACGACATAACATTTACCAACGAAAATAACGGCTGGATCGTGGGGTCGGGCGGAACAATGCTGACCACGACCGACGGCGGTACGACCTGGACTCCATTTCCCAGATTTACGAGCGATAATCTCGTCGAGATTCACTTTAGTGAAGCCAAGGTCGGATGGATACTATGCCAACGTGACATCTATAGCCGCGGTAGCAATGCCGTCTCTTACCTACGCAAAACGATCGACGGCGGCCTGACGTGGGAGAATGTAGAGTTTGAAAACGGTGGCCGTGAGCGAGTCGCAAAATTACTATTTGACGGAAAGGGAAGTGCGATCGCGGTCGGTGAAGGTGGAATATTTTACCGTCTGTCAGAGGACGGCAAGTCGTGGAAGCGTTCGATCTCGTCGATCAAATATCTTCTACTAGGCGGTGACTTCGTCGATGGAGCGTTCGGTGCGATCGTGGGAGCGGCGGGGACAGTGATGTTTACGGACGACTACGGCGTGACGTGGCAAAATGCTACCTTGCTCGGAAAAAAAGACGCTAAGTTTACGGCTGTCTTTTTCGCGGAGCAAAAGTATGGGTGGGCGGTCGGTTCCGGCGGGGCGATCATCGCTTCGACCGGCGGCGGCAGGCTCTGGCGGGCACAGGCGTCGGGCGTTGATGCGGATCTTACTGACGTTTTCTTTACCTCAAACCGCGATGGTTGGGCGGTCGGCGATCGCGGAACGATCATTCGGACCACAAACGGCGGCGGGCAATGGACCTTAGAGAACAGCCATACCGATCACCGCCTCGAACGCGTTTATTTTTACAAAGATAAGGGTTGGGCGGTAGGCTTTGGCGGAGTGATATTAAAATACTCCGACGATTACCGGACTTCATCCGAAACAAAGCCCGCGATCAGACCCCGAACCGATCAGTGACAACCTTTCTTCAAGTCATCGACCGTCATTTTCCAGATTAGATATCATCTCTTCGATCCGGCCGATCTTATCGAGCGGAACATTTCTTATCAATTCGTTAAAACTGGTCGCCGTTCCCTCACGTTGGAGGGCCTTCAGCGGGTGCGTCTCCAGGTTCACAGTATTTTTATCGGGCTTCCACTGATACAGGTCATTTGTGTCGGACGCCAAGCTTATTGAGTTCTTCAATTGATTCTTGCGCGACAACCTCATCCGCTCTCAATAAATTGACGAAGAAGCTAGTGTCAAAATATATAGTTAGGCTTTCTTTCATCTATCCTAAGAATAGCCGAACTTTAGCAGAGAGAGAAAAATACCAGAACAGCTACTTTCTTCTTATGTCTTTCAACAATCGTGCTTCAGTCTTTCGACTTCGGCTTCGAGGTCGATGATGCGGCTCCGAAGGGCTTGGGTTCCGGCTTCGATCTCGGCGAGGGTGAAGCGTGGGGTGATGTGTTGGGGGCAGTTCCAGTCGTATGCGGTGACGTGGAGGATCATCGCCCGTTCGTTCTTGGCTTTGTAGTCGGGCATGGTGAGGCTCTGGATCAGTTCAACGTCGTCGGGAGCGTCGATGACCTCCGTCTCGGCAAATATCTTGAGCCGCGTCTGGATAGCGTAATCCATCAGGAGGAGGGCGGCTTTGTTGTTTTTGAAGAGGTTGCCGACGGAGATATATTGGAAATTGCCGCGAAAGTCAGCGTAACCGAGCGTTTTCTCGTCCAGACGTTTAAGAAGCCTGCGTGGCCGCCCCGAAACTGCAGGTATGGATGGCCGTCCTCATTCACAGTCGCAAGATAAGAACCGTCACGTTCGCTGATGAATTGGGCTTCGTTACGAGTCAACTCATCAAGCCGGTCGAGGTTTTCGTGGCGTTCGTTAGCACGGCGTGTGCCGTAATGATCCTGCGTTATCTTGACGCTGTCGGTGAATGCGATCTTTGCAAATGGATTCGGCATGGCTCTCGGTGTGCTCCGATTAAAAATAACCTAACACACTACTAAGACAAGCGTTTTAGCGTTACCGAACAGAAAAAAGGCGGCCGGAACCGCCTTTCTTGATGTCTGCAATAGCTGTTTAGCTAGCGAATATCAAAAGTGTATTCAACGATCGCCACAGTTCCCACCGTTTTTCCGTTCTTGGTAGCCGGTGTGAAGGTGATCTTTCTTGCAGCCGCCATTGATTCCTCAGTAAGTCCGTGAGGCAAGGCTTGCGAAACATAAACGAATCCTATGATTCCGTCGGGGCCGAATTCAACCGCTAGTTTTACCACACCAGATGTAAGATTCTGTCGAGCCATGTCAGTGTAGTGAGGACGCGGCTTTTTGAAACCGCTTACCGGAGAGTCGTCACCCGGAACGAGGTCCTCAATATTTGCTTTTCCTTTCCGAAAGGCCGATCCTGCATCTTTTGACTTCCCACTTTTATAAAGAGAAGCTCCGAGATAAACCCAAGCGATCTGGTCTTTTTTGTCTACAGTCGTAACGGCTTTTAAGACTTCTGCGGATTTTTCAAAATCTCCGGCTCGATACAGATCGATTCCGTATTCTCTGGAAGATTGAGAAAAGGCGGAAATGCTACAGAATATAACGAATAGTAGAAATAATAGATGCTTCATAGTAGTGATTACGCACCTGCGCCATGGCATTTCTTGAACTTCTTGCCCGAACCGCAGTGACACGGATCATTGGGTTTCATTTTGGGGCTATCGCGGACAAAGGGCGTATGTCTCGCGGCCTCGGCACCAGCGGCCTCAGCGGTCGACATTGCTCCCGTGAATGCCATTCCGGCCGCCTGTCGGCGGGCACGCTGCATCTCAAGACGCTCGAGGCGTTCGATCTCCTCCTGCTCGTCGCGCTGGACGATCTCGAGGTTAAATAGTGCCTTGGTGGTATTGGTGTCGATGCGGTCGAGCATATCCTGAAACATATCGAACGACTGTTTTTTATACTCGACGAGCGGATCTTTCTGACCGTATCCCACCAGTCCGATGCCCTGTTTGACGTGGTCGATCGAGAGCAAGTGGTCTTTCCACTGTGAATCGATGATGTTGAGCATAATGTAACGTTCGTATGCCCGAAGCGACTCACCGCCGGCTTGTTTTTCCTTTTCGGCGTAACTTGCAGCGGCCTTTTCCCAAATAGCCTGTTCGATCTGAACGGCGTTCATAGTCTTGAAATCGACATTGGCGTCAACCGCGGGGTCGATCGCGTAAATGCTCTCGATCTCGGCTGCGTATGTCGAAATGTCCCATTTATCGGGCGTCACGGTTGCGGCCAGAAAGCTATGTGTGAGGTCGCTGAGCAGGTCGCGGGCAACACCATTTTCGCCCAGCAGGTACTCGCGATGTTCGGGTTCGAACATCAACTGACGACGTAGACTGTAGATGGTCTCGCGTTGTCGGTTCATCACATCGTCATATTTGAGAACGTGTTTTCGAGTCTCAAAGTTACGGGCTTCAACGGCCTTTTGGGCACGTTCGATCTGTTTTGAAACCGTCTTTGACTCGATCGCGACGCCCTTTTCCATACCGAGCCATTCCATCATCGAGCGGACCTTGTCACCGGCAAAGATACGCATCAGATCGTCCTCTAGCGAGAGAACAAATCGCGACGATCCGGGATCGCCCTGACGACCGGCGCGTCCGCGAAGCTGATTATCGATCCGGCGCGATTCGTGGCGCTCAGTGCCAAGAATGTGTAATCCGCCGGCTTGGACGACCGCGTTATGCTCCTCTTTTACGACGGCTTTTGCCTTTTTGAGTTGCTCCTCAAACTGTTCTTCAGTTGCCTCATCCGGATTGATCTCGAGGTGCTTGAGATAGTCGCGTGCGAGTTCATCAGGATTGCCGCCGAGCAGGATGTCGGTACCGCGGCCCGCCATATTGGTGGCAATCGTCACGGCCCCTTTGCGTCCGGCTTGAGCGATGATCTCGGCTTCCTGCTCGTGATATTTTGCGTTCAAAACTTTGTGCGGCACGCCGATGGCTTTCAGCTTTCCGGCCACCAATTCAGAGTTTTCGACCGAAACGGTACCGACCAGGACGGGACGTCCTTCGGCGTGGAGGTCCTTGATCTCCTCGACGACGGCATCCCATTTTTCGGACAGCGTGCGATAGATCACGTCGGGCGTATCCTTACGAACCATCGGTTGATTGGTCGGGATCATCACGACGTCGAGGCCGTAAACCGATCCGAATTCTTCCGCTTCCGTCTCGGCCGTTCCGGTCATACCGCCGAGCTTTTCGTACATACGAAAATAGTTCTGTAGCGTGATGGTCGCCAGAGTTTGGTTTTCCCGCTCGATCTTGACTCCCTCTTTGGCTTCGACAGCCTGGTGCAGGCCATCCGACCAACGCCGGCCCTGCATCAGGCGGCCTGTAAAGTCATCCACGATTATCACTTCGCCCTCTTGAACGACATAATGATGATCGGCTTTATACAGCGTATGTGCCTTGAGAGCTTGCTCGACGCAATGGAGCAGGTCCATATTTCCGGGATCGTAGAGATTCGAAACGCCCAGCAGGCGTTCGGCCTTTAGCACACCGGCCTCTGTGAGGACGGACGAGTGATTTTTTTCGTCCAGAAGGTAATCACCCGTTGTGACCTTGGTCTCTTCGTCCTTATGCCCGCGTTCGAGTTTCGGGATGATCTCATTGGCTGTAAAATACTTATCAGTCGCCTCGTCCGACGCGCCGGAAATGATCAGCGGCGTACGGGCTTCATCGATCAGGATCGAATCGACTTCGTCGATGATCGCAAAATAGTGGTCGGGCTGAACCAACGAATCGACGTCAAACTTCATATTATCGCGAAGATAATCAAAGCCGAATTCGTTATTTGTTCCGTAGGTGATATCGCACGCGTAGGCTTCCTTGCGTTCGATATCGTCCATATCATTTTGGATACATCCGACTTTGAGACCGAGGAATGTGTGGATCTTGCCCATCCACTCGGCATCGCGTGAGGCGAGGTAATCGTTGACCGTCACGACGTGAACGCCGCGTCCGGTCAGGCCGTTTAGATAGCTGGGAAGGGTGGCAACAAGTGTCTTACCTTCACCGGTTCGCATCTCAGCGATGCGGCCCTGGTGCAGTGCGATACCGCCGATCATCTGTACATCAAAGTGCCGCATTCCGGTGACGCGGCGTGATCCCTCGCGAACGGTTGCAAATGCCTCGGGTAGGATCTGGTTCAGGACTTCCTGTTCCGCCTTGCGCCGTGCTTCTTTGTCTTCGATGCCCTCGATAGCCCGGGCGATCATTTCCTTAAATTTAGGTGTCTGGGCCTGAAGCTCTTCGTCCGTAAGCTTTTCCACCTTTGCTTCCCAATCCTGGATCTGTGTAACGACCGGCTTAACATTTTTCAAAAAAATGTCGCTGCTCGATCCGAAGATTTTCTTGACTAACTTATCTGCAAAACTGTTGACTGCCATTATTTCCTCTTAATTGTCCGACAAACTTTAGTTTGTCGAAACTTGTCGATATCCCGTTGGTCGCGTCGATAAACTGACGTTTATCGGGCATTTGCTCGGCAAACTGAAGTTTGCCGGACATTTGCAATCCCTTAGATTGCAATAAGGTGCCGGAGCACGCAACCCTTGACGGAAAAAATATTGAAGATGGCGGGGACTTGGAATATTGCAATGCCCGCTCGCCGCTACTTTGCGTCAGATATATGCGGAGCGTCGAGGCCGGCACGCGGAAGGTTTGTGATAGTTACAAACTGATCCACTGGTACATCCGGGTTGAGGACGCCGGATATATAATTGGGGATCAAACCCTTACGAAGCGTGGTGAAATCAAAAGCCGAAGTCCGGGGTTCTAGAAAGGCCGCTTCGCTGCTGACCGACTGAAAGTGAGATAGAAACCTCTGCACCGATACGGTGACTTTGCGGCTCGATTCGGTCGCAATGTCGCTGTCTGGGTCGTCGGACGAAGGGTCAGGTTTGGTGTCGAGATCGTCTTTGTATTCGATCTCATCCTTGACGTCGAACTGCCGCGTCATCGCCGCGTGTGCCAACACCTGCGGCGTCGCGCCCACGAGCACTAGGCCAAGATAGACGCCTAGTGTCGCGAGGACGAGGATGGAATTTTGCGGCTTCGGTTTATTCAAAGGTTAATTTTTGGCCGTATTATCTCCGGGTCGAAGTGTGGCGTTGCCGTTGGGCTGTTTCGGGGCCGCCTTTTGTTCGGCAAGTTTTCGCTGGATCATAGGCAGAGCGATCTGCTTAGGAATTACAAATCGGATCACAACCTTCTTGCCGTCCACCTCGATCTTGGCGCCTTCGAGCAGAATCAAGTCGTCCTTGTCGTTCTGATCCGCATTGGCTCCGGTCTTGGCACTTTTCGCGATACCGATCGCGAAATCGAGACTGCTTTTGATCGACCGAGCCCTTGTTTCGCTTTCAAGCTCTGATTGGACGATTCCGGTAATGTTGACATCATCCTGCTGCAGCATCAGCCCAAAATCTTTTCCGCTGAGGCCCGTCAAGTACTGCAGATAACCGCTGTCATTGATCGCCTCGATGGATTCCTTGACCACCTCGAGGATCTTTTCATCATTGCTGGCGGCCTGAACATATCTAAATGATTTCGGATCAAGTCTATTGTCCTTGGTCAGTTTGCCGCTGGCATTAACAATAAATGCCGAATCGAGCTTGACCTGATTCTTGTCGAGCAGGTCATTGACGTTGTTGGCCAAGTCGACAAACGGACGCTTGTTGATAATCGGCGTCCCGTCTGGATTGGTCGTACCGGCCTGAGTGTCGCCCGTTGGATCTTTCTTTGGCCCCGTTCCCGGAATGCCCGGGATCGACCCGTCGGGATTGGTCTGCGGCACATTAGCATTGACCTTGTTTCCGCCGGGACGCTTTTTATTCAACCCGGGTTTGACGTCACCAACGGTCGAGTCATTAATGGTCGGCAGAGCATCATCGTCAACCACATCAGCACGAGCCTTTGGCGGCTTGGGAGTTGTCGCTAACAGTCCGCCGCGCTGTGGAGTCGGAAATGAAACCGGCGGCGGCGGCGTATATGCCGGAATGCCCGGAGCGAGCATGCCATCAGGTAAAGCACCGTTTTGCTGTGACTGCTGGATCATTTCCCATTGGACCGGATTAGCGATCTGAAAATAACCTTCAGGATATGAGAGCGGCGGAGTAACGCCGGTCGCGTCGATAAAAGTGATATCAGCATCGGCAAGATCCGTCTTCTCATAAGCGGCGTCCACGTATTCGCGGTCGGTACCGAACAGCATCGCTCCGACATAGACCGTATCGAGTGCCTGACAAACGCTCCCTACAAGCGGGCTATCGCAACCTTTCATCGTCAAAAGCGATGTCTGGGCAAAAACCAACAATGCGAGAACATTCACGAGTGCTGAAGCTCCGAGAATTTTGTAGATCCGCGGCGAAAACTCCCACGATCTGATCTCATAATGACCGAAGAGTCCAGCCTCGTCGGACTCGACAGGCTTCACGGTCTCGTTGGTCTCAAATAATTGCTGCTCAAACATATAAATATTGCGTCCGGTGAAAATATCACTGAAAAGGCATAACCTGAGAAATTAGACGCATTGTTCGCATAAATCGTTGCGAACCAACTTATGATTTTACCATTATCGCCGCCGAAAATGGAAGGATTAGACAATGCGACTTCAAACATCTAACATTTCGGTAATGACACGTTCCCGAAACAACGGTCCGGGTGGCAAAAACCGCTCTCGGCGGTCGAAAGACAGCCACCATAAGGAACGAAATGGTAAACGCTTTTTTGCAAGAGAAAGTTCCGAACGCTCCACGCCAAAGCCCCAGACGCCGCAGCAATTGCGATCCGTCGAACGACTGCTCTCGGGGATCGGCGTCCCGCCTGAAAAGCCATTTAAGCCCGACGACTTTCAGCTCGAGGCATTGGCTGCTATCGAGACTGAGGATGTGCTCGTAACGGCCCCGACGGGCAGTGGTAAGACTTGGATTGCCCGCGAAGAGATCCGCCGCCTGCTTGCGGCAGGAAAGCAAGCTTGGTATACGACGCCTCTCAAGGCACTCACCAATTCAAAATACGCCGAATTCAGCGAGGAATTCGGTGCCGAAAATGTCGGTATTCTCACCGGTGACCGTAAAGAAAATTCGTCGGCACCGCTCATCGTCGGCACTACGGAGATCTACCGAAATCTGCTATTTGACGCGTTGCGAAATGGAGATGACGTTAAGGCCGACCTTGTAATACTCGATGAGGCTCATTACCTGTCCGACTCCGAGCGCGGACACGTTTGGGAAGAGGCGATCATTCTTTCGCCAAAGCGGATCCGGATGTTGCTATTGTCAGCCACGGTCGGACGTGCAGAGGAGTTTGCGGCTTGGATCGAAGAAGTCAGGGGCGGCACAGTTCGTGTGATCAAGGCAGGTCCGCGACCCGTTGAACTCAGGGCCGCATATCTTTCGGCTGATCTGCAATTATTTCCATTACTCGGCGAGGACGGCAAATTTAATCGAGACCTTGAACAGTTTGACCGAACCAGACCGCAAACGACATTCCGTCGCCGCAAGTAGAGATCGATCGAAAAGGAAATGGCCCCGTATCTTGGTCGAGATACGGGGCCATAATTTTGAGACCTGTCCGACGCTATTTAACAGAAGCCACCAGCACGTCAATATCGGGCTGTGCGACCAATATATCGAGCGAAACGCTGTTTGCGGCGTATTTGATCTTGGCTGACTCGATCATTCGGGCATACACCTTTTGATCGGCCCTTTTTGAACTGCCGAGAAATGTCTTGCCAAGCATCTGAAGCCCTTCGAGCATTTCAGAAAGTGATTTTGCCTGTTCCGGTTTTACCGTTTGGGCTGACACTGCCAGCGAAGTTCCGGCAGGAACTACGTCCATAGAACCGGAGACAAACTTTATCGAGTCAATGTTGGCACCGAGTTCGTCATTATCAAGCGGAATTATTTTAGCCATACCGCCGGGTGCCGCCATCGCAAACGACATTATCGAATTTTCCTTACCGAGCAGTAATGATGACACCTCAGGCGAAACTTTCGTTATGCCTTCGAGCGTCGCACGCACTCGAGCGAGCGACCCGATAGCGATCGTATTGCTGTCGAGCACCGCCACGGCCATTTCCTTTGTAAAACCGTCGAGCGATCGGCCGATCATATCATCAAGGCCGGTTCCAGCGGCTGCTGTTGATTGTTTGACGGCGCCTTTTGCCGAATCGGCCGTAAATATATAGATACTTCGATCGCCGACTTTTTCTTCGCGATACTTGCCATTGGACGCCAATTTGGCGATCGCGAGTAATGCTCCGGTATTGACGTCGCCGCGGGCGATCGCGACAGGGTCAAAATCGAACTCGTTATCCTTAACCTTGGTCATCGTCATCCCGACCGCAACGGAATCAAATTTACGAAGGTCGATCCCGGCCTTGTCCTTGATCTCATCGAGTTGTTTAGCGATCTTTGCGATCATCGGTTTGTTTGCCGAGAGGATCTGAGGCATCGCCTCATTAAAAAAGCGCCGCGAGTCAAAACCCATCACCGCATCCGATGCCGGCAGAAGGCCGACGAGAGCGGTCGACTGGCGTGACTTTGCCGAACTCGAAGGCGTCTCGACCAAACCGAAACCAACGACTCCTGCTATCAAAACCGCCAACGCGGCAAATGTAAACGTCGATCTTTTCATTGACAATACCTCAGTGTGTAAATTCACATCTCTACTAACGATAACAGATGCTTGGAAGTTCGTATAAGGTTTGCCGGAAAAAGTGATCTATCAACTAGCACGGCAACAAATTGCCTTTATTATGACCGTGCATTCAAGGTCTTTGCCTCGGCGTTGTCTTTAATTACCTCGAACTCAAAACGCAGTTCTTTTCCGCGGCAGACATTGCTCAAATAATGCTCCCAAAATTTGCGCAAAAAGCGAAGTGCGGGGCGTCGTCGGTCTGTATTTACTAGAAACTCAATTCCGAGAGCCTTCCAAAGTCCGAGTAGCGACGTGTGGCGGTCGATGAGCGTCAGTTGCACCTGCGTGTAGAAATCAAAGACCTGGCGATCGACCAGAAAAGTATTGAACGTAAATGAGTTAATATGGTTGCGATGCGTCGGATCATTTGCCCAGTCAGGATTTGTATAATGTGGCGTTAGCAACTTGATACGGCCACCGGGCCGCGTGATGCGGTGAAGCTCAGTAATAAACGCCATTACGTCCGGCACGTGTTCGACGACGTGATTAGATACGACGAGGTCGAACTCGTTATCGGGAAAAGGATATGGAATATCGCCCAGGTCGTGAATGACATCCGCCGCCGTCCGCGGGTTATTATCTAGGCCAATAGCACCGTCAGTTTTATTTGCCCCGCAGCCGACGTCTAGAATCTTGGTCATCTCGAATAAAGTAGCAGAAAGTGGGTGGAAACACGACCGGTTGTGAGTATGTTCTTCGCCTGTTCATAACGTTTCTACAAAAGTAAGAAACGGCCTCACTACTGCTTGGGCTTCCGCCTTTCTGACAAATAAAAATGCCATAGCAACCTCGCAGCCACCGAACGATACGGCCTCCATTTCTCGGCGATCTGGATAAATTCATCGGAACCGGGCCGTTTCTCGGTGCCAGTTAATTTTTGATACGCCGCGTGCAAAGCGATGTCGCCGCGTGGCATCACGTCCGGTCGAAGCATCGCCATCAATAGGTAAATGTCCGAAGTCCACTCACCGACGCCTTTTAACTTGGTCAGTTCGGCTTTTGCATCCGAGTCGGACAAGCTTTGCAGGCCGTCAAGATCGATTTGGTTATCGATAACGGCTTGGGCCAAATGTCGTCCATATGTTGTCTTTTGACGACTGAATCCGACGGCTTTCAGTTCGGCATTATTAAGAGTAAGTAGAGACTCGGGGGTAACATTTCCGAGTAGTTTGTTGAGTTTGTCAAAACACGCCTTTGCGGACGCCAGCGAAACTTGCTGTTCAAGAATAATCTGTAATAGCGTTGCAAACTCCGGTGAGCGATCCCACATCGGTGGCGTGCCGTAGGTTGAATAGACCCGTTCCAGATGCTCATCAGTCGCCGCTAGTTCACGGCACATGCGTTCGATATTTCGCTCACTGACACTTTCAATCTTCATTGCGGTTCGTACCATATCGATGGCAACGGCGATTCGTCGAACTCGATAGTTTCGCCACTGGGCAAAATGTGTACGGTACCCCCAACGCCTTTGAGACGCAGCCGCGGAGCGAGCATTTCGACGCGGTCGCAGTTTGCAAATTGGATTTGGTAGAGCGACAAGGGTTTCGATTCCGGCTACATCCCCGCCGTCGGACGGACTACAGTGCTCTCAGTGGTATTATTCATTCCCCATTAAATATCGTCGGGAGCCGGACTATTTTTCAGGCCGCTTTCCGGTAGATGCTCACAACAGAACCACGTGTCTATAAGCAATTCCGAAAGCACAAGCCCTTTGAGTTGCGGCGAACGAAGCCCCATTCATTATTTCTTTCGGACCCACGTGTTGTTTAAGTTGGTCCCCTGGTCGGGGTTGGTGAAGATACTCTCGGGTATTTCCTGTTCATCAAACCATGGACCGCAAACGACCATTATGGTCATATCGGGCAATTCCAGCCATCCTCGAATGACGTATTTTGCCGTACCTTTTTGCACTATCGACAACACCCGTCCGTTTACGCGGATCGACCCGGTCGTATAGTCTTTTTCCATCTTGCCGTTTCGGATGGCATAAAAATCATTCGCATATCCACCTGTCCCGGTGATTTTCATTTTGCTCTTGAACGACAGATTATCTGTTCCTCGGTAGGCTCCTGAACTGCGGTCGACATATGTCGTCGAGATCCGGCTAGCGTCCTCGCCCCATTCACCGGCAAAATCGGCAATTGTTAGTTGCCGCGTTGGTAGCGGCACCACTAATCTGCCATTTTGAATCTGGGGCGGTGCTGGTGCTGTGACATTCGCAGATGCCGCTGGTTTATCGAGGTCGATGCCGCTGACAAAACTATCAACACGTGAGACGTACGCCGGATCGTTGAATACAGCAAGGATGCTTACCGTCGTGCCAGTGCCGCTTATGACCGTCAAGAATGCAAGTGCTGTGCCTGCCTCGGATGTGACCGACGAACCGCCTGCGGTAACCGTCCATCCATCCGCCGCTGATGTGTCCGTCTTCGGATCAGCAAGTTCCGTGGTCATTTGTTTGACGACCAAATTATTCCACTCACGCTTAAAGTCGCCGGAGGCTGTGCCCGTTCCGGCTGTGCCTCCGTAAATAGTGATGATGCAGTATTTACTGGTCGCCGCATTGTACTCGCTAAAGGCAACGACATTTTCCTTCAATGTCTTAGTCATTCCCGCCGGCGGCGTATAGCGGACAATGCCCAACTTTTCCGTTTGGCCAAATGCTGCAGCCGACGCCAGACAAACGAAAGCCAAAGTTAGTAAAAACGAATATTTACCGGTCATTTTTGAGATGTACATAAGAAACTCTGCTACTGGATGCTGGTTTTTTGAAGATCAGCCTTTTCCCACATTTGGGCAAAGTACTCGGCCGACTCCATAAGGTGCTGCTGGACGAATAGGTCTCGTTTCCGAATGTCCCTCACAAAATCCGCAATGAGGCCGTAGTGAGCGACCCCTAGAAGCGTATAATCCCAGGTCCTGGTTCCCGTGCGGCACTGCTGAAAATTCTCTTCCTGATTGTCAGGGATATCGTCAAAGAAATGATCGGAATAGAAACTGCTGGCCGACAGCCCCGACGTCGCCCGCGGCAATCGTTCCATTCCATTTACATCGGTGCCCATCGCAACACGCGGGCTGCCGCCATCGTGTCCCATGACCGACCAGACCTCGTTAAAGCTTGTAATGAAAGATTTTGCATCCGAATGGTGCTCTTCGGAATCTGCCGTACCGATGCCAAAAACTCCACCTAATTTGGCGATCCGCTCAACTGTCGCTCTTAAAGCATGCCGTTCCGACGCACCCGGTTTGCGAATTCCGTTATGTCCAATATTGAGAGGGTACTTGTTGGTCGGACGCTCAGCGATCTCTAGCGTGTCCGCCTGTGACCTGTCCGACATATGATCGATATCGATGAGCAGGCCCAACTTCATCATCTCGGTGATGGCATATTTACCGAGACCGGTAAGGCCGGCATCGTTGACATGACCGTTCGGAATGGTTGAGTACATCTGATATTCCGATGGCGGATTAATGATGCCTTTCAGCAACTTGAAGGTCTTGAAGCAGCCGAGACTGCCGCTAAAAGGATTTAGCGGATGCATGCAAAAATCAGGCGAAGTCGGATCAGCGTTAAACGCCGGCGGGTAAGGCACGCCGGCAAGGCCATCGAGAACCGGCCTCAGATCCCTACTGGTCGATAGTAAGACACCGATATCTGACATCTCGCCTAATCGGAAGCCGACCTTATCCGATTCGTTAACGGTGAAAAAGCTGCCGGTCGAGTATTTGTTCGAAAAATTGAAAAGGTCCTCGTAAACCGCAGTGCCGCCAAATTTGTTATTTACGAGATGTATCGGGAACACATATCGAATGCCTTTGGTGTGGAGGCGCTGGATCTCGGCCTTGACGGTGGCCTGTGTAACTACGGCCCCCGGCTTGTTGAAATTGCCGATATTATCTACTTCCATTCCGAGAATAACGGCAAGTTTGCCAGCGCCGACAATACGTCGCAAGTCTGCCGGCGAATAGGCGACTTCCATAAAATCATTGTGCCGCCCGACAAATGATTTGATCTCGTCGATCTGAAGATCCGCTGACCCCTTGTCGTCTTTTGGCTCGTCGCCATTCAGGATATTTGCGAGCAGCTCACTGTTGACCGTGAGGGCGATCATTACGCGAAGGTTTCCCTGCTCTTTGGCTCGCTTGATCCACTCCCACCACATCTGCTGATGAATCTTGGAGGTCTGGCTGGGCCAATACCTAAGCTGCTCAGGAATACTCTCCATTCCCTGATGTTCGTGATCGCCGATGAGATTACCACCGCCAAAAAGATTGCCTGGCAGCCGAAACTTAAAATCTTTATCGAACATCCGATTTAGAACGAGAGCTCTAATGTGATCGCCGCATGGATTATCCGTTAGCCCCCATCCGCCGTGGGTTGAACTGCAGTTTCCGAGCGCGTCAAAAATATTGCTTGCCCTGATGTCGGTTGGATTGCAGTTTCGTGTTCCGCGGGGAATGATCGATCCGTTCGGCCGTCCGTCCGCACCCATCGAACCATCGGGTACACCGTGAAGCAAGCGCTTTCCAAAGCCAAGATGACTCATCGGATGCGTGTGCATATCCACAAAGCCATTTAGTGGAACAGGCGTTGTCGCCGGAGTCGGAGTCGATGCCGGGACAACCGGGCCCGGAGATCTCGGTGTTGCGGCTCCGATCGGTGTCGGTGGCGGAGTAGCGGTAGAGTTTCCGCTGGGCGTCGGGTTTGGCGTTGACGGTGTCACCATCGGAACCGGCGGTGCTGGAGTAGGAACCGGAGCTGACGGGTTTCCGCTGCCCGAACCGACTACAACGTTAAAGACCGTATTCGGACTTAGCGGATCGCCGCTGACATTGGCGATGTACCACCTTGAGGCGGCGGTGCTGTACGAAACGGTCGACGGGAAACGGTTCAAATTGTAGGGCGATCTAACCTCGGGAGCGTAATTTTGAAGTATCGTGACCTGTGCTCCGGGATTATTATTTAGCGCTGGATTATCGATGTACGAACCCTCCGCTCCGGTATTTTCCTTCGTGACGCGGTGCATGAACTGATTGGGTCCGGGCTGCAGATAAAAACGGATCATGTAGGTAGCGCCCAGCGGCATCACCGAATGATTGGAATTGAAAATATTCCACTTTCCAGAGTAATACCAAGCGCCGATCGGGTTGGTATTGAGCATCTCGGTGTTGCCCATCGGCGTCGCGACAATGATCGCGAGTGGATTGCCGGTCAGTCCGGGAAGGTCAATAAGGGACTTGGACGACACAGTATTGGCGGCGTTGGTCGTTATTTTTAGCTCTTGTGCCTCTGTATGCCAGCACGCCAATGCAAATATCAACAACAGTACCAGCACCGAGTGTTTTCTCATGATCCACCTCGTCAACTTGTATGTGTTCGGCAACGTAACTGCCTGAAAATGCAAAAAGTAATCTGGCTAAGCGTACACACTAAGGATGTCAATAGCAAGAAAATTTTACGAGGAGGAATTGGGGTGATTGGTCAACGGTTCAGGCGGATGCTGATAATAACCATCGCAAACCGCGACCGATTTACTTAGTTGCTGAATTCGTAGCTCGCTGAGATCGAAAAGGAAAGCGGAAAGAAAAGGTCATCAAAAAGGTTAAGTAGAGCGTGTTGTCAGTTTAATTTATGAAAGTCCGACATTCAGCCGCAATTTATTTTGTCGTCCAAGGATCAGCGGTAATTGCTTGGTGGGCGACTCCTTATTTTGTCCGGTGGACTCGGCAATACTTCACTCTAGAACGGTCTTCGGAAACCTCACTAATGGCGTTTTGACTCGCCGACCTATCGTTTATGGGAATTGGTTCATTGGTGGCAAGTTGGCTATGTTTTCGCGACCACGAATATTCGCGGATCGCCTCGTGGTTTGTAACAGGGGCGTTTAGTTATGCGACAGTTTACGCCTTCGCGTTTGAGTTAATGACCAATGTCGGCTGGCTCGGAGTGACAATAATGTTTCCGGCGATGATCTGGAGCGGGGTATTTGCCGTCGGGTTGTGACTTAAAAGGACGATGTTTCGTGAGGCAGTCGACGCTTCGACTAACTGGATCCTCGTCAAAACAATGACTCAGATCGTTGTGATTTGGTCGGCTATTCTTGTCGTTTTTCCGTATCTGATAACGATCGTCGAGGGCTCATTCGGCATCACGCGATTGCAAGTTCCGTTTCAAAAGCCTCTGGCCGCAGTTCTGTTCATTGCGATTAGTTCGCCGGGCGTCCGGGGCTCGATCGTAATGTCGAAGATCCGAAAAGGTACGCCGTTGCCGCTTGACCACGCAAAAAATCTGGTTATTCGTGGCCCTTATGCGTTTGTTCGTAATCCGATGGCGGTTTCAGGAATAGGTCAGGGATTGGCAGTTGCACTTTTCTTAGGCTCACCTCTTGTTGCTCTTTATGCGTTGATTGGGTCGCTCGTGTGGCAGTTGATCTTTCGGCCGCTCGAAGAGGATGATATCGAACGGAGGTTTGGTAGAGCATACCGTGAATATCGGTTAAACGTGAAATGTTGGATACCGCGATCTAGGGCCTACCAGATCGAGGGAACTCCGGACTCGGCAAATTCTAATGATTCGCCGTTGGGCAAAATGTGAACAACTCGCTCGACGCCCTTTGCCCTCAGCATCGGAGCGAGCATTCCGACCCGGTGACAATTAGCTCGAGGGACTCGGTGATCTGTGAGCGGTTTCGATTCCGAACACATTAAAACGGTTCTCAATTCTGACGCGATCTCAACTATTCGCCCCACGCCCCACTCCATATCGGCCGGGTTAGGTTTGAATTTTCCACCGGTCTCAGGCAGATGTTCGTAGCCGATAGTATTGTCGCTAAGCAATTCGGCGAGTACGAATCCGTTGAACTGCGGCCAACGCGAGCGGGCAAACGTACGGACGTCACAGACAAACTCGATCTCAAAGTTTTGTAGTAATTCAAGAAAATAAGCAAATGGGTGTCTACCGTGGCCGATTGTGTAGATAGTCTTACCGGTCATTTTGCCTCATCTATCAGATTGCCGTTCTCATCGGCAAATCCGCGTGTTTGCCATTCGGCTAATAGCGTTATTGCCTCGCGATAGCTTTTTGTCCGCTCTTTGATCAACTCGGAGATCAGCCATATTTTCGTTTCGACCCATTCCGGATCACATTTAACTTTTGTGTAATCGGTGTGCTTAGAAAGGCCTTCGATCCAGACGTCCCGGTCGTGAGTATCGCCAAGAGATCCCTGTAATCTTGCAAGTTCTTTCGAAATGGGCTTTGCGGCGGCACTCCTAAATTCAGAGAAGAATTCATTCGAATATCGAAGTCGCTTCACCGCAATGCGAGTCTTGTGTAGACCCGTACGGTCAAACGGGTCATAAAGGCGAGCGCCGACACGCTTAAGGTCACTAGAGAGCGATGCGGTGATATCACTTCTAAATGAATCGATGTCCAAGTACTTTGAAAGATGGATTTTCGAGGAAAGGGCGGCCAGCGACACCTCGAATCGATGGCGAAGGTCTTGCTGGAAGTCGACCGAGAGCTGTTTTTGCAATCGGACAAATGCGGACAGGCGACTTTTCTTGATGGTGGCAACGAATCGGACGATTCTCTCACCGACCTTAACGGACTCGCAATCCCGCGAAAGTCGAGCAAAAGCATCGATCGCTACATCTTCGTCGCGGACCGAGCCAAGAATTTCAGCGAGTTGCTTGAAGTTTTTCGAAGCAGATCGCGAAGGGTGTCTTTCGAGAATCATCTCGGTGTCGCGAAGTGAGCTCCGTAGTCGGCGAGTCGCAACACGCATATCGTGAATACCGTCAGACTGAGTGGGGTCAAGTGCGTTTGGGAGTTCGGTGATGATCGCCTCGAAAAGCGAATGGCATTTCAAAGCGAACCAAGATGCCGGATCGCAACCAAGTCGAACCTTAAAGGTTTCATTCTCGCCGTCCATTTACTTGAATTGTATCAAATCGAACGCACTTCACGCGTTCTTCCGGCGGATATCTTCGACCGAATCCGGATTCTCGAGGGCGGAGAGATCGCCCGCATCTTCGCCAAGGTAGGCGGAGCGGATGACCCGGCGCATTACCTTCGCATTGCGGGTTTTTGGTATTGCCGATACAAAGTGAATTTTCGATGGGGCGAGCGGTTTGCCCATATCGCGGACAACGAGGGTTTTCAATTCGGATTGGAGGGCAAGTATCCTTGCTTGCTTTTCGTCGTCATTATTTTCACCGGTAATCAGGGATGTTTGCCCTCCGATCACGCAGAACGCGACCATTGCGGTGCCTTTGTCGTCGTCGGGCACGCCTATAACCGCCGCTTCGATGACCGAGGGATGCGAAACGAGTATGCTTTCGACTTCGGCGGGGCCGACGCGTTTGCCGGCGACTTTTAGCGTGTCATCTGAGCGACCGAGGATGAACCAGTGGCCGTCTTTATCTCGCATCGCAAAATCGCCATGAACCCATATGTCCTTGAACCGCCGCCAATAGGTGTCGAGATAGCGCTCTTTTTCCTGCCAAAATCCGCGTGCCATACCGATCCAGGGCTGTTTGATGACAAGCTCGCCAACTTGTCCGGCGGCAACAGGTTTGCCGTCTTCGTCGAGAATATCTACGTCCATTCCCGGACACGGAGCCGGGAACGAACACGGCTTTATCGGTAGCAAAGGATTGCCCATCAAAATGCCGCCGGAGATCTCTGTGCCGCCGCTGTAATTTATGATCGGCAATTTGCTGTCACCGACCTTTTCAAATAACCACCACC
Source organism: Chloracidobacterium sp. (assembly GCA_016720705.1). NCBI lineage: Bacteria > Pseudomonadati > Acidobacteriota > Blastocatellia > Chloracidobacteriales > Chloracidobacteriaceae > Chloracidobacterium > Chloracidobacterium sp. The sequence goes on along the minus strand of JADKKB010000007.1, from coordinate 807,092 downwards.
AAGGTGCCGGATTCCAAGGCTCGCCTGTCGAGGCGAATATGCGGAGGCTGCTTAGATCGTGGCGCTCGAACGGAGTGAGGACAATCTTGTCCTCATCGCCGCTTGCGGCGACATCTTCGTGTTTAGTACTTATTTGGGTATTAGCGCTTGCAATCCGTTCGAATGCACTGCCGAATCTGAATTCTTCAGCCGTCTTGCTTAGTTTTGCGAGCACAGGGTTGTTCTCAATATAGGCAAACGCTTTTGAGAAATGCTCGCCGTCACGTATATACCGGTCAAAATAATCAGCTTGCCAGATCGGCCCGGTGGTATTTCGCAGTTGGTTGATTCTTCTCGCGGAAATTCCCTTGATCCCCTTCATAAGGCCTGCAAGATCGTCTCCTTCATAAAGGCGAAGCAACAGGTGAACATGATTGGGCATAATGATCCATGCCTTTAGGTCGCAGCTCTTTCCTTGTTCGTAGAGTAATGTTTCGCGGACTATTTCTGCGATCTTCGTATCGCGTAGAATACATTCGCCCGCGCCGCTATCGAGATAATCCTCGACGAGTTGCCTAAGCTCTTCAGAATCGTCATCGAGTTTGTCATGTTCTAGCTGTTGACGCAGCCTATTCAGCACAGACTGCGGAAGGGAATCTGCAAGCCGGAATGTAATGAACTGCGTGACTTGGCCATCAAAGTGCGGCAGTTTGCCATGTCGGCTCCAGCCTCTGCGTTCACTTTTTTCGGGCTTCGCCCTCATGAGGACAGGAGCGTCCTCACTCCGTCCTTCATGCGACGCAAGCGAACGTACTAGCGTAGGCGAAATACCTAAAACCTCGACCTTATGCTTGGCGCAAAATTCCCACATTCGGTCAGGCGTCGGGTAATCGGGAGCACCGTCGTAGATGCAGATCGTCGCACCATTTATCAACGCCCCGTAGATCAGCCAAGGCCCCATCATCCAGCCGATGTCCGTGTACCACGATATCCGCGTACCTCTCCCAACATCCGTCCCAAACGCCATATCCTGCGCCGCCTTGATAGGAAAACTAGCGTGCGTGTGCGCAATGCCCTTTGGCTTGCCGGTTGTGCCGGAGGTGTAGAGGATAATGAGCGGGTCTTCGGCGGAGGTTGGTTCTACAAAGCCAGATTTGTCCATTTTCCTTGTGGATGCTGGCAAGAAGACTTCATCTGATTCGACAAAACTCGATTTACAATTCAGATCATCCGGACACCATCTGGATTGTGCCCAAAGTACTCTGACAAAAGCTTTCTCATACTCGGGCAATTTGAAATGCCTCGGGCAATTGCAAGGGTCCTAATTCGCTTGCCACGACGTGCAAAGCAGTACAGGTAAATATTGCTTTTGCTTTTACCGCGTTCACCCTGCTAGTCGATCGCGTGAACATTCCGTAACCGGAAAAACAGGAACGGCAATCGCTCCGATCCGTCCGATCGCCAGAAAGCGATTACGGTGTCTTGCGTCATCGGAAGATGTATTCCGACTGCATCTCCTTTCTGGATTCCGCTGGCCGCAATCCGAGCGGCATGATTTTGATCTGCTCGAGTAAGTCTGAGTAAGTCCAGTGTCAATTTCTCCCTTCTCTCCTTCCCAGATCACCGCAGGCTGGTCCTTCATCTCGTCCGTTTGCCAGCGGTCGAGGCACATTTCGGTGATGTTCAGGCCACCGGACAGGAACTCAGTCCCCCCCCCCCCCCCCCCCCCCCTGCGTGAAGTAAACCACTTTGGGAATTCAATGCCGTCGGTCGTATCGAGCAGTTTTTCGTATGGCGGGTCGAATTTGATATCGAGGAATTTCAACACTTCTTCGGTAAATCGCTCGACATCATTGATCGAATACGCGTAGAGCTCTTCCCAGGTCGCGACCCCGACCTGCCGCATAAACTGCGTTAATCGTGAGCGTTCGATTACATCCGGCGTAGGCGTCCAGGCAATGGGCTGATCTTCGAGGAGGTTTTGGTCATTCATAAGAAAATTAGCCACAGATTAACACAAATGAATTTTGCCACGAATTACACAAATCGCACGAATTAAAAGAAATTGTTATTCGTGGTATTCGTGTAATTCGTGGCAAAATATTTTTGATGAGTGATCAGTCAGTTGCTATCCAGCTTCCGAACAATCTTTTCGCCGGCAAAACGGCTATCGTTACGGGTGCGTCACGCGGGGTCGGGCGAGCGACCGCATTGCGTTTGGCGGAGGGCGGGGCGAACGTGGTGGTGAATTACATCAGCAATCACCGCGAGGCACAGGAGACGGTCGATCTGTGCCTCGGCAAGGGCGTCGAGGCAATTGCGGTGTGCGCAGACGTGTCCGAATTTGTTGGAGCTCAGGAGATCGCCAAGCAGGCCATGGATAAGTTCGGACAGATCGATCTGTTGGTGTGCAATGCCGGTGTCTGGGATGGTGCGGCGATCGAAGACATGTCTGAGGAGCTTTGGAACAAGGTCATCAACACCAACCTCAAATCGGCTTGGGCGATGACCAAGGCGTGCGTTCCGGCGATGAAGAAGTGCGAATCGGCCGCGATCGTGATGGTCTCGTCGACCGCCGGACAGCGGGGCGAGGCGAATTACTCTAATTACGCGGCGTCAAAAGGCGGTCAAATTTCGTTTACCAAAGCACTCGCAAGCGAGCTTTGCCCCAAGATCCGCGTCAACGCGGTCGCCCCCGGTTGGATCGAAACGGCGATGGTTAGACCAGCGTTCGACGATGAAGAGTACAAGCGTAGCGTTATCAAGTCGATCCCGCTGCAACGCATCGCTACGACGGACGATATCGCGTTGTCGATATGTTTTCTGCTATCAGACTGGTCGCGGCATATAACCGGCGAGATTTTGAATATTAATGGCGGTGCGGTGCTCTGCGGATAGTGGGCGTGACATTGCCGGCCATGTAAGTGCAATGTTGCCAGTTAGTTGCGAGCAATCAGTTTCCTTATTCAAGTAAGCTAATTTTCGATGGTGGGGATCACTTTTAGTGACATTGTGTTCTAAACTGCGTTGCTGTGTTGACAAGTTCAGAGCAAATGTCTTAGGTTTGGAAGGTCGATGGGAAACCTTCCGACAAATTGAAAATCTGAAACGTGGCGATTTAAGGCAACTTGCTCCACGTAAAAAACTGCTAAAGACTAACGGTGATATTTAATTATTTGCCGTAGAACAAACGAAGAACTTTTTGAGAGCTCTCGTGCAATTTAGCACGAGGGCTTTTTTCGTTTGACTTGAAGTTGCCAAAACAAAACAGGAGAAAATATGACTGACAAAAATTATAGTTTCAACACATTGGCACTTCACAGCGGACAGGAGATCGATCCAGCGACAAACTCGCGAGCAGTCCCGATATATCAAACGACATCGTATGCCTTCAACGATGCAGACCACGCGGCACGGCTATTTGCTCTCAAGGAGTTCGGCAACATTTATACACGTTTGATGAACCCGACGACCGACGTATTTGAAAAGCGAATCGCAGCACTCGAGGGCGGTGCGTCGGCATTGGCGACGGCGAGCGGCCAGGCCGCGGAAACTCTTGCGATCCTGACACTAGCCGCTGCGGGAGACGAGATCGTTTCGACAACATCGCTTTACGGCGGCACTTATAACCTCTTTCACCACACATTACCGCGACTAGGTATCAAGTTTCACTTCGTCGACGGTGCCGACTATGACGGCATCGAAGCCGCGATCAACGAACGCACCAAGGCGATATATACCGAAAGCGTCGGGAACCCAAAACTCGATGTGATCGATATTGAGCGTCTCGCTGCGATCGCTCATCGCAACGGTTTACCGCTGATCATAGATAATACAGTTCCATCACCCGCACTTTGCAATCCGATCAAATGGGGAGCTGATATCGTTATCCATTCTGCGACCAAATATATCGGCGGCCACGGCACCACAATGGGCGGTGTGATCGTCGATGCAGGCAACTTCGACTGGGCCGCAAGCGGGCGGTTCCCGGAGTTTAGCGAACCGGATCCCAGCTATCACGGCATTTCGTACACCGAAGCATTCGGTCCACTTGCATTTATCTTAAAGGCTCGAGTCCAGGGCCTTCGCGATACGGGGGCGGCCTTATCGCCATTATCTTCGTGGCAATTACTCCAGGGAACAGAAACTTTGCCCTTGCGTGTCGAACGCCATAGCGAAAACGCACTGACGCTGGCACGTCATTTAGAGCAACATCCGTTGGTAGAGTGGGTCAACTATCCGAAACTGGCTTCAAGCCCGTATTGCGAACTCGCCGACAAGTACCTTGCGAATGGCGGCAGTTCGATCGTCACGTTTGGAGTTAAGGGCGGATATGCGGCCGGTAAGAGATTTATAAATTCCGTCGAACTTTTCTCACTTGTCGCGAACATCGGTGATGCCAAATCGCTGGTGATCCATCCGGCCTCGACAACGCATCAGCAGTTGACGGCCGAAGAGCAGGCATCGACCGGTGTTACGCCCGATCTGATACGGCTGTCCGTCGGTATCGAAGACATCCGCGATATCATCGCGGACATTGACCGGGCATTGAGCCTTTCGACCGAAACGATTAACGCGGCGGTGGCGTGAACTAATGTGGCCGCTTGGAGGTGCCCATAACCGGGCATCTCCGTGATGACCGCAAAGGAGGTGTAATGTTTGAAATAGATTTCTGTTCTAATGAGCCATTTGAGCTTGGGTCGGGCGACGTTCTGACCGAACTGCGTCTCCGCTGTTCGATATACGGCCAGCTTAATGCGGATAAGTCGAACGCCGTGCTCGTCTTTCACGCACTAACTGGAAGTTCACGGATCGGCGAGTGGTGGAACGGTATCTTAGGTGAAGGCTGCGCCTTAGATACTAGACGGTACGCATTCATTTGTGTCAATTATCTTGGTTCGTGCTACGGCACGACTAGTGCCCGTTCGCTGAAACGACGTTATCGTGAATTGCCGATCGTTACCACCCGAGACATCGTCCGAGCAAATGCGACGCTTTTCGAATATCTCGGGATCAGGAAGTTTCGGGCCGTGATCGGCGGCAGTGTGGGAGGTATGCTGGCCTTACAATTTGCCGCAGAGTATCCGGAGATGACGGATGAGATCGTTTCAATTGCAGCCACACCGCTTTCGGCAATGGGGCTCGCACTTAATCACATTCAACGCCAGGCAATAAGCCGAAATGACATCGATCTTGCGCGAAAGATTGCGGTAGTTTCATACAAATCGTCTCGGCAATTCACCCAACGGTTTGGCCGTAATCCGAACCGTAACGGGGAGGACCCACATTCCAGAACACAGGATCGATTCGATATTGGCGGTTACCTCGATCATCACGGCAAAGGGTTTCGGGAGCGTTTCGAAATTGAGAGCTATGACCTGATCACCAAGGCAATGGATCTGTTTGATCTATCGGATCACGATATTTCTCGGATCCGAGCAAATGTTGCTCTCGTCGGCATTTCGAGCGATTGGCTATTCCCCGCATCAGAAGTCTCCGAATTGGCACGACGACTGTCGAAATGCGGCGTCAATGCCGGCTATTATGAGATCGATTCGGATGACGGTCACGACGCATTCCTTTCGGATGTTGCGGAGATGTCGCGCGTGCTCCGCACCGTACTTGGAAGGTCAGAAGTTCGTGAGCAAATTATTAACAAGGAACAAAGTGCGGCTTCGTATGCCGCCAGCTATTGATCATTATGAATAAAGAAATCGTTGAACAAAAATTACCGTTTTGCCTTCTAATCGGCAAAACGGCGATCGTGACCGGAGCGTCACGGGGGATCGGACGCGCAACCGCAATTAGATTGGCCGAGGCCGGAGCCAATGTCGTGGTAAATTACTTTCAACACGAGGCAGAGGCATTGGCCGTCGTACGAGAATGCCGCAATTTCGGTGTAAAAGCGGTCGCGTTTCAAGCAGATGTCTCGAAACCAATCGATGCCGAGCGTTTGAATGAGGCGGCGTTGAGAGAATTTGGCGGTGTTGACATCGTAATTGCAAACGCCGGTATATGGGAAGGCGACGCAGTCGAAGCAATGACCGAGGACGTTTGGGATCGCGTGATCGACGCCAATCTCAAGGGAACGTGGACGATTTGCAAGGCGGTTCGATCGTTATCGTATCTTCGACCGCCGGACAACGCGGTGAAGCGGGCTATTCAAACTACGCGGCTTCAAAAGGGGGACAGATATCATTTACAAAGGCGCTTTCAAACGAACTGGCGCCAAGCATTCGCGTAAATGCGGTCGCGCCCGGATGGGTCGATACCGGCTTGAACGACGGCGTATTTGACGATCCGGAATTCGTAAAGAGCGTCGTCGAGGGCATTCCGCTTAAGCGGGTCGCAACCGCGGACGATATTGCCTTATCGATCGTCTTTCTCGCGTCGGACTGGTCGCGGCATATTACGGGTGAGGTTATCAATATCAATGGTGGAGCAGTGTTATGCGGATGAACCGAGCGTTTTGTGATTTGCCTCACATTAATCCTGCAAGTCCTGTGGTAAGGATTTATACTTGTATTTCTGAACATATACTTAGGAAGGGCAACTGACTTATGAACATTAATAAGCTCGACGAATTTCAAAATCACTTTGCCGCGGTGCCGGTAAACACCAGCTACGTGGAAAATCTTATCGGCAACACGCCGTTGCTTGCTGTCCATTTTCACTACTTCGGTAAACGTAGAACCATCTTTGCTAAGGCAGAGCACCTCAATCTTTCAGGCAGCATCAAGGATCGAATGGCGTTGCATATCATCAGCACCGCCTATCGAGACGGCCAGATAAATGAGGGCGACACTATTGTCGAGGCCACGAGCGGAAATACCGGGATCGCATTTGCAGCGATCGGCCACGCATTCGGGAATCCTGTTCATATTTTTATGCCTGAATGGATGAGCAAAGAGAGGATCTCGCTGATCAAGAGTTACGGGGCGGAGGTAACGCTTGTGAGCCACGAGGAAGGCGGTTTTTTAGGGTCGATCGAGTTATGTGAAAAGTACAAACGTGATCATAAAAGCGTCTTCTTGCCGCATCAATTTTCGAACTCCGCGAACCCGGAGGCCCACTATCTGACAACAGCCCCCGAAATCTGGGAACAATTGCAAAACGTCGGCTTCGAACCCGACGCATTTGTCGCGGGTGTCGGAACGGGTGGAACGATAATGGGCGTTGCCAAATTCTTTGGTGAAAAGAACAAAGATATAAAGCTGTTTCCGCTTGAACCGCTCGAATCACCAACGATGTCGACCGGCCACAAGGTCGGTAGTCATCGCATTCAGGGTATATCGGACGAATTTGTACCGGCAATATGCGAACTTGACCATTTGGACGAGGTGATCGGTGTTTCGGACGGTGACTCGATCCTGATGGCACAAAAATTAGCGTCACGGCTTGGGTTGGCGGTTGGAATATCGTCTGGAGCGAACTTTCTTGGTGCATTGATCGCTCAGGAGAAATTGGGAGCTGATGCGGTCGTGGCAACGGTCTTCTGCGACGACAACAAGAAATATTTGAGCACCGACCTCGTCCGCGAAGAATCGGTCAAGGACGACTATTTGTCGCCGAATATTGAACTTTTTGGATATCAGACGATCGGGCGCCTTGGGTTGACGCAGGCATCGATAACCGCTTTTTAATACAAACGGTCAACGTACCGGAAAAAGTTCATTTTCGACGATCATTCCGAATTTGCACTACTGCTTGTCGCCGGAGTTAGCGAAAGTGGTCCGTCCGGATATTTTCGAAATTCGCCCGCGGCCCCAAATTTCTGTATCGTTTTGCTAACGCGGCTGATTTACCTTAAATTTACTTAATAATTGTGAGAGTAGCTTTACATCCAACCGTGTTGAAGTTCGGCGGCACGTCAGTTGGTGACGTAGCGGCGTTCGAACGTGTATTTCACGTCGTTTCCACGCAGATATCTATCCGTCCGGTCGTGGTGGTCTCTGCGATGACCAAGGTGACGGACGCCTTGCTTGCGGCGTTTGAGCTGGCCAAGAAAGGTGATTTTGCCGAGGCATTTCTCTCGCTCGAACCGCATTTCGAACGCCACGCCGAAGTTTCGCGGTATTTTATCCCGCCGGGTCGGCCTAACCCGTTCAACGGCGAATTGGACTTGGCACGAGGTGAGCTTTCGGACCTATTGATCCGCGTCACACGCCGCAGTCTGCCGCTGTCAATACTCAAGGACGCGATCGTATCGTACGGCGAACAATTGTCATCGCGACTTCTTGCGGAGGTTCTGAAGGCAAAAGGCATACGTGCACGACAGGTCGATTCGCGGCGGATGATCGTCACTGATGATGAATATGGTGCCGCACAGCCGATATGGGATGAAACCGAAAAGCTAGTCAAACTCGAACTCGAGCCGATTATCGCCGACGGCGAAGTACCCGTAATGGGCGGCTTTATCGCCGCCAATCGGGGCGGCGAAACTACAACACTTGGGCGCGGTGGATCCGACTATTCGGCGGCTATGACGGCGGCAGCACTTCGGGCCGACCAACTGCAGATCTGGACCGATGTGACCGGCGTAATGACGTGTGATCCGCGGATATGCGGCGAGGCTCGCACCATTCCGGTGCTTTCGTATGAAGAGGCTGCCGAACTTGCATATTTTGGAGCCAAAGTCCTACATCCAAAGACCATCAAGCCCGCGGTCGACCACGCCATTCCGATTCGCGTCTGTAATACCTTCGAACCCGACGCGGTCGGCACAATGGTGCTCGCGGATTCTGCTGAGGTGCCGAACAAGATCAAGTCGATCGCACATAAAAATAACATCACGATCCTGCGGATCACGTCGGCCAGAATGCTCGGCAGTTATGGTTTTATGAGCGCGTTATTCCAGGTATTCGAACGCTTTCGTACGGTTATCGACGTAATCTCGACTTCCGAGGTTTCAGTGGCACTTACACTCGATAATACAGCCGAACTGGAAAAGATCGTTACCGAACTAAAGCGACTTGGCGACGTTGAGGTTGATTCCGGCTATGCCGTGATCTGCGTCGTCGGCGAGGGCCTAAGGGCCTCGACGGGCCTAGCATCGTCCGTTTTTTCGACAATTCGGGACGTGAATGTCGCTTTAATCTCACACGGGGCGTCGAGCGTAAATCTGACATTTGTCGTGAAAGAAGGCCTTGCGTCGGATGTGATACGGGAACTCCACAGATCGTTCTTTTAGATCCAATTGCCAATTGATTTTGCATAAATATGTCCGACCTTTTTACACTTACTAAAAGTCTGATGTCGATCCCCTCGGTCTCGGGCGAAGAGGAACCGATCGGTTTTTATCTGCGTGACCATCTGGAATCGCTTGACTGGTCCGTCGAGCTTCAAAAAGTATCCGAGAATCAAAACAATGTTATCGCGACCCTAAACGATACTCCGCGAGTTTGGCTCTCGACCCATATGGACACGGTGCCACCATTTATTCCGCCTACGGAGGATGCGGACAAGATCTACGGTCGCGGTTCGTGCGACGCGAAGGGAATAATCGCGGCCCAGATCAAAGCTGCCGAGTCACTCAGAGAAGATGGCGTAAACGACATCGGACTGCTGTTTACCGTTGACGAAGAGCGTGCATCGACCGGTGCGAAAGCGGCGAATCTGCATCCGCTCGCCGCCAAATGCGAGTATATGATCAATGGCGAACCGACAGACAACGACCTCGCCATCGGTTCGAAGGGCACATTTCGTGTCAAACTTACGACGACCGGAAAGGCCGCTCATTCTGCGTATCCCGAAGAAGGCGAATCCGCGATCGAGAAACTGCTCGACATTCTCGACGACATTCGCGACACGCGTTTCCCGAACGATGATTTTTTTGGCGAGACCACGGTAAATATTGGCACGATCGAAGGCGGCATAGCCCTCAACGTCATTCCGCCGCGAGCCGAGGCAGGCCTTGCCATCCGCCTGACCACAAAAAAACAGCCGATAGAGGAAGCTCTTCGCAAAGTCGTACGTGGCCGCGGGGAGATAGAGATACTCTCATTTAGTGAGCCTGTCCGAATGCTCGAGGTTGAAGGCTTCAACCAAAAGGTCGTACGTTTCACGACCGACATTCCGCATATGCCGAACTGGGGCAAGCCGCTCCTGCTCGGGCCCGGCTCGATCCTCGTAGCACACACGAAAGACGAATTTGTGCGTAAAGAAGATCTCGAACAAGCTGCAGTCCTCTATCACAACCTAGTGTTGAAACTATTAGGCTAAGTTGGAACCACGCACCACCTGCGTGTTGCCGATTTTTAAGTCGGTTGAATCAATTTAGTTGTCTAGGCCGTATAATCAGTGAAAAGCGACGTTAGAAAATAGAAATATGAAAAAGCAAATCAGTTATTTAGTGTGTGTGATCTTGTTTGCGGTCCCCGTTTTGGGGCAGAATTTGTTTATGCCGCGGAATGTTAAGGCCGCTTATGCGAACGGGACGCGGAGTATGGATGGAAAGCCGGGACCGAAGTATTCCCAGAATAAATCTGTTCACAATATTCGAATGAATATCGCTCCGCCGAACCGAACGATTAGCGGTTCCGAAGACATTATATACACTAATAACAGCGCAAAGGCTTTGCCGATGCTGACGTTGCGTTTCGAACTAAATGTGCATACGCCGGAAGCGATGCGTGAGCGTCCGGTTAGCTCGAATCAATTGACGTCGGACGTGTCGGTCGACGAATTCTCTGAGAACGGCAAGGTGAAAGCCTGGACGCCGCTCATCAGGCAGAAGGGAATGACGTACAACTCGATCAGGCTAGACGAGCCGCTTGCTCCGGGTGCCTCGGTGAAACTCTCATTTAAGTGGCATTACGAACTCGTTTTGGAGTCGGGACGCGAAGGTGTTATTGATCCAACGTCGTTTTATATCGCCTATTTTTATCCGCGCGTTGCAGTGCTCGATGATGTCAACGGCTGGGACAATATCTCGCATACGTTGGGACACGAGTTTTTTGGTGATTTTGATGATTACACGCTTGAAGTCTCAGTGCCGAAAAACTATATAGTTTGGGCGACAGGTGATCTCACGAATGCCGACGAAGTTTTGAAGCCGAATATAGCAGAACGTCTGAAACAGTCGTTCACCAGTGACGACGTGATAAACATCGCGACACTGGACGAGGTGAAGTCCGGCAAGGTCACGGCACAGAACGAGACAAATACCTGGAAGTGGAAAGCGGAAAATGTTTCGGATGTCGCTTTCGGTTTGTCCGATCATTATATCTGGGACGCTGGCAGCCTCGTCGTAGACAAAAAGACCGGTCGACGCTCAAGTACACAGGCGGCCTACGATGAGCCGTCGAAGAATTTCGCAAATATGGTGAAGTACATAAAGTCTTCGCTTGAGTTCTCATCTAACCAATGGCCGGGAGTTCCGTATCCGTATCCGAAAATGACGATATTTCGCGGTTTCGCCGATATGGAATATCCGATGATGGCGAATGACAGCTCACAGGGGCGGCCGGAAATGCAGGAGTTCGTTGCGGCTCACGAAATAATGCATAGTTATTTCCCGTTCTATATGGGCATTAATGAGCGTCGCTATGCATTTATGGAAGAAGGTTGGACGACAGCGTTTGAGTATCTTTTCAACGTTGCTACTTTCGGTAAACCGATGGCAGATCCGACTTTTAAGAATTTTCGGGTTCGCGGGTGGATAGCCAATGTTAATTCGGACGCCGATATTCCGATTATGACACCTGAAAATGTTTTAACCGGTAGCGGGTACGGGTCGAATAAATACGGCCGTGCTGCACTCGGGTATCTTGCATTGAAAGACCTGCTTGGTGATGTGGAATTTAGAAAGGGACTGCACTCTTTTATCGACAATTGGCACGGTAAGCATCCAATACCGTGGGATATGTACAACAGCTTTAACACGGCCACCGGCAAAGATCTGAATTGGTTTTGGAATGCTTGGTTCTTTACATACGGCTATATCGATTATTCGGTCGTCGGAGTCGAAAAGGCTGGTAATCGTTCGACGATCAAGATCAAGAATCTAGGCGGATTCCCCGCACCCGTGGATGTCGTCGTGACGTACCAAGACGGCACAACCGAAACGATTCACCAAACGCCTGCACTTTGGCAGCACAACTCTAAGGAAGCATCTGTAAAGATCGCCTCCCGCAAAACAATAAAAAGTATCACTCTCGACGGCGGCATTTACTTGGACTACAACCCAAAGGACAATATTTGGCCGGCTGAGTAAGAGTTAAAACGACATATAGGAAAGGTCGGCAACTGCCTCTATGTTGTTCAATTATAGAAACGTATAAAGTTAGCTCTTATCGGTTACGAGGCGATGGGGAAACTCATTCACCATCTTGCCGAAGAAAAAGGCTACGAGATCACCGTTGTCATCGTTAATTCGGGCGCCGGGTCGTCGGCGGCCGAATTGGCGGAAAAACTACTTGGCGCCGATGCTGCTATCGATTTCACGACGGCTGACGCGGTGCGGCGAAGCAGGCCTCGTCATCCGCCTGACCACGAAAAAAGCAGCCGATCGAGGAAGCTCTTCGCAATGCCGTACGCGGCCGCGGTGAGATCGAGATACTTTCATTCAGGGAGTCGGTCCGATTGCTCGAGGTCGAAGGCTTCAACCAAAAGGTCGTGCGTTTCACCTCCGCCATTCCCCATTTGCTAAACTGGGGCAAGCCTCTGCTTCTCGGCTCCGGATCGATCCTCGTAGCTCACACGAAATACGAATTTGTGCGTAGAGAAGATCTCGAAAAAGCTGTTGAATTCTATGTCAACTTCGTGAAAAAACTCTTAGCCACGATCAACACGAATAACCCACATCAAATCGGGCAATATGATCGGTTCTGGTACAAATTGGCAGGAATTCTAATCGGAATTGTTCTGAACCGATGCAGTCAATTTTCCCGTCATTTATATCGAATGGTGGCGTTTGGACGAGATTGATCTACAACTGCCGGTTACTGTTTTAGATCGCAAACGTTTGCCGGTATTGCTGCCAAAGATCGGTTCAACTGAGCGGTCTGCTCTTTGATCGCCCGTATGTTCCTTCGAGAAGGTGAAAGTGCGTCGAACAGGCTTTGAGACATCTGAAGGCTTTTGCGAGCCTCACATCGTCTTCCCGCCATTAACTGTATTTGTGCTCGTCGTAGCAGATGAGATTCCTTGTTTTGCAGACCGGCCGAAAAGCTGTCTAGTCTAAGCAGTGCGTAATTAAAATTACCGCGTTTGATCTCTAGATCAATCGCCGCGGACACGAGCGTCGAGATCGGTCCCAGTATAATTATTCCTTCGTCCAAGCCACTTAGGGCTCCATGGAAATTACCCACGGACGCCAAGATATCGGACCGCTCGAGATATATCTCGATGGAATCTTGCGGTGAGATTCCGATCGCGCGCGAGAAAAAGTCGGCAGACGAGCTAATGTCTTTCATCTGCCGGTAGATTCGGGCAAGTGTCAGATTACCCTCGAAACTTCGCGGCTCCTTGGCGAGAAAAATTTCAAGTGCAACTTTCGCCTTTGCGAACTGCCCTGAATCAAGCAAGAGCTTGCCGCGCCCGAGGTCAACAATCGTCAGTTTTGGGTCGATCGATCGAGCCTTGCCAAAGTCCCGTGCAGAGTTTTGCCACTCTTTATGAAGGCGGTAAAGCTCAGCCCGTTTTAGGTAAAGTGCCGGATTGTTTGGTGCCTTTCGAATTGCCTTTGTCACGGAAACGATTTGTTCATGGATACCATCGTGAGCAGTCGCGACAAGTGAGCATCCGATGATGAGCATGCCTGAGCACAAAATGAATTTAAGCATACGTCTCATAATTGACCGCTTTGGACGGGGTGAGTTTTGACCATCTTAATAAAACTTCTTTTGCTATCACGTGAAGTTGGGGGTTGATATCCAACCTGAGGAACGGCGATGATCTCAAGATCGGCCAATTCGTCATCGACGGTTAAGATCCGGGACGCGAATGTGTAGCCTTTTGCGTTTGCGGAGATAACATAAGTCTCGCCAATTGCTACCGCATCAAACTGAAAGGTGCCAAATGAACTCGATATCGCCGACCGTGTCGCCCCAGATGGGCTAGTAATGGTTAATCGAACATTTGCCATCTCGGATCCATTCGACGACCTTACCGTGCCGCGAATCGCGGTCGAAGCCGCTGTCGGGTTAGCCTTAATAATCGAAAAATAATCGGCGACAGTTCCATTTTCACGAAGAAATTTCGCATTCATTCGGTCGTTTTGCACGTCGATGACCATTGATCCCAGGTTGTTGAGTGAAATGAACATCGCAGGATGGTTTAGGGAACCCCCCGAAATCTGTCCTGAGCTGCCGGCGACAGCGTACACCGCGCCTTGATTGGCCAAGTGCGGGCTCAAATACGATTTTCGATAGGCACCGTCGATATTTTCGCGGCCGCCGCCGGGCATCTTTTTCATCGCATTGTTAAACGTCGTCGAATTGCCATAGTGCCCGTCGATAAAATACGAACGTTCGTACGAATGACTGTGTCCGGATATCACAAGATCAACGCCCCATAATTCCAAGATCGGAAGCACATTCGTCCTCATTTCGATCAGCTCGGCTTCGGTGTCAGAATTGTGCGAGCCCTTTGTATAAGGTGGATGATGCCAAAACGCCACAAGCCATGGCCGCGAGTTTTGGGCCAGATCCTCTCTGAGCCAATTCAACATTGGACTTGTCGAAGAACGGTTTGAAGTCATTGAATCGAGACATACAAAATGAACATTTCCATAATTGAATGAGTAATATTTCTCGGTTCCGGACGCAACGCCGCCGCCCTCGGTTCCCGTGGGCAGTGTGAACATCTGAAAATACGGCAGGCTACTCGGGGGCGTTGAAGACTGTGCCGTATCGTGGTTACCGATCGTCGTCCAAAGCGGTGTTTGACGAAGAACGGTCGGATACATGTCGAAAACCGCAGCTTGATATTCTGCATCCGTGCCAGACTGATAGGCATTGTCACCAAGCATAAGTACCAGATTTGTATAGGTGCTGCCGTTGAAAGAAAGATACGCATCGCGTACCGCGCGGGCACTGGCGGTCGCAGTACCCGAATCGCCCAATACCCAAAAACGGTAAAAGTCGCTCGGACGAGCGATCGGCGAAGTGATAAAGAAATGGTTTGTGTCATTTCCGGCCATTACCTGCGTGGTAGTGCCGATCGAATAATAATACTTGGTTTTGGCCTGAAGACCTGAGACCCGAATCTCATGATCGGTTATTACTGTCTGGTCATCAACGGTGCTGGTTAGACTTCCCTGCAAGGTGCCAAACCTCAACTGACTATTGGTTGGGACGTCTGTCCGCCATCGCACGGTCATTGAACTTTCGTTGCCCATTTGAAGGTACGGACCGCGCGTAACCGCCGCGGTCGGTGCGGTATTCTGACCCAGTAATTCGAGATCAAAACTTATATCGCTGCTCGTGATTGCTGACTGGTGAATCTCGACCGCCAATTGGTTGTTTCCAGTCACAAGCAAATTCGGACTAATAGTCGACTGTAGAAAAGTCGATTCATCCGCTCCGCCGATTGCGACTGGTGCCAACGTCTGGTAGTTGATCGTGCCGGCGGGCATGTTTGATCGGTATATCTCCGAACCATTTAAGTAGACAACAACTCCGTCATCACGAATTAAGCTTAATGATAAACTTGAATATAATGTCGGATCGGCGACGACAAACGACTTTCGAAAGTAAGTGGTTATGTACTTGTTGTTGGCATCACTGCCATAACTGACCGTTGTAGTTTCTCCTCCATCACCGTAGCCGAGTTCGGAATTCCCGGACGCCCAATTTGAATCATTATAATTCGAGCTTTGCCATTGCGTGCTCTGATTAGAACCATTGTCGAGATATTTCCAGACAGAGTTTCGAGTTATCAATGTCGACTGACCAAACGAGTTAGCGGAAAAAACGCCAATTAAAATTGCTCCGATCAGGATTAGGTTTTTCATAGGAAGGAATTAATACGGGTGGACAAAACGAGGGGAGGAAACAAGGAGTCAATACTCTTATTCTAGCCGTTCCGAAGAGATTTCACAATAGGAATTTTTCCGCTATCATCAGGCTATGAAACTTGCACTTATCGGTTACGGGGCGATGGGGAAAATCATCCACCATCTTGCCGAAGTCAAAGGACACGAGATCGCCGTTGTCATCGACAGTTCTGATGCCCGCTCGTCGTCGGCTGAATTCGCGGATCAACTTCGCGGCGTCGATGCCGCGATCGATTTCACGACGGCGGACGCGGTGCGGCGAAATGTCGAGGCTTGTCTGTTGGCGAAGGTGCCGCTAGTAGAGGGTACGACGGGCTGGAATGTTGAACGCGAAGAGGTCGAGCAATTAGTCAACAGTAAAGACGGAGCGATGGTTTTCGGGGCTAATTTTTCGATCGGCATCAATCTTTTTTACCGCGTCGTAGCACACGCGGCGAAGTTGTTCGCGAAGTTTCCCGAATACGAAGCATTTATCGAGGAACAGCATCACTCACGCAAAAAAGATAGCCCGAGCGGAACAGCCCTTAAACTTAAAGATATTGTTGCTGAACACATCACAGATGAATTCAGCGTCTCGGCAACAAGAGCGGGCAACATTCCGGGCACGCACCGTGTAGGCTTTGACGGCGTGGCCGACCAAATTCTACTAGAGCATACTGCGCGCTCCCGCGAAGGTTTCGCCGCCGGATCGATCCTCGCCGCCGAATGGATAATCGGAAAGACAGGGTTTTATGAGTTTACGGAAGTTATAGATGAGATCTGTCAGAACAGAGAGCAGTAGCAACTGCGTTCGGGGCCGCTATAGATAACCTTGTCGAAAACACACTCCCTACCGGTCGTGTTTCCGCCTTCATTTCTGTGTTAATCTGTGTTTATGACAATGAGGATCGAATGGATGAGTGGGTGTGCGACCGCCTTGGTGACGCCTTTCCATAAGGATGGCTCGATCGATGACGATTGCTTCCGGAAACTTGTCGAGCGGCAGGTGAAGGGCGGCGTCAAGATACTTGTGCCGTGCGGGACGACTGGTGAGAGCGTGACGATGGACGAGCACGAACGTCTGCACGTCATCAAAATGACGGTCGAGGTTGCAAAACGGATCGACGCTCACGTTGTTGCCGGAACGGGAAGCAATAGCACCGCAGCGACGATTGATTTTACACGCAAAGCCCGTGAGGCAGGGGCCGACGCCGCGTTGATCGTGGCTCCGTACTATAACAAACCGACACAGGAAGGCATATTCGCCCACTATTCCGAGATCGCAAAGAGCGTAATGGGTTTTCCAATTATGCTCTACAACGTACCATCGCGGACCGCTTCGAATATTTCGGCCGACACTACGCTACGATTGGCGAACACGTTTAACAACATCGTTGCGACCAAAGAAGCGTCGGGCAATTATTCTCAAGTTATGGAAATAATCGCTAATCGTCCTAAGTATTTCAGAGTTTTTTCGGGCGATGATGCGTCAACCTTACCGCTTATTTCTCTTGGTGCAGATGGCCTGGTGTCAGTTTGTGCCAACGAAATCCCAAAAGAAACTGCGAAAATGGTCGAACACGCGCTGAACGGCTCGTTCCATTTCGCACGAAAAATCAACTACAAAATACTGCCTTTGATGGAAGCAAACTTCATCGAATCGTCGCCCGCTCCGTGCAAGTTCGTGATGAAAGAGATGGGCTTGTGCGAAGAGAATTTGAGACTCCCGTTGGTTCGAGTGACTGCTGAGACTCGTGGGCTTCTGAAAGGGATTCTGAAAGATCTGAAATTGGGATAGGCAAAGATGATTGTCAATTTTAGATTGGGTGATCGAGTCTTGGACGCAGGACAACTCTCACAATTGACAATTTATTATGGAATTTGACGATCTAAAAAAACCGGGCGGAACTTCTGGAGGCTTGATCGAGTTCGTGATCGGATTCATCATGACGATCGCCGGCGGGTATATGCTAATTAGCCGCGTGATCGTGACGAGCGGCTTTTGGAATTGGCGCGGTTACAACAGTTTTGGTTTGTCGCTTGTCCCGCTCATCTTCGGAATCGCGTTTGTCTTTTTTAACGGCAAGTCGATCACCGGCTGGATCCTGATCGCGATAAGCATAATCGTCATCGCATCAGGCGTTTTGATGAACCTGCAAATATATTTCCAACCCACAAGTCTTTTTAACACAATAATTATGTTGGTTTTGTTCGCGGGCGGGATCGGTTTGATCGCACGGGCGGTCATCGGGAATCGCGACGATGCTTAGGAAACGGAGAATTTGTTTGTGAATTTACAAAGTGAAATTGAAAAGCTTTTTGCAAAGAGCGAATTTACTGCCGACGACCGGGAGATATACGAATCTTTCAAGACCGCACTCCGTCGCGGCGAGATACGTTCGGCCGAAAAAGGCGAGGATGGCGTTTGGCGGGCGAATTCTTGGGTAAAGCAGGGAATTCTCCTCGGTTTTCGGATGGGCAAGATGGTCGAGATATCGAAACCGACCGAGACACTGCAATTTTTTGACAAAGACACATTTCCGCTGCGGCCGATGACGTTAGAAGACGGTGTGAGGATCGTGATCGGCGGGTCGGCGATACGCGACGGTTCGTATGTAGCACCGTCGGTCGTCGTTATGCCGCCGGCATATATTAATGTCGGTGCATATGTGGACGAGGGAACTATGGTCGATTCACACGCTTTGGTTGGATCGTGTGCACAGATCGGGAAGCGTGTTCACTTGTCCGCAGCTGCGCAAATTGGCGGGGTTTTAGAGCCTGTTAATGCGACTCCGGTTGTTATTGAGGACGACGTGCTCGTCGGCGGCAATACAGGCATTTACGAAGGCACTATTGTTCGCGAAAGAGCCGTGCTGGCTAGCGGCGTCATACTTACACGTTCGACGCCGGTGTTTGACCTGCCAAATCAGCGGATAATAAAATCCGAGAATGGCGGATCGCTTGAGATCCCGGCCGGTGCCGTTGTGGTTCAGGGTTCACGCGCTGTTACAAACGATTTTGGAAGCGAGAATGGACTCTCTATCTACTGCCCCATTATCGTCAAATATCGCGACGAAAAGACGGATTCTTCTACAAGACTTGAAGACTATCTGAGATAGGGAATTTCCCACAAACTCGCAAAAAGCATAAAGGAATAAATGATGAACGATCATAGCTCGAACGATTGGTTAACCGGAAAAGCGCATCAGGCGATGATCGAAAACGGGTTTGAGCCGGAGTTTTCACCGGAAGTATGGAGTCAGGTTGACGGGATCCGTGCTCTACCCGCCGCGTCGGCGGGTGCAATGATCCGGGATATGCGTTCGACGCTTTGGTCGTCGATCGATAATGCGACATCTCGTGACCTTGATCAGATCGAGTGGGCCGAAAGGCTTGATAATGGTGATATTCGGGTGCTTGTTGGGATCGCAGACGTCGATGCGATGGTCGCCAAAGGCTCGCCGATCGACGATCACGCCAGACAAAACACCGTGACGGTCTATACCGAGAGCAAGATATTCCCGATGCTGCCCGAGGAGCTATCCACTGATCTAACCTCACTTGACGAGGGCGTCGATCGGCTTGCCGTCGTCGCCGAAATGATCATAAAGGAAAACGGCGATGTTCCACAAAGCACGTTTTTTCGCGCTTTGGTAAATAATCACGCGCAACTTGCTTACGAAGATGTCGGGATGTGGCTTGACGGCCAAGGCGAAATGCCGGAAAAGGTCGCTCGCACACAGGGACTCAGGGAACAACTGGAATTGCAGCAGCAAGCGGCGATTCGTTTGCAGAAATATCGATCGGCGAAAGGTGCACTGGACTTTGAATCGATCGAGTCCGCTGCCGTCGTTGAGGACGGCCAGATCAAGGGCATCCGATCGGTCGAAACAAATGCGGCACGCAAGTTGATCGAGAATTTTATGGTCGCCGCGAATGTCGAGATGGCGGAGTTTTTGGAAAATAACGGAGCTTTGTCGCTGAGGCGTGTTGTAAGGACGCCCGAGCGTTGGGATGGTATCCGCCGGATCGCGGCCGAGTACGGCGACTCTCTGCCCGAACAGCCGGACCAGCGATCTCTTGCTGTATTTCTGGATAAACGCCGGTCCGCCGATCGGGAGCATTTCCCTGATCTTTCGCTTTCGATCATCAAGCTGATCGGTAGCGGCGAGTATGTAGTCCAACGCCAGGGTGAGGATGCGGGCGGGCATTTCGGGCTGGCGGTCAATGATTACGCCCACTCCACGGCTCCTAATCGGCGATTCACTGATATCGTGGTTCAGCGGCTCGTCAAGGCGGTGATCGGTAATGCCGAATCGCCTTATACGGCCGCAGAACTCGACGCGATCGCGTCCCAAGCCAACTTGCAGGAGCGAGCCTCGCGCAAGGTCGAACGAAAGATGAGAAAGATCGTCGCTGCGACCGTTATGCAGAGACACGTCGGCGAGACATTCCAGGGCATCGTTACCGGCGACACCTCTGCCGGAGTGTATGCCAGAATACTGCGGCCGCCGGTTGACGGACGTATTGTCCGCGGCGAGCAGAGGCTCGATGTGGGTGACAAGGTGACGCTCCGTTTGCTGTCGGCCAATCCTAATAATGGATTTATCGATTTTGCGGTCGGCAAGTGACATCTGGTGGAATTTTGATTCGCGGTCAAATTGGCTAAGATAGACAAAGAGGAATAAATTATGACCACCGAAAATGAACATAAACCTAGTCTGAAAGACAGCATCACAGGGCTCGGTCAGAAGATAATCGGCGAGATCGAGACCATCGGCGGCGTACTCACCGGCGACCCGATCACCCAGGCCGAAGGCGAATTTAATGTCGAGGTCGGCGACATTCGCGATGATCTGGAGGAGATCGGTGTCAAAGCTGACGAGTAATGGGTCACCAAAACGAAATGAAATCATTTGCGTTACCGCGGAGGATGCAGGGGCTTCAGCCGACATTGATCCGCCAATTTTTCGAACGGGCTTTGCCCAATTCTATAAATTTTGGCCTTGGGGAGCCGGATCTGCCGACGCCGCAATTTTTGCGTGACGAAGCCGCCCGCATTAGCCGCGACGAGCAGAATGGCTACACATCGCATCCGGGCATCCCGGAGCTTCGCGACAAGATCGCCGAACAATATCCACACCTTGACCTCCCGCGGACCGGCGTCGTCGTGACCTGTGGTTCGCAGGAGGCGATGACCGACGCATTTATGTGCGTGATCGACGAGGGCGACGAAGTGCTGCTGCCCGACCCGAGCTTTCCGGCGTATGATGCCTGCACACGCATCGCTCAGGGTGTTCCGGTCTATTACCGAATGCCGGCGGATGACGATTTTGCATTCGATATCGAGAATTTCAAAGCTCAGATCACCGATAAAACCAAGGCGGCAGTTGTCATTTCACCATCAAACCCGACCGGTAAGATAATGACCGAGCAGAATCTTCGGGACATTGCCAATGCTCTCGACGGTACTGGAATATGGCTGATCTCCGACGAGATATACAGCGACCTTTACTTTGACAAACGTCCGCACTCGGCATCCGAATATTACGATAAAACCATTATTGTCAGCGGTTTATCCAAATCGTTGTCGATGACCGGATGGCGTCTCGGATGGGCCGCTTGTGCCGATCCCGAGGTTATCCATGCTATACAGGTTCTGCACGGATTTACTACCGTTTGCACCTCGACTATCACGCAGAAAGCTTCGTTGATCGCGTGGTCACCTGAGGCTGAGGCGGCAAAGCAGCACGCCCGCGAAGTTTATAAAAAACGCGGCGATTTCATCGTCGATCTATTCAAGACCGAAATGGGCCTGCACGCCACATCGCCCGAAGGTGCGTTCTATACGATGCTCGATGTACGCTCGATCGGCGATGATGTCGAGGTTGCCGAAAAATGTCTGCAGAATCGCGTCGTCACGGTTCCCGGGGTCGCATTCGGCCAGGAAGCAAAAGGTTTCTTGCGAATCTCGTTCTGCAATACCGAAGACAAGATGGCCGAGGGCGTTCGGCGAATTAAGGAGGCTTTATCGTTATGAAATTGATTCCCTTCGTATTAATATTTGCATCGGCGATTTTTTGCAGCACGATCCGGAACAAGATCGATCCGACGCCGACTCCTTTGCCGACATTAGGGACTGTACCAACGCCTGCGAAGACAGCATCGCCGTCGCCGACGGTGGCAACGAAGGGACCGGTGGGATCACGACCTGACAATTCCTTTGCACAATAGTCTCGGGCGGCGGAGCAAGTATCACCGGAGCCGGAGTCTCATCCGAAACTAATTTTCGAAGAGCCGCTAACTTTCGAAAGCGTTTTGACTTATACGCTTAGATTTCAACGCAACTATCGGCTATCCACCAGATACTGTGAGAAAGAGCCGACCAGGCAATTCCTTTTATGAGCAGAAAGTACAGAGTAGGAATATTGGGTGCGACCGGGACGGTTGGGCAAAGATTTGCCCAACTGCTCGAAAACCATCCACAATTCGAAATTACAGCGATGGCGGCGTCTGACCGTTCGGCGGGCAAGATCTATTCCGAGGCGTGCGCTTGGAAATTGCCGGGCAAGATGCCGGCTAACGTTCGCGACATCGTCGTCACTCCGATCGAACCGCCGCTCGATTGCGACATCGTATTTTCAAGCTTGCCGTCGTCGGTCGCCCGTGAGACTGAGCTTGCGTTTGCCCGTGCCGGCTATCCGGTGATCAGCAATTCGTCCAGCTATCGAATGGACGAAGACGTGCCCCTGCTCATCGCGGAGATCAATGCGGACCACGTCGGCCTGATCGCCAAACAGCGCGAAAATCGGGGCTTCACCAGTGGATTCATCGTCACTAATCCAAATTGTGCCGTCGTCAGCTTTGCTCCGCCGCTGGCGGCACTGCATCGGCGATTCGGCGTCGAATCGGTCATTGTGACGACGATGCAGGCGATCTCGGGTGCCGGATATCCGGGCGTGCCGTCGCTGGATATTACTGACAACGTCTTTCCGCACATTCCCGGCGAAGAGCCAAAGGTGGAGATCGAGGCCCAGAAGATCTTGGGCACCTTTACCGAAAGCGGAATCCAAAAAGCCGATTTTACCGTTTCAGCCCAATGCTTTCGCGTGCACGTTATCGACGGCCACACTGCCTCAGTCAGGGTAAACCTAAAGCAGACGACCACGCTCGAGGAGGTAGTTGACGCGATGAAAACGTTCCCATCGCTTGATCTACACTCGTCGCCAAAGCGGTTTATCGACGTCACTGACGAACCGACTCGCCCACAACCGAGACTGGACCGGGACAATGGCAACGGGATGACCATCACCGTCGGCCGTGTATTTCCGGACAACATCTTCGACTACCGATTTGTCAGCCTTAGCCACAATACGGTCCGCGGAGCGGCGGGCTCAGCAGTTTTGAATGCGGAGCTTCTAATTCAAAAAGGCCTGATCTAGTTAAGGCTGCGTTAACTATCGAGTCGCGTGACCTCGTCCAAGACCGTGCCAAAATTCGTGCCATAAATCGTGCCATTTTTGCACACGCAGTCCGCTTGTAACCGATTGTTACCAAAGCATTTGCAGTCACAAATCGTGCCATTTTTACGTTGTGCAAGTAACACCGCTTCAAAAATGGCACGGCTGCTTTCCGCTAAACCTGCCGTTTTTCTTTCGTTCAGAAACAGCGACTGTTGCTATTCCGTATTCGACATTCGTTATTCGCCATTTCTCCCGAGCACTCACTTGGTGCTGGTGCCCGAACGGGCGTTGCATCAGTCTTTAGTTTTCAAAGATCTGTTGATTGGTTATATTATATCATAAATTGCAACGATACAGCAACGTCGCATAGATGCAACGCCCGTCACGAAAGATCAACTATGGTCTGAAAAACTCCTCTCCTTACAAAGGAGAGGTGGCATCCCGATGCTTTTTATCGGGATGACGGAGTGGTTCTCAAGCGTCGAACGGGAATTCAGCGCAGTTTGTGGCCTAGGGTTAGTGCACGGTGAATCTTTATTACCGTGAGAGAACCACCCCGTCAGCGGCCAAAAGACGGCCACTGCCACCCCTCCTTGGTAAGGAGGGGAATCTGATAAATCCCCACGGACGGCGAACGGGCCAAAAGACATCAAGCTTTCGCTTCATCGCATCGAGGCAGAAGGTCAATGTCCGGAGAAGTTTAATGAAAGATCCTAGTATCGAAATCCTGCACCGTATCACTGCATCGACACGGCAATCAGCTTCGCTCTCACGATGGGGCAGTATGGTAGACAACAATTTCGCAACATCAGCCGAAAGCGTAAGTGCAATGTACTTAAAGTCGGTCAAAGACGCCATATGAGAATCGACAAAATAGCAGGCCCGATACCGATTGTTTTTCTTTGTCGTTACCACGCACGATCACATGATAAAGCCCGCCCTCGATCTCAACCCTAGGTCTCCTTGCCATTTGACAAGCACTCTACCACAACTTCACGAATCGCACTATCGCATGTCTGATGCTATGAAGTGTTGACCTCGCGGGAGTCGAGTTTTTGTGTAAACTCGAATTCTGACAAAAGAATAACAACCCGCGAGATCAACAATGGCAGTATACATTGGGGTTGACTTTCATCCATATGAGCAGACGCTTGCTTTTGTGGATGAAGCGGATGGAGAGATCAGATATAAGCGGTTTCTTCATAGCGATAAGGCGGGGATAAAGGCGTTTTACCGCAAGTGCGGAAAGGACGCGGTTATTGGAACGGAGGCCACGGGATCGCTGTGGTGGTTTGAGAAGTTGCTCTTTGACAATGGAATGACGCTCAAGATCGGAGACCCTAGGATGATCCGTCGAGCAGCATTATCGAGACACAAGAACGACCACAGGGATGCGGAGACGATCCTGGATCTATTGATGCGGGACATTTCCGGCGATCACGCCGAGGAACGAGCAGAGCCGGGAGATGCTCGATCTGCTGAACTATCGTCACTCTTTGGTGAGCAAGCGGACATCGGTGGTGAATCAGCTGCAGGCGTTCGCACGATCGAAGGGCTTGCCACGGTTCCGTTTGCCGGCGGTAAAGGCGAGAAAGAAGATCGAGGAGGTTGAGACGACACAGGTCGAGCGGCTTCTGGTCAGCTCTCGATTTGTTCTTTGCGACGAGCTGACACGCCAGATCAAGGCCGTGGAGGCGAGGCTCGAGGAAGAGGCGAATAAGGAAGAGCGTGCTCAATTGCTGATGACGCATCCCGGCATCGGGCTGATCAACGCCATGGCACTTGTTCACACGCTCGGCGATGTTCGACGCTTTCGCCGTAAGGAAGAGGTCGTGGCATTTGTAGGACTCGACCCGCTCGAGAAAAGCTCGGGCGAGACGAGGCGGATCGGTTCGATCAGCAAGCGAGGTTCGCGGCTCGCAAGGTACCTGCTCGGGCAGGCAGCCCAGGCAAGTCGCGATAAGAAGATACGGAAGTTCTATTCCGAGGTTAGCCGTCGTAGAGGCCGCCCGAAAGCAAAAGTTGCAGCGGCCCGTAAGCTTCTCATCAATTTTTACGTCCTGCTTCGTGACTATATCATCTACGAGGAGTTTACGGCGGGGCGAAGTTGGTTTGTACGAGGGGTCAGGAGAGGTGACGGGGAAACCCGCTCAGTCTCTGAAGGTCTGATGGTACGGCCAGCCATCTCGATATAGTTCGAGATGAGCCGATCAGGTTTCATGTAGCCAGCCGCTCGAACGAAGCTGTGCACGAATAGATGATGGCATTCGCTAATTACAGCGGTGCGTATCTGAAAGAATCTAACTAATAATGGAGGCGCCGGTTGTTCTCTTTTGTCACCCAATCAAACGCACCAATCGCATCCCAAAGATGCCACAATACCCGTGCGCTTGACTTCAAGGGTTACTTCATAGATGACCCCGATTGCTCTAGATGACCCCGTTCCCTCGCTACCGAAGATTTTGATAATTCTATAATTCGATTACTTAACATTTACTCCTAAATCACCAAGATATAACCTTTTAATGCGTTTTTCCAGTTCACTTCTAAGAGGGAAAGGGTCTTCCCCTTTATTTAGTTTTCTATCTATACCTTTGATATTTTCTACATATCCGAAACCAATGGTGATTGGTATCACGCCTTCGTTCTCAAACTTTTCTTTCGGAATTACAACCTGTCCAAAAGCTTTCTTCTTAGGTTGTATTTGAATAAAAGTAAAATCGAAATCTCCGTGATTAGTTGGCAAGGCACTTGGTGCTTCAGCAAGCATATTCTCACCAAAGAGCCTAATCCGCTGTTTTTCTTCTCGAACCAAGTAGAAACTCTTCTTTGATTTGTTCTCAACTGAATAATTTACAGTAACACTTTGTCCCAAATCAATCTCACTTGTTTCAGTCCATATTGAAAAGCGTAGTTTGTCGCTAGTTTCTGAAGTTGTTCTTAAAACAATAGCTTGCTGGGCATTAACCGAAAAACTTACGCTACATAAAAACAAAAACGCAAAAATATTTCTATAAACATTCATAATTACCTCTATTTGTTCTTCTTATTGATTGTTGTAATCAAAGCTCCGCCGGAAAAGCCTCCGGTAATTCCTAAGGCTTTTCTGATACTTGCTTCTCTTTGCATTGCGTGTGTATGTGCGGAACTATAGTTGAAAGGCTGTCCGGCTCTTTGTTGTCTTGCAAATTCACGATTTTCAGTTGATTCGTGTATGAAAAAACTAACGGGTTTAACAACTTTCCCAACACAATTTGGGGGTCAGACATGCGATAGTGCGATTCTCTGTTTGTACTTCTCCTGAACTTTCTTCCATGTGCTTTCGAACTCCGGATCGGTCTTGCATTTCTGTCTCGCGGCGTCGGATCGGCGGCCGGCGTTTGACTGGTGGAGGCCGACGATCCCGGACATCTCGGTGATGGTCGCACCTGATTCCTTGCCGATCAGGATGAACACCTCCTTTGCGGTAATGATACGCTTATTCTTTCCGGATCCGAAGAAATTCTCTCTCTCCATTTCGAATACCTGTTCGATCACGTTCAGCAGCAGATCCGCATCAAAGGGCAACAAGAGCAATCGGGGTCACGCCTGCTAATTTGTCGATTCTCGATTGACGTTCTCATTTGGGCGAGATAGTAACATCGATCAAATTGCGAGGAAAGCGAGGATCGAGGTCGAGGGCGTGCTTTATCATGTGACGACGAGAGGGGTGGATCGGAGCGACATCTTTCATTCGCCGGAGGACTATCGGAAGTTCGTTGCGCTGTTCGCTGCACAGAAGACAAAGCTGCCATTCTATCTTTACGCATACTGCCTGAGGACCGATCACATTCATCTGCTGATCGAGCGCCTCACGGACGATATCGGGCGGATCATGCATCGCGTGTTAACGAGCGTGTGGTCGGTGCGTGAAGATGCGGCGAGGGCGGGGCGGAAAAGGAAAGAACCCGGAAAGAACCCAGGCGCTATCGCTCCCGGTTCTGACAGGGGTTTGGCGTTCGCGTTTGCCGGAACGGAGCGGATGAAAAGAACCCAGTCGCTATGGCTCCCGGTTCTGACAGGCGTTTGTCGCCAGGTAAGATGGAGTCAGGAACTGCGATCTATGCGATTGCGAGGCTGACCGCTTTTTTGCGCGGTGGACAAAAAAATGCCGCCGAAGAGTTCGGCGGCAAGTGGTTTTGGTATCGGTCCTATCAAGACTCGGCTGTCTGGACGTCGCGGGCCTCGATACGGCGGCGTTTGCGGGCCTGACGCCAGGTTCGGACGCCTTCGCCGGTCAGGCTGAGGATCGATCGTCGGTTATCAAGCAATAGTTTGACCCAAGCCCATTTGCTCATCTGCGGAAAATAGATGCCGCGAAAGAACAGTCGAGCGACCAGGTGGCTGATGCGAACATCGATCGGAGCGTGACGAATAGCATTGATCGCCTCGTAGTTGCGTTCCGGGCTGTATGAGCGTGACCACGCGTCAAAGGTCTCGTCCTTGGCATCCTCGATGGTCATCTTCAGAGGATTATGAGCCATTACGAACGGAGCGAATTCGAGCCAGTGTTTCGGGCGATGAAGCCGACCGGTCTTCTGCAAACGCGTGTAAAGCGGAGTTGCGGGAAACGGCGTCAATTGGCCAAAAACCGGAAGCCCCGGAGCCCAGCTTTCGATCCCGTCCACCGTTCTGTCGGCGACGCCGACCGTGTCATTGTCCATTCCAAAAATGAACGAAGTGATGGCGTAGATGTTACGTCGAGCCAGGCCGTCGAGCACGGCCTGATAATTGGCCGGTTTAGAAAACGTCTTGTTGACGTCCGCCATATTGGCCGGATCGATCGACTCCATTCCGATAAAGATCCATTTGCCGCCGGCCTCTGCGATCAGGTCAACGAGTTCTTCGTCCGCGAGCAAGTTAGCGCTGATCTGGGCTACCCACGGCAGCGTGGCACCGGCGGCGATCATATCGCGGAGCAGTCCTTTGAGCCGCTTTTTATTGATAGCCAGATTGTCATCAATAAAGAATACGGCGATCTGGCCTTTTTGCTTTCTAGCGTGCCTTTAGCCGCAGCAGTTCGTCGATCACGCTCTCATTGGTGCGAAAGCGGATCGAGTCGCCAAAAAATCCGGTCACGGTACAAAATTCGCAGCCGTAAGGGCAACCGCGTCCGGTCTCGATCGGAACTACAAAGAATTTGCCCCAGCCCGCTCCCGCTTTGGAAAGTGGGCCTTGCAGAAACTTAGGTACGAGTGAGAATTGGTCGAGATCCAGCGTCTCCCAGGGGATATGCGGGTATGGCTGTAGGTCCGGCTTAAAATCATTACCCTTTTCGTCCACCTTAGGTTGATAAACCTCTTTGAGGTTGCCGCTAGCCGCATCTTCGACGATCTGAGCCCAATACTCATCCGCTTCGCCGAGAGCGACGGCATCAGCGTGACGCGGGCCGCCATCCTTGCCAAGTGCCTCGTCCGGACACTCTGTAACGTGCGGGCCGCCCATTACGACCTTAAAGCCCTCTTCGCGGAGTGCGTCGGCGACCTTGTAGGCACGGGCCACCATACGGGTCATTGCCCCGATGCCGACTAAGCCAATATCGTTATCTTTGCAAAAACGAACAAGCTCAGGGCGTCATTGCCTTGGCGTTTCCGTCGATAAGGATCACTTCGTGCCCAGCAGGCGTCAGTGACTGGAGCAGGAACATCCAAAGGTGCGGCATAAAATTGCGCGTAATGCCGTTGTCCGGATTATATAAAAGGATCTTCATTCTTATTTATCGCTTTGGTAAAACTGGTTATCGGTTGCCGATGTCTCGGCAACCCAAATGGTAGATACTGCGTTTTCGTCTATTTGAATCTGCAAAGTTATTGCTTATATTCTCACGAATTTCAGAAAATATCTATTTAAGAATAATTCTTCGGATAATAGAAAAGAATGCAGCGTCAGGCAAAAAGCGTCTGAGCGTAAGGATTCCCTTAGTGTTTACGCCGTATCTTAGCCGCTTTGTGCCGTCGCTGACGGCTTCGTAATCTTTTGGGCGACAACCGCCCCGTCGGGTGCAGTTTCGCCGGCACGCAGCATATTTGGCATTGCCCGGGCGGTTATCGCGTCATAAGCAGTCAAGCCTTCCTTGTGGGTGAGGTCCTGCGAGCGGTCGTAAAAATCGGTTCGGATGGGGCCCGGTTCGATGACCTTAACGCGAATGTTAAATTGTTCGAGCTCGTATTGCAGCGATTCCGAAAACCCCTCGACGGCCCACTTGGTCGAATTATAAAGGCTGTAGAGCGGAAAGGTCATTCGGCCGCCGACCGACGCAATATTGACGATCGTCCCGCGTTTTTCGGAGCGAAAATACGGCAATATCTCGCGGCAAACGTTCATAAGTCCAAAGACATTGGTCTGAAACTGCTTTTCGATCTGCTCCGGCGTTGCCGCCTCAAATGCTCCGGTCAGGCTGTAACCGGCGTTATTGACCACGGCGTCGATGCGGCTAAATTTTTCGATCGCCGCAGCGATCGCGGCACGGATCGATCCCGGGTCGGTCACGTCAAGGCGTATACACTCGATATCGACGATCTGTTTGAGTTCGTCGGCACTCTCGGGATGACGCATAGTCGCCGCGACCTTCCAGTTCTTAGCCTGAAATAGCTTGGCCGTGTGCAGACCAATGCCACTCGACGATCCCGTTATTAGCACAACTTTGTTCATATATGAAAATTTACCACAGAGTCACAGATAACACGGATAACAAAAGCCAGGCGTCGTTAACTCTTTAACTATTAACTGCGAGATCCTGAATTCCGTTTTGGAGGATAGTCCGCCGAGAGATCTGTGCATCTGTGATGAATTTTCTTTGTGATAAAATCGAGTGTATGAAGTTCCTGCATATCGCAGACGTGCATCTTGGGTGTACACGGTACCAACTTGCCGAGAGCCCGAGGGATTTTTTCGACGCGTGGGTCGATGTTCTGCGGCGTTATGCCATCGACGAAAAGGTCGATTTTGTCATAATGTGCGGTGATTTTTTTCACAAGCGAATTGTACCGCCCGAGACGATGAATTATGCCGTTGAAGGCCTCAAAATGGTGAAAGATGCCGGGATCCCGGTCATCGCGATCGAGGGCAATCACGATCAGAAATACAATGACAGTGCATTTAGCTGGCTGCGTTCGCTTGCCGCCTGGGATCTGATGATCCTGCTCGAACCGCGAACAGTCGAGGGAAAATGGTCTATGACGAATGGAACGCCGACGCCCGCAGCGGCGGATACATTGATATAGGACGAGCTAGGATATTTGGCTCGGAGTGGTACGGTGCGTCCGGAAACTGGGCGATCCCTTATGCTGACCGATGCGATCGCCGATAGTCGCCGCGACGGTGCATTTCATCTATTGATGCTGCACACCGACGTCGAAGGGCATCAGACCCATCCGATACCGGCACTGTCGATCGATGCACTAAAACAGCTAAAGTCGGTGACCGAATATGTCGGGCTTGGCCATACACACAAGCATTACGAGATCGACAACTGGGCATTCAATCCAGGGTCGATCGAGATCACGAATATCAGTGAGTTTCGCGAAACGCGGGGCGTATTTGTCGTCGAGGTCGGCGAAGACAATACGGTCGATGCGAGACATATCGAGGACTATCATTATCGGCCGTTTCAACAGATGCAGTTTAATGTGACGGGCTATGCTGACGCGCAGCGGTGACCGAAGACATCCTCAAACGCGTCGATGTCGAGGCTCGACGGGCAGAGGACGGCAAACCGCAACCCATCATTGAGATCAGTCTTCGTGGACAGCTTGGATTTCCAAACTCGCTACTCGAGATGACCAAGATCCGCGATCAGGTCCGGGCAATGACCGGTGCACTCCACGTCCGGATCAAGAATCATACGGTGCCGGCGGAGTTCGTTGAGACTGATGACACCGCCGACGATATCGGCCGGGAAAAATTAGAACGCCGCGTGGTCGAAGATCTGATCAACCGCGATAACCGTTATAAAACGAGATCTGACGACGTGACGGACGCCGTGATCGGAGCCAAACGAATGGCGCTCGGTGACGACGAACCGCAGAAGATCGCTGATTTTATAGCCGTAAAATTGGGCTAGGCCGCCCGACGAATTATGAGTAGTTCACTGGATAAAGTTGCAGGCATTAACGATCTGCCGATCTTTCCGCTCCGCTGGTGATAATGCCAAACGAGATTCTGCCGCTGCATCTCTTCGAACGCCGTTATCGGCAGATGCTTGACGACATCGGCGGCGTCGGCGGCATTTTCGGTATCACACTTTTGGATCACGAAAGCAGCCTTTCGGAAAGGCCGGAGGTGGGGTCGGTCGGGTGTGCCGCCGAGATACGCGATGTCCAGACGATGGACGACGGGCGTTCGAATATCATCATTATCGGGGTTGCCCGGTATCGACTGGTGGATCTGATCGACGACGATAAGCCGTATCTGTACGGCGATGTCGCGTTTTTTGAGGACGAACCGGACGAGAGCGGAGATCCGGAAAATTTGGCGGGCGAGGTCTTTGACCTATTTATGAGGATGGCAAATGCGGTGTCCAAGATAAACGGCAGCCGTATTAAATTGCCCGAGATATCTAGATCGGACCCGGAGTCGCTATCATTCCTTGCCGCGGCGACACTTGGATTTGAAAATGAGCTGAAATATCGGCTTTTAGAGATGACCTCGACGGTGGAGCGTCTGGAAAGTATCCGCAAGACGCTGATCCAGTCCGTCAAACAGATCGAAGATCGAACTGACATCGTCGCCGCAGCGAAAACCAACGGTCACAGCAAGAAAAGCTGGATATTTAATTGCCGAGATTATTTCGGAAAAAGTCGATTATGCGACGATCATAGGCTTCGGACCGATCTATTGACGCATTGATGATACCGACTCCTGAAGGACTAAGATCAGTCTTGCTCTCGATCTTGTTACCGGAGGCAAAGCACTTGCTCAGTTTCGTCGTCGATTCCTGAAAGTCAGGAGCGTCGAGGCCGGCGAGTAATAAGATACTTCGCCCGTCGATCTTTTTCGCGGTTTCACACGACGGGTCGCGCTTATAACAGCCGTCAAAGAAATAGAGGAATGTTCCGACCTTGGCCAAACGGGTTGTGATCGAGCTCGCAAATGGAAATCGTCGGCTGACGGCGTCGGTGACCAATGCGTCTGAGTTTTCCGGAACGCTGTCGAGGACAAGTGCCTTGATGGTCTTGTCGATAGCGGCGGCGTTGAGTGCAGCGGATGCCCCAAGCTCGATGCCGTAAACGCCGACGTCCTTGCCGACGAGGGTGATCTGATTGGGCGTCTTGAGGTTACGGATAAATTCGACGGCCGAAATAGCGTCTTCGGCTTCGCAGCCGCCAAACGATGAGTTTTTGACCGACGCATTTTCGCCGTGAGCCCTGAGGTCGGGCATAAGGACCGTGAAATTCGTCGATTCGTTGAGCTTAACGCCGAGATTCAAGACGTACGAACGGTCAGCACCGTACTTATGAAAGAGGACGACCGCCGGAGCGTTTTCGATACCGCGGAGCAGCCAGCCACGCGAAGTCGAGCCATCTTTATTGGTCCACGTTTCATCTGTAACTTGTGACCCGCGTGAACTCAGCTGAGCGTATTTTTCGGGAGTGACGAGATACTTGACCGCATCCGGATGAGCCGTGCGGTAAGTTAACCAGACCGATGCCGCCGCCAATGCCGCAACTATCAGCAAAATGACGGGAAATATCAGTTTTGAAAGACTCTTTGCCAGACGCGTGGACATTGCCATAAAAGATATTTGCGAAAAGTCACAGGAGACCCACTCGCATTTGCAGGACACTGAAAGCAAAACAGAAGAATGCTTTCGATAAGGCTCTTACGATGTTACCATAATGGGCTAGTTTTAAGGAAGATAATTTTTGATGCGAAACATACTCAGATCGGCCGCCGTGATCGTATTTTTCTAACGGCCTTCGGCACCCTCACATTCGGACAAACAACTGCGTCTGCCGGCTAAACAGAGCGGAGTGGCGATAATGCCGCTCGCGGATGTCCGGGAAGGTGCCCGCGGGATCGCCAAAACGGTCTTTCGCGGGTCTGAGCCCGAGGATTTTAACGTCGAGATACTCGGCGTCGTCCCGGGTGCCGTCGGGCCGCATCAGGATATGATAATCGGTCGCCTGAGCGGAGCACTGGCCGAGAGGACGTTTGTCTTTGCCGGAATGTCCGGTTCGCCGGTGTACATCGACGGCAAACTCATCGACGCGATCGCGTACAGCTTTCCGTTTGCCGAGGAACCGATCTGCGGCATTACGCCGATCGAGCAGATGATATCGATATTTGAACAGGCACCTGCGGCAAAGCCTGCCGTTGCGGCCAGCGCCGGAAAAATTCTCAGATATCACCGCGTCAAGGCTGAGCTTTGACGCACCGTTGACCTTTTCGAACGCCGGGAACATTGTGTCGGGAATGGCGACCGACTCGAGGATGAGTTCGGTGGCCGGACAGACATTTGTGCCGATCGCGACGCCGATGACCTTTAGCGGAATATCTCAGACGACGCTGGACGTTTTTGCCCCCGCAACTTAAGAGCATCGGCGTTATGCCCGTTGCATCGCTCGGCGGCGGTAACAAGATAACTCCGCTCAAGCCCTTTGACGAAAAAAACGCTCCTCGGAGGTGATTCGATCGTTGTACAGCTTGCCCGCGGCGATATCTCGATCGCGGCCGCCGGCACCGTGACACTTCGAGACGACCGCAAGATCCATGCCTTTGGCCACCCATACTTCAGTTTAGGATCGACCGACCTGCCGATGGCAGAGTCGCACGTCGTCGTGGTCGTGCCGAATACCAACAATTCGTTCAAACTCGCCGTTGCCGACGATGCCGTGGGAGCTCTGACGCAGGATCGCGCGACCGGTATATTTGGCACGCTCGGCCAGGCGCCCAAGATGCTGCCGGTAAAACTTGCGATCGTGACCAGCCGCGGCCGTAACGAGGTAGTAAGGTTTGAGTCCTGCATCGATGATTTTCTGGCTCCGCTCGTCGTCAATGTCGGTGCACTCAATGCCATCGCGGCTCAGGAACGCGGTGTGGGCGATATGACTGTCACGCTTAACGGCACTATCAGTATCCGGGGTGAGCAAAGCGTCCGGATCGAACGTCGATATACGGGCAATCAGGCGGCGCGCTTGTGGCTGCAACGGCGGCGGTCCCGCTGGCTTTATTGTTAAAGAGTAACCTCGGGAATTGACGTGACCGATGTCGATCTCAACTTCTCCGATCGCTGAGGGCAGCAAGGCGGCCTCGCTCGAACGTGTGGCGGTCGATCGGACGCAGGTGCGGGCGGGCGAGTCGATCACCGTGAACCTATTTATCAGGACTGACGGCGGCAAGCTCGAAACCCGAACGGCGGTCGTCGCGATACCGGCAGATGCTCCGTCCGGCCCTTTGTCATTGATGATCGGCGACGGCGCGTCGATACAAGAAAACGCGGCGATCAAGCAGTTTACGCCAATATCGGCGGCCGAACTTATCAGGACGATCAACCTCGCAAAGCGGTCTGACCGGCTTTATGTTTACGGTTACCGAACTGTCGCGGGTGCGGTCATCGGTGCAAACGAGATGCCCAATCTGCCGCCCTCGATGCTCGCCACCATCAACAATGATCGAAGCGTCGGCGGATCAAAGGCAGCGACTCAGCGATCCGTGATCGATCAGATGCTTGCCGATGGCGAAAACATCGTCACCGGTTCACAAACGATCGCTATCGAGGTCATACGATAATGCGGCAAAAGGCCCGACGGAGAGCAAAAGTTCGTTGACGTTTCTACGGCAGATTGATATTCTGATGTGTGAATAACCTAAATAAAGTACTACACGCGGCCCGTTTTGCGGCTGAGAAACATACCGGACATTTTCGAAAGGGTTCCAAGCGTGAGCCCTATATCAATCATCCTATCGAAGTTGCGAATATGATCGCTAATGTCGGACTCGTAGATGACGAGGACATTTTGGCGGCGGCATTGCTGCACGATACGGTCGAAGATTGCGGCGTGAGCAGCGACGAGATCGACGAGAAGTTCGGTGAGATAGTCGCGGGTTACGTCCGTGAGGTGAGCGATGACAAGTCGCTCCCGAAACACGAACGCAAACAACGGCAGATCGAGCACGCACCTCACCTTTCCTACGGTGCTAAGGTGATCAAAATTGCGGACAAGATCAGCAATGTACGCGATGTCATTGTGAGTCCCGCCGAGGATTGGGACAAGCAGAGGCGGGTCGAATACGTGCAGTGGGCGGTCAACGTCGTCGCCGGACTTCGCGGGGCAAACGATCAACTTGACGAGCTTTTCGACGAGGTTGTCGCGATGGCCAATGAAAAGCTCAGCCAACTCGACTGATCAGGCGGTGACATCACCCTCGACCCAATGTTCGCCGCCCGCGTAAACCTCTTTCTTAAATATCGGGACCGTGCGTTTTAGTTCGACGATGAGCCATTCGCAGGCGGCAAATGCGGCCTTGCGGTGCGGTGAGGCGACCGAGATGACGACGCTCGTCTCGCCGATCGCGAGCCGTCCAAGACGATGGACAATGCCGACGTTTGAGATCTCAAACTGATCTTTGGCAGCCGTTATGAGCTTCTGCATTTCTTTCAAAGCCATCGGCTCATAAGCCTCGTATTCCAGATACTCGGTCTCGCGAACCACCCCGCTAGATTTATCCTTGGTAAATCGTCTGGCGTATCCGTCTAACGTCACCGTCGCTCCACACTCAGGCGGTACGACGCGTCGGGCTACGGAGGTGATGTCGAGGGGTTGGGTTGTAAGCTCGAAAAAGTCCATTTTAGAATTATCCACCTGAAACTGCGGTGAAGATCGCGAGTTCGTCCCCGTCAGCGGACGATCTCTTCGCCGGTGGCGTAGTTTTGATTCAAAGCAAAGCAGTTTGTATCCGCGCTGGGAAATCGCTTTGATCCGTCGAAGACAGCTTTGGCCGTCCGCCATCCGGCAGTTTCCAGGCGCTGTCCGGCGCGCCGCAGTAGCACCAAAAATAAAATCACCTCATTAAACCCCAACCCTCGCATTTGTTGGGCTTCCGAAAAGAGTATAGTGAAGATCATTATGACGTTGGGCCATTCCATAAACGTCCGGCCGCCTAAAGATTCACCCACGCGGTCGTTATTTTATCGCTCCCGCGATCGGACTCGACGCCGAAGCATATAGGCGTTTGGGCATACGGCCCGGCGAGATAGCTCAGGCGTCCGGCCCGTACGGCGTAATTCATAGCTGTCGCCATCGCAGCGGCGTCGGTCGCTTCGGCGATGGCGGTGTTCATCAATATCGCGTCCGCACCGAGTTCCATAGCGATGGCGGCATCGCTTGGGACGCCGACACCGGCATCGACGATTATGATCGCGTCCGGCAATTGCTCACGCATGATCCGCAGATTCGAAGGGTTTTGCACGCCCATTCCCGAACCTATCGGGGCGGCAAGCGGCATCACGGCCGGACAGCCGGCGGCGAGCAGCTTTTTGGCCATTATCAGGTCATCGGTGAAGTACGGCAGGACGATAAAGCCCTCTTTTACCAAAACCTTGGCCGCCTCAAGCGTCTGTTCGTTGTCAGGCAGCAGCGTCACCGGATCGCCGATGACCTCGAGTTTGATCCAGTCGGTCTCGAGCGCCTCGCGGGCGAGTCTCGCGGTTCGAATTGCGTGATCGGCGTCGTAACATCCCGCCGTGTTCGGCAGGATCTTCATTTTTGGGTCGAGGTGATCGAGAAATGATTCGGACGAATGGTCGAGCGGTACGCGGTTCACCGCAACGGTCACCATCTCGGCCCCGGACGCAATATGGGCGGCCTTCATCTCATCGTACGAACGATACTTGCCCGTTCCGATGATCAATCGCGAAGAAAATGTGGTGCCGGCGAGTGAAAATGTGTCTGACATAGCTTTACGATAATTTTCACGCAAATTGAATGAGAAAGCAAAAGAAAGATCCACCACAGAGACACAGACGGCACGGAGATACTTGAACAGGATCGCAGGTGGTTCAACGACAATGGGCGTTAAGCATTGCTTCTTATCGCATCTTCTCTGTGTCTCTGTGGTGAAATTTCTGCTATCCGCCGCCGACGAAGTGTACGACCTCGATGCGGTCACCTTCGTTGACGGTCGTGTTAGGCCAATCGGCGCGACGTATGACCGCTTTGTTAAGTTCGATAGCGATCCGCTGATGCGGCAGTGAAAGCTGGTCGAGCAGTTCGGCCAGGCCGTTTCGGCGGTGACCTGACGCGTTTCGCCATTCAGATAGACAGTTATATTTGCCATCAGAACAATCTTCCGCTTTGATGGAGAGAATTTCAAATTTGTATAGGCGAAGTTCTCGGCCGAGAGATCAACCGGGCAGTACGACGCGTCGCAATTCGATCTCTTCGCCGTTGTGCGATGCACGCAGTAGCAAAGCCGCTCTGCCCGATGAAAACGAGGCATCTGAAGATGGACGCTGGCCATACCGTTCGAGTCCGTTTTAGCGTGAAAGATCACCGGCCGAAAACTGGATCCGAGGACCTTGACCATTATTTGGGCATCAGCGACCACCTTTCGCTCCGTGCCGCGGCAGATCATAAGGCTGACCGTAATGCGGTCTCCGCCCTTAAACTTCGCGTCGCTGAGAAGTTCGATACTGAGTTTCTGGTTGGCCGGACGTTCCTTGCCGGAGAGTTCGCTGACGACAGCGACTGCGTCCGCCGGCAATAGAATGTCGTCTTCGATTATCTCGAAATCTTCAAATATCGGTGCGTCAAAGAATTCATCGACCTCAAAATCCTCGGTGACAACGGCATCAGGTAGTTCGATCGGATCGTCGACGGGCGACAAGATCGGATCATCCGGACGGCAAAATGGTGATTATACGTTGAGTTTCTACACGGGCGATCGGCGTCGGCACTGATCGCGGCCTCGTGATGTATCGGGGCTGGATCGGCTGACCTGGCGGCACTCGCTTTTGCGGTCATTGCCTTTAGATCCTCAAGTCGGCCGGCCCGAATGGCGGCGCAGATCAGTGTGTGTTGTTTCTGAACGCGTTCGGCGACCGCCGTCTCATCTAACGCACCTGTGGGTAGGTCTTCGTAATTCGTTCGTTTGCTGGCGAGGATCGTGCCGCCGTCATAGACAAGCGAGATTATCTTGCGCGAAGGCAAACCTTTGTCCTCGGTCTGGACGTGATACACGACACCGTCGAACTCTATATCTGTATTAAAACCAGCTATCACAGTGTATTTTTATCCGTTTACGAAGTGGGATAATAGCGGAATTCCGGCACGGATCGCCACTCTTGAAATTAGCATATCGGCTCGTTTGCGGTCAACGAATTAGTTTGAATTCCGAGTGGCCTAAAATAGGGCAAAGCGGTCATCGGACTGCCTTGACACCTATACAGGCTTAACTTACGATTAAGTTTGTGCCAATCGAATTAAACTGATTTAGTTTAGGCAGGAAATTTCCTGCCCGTTAGATATATTTTCAAGAGATAGGTTCAGGGTCTAAATGTCAGAATTCAGCCTAATGGATTACGCTCCGATAGCCGTGATGTTCCTTGTCGCGGCCGGATTTGCCGTAAGCCAATTGCTCGTTACTCAATTGATCGGGCCGCGTAAGAGAACGGCGACCAAATTGATGCCGTATGAATGCGGTAAAGATCCGGTCGGATCCGCACATGATAAATACTCGGTGAAGTTTTACGCGGTTGCGGTCATATTCCTCCTGTTCGATATCGAAATCTTGTTTATGGTTCCGTTTGCCGTTGCTTTCAAAAGCCTTCTGGCGGAGCAGAACTTGACCGGTATTGCCTTCGGCACGATCGCATTTATCGAAATACTTGTATTTATTTCGACCCTGATCGTAGGCTTCATCTTCGTTTGGAATAAGGGAATTTTTGATTGGGGATTGCAGGCACGTGCCGAGGCAAGATCTCAGGCAAAGGAAAATGGCACGGCGGAACCGTGAGATCAAAAGGGCGGCGTAAATAAGAAATGGGTCTCGAAAACACACTATTTGAATCATTGCCGGACGTGGTGACCGTCAAACTCGATGCAGTCGTCAATTGGGCGCGAAAGAGCAGTCTGTGGCCGGCGACCTTTGGCCTGGCGTGCTGTGCGATCGAGATGATGAATACGGTCGCGGCGCGCAATGACCTGTCGAGGTTTGGTGCCGAGACGTTTCGTGTGAGCCCGCGGCAGGCGGACGTGATGATCGTCTCAGGCCGCGTGTCGCGCAAGATGGCGCCGGTTCTACGGCGTATTTAGATCAAATGCCGGAACCGAAATGGGTGATCTCAATGGGTGCCTGTGCTACTTCCGGCGGCGTTTTTGATAATTATGCGATCGTTCAGGGAGTGGACAAGATCGTTCCGGTCGATATTTACGTCCCGGGCTGTCCGCCGCGACCCGAAATGCTGATCCACGCGATCACAATGCTTCAGGACAAGATAATGAAGGAATCGGTCAAGGATCGCCGCGACACATTTGAGACCGAATCGCGCGAGTCGATCGTGCCCGGAACGCTGCCGGTGACCGAGGGAACTGCCCTGGAAACCCAGATGGAGATCGAGGTTGCGGAGAATGCCACCTCGCGGCCGTATTCCGTGCCCTCGAAGCACGAACGGAGAAGGAGCTCGTAATGACCAAACGCTTGCTTGTTGCCCTTACGTTGCTCGCAGCACTCTGCTGTTTGCCGAGTGCGTCAGTGGGGCAGACAGGCATGCGGTTCGCCGCACCGAAAAGCGGCGTTTGGCGGATAACGGGCAAGGATGTTGAGGGCCTAAAGTGGCTCGGTACTATGCGGCTTGCCGCGCGAGCACGCCACGGTGTGCGTGCGACATATAGCGGATATATCGATTGGCGTTCGAGTGACCGCCGCAACTCGGGCCGCGAATTTTTTAATGCGTCGTTTTACTCGGGCAATGGCGGTATCACGATCGTCGGTTATCGAGTCGCGAGGGCAAAGGGCGATATCGCCGCCGGGCGATACTCCGGACATCTCAGCGGACGCGGTCGCAGCATAGTCCGCGGCACTTGGGGCGGTCGGGACGTTATCGCGGGTAAATGGTCGGCCAAGTGGTCGAGGTCAAGGTAGGGAATAGTTGCTATGGCATCTCTTTTGGATTTTGTCGAAAAGATCAAGGGTAAGAACGGCGAATGGGTTTTGGCAGTGGTCGAGGCTCACGGCGAGGTCACGGTCATTGTGCCCCGCGAGTCAGTTGTCGATATTTGCGAATTTCTCCGTGATGAAAGCGGATTTGATATGCTCGCAGACCTTTGCGGAGCAGATCGCGGACCGGAAGAAGAACCGCGATTTGAGGTCAATTACCATCTTTTCGGCACCGAGCATCACAAGCGTCTTCGCTTGAAAGTTTTATTAAGTGACGATGACCCGAGCGTCGAGTCGGTGACGACGGTCTGGCGAACGGCAGACTGGCACGAGAGGGAGACCTATGACCTATTCGGCGTAAAATTTACCGGTCATCCGGATCTGCGGCGTATCCTGTTGCCCTCGGATTTTGACGGACACGCGTTGAGAAAGGATTATCCGTTGCGCGGCTATGAGCCGTACAGTATGAAATAGAACATAGTGAATCGTGAATTGTGAATAGAGCCATCGCGATCAGGTCGACTATTTACGGTTTACGATTATCGATTCACTAAAATATGAGCGTTGCAGTAGAAAATATACCCAGCCAGTTCGATGTGTTGGATACCGCACTCGAATCGCAAATGACTTTGTCGATGGGGCCGCAGCATCCGTCGACTCACGGCGTTTTGCGTCTCGATCTGCGGCTCGACGGCGAGTTGGTAATAAAAGCGATACCCGATATCGGCTATCTCCATACCGGAATGGAAAAGCTCTTTGAGTACAAAAAGTACCAACAGGGCATTGTCATCACGGACCGGATGGATTACCTCAACCCGCTGGGCAATAACCTTGCTTATGTGATGGCGGCCGAAAAGCTTTTGGGCATTGAGATACCCGAACGTGCTCAGGTGATCCGCGTTTTGATGTGCGAACTCCAGCGGATCGCGTCGCATATGGTCTGGCTCGGTACGTCGTGCCTCGATATGGGGGCAATGACGCCGTTCTGGTTTACGTTCAAAGAGCGCGAAAAGATACTTAACCTGATCGAGGCAGCCTCCGGCGGACGTATGACGCCGAGTTATTTCCGTATCGGCGGACTGATGATGGATCTGCCGGCGGGATTTGATAATCGCGTAAAGCAGTTTCTGGCGGATTTTCCGGACGCTCTTAATACGTTTGACACACTGGTCACCGGAAACACGATCTGGCAGAGCCGCACAAAAAATATCGGCATTATCTCAAGGGAAGACGCGATCGCTTGGGGATTGACCGGCCCGAGCCTACGCGGCAGCGGCGTCGATCTTGACTTGCGGCGTGATGAGCCGTATTCCGGTTACGAAACGTACGATTTCGAAGTGCCGACCGAACCTGTGGGTGACGTCTGGTCGCGATTTAAGGTACGTATGCGAGAGCTGGTCGAGTCGTACAAGATCGTCCGTCAGGCGCTCGAACGCCTCAAGCCCGGCCCGATCAAAGCCGACGCACCGAAGGTCGTATTGCCGGACCGAGATGATATGCGTAAGCATATGGACTCGCTGATCCACCATTTCCTGATCGTCGCCGAGGGCTTTAACGTACCCGAGGGCGAGGTCTATCACGCGATCGAGGCGTCCAAGGGCGAACTCGGCGTTTATATGAAATCCAACGGCGGGCCAAAGCCTGAGCGAGTGCATTTTCGCGGGCCGAGTTTCGTCAACCTTTCGGCTTTGCCCGTAATGGCTGAGGGCGAAATGATAGCCGACGTCGTCGCCGTGATCGGCAGCCTGGACATCGTGCTTGGGGAGATCGATCGATAATCGATAGATAATTATGGCAGCAGCAACTCCAACAAGTTTTACTGACAAAATTCTCGTTACCGACGAGATGGCCGAATTTTCGCCGGCAGTGATCGACGAGATGAAAGGCCATCTGGCCAAATACCCGGCCGACCGCCTGCGCTCGGCACTGATCCCGCTCCTTTTTATCGTCCAGCGTGAGCGCGGATGGGTGGATAACCCGGGAGTGAACTTTCTGGCAAAGTTCCTTGATCTGCTGGTCACTGACGTCTGGGAGACGGTTACGTTCTACTCGATGTTTGACCTGCGGCCCGTCGGGCGTCATCACATCCAGATCTGCAAGACGCTGTCGTGCAAGATAATGGGCGAACCGGACATCACCGACCACGTCTGCAGCAAACTCGGGATACATCCCGGCGATACGACCGAAGACGGCAAATTTACCGTCTCGCTGGTCGAGTGTCTCGGCAGTTGCGGAACGGCACCGATGATGCAGATCGGATTTGATTATCACGAGGACCTGACGATCGAGAAGGTGGACAAGATCCTCGACGGGTGCAAATAATTATGAGCAACGGTGTGGTTATTAGCGGCGTATACGAAGCGTTTGGAACGGGCAATATTCCGGCCGTTCTCGGAGCGTTCGACGAGAATATCGCGTGGACCGAGGCTGAAGGGTTTATGTATGGCGGAACGTATGTCGGCCCGAACGCGGTGCTTGAGAATGTATTTATGAGGCTCGGGACCGAATGGGAAGGTTTCAGTGCCGTCCCGCATCAGATCATCGACGGCGGCGATTCGGTCGTTGGGCTAGGAACCTATTCCGGCAAGTATTTGAAGACCGGCAAGAGTATGTCAGTGCCGTTCGCCCAC
This sequence comes from Chloracidobacterium sp., assembly GCA_016720705.1. Taxonomy (NCBI): domain Bacteria; kingdom Pseudomonadati; phylum Acidobacteriota; class Blastocatellia; order Chloracidobacteriales; family Chloracidobacteriaceae; genus Chloracidobacterium; species Chloracidobacterium sp. The sequence continues at coordinate 763,908 of JADKKB010000007.1, read as the reverse complement.
GTGTGGACGCTCAGGGACGGCAAGATCGTTAAGTTTGTTCAGTACACCGATACGCTTGTGATCGCAAACAGCATCGGGTAAGAGATCAAGATGGAAATCAAAGCAATTGGCTGTGAGCCATTACAACTCAAGCGAATGCACATCAAAGATGGGCATACGCTAAAGGTCTATCGTGAAACCGGCGGTTATAAGTCACTTGAAAAGGCGCTCAAGATGGCTCCCGCCGATATCATTGAGGAAGTCAAGAAATCGGCTCTTCGGGGCCGCGGTGGTGCCGGATTTCCGACCGGTTTGAAGTGGTCGTTTGTGCCGAAAGACTCGCCGAAGACCAAATTTGTCGTTTGTAACGCCGACGAATCCGAGCCGGGGACGTTCAAGGACCGCTATCTGATGGAGCGCGATCCGCACGCCCTGATCGAAGGGATGCTGATCGCCGGGTTTGCTCTCGGTTCGACGACCGGCTTCATCTACACCCGCGGCGAGTACAAGTATCTGATCGACATAATGGATGTCGCCCTGGATGAGGCTCGCGAAGCCGGCCTGATGGGCGACAATATTATGGGCTCGGGTTTTTCGATGAATATATACACCCATACGGGTGCCGGAGCATATATTTGCGGTGAGGAAACCGCACTTTTGAGCTCGCTTGAGGGCTTTCGCGGGCATCCGCGTATGAAGCCGCCGTTTCCGGCTATCGAGGGACTATATGCGTCGCCGACCGTCGTCAATAACGTCGAGACCTTGACCGCCGTGCCCCAGATATTGGAAATGGGCGGCGAAGCCTGGCAGAAGCTCGGAACGGAAAAATCGGGCGGCACAAAGCTCTGGTCTGTCAGCGGACACGTCAACAAACCCGGCGTATATGAACTTCCGATGGGCTATGCCGATATGGAAAAGTTCATAATGGAAGACTGCGGCGGCATTCGCGGCGGCAAACAGCTAAAGGCGGTCATTCCCGGCGGGTCGAGCGTTTACATTATGAACGCCGAACAAGTTTTGGGAAAAGGCGTGACAATGGACTACGAGGGACTTGTCGTGGCCGGATCGATGGTCGGGTCGGGCGGATTTATCGTGATGGACGAAACTGTCGATGTAATGGAATCGACTAAGAATCTATCGGAATTTTATAAGCACGAGTCGTGCGGTTGGTGTACACCGTGCCGCGAGGGTACGGCCTGGATCGTTAAGATATTTGACCGGATCGCTGCCGGCGGCGGGCGTCCCGAGGACGCGAAGTTGCTGCTCGACATCTGCGACAATATGGAAGGCAAGAGTTTTTGTCCGCTCGCTGATGCTGCGGCGTGGCCGATCCAAAGTGCGATCAAGCAATTTCCGGATGATTTTAAGAAATGGCTTGCCGATAAAATGAATGGTAACGAGGTCATCGCAAATATCTGATGTTGCAACGACGGGCGATAAAACCTTTTGTTTTTGCCGTTTCCTTGATCCTGCTGCTGTCAGCGGCGATCCTGGGGCAGGAAAAGCTGCCCGTGATAATAGTTCCGGGGCTGACCGGTTCTGAATTGATAAATAGCCGGACGAATGAGGTCGTCTGGTTTAAGGCTCCGAGGTCGAAAGTCGATGATCTACGCTTGCCGATCACGGCCAATGTCCTAAAATCGCAGGACTCCCTTGTGCGGGGCGATATTCTGCGGAGCATCAAGATCGGCATCTTTCCGCGAATAGACGTTTATGGCGGCCTGATCGAAGCACTTATCGCCAAGGGCGGTTACCACGAAGAGTCGTGGGCAAGCCCTACAACCGATGGTGATAAAGCGTCGATCTACGTTTTTCCCTACGATTGGCGAAAGGATAACGTCGAAAATGCGCGTCTGCTGATACGCGAGATCACTGCCCTTAAGCTCAAACTGAAGCGGCCGGATCTGAAGTTTAACGTAATTGCTCACTCGATGGGCGGCATCATTACTCGATATGCGGCAATGTACGGCGATGTTGACCTGCCGGCGGGTAATCGAAAGCCGCAACCGACTTGGGCCGGTGCTAAGAATTTTGAAAAAGTAGTTTTACTAGGGACACCGAGCGAGGGGTCGGCACTGGCACTCAGGTCACTGGTCGACGGGTTTGCGATCGGCGGCATCAATATCAATTTGCCGTTTGTCCAAAACCTTACGAAATTTGATCTTTTCACGATCCCGTCGGCCTATCAGTTGCTGCCGGCACCCGGAACATTTAGAGTGACGGATGAGAATTTTGAACCGATCAACGTTGATCTTTACAACCCGAAGGAATGGAGCCGATACGGTTGGAACGCGATCAACGATAAACGCTTTCCAAAGGAGTTTAAGCTAGCCGAACGGCGTTTGGCAGCGCAGTTTTTTGCCTCGGCGTTAACCAGGGCAAAGCGGTTACACGAGGCGTTAGCTGCGGGTTTCAACGCAACTGCACCGGCCTTGTTCAACATAGTCGGTGCCGACTGTAACGATTCGCTCGACCTTGTAGTGCTCAGGCGCGATCGGCGGACTGATAATTGGATCACTATGTTCAAGCCCGCGTCGTTTTCGAAATCTAGCGGCGATAAGGTCACGAGCGACGAGCTTAAGAAATTGATGCTCACAAATGGTGACGGTGTCGTAACCAAACGGTCGCTTGAGACCGATACGCAGACGCGATATACGGGAGCGTCGATATTGAAACCGGTTTCGAGCAAGTTTATTTGCGAAGAGCATAATAAACTTGCGGCAAATGCCGATATTCAAAATTATCTTATGGAAATCCTTGGGATAGTTCCGCCAAGCCAAACAGTGGCGAAGTGAGGGCGGCGGCCGACGAAAGGCATTTTGGATCAACGACGATGAAGTTAGCGGTCAGGGATCGCACTCATCGATAACGATATTTTGTTAGTACAGCGATTAATATCACGCCCGATGGCATAGAAGTAAAGGCCACGGAAACGCAATATTTGAGAAAAGTTTGATGTCAACAGAACTTATTAAAGTCACAATAAACGAACAGGAACTCGAGGTCGAAAAGGGAGCCCGTCTGATCGACGTTTGCCGCGAAAATGGCTTTGCGATCCCGTCATTCTGCTATTACCAGGATCTCGCTCTACAGGCGTCGTGTCGAATGTGTCTGGTCCGCATCGAAAAGATGCCCAAGCTCCAGACGTCTTGTACCATTATCTGCACCGACGGAATGGTCGTGACCACCGACAGCGAAGAAGTCGAAAAGGCTCAACGCTCGATGGGCGAATTCCTGCTTGCAAACCATCCACTCGATTGCCCCGTATGTGATCGCGGCGGCGAGTGCGAATTGCAAGAGGTGATCTTCGACTGGGGCGATGTCGAAGAGCGATTTACGGAAAGAAAGTCCCCGCAGCCCGAAAAATATCTTTCGCCGATCATCGCCAACGATCCGCAGCGATGCATCCTGTGCAAACGATGCACGCGCGTCTGTGACGAGTGGATGGGTGAGGACGCGATCGAGGCCGGCAACCGCGGAGCTAACACCGTTATCGGTACTTACGGCGGTTGGCTCAACTGTTCGCAGTGCGGCAACTGCATCGAGGTCTGTCCGACCGGCACGCTTCTGGACGGTGTCTATCGACACGAAACACGTACTTGGGAACTGGATCAGATCACTTCGACCGACGTTTACAGTTCGGACGGTATGCAGTTGAGCATCGGTTCCCGCGGCGGCGTAGTCCACCGGATTGTCGCGCGCGAGCGGTATGTAAACGGATTGAACGGCGAATTCCTTGACGTCAAAGCCCGTTTTGCACACGGCTTTGTCGGTCACGCGGATCGGATCAAGACACCGATGATCCGCTATACAAAGGGCGGCAAGCTGATCCCGGCGACCTGGGACGAAGCGGTAAAGTTCGCTGCCGAACGTTTCAAAGCAGCGGGCCAGTCGGTCGGCGTAATTGCCAGTCCGCGATTGACCAACGAGAGCGTTTTTACGCTCAAGCGATTTGCACTGGAAGCAGCCGGATCGGAGAATTTTGCGGTCGCGGAAGATAGTAAGCTAGATTCGATCTTTGATAACCTGAGCGTCGATCTCTGTACGCACAAGGAGATCCGTTATGCCAAGGTCATCGTGCTGATCGGGGGCGAACCCGAAGAAGAACAGACCTACACGGCCAAACAGATCCGACAAGCAGTCCGAAACGGCGGGGCAAAATTCATCTGCGTAAATGATACGCCGATCAATCTGACCCGGCGGGTAACGCAGTTCGTGCACGTGAATCCGGGCACGGCAGACGCCTTTGCTCTGGCACTGGCCGATCCATCGACCGACTCGCTCGTCGCCGACAAACTTGGCATCGATGCCGGTGAGATCGTTGCCGTACGGCAGATCATCAATGACGCTCAAGGTGATGTGATCTTTATGGTCGGTAACGAACTGTCGGCCGAGGCTCAGGCAATTATTGCAGGGACAGCCGCGAAATTTGCCGGTGAAGGGCGCCGCGTGCTGCTCCATCCGCTTGCAAAGTACAACAATTCCGTCGGTGCCCACGATATGATGCCGGGCAGCAGATCGGCCGATCAAGTGGTCAGCGGGTCAAAGGCTTTGCTGATCGGCGGCAGTCTCCAGTCAACCGATGGCCTTGCGGGCAAGGATTTTATTGCCGTGCAGGAACTGTTTATGACCGAAACGGCTGAATTTGCGGATGTCGTGTTTCCGGCCGCGAGTTTTGCCGAGATCGACGGTACATTTACAAACAACGCCGGCAACGTGCAGCGTGTGCGAAAGGCGATCGAACCTCTGCACCGTTCGAAACCGGATTGGGTCATCGCGTCGCTCATCGCTAGGGAAATGGGGGTTGATTTTGGCTACGATTTTTCAGCGTCGCTGGTGTTCAAGTCACTTGCGGAGAGCGTACCGGCCTATGAAGGGCTTCGATACCCCGCCCTGAAGGACGAATCGAATCCGGCCCGTGCAAGCTACGCCGTCGCCGCTTCACCTGACGTTTCAGGTGCAGTGACCGCACTTAAGGCGCGTGTCGAATCAATGAGCGGCGATGCCGAGAAAATTACCGAAACGCCGCGAGTCGGGCACAAACTTCATCGTTTGACGACGATGACGAGCAAGACCGAGCAATTTCACCTGCTGGCTCACGGTAACCCGAAGCCCGGCAATTTGCTCGTATCACCGCTCTTTCAGTTTGCCCTGGACGGCAAACCGCTGGATGAGGATTTGGCCGATTCGGCCGAGGTCGGTGCCGCCGACAGGTCGTTGGTCGGTAAATAGTTTTTTGTTATGGAATCTGTTATCAAAACTGTATTTCCGTTTTTGGTCTTCGGTGCTGCGATCGGAGCCGCCTTTGGCGGTGTGATGATGGTCGTCGCCTATACGGTGCTCGCCGAACGAAAGCTTTTGGGCTGGATGCAGGGCCGCTTGGGCCCAAACCGCGTCGGCCCCTGGGGATTATTCCAGCCGTTCGCCGACCTGTTGAAGTTCATTTTTAAGGAAGACCTGACGCCCGATCAATCGACGAAATTTGTCTATTTTCTGGCCCCTTTCGTGGCTCTGACCTGTGCGTTGATGCCGATGGTCGTGTACCCTTTCGGGCCGCGTATCGCTGATCCGCTCGGGTGGTTGGTGCCGTACGTTTCAGGTATTGCCTATGTCGGCGATGTCACCGTATGGGTCGCCGAACAAGCCAGGAATATGCCGCTCACCATCTCACAGATCGATGTCGGCGTGCTGTTCGTGCTCGGAATCACGTCGGTCGGTGTTTACGGCATCGCTCTCGCGGGTTGGTCGTCGAACAATAAATATTCGCTGATGGGCGGCCTCCGCTCGTCGGCCCAGATGATCTCGTACGAACTCGCGATGGGAGCATCCGTTCTCGGCGTTGTGATGCTCTCAGGCACTCTGGATCTGAACGGCATCGTCTTCGCTCAGATACATTCGCCGTTCCGTTGGTTTATCATCCCGCAGTTCATAGGTTTCGTGGTGTTTTTGATCTCTGCTTTTGCTGAGACAAACCGCACCCCATTTGACCTGCCGGAGGCTGAGACGGAGTTGGTGGCGGGATTTCATACCGAGTATTCGTCACTCAAATTCGCACTGTTCTTTATGGCCGAGTACGTGAATATGTTTACGGTATCAATGATGTGTACCGTACTATTTCTCGGTGGTTGGTATGTCCCGGGCCTTAGCCATCTGGTCGAACCCGGTTCGATCCCGTATGCACTGATCAGCGTTGTGGCATTTGTCGTTAAGATCTGTGCGTTTCTATTTCTCTATATCTGGGTTCGCGGCACGCTTCCGCGATTCCGTTTTGACCAGTTGATGAACTTTGGTTGGAAGTTTCTGCTTCCGGTCGCGTTGGCAAACGTCGTCTTGACGATCATCGTGGTCTATTTCTTGAATAGCTAGCATTATGGTGTCGACAGCCTTATTTTTTGTATTTGCCGGCCTCGCGATCGCTTTTGCGATCTCGATGGTATATCACCGAAATCCGATCTTTAGCGCGATCTCGTTGGTTGGTGTTTTCATTTCGCTCGCGTGCATTTATGTGACTCTGGCGGCACCGTTCATCGCGGCCGTGCAGATCCTGGTCTATGCCGGAGCGATAATGGTGTTGGTCGTCTTTGTCATTATGTTGCTCAATCTTGACGAAGAGCCGACGAAAGACAGGCTCAAGTATCTTTGGGCATTCGGCGGCGGGCTCGGAGTTCTGCTGCTGGCTCAGACGTTCTTTATCTACTACGCGGTGATGCGGGCTCCGAACATTGCGTCGGATCAGGCACAAACGGTAGGTAAGACACTGAGCATCGGCCAGGCAATGTACACGGAGTATCTGCTGCCGGTGGAGATAGTCGGAGTGATGCTGCTGATGGCGATCATCGGTTCGGTGATCCTTGTCAGACGATTCAGTCAGCCCAAGCTCGAATTGGTCGTCGATAACGAACTTGAATTGAGGCACGAAGAAAAGCCTCTGATCTAAACGAAAATGGAACCAAGTTTAGCCAGTTATCTGGCACTTTCAGGAGTATTGTTCACGATCGGAGCGGTCGGCGTTGTTTTCAAACGCAACGCTATCGGGATGTTTATGTGCATCGAGCTGATGCTCAATGCCGTAAATCTGACATTCGTGGCATTTTCACGATATTACGGCGATGTGACCGGACAGCTTTTCGTGTTTATGGTGATGTCGGTCGCCGCCGCCGAAGCCGCCGTCGGGCTCGGTATATTCATTGCGTTTTTCCGAAACAAACAGTCGGTCGACGTCGATGACGCAAGTATTATGAGGAATTAGTCGCAGCTAATGACTGAAAATAACCTTTTAAGCTTAATTATTTTTGCCCCGCTGGCCGGTGCCGTGATCAATTGGCTGATCGGCGGCCGGCTCAAGAACGAGTTGTTTAGCGGTGCTGTGGCGTGCGGCTCGATCGTGGTGTCGTGCGCGGTGGCGTTCTACATAGCGTTTGTCGCCGATGGCGGAGCTTTGTTTATCGACAAGCCCGTACTCGATCAGATCTGGACGTGGATACAGGTAGGGAATTTCCGGGCTGACTTCGGGCTCGGAATGGACCATCTGTCGGCCATATATGCCTGTTTTATAACATTTGTCGGCTTGCTGATCCACATATTCGCGACCGGCTATATGAAGGGCGATCCGGGGTTTTACCGCTTCTTTGCGTACCTGAACCTCTTTATGTTCGCAATGCTGACGCTCGTTCTGGCGGATAATTTCCTCCTGATGTTCGTCGGATGGGAAGGCGTAGGACTTTGCTCATATCTTTTGATCGGATTCTACATCAAAAAGGACGAGGCACGTAAGGCTGCAAAGAAAGCTTTTGTAATGAACCGCATCGGTGACTGGGGCGTTTTGATGGGTATATTTCTCATTTTTACGCTCACGGGCTCGATCTCGTTCTACGACAAGGTCGTCGATGGCCAACAGGTGCAGAGTGCGTTCACCTTCATCATCCAGCATATGGGTGCCGACCCCTTTACGTGGGGAGCGATCTTCGCCGGCGGATTGACCTCGGCAGCTGTCCTGCTCTTTATCGGAGCGACAGGTAAATCGGCTCAGATACCTTTGCTGACCTGGCTTCCGGACGCGATGGCCGGCCCGACGCCGGTTTCGGCCCTGATCCACGCGGCGACGATGGTCACAGCCGGTGTTTATCTTGTCGTTCGTGCAAACGCGATCTATCAATTTGCCCCGACTGCGATGTGGATCGTGGCAGTGATCGGTGCGGCAACTGCACTTCTCGCGGCAACGATCGCGATAGCGCAAAACGATATTAAAAAGGTTCTGGCTTATTCGACAGTCTCACAGCTTGGATTTATGTTCCTGGCCGCGGGTGTCGGAGCATTTGTTGTCGCGATCTTTCACGTGATGACGCACGCATTCTTTAAGGCACTGCTGTTCCTTGGTTCGGGCTCGGTCATTCACGGAATGCACCACGAGCAAGATATGCGAAAGATGGGCAATCTTAAAAAACATATGCCCATCACGTTTATAACGATGGCGGCGGGTTGGCTGGCGATCTGCGGCATCCCGATCTGGGCAGGATTCTTTTCAAAAGACGAAATTCTCTACAAGACCTTTGCCGCCGACAACTACTTTCCCGGCGGTGCATTTCCAGGCAATGAATTCTTGTGGGTGGTGGCGACTCTGACGGCTGTTTTGACGGCTGTCTACATGACCCGAATGATGGTTATGACATTCTGGGGCAAGGAGCGCTTTCACGACGCATTGCCCGGCGAAGAGCACGCCCACAGTCACGACGATCACAGTTCGACAGACTTGAGTGTTGCGGACAACGGGGCGGACGACGACGACGAGCATCACGCTCTGCCGGCGGACTTTAAGGCGCACGAATCGCCTTGGTCGATGACCGTGCCGCTGATCGCTCTGGCGATACTTTCAACGGTCGGCGGCCTGGTCGGTATTCCGTACGCGATGAGTTCGCTATTTGGGGCGGGCGACATCAATGCGTTTGAGCACGTGCTCGATCCCGTTATCGCTAAGGCGGCAAAGGGTGGACACGAGGTTCACGCACTGCCGGCGTCGGCGACAACGCCGCCCGTAGAACACGAGAATACGGAGTCAGCGAAAACAGAAACGGCGGCAGCGGATCACGAAACCCACTCGCCCGAGGTGGTCGCAAAGGAACGGTGGTTGGCACTGCTGTCCACGGTACTGGCATTTGTCGGTATCGGCATTGGCTTTGCACTATTTAAGAGCAATCCGCTTCGCGCTATGCCCAAGATCCTTGAGCAAAAGTGGCGTCTGGACGAGCTTTATAACGGTTACATCGTCGATCCGTTGACCAATTTTTCGCGAAACGGGCTCTGGAAAGGCTTTGATGTCGGATTTATCGACGGTATCGTTAACGGCATCGGCCACTTCGTGATGGAGTTTGGCGGCGTGGTCAGGCAACTGCAGGTCGGATTTATCCGAAGCTATGCCGCGATCATCTTGCTCGGAGCGATGGTCGTGCTCGGTTATTTTATTTATTACGGTTTGAAACTTGTGAGTTAGTGGTTCGTTGATCATCGTTCGTTGCGGCCCTCCGGGCCCTTTTAACGAATAACGGACGACCAACGGCTAACAAATTAAATGGATCTCATTAATCAAAATCTCTTGACGATATTGATCCTGTTGCCGGTCATCGGCGCAGTGCTGACGCTTGCTCACCAGACGTTTTGGAAGCAGGAAAGTCAGCTCAAGTGGGTCACGCTTGGATTTACCGTGCTTAATTTTCTGCTGTCGCTCGCACTTTTTTCAAAGTCGGCGGTTGCCGGAGCTAGCGGTTTTTTCTTTGAGCAGAACGTACCTTGGATCAAGGCTATAAATACGAATTATCACGTCGGTGTTGACGGACTGAGTTTCTGGCTCGTGATCCTGACGACGTTTATAATGCCGATCGCGGTCATCTCGTCCTGGAATGCTGTGGCCAAGCGTGCGACGGCGTTTTATATCTTTTTGCTACTGCTCGAGAGTGCGATGATCGGCGTATTTGTGTCGCTCGATCTATTGGTATTTTACCTATTTTTCGAAGCATCACTTGTACCGATGTTTTTCCTGATCGGTATCTGGGGCGGCGACAACCGCATCTACGCTGCAGTCAAGTTCTTTATTTTTACCGCATTGGGAAGTTTGCTGATGCTGGTGGCGATTATCGCACTGTATTACATACACGCAGATGCGACCGGCGTCGGGACCTTTGATTTCGTCACGTTGATGAATACGATGAAGCTTGGGCAACTGAGCTTTAGCGGACCATTGGCAAATGCAGGCACGCTGCTCTTTATGGCGTTTGCCCTCGCCTTTGCGATCAAAGTGCCGCTGTTTCCGTTTCACACTTGGTTGCCCGACGCTCATACCGAGGCACCGACCGCCGGTTCGGTCATTCTGGCAGCAATACTTCTGAAAATGGGAACGTACGGGTTGATGCGTTTCAACTTTGCACTCTTTCCGGATCAAAGCCGTGAATGGGCCTGGCTATTTATAATCCTCGCGATCATCGGCATCATTTACGGAGCCCTGGTCGCAATGGTCCAACCCGATATGAAGCGCCTTGTCGCGTATTCATCGGTTGCCCATATGGGATTTGTGGTGCTCGGTATGTTCTCGTTTACGGAATCGGGAATGCAGGGAGCACTGTTTACTATGCTGAGCCACGGTGTGACGACCGGAGCACTGTTCATCCTCGTTGGATTTATATACGAACGCCGTCACACGCGAGCGATCAGCGAATTTGGCGGCCTGGCAAACCCAATGCCGACCTATGCGACGCTGTTTGTCATTACGACGATGGCATCGATCGGACTGCCGTTCCTCAACGGATTTGTCGGCGAGTTTCTGATAATGATCGGAATGTTCGGCTCACACGCTCTGAGCGTCACGGCGAGCGTTAATTGGAATTATGTCGCGACGATGTTTGCGGGAACGGGCGTGATCTTTGCGGCTGTATACCTTTTGTGGATGGTTCAGCGGATATTTTTCGGCAAGATCACGCACGAAAAAAATCGCAGCCTCGCTGACCTGAATTGGCGAGAGATCGGGCTGATGATCCCGCTGTTGGCACTGATGGTCTATATGGGCGTGTTTCCCAAGCCGTTTCTGAAGCGTTCGGAAATGGCGATCAGGGCTCTACAGGAAAGGGTTATGGGCCAGGCGGGCGGTGTGATCGATCACGCAGGAGCGCCACCGACGACGCTGGTAGTTCCGAAGGCTGAAAAGTAGCTTTATGCGGTTAACCGTAACTTTGATATTGCTGCTCAGTGCTGCCCTGTCAGTCAGCAGCCAAGCGTATTACGGCACGACCGACGCCAAGGTATTTAGGGACGGCCGTGACGCTGAATTTAGGAACAAGGCGGAATCGCCGTTGAAGGACGAAGATCTTGCGAGCTTTAAGGGCTTAAATTATTTTGACAATGATACGGCGTTCAGAGTAAATGCCAAATTTACGCGAACTCCGAGCGAAAAGTATTTTCAGATGCCGACATCGTCGGGTATCACTAAAAAGTTCGTAAAGTACGGACTATTGACATTCGAGTTGGCCGGAGAACCGCAAACACTGAGCGTGTATCAGATGGATCCTGCGGTATTAGAGAAGTTTCCGGAATACGCCGACCTGCTGTTCGTTCCGTTCAAGGACTTGACGAACCGGACGGAGACATACGGCGGAGGCCGTTATATTGATATTAAGAAGCCTGGGAAAGGCTCGGTAAAATTGGACTTTAATCTTGCGTACAATCCGAATTGTGCATATGGCAGTGATAAATACAATTGTCCGATCCCTCCAAAGGAGAATTCGCTGAACGTGAGTGTGACGGCGGGTGAGAAAAGATACGAGTACACCGGTTACAAGGGGCCGCATTGACTCGAGGGCGAATAAAGTAAAATGAACACGTTTTTCCTAACAGATCTATTAGCACCGAGCGTGAACGTGACGGTTATAATGCCCGAACTCATCGTGGCTGTGGCCGGCATTATCGTAATGCTATACGATAGCTTTTTTCCGAAACAGCGAATGGTCTCGGGTGCGATCTCATTGATCGGATTGGCCGCATCGGGCATTTTGTTGGCGACGATGTGGGGCAGTTACCCACAGGGTAATGCCTGGGGCGGAATGATCGCCCACGACAATCTAAGGCTCAGTTTCGGGTTCGTCTTTCTCTTTGTGTCGGCGATGACGATCCTTGTTTCGACTGTCTGGGTCGAACGCGAAGACGTTCCGGCGGGCGAATATCACGCGCTTCTGATGTTTGCCACCTTCGGAATGATGATGATGTCGGCCGGCAATAACCTCGTGGTCATTTTCCTTGGGCTTGAGACACTGTCGATCGCGACATACGTAATGGCGGGCCTCAGACGAGGCGATCTGCGTTCTAATGAATCGTCGATGAAATACTTCATTCTCGGTTCAATTGCCTCAGCATTTCTGCTATACGGTATGGCGCTTGTCTATGGCGCGACCGGCAGCACCGATCTGACGCAGATCGCCGCCAAGATCGCTAACCCGAATTTCCCGGCTCTCTTGCTGGTCGGAGCAGCGATGATGCTGGTCGGATTTGGTTTTAAGATCGGTATGGCTCCGTTCCACGTTTGGACGCCGGACGTTTACGAAGGTGCTCCGACGCCGGTCACAGGATTTATGGCGGCGGGCCCGAAAGCGGCGGCCTTTGCGTCGTTTATGCGTATCTTCGTACTTGGTTTTCCGCTGATCGCCGGTGTGCAGGCCTCGGGATTGCTGCATCAAACGTGGATAACCGCTCTTGCCGTGCTGGCGATGCTGACGATGATCATCGGTAACGTGGCGGCGGTGATGCAGACCAACGTCAAACGAATGCTTGCGTATTCGTCGATCGCTCACGCGGGCTATGCCCTCGTCGGCTTTATCGGTGCGGGTGCGGCTAAAACCCCGGCGGCACGCGAAGAGGCGATAGCGGCAGTTGCTTTTTATATGTTGACCTACGCGGTGACCAATCTTGGTGCTTTTGCCATCGTCGCCCTCGTAGCACAAAAGAATGATCGGCGAGCCGAGTTCGAAGACTACAACGGAATCGGGTTTAAGTCGCCCGTTCTCGCATTTTCGCTTTCGCTATTTATGCTCAGCCTGCTCGGGTTGCCGCTGACCGCGGGCTTTATGGGCAAGATCCTCGTCTTTAGGCCGGCACTTGAGGCCGGCAGCACTCTGCTTACGATAATGGTCGTCGTAGCGGTCGTGAATACGGCGATCTCGGCTTACTATTACCTACGGCTGATCGTCGTGATGTTTTTCCGCGAACGAACGACCGAATGGGTCGAACCAAAGATGCCGATAGGCTTCGCGGTGGCCTTGGTCATAATGGTGCTTGGTGTTTTCTATTTCGGCATTTTCAGCGAGTCGGTGATCGATAAGTTTTCGCACTTGCCGGCCGCGGCGGTCATCACAGCCGAGAAGTAAACGACCGTACCCTTGGCCAATGGACAGAAGTAACACCATCCTCGGAGCCCTCGGGGCCGAATGGATCCCGACGATCTACGAGGAAAAGATCCGCTCGCAACGGACCCGCTCGTATTCGCTCGAGGTTTCCGAACGCGAAAATATTGCCGAGATCCAATACACACTGCTAGGGATCGAATTAAAGGTGGGAAAGCGACGCTTTTCGTGTCCGGATCTCGCGATGGCCAGATACTTGCGCGTTTTCGCACGGCTCGGTTGCACGTCCTTTGCCGTGCCCTATGACATCACTAAGATCTCGGCCGCCGCCGACGAATTGGAGACGTCGTGGCAGAAGATGCTTTTGCTTGTCGATGCTGAGTCCGATGATCGCTCCGAGGTGGCCCGAAAGCGTTTGAGAAGAACAATTCTCGGGCTCGTCCGAAAGGGAATCGCCGATATCGGCGCCGGAGCGCTAATGCCGGAGTTCAATCGTCAGACACGCCAGCGGTCGTGAAAGGTGTAAAAGATGCCGTACTATGACGATGACGGAAACGAACTTGATGCAACGTCGATCCCGACACCGGAGATGTGCCGAATCTGTGAGAAATTTGATGATCCGGACGAAGAGATCTATTGTGATCTGAACCGCCTGGGCCAGCGAAACGAGCCGCATTTTAAGTGCGCAGCCTTCGTCGGTCTTTACGGCGCATTGATTGATGATATAATTACCTAACAAGGGCGGAGATGTCTCTGCCGCAATTGTCTATATGTTTGACGCTGTCGCCAAAGCACCCGAAATCGAATCATTGCCTTTCCCGTATAAACAAAACGCGTTCTGCCGTTATGAGCCGATCGAAAAGCGCATACCGCACGCCAAGGTTTTGATCGTCAACAATCTGCTCAGATACGAATCGGATATGTCGGATCTCGCCCTGCGCGAGTGGAGCGGCACTGCAAAGAATAAACTCGAATTTGAACGAAAAGTCGCCGGAATGGCGTGTAACAATATTGCCAAAAATCTGCTGCGACTCGTCCAAAGTCCAAAGACGATGACAGTGCACCTTTCCGAGGTCGCGGCCGCCGCAAAGCAGTTTAGGCCCGATGCGATCGTAATGAGCGGCACGTATTCAGATTTTGACTATTACAACCCGAAGCACTTAAAGGAATTTGCGGACTTCATACTCCACACCAAGATCCCGGTTCTGGCCATATGCGGTGCTCATCAGCTTGTCGGAGTGTCGTTCGGTGCAAGCCTCAAGACACTCGACGATCGCGAACTCCGGGCCAAGCGTTCGGGCCGCGTGGTGGAGTACCAGTACCGATTTGTAAAAATTGTCGATATCACAGATCCGATCTTCGAGGGTAATGATGACAGAGAGTCGGGAATATGGCAGGACTATACGACGGATGATGATATTTTGCGCGTTTGGCAAAATCACGGCGTCCAGATCGATGGCGTCCCGGAGGGCTTCAAGCTACTCGCAACCTCTTATCTCTGCAAAAATCAGATGATGGTCAAGCGTAGCGAAGGCCAACTTATCTACTCCGTGCAGTTTCATCTCGAAAAATCATTTGAGGATTGGTCGACCAATCCGACCCGCTGGGAGCACCCCAATGAATCGCGGGACGGTCGTATTTTGTTTGAAAACTTTCTCAAACTGGCACTTAAACATCGATCGAACAGCTGATCGGCATCGGTCACGCAGTGATCGAAGAGTTTCGCCGGCAGTACCCCAAAATGCTATGAAACGTAAATCTCTGATCTTATTTACCCTCGCTCTGCTCTCTCTCGCAACCTACCCTTCGTCAGCACAATCAAAAACCGATAGTATAAATATCCCGATCATCGAGGTCACGGGAAAGGCTGAGATCGCCGTGGAACCTGATTCGGCAACTATCTCTGTCGATTTCACCAAAGTCGACAAAGACCTTCAGACCGCGCGGAAAGCAAATGAAGATGGCGTTGCTAAGATGTTGCAAATTGCCAGAAAATACGCCATTCCACCGCAGGACGTCCGTACGAACAACATCTCGGTCTCGATGAAATATATCTCGACCCGCGACCGACAAAAGCCGATATACGACGAGGACGGTGATGAGATCGGTACGCGCGAATTTCAGGGATATGAAGTTTCGCGGTCGGTAACCTTCAAGTTGACCAAACTCGAAGTGTTCGAGGCGATATTTAACGAGATCTTAACAACGCAGCCAACAGAGATCGACAGTGTGAGCTTCGAAACGTCAAAATTGATCGAACTTCGTCAAAAAGCTCGTGAAATGGCAATGAAAGCCGCTTACGAAAAGGCTCAAGCGATGACCGGAGCGATCGGGCAGACCATCGGAAAGGCGATCAAGATCAACGAAGGAAACGCCTCAGACAAATATTATTCTACGGGTAATTTGAATGCCAACTACAGATCCGGCTTAGACTTAACGACGCCACGAACAGTGTCGATCACAAATAAACTTGCAACTTTCTCGGTCGGTACGATCAATATCGAGTCGACGGTTACCGTGGTTTTCCAACTCAACTAATCAAAGCAGTTTGCCGGCACATTCTCGAGCGTGTTGATCATCAGCATATCAACGACTGCATTGAGGTCGCCGCCCGTTGCTTCCCACACCCGCAATTGCTCGTCGGCAGAGGTTCCGCGTTCGAGTATCGTGTGGATGTGTTCGATCTCCTTGCGTGAATCAAGCGGATCGACCACGTCATCGATGAAATCGAGTAATTCGCGGATCAGGTCGCGTGCCGGAACTTCTTTTTGCTTGCCGAGGTCGAGCATCATCCCGTCCAAACCATAGCGGATGGCCCGCCATTTATTTTCGAGGATGAGGCGGCGATGATAGATGCGAAATCCGATATTGCCCTCATTCAAGACCATCAGTTTTGCGACGATAGCCTGAAACAGTGCGGCGATCGCGATCGTGTCATCGACGCGGGTCGGTATGTCGCAAATGCGAAATTCGAGGGTCGGGAACAGATGGTGCGGGCGGACATCCCACCAGACCTTTGATCCATTCTGGATACAATTCATCTTGACCAGCAGATCAACGTAGGCCTGATACTGTTGGTACGACTCAAATGTGTCCGGGATCTCCGTACGCGGAAACTTCTTAAATACTTCGCTGCGGTATGATTTGAGCCCGCTATTGAATCCGAGCCAAAACGGTGACGACGTCGTCAATGCGAGTACGTGCGGCAGAAAGTATCGTGCCGCGTTCATTACCTGAATGCGTTTCTCGAGGTCCGGGATGCCGACGTGGACGTGTAAACCGAAGATCAGCAGACTGCGTGCGACCATTTGCAGTTCATCGACAAGCAACTTATAGCGGTCGCCGTCATAGATCTCCTGTTCCGACCATTTTGAGAACGGGTGCGTCGAAGCGGCGACGATCGCCATATTCTTTTTTCGGGCGAGGCTCGAAATGATACAGCGTAATTTGGTCAGGTCTTCGCGAGCTTCCTGGATATTTGCACAGACGCCCGTGCCGACCTCGATCATTGACTGGATCATTTCCGGCTTGATCTTTTCACCAAGCAGGAGCTTTCCCTCATCGAGGATCTCTGAAACGTGAGATTTCAACTCCCGTGTGTCGGGGTCAACTATCTGAAATTCTTCTTCAATACCGAGCGTAAATTGATCGAACATATTTATTTGACGTTAGGCTAAGTTAAGTTCACTGCGAAGATAGTCAAGGTCATCGGCCGCCAGATCCTTAAAACGGACACCGACACCGTGGCCCGGGTCCGAATATACCACAACGCCCGCAATATGCATTTCGCGGCCCGCGACGCTGACATTCATCAATATCGGCGTGCCAATATCAAGGGTCGAGGTCGTCGTCATATACAGGCCGCCAACCCCGATATCGCGGGTATTTGCGATACCCGTACCGTCGCCGCCCTCAAATCTGACGTCAACGATCAACTTTTTACGGTCCGAATCACGGCGTTCGGAAGGAGAGCTAGCTTCACTGGGAATATTTTCAGTCATTGCTTACCACCGATTATAGAAGAGTTTAGAAAGATATTCATTTGCACGGAGCAAAACTTGTCCATAATTCTAACCGAAAAATGTCTTAAAGGATAGAAAATTAGCGAACAAAAGAACGGTTATCCGTTGATTTCTTTGGCGATCTTTATAAATTCCTGAGCGGCGTGCGATAATTCCGAGTTTTTGCGATAGACAATATGGAGTTTTCGCTCGAGCTGCATCTCCTTGACCGACACTGCCGCCAATTGTCCGGCCTCGATCTCGCTCTTGGCAGTCAGTCGCGGAACAAGTGCGACACCATCCCCGCTTTGCACTAACTTTTTGATCGCCTCAAGTGACGGCAACTCGACCGCGATATTGAGCGGCGTATTGTGCTTATCAAAAGCCTCGATCACCTTTTGCCTGTAGGGCGAGGGAGCGTTGTGCGCGATAAAACTTTCGATTCCAAGTTGCTTGATTGAGATCGTTCCGGCAGATGCAAATCGATGCTGCGGAGCGACGATCAGAGTCAAAGCGTCCGTCAAAACCGGGATCGAAACGATCGATTCGTCGTTTGGCGAAAACGATATGATCCCGAGTTCGACTTCGCGGGCAGTGATCTGCTTTGGGATGCGGCTGGCTACGCCGCGCTGTACCTCGATCTTGATCAGCGGATGCCGGCGGCGAAACTCCGCGATCGCCGGAAGCAGGAAAAATACCGTATGTTCATTGGCGCTGATCGTGACCTTGCCGTGCTGCAGGTTGCGCATCTCGACAAGTGCCGTCTGTGCCGCATACCGCAGATTCATCATCTGTCGGGCATAGTCGAGCAAAACCTCGCCGGCAAAAGTCAGAGTCCCGTCCTTGGATGAGCGGTCGAACAATCGCTCGCCGAGTTCGATCTCCAGTCGCCTGATCGCCTGGCTGATCGCGGGCTGTGTGCGGTCGAGAACCTCCGCTGCCCGCGAAAAACTGCGTTCGCGAGCAACCGTGACCAAAACCTCTAATTGATTGATGTCCATAACCCGATTTAAGACGGCGGTGCCGTAAGATGCTCGACAGTCGATCGAAAATTGCTCAGTTTAACGCTAGCCGAAATAGATTATAGCGGCATTACGAAAGCTTATACAAAAGGGAATTGTATAATCGTGGCTTTCAGCGAGCCTACCGCCTAAGCTGGTCACACTGGCCGCGGCCGCCGCTCCTGATAAGTGGTTCACGATCGACTCGTTACCTGCACCGTCACCGACGGAGACGCGTTTGCACGAACGTTTGCCGTCGATGATTTTCGCCGCCACTGCCTGATCAACGGCCTCGACGACAACGGCCTCACCCTCAAACACGAATCCGCCAACACCGCCTACGAACAGCGATTTGCACGTTAGTACCGATCGTAAAATGGACTAGTTTTTATCTGTGGTGATCTGCCGGAGGTACTGTCGGGCTAGGTCGGCGCGGTCGCCGGTCTTGATCGCTTGGCGGAAAGCCGCTTTGGCTTCGGTCAATAGGCCATTGGACGCGAGGGCGACGCCGCGATCGAACGGCTTCGCCACGGACACGGCGTTTACCGCGGCCAGTGCCCGTTCATCGAGCACCTTGAAACGACCGGCGAATGCACTAAATTGGCTCTTTGCGTCCTCGGTCCGGACTTCCCACTTGTAAATGCTGCCTTGCCGGAGCGGCCTGTCGAACCGCCAATGCGTGGCCGTGACGGGCGGGCTAACCATTACAGGATCATCGTTTTCGTCAAATAATTCAAGAATATATTGACCGCCTTTCGGTCCAAATGCCGGCCAGGCGAAGTCGGGCGATCCGTTGCGAACGGCTTCGCCATTTGGCGAGAGCGTCACGCCGGATGGATCGCTCTTGCCGCGTAAGGTCGTTCGTGGCCGGATCAACGCTAAGAAGTCGGGCAGGCGGAGACTCGGAGCGACGGGAGCTTTTCCGACGATATCGACGGCCTTTATTTCAGCGCGATCAATTTTGGGCTCGATCGCTCTTAATTTCAGAGTGGTGCTTGCATCACTCGGGTTGCCGTCGGCGACCTCGGCGGTATCTGTATCGGCCACTGGCTCGACCTTTGCGTCGTCCGACGATGCGGGTGACACATTGGCCACGGGTTCGGCGGTCAATTCGGGTTCAGGGAGCGTCCGTTGATACAGAAATGCAGCCATCCCGATCAAAAGCAGTGCCGCCGCGGGCAGCACAAGGCGTAAAGCACGATTGTGCGATAAACTTCCGGCCCAGGTACGGATCGCGGCGATTAGTCCCAGCGGCTGTTTTGCTTGGCGTTCGATCTCGTGCAGACGCAATGTTTCAGCAAATTCTCGCAGTTCGCGAAGTTGAAAGGCGCAGGCCGAACAACTATCCGTGTGCGTTTCGACGATCTCTCGCGTGACGGCGTCAGCGGTTTCGTCAACAAATGGCTCCAGGTGTTCGGCGTAACTTAGATGAAAGGCGTCACGCTCGCTGTCGGCAAATTGGAGATCGATGAGTTGTTTGCTCCGGGACGTCGATGTTTCAACTACCTCAAAGCACTCGGGACACTGGTCAAGGTGGAGAATGACGTCACTGATCGCCCGTACGTCAAGGCGGCGTTCGGCGTAGTCCACTAATGTTGATCTTTCGGGATGTTGCATATCACCTCGTTTTGGCGGACGTATCAGGCCCTTTCCCGGTCGGAATTACTCCTTTTTCGACTCGGCTTGCCGGCGAGGCGGCGGCGAAGGTTTTCGCGAGCCACCTTTCGCAGATTCGAGACCTGTTTTGCAGTTATCCCCATTCTCTCGGCGATCAACTTATCCTCGAGCGGCAACAATGGGAGAATATGGGCACATTCTTGGGGCGAGAGTCCCAACGCTTCGGCCAGGTCACCAAGTTTGGCAATGCGGCTGTTAAAGAGCACAAATAGCATTTCGGTTCCGCTCTCGTCGCGGAGATTGTATAGCAGTGCGGTCCGCTGATTGATGGGCAAATCGGCGATCTCGAGCCATATCGATCTTAGTTCGTCTCGCGTTTCCATCGATCCTTGTAAATTGTCGTTTAAGGCGATCTCGGTTTCGAAAGCGGTTTCGAAAGGGACCTCATACTGATCCGCGACACTCCGCAGCCCGGCGGCGATCGAAACTAGCTCGTTTAGCCGCAAACTGCCGGCGGCACACGTCAAGATCTCTTTGATCAGATGGGGCAGGTCGAGTGTTCTAAATCCGGCCACATCGGCTTCGATCGAGCTGATGATCTGTTTCACGTCCAATTGGGTCGGATAGTTACCATTTGTCCGCAGTCGTACGTGGCTCGTGCCATTAATACTTGACTTTTCTATCTCCGAATCTTTTCCGGTGGCGTATCGGATCTTATTTTTTAGGCTCTGCCAATGGGGCGAGCGTTCGGCGAGCAGTGCGTGCCAGGTATTAAATGCGACCACTGCCGCATACGAGCCGATATCAAATACCTCGATGTTTCCGTTTCGGACATAGTTCTCGGCCGTAAGTCGTTCGATCATTTGCAAGCTCGCCTGGCTGCAAAGATCTTCGAAATCACGTTCCGAGTACCACGAACCTTCACATATTGCCGAGAGCATCTTAGTCCGCAATACACGTTTGATGACCGGTAATGCGTGGTCCTCGATCAATACTTTCAAAATTTGGGCAGACTCCGCACCCGTTGCCGCCCCGGCGTACAACCTCAGCAATTCATCGGTGTCCAGTATTTCGCTTAACGACATTTATCGGGTCGTTGCAATTATTCCATATCTCGCCACCAGAACTTAACTCGCAATGACATCGGGTCGAACGTGGACTGCGTAATGCAACGCACCACACGGTCCGCGTTCAACCCATTTGCCCGTAAGTTCGTGGGAAAAGTGTCGGAGATACGGGCAAATATTGCAAAAATGTCGTGTTTCAGATAGCCGAGGCTCCCCGCCTACATCATAAAGAGTGTAAAATTTACCTGTCGGCTACCATTAGATTAAAAAAGCTGAAATTGGACCGAGACAAACCGGATGTATTTGATGCGTGTATCTACATTCGGGGCAATTTTGCTTTTGACCGGTGATCGCGGATAAACTGATCGACGAGGAACTGTAGCGTATGGCGACCAAAGCGCCACAATTGTTAGTTTTTTCGGCGTTTCTCGTCTTCGCTTGTGTAAACCTATGGGCGCAGGGTGTTTCGTCGTTTGTGGTCAATGGCGAAGCGGCGCGGCAACGTGGCGAGAGATCAGATGCCGAGCGAAATTTTAAGTCAGCCATTGCTCTTGATGAGCGGGCCGGCGATCTCTCGGCGCAGGCGAGGGCTAATAATCTGCTCGGGCAGATCTCCTATACCTGGGCGGAGTATGCTCCGGCGATGCGGTATTTTCGCCAAGCCGAAAAATTGGCGGTCGCTGCCAAAGACAAGCGCGAAGAGGCGAGGGCTTGGGCCTTTCTCGGTCAGTTTTACTGGCGTGTCGGCAAGGTCGAAGATGGCGAAATGCTGCTTACAGACGCTCTCGAAGTCTTTGAAAAGACAAATGATGAAATAAACATCGCGCTTACTTTGCGGTTTTTGGGCAGATTGGAAAACGGCAAAGCTATATTTCCAAAAACTATTGACCAAGGCGTCTATTCAAACTGCAAGCCCGCTTTAGATCTTCTTGAACGTAGTCTGGCGATCTCCCGCAAGATCGGCGATGAAGAAGGTGAATTGACGACGCTCAAAGAGATCGGACTGGTCTATCAAAATCAGGATAAATTGCCGCAATATCTCGAAAAGGCAATGAGTTATTTTGAACCGCTGCGGATCCGTTTGAAAGATTCCAATTACCGGCGTTTGTATGCAGTGGTTTTGAATAATATTGCAACGAATCAATTCAACGCGGGGCGGGAATTCGCAAAAGTTTTGGGCCGAGTGGCGACCGCTGAAGACATAGCAAAGCTCGAAAGTTCTATCGAAACGGCCGACGAGGCCGCCCGGATATTTCGTGAGATAGGTGACCGGCAGGAATTGCGGGAAGTGCTCGACAGAAAAGTGTTTTGTTTTGCAGCACTCGGGCGGTACTCCGAAGTATTGCCCGTCGTGAATGAAAGCATTAAGATCGCCGAAGATCTCTATTATCAGCCGATCGGCGATCCGCTGGACAGCAGTCGTTACTTTGAGAGTTTGATCGGCAGCTACCGTGTAAAAATGGAAGTGCTGTATAAATTAGGACTCGCGGCAGAGATGTTGGAAACGCACGAAGCTATGAAATCATTGGCGCTTCGCAATCTGATGGATCGTCACAAAAATCACCGGCGGCGCGTCCTGTCTGCCGTAGATACGGCAGAAGAAAAGCGGCTTAACGACCAATTAAATCTGCTCAATCAAAAACTTTTACAGACCAAGCAAGCCGATAGTACAGATCCGTCGGTTGCCCAATTAGGACGCCAGTTGCGGACAGCACGTCTTGCCAAAGAAGAATGGCAGGCGAATATCGCTTTCGACAATGAAAGAGGTAAGCAACCGATTCGGCCGCAAAATATAGATATTTCACAAATGTGCGCCCTTTTGCCCGATAGCAACACTGCTTTTATCGAGTACACGACAAACAACGATTTTCTGGACGCAACCTTTGTATTAACGAAAGACGATACCGATCTTGTCCCGTCCTCCCCAATAACGAAGTTGCTGACCCATCGGACCGACCTTTCGGATGGGCAAGTCTGCAATCTGCGAGTCTTCTATCCTAAAGACTGGTTGGTTGGTGATCAATATAATAATTGGGCGATCAGCTTTAGAAACCGCTCAGCCGATTTCAGAGAACGGTTAGCCGGAAATTCGCCAAATTACAAGGGTAACGCCCGCCTGCTTTACAACGACCTGGTTGCTGATCTGATCCCGTTCATAAAGGACAAAAAACAAGTTGTGATCATACCGTCGGGGTCGGTCGGTAATATTCCGTTTCAGGCTTTGATAAATGAAAACGGTCGATTTTTGATCGAGGACCTCTCGATCTCATACGCGCCGTCGCTAAACGCTCTGGCGCGAATGCGAGCAAATCGGCTGAATCGGGAAGATTTCAAATTCGAAGGCGATTTTCTTGCTTTCGGCAATCCTAAATTATCATCGGAGGCCGTAGCGAATTTGCGTTCGCGATATCGTGGTGGCCAGATCGAAAGCCTCCCCGATGCCGAAACCGAGGTCAAGACGATCGGCAAGTTCTACCCGAAAGGCCGCACATACGTCGGGGCGAAAGCTACCGAAGGTGTCTGGCGCAGCGAGGCACCGAAATACCGTATCTTGCACCTTGCGACGCACGGCATAAGCGACGGCCAGAAGCCGCTGTTTTCGCATCTATTACTGGCGGGGGACCGTGCGGACGACGGCCTGATAGAGGCTCGCGAGATCGCCGATATGACTTTGAATGCCGAAATGGTCGTACTCTCGGCTTGTGAAACGGCCCGCGGCCGCGACATCAACGGCGAAGGAATGGTTGGCCTTGCGTGGAGCTTTGCCGCCGCCGGTGTGCCAAGTGTGATTGCCAGCACCTGGAACGTGGATTCGGCCGCGACGGCTGATTTTATGGTCGATTACTATCGCGCACTAAATGATCCCGCGGACATCTCAAAATCCGAAGCGATCCGGTCGTCTGCTATCAAACGCATAGGCGACGCCAAAACCCGACATCCGTTTTACTGGGCCGGTTTTAGTTTGTACGGCGATTGGGATCACTGATAATCGGATCTGAGCTGATAACAACAGGTGCTCTGCGGTTAGCTTGTTTGCAATTTGGATGTGTGCAAGTTACCATAAATGCTCGCTATTATAATGTTTTTGGGTTTAGTTTATGGGGTTTTCTACAACGGCAATTCACGCGGGCAACGAGCCTGATATCGCGACCGGAGCGGTGAGCGTACCGATCTATCAGACGTCCACATACGCACAGGACGGACTGGGGCAGCACAAGGGTTTTGAGTATGCACGTACGCAAAATCCAACGCGGTCGGCGCTTGAGAAAAATATTGCGGCACTCGAAGGTGCCAAATATGGATTTGCATTTGCCTCGGGAATGTCGGCGATCGACGCGACGTTAAAGCTCGTCAAGGCGGGCGACCACGTCATCCTTGGTGACAACACCTACGGCGGCACATTTCGCCTGTTTAGCCGCGTGCTTTCGGAGTATGGTGTCGAGTTTGACCTGGTCGATACGTCGGATGCGACCAATCTGGAGCCGGCATTCAAACCGAATACGAAGATGGTCTTTGTCGAGACGCCGACCAATCCGGTGATGACCGTGACGGACCTTAAGGCGGTGTCGGACCTCGCTCACGCCCACGGAGCACGTGTCGTTTGCGACAATACATTTATGTCGCCGTATTTCCAGCGTCCGATCGAGTTCGGCGTGGACATCGTCGTTCACTCGACGACCAAATATCTTAACGGCCATTCGGACAGCGTCGGCGGGTTTGTCGCACTCAATGATGAGAAGGACGCTGAGTGGATCGGCTTTATTCAGAACAGCGTTGGTGCTATTCTCTCACCATTCGATTCGTTTCTGGTGCTGCGCGGCACTAAGACTCTGGCGGTGCGAATGGAGGCACACGATAAGAACGGACGGATGGTCGCGAATTTTCTGGCTGAGCATCCGCGAGTCGAAAAGGTATTCTATCCGGGCCTTGCATCGCATCCGCAGCACGAATTGGCAAAGCGGCAGCAGTCCGGATTTGGCGGTATGGTCGCCTTTGAGACGGGATCGCTGGCTAATGCAAAAAAAGTTTTGGAAAGCGTCAAGCTTTGTACGCTTGGCGAGAGTTTGGGTGGTGTCGAGAGTTTGATCTCGCACCCGGCATCAATGACACACGCGTCGGTGCCGCAGGATAAGCGTGAGAGCCTCGGTATCACCGACGGCCTTGTCCGTGTTTCTGTCGGTATCGAAGATGTCGAGGACATCCTTGCGGACCTTGATCAGGCGCTGAGTTAATTATGTTTACAGTTGAGATACACGCCACATCGCATATCGGCCGCGTGCGTAAAGGTAACGAGGATAATTATCTTGTGCTGAACATCACCGGAGCCAAGCGCTGGACCGGTTCGCAGGATGATGGGGAATTTATTGTCGAGTCTCAATCGTTTGAGGTGGACAGCAATGGCGTGGTCATTGCCGTCTCGGACGGTATGGGCGGAGCGCTTGCCGGCGAAGTCGCCAGCACGATGGCGGTCGAAACCGTCAGCGAACAGATACTTGGCGATGATGATATCGACAAGACGATCGAGCCCAGCGTTTACGAACATTACTTGATCAACAAACTGTACGAAGCAACTCTATTTGCCAATCAGTTGATTCACAATCAGGGCCGCACTGATCCGCAATATCAGGGAATGGGTGCGACCTTTACCGGGATCGGCATTACGCCGGAGGCGGCAGATGTGATCCAGGTCGGTGACAGCCGTGCATATCTCGTGCGTAACGGCAAGATATATCAAGTCACCAAGGATCAGTCGCTCGTCCAGCAGTTGATCGACGCACAACAAATTTCCGAAGCCGAAGCCGAGACGCACACGCTGAAGAACGTGATCCTGCAGGCTCTCGGTGCGCAGAATGAGATATATCCGGTTTCGGCCAGAGTAACGCCTAATCGTGACGATATATTTTTGATATGTAGTGACGGACTGTCAAACAAGGTTTCGGCGGGAAGTATGCAGCGGATCGTCCAGGATAATTTTGACGATCTTCAAAATGCCTGTGTCGAGCTTATTCGCGAGGCCAATGAGAATGGCGGTGAAGACAATATCACAGTCATTTTAGCCAAGTTTAGCGGCGAGGGCCTGCCCGCTCCCGAAGGCGATGAGGTCAAACTCGAACTGATCGATCTAGGCGGCATTCACGACACCGCGGATCAGGACACGGCCGAGATCATCTAAATCAATTAAATTTAACTGAAAATGGACAATTGCACATTGAGGCAATTGTCCATTTTTAATTTCTGATGCTCTCGATCACTCTTTACGACTCGCGGCGCCACTCAGGTAATTCGTTGGTCATCTTTCGGACAAATACCGAGGACCCTTTGACCTCTACGATCTCCACCTTTTCGCCCTGCACGAGTACCGATTCGCCATCTACCGGAAACGCGGTCCACGTCGAGCCAAAGACCTTGACCGCGGCCTCGAGCATCGAACCGCTACTGGCCGTGGTTACCGTTCCGATCTGGCCGGGCATCGAGTCAACACCCATCTTTAGACGATTTCCGTCGCCGTGCGTGAAATAGTTGGCAAATATCGTCCGCGACATCGCCGTCAGAGCAACTGACACGACCGCAAACGCCGCAAATTGCGATCCGAGCCCAAATCCCAAATAGCCGAGTAGTGCTGCGGCGAGAGCGCCGACACCAAACCAAAGCAAGACGAATCCGAGCGTGAAAACCTCGGCGACCACTAGGATAACACCGAGAATCAGCCACAATATCCAGATCGCGTTTTCCATATTTCTGCCTTTGTCCGACACCTAAATCATATCACGGAAGCACAACTGTTAAACTTTCCGCTACTCCGCTTCAGACACGCACGCGGCCAAATTCGTGGAGCAGCGGAGCAAGTCGTTCGACCGCCTGCCGGTGGACTGCTCCGTTGGTTGCAAGTATTCCGTTCAAATTCTGCAATTCGGCACGATCGTAGCGGAAAGGGAAGCCAAAAAGATCCGTAAATGAACCGCCCGCCTCCTCCAGTATGATCTGCGGTGCACACGTGTCCCAAAGCTTGGTCCGTGGACTCGGATGAATGTATACATCGCAGGTGCGGTCGGCGATCAGTCCAACCTTGAGGCCGACCGAACCGCGGCGAACGACGTCGGCAAACCCAAAATGCTCGATGATTCGGTTCATCCTGGCGGGTAAGTGATTGCGCGACACGGCGATCGTCATTGACGTCAGATCGTCGCGAGCCGATGCCGTCACTCGCACAGGGGTTTCGCCGCCCGTTTGGGTAAATGAACCGCCGCCTTTCATCGCGTAGCTCATAGCGTCGTAAAAGGGTAAAAATACGACCCCAAGAACCGGTATGCCATCCTCGGCGAGACCGATCTGAACCCCGAAATCACCATCTTTTTTGACAAATCCGGCAGTGCCGTCGATCGGATCGACTATCCAGACCCGACGTCGGGCAAGCCGCTTTTCGATGTCATCGACCTCTTCTTCAGACAGGATCGCGTCATCCGGAAACGCGGCCTCCAGGCCTTCGACGATGATGCGGCTAGCCTCTCTGTCGGCGATGGTCACCGGTTCGTAATGATTGTCCGCACCAAGTTTCTGGTGCGTTTCAAAATCGGTGGCGTAGTGTTCGAGTATTGTCTTGCCGGCAAGGCGCGCGATCGCGATCGCCGTCTCAAGCTCTTTTTGCATCATTGATATAAATCTATCACGAGCCGCAGGCAGGGCATAAGCTATGCAGGCTTCAGTTGATGTCGATCAATTCTGTAATACCGCATCTCGGGCAGGTCAACGAACGCCGGGTCGCGTCGGTCCAACGGGCGAGTGCTTGGGTGGTCGGCAAAGGGCCGCGGGACTCGGCCTCGCCCTGTCGATAGTACAGCGGGAGTGTCGAGGTGTCGGCACGGGCAAGTTCCATTTCGCGCGAGCATACACGGCATTGCCAGCCGTAACCTTCGTTAAAGAAATCGTGCGTTTCCGTCATCTGTGAGCAGTGCGGCAGACCCTTGATAGCGTCTGCCGCACCTTTTGAGGTTCTATTCGAGTTTACGGGTCGTACGAGTCGCCGGCAGCGAGCCCAGCAACTTGACCGCAACGGTAACACTTTTGCCGCCGCGATAGAGTTCGACCTGAGCGGTGTCGCCGATCTGTTTTTTATCCAGATAACGGTAGAGGTCATCAAGACTATCCATCTTTTCGCCATCGATCGATGTGATAATGTCGCCGAGCGTAATGCCGCCCGTCGGAGCTTGCGTCAGGCCGCGAAGCCCCGCGTTAAATGCTGTCGTGCCGGGCTCCACACGCTGTATGACCAGGCCGTTTTCGATCGGCAGTCGATAGCCCCGATTGTTGACCTCGGCGGCACTGATGGTCGATGCACCTAGTTTCGGCCGTCGAACTTCGCCAAACTTTATCAGTTGTGGCACGATGCGTTTGGCGATATTGACCGGTACGGCAAATCCGACACCAACAGATCCGCCCGCGGGCGACAGTATCTGTGAATTGATCCCGATCATCTTACCGAACTTATCGAGCAAAGGGCCTCCCGAATTGCCCGGGTTGATGGATGCGTCGGTCTGAATCGCCGCATCGATCGGACGATCGTTTCGGGCACGGATCGGGCGTTGGAGACCTGAGATGACGCCGGTGGTAAGGGTGCGGTCAAGTCCGAACGGATTGCCGATCGCGAGTACCTTCTGTCCGACAACGAGTTTGTCCGAATCGCCAAGCGGAACGACCGTCATTCCCGGCGGCGGGTCGATCTTGATGACCGCGAGATCTGTATCAGGGTCACCGCCGACGACCTTGGCCGGATAGACCTTGTCACCGCCAAAGCTAACGGTCAGCTTTTGAGCGCCGTCGATCACGTGAAAATTGGTCAGGATATTGCCGTCGGCGTCGATCACCGAGCCCGAACCGTTGCCCTTACCCTCTTGCACATCGCCCCAGAAATCCTGCTGATAAGATGTCGTATTGATAAAAGCTACGCCCGGTGAGATCGCCCGATAGACCTCGATACTGTTTTGCTCGTCTGAGACCTGAGACGGGTCCGTGATGCCCTGCGGCGGTGCCTGCTCGGCAAGCGTCACGTCAGAACCGCTCTTCGCCATTAGATCCTTGCCGTAGTTGTAAAGCAATGCCGTCGCACCGACCGCGATCAATGCTGATGCAAAAGCGAGCAGCAAGATCTGCCGTGCGGAAACCTGATATATCGAGTTCCTATTCATAATGCCAAATTACCTCAAAATAAAACTATCAAAGGATTTTGATGCCGTCGAAATCCCTTTGCGTTGTGTATTAAGGTACGAAAAAAAACGGGCTGTTGTTTCCAATTTCGAAACAACGAGCCCGAAGCGATTTTATATTCTGTGATCAAACAAAGAAAGCGAACAACTGCCCCGGAATATCGGTAAAATTCTTGATCTGGTCGGCGGAGACATAGCCAAATGCGGCCAAGCCCGTGAAAAGATGTACTCCCATCAGGCCGATATATATCGCTAACGCGATCGCCATTCCATATCTCGCCAGCGGTCGTCCGCCCCATCGGACAAGTACGAAAGCGGCGATCGTGCCCATCGCTATCTTCACCGCGAGAAATGGGCCGTTGCCAATGTCCAGAAGCGACGCCATCAGCTGATTTCCCTCGGTAGCGACGCCCGAACGTACCCAGACGATCGTCAAAAGGGCGTCAAGCAAGTTAAGGGCGAATAGAAGGAAGGCCGGCGTTGCTAAAGACATAAAGACGTTTCTCCTTGCAAAATTATGTTTAAACTCTCCCTTTAACGACTTAACCCCCGGCTTTGGCAGGCCGGGGGCTAATTCAACTTCTGGAGATTACAAACTAACTGTGACGCTTTGAGTACAGTGCTAATAGAAGCGAATTTCAGAAAAAAGATCACAATTTATTTTCCAACTTACAAATGGTAATCTGTATAGGTACATAGTCGTTTATAGAGCGATCGTTCGGGGCAACTATTCGCTCCGAATTTGATACAAAAGCACGGCCTGCGAACTTATGGGCCATCGAGAGTGAACCGATATGAAAAAGATATTTAATATTAAAACCTTTGTGTTGTTTATGGCGGTAATTATGTCCATCGGTGTTAGCGATGGACTAGCACAGAAGCGTAAACCGGTACTGAAAAAGAGGCCGGTCGCGAAAAAGCCGATCGTTAGAGCTCCTGTCATACCGCTCTTTACGGTCGAGTCCGGATCGACGATCCGCGTGCGTATGAATAAGACGATCTCTTCCAAGACTGCCAAGGTCGGCGATACGTTTACGACGACCGTTACGGAACCTGTCTATTCGTCGACCGGCGTGGTCGTAATACCGACCGGCTCGACGGTTACCGGCAGGGTGGATACCGTAAAGGCCGCGCACAAGGGCGGAAATGTCGGCGAGATCGGAGCAAGCTTTATATCTGTCAGGATGCCGAACGGAGCCTTGCGGACGATAAATGGTTCGCTGACCGAACTCGACAGCAAGAGTGCCAAGAGCGACAACGAGGGAACCGCCTCAGGCGACAAGACGAAATTGCGTAAGGTGAAATTTATCGGCGGCGGCGGCGTCGGTGGTGCAGTCCTCGGCGGCGCGGTCGGCGGCGGCAAGGGTGCGCTCATCGGCGGCATCATCGGCGGTGTCGGCGGACTGATCGCCGAGACCCAGACCAAGGGCGAAGAAGCGACAGTGAAAGCCGGCACAGAATTTGGCGTGTACCTGAACCAATCTGTCTCACTGCCCAGATTTGTCGAAACGACGCCTGTGACCCCATAGTTCAACTTAAACAAAACTCAAACCTAAAAAAGGCCGATCAGATCGGCCTTTTTTGTGTTGTGCATGTGCGGCGAAATTACGGGACGGAAACTGAAAGTTGTCGCCCGTTCAAATAATTATCGACAATTCGCGAAGTCCGGCGGAAACGTCGGAGCCCACGTGAACGCGAAGTGCACGGCGGCCGCGGTCGAGGAGTACTTGGAAATCTCCGCGGGCCTGTGCGGCCTTGACCACGCCGAATGTGTATCGCTGTCCCGGAACCTGAATGTCAGAATCGTCGTCCGACGTGATCTGCAGAAAGACGCCGTTATTGCCGCCGCCCTTATATGCCTGGCCGGTCGAATGCAGAAATCGTGGGCCAAATCCGAGACACGTCGCACATTCAAACCGTTCGAGGACTGATGTGCGGATCGCTTGCATCACCTGTGCATTATCGGGACTCATCGCAAGATAACCGAGCAGTCCGAAGTAATCGCCCTCGCCGATCCGTGATAAATGGGCATCAATTATTGCCGCAACGGTCTCTTCCTCGGCGGCGGCGAGCAACTCCATTGCGTATTCGTTGCCCGTGAAAAGCGACATATTCTCAGACGCGAAAAATGGCGTTTCGGGGGGTAGCGAGCCGGTGGTTTCGTATTCGTCTGTGATCTTGCGAGCCTCGATCTTGGCGGACTCGACGTCGGGCTGGTTAAATGGGTTTATATCCATAATGGAGCCTGCGGTCGCGGTCGCAAACTCCCATCGGAAAAATTCTTGTCCAAGTGTGTCGATCGAATCCAGCACGACCCTGACGGCGGGATGTCCGGCGGCGGTTACTGACGCAAACTGTTCGTCGAGGCTGTCGTTACCCGCAACGCTTAGAAATGCAAAGATACGATCAGACCCGTAAAGGGCGGCGGCCTGCGGCTTTTCGCGATCAACGGGAATTATGGCGACACCGATCTTGCCCGTCGATTCGGCGACCAACTGCTCCATCCAGGCACCGAGGTCGTGTATCTCCGGTGTTGTAAAGATCGTGAGTTTGTCGCGGCCCGCAGCGTGGCAGACGCCAAGCATTATGCCCAAGGCGGCGCCGGGATTTTGGTTCGGGTCATTTGACCTGCACGCATCGACCATCGGCATCGTACTTTGCAAAAACTGTTCGACATCGATGCCCATCGCCGCCGCAGCGGTCATCCCAAATGCGGAAAGGGCGGAGAAACGACCGCCGATCTGCGGTTTGCCATAAAAGATATGCCTAAATCCGTCGGTCTGGGCGACCTGTTCCATCTTCGAACCCGGATCGGTGATGGCGATAAACTGTTTTCCCGCGTTTTCTGCTCCGACTAGCTGAGACACACGGTCAAAAAAGTACTGCTTGAAGCAATTCGGCTCGAGCGTCGATCCGGATTTACTCGCAACGATGAAGAGCGTTTTTGAATTGTCGAGTTTGCTTTCGACCGCGGCGATCTGTGCCGGTACGGTCGAATCGAGGATGTGGAAATTGTGCTTGCCAAAGGTCATCGCCAAAACCTCCGGGCACAGCGACGAACCGCCCATTCCCATCAGCAGGACGCTTTCAAATCCGGCATCGCTGATCTCCGCGGCTAGGCTACGATACCGTTCAGCATTTCCCAGTTCGGCCTCGACTATCTCGAGCCAGTCCAACCACACCGCTTCGTCGGTGCCGGTCCACAGAGTCGCGTCTTTGTTCCAGATTCTTGCAACGCTGCCCGCGTCGGACCATTCGCGGATCGTGGACTGAAATTTGGTTTCGATCGATGCCGGCAAATGAAAACTGAATTGATTGAGCATACGTCAATATTCAGACAATGGCAGGCGGCCTGTCAAACAATTCAGCGGTCGGAGCGCAAACTTAGTTGAGAAACTATTTTTGGATCTTGTACCGCTTGCCGTCAAAACTGTAGTTATAGACCGTTCCGGCGACATCGCAGCCCGTTTGCTTGCGGGCGATGAGTTTGAGATGGTCCGTAGCGATTTCGAAGGTGTAGTAGAAAGGAATACCGATCTCTTTGCCAAGTTCGCTAACCGTCGCCGGCGAGGTGCTAAGTATGGCAACGATGTCTTTCTTGCCCAGTGGCTTGATAACTGCCGGAGTGGTTTTGATCCATTTGCCGCCTTTAACCGCCCAAAACTGCAGATCGCTCGCATCGCAATCGTACGTCGAGATCCCGACCAGCATTTTCGATCCCGAGCGGGAAATGAGCTTCATCTCGCCGCTTGTCGTGTCATTGACGCGAAATCGCAGCAGATCGCCCTCGGACGAGGAGTTGGCCGCTCGCTGTACTGCGGGGACACTGATCGCATCGGCGGGTGCGGCAAGGTAAAGCTCACTGACCGACTGGGCCAGTGATCCGACGGGAAAACACAAAATTGTAAAAAGTATTATTGATCTCATTATTATTTTAATTCGACGGTCACTGAAATATTCAGAGCGGCGACCGCGAGAGCTAACAGTGATCGTGCGCGCAATCGGAGGACTGATTCTGTTCGGTACAATCAGATCTCTATCATATCAGCGAGAAATTGGCGGTTTTGGTATCACGACGAACAATAAAAAACGCACATTTCTGTATGTTCTAGATCATCTGCACGATCTGCTGCGGCCTGATCTCACTCGCTTTTGAGCCAGTCGATCAGAGCGTCTTCTTGTTTATGAAATGCGTGTTCGGGATGACCGTCGCTCGCCATCGGCAACTTAAAGAATACGGCCAATTGATCCTGTATCCCGCCTTTGCCACGCTGCATAGCGAGGTCGAGACAGCGTGCTATCTCAATCGCGAGCGGTGCCGCTAGGATCGAGTCCTTGCAGAGAAAGTTGATCTTAAGCTGCATATTCTGGCCGAGAAAGCCCCTGATATCGATATTATCCCAGGCCTCTTTATTGTCCCTTCGCGGGCGGTAATATCGGATATCGACCAGATGATCTTCGACTTCGTAACCGAGGATGTCCTCGAGCAACGAACTCTTGGTCATTATCTTAGATGCGAGCGAATCTTCGTTTGAAAGTGCGAGACCGTCGCGATTGCCCAGGATATTGGTCGAAAACCAACCGTCGACCTTTAGGGCTCTTGCTCGCAGTGCGGGGGCGATGACAGATTTGATAAAGGTCTGTCCGGTCTTACCGTCTCGACCGGCGATCGGCACGCCGCTGGCGGTAGCAAATTCGATCAATGCAGGAATATCGGCAGCAACGGACGGCGTGAAATTGCCGAACGGTATCCGCTCGACGATCGCGGCGTACGCATAGAGCATAGACGGCGAAATGTCAGGCGAATTGTCGTCAAGTGCCGTTTCAAACGAGCTGATCGAATCAAATATCTCGTTGCCATCGGCGACGTATTTTTCGGTCGAGGCGAGATTGATGACAACTACCGATGAGCAAGTCCGGCGAAACCCCTGCAGGTCAGCTCGCAGTTTGGCGATCGTATCGCGATGGTTGTGGACAGTGATCCGATTGCCGCCGTCGATATTAGATAAAAAACGGTCATTGCCCGCCGCGGGCCAGGGTTTTATAGCTTTCAGCGGTTCTTCGACCGCTCGAAACTGTTTATACGTCAGGACATCGTGTTCTTCGGCGGCGGCGGCGAGGTCTTCACTAAAAAGGTCCCAACCGGCAAAGACGATCTGCGAATAATCAGCCAGTCCATCGATCTCAAATTCGGCGAGCGGCAAGCCTTCGGTTCCGATCGCCTCCGCCTTGAGCAGTTCGACGCCGGCAACCATCGTCGTGCCGACCGCACCGCCAATGCCAACAACTGCAATTCCTAATGTCCGATTTCCCATACGAAACGTCTGAGTTTACAACTTACAACACGGCGATGCCAATGCGTCTATGATCCGATCGCACAATTATCATCCGGGAATGACTTTGCGTTTAATACAGTCGCCGCAATTAAACTGACAAATGCGAGATTTGACACTTTATTTTTCTGTAATTTGGCGTAAGATATTCGGTACTTTCAAGATTAATCGGCTTCGCTGAAAGTTCTATTGCTCCGGACAATCTTGGAAATAAATATATGACACAACCAGAACAAAAATCGTCCTTAAAAAGTACTATCGAAAAGCACAAGGAATTTCTATTTCCGGCCGTCGCCACTTACTATCAGGAGCCGATCGCGCTCGTTAAGGGCGAAGGCGAGTACGTCTGGGACGATCAGGGGAACCGGTATCTCGATTGCTTCGGCGGTGTGCTGACCGTGAGTGTCGGGCACGCCAATCCGCGGATCAACGAGGCGGTGCTTGAGCAAAACAAAACGATCCAGCATACCTCCGCGCTCTATGCTAATCCGAACCAGTCGAACCTGGCCGAGAAATTGGCTGAGATCACGCCCGGCGATCTGAAGAAATCATTTTTTACCTCAACCGGCACCGAGGCGGACGATACGGCACAGATGGCGGCCAAGATCGCAACCGGACGTCACGAGGTCGTAGTTTTGCGCCACAGTTATTCGGGGCGTTCGGCGACGGCACTGTCATCGACGGGACACTCGAACTGGCGTCCGTTGCCGGCACAGGTCGCGGGTATTGTCCACGCACCTGCACCGTATTGCTATCGATGCCCGTTCAAGCTCGAATATCCCAGTTGCGGTGTAGCGTGTGCCCAAGATATTGAGGAACTGATCCAGACGACGACGACCGGCGAGATCGCGGCGTTTATGGCCGAACCGATCCTCGGCGTCGGCGGATTTATCGTGCCGCCACCTGAGTATTTTGAAATCGCGTACGGTATCGCGCGTAATTACGGCGGCCTGTGTATCGCGGACGAGGTGCAGACCGCTTGGGGGCGTACGGGTGACAAGTGGTTCGGCATTGAGCACTGGAATGTTGAGCCGGACATCATCACGTCCGCCAAAGGTATGGCCAACGGCATTCCGATCGGCTGGACGATCGCGACTCCTGAGGTCGCTGACAAATTCCCGGGCTTGACCTTCGCCACCTTCGGCGGCAATCCTGTCTCGACCGCTGCGGCCCTTGCCGTTATCAAAATGATCGAGGACGACGACCTTCGTACCAACTGCCGCGTGGTCGGCGATTATTTCCGCAGCAAACTCGACGAACTTAAGGACAAATATCCGGTGATCGGCGACGTCCGTGGTATGGGTTTAATGCAGGGAATCGAGCTCGTCAAAGACCGCCAGACCAAGGAACCCGCACCGGCTGCGGTTCTCACCGTTTTTGAAGAGACCAAACGCCAAGGCGTCCTCATCGGCAAGGGCGGCCTCTACGGCAACGTCATCCGAACGGGAATGATGCTTAATTCGACAAAGGATAATGTCGATGAATTGATACGTGCGCTCGATGCCGGCTTTGCTCTGTGTTAGAGCGTGCGGCGCGCAGCGTATAGTGTTGCCCGATGGCGGGTGTCGGGTTGAGGGTTAGCGTGCAGTGGTGGTCATTTCCTGCTGCGAGCATAACTCTACCGACGTCCGGCACGGATCAACGTTGTCCTTTACAAAGCCCACGATCAGCGCAGTTCCTGCATAAGCTAAATATCCGATGAAAAAACACAGGATACAAAGACAGGCTGCGAGTACAGAAGTTCCTTTCACTTTTGACGTCCCCCTTTTGTAGCAAATAATAAAAAATTGCGTTTAAATTAAGGAAAACGTCACTTTGGGTATTAATCGAGAGTAACATATCACAATTGCGGTAATAGTTCAAAAAAAAGATCACATACCACTTTGTGTATTAGATCGTGGATTAGATCGTTGCTCACGACACAGCTCCAATTTTGTTACAGACTGCAAACACGCCCTACGCCTGGGGCAGAAGAAATAAACAAAATGGACGTCCACTACGGCTCTCGGAAAGGCCGGAATGGACGTCCACTCAATGGGACCCTATTTAATTTGCCGCCGACCCGTAAAGTTCGGATCACGGCGGAGCCGCTCTCGATCGTCTCAGTCGGCAACAAGGCCAAAATGCCTAACGACTGCCCGCCGATTTTAGCCGAATGCGAGAGATATCGCACGTTTGTATCGCGAGATCAAGTTCGGCTCCACAGCCCGAGTACCGAGGTTAACGGCCATACTCGTCGCCGTATTCATCCGCGTATTTCTCGTAGCGTTTGATCAGAGCAATATTGGTTTTTTCGATATCGGTCAGGTAGTTTTTGATATCTACGGTATTGGGGATATACCAGTCTTCGTTCTCAAATTGCTGACGAAGTTCTTTTTTCTTAAAGCAGTATCCGTGACGGGCAAAGATCTCGTTGCGCATAAATTCGAGTTCGCCCTTTGGCAAATTCTCGACATCAGCAGGCTTGAGCAAACGCTTGGACGCCTGCGGCCAATTGCCAACGCCGGCACGGTATTCAAACTTTCTGCGTTCGAGCTTATAGGATTTTTCAGGACGTTTGGTGTCATTGGCCTTCCACGTGCCGACAAGTTCATTTATATTCGACTTGGCGATATTAAATTTGAAGGCTCCGTCGTCCTTATGGTCGCCCGGTTCTTTGCCGGAGACGACATACGAGCCATTCTCCAATGCGAACGTCCCGTCGAACGGGCGATCATTGCCGCCGACGATGCTGCGTCCGGAGATCGTATTGCCGCTGATGCTCGTGATCAGCAGCGTAATTTTGTTATCGCCAAATGTGCCGACGTATGATCCAAGTATTTCTTGAGCTACTGCGTCGCCGGCCGCTGCCGTCGGGGCATTTGCCGCAGTCGCCATTGAGTTGTTAGCTGCGGTATCATCAAACTTATCAGTAGTCTTTTCTGCAGTTTTCTGAACACTACAGCCGAAAAGGAACGTCGTCGCGATCAAGAGTAATACTAGGTTTTTCATATGCTTAATCAACGATTATTACCTAAGATCCAAAGTGCATTCAACCGCACGAACGTCATTTCTGCGATATCGTTTTTAGCACTGGCATTTTTCACGTATCAGATGGCTCGGATCACCGCGGCATATATTCCATATAATACCGATGTCGGCTTCCTGCGAATAAAGCAGCAATATATCGAGATCGACCATTGGCGGATCGCATTTTTTGTTCACGTTTACACAAGCATTTGGGTTCTCTTTGCCGGATTTACGCAATTCTCCCAGTCTATGCGTTCGCGGTTTCCTAAACTGCATCGTGTATTCGGATACGTTTATGTAGCCGATATCTTACTCATAACCGGTCCCGCCGGGTTGATAATGGGATTCTATGCAAATGGCGGACCGACCTCTAAGGTCGCGTTCATCCTGCTGGCGTTGCTATGGATATACTTTACTGGGATGGCGGTGATCAAGGCCCGAAAGGGCGACTACGACGCTCATCGCGACTATATGATCCGAAGTTATGCACTGACGCTGTCGGCATTGACGCTACGGGCGTGGAAATGGAGCGTAAATAACTCATTTGAATTGCCGCCGATGGACGTCTATCGCACCGTCGCGTGGCTTGGATGGGTGCCCAACCTTATGCTTGCAGAGTTCCTGATCTGGCGGTACAAAGTAAATGCGGCAAAGCGAGTGTCGGCCGCGCGTGCCGCCGCGGCAGATCTGCAAAGCAAACGAACCGAAAATCAGCCTGGTTCAATTCGCCCGAGTTAGCCCCGGCAGGGTTGGTGTTTGAGCAGAAACGGGATAATAATTGTCGAGTTAGCCCTTCACCAAATAGAGTTTGGGAAAGAGTGGTGAAACGCTAGTCAATGACGGACGCATTGTATCTTGTTTCCGAAGGAACCTTTCGTGTGATCATCGGGTTGAATTCGTTACGATTCGCGGTTTTTGTTCGCGAAGGGAACGTTATGTTAGCGTTGGTTTGGATTGATTACGATTCGCGGGCCCTGTTCCCGATGGGAACTGTTTATACTGAGAATAATGAGTATGCCGACGGCAGATGTACGGAGCCAAGGATTCGTCCTCAAATCCGAGAAGAATTCCGGTTTGACTAGGAAGGGTTCTAAAACGACGGACTTGTTTGGCTTTCAGATAATTTGTTGCTATGCGTTACGATTTTGAATGGGATCCAAAGAAAGCAAGGGGCAATATTCGCAAGCACAAAGTTAACTTTGAGCGGGCGACGAGCGTTTTTCGGGACCCAAATTTGCTCTCGATCCCGGACGTCGAAGGTAGTCGATTAGAGGAACGTTGGATTACAATTGGTTTGGATGAAAACGGAGTCTTACTCGTCCTATCACATAAATTTATGAGCCTCGACGACGAGAGTTCGCGGATCAGAATTATTTCCGCGAGAAAAGCTTCTAAAGCAGAAACAAAACAATATGAAAAAGGAATATGATTTTTCAAATGGTGTAAGAGGTAAATTTCATAACCCTGATGGCGAGTTTAATTTACCTATCTATCTTGAGCCTGAGATCGCGGCGTTCGTTGATAAATTGTCGGCGGAAAAGAACATCGACAGAAGCAAGGTGGTTAATCGCCTTCTGAAAAAGGATATGGAAATCATCAAGCTGTAACCGAGCTAAAAGAGACGATGGCCGCTGAGGTTGCCGCGACGACGAGATCGCCGCCCAATGGGCGTTTCACGACTGCGTCCTCGGATCCAAACTACAGGTCAAAGCGCAGTTCGGCGACAGCTCCAACGAGATCCAAGTCCTCGGCCTCAAGAAAAAGAGCGAATACAAGAGCCCGACGAAGAAGACGCCAACGCCGTAGCTTTGTTTAGCCTCGTTCAAGGGGCTTGCCCTTTGGGCGAATAGCCACGCACTTTAGGGCGTGGTGGTCGGTTGATCGAGATAGGAAGGGCGTTTTAACGCCCTTACCAACAATTGGCTTAAGCCACCGGAATAGAAGGACGTTAAAACGCCCTTTGCTATCACTAGGCATCCTAACCACGCCGTAAACAGCGTGGCTATCTGCCGCGAAACGCGGAAAGACGGCTCAAGCCGCCTATCCTTAACGGGCGGCATAGCCGCTTGGGTCATTTATTAAACGTGACGGAAAAGCACAGGTTCTCGCGCGCAGGTAGGATAATGAAACTGACTATGGAACTAAGACGAATTGGAGTCATCAACATTGTACTGATCGGTCTAGTAGTTTTAGTGCCGGTATGTACTATTTATGTTGTCGCCTACCAGTTTATCTCAGGAAAAAGTGACCCAACTATTTTCATCGTCCTAGCGGCGATTCCGGGAGCACTTGTGGCGGGTTGGAAATCGTTAAAAGAGTTAGGAGTGCTGCGTCCACGAATGCTCGAACTAACCGTGATTAGTGACAAGGTAAAGACCATCTCGTGGACACGGGGTGTTTTTGGGACGAACATAACTCAGCGAGTTGTAGATATTGTGATTCCTATTCGAATTAACAACAGGGACGTCGAGAAAGCTGTTGATATCCTAGATATCGAAGTGCGGTCCACGAACCTTGAAGTAATGAATGCCCCAGAGATGCAAGAAGTATCGCTTGGCTCTGAAAAGAAATGGGTTTATCCAATGGGAAGCGGAACTGCATATTCAGAACTGTTCAACGATGGAGTGCCGAAAACCTTAGAAGCGGCGAAAATTAAAGACTACATTGTTGGTATTCGAGAAGTAGGAGAGCCTAGAAATCGTAGCTCTGTAAATATTTCATTTCGAGATAATTTTGGGAGAGAATATTCCGCGGATGTCCTAATTCCCCTGCCAGAGGAGATGTTTAATTATGAAAAGACCAGCTAAGCTAGTTTTGTGTTTATTTTGTTTGCTCTCCACATATGCTGGAGCTCAAGAGGTAACTCAAACGGCTGTTACAGAGACCGGGAAAAAAGTTATCTTAAAGCCTGACGGAACCTGGGTCTATAAGATAGATGCATCAGCGACACCGACATCTTCTTCAAATGTGGATTTGAGTTCCCTTACAGACTACGACCGTTTCAAGAACATGTCGGTAGTGTCTGTACCACTCGATGTTCTTAAAGAATCATCAAGCCCGCTAGATTTAATCCTTGTCAAGGCAGTCGCCGAGTACCGAGGTGCGGTTCCTAACAATATAAGCGAGGTTTACCTTCAGCTTGACTACATGAATTATAAGTCATATACGCGCATTGCGGACTCTGATAGTGCGTTTTTGATTATAGATGGTCAGAGCTTTGAGATTCCTTACCAATACCCGTCAGGGAAAAGCTGGTTAGTTCTCAAACTTCCTTTAGAACTAGGATTACGAAAAGCCCTTTATTCTGCCAGCGCTGCTGAACTGAAAATTAGTCGAAGGGTCATTACACTTTCGGAAACTCAACTAAAAGATTTTAGAAGAATTATGGATGCGATTGTCCCCCTCACGGCTGAGGTAAGGCCAAACCAAACCTCGACAAAAGTCAGAGAGCTTTCGAATTTACTTGAATTCACTTCTGATATCCCAAGATTCATTGATGTGCCGGTGCGAGCAAGCGGATTAATAAAGATTTCTACCTACTATAACTACGGTTATGGTAAAGCCCAAGCCACCCATCATGCGTTCGAAATAGTTGATGCGTCACGAGGACTGGTTTATGTCTACATGGAACGCGGAACCAAATCTGAACAACTTCGAACGCAATTATTAAAAGCCGGGATTAATGGCGCCCGAGGAACATTCACTTTTGTTGTTCGTGGCGAAAAGTATAACGAGCGAGACGGTGGAATGGCAGAACTTATTGATTATGGACCGCCGAAATAAATCGACGTAACCGTAAAGTAAAGGCATTAAGACGATGAAAACACTAATTAAGAACGGACGCGTTGTTACTGCGGTTGACGACTACAGGGTGGACATTTTGATCGAGGACGGGGCGGTTTTGTTGATCGGGAAAGAGATCGATGTCGAGCCGGATAAGATTGCTGATGCGACATGGTCATTTTGAGTTAAAATAGAACCATGAGAACGCCGGAAGAAAAATTGCTGAACCCGCGTCCCGGAAGCAAGATCGCTGAGGCGAGGGATTATGGGATCGATCTGACGCTGTTGGTTTCGAATTTGCGGCTGTCCGCTGAGGAACGAATGCGTAAGAATGACGACATTATTAGTGGTCTGGATATTCTTGCTGAGGCAATGCGAAAAGCAAGACAGGCAAAGAAAAATCAATGAGTCTGTTGGTCGAAGCCATTATTACACTTGCGAAGAATAAGGTTGATTTTGTTGTGATCGGCGGCATGGCGATTCGTAGTCACGGCTCGTCGTATGTAACGCAGGACTTGGACGTTTGTTATTCTCGCGAAAAAACAAATTTGGTAAAGCTGGCAAAGGCTCTGGCTCCCCTTGACCCAAGGCCTCGAAATTTTCTCGACGAACTTCCGTTTGTTTGGGACGAATCGACGCTACGAAACGCAACAAATTTCACACTCAGAACGTCCTTTGGTGATATCGATCTTTTGGGCAAGGTTAAAGGTGTCGGAACATATCTCGATGCGGTTAACGACTGCGTTGTGATCGAGGTCGGCGGATACAAGGTGAATATCCTCTCGATAGATGGCCTGATCCGCGCGAAAACCGAAGCAGGCCGGGAAAAGGACGTGCCCGGACTCAAAGAACTATACGCGCTGAAACAAGCATTTTCGGACGAAGACTGATCAGCCGTTAGAATTAAAGGGACGTTACAGTTGCGACGTGCTCGCAACACTGGCACGTATTATGTGCCAGAATTGCCCTTAGAGATCATTAGGCGACCGCACCACGCCGTAAACAGCGTGGCTATCTGCCGCGTGGGCGCGTTTGACGGCTCAAGCCGCCGCTCTTGACGGGCGGCATAGCCGCTTGGGTCATTTATTAAACGTACCGGAAAAGCACAGCGTTCCCGCACATCGATGGGCAAAGCCCAAAGAAATCGGGACATCAAACTACTATATGAAAAAACTTCGTGTTACCTATTGCGCCGTGGTCCTCATCTTTACAGCCTTCGTTGGAATTTCAACGTTTGCGCAGCAGGAGCCTCAGACAGAAAAACAAGCTCTTGTGATGAAGTTTCGGAAACTTACTGGTGCTGACAATGTGATGCTAGAAATCAATGTTTCCTTTGAGGACATTAAGAATGACCTTATCGGAAGCGTTGACAGCGATAAAGAACTGACGGATTCACAAAAACAGGAACTTCGGAAGTCTGCGGTTGACGCTTACAATCGCCTTGACCAGCAACTAAAGGACTTCCTCAACGACCAACCGAAGATAACACCGATTTCAGAGGCGGCAGTCTTTCAGGTCTATGACCAAGCGTTCACTGAAGCCGAACTAAAGGAACTAATTGCTTTCTACAGTAACGCGACAGGACAGAAGGCTCTTAAATTCCTACCCACTCTCTCTGCCCAAGTTCAGCAATCATTTCAATCAATGCTTTTGCCTAAGGTTCAGGATTTTATAACACCGAAGATCAAGGCTGAAGGCGAGCAGTTGAAACAGAAAATTCAAGACGCTAAAACGAAGAAGCCTTAATGAAAAGCGAAGCGTCTTGATCGTTGCGAGCGGACATATACCGCACGATGAGAGAGATTGACGATGTTATTCGTTGTTGACGGGATATGGTTATGAAGACACTAATTAAGAACGGACGCGTTGTTGTTGCGGTTTCGGATTAAAGTTTTACCGCTACGCCGCCGCTCCTGACGGGCGTCATAGCCGCTTGGGTCATTTATTAGACGTGACGGAAAAGCACAGCTTTCCCGCACATCGATGGGCAAAGCCCAACGAGAAATAGGGGCGACAACACGCCGTTTGGCAAAGAGCCACAATGAACAATCTAATCAGAACAAGCTTTAATGTGATAGCAGTAGCTGTGTTGATTTTGTTTTGTTGGATTGGGATGGCGTTTGGTGGAATACGTTCGGCGGGAGAATATTCCGGAGTAGTTGTATTTGACCGGTGGGACACTTGTTATCTCTATAGCTCAACGTACTTGATGTATATTTCCGAGAAGAAGAAAGAGCTTCTAAGGCCATATGTTGGAAGATCGATACGCATCGACGCTACTGAGGTATTCCAGCCTATGAACCCCGGAGACGGATTAATTACTGAATTCAACTTTTTAGGTGATGCGACGGTATCGGAAAGACTTCCTGCAGTTGATGGCCTTAAACTTACTCTGACCGAGGAAAGACTTGCTGGCAATTCGCTCAGGTTTAACGTTGAGATCGACAATCAAAATCGCTTTAAGGTAGCCATATTGAAATCCGAGATTGCTCCAACGGTATTTGGAAAGAAAATTGACGACGATCCTTTTTCGCCAGCCGACGGCGATTCGGAGGCGAAGATCACTCGGTGTAATTTTGGCTCTCATTGCGGTTTTCCCAGACTAACATACGGACCTGCGGGTCAATTGACCTCAGACAGCTACTCTGTGGATGTCGAACAAGGCATTCAGCAAGATCCTTACATGATATATCTTGCCGGAGGACAGAAACTTCGCTATAACTTCTATGTTCGTGTTTCAAAGGGCGACTACGACCTTATTATAGGATACGGCGGCGGCGTTCATGAGGGTAGAAGCCTAGCTAGCAACATAGTCTCATTTGCCACCGATGTAAGGGGAAACGCGAGACCTGAAATCCTTGGGG
Source organism: Chloracidobacterium sp. (assembly GCA_016720705.1). Lineage (NCBI taxonomy): Bacteria > Pseudomonadati > Acidobacteriota > Blastocatellia > Chloracidobacteriales > Chloracidobacteriaceae > Chloracidobacterium > Chloracidobacterium sp. Next base: position 719,677 of record JADKKB010000007.1, on the reverse strand, counting down.
AGACATTCACTAAGAAATCAAGCTTGATGAGTTTATTGTTTGGAAACTATTCGGCTTCTAGTTCAATCATTTTCTTAAATAACCTATGAAAACACTAATCAAGAACGGACGCGTTGTTACGGCGGTTGATGACTACAGGACCGACATTTTGATCGAGGACGGGACGGTTTCATTGAGCGGGAAAGGTAGTATCTTAGGGGTGTAGTAAAGGATTATCAGTCGTAAAACCTTCGGCGATTGCAGCGTCGAGAAGTTTGATGTCGGAGGCTAGAAAGATCGGAGCGGCTAGGTTGGCACTTTGGATTGTTGTTCTCGAAATGATTGCAGAGGCAAGCTGTATCGCATCACCCGCGCGAAGCGGGTAAGTTTCGAGCAGGCGTTGCGTGTTATCTATCACCTCAGCGGTGACATCTACAAAACGATATTCGTTATTTGAAATTACGAGAAAATCCTCGGCGATCTGCGGATAATCAGTTGCGTCGAGAGCGGCTTCGCGGACACGGCGATTTAAGGCACTCAGACCTTCAACGATAGTTAGCGTTGATGTGATGATCGAGTTGTTGGCCGCCGGGTCGAGCAACTCAAGGAGCCAGTCGGTGCCGATCTCGTGTATGTGGCGTTTTACGAGAACGCTGCTGTCCGAGTAATAGATTTGACTCATCTGGCGTCGCGATCTTCCCGGATATAATCGCCGAGCGGGGTTTTTGAGGAAAATATCCTGGCAAGTTCGGCCCGTCGTTCATCGCTTATAGGCGACCTTCTTATCTTTCGCGGCGTTGACAAACCGGCAACTTCGAGCGCACGTCCAACTTTATCGTCAAGCGAATCGCCATGCGTATGAATGGTTATTTCAACCTCCGAGTGTTCCGGCAGGTCGAGAGACACAGCTGGACGCAACACACCATTTTCATAAATTGCAGTGGTTATTTGATCCATAACAGCCTTATAATAACCTAAAACCAGTTCGAAAAGAAACGAAATAAAAAGATGAAAACACTAATTAAGAACGGACGCGTTGTTACGGCGGTTGATGACTACAGGGCGGATATTTTGATCGAGGATGGGACGGTTTCGTTGATCGGGAAAGAGATCAATGTCGAGGCGGATGTGGTAATTGATGCGAGCGGGAAGCTGGTGATACCGGGCGGGATCGATCCGCATACGCATATGGAGCTGCCGTTTGGTGGGACGTTCGCGTCGGACGATTTCTTTACGGGCACGCGGGCGGCGGCGTTTGGCGGGACGACGACGATCATTGATTTTGCGGTGCAGACGAAGGGCGAATCGATGACTTCGGGCGTGGACGCATGGCACAAAAAGGCCGAGGGCAAGACCTGCATCGACTACGGGTTTCATCTCATCACCACCGAATTTGAGGACGGCGATGAGAAGGAGATGTATAAGCTGATGGACGAGGGCATTACTTCGTTCAAGCTGTTTATGGCGTATCCGGGCGTGTTCTTGGCAGACGACGCGACCATCTTTCGTGCGATGTCTGCCGCCGGAAAACGCGGCGGCCTGATCTGTATGCACGCCGAGAACGGCATCGTCATAAACGAGATCATCAAACGCTTTCTCGCCAACGGACGAACGGCTCCGAAGTATCACGCACTCACGCGTCCAACGATCGCTGAGGCCGAAGGTGTTCACCGAGCTATCGCCATCGCAGAGATGGCAGAGTCGCCGGTTTACATTGTTCACCTTTCGTGTACCGATGCTCTCAATCAGGTTCGCCAAGCGAGAGATCGCGGCATCTCCGCATTTGCGGAGACTTGTCCGCAGTATCTTTTTCACTCGATAGAAGATTACGGCGACGGTTGGGATGGGACGAAATACGTGATGACGCCGCCGCTTCGCGAGAAGCACAACTGCGCCGAGCTTTGGAAAGGCCTCAAGATGGACGACCTTCAAGTGATCTCGACCGACCATTGTCCGTTTTGTATGAAAGAGCAGAAGGAACTCGGCATCAATGATTTCTCAAAGATCCCGAACGGTGCTCCGGGCGTCGAAAATCGACTCGCACTTATCTATAACGGCGGCGTGGTCGAAAATCGCATATCGCTCAATCGTTTTGTCGAACTCACCTCGACAGCCGCAGCCAAGATGTTTGGGATGTTCCCGAAAAAGGGCACCATCGCCGTCGGTTCGGATGCCGATATCGTAATATTCGACCCCAACGGCGAGACCAAATTCGGTGTCGAACACGAACATATGAACGTCGATTATTCGAGTTACGAAGGCTGGACCATCAAGGGCAAGGTCGAAACCGTCCTGTCACGCGGCCGCGTCATCATCGAAAACGGTAAGCACACCGGCAAGCAAGGCGACGGTGAATTCCTGAAACGCGGCGAGTGCGTAAAGGCGTAATATTTCAACTCGACAATATAGGGTGTCGTTGGGGCTAAGACGCGCGGAGGCCCGCTGATCGATCACAATTATGAAAAAACAAATCTTCTCGTATTTCCTAGGCCTGGCAATTTTGGTCCTTGTTTTGGCAAACAGCGCTCACTCTCAAGTGCTGACAAGTGCGGAGATCGATCTGCTGGTAGAGCGGTCGATGAAGGCATTCGACGTGCCCGGCATCTCGGTCGGTGTGATCAAGGATGGCAAGGTCATATATGCGAAAGGCCACGGCGTTCGTTCGCTGAATGCCAGTGCGAAGATGGACGAGAATACGCTGGTCGGCATCGCGTCCAATTCAAAAGCGTTTACGACCGTGTCACTCGGTATTCTTGTCGACGAGGGAAAGATCAAGTGGGACGACCGCGTTCAGGATTATATTCCTGAATTCAAGCTATACAACCCATACGTCACGGAGGATTTTCGCATCCGCGATCTGCTGACACATCGCAGCGGACTTGGGCTAGGTGCGGGCGACCTGATGTTTTTCCCGGATGGCAGTGATTTTACGATCGAGGATGTTATCCATAATCTACGGTATTTGAAACAAGTTTCGAGTTTCCGTACCAAATATGATTATGACAACAATCTCTATATCGTTGCGGGCGAGGTGATCAGACGGGTTTCGGGCAAAAGCTGGCCCGAATTTGTCGAGGAGCGGATAATGAAACCGCTCGGGATGACGAGTTCTGCCGGGCTATTTGAGAGGCTGCAAGATCGCAGTAACGTGATCGAGGGACACGCAAGCGTGGAGGGAAAAGTTCAGGTCATCAAGCGAAGTAACGTGCGCGTGCCGGCGGCGGCGGGCGGCATCAATTCGAACATCACAGACCTTGCGAAATGGGTCGGGATGCTCTTGAACGGCGCAAAATACAACGGCGACAAGCGGCTTATTTCCGAAAGAACTTTGAAAGAGATCTGGTCGCCGCAGACGATCATCCCGGTCAACGCGCCCGGACCATATAACACACATTTTTCAGCGTACGCTCTCGGGTTTGGCGTCAGCGATGTTAACGGTTACAAACAGGTGTCGCATACCGGCGGCCTCGAGGGAATGGTCACCCAGATCACGATGATCCCGGAACTTAACCTTGGAATTATCGTCCTAACAAACCAGCAAGAAGGCGGTGCATTCTCATCGATCACCAATCAGATAAAAGACGGTTATTTTGGGGTCAAAGGCCGAGATTGGGTCACGGACATTTCCGCTAGCCGTCAAAAATCGATCGCGACGGCAAAGGGCATCACCGATAAGGTCGCTCTCGATATTGAAAATGCCCAAAGGTCCGGCGGTGCTGTAATTGAAGCGGAGTTGATCTCGGGCACATATACAGACGCGTGGCTCGGTGATGCCGCGATCGAAATGAAGGGCGGAAAGCTGCGATTCAGCTCAAAGCGTTCGCCGCGGCTTACCGGTGACCTGATCCCATACAAAGCCAATACATATGTTGTGAAATGGGACGACCTCAGTATGGACGCCGACGCATTTGTGAGTTTTAGCCTCGACGAAAACGGAGCGGCCGCAGGCTTTACAATGCGTGCGATCTCACCACTCACCGATTTCAGCTATGACTTTCACGATCTCGATTTTCGCCGTAAGAAGTAGACAGTCCGAGAACGATGATCGACGCCGATAAATATCTCTCACAAAGCGTCGAACGTGTCGAGGCTTTTGCTAATGATTCGTTCGTCGAGCGACCAGGCGTGAAAACGACGGGATACAATTGCAGCACGACCGGACCTCTGCGACTAGTGATGTTTTTCGTAAGCGATAAAGAGATTCCGTTTCTAAATATGACGGATATGCCAGTGCCCAAAAAACAAAAGTGAGATTTGCATTGCCAAAAATGCAGAGACAGTAAAGAAGTATTTGGTACTCCGGAAGATTCTTTTTTATCTTGCGGAACAATGTTGAAAATTCACGGGACATACCGGATCGGCAAGTCGATGATCGGAGCTATTTATGAAACATGCTTTTTTATGGATAACGTGTTTTCTGACCCTTTCAGGCGGCGCTTTGGCTCAGGCATCAGAAACCTTCGATATCGCGACGTTTAAGTCGCCGAAAGGTTGGCAAAAGCAGGCAGCCCAAAGTTCGATTCAATTTTCGACCGAAGATAAAACAACTGGAAATGTTTGCTTGATCACTCTCATCAAATCGCTTCCCAGCACAAACAATTCGAAAGCAAACTTCGACGCCGCATGGCGTACGCTCATTAAGGAAGCGGTAGATGTTTCGGCCGCCCCGCAGATGTCCGATTCGTATAATAAGGGCGGTTGGGAATTTCTCGTTGGTTCCGCTTCATATCAAAAAGATTTCGAGGAGGGCTATGTATTGCTATTCACGGCGAGCGGTTATGGAAAAATGGTAAACGCATTTGTGCTAACTAACACCGAGGCATACCAGTCAGAAATTGCGGCATTTTTGAAATCGATCAGTTTGGGAAAGTTGGAGACCGCGGGAACACGGCAAACAAACAAAGGAGTTGGAAGCGCGGCGATCGTTGGTTCATGGGGAAAATCGAATGCAGTGAGTCAACTGAATAACCGATTTGGCACCTATAGTTACAACAAGCAGCAATACACGTTTAATGCTGACGGGACTTACTATTTCAACGGTAAAAATTACAGCGAGGCGAGTGACGAAACTCTTTTGATAAAGGAAAGCGGCACCTATACGGTCAGCGGAAGCAGCCTGATAATAACGCCGCAAACGAGTGTGATCGAGGCATGGACTAAGAGAAATGGGGCGGATAATTGGAATACGCTAAAAGTAAGCCAGAAAAGAACGCTGGAGAAAGCAACATATCAATTTGCGATTCAAGAAAGGAGTCTCATATTGCAAACCGCAAGAGAAACCGTAAGAGATGGACGCTTTAGCAGCGGCAGCACGTATTCCTATGGACCGCCGGGAACGTTCACGCCTATTGTGCTGCCCTGATCCAATCTCACGACCGATGCGGAGTAATTGGTTGCAATACTGCTCCGAGCAATTTCTCTAATGCGGTGAATGTGTAAAGGTGAAAAAAAATGAGGCGGCCACTTTCGCGACCGCCCAATACCCACAATATTAGATATAGGCTTACGGAGCTGTAAGGTCGTCATCGCTTGCAACAAAACGGTTGTATGTGACCGGCGTCGTGCTGAGAGTCCCGAGAATGCCTGCGGTAGGATTCGTCGAATCTTCGCTTGCAAGATATCGACGTGATCTAGCCTGTATACGGGTCAGGGTGTTGGGATTATTGACCTTGAACAAGTAAGTGTAACGGTAGTTGTACTGAAGGCTGACGTCTGGCAGCGGGACGTTTTGGTTTGCAGAGGGATCTGTTGGATAGTAAGTGCTGGCGAGAAGCGTTACCACTAGCTGGCCGTTATTCTTGCATTTCCAGCTTCCGACAAATGTTGAACCGGTACCAGAATTAATTTGAAAATCAGGCAATCCCGTCCAATATTGGATGGCGGATCCATCAGAACTCAATGTCAGGTTGTAAATATACTGATGAAGTAACGTGCCATCACCGATCGGATCCGTTGCCGCATCGACACGCGTGTAAGTGCCGAAGAAATTGTCGTTATTACAATTGCCGGCCATAGCTGACCCGACACCCAAAAGCACAACAGCCATAATGACCAAGATCGAATTTCTAAACATACCTAAACTCCTTGTTTTTTTGAGGTGAAATCGAACTGAAGTACGTAACGGGTTAACTTGGGATGTCTGAATTAGATACCCGAACATTTCCATTGCGGTCTCCAGAACTGTGACGAATGCCCGAAAACCATCTGCAAAAAAGACCAGCGAGCGGGCAATTAACTTATGAGAAGCGAAGCCATAATAGCACATATTCAGTGCACCCGTATAAGAAAATTAAATGTCAGATTTGAGTATTCGTTCCCTAATTTCGGAGGACGTCGAGGTAATGTTGAGAATCGAGTTTTATAAAAAAGATTTCAATTTCATTAAGAAATCTATCGGAACGGACGGAATTGGACGACTTTCTACACTAACGGAAACTAGGAGAGACGAACGTGATTTTTTCAGATATAAAGCTTTCCCAAAAACTTGAGCGCACCGAAGCCCGGGTCAACGCCGACTTTGTCGAAACTCGAGCAAGGCTCGAGTCCGAAATCGGAGCGGAATGGATCGAGGTCGCCGGAACATACGCGATGTTCGACGGGGTCGAATCACCGCTGACACAGACCTTCGGACTAGGGCTATTTGAAGATGCAACCGACGAGCATCTCGACGAGATCGAAGCGTTTTTCAACGAACGAAAAGCCCCTGTTTTTCACGAAGTCAGCCCGATGACGGATCCGTCGCTGATGGAGTTATTGTCGACGCGGGGCTATCGGCCGATCGAATTGACGAGCGTGATGTTTCGCGAGCTTGACCGATTGATCGAAAAGCGGCGGCGGAATGAAAGTCTGACGACTCGGGTTATCTCGTCCGATGAAATCGATCTTTGGGCTCGAACGTCTGCTGACGGCTGGGCGACGGAACACGAAGGCCTCGCGGATTTTATGTTTAGTTTCGGCCGGATCGGAGCGCAATGCAAAGGAGCCTTTCCATACCTCGCCGAACTCGACGGCAATCCGATCTCCACAGGATCATTGTTCATTTACGATGACGTCTGCGCACTCGCCGGGGCCAGCACGATCCCGGCGGGCCGCAATCAAGGTGCCCAAACCGCGTTGCTCGAAGACCGCCTGGAATTTGCCGCCGAAAAGGGCTGCAAGCTAGCCATTATGGGAGCATCGCCCGGCAGTCAGTCCCAGAAAAACGCTCAGAAAAACGGCTTTAAGATCGCTTATACACGCACAAAATGGCAGCTTCGCGTTTGATCGCAAGACTGCCATTAAAATTTGTAGTTTGTACTATTTCGCGCAGATATTGGCTTTGCCCGTCGAATCCGCCGACCAAACTGTAGAGACCGTGCCCCATTTCAGCGTTTTGAAATTCCATTCTTCGAGGTAGCCTGAGTCGCGGTCGTATTTCATTGTCTGGCCCGATGAGAGGCGGTACTCGGTCTTGTCCGAACTGCCGGCTTTTCGCATCCAGACGCTGCGGCCGCAGTTGTTTACCAGCGTTATGACACTCGTGCCGCCGACCACGCCCATCGCCACGTCGCGTGAGCTTGCCGTTACGGTCGATACACCTCGCTTGGTCATCGAGTCGTACGAGTCCTTTTCGTTCTTGGCAAAAAATGTCTTTGCGTCAGGTCTGACAACAAGTGTAAATTTGCCCTTTGCGATAGATTCGCCTGCGTCTTTGTAGTTATACGACTTAAAATCGAAAGCGATCTCGTGGCTCCCGACGGGCAACTTCGCCAATGCACCTGACAATCGGATCGCGAACAGATTTTTGCCAAACAAGGGCACGTCTCCAGCCGGATCTGAGACGACCGGCAGGACAAAAGATGCGTTTTTCGCACCTTTGACCTTTGTCTGATCAAAGCCGTACATTTCCTCTTCTAGCATATTGCCATTAGACGAAAATTCGACGGAAAACGTCACCGGTCGGTCATTGAATGTAAGCATAGACGCGATCGGTTGCGGAGTCTTTACATGTGCGAAGATAAATTCTCCGGAATTGAAGCTTGTCGAACCGTCAACTGTCTTTGGCGACTTTGAGAATTTGACCTCTCCGACTTGTGCTGCCGCAGCCGCAAAGAGCAAAAGTGACAACGAAAACGCTGTGAATATTTTCTTCATATGTATTTGTGATCGCTTGGAGTTTTAGGATTATCGTATTTGACGAACACATACGCTGTCAAACAACTGACTCTTCGTTATTTTAGTGCTAGTAGGCCAATTTTTAGCGTATAATCTCGTCAAATATCCGAAATGTGGCCTACACTCTTGCTGGTAACGCTATGAAACGATGCCCTGAATGCAGACGCGATTATTACGACGACACGCTGCTGTATTGTCTCGACGATGGAAATGCGCTGCTCGAAGGCCCGGCGAGCGGCTCTGGTACCGGTGACGAGCCTGCGACGGCGATCTTGTCCGAACCGGGAGCGATAGCGACCGGGTTCCGGGGCGGCGAGGATCATACTCGTCAATTTGTCCACACGACCGACGAAACCGCGATCCTACAAACTGGAGCGGTCGCAGAGCCTCAAAAGAATTTGGGTGACGCGGTGGAGAAGCAGCAGAGCTTCTCCGCAAATAGAGCCACAAAGCCGCTTGCGCTATTGGTAGTTGCTGTGTTGATTTTGGTTGGCGGCTTCTTCGGTTATCGATACTTCCAGCCTGCGGGCTCGGGTACGATCAATTCGATCGCGGTACTTCCGTTTGAGAACCGCAGCGGAAATGCCGACACCGATTACCTGTCCGATGGGCTGGCCGAGTCGCTCATTTACAAGCTGTCGCAGCTCTCTGGGCTAAAAGTCAGCCCGACAAGTTCGGTCGTAAAGTACAAAGGCTCCCAGACGGACATCTCGGCGATTTCAAAGGAACTGGAGGTAGATGCCGTGATGTCCGGTAGGGTGACGCAACGCGGAGACGATCTAACTATTAGCGTTGAACTGATAGACGCTCGAACTAAAAAGCTGATCTGGGCGGAACAGTATGACAGAAAGCTTGCTGACCTGTTAGCGACACAGCGCGAGATCGCGGCGACTGTCGTTCAGAAACTGCAGCTGCAGCTTTCAGGTGACCAAACCAAGGGCCTCGCTAAGCAGTATACGAATAACAGTGAGGCGTATCAGCTTTATCTAAAGGGGCGATTTTACTCGAACAAACGTACTCCCGCGGGGATGAAGGCGGCGATCGAGCAGTTCAAAGCGGCTGCCGAAAAAGACCCCAATTTCGCTCTCGCTTTCGCCGGCCTCGCAGATGCTTACTACCTCACACAGGTTGTCGGGGACACCACCGCGGCAGCGCAGCAAAAGGAAACGACCGCGATGGCCCGGACTTATTTAGATAGAGCTCTTGCGCTTGACCCGTACCTCGCTGAGGCCCACGCGACGCTTGGCAATATAATAAGTTCCACGGAGGGTAAGTGGGCAGAGGCTGAGTCGAGCTTCAAACGCTCTATTGAGTTGAATCCGAGCTATCCGTCAGCTCACCATTATTATTCGCGCCTGCTCCGAAGACAGGGCCGTTTCGATGAAGCTCTCGATGAAGCCATTAAAGCAAAGCAGCTTGATGAGTTGTCTGCCGGCATTAGCAATAATCTGGCCGAAGCCCTTTATGAAAAAGGTGATATTGAGGCGGCTATCGCCGAAGCCAACCGCGGCTTAGGGCTCGCTCCTTTCTGGAGGCAATATCGTACGCTCGCACACTGCTACTTGCGTGTTGGCAAAACGGACGAGGCTTTGGCCAACGCACGGAAAGCATACGAAGTAAATGGTGCGCCAAACACTCTTTCGGTGATCGGTTATGTTCAGGCAGTAGCCGGCAACCGTGCAGAAGCGCAGGCAATACTCAGCCAACTTGAAAACAGCTTCGCAAAAGGCGATAAGGACGGCACGTCCAGCGCCAGCGGGACCTCTGTCGCAACTGTCTATGCGGGCCTCGGCGAAACTGATCGCGTTTTTGAATGGCTGGAAAAAGATTTTCAGGCCAACCGGTACGGTAATATATGGGGCCTGCGGACATCTCCTCAGTTTGTACCGCTCCGCGGTGACCCGAGATTCAAGGACCTGATGAGACGAGTGGGCCTGCCGGAATAGAACTCTATGAAGAAATGCCCGCAATGCGGCCGTGAGTATGACCTGTCGATGAGTTTCTGCCTCGACGACGGGGCGGAGTTGTTGTATGGCCCAAGGTCGCAACCGCCTGCGTCAGCGGGCGGCCAGTTCGACGAGCCGCAGACCGCGATATTGCATACGACCGATGCCGTCGGTGAAGCACCGACGATTGCGCAGATACATACTACGGAGAAGACCGCGGTCTTGCCGAGCGGCATCGTGAAAGCTCCGAAAAGCAAGATGTTCGACAAGCGCATGCTTTTTGGGGCATTGGCTCTTGCTGTGATCGTGCTCGCCGGTTTCTTCGGTTACAAATATCTCGCCTCAACCAAACAGATCAATTCTATCGCCGTGATGCCGTTTGAGAATAAGAATTCTGATGCCGACACGGATTATTTGTCTGATGGTTTGGCGGAATCGTTGATCTTTCGGCTGACGCAGATTCCCGATCTAAGGGTTTCGCCTACGAGTTCGGTGATGCGTTACAAGGGGAAGGAGACTGATATTGCAAAGATCGCGTCCGAACTTGGCGTAGATGCGGTGATGACCGGACGCCTTACCAAGTGGGGCGACAATTTGAACATCACGGTCGAGCTCGTCGATGCCCGCACCAACAAGTCGCTGTGGGGCGAGCAGTATGAACGAAAACTTTCGGAACTGCTGACCACCCAGCGCGAGATCGTCGCCGAAATCGTGGGCAAACTGCAACTAAAACTGTCAGGAGAAAGCGAGCAAAAGCTGGCGAAGAAATACACCGACAACGACGAAGCTTATCAACTTTATTTGCAAGGCCGTTTTCATTGGAACAAGCGAAACATACCTGAATTTCAAAAAGCGGTCGTGTTTTTCAAACAGGCTATCGAGAAGGACCCGAATTATGCTCTGGCTTACAGCGGATTAGCCGATACCTATTCCCAGTTTCCCACCTACGGCGACTTCAGACCGAAAGACTATTTTCCGCAAGGCAAGCAAGCGGCACTCAAGGCTCTCGAACTTGATCCGAACTTGGCGGAAGCCCATACGTCGCTGGCACAAATCATTATTCATTTTGATTATGACTTTGCTGGTGCGGAAAGATCTTACAAACGGGCGATCGAACTTGATCCGAATTACCCAACGGCTCATCAATGGTATGCCGAACTATTATCCTGGAGCGGCAGGGATGACGAATCGATCAGAGAAATCACAAAAGCCATCGAACTCGATCCGTTTTCGATTGCGATCAATATTTCTATATGTTCTCAATTGCAACGTGCCGGACGATTTGACGAAGCACTTTTGCAAAACAAGAAGTTCAATGAGCTATTTCCCGGTGAAGCGGGTTTTCATCGTCGCAATGGTAATATTTATGCCGACCAAGGCAAATATGATCAGGCTGTCGAAGAATATCTGCTTGAGGCGAGAGCAAAAAATTTTAAACCTGAAAACACTACGAGATTGAAAGAAGCCTACGAAAAAGGCGGCTGGGATGGCTACGAGCGAATGCGTCAGGAACTACGCCTCGAAGAGCTGAACGCGAAACATGCAAAAGACCCAAACGGTTATGTTAGAGCCATCGATTTTGCCTTCGCATATGCTTGGGGCAAAGACAAAGATAATACGATCGAATATCTGAACAAAGGGTATGACGAGCGTGAAAGGCAGTTGCTCCTACTAAAGGTCAATAAAACTTGGGACTTCGTGCGAGACGACCCGCGATTTAAGGAATTGGTCAGACGAGTCGGGATTCCGGAATAGAAAGAAAATTAAGATGATATTCTCATCGGGTAAGAGATCACAGAAACTATGAAAACGATCAGAAATGAAACCGACCGGTCGAGCTTGATCGAACGCGTAAATAAGTTGACCAGTGATGAAACGCCGCTTTGGGGCAAGATGAATGTAAATCAGATGATTTCGCATCTCGTTCAGGGCGGGGAATTACCGTTCGAGGCGAGTATGCCGGATAAAAGCACATTTACCTCGCGAACGTTCATCAAACCGCTCATCCTCTACGTGCTGCCAATGCCAAAAGAGGTCAAGGTGAGCGGGGATTTTGATCAGCAGGTTAATGGCCGCAAGCCTTTGGAGTTTGAGGCTGATCGTGGGCGTCTGATCGATCTAATGAACAAATTAAGTGGTCTGCCGGTCAATAGCGACTGCCAGTATCATCCAATGTTCGGCAAAATGAGCGCGAAGGAATGGGCGTTGATCGTCCATAAACACATTGACCATCATCTAAAGCAGTTTGGAGTTTAGAAAAAGAAACGCGGCAGGCGGCGTTTATGATTGTTGGGCGATCACGATCGCTTTGCAAAAAGCGGTGTCGGATCACAACATTATTCGAGGTAAAACTCCTAGCTCTGCCGGGCCAGTTGGTCGAGATAGATATGAAAGCACATCGCTGAGGTTTGTGCGGAAATCGATGAATATGCCGGAGTGGACACTTAATCAATGAGCCAAGAACTCAAGCCCGACACAGAGCTTTCACATTACCGCATCGTTTCCAAGATCGGCGAGGGCGGAATGGGCGAGGTGTACCTTGCCAAAGATACCAAATTAGATCGGCGGGTCGCGATCAAGGTGCTGTCAGGTGACGCTGCCGGTGACGACGACCGCATCCGGCGGTTTATGCTGGAGGCAAAGGCGGCATCGGCGCTCAATCATCCGAATATCCTGACTGTTTTCGAGATGGGTACGGTCGACGGCCTTCGTTACATAGCGACCGAGTTTATCAGTGGCGAAACGCTGCGTGACCGGCTCAACCGCGAACCGATGACCTTGCGCGAGACGCTCGATGTTGGCGTCCAGGCCGCAGCCGCTCTAAACGCGGCACACGAGGCCGGCATCATCCACCGCGATATCAAGCCGGAGAACATAATGGTGCGGGATGACGGGCTGGTCAAGGTGCTCGATTTCGGCCTTGCGAAACTGACCGAGAGAACGCCGGCGACGGCGTCGTCCGAGGATGCAACGCGTGCCCTCGTCAATACCCGGTCGGGAATGGTCCTCGGAACCGTCTCGTATATGTCACCGGAACAGGCCCGCGGCAAGGAGACCGATGCACGAACCGATATCTGGAGTCTCGGCGTCGTACTTTTTGAGCAGTTGACCGGCCAATGTCCATTCCACGGCGACGGTGCCATGGACATTGTAAGTTCGATCCTAAAGGATCCGACACCGGTACTTCGGTCGATGTCGCCTGACTTGCCGCGCCAACTCGAACGGATCATCGATAAAACTCTCCGAAAGGACCGCGAACAGAGATATCAGCATATCAAGGACCTGCACATTGACCTCGACGATCTTCGGGACGAACTCAAATTTGAGGCAAAACTCGGGCAGTCGGTCGAATTGACGCGTCCTGTCGCCGCTGCTCAAAACACAGGCGAAGGCGAAGCAGCTCTGACGCGAAACACGTCGACGCTCATTTTCCGCGAACGTCGATTTACGTTGTTCCACGTCTTGGCGATAGCCGCAGTCGCGGTAATTCTGATGGGCGGTATTTGGTGGCTCCGTGCCGGCCGGTCATCGACCGTGCCGGGAAGTTACAAGACGACCGATGTCGCGACCTGGAATAGTGCCCCGGGCGAGCTTTTCAGCAACGCCAGCTTTTCACCCGACGGCAAAATGATCGCGTTTTCGTCCACCAGAGCATCCGGAAAGAACATTTGGGTCACCCAAACAGCTTCGACCGAGGCGATCCAAGTCACCAACGACGCATTTTCAAACAAAGACCCGATCTGGTCGCCAAAGGGTGACGAGATCGCATTTTACTCGCAAAAGGGCAACGTAAATGACAGCCGCGGAAGCGTTACCGGGATCTGGCGCGTTTCGGCACTCGGCGGGACGCCCAAGTCGGTCGGGGCCGTCAGTGACGGCAATTTTGAACTGCGGCGATGGGCCGCGAGCGGCAAGGTCTACTACCAGTCAAACGCTGACCTGTTTGCCATCGACGTCGTGTCGGGAGAGAAGCAAAAGGTAACCACGCCTGATGCTCAGGGTGGACGCGTTATGTGGGTCAGCATTTCGCCGGACGAAAAGTCGGTCGGCTACGCCATTCAAAAAGACAAGAGCTGGCAGATATTCACCGCCGATATCGCCGCCAACACACCAACCGAGGTTGCCGCGGGCACCGGCGAGATCGACCGCATCGTTTGGCTCGCCGAAAAGAAGCGGTTTTTGTACAGTTCGCTGGTTGAAGGAGTGTTTCAGGTCTTCGTCGTCGATTCGTTTCAAAAACCCGTACGGATCACCTCGACCGAGACAGATAGCATCATCGTGGATGCTTCTGCCGATGGCGGTTCGGTCATCGTCAGTTCGGCTAAGGAGGAATCCAGTGTGTGGAGGGTAACCGTCGCCGATGCACGGGAAACTCCGATCTCGAGTAGCGTCAACTCAGAGTTGTGGCCGAGCGTCTCGCCGGACGACTCGCGTATCGTTTACCAAGCGGCCAAAAATCTCAGCCGCGGCAATAACCTTTTCGAAAGTGCGATCCTCGTTAAAAAGCTCAACTCACGCGACGATCGACCGACTACGCTGGCCGAACGCGGCTTTTTACCCGATTGGTCGCCTGACGGGACATCGATCGCGTTTTTTAGGCGAGACGCCGAAAACCTCAATAATATTGAGCTGATGACCGCCAATCCGAACGGCGGCGGAGCAAAACAGCTTACCGCGGGCGGCATCGCCGCGATCGGCTATTCGGTCTCGCCTTACAATCACATTCAGACGAATGCGTTTGCCTGGTCTCCCAACAGCTCCGCGATAGCCTATGTTTCTGACAGGAATGGCTCAGCGAATGTCTGGAAGTTTGATGTCCGGGACGGCACTGACACGCAGTTGACCGCCAATACGGGAAAGGAATATGCATTTCTTTGCCCGATCTGGTCTTCGGACGGCAAAAGACTGGCATACTACAGTCAGAAAAAGAACTTGAATGAAAACCAGAAGACGGTTCGAGCCCTAAATGTCGTCGATGTGGCGGCGAAATCGTCGGTTATGGTTGCGGAGAACGATCAGAACTTCCGCCTGATCGGATGGACGCCCGACGAGAACGGCCTTATCATTGCCGCGACTGACAAGATGAGCGGCCTGCCGCCCGAAACGGTCTTGAAGCGTATCGACGCCTCAAATGGAGCGGAAACGGTGATCGGGCGTTTCAAAAATGCATATTTCTATAATATATTCCTCTCCGGCGACCGCAAATTGATCGCGTTCGCCGCCCGTAATAATGATCGGGACGATATTTGGGTAGTTTCCACTTCGGGTGGTGAACCTCGTAAGCTGACGAACAATAACGATTCCGGACTTAATTTTTCCAGGCTTGCCTGGCTGCACGACGGCAGTTCCATCGTATTTGGTAAGCAGACTCGGTTTAGCTTGCTTTCGATGATAACCGACATCAAATAACGGAGAAGAATAGTATGACCAACACACCTACCCGTCGATTGGTATTGTCACTGTGCTTTTTTGCCTTCTTAGTGGCGATAGCGGCTTCTGAGCGGCCGACATTCGCCCAGTGTGCCAAGGTTGCCGACAGTGAGATCGTTTCAACTATTTACGGCAGGATCAAATCGAACAAGGGCCTCGCCGCACAGATATCACACATCAACGTCATCTCTGTGAACCAGGCAGTAAAATTCCAGGGCTGGGCAATGGACAAGGACGATTACGACTCGATCGTCGGGATCGGTATGTCCACGGACTGCGTTCGATTAGTCAATGTCAATAGTTTCAATGACGCACCGCCGACCGATGGCGCCGGATCATTAAGAGGTTGTTCGGCCGGAACCAAGGCGTGCGGCGACATTTGCATTCCTGAGGGTGACGTTTGCAACATCACGGGGCTCCGAGGCTACTACAAAGCAACAGAGCCATTCGAACTGAGCGGTGGATTTAACATATTTCAGGCGGTTTCGGCGTGTTGGTAAACCCTGCGAATTGAGACGGAAAGCTGATCATTGATTTGGTTTCGCTATACCGCGTGCTCGGCTTGCCGGCAAGGAACTCAGTCGTCGTGACGGCGAATTCTCATTTTAACGGGAAGGAAATGTTTATGGCAGAAACTATTCAGTACCCGGACGGACGCGTCGAGCTAAAGGACGAAGCTCTCCAGTCCATTCAGGCATCCGCCCTATTTAATGAAGACCTCGCTCCCGTGCCCATCGCGAAACGCAACTGGACGACCTATAACTACGCTGCTCTTTGGATCTCGATGGCGCATTGCATACCGACGTATATGATGGCGTCGGGGTTGATCTCGGCGGGCATGAACTGGTGGCAGGCTCTGTTCACCATCTTGCTCGGCAATGTCATTGTGCTTGCGCCGATCTTGCTCAATTCGCATCCGGGCACGAAATACGGTATTCCGTTTCCGGTATTTGCGCGGGCGGCATATGGAACGATGGGGTCGAATCTGCCGGCGTTGATGCGGGCGATCGTGGCGTGCGGTTGGTTTGGCATACAGGCGTGGATCGGCGGGCAGGCGTTGCATACGTTCTTTGCGGCGTTCGTGCCGGGTTGGGCTACACTGCTCGGCCCTGCCGTTGGCGGCCACACGCCGACCGAATGGCTTTCGTTCCTGATCTTCTGGGTGATGAATATCGCGATCATCTACAAGGGAATGGATCTGCTCCGAATGGTCGAAAACTGGGCCGCACCTTACGTGCTCGTGATGACCGGCATTCTGCTCGGCTGGATATTGTACCAAGCCGGCGGCATCGGATTTTTGCTACACGAGCCCGGTAAGTTTCAAACGCTCGGCGAATTTTGGCCCGTGTTTGTCCCAAGCCTCACCGCGATGATCGGCTTCTGGGCGACGCTCTCGCTCAATATGCCCGACTTTACACGCTTTGGTAAGAGTCAACGTGAACAGGCGGTCGGGCAAGTGGTCGCACTACCAACGACGATGGTCGTTTTTGCCGCAATGGGCATTTTGATCACCTCGGCCGCGTTGATCGTATTCCCGCATATGAACCCGGCCGATGCATGGGATCCGGTCAAGCTTGTCGGCCAATTCTCGCAGCCCGTTGTGGTTGCCATCTCGATGTTTACCGTCGTGATTGCCACGCTTTCGGTCAACATTGCCGCCAATGTCGTCTCCCCTGCAAACGATTTCGCAAACGCATTTCCGAAACTCATCTCATTCCGCACCGGCGGCCTGATCACGGGTATTATCGGCATTCTGATGCAGCCGTGGAAGCTGCTTGCCGACCCGAGCGGATACATTTTCGGCTGGCTCGTGGGGTATTCCGGCGGCCTCGGTTCCATTGCGGGCGTTCTGATCGCGGATTATTGGCTGGTGCGAAAGACGGGCCTGAATCTTGGCGACCTTTACAAAACCAAGGGTGAATACGGCGGATGGAACTGGCGAGCAATCATCGCAACGCTTTTAGGTTGCTTTTTTGCGTGGATAGGGTTGATAATTCCAAGTCTCAGCGTGCTTTACGACTACGGTTGGTTTATCGGTTTCGGCGTTGCCTTTTTAGTTCATTGGGTTCTGATGATCGCGATGCCGCCAAAAAAATTGCACCACAGAGACACGGCGAGCACAGAGAAGGCGTAAATGGAATAAAAGGGGAAATACGATATACGGTCTGAGTTATCCTTCTTAACTCAGAGCACTCTGTGGTGAAATAGCTTTATGAAATACGAAAAAGTTAAAAATTTTTACAATGGCGCGTTTGTCGACAGCGTTTCGTCAGACGCTCTCGATGTGACATCGCCGATCGACGGTAATCTGCTTTCGACGGTGCCGATGTCGGCGGCCGAAGAACTAAATGCCGCGGTTGCGTCGGCAAAGGCGGCAGCACCGGCGTGGGGTCATATGCCGATCAAGGAGCGCGTGCAGATCTTTTTTCGATACCGCAATCTACTTGAGCAAAATTCCGAAGAACTGACTTCTTTGATAGTTGAGGAGAACGGCAAAACGTGGGACGAGGCCAAGGCCGAGGTTGATAAGAGTATCGAGTTGACCGAATTTGCCTGTTCGATGCCGCAGCTCGTTTCAAATGAGGTTTTGGAGGTTAGCCGCGGTGTCGAGTGCCGCGTTGAGCATTTTCCGATCGGAGTCGTGGCGTCGATCGCTCCGTTCAATTTTCCGCTAATGGTTCCGAATTGGTCGATGCCAAATGCACTCGTGCTTGGTAATACGATGGTGATGAAACCATCCGAACTCGTGCCATTATCGGTCTTGCGGATGGCTCAACTCCTAAAGGACGCGGGACTGCCCGATGGCGTTTTTAACGTCATCAACGGCGGCAAGGAGATCGTCGAGGGTATTTGTTCGCACCCCGATATCGAGGCGGTCAGCTTTGTCGGATCGACCAAGGTCGCCAAGCTCGTCTATCAGCAGTCCACCCATAATCTTAAACGCTGTGTCGCACTCGGCGGTGCCAAAAATCACCTTTTTGTGCTACCTGATGCCAATCCGTCGATGACCGCGACCAACGTGACGGCGTCGATGTCGGGTTGTGCGGGACAGCGATGTATGGCGGCGTCAGCGATGCTGGCGGTCGGCAACGTGGACCCGATAATCGAACAGATCTGCGACGAGGCACGCAAGATCGTGCCCGGCAAAAACTTAGGTGCCGTGATCTCAAAGGCGGCAAAGCAACGGATCGAGTCCTACATCACTCAGGCTGAAAGCGACGGTGCAAAGATCCTGGTTGACGGCCGCGGAGCCGTGGTCGAGGGCAAGGAGAACGGCACATACGTCGGTGCGACCGTTATCGACTATGTCACGCCTGAGATGTCGGTTGCTACCGAGGAGATCTTCGGCCCGGTCATCTCTATAATGCGTACCGACACACTCGACGAGGCTCTCAAGATCGAAAATGCCAATCCCTACGGCAACGCTGCGGCGGTCTTTACGCAGAGCGGCGGGCTCGCGAGATACGTTATGGAGCACGCGAGTGCCGGTATGATCGGCGTCAACATCGGCGTGCCTGTGCCCCGCGAACCATTCTCATTCGGCGGTTGGAACGATTCGCGATTTGGTGCGAACGACATCACGGGCAAAAGCTCGATCGACTTTTGGACCAAGCTTAAAAAGACGACCACCAAATGGAATCCGGAGGCGGGCATCAATTGGATGAGCTAAGAGGGTACTGATGAAACAGAAGATCAAATTGCTGATCGTCGTGCTGACGGTCGGTTTGGCCGCAACCTTTGCGATCCGTTTGCCGTCCGTTACCGCGCAGACGCAGACCGTAACCGCGGGCCAGAAGTTTAAGAACATCAAGGTTCTCAACGATATGCCCGCCGATCAGTTGGGCCAGGTGATGAACATAATGTCCGCAAGTCTCGGCGTTGACTGTAAGATGTGTCACGTGTCGAATGACAAGGATTTTGACAAAGACGGGATCGACCATAAGGACATCGCCCGCAAGATGATCAAAATGACTTGGGAACTTAACAAGACATATTTTGAGGGCAAGCCCGAAGTGTCGTGCAACACTTGTCACAACGGACACGAGCGCCCCGCCGCCCTACCTAGTCTGATGCCGCCTCCGCCCCCGCTGGAGCGGCCGAAGCAACCGGCGGTCAAGCCGACCGTCGATGAGATACTTGCCAAATATGAATTGGCTCTCGGCGGAAAAGCCGCACTCGCCAAGGCCGGGTCACGTCAGATCAAGGCGAGCCGCATCGAACCCGACGGCAAAACAGTCGAGCCCGAGGAGATATGGCTGAAAGGCGGCAAGTATCGCTCGGATACCAGGTATGCCGACTATGTCGTTACCGAACTCTTTGACGGTAAGGACGCAATAAAACTTGGCAACACGGAGGCAGTTGAGCTCAAGGCATTTGAGGCGGAGCAGATCAAACGCGATGCTCAGCTTTTCGGCAATGCTGATATCAAGTCGATTTACGCCAAACTGGAATTTCGCTTCCTGAACCGTATCGACGGCCGCGAAGTTTACATCATAAATGCTACGACTGCCGATAATCGGCGAGAACAGCTTATTTTCGATGTGCTCACGGGCCAACTCGTACGACGCGTCGCATCGGCAATGACCGTCATCGGCCAATTTCAATATCAGGTCGATTATAGCGAATACAAGGACTTTGGGGGCGTAAAGCTCCCGGCGACGACAAGATTTGCGATGCCGGGCATCACTTGGACGCGTAAGATACTTGAGGTTAAAAGCGTCACCGTCGATGACGCAAAATTTGCTAAACCGTAGTCTTGAAACTGTGCAAAATCATTTGATCTATTGAGTGAAAAACTATGTCTAGAATAATCAAAGCCGGCCTGATCCAGGCCCACAACCAGGCTGCGGCCGATGCGCCGATCGAGCAGATCAAAAAAGCGAATATCGACCACCAGATGAAATTCGTCGAGGAAGCGGCGCGTCAGGGCGTCCAGATGCTCTGTTTTCAGGAGATATTTACGACGCCATATTTCTGTGCAGAACAAACGACGCGCTGGTATGAGGCCGTTGAAAAGGTGCCCGACGGCCCGACCGTTAAATTGATGCAGGACGTTGCTAAACAGTTCGGTATGGTCATCGTCGTGCCCATCTACGAAGAGGAAATATCGGGCATCTACTACAACACGGCAGCGGTCATTGATGCTGATGGCAAATATCTCGGTAAATATCGTAAAACACATATCCCGCACGTCGCGCCCGGATTTTGGGAGAAATTCTATTTCCGCCCCGGCAATCTCGGATATCCGTGTTTCGATACGGCATTTGCCCGGATCGGCGTGTACATTTGCTACGACCGGCATTTCCCGGAAGGCGCACGATGTCTCGGCCTTAACGGTGCCGAGATAATCTTTAATCCGTCGGCGACCGTCGCGGGGCTAAGCGAATATCTCTGGAAACTCGAACAACCGGCTCACGCGGTCGCAAACGGCTATTTTGTCGGAGCGATCAACCGCGTCGGCACCGAGGCACCTTGGAACATCGGCGAATTCTACGGCCAGAGCTATTTCTGCGATCCGCGCGGCCAGATGCTCGCCGTGGGCAGTCGTGATCAGGACGAACTCGTCATCGCTGACCTCGATATGGACAAGATCCGCGAGGTCCGCAACACCTGGCAATTTTTCCGCGATCGCCGCCCCGATCTGTACGGCCCGATCGTTGCTGATTAGAACAAGGAGGAATTTATGTCGATCTATATCCACAGGAATGGCCAGCAATTCGGCCCTTTTGAAGAAGATCAGGTAATTGATCAGCTTCACGGCGGTCAGTTTTCGCCCGACGATATGGGCATCCGGCAGGGTGAAACGGAATGGAAAAAGCTCAGCGTGATGTTTCCGAATGCGGCTCCGACGCAGGCACCGTTCGCTGCAATTCCAGCACCGCCCGTGCTTGAGCCTGAGGTTGCTGCGATACCTGTTCAGTACGAAGCAGTTTACCGCGGCACGACGATGCAGAAGATCTTCTTTGGTCTATGCTTTTTAGTCTCGGTTGTCGGATTTGCTGCCGCAGCGTTTTATTTATACAGTCTTTGGGGGTCCTCCGGCGATCTTCAGGCGGACCTCGGGCGGCTCTCGTATCGGATACTCGCTCGCAATTTATCGGGCGGAATGCTCGTCGGAGCCTTGTTCGCGCTTCTTGCACTTGTTCTGACATTCAAACGTAAATTGATCCGATCGAACGGACCGCGCATCGCGCTTCGGGTGTTCTTCATTTTGATCTTATTCATCGGGCTCGGAAATCTAGCGTACGGTGCTGTCAGCTATCTCACGTACAGCGCTCCGTACAGCTCGCCGAAAAAGTCCGCTGAGTCTAATGAGTTGTTAAAGGCATTGGAAGAAGGCTCCGCCGCGACTGCCCCGTATGAAATGGCCGCGATATTTCTGCCTATCGGTGCCGGATTATTCTTATTTGGATTGTCGGGGATTTTGATGACGAAGAAACTGCGTACTGAGTGATAAAATACTCGCGGCCAGACTATGGACAAACGCTTTTGCATACCGAGCGATATTGCTCAGATCGTGCAAAATCTCGTAGCGATCGATTCGGCGTTGACTGCGGTCGAGGTGACGCACGAAGCAATCCCCGCGGTCTGTATTGCTACGATGCAAAATGCATTGAGGCGTGTCCGACGGGCATTGACGTGCCGTCACATATAAGAGAGACCACTAGCGGTTATCCTCTTGGGTCTGCTCATGCGATCAGGACGAACTCATCGTCGCTGACCTCGATATGGACAAGACACGTGAGGTCCTCAACACGTGGCAATTTGTCCGCGATCGTCGCCCCGACTTATACGGCCCGATCATTGACGATCAGTCTATATGAAACACGCTTTAAGAGTCACAGTTGCGTCGGTGGCCATTATCCTGGCTGCGATCGCTGCTTCCGCACAGTCTGTCGGAAAGATCGAGAGCGAATTAATGGTTCACGTGCGCACCATCAAAAAGTATTCGGCGTATGGACCGAGCCGCGATTACGACCGACTCGGTAAAGAAAACGCCGCGTTCAGCAAAAAGCTACGGGTATACGCAAAACTGACGAGAACATTGGGCTATAGTTTTCCATCTCTTTCCAAGGAGATATTCATTTCGACGTCTCGGGACGGCAAGTTCCGCATCTACTCGTGGGACACGGAAGAAGGCGGGACGATGCATGACTATAAAAGCGTTTTTCAATACCAAGGCAAGAGTGGAAAAGTGCGTTCGTGGTCCTTTCCGGAGTCGGAGGACTTTAGCGTCGGAGGGTTTTATCATCAAATATTTCAGGTAAATACCGGGCAGGGAAATGTCTACCTTGCCAATTCCACATTCATCTTGTCCAATCCACTTGCAATGCAGGAACTCGAGGTATTCAGGATCGATGGCGAACGACTAAATACAAATATGAAAATGATTCGCACTAATTCGGGACTTACGGGTTCAATTAGTTTTGAATATGATTTCTTTTCAGTCGTGGACCACCCGGAACGTCCCATCAGGCTATTCTCATTCGACCCGGAAAAGAAAGAATTTCGATTTCCCGTTGTGTTAGAGGATCCGAAATTTTTGAACGGCGGTCGCGTCACAGATAAATATATCGCCTATAGGTTCAACGGCAAGTATTTTGTAAAGGTAAAATAGACCTTATGTTAGTGGCAAGCAAAGAGCAGATCGTAAGTAAAATGATGGGGAACCGCCTTTCGCTGTCGCAGTTTGGAGTGCATCGCTTCGGACTGTTTGGTTCGTTTGTGAAGAATGAACAGACTAGCGAAAGCGATGTTGACCTACTCATTGAATTTAAGCCCGGCAGGAAATCCTTTGACAACTTTATAAACCTTTCTTTTTTCTTGGAAGATATGTTTGGCCGCAAGGTTGATATCGTAACGCCTGAGTCACTGAGCCCGTATATCGGACCCAAGATTCTAGCCGAGGTTGAATATGGTGTTATCGATTGAGGAATATCTTCGTCATATTCTGGACGAAAACCGATTCCTTTCGACAAGATCTTCCGCTCTGGACGAGGACGGGTTTTTGAATGACGAAATGGCGAAACGGGCGTTTGTTCGTAGTATCGAAGTCATTGGCGAAGCGGTCAAGCAGATCCCTGACGAAATTCGAATGCACTATTCAGAGTTACAATGGAAATCTATCGCCGGTATGCGCGATACGTTGATTCATTAACACTTCGGTGTAGATCACGATTTTGTGTGGGATGCTGTCACAAACAAGATACCCGAGCTTGAGGCCACGGTTCTCAAAATGTTGAAAGACCTATATGGCAAATAATTATTGCTCACCGCTCGATATAATTCAGATCGAGCAAAACTTCTCTGAGATCGATCCGGCGATGACGGCGGCCGAGGCCGCGGTTGAGGCCGATCGCTGCCTGTATTGCTACGACGCTCCGTGTATGCACGCTTGTCCGACGCATATCGATGTGCCGGGATTTATCAAGCGTATCGCCAACGGGAATCTAACCGGAGCGGCCAGGGTCATATTTGACGCGAATCCGATCGGGGCGTCCTGCGCCCGCGTGTGTCCCGTCGATGTGCTATGCGAGGGGGCTTGTGTCGAGAAAACTCTGGTCAATAAGCCGATCGAGATCGGGCGTCTGCAGCGATACGCGACGGACTTTGCGATCGCTAGCGGCAAGCCGTTGTTTACTGCCGGTAAGCCAAATGGCAAGTCAGTCGGTATCGTCGGCTCGGGACCGTCGGGACTTTCGTGTGCGACCTATCTTGCCCGGCTCGGCTACTCTGTGACGGTCTATGAGCGCCGTGCCGAGGCAGGCGGCCTCGACACTTACGGGATGGCCGAATACAAAATGTCGAAGAGCGTGTCGTACGCCGAAGTTGAGCAGGTCAGAAAGCTGGGTGTCGAATTTAGGCTGGATACCGCAGTTGGTACTGACGTGAGCATTGAAGAATTGCGTTCGTTGCACGATGTGATCTTTGTCGCCGTTGGGCTAGGCGAGACCAACTCACTACGTATTCCCGGCGAAAGCCTCGACGGTGTCATTGACGCACTGCACTTTATCGAACGGATAAAAACCCGCGACTGGAAGTCTGTTCCGCTCGGCCGGAATGTCGTTGTTCTCGGAGCAGGCAACACTGCTATCGACGCCGTCACTCAAGCTAAACGACTCGGAGCCGAAAGGGTCACGCTGGTCTATCGCCGAACGGAAAAGGACGCCCCGGCATACGATTACGAGATGGAACTCGCCCGCAAAGACGGCGTTGAGTTTATGTGGCAAGCCTCGCCGGTCGAGATTATAGGTGACACACGAGTTACGGCCATACGAGTTTCCGATGCCGCCGGGCTTGTGAGCGAAATTGCATGCGATCAAGTGATCAAGGCGATTGGCCAACAGAAAATGGCTTCATTCTTTAGCGACGTAGCCGGTGTCGAAACCGACGAAAAGGGCCGTGTCGTCGTCAATGAACAAATGCAAACGTCGGACCCCAATATCTTCGCCGGAGGCGACTGCGCCAACGGCGGTGCCGAGGCTGTCGACGCCGCCCAAATGGGCAAACACGCCGCGATCGGAATGCATTTGTCGCTGACCGGTGAAAAAGTGACCTTTGCGGGAGCATAGGAGTTTTTAGCCGCAGATAAACGCGGATGACGCTGATAGGAATTTGCATTTTGTTGAGCCGTTGGTGAGAGCCATGCCGGAAAACGAACAATTTAAGCATTCCGAATTGACGGAAAGTATAATCGGCACTTTTTATGAGGTGTATAACGAATTAGGATATGGATTTCTTGAGTCAGTCTAGGAAAACTCGCTTGCGATTGCACTGAAGGAAAAGGGTTTCGATGTAAATCAGCAAATAGCTATTCCGGTCTGGTTTCGTGGGACACAAGTCGGAGACTTTGCTGCAGATCTTATGGTGAACCGGATCGTCATACTCGAACTCAAGGCCGTCCGGGCTATCGAATCGGCTCATATCGCGCAATTGCTCAATTACCTTAAAGCGACTGAGATCGAGGTGGGGTTATTACTTAATTTCGGGCCAAAGCCTGAGTTCAAACGTGCGGTATTTGGAAATGAGCGCAAGAAAGTTAATCGGTAGGTGAGCAGTAATTTACAGTGAAAAGCGTAAAAAAATAATTTGTCTTAATCTGCGTCATCTGCGTTTATCTGCGGCTAAAAATTTTATATGGCAGACCTAAAAATCAACTTTGCGGGGATCAAATCTCCTAATCCATTCTGGCTCGCTTCGGCACCGCCGACTAATATGGGGTCGATGATCGAACGGGCGTTCGACGCCGGTTGGGGTGGAGCGGTTTGGAAGACTCTGGGCGAGCCGATCACCAATGTTTCGTCCAGGCTGGCAGGACTCGATAGCGGGCCGACGCGGCTGATCGGGCTCAACAATATTGAGCTGATCACCGACCGTTCGCTCGAGATCAATCTCAAGGAGATGGCCGACTGCAAGCGCAAATATCCTAACAACGCCGTAATCGCGAGCCTGATGGTCGAGTCTAGAAAAGAGGCTTGGCAAGAGATCACCAAACGGACTCAAGACACGGGCTGTGACGGGTTTGAGCTTAATTTTGGCTGTCCGCACGGTATGAGCGAACGCGGAATGGGCGCCGCGATGGGACAAGTGCCGGAATACACCTCGATGGTCACCGAATGGGTCAAAGAGGTCTCGAACATCCCGGTTATCGTTAAACTCACGCCGAATGTGACGCATATCGTGCCGCCCGGACGTGCCGCTCAAAAGGGCGGCGGCGATGCCGTCTCGCTTATCAACACCATCAACTCCGTAATGGGCGTCGATATCGACACATTAATTCCGTATCCGAACGTCAATGGAATGGCCGCCCACGGAGGGTATTGCGGGACGGCGGTCAAGCCGATCGCGCTCAATATGGTCAGCGAACTCGCCCGCGACGCTGAATTCAATATTCCGATCTCGGGCATTGGTGGTATCAATACGTGGCGCGACGCGGTCGAATTTATGTTGCTCGGTGCGGGTTCGGTCCAGGTCTGTACGGCGGTGATGCACTATGGCTATCGCATCGTCGAAGATATGATCGACGGGCTCAATAATTATCTCGACGAGAAAGGATATGCCTCGGTCAACGACATTGTCGGTAAATCCGTAGGCCGCATCACCGACTGGGGAAATCTAGATCTAAACTACGACGTCAAAGCTCACGTCAATGAGGAGCACTGCATCCGCTGCAATCTCTGCTACGTAGCTTGCGAGGACGGTGCCCATCAATCATTTGAGTTCGTCGAATCGAACGGCCTACGCTATCCGCGCGTTATCGAGAAGGAATGCGTCGGCTGCAATCTCTGTTACCTTATCTGCCCGGCACCGGGGGCAATAACGATGGAACGACGAGATGAGGGCGGTCCAACGCAAAGCTGGCGTGAGAGGACCGGAACGTAACAAATAATGAAGGTGATAATTCTAATAATCATGCTGCTGGGCTCCTCTGTTTTGGGCCAAAAGTCGGTTGATGACCTGCGACCTAAACATGCTGCTGAGTTGCAGAACTATCTAGCGACACACGACGGGGAAGGGTTTTTGCAGGAGTATGCGATCGATGACAAGACACTGGTCGAAATGCGTGATTACTTTGGGAAAAGTTTTAAGCCTTATTACCTGACAGGGGATTTTAACCGTGACAGGATTCAGGATTTTGCTCTGCTACTGACACGCTCAGGCAAACCAGTGTTTGCGACGACCGAAGATGCCGAGTCCCGCAAGGATGACCAGAATCTTATGCTCGTCGTTTTCAACGGCTCGGCCAAAGGCAGTTTTACAGTTGCTCATCGTGAAAAGATCGAGGCTCCGCTATCATGTTTTATCAGAATGACAGACGGAAAGCGGCCAAAGCTTTATTTCGGTGTTTACGAATCTGATGCAGACACATTTATTCTCGCTTCCGCCGGAAGCGGATATATAGTGGAGTATGATAAATCCCCCTGACGATGCCCCTTTGGTTCGATTGTACCTACGGTCCAATTATCCGATTTGGATGACAGTCAAATTTTCCCCGTATGTATAGCCTTGCACGCGATACATCCCAGAGCCGCGACGAATTTATCAAAGTTCGCAAAGCTTCTAGTCAGGCATAAAGAATGGCGATCACTGAGGCAAGCAATGATCGGAAGAGTGGATCTGCTGAACCTGCTGTCGATGCGATCGTAAATCTGCCGTGTTTCGACTTACATCATTTGCCCGTTTCGAGAAGTTGGTCGATCCGAACAGGTTTGTAGCCGTTCGATCGCAGCCACGTTATTAACTCGTAGATATGATCCGAGAATTTGTCCGTACGCTTCGGCCCTGAGCCGATGTGTGTGAGCAGAATAAAACCATTCAGACCGTTCGGGTCCTTTGCTTCATATTCCTTTATCCGCGTCATTATCGCTTCGCTCGAAATATAATTTTTATCGTCGTCGGTCGTGTAGTCGGCGTTCGAACGCGTGCCGGGCGTGAAGTTTACAATGCTGCGGCCCATTGCCGAAGCCCATTCCACGATCTCTCGGTTATACCATTCGTAAGGCGGTAGAAAGTACGGAGCCGCGCTTCGCTCGATACCGAATTTCTGCATTGCGGTAAGGTTGTCGTCCAGGTCACTCTCGAACTGCTCGCGCGTGACAAGCGTGCGTGAGCGGTCATTCCAATCGGCATAAAGCAGATGCCGGTCAGAATGCGGCCCTAGATAGTGGCCGTCCATTTTAAGCCGCTTGATGATCGAGCGGTTCGCCGCGGTTCGGTAAAAGCGTCCGGTCAAAAAAAACGAAGCCTTTACGTTATGCTTACGCAGAGCGTCGGCGACCACTGTGCCGCCTTCGGCAAACTCGTCGCCCGTAAAGACCAATGCCATTCGTTTTGACGCCGCGTCGCCGCGGATAATGCCGCCGCGGTCGTATTTTAGTCGCGGATCAACTACTGTTTGGCGAAGGAGGTTATGCGTCCGCGGTCCGCTGAACATCGCCATCATCAATATCGCGTCGGCGGTTCCGTCCATAGTCGGTTCATTGGTCGAATAGTCGCCGACATCGTCGTGATAGACGACATCGCGCGGCTGCAAATCAGCAAATTCGTCCGGCTGGGTCAGTTTAAGGCCGATCAGGCCTTTATAGGTCGAAGTAGCGATCGGCCCGTCGACCAGGCCGCCCCGGACCTGCTTCTTCAGGATCTGGACAGTCGGCAGATGCGTGTCTTCGGGGTACTCACCGCCCGCCGGCAGTCCCTCGAACATAGATGTTCCCCACGGATTGTTGCCCAGCAGCCAGTCGCGGTGGGCCAGCATCGACGCGTGAAAACGTCGGTCGCCCGTCATAAGTTCATAGAGATGGACCTGAGTGACGTAGGCGACAACAAGATTGTTTGAGCACCAGATAAAAGGTACACCGACACCGTACGGGTTCAGCCGCCCGCGGGCGGCGATACGTTCGATGCCGCTACGATAATAGCCGGCGAGCTCGCGTTTCGTCTTAGGATCAACGAGCGAATATAGCGCAAAATGGCCGACGTTTGTAAACGGATACATCTCGTAGTGCCGCGACATCTGCTCGCCCATATCGGATGACTCGTATTCCATCCACGAAGTGCTCCCGGCGAGAGCGGCATAGCGTTTGGCATCCGCAAGAAAGCCGGGTTCTCGTGTCGCCTTGTAAAGCTCGGCCGCGGCGTACTCCATATCGTCCGCCCACGTGATCTCGTTATAACGGTACGGTGCTCCAAATGAATTACCCTGTTGAAAGCCCTCTTGCCGTCTACCCATTTCGTAAAGCTCGCGGGCGGCCTTGAGGCACTTTGTCGCAAACGCAGGACTCTTTATATCAACTTTCCAGATCCGATATGCCATCGCCATCGCCGCCGCAGAGCGTCCGGCGATGTTGGCGACGCCGGTCGAACGGCTTTTCCATTTTCCGAGGCCCTGCGGTTTGCCGTCGGCGAAGTACGCCGGCCTAAAACTATTTGCACCCCAACCGTAATCGGCGTTGTCCTCGGCCGGAAGCTTAAATCCGCGATGATCGCGGTCGTCGGCGACCTGATGTATTAGTAGGTCTGCTGCCGCGTGGAGCTTATGTATCCACACCAGTCCCCAATACGCTTCGTCGAGAATATCCGGGATCCCATTGGGCCGGTCGTGTCCCAGTGCATCGACCGAGTCGCCGAACTTCGACCTTTCGAGTTCATAAGCGAGCATCATCCGGGCTGTGGCGTTGCTTGCCGTGATGAGGTATTTGAGTTGATCGCCGGCATCGTGCCATCCGCCGACTGCGTCAACGAATGTTCCGTCAGGGAATGGAGCGTACACGGAACGCCCATCGCTGAGGTGGCAAGTACTGTCAAGATATGGATTGTACCCGCACCTCTGCTGACGCATAAAGAACAGCAGGTCTTCCTGAAAATGCGGATACGGTCCGATCGTGAATGCCGCCGAACGTGACCCGTCCGGAAGTTCGATCGTGTACCGCCCGGGCGTCTTGATCCGCGAAAAGTCCAACTGATAGTAATTGCGGAATGGGCTAGCTAGATCGGGCAGTTCAACAGCAACGATCTTGCCGCTCATTGCCGTCACACCGCGGGCGTTCCAAACCGTGAAACGGCCTTCCAACCGATCATTCGAAAATGCGACGGCGACCTTATTATCATCGCTCCGATACCCAGCTTGATTAATGCGGATGAACGAGGTTGCGGCGTCCGCAGCAGTCGCAGTAAATAGAAAAACAAGGGCCGTCACCAATATTTTCATAATTTTCCCCGATCAGATCGAAGACCTTATCACCGACGCATTCGCAATGCTTCCAAGGGTGGCGACAAATTTATCAAACGCCGCAAACCTCTCGTCTTTTGCAAAGCCCTTCACATATCTCGCGTAGATCTGCTGGGCGATGACCGCGATCTTAAATGTGCCGAAGACGTAATAAAATAAAATATTCGTAACGTCGCGGCCCGACGCCTCGGCGTACATTTCGACGAGTTCTTGGCGTGAAATATTTTCCATCAGCACGAGCGGATTGAACGGCATATTGAGCAATTCAACACCTGTGTCTGCCGACATCCAATATCCAAGCGTCGTGCCGAGGTCCATCAAAGGGTCGCCGATCGTCACCATTTCCCAATCGAGTACGGCCGTGATCCGCGTCAGATCGACTGGGTCGAGCATCACATTGTCGAATTTGTAATCGTTATGGATGAGCGACGCTCCCGACTCAGGCGGGACATTATTATTAAGCCAGACGATCGCCTTTTCGAGATCGGGCCATTTGTGCGTCTTGGCGGCGTAGTAGCGTTTTGTCCAGCCTTCGACCTGACGGCGATTGTAACCGTCAGGCTTTCCTAGATCCGCTAGGCCGGCAGCACGATATTCGAGCGAGTGGAGTTCGGCAAGGTTCTGGATAAAGCTGCGGCAGATCGCTGTGGAAGTAACACGTCCGGTCGGAAATGCGTCTTCGCCGTGTATTAAGGGCTGTGTCCCGGGAATTTCTCCTCTGATAACCAAACCCCGTCGCCGCTCCATCAGGTAAAACTCCGAACCTATGATGTCGATATCATCGCAAAAGTGCAATGGCTTTGGTGCCGGTGCGTAAACTACGGCAAGCTTCGAAAGAACGTCGAACTCACGCCGCATATCGTGAGCCGTTTTGACCGTATTTCCGAAAGGCGGACGTCGTAAGATGTAATCATCGTCGCCGGCGGTGAGCAGATAGGTCAAATTCGAACTTCCGCCGGGAAACTGCCGCACAACCAGTGGCCCGCCGGAAAGTGCAAGATGAGGTCGAAGGTACGCAGACAGCTTCGCGGAGTCGAGGCCGTCGCGGGGTGCGATCGTTTCATCCTCTTGGTTATCCATTCGCTCGATTATAGGATACGATGCGGACGCAGTACTAATTAGGTTCGGATCGCGGGCTAATATAGGATAAGTTGCGGAAGCGGCGCTAGAATGAGCGTATGTCTATGCGAACACCGATCTGGAGACTGATCGGCCTGACCGGCAGCCAGTATGGCGAATTGCAGATATCGAATGGCCGTCTGAAATATTCACCTGCCAGCGGCGTCGGGTTTGATGTGGAGTTGACCGAGGTTAAGGACATCAACTTTCCCTGGCACTACTTCAGCGGCGGTTTTAAGATGACGCTCGCGGGCGAAGAATTTCGGTTTTCATTCATCGAACCGCACAATGATTATGCCGATGTCCGCACCGGCCGCGAGGTCGGCAAGCAATGGAAAAAGACGTTGGTGGCGGGATAAACAAATATGGATTTTAGTTCAACAAGTAAAACCAACGAATTCGTCGAACGGCTTGCTGCGTTTATGGACGACCATATTTACCCGAACGAGGCGGCTTATACAACTGAGCTAAACAGCGGTGATCGGTGGAGCCCGATCGCCTTGGTCGGACAGTTAAAACTAAAGGCGAGAGACGCTGGCCTTTGGAATCTATTTCTACCGTCGGAATCCGGTTTAACCAATCTCGAATACGCACCACTGGCCGAGATAATGGGACGCGTCGTTTGGGCGTCGGAGGTATTTAACTGCTCCGCTCCAGACACCGGCAATATGGAGGTTCTGCACCTTTACGGCACGCCGGAGCAAAAAGAGCGTTGGCTCAAGCCATTGCTCGATGGCGAGATGCGCTCTTGTTTTTCGATGACCGAGCCTGAGGTCGCATCATCCGACGCGACCAATATCGAATCCTCCATCGTCCGTGACGGTGATCAATACATTCTTAACGGCCGCAAATGGTGGTCGACCGGTGCGGGCGATGCCCGATGCAAGTTGTCGATCTTTATGGGCAAGACCGACCCGTCGGCGGCCAAGCACTTGCAGCAGTCGATGATCCTCGTGCCGATGGACGCGGACGGCGTGAAAGTCGAGCGGCAGGTCGATGTGTTCGGTTACGACGACGCGCCGAACGGGCATAGCGAGATCACATTTAATAATGTGCGGGTGCCGAAAGAGAATATTCTGTTGGGCGAGGGCCGCGGTTTCGAGATCGCCCAGGGCCGTCTGGGCCCCGGACGCGTCCATCACTGTATGCGTCTGATCGGAATTGCAGAGCGTTCGCTTGAGTTGATGTGCGCGCGTGCAAAGTCACGCATTGCGTTTGGCAAGTCCATTGCGGAACAAGGTGTCGTCCGGCAATGGATCGCCGAAGCTCGTTTGGAGATCGATCAGGCTCGGCTACTCGTATTGCGAACGGCCTGGCTGATGGATACGGTCGGCAATAAAGCCGCGAGGCGTGAGATCGCAATGATCAAGGCAGCAGTTCCGCAGATGGCCTTAAAGGTGATCGACCGTGCGATACAGGTTCACGGCGGCGGCGGGGTATCGCCTGATTTCCCGCTTGCACAATTTTGGATCTACGCCCGAATGCTGCGCATCGCGGATGGACCCGACGAGGTCCACCTCGAATCCATCGCAAAAATGGAGCTTAAAAAATGATCGTTCGACCAGCGACCGCGGACGACGCCGTGCAGATCGCCTATATTTATAACCATTATATAGCGACCTCGCACGCAACGTTTGAACTTGAGCCGATCGACGCTGTCGAAATGCTGGGCAGACTCAAGGCTGCGTGGGCGGATGATTATCCCTTTCTGGTATTCGACGCTGCGGGATACCTTGGCGGTTATGCATTTGGAGAAAGCTTCCTGAGCGGCGAGGCATTTGGCGGCTCGATCAACACGGCAGTTTACGTCCGCCCGGGCAAGGATGGTATGGGGATCGGCACTGCACTGTACGGACACCTCCTATCCGAGGTGCGGCAACGCAAATTCGAGTCGGCCGTCGCGGCGATCTCGCTGCCAAATGACGCGTGCGTCCACCTGCACGAAAAATGCGGATTTGAAAAGGCCGCTCACCTTCGAAATGTCGCACGCAAATTCGATCGTTGCTTCGACGTTGGCTATTGGCAACTGTTGATCGAGCCATAGATATTCATCTTTACAATTGAAACTTGCCGGTCTCTGGCTGCACTCTAACCCCCATTTAATAACGCATAATCGGTCAAACTGACCTGCGTACAAAGTCATTCTGCACACTAATTGATCATTTTGCGTTAAACATTGTAAAAAAACTATTGACACGGTTGGTACTTTCCTGTAAATTCAAATCTGTAGCGGCGACATATGCCGCTCACCCTTCGCCACCAGATGCAAAAAGTTTTCTAAGAATGACTAACTGCCACGGCTAACATCACAGGCCTAGATCCGGTAAAACGAGGGAATTTGGCACCGCAATCACAAACGTCCCGTCAAATGATTTTCCTGACCACGCGTTGATTCAGAAGGTGGCACAACAATCTTCAAAAAATGCCAAAAACCCGGATCCGGATATTCAACTGAAAACTTAAGACAAAAATGATTTTGGCGTAAAGCTAAAAAGGAGCAAGAAAAATAATGCTGTTCGGTAAAAAGAAAAGCGTTGCTGGATTAGATATCGGATCGAGTTCGATAAAGATGGTCGAGCTTGAGGGCAAAGCAAACAATCTAAGTTTGGTTGGCCTCGGCTTTGAAAATCTGCCAAGCGACACGATCATCGATGGTCAGATAATGGAGTTGAACACCGTTTCAGACGTGATCCAGAGCGTGTGTGCAAATCACCAGATCACCGCCACCCAGGTGGTGACCGGTGTCAGCGGACATTCCGTGATCATAAAGAATATCGTTCTGCCGCCGATGAGCCGCGAGGAACTCGAAGAGTCGATCGACTGGCACGCTGAGGAACATATTCCTTACGATCTCGCCGACGTTAGTCTCGACTACCAGGTAACGGCTAATGATGCAGACTCGACCCACGTTTTGATCGCCGCTTGCAAACGCGAGCGTATCGACAATATTAAACAGGCGATCCAACTCGCCGGCAAACAGCCCGTGATCATCGACGTCGACACCTTTGCTCTGCAAAATTGCTACGAAGCGAACTACAACCCGACCGAAAGTGATGTAGTTACGCTTCTTAATATCGGTGCATCGACGATGAACGTAAATATCGTCAAGGGCACGCGATCGCTCTTTACGCGTGACATTACGGTCGGCGGCAGCCAGTTTACAGATGTCCTGCAGCGGAGCCTTGGACTCAACTTTCAACAGGCCGAAGCGGTAAAACGCGGCGTCCATAATGTTGCCGACGGTATCGAAGAAAAATCGATCGAACCGCTGATGAACAACGTCACTGAGATCGTCGCGATGGAGATCCAAAAGACATTTGATTTTTATAGAGCGACCACCGAAGACAACGACACGATTGTGCAGAAAATTCTGATCTCGGGCGGCGGTTCGAAGCTTGCCGGTCTTGCACAGGAACTGTCACAGCGACTCGAACTTCCGGTCGAGGTTCTCGACCCATTCCGTAATATCAAGGTCGACCCAAAGAAATTTGATCCCGAATATCTGAACGAGATCGTTCCCGAAATGGCCGTCGCAGTCGGACTCGCGATCAGGGGAGTGTAATAGAAATGATCAAGATCAATCTACTAAATTCAGTCACAGAGAGACAGGGCGGTGCTGTCGTCGCGGTCGACCGCAAGATCGCCAGTGCCTCGTCTCGTATTCTCCTGATGGCGCTTGTCGTCGGTGTTTTGCTAACGGCACTCATCGGATGGGACGTGATCAGTACGCAAATGGCCCGCACCGAGGCTCAGCATAAACTCGAAGAGCAAAAGCAGATCGCTGCCGAACTCGAAGTAGTGATGAATGAGCAGAAAGAGCTTGAGGCCAAGATCCAGAATATCGACACCAGGATCGAAGCGATCAAGAGACTGCGTTCGTCACAGGCCGGCCCGAGTGCCGTGCTGGACGCAATGCGTGAACGCGTCGCGATGGTTCCGGGCCTATATCTGGAGAGCGTCGAGCAAACCGGCGACCAGCTGACATTTAAGGGCAATTCGCCTGATGAGTCGCAGGTCACGCAGTTTGGCCGCAGCCTCGAATTTTCGAACGGACTCTTTTCGAACCTCAATATCGAAACGACCCGAGCCGAGATCGCCAATAATAACGCACCTCAGACTGCCAACGCTCAGGGCGAAACTCCCAAAGTACAGATCGTGAATTTTACGATCAAGTGCGCTTACACGCCGTCGAAGGCTCCCGGAGCACCGGGAACTGCCCCGACGACTGCCTCTGCCCAGCAACCGGGAGCGGCTACGGCACCTGTTCAGGTCGCCAAGAATTAGTTTCAGCATAGAATCGACGATCACCGATCGATCTTACGAGAAAGAAGGAAAACACGATGTTAGACAAAATTAAAAACCTACAATGGTACTTCCAGCTGATGCTGTTGGTTGGCGTGGCCGCGATGGTCTACTCGGGCGTCTGGTACTTTGTCACCAGCGAGACCCGTGTCGAGATCGCAGCCCTCAATGACCAGATCGCCGAATTGCAGGCCAAGAACGAGACGGCCCGCGTCGCGACCCAGCGGATCAACGAGTTTCGAGCTCTTTATGCCAGTAAGGCCGAAGAGTACGACGAGCTGAAAGTTTTGCTACCGGAACAGCGTGAGATCACCAACGTGCTGCAGGGCCTGCAAGACACTGCCAACGGAAGCCGTATGATCGTTATGCGATTCTCGCCGCGTGAAGATACGCAGCAGGATTCGATAATGGCCAAGCCGGTCGAGATCGAGGTGGACAGCAATTTCACCAATCTTCGGTCCTTCTTTGAAAGTATGGCCAAGCTACCGCGAATCGTTTCGATCTCTGATTTCAAACTCAACCAACTCGACAAGCAGAGTTCCGAAAAGACGCTTCATGCCCAGTTCCTGCTGACGGCATTTTACGCTGCCCCGACCGATCTGAACGGTAAGCCGCTCAATTCGAAACCGGGCGTCCCCGGAACTCCCGGAGCACCTGCACCCGCACCCGTCGCAGTTCCGCCGGCACCAGTAGCCAAATAACCCACCGATTTTACAGGGAAATAGTATCCCAGAGAGACAAAAGCCATGATCAATCTATCTAAAACGCTAAAAATGCTCAGCTTCGGCACAGCCGTCGTCGGATCCTTGCTCATCGCCGGAAGCTTTTCCGAGGCGAACGCTCAACGCGATCCCTTCGTCAAGCCCGGTTATATGAAGCAGAAGACGCAGGCCCCTGCGGGCAGCACCGGCAAGACCGGCAAGGCGGCAGCACAGCCTTTCTCCTATGCCCCGCCGTCGATCGAGGCACGCATCGAGTACTTTAAGCGTCAACGCGAGGCTGCCGCAGCCAGCGGAGCCACGCTACCAAAAGTGACGAGCGTCCTGACGCTGAACGAAATGGCTGTAACCGGTATCTTTAAGACCCCACGCGGCTATGCGGCGATGGTCGAGGCGACACCGATCAAGCTCTCTTACACGATCTACCCCGGCGAGAAATTCTTTGATGGCCAACTCGTCGCGGTCGAAGAAAATCGGCTCGTATTTCGCAAAGTGACCAAAACGGCACCCAACAAGTTTGTCGCCTCGGTCGAAAACAAGCCGCTTCAACAGTATTCGATGAAGTCCCAGGTCGAAGGCACCGCGCCGGCTCAGGGTAGTTCGGAACGTCCGGTCCAAACGGCAGCAAATCCGCCTGCGGCAAACGGTGTTACACCCGTCGGCCCGGCGCCGGTGATGTCACCGCTCGACGAAATGAATAATCAGCCCGCCGAAACCGACAAGGGCAAGACCAAAAAAGACACAAAACGACCGATAAAGGTCGCTAAGAACAAAAAATAGATTATCCCGCGGCAGCGTCCGGGAAACGGGTCTGCCTCACTAACAAGTTCTATTTGAACGAGTGGTCTGATCATCAAACCGCTCTACTGCAAACGGAGGAAACATGAATTCTCGATCAAACATCAGCACGGTGGTAAAACAGGCCGCCATTGCAA
Organism: Chloracidobacterium sp.; assembly: GCA_016720705.1. NCBI lineage: Bacteria > Pseudomonadati > Acidobacteriota > Blastocatellia > Chloracidobacteriales > Chloracidobacteriaceae > Chloracidobacterium > Chloracidobacterium sp. Next base: position 682,365 of record JADKKB010000007.1, on the reverse strand, counting down.
TGCTCTTAGTCGCCGTCGTGGCTATATCGGCTCTCGCACAACGTGTCGAGCCGCAGTCACAAGGCAAGATGTACGGCGAGCCAGGATTTCGCGGCGAACCGATCAATCTTAACGTGGTGAACGCCGACGTTCGCGACATCCTTAGCTATATCACCGACCAGTACGCCATTAACTTTGTCATCGACAAATCGGTTGCGGCGGTACCGGTAACGGTCAAGGTCAGCGACGTTCCCTGGAACATCGCGCTCGACTCGGTCCTACAATCGCAGTCGCTGGGCGTGCAGGTAAATGGAAACATCCTGCGTGTCGCAGATGCCAAGACGCTCGCGACCGAGGGCGATCTGATCCAGGCACGCAACAATAATGCGCTTGACGGTTCACCTCTGTATACAGAATTTCTCCGGCTCAACTATGCACGTGCCACAGGCACGCTGAGCGGCGATTCCGGCAGTGCCGGCCAGTTGTCGACGGGAACGTCGTCGGGTGGCGGTGGTGGCGGCGGAGCGTCGAGCGGCGGCGGAAGCGGTGCGGGAGCAGCGGCCGGCGGCGGATCCGATCAGGGAATTATGGGCATCATCAAAAAACGTTTGTCGCGTCGCGGCACCGTCGAGGTGGATGGCCGCAGCAACACGCTGATCATCACCGACGTCAAACAGAATATCGATGCTATCCGTCAGTTGGTTGCATATCTTGATCAGCCGGAACCGCAGGTCGAGATCGAAGCCCGCATCGTCGTCGCTTCGCGTAACTTCAGCCGAGACATCGGCGTCCAGCTTGCCGGTTTGGTCATTGGCCAACGCGGCAGTGGAGCGACCGGCGGCACGTTGCCCGGTGCCACAACGACTCTTCCGATCCCGGGCAGCCTGCCAATCCCGTCGGTCAATAACGATATGTTCTCGAAGATCGCCAATACCGCGATCGGCCTGACCACCGGTATCTTTGGAACCGCACAGCTTAGTGCCCTTATCTCGGCCGGTGAACAGAAAGGCCAGGCCAAGGTCATTGCCACGCCGCGTGTCACAACGCTTAACAATCGTCCCGCCGAGATCAAGAGCGGAACGAAGATCCCGGTAACGACCATCCAGCCCGGAACGGGTGCCGGTGGTGCAGTTGTCGCAACGACGACCTATGTTGACGTTCCGCTAAGACTGGCGATCACGCCGCAGATCACCGATGTCGGTACCGTCATCCTTAATGTGACGGCGGAAAACAGCTCGACCGCAACCGTTGTGGGCGGAGCCAATCCGGCGATCAATACGCAGAGTATGCAGACTCAGGTTACCGTGCCGGATGGCGGAACGACGGTCGTCGGCGGAGTTCTCTTCGACGATGAACGCGAGAGTCAGGACCGCACGCCGGGCCTTTCACGCATCCCGCTGCTTGGCAATCTATTCAAGCGAAAGGGCGTTCAACGCAATACGAACGAGATCCTTTTCTTTATCACCCCGCGGATCACGCGTCCGGACTATGCGGCCGGCGTTCAGAACGGTGGTGCATCGCGTCCGTCCCCGATCCTGCAACCGGTTCCGATGGGCAATCCGCCGTCGAACTCGACACCGGTAGTCGAAACCCCGCAGCCGATCGTCTTCCAGTCGCCGGCTCTGGCCCGACCGGAATCTAATCCGGCAATGCCGATCAAGCCGTAAAAGGTCTTTGGTCAAACGTTTCCTCCAAAAAAAGCCCGCTTGGCCTAAATGGTCCAAGCGGGCTTTTTGCTGATCACGCGATGCTGACCGTTACGGCACGAACACGTTTGGCAAAGGTAAGTCGCCGCTCTGGCCAAACTGTTGGATCAAAACGCCCGCCGTCGATCGATTGGCATACCAGGTGGAATTTGCCGGCCGGAAAACAGCCGAGTCGATCTTGCCGTCGCCGTCATAGTCACCCGTGACGGGTACATCGCCGTTAGCTCCGAAAGGGAAGGCAAAAAACGAAAGGTCTTCGCTCCGAAGTACATACCAGATACCGCTTGACGGACGCCAGAATGCGACATCGGCTTTGCCGTCGCCGGTGTAGTCGCCCTGGACTGCCTTGTCCGTCGAATTGCCGAATTGGGTCGCAAACACCGCAAGGTCTGAGCTGCGTCTGATCCACCATTCGGCTCCGTTTGCACCGCTTGCACGAAAGACTGCGATATCTGCCTTACGGTCACCGTCAAAATCGGCAACCGCCGGTTTGTCATTGGCGGCGCCGAATGCAACGATATCGGTCCCGCCGGTCGATTTGCTGATGTACCACGTCTGGGTCGAAGGCCGAAATACTGCCGCGTCCGCCTTGCCGTCACCATCATAGTCGGCGGGTGCCGGGATATCGCCGCTGGATCCGAACGGGAAGGCGAAAAACGATAGATCTTCGGACCGCAGAATGAACCATTGTCCGGTCGACGGCCGCCAGAATGCAACGTCAGTCTTACCGTCGCCCGTAAAATCCGCCGGGACGAGTTTGTCGGTAGCGGTACCGAACTGGAGAGCTCCGTTGCCGCCGTTCGACGATCGCAGATACCACCATTCACCGACGCTCGGACGAAAGATCGAGATGTCGGTCTTGCCGTCACCGTCAAAGTCGAATGGCGAACCGCCCGATGAACTCGTAGCACTATTTGTGTAGATGTAGTCGCCCGCCGTCGAGCCGTCACTGTTTGATGCGTTACCGGCAGCATAAAAGGTCACCGGACCGATCGGTTGAGCCGGAGCGGTCCAATTGACCGTCCACGATTTCGAGCCAAATACGGTCGGCAGGATGCCGTCGATCGTATGTTCGGCGTATTGCCGGCTTTCGCCGCCGACAATGCCGGTGACGAGTTGAGACTGTTGCGGGCTTGAGGCCGGCAACGTCAGCGTGCCGGCACGCTTGCCTTGAGAGTCCAGTGCCGTCATCTGGTATCCGTAAATAACGCCGTCGGCCTGACTTGTGGTTATCGTCAGCGATATTTGCTGGCCCGGCGTCCAACGTGCCGGCAAACCGGTTATCGCCACCGTACCTTCGCCGCTGTTAAGCGGGAACGACGTGTGGCAGGCGGTGCAGTTGCTCTCGGACGGTGCATTGGTATTTGAGGGCGTCGGCCCCGACGCCGATGCGGAAACTAACGAATCGTCAGCCCCAAAGCGGCCGATCCCGAAAACTCCTAAAACGACTGCCGCGAACACCGCGATCAGCTTATATCGAAAATCTATGGCCGGCTTTTTCATTCTATTCGAACTCAGTGTACTACTAGCGAAATGCAACTACATTTTGACGCATCCGGCGGTCGGATAGTCGAACGAAAGGGATATCTTTAACGATAGATACCGACCGCGTGAAAGTCAACGAAATTGTGCTGCTCGCCGCAAATTAAAAAGGGCTTGGCCAAACTTTCGTTTAACCAAGCCCTTAGTCCTATTTCGTACGAGCCTATGATCGGCCCGTATGAGTTTTCTAGTTGCCCGAGTTGAATATCATCGAAAACGCACGGACACTTCCGGTGTCTCCACCGCCGTTATCGCTGACATTGATCGTCCAGTTGCCGTTGGCATTCTGACCGTCAAACGCACCCATCGGATTATTCGGTGAGAAGTTTCCGGTCGGGAATCCCAATCCCGTGGTGCACGTCGGTCCCGGATTGGCCGCTGTCTCGATAGACGGCAATCCGCCGTCGTCATTAAGCGTCAACTGGAACAGATTGTTGTTGCTGCAACCAAACGTCGATGCCGGAACACCCGGTCGATCAAAGATCGCCACGGTAGTGCCGCCCGGCGACGTCAACTTGACGATCACGTCACCGACCCACGAGTGGTCGAGGCCAACCGTAGTTGATCCCGGCGTCGGGTCTGCAACTGTCCCGTCGAACGAGAAGTTGAGATCGCTGATATTACCTACACCGGAAACCGGAACAACTATATCGACACCCGCCGCATTGGAGTCAGGAATTGGAACCACCGGTCCCGTATAGCTCACGGTCGTCGACGCAGGCGGTGCGGCAGTGCCGCCCGGAATGTAACGGGTCGGAAGCGGAACGTCGCTTGCCAATCCGAACGCCGTCTGGAAATATCCAGCCGTCGATTGATTGACATACCACGTACCCGCACGGTAAACAGCTACATCGTCCTTAGAGTCGCCATCGTAGTCGCCGGGAACGGGGACGTCACCAGCCTGGCCGAATGCCGTGAAGGTGGACGAACCATCCGAACTCTTACGAATGTACCAGGTGCCGTTAGACGGACGGAATACCGCGACATCATCCTTGTTGTCACCGTCATAGTCAGCCGGAACCAAAAGGTCGCCGGTCTGGCCGAACGGATAGGCATCAAAGTTTGTTGCCGGTGTGCCGGTATTGCGTGCGATGTACCAGGTATTGTCTGTCGGGCGATAGACGGCCAAATTGGTCTTGCCGTCAGCCTCGAGGTCGAACGCCATCGGAACGTCACCGGTCGAGCCGAAGGGTTCGACGGTGTTTGAACCGTTACCACTGTTCAGGACATACCAAGTGCCGGTCGATGGACGGAATATCGACATATCGGCCTTACCGTCGCCATCATAGTCACCCGAGATCGGAATGTCGCCCGGGACGCCCCATGCGGTGCCCTGGAATACAAATCCGTTGCTCTTAAGGATCAAGTAGTCGCTTTGAGCCGGATCAGCATTCGCACGGAACACGGCTTCGTCAGCCTTGCCGTCACCGTCGTAATCGCCGGGGATCGTGACATCCGTGCTGTTACCCCAATTGATGACGCTGAAACCAGCCGTCGATCCATTGATGTACCAGTTGCCTTCGCTCGGACGATATACGGAAACATCTGTTTTGCCGTCGCCGTCAAAGTCAGCACGTGATCTCGGCACCGCGGCAGCACAGGTGAAGCTGCTGACGATCTGGACGTCATCAACGTTTATACCGGTTGAAGCAACCGACGAATCCGACGCCATACGCCATCTGAGCTGGATGCTCTGGCCGTTTGCCGCCGCCGGTAGATTGGCCACCGTGTCGATATAGCCACCAGTCGAAGTGCCCGACCAAGCCTGTCGGCCGCCGAGCGGATTTGAGAAGCTGGTGGAGATCGTCGCATTGTAACCGCCGCTAACGAATGATCCGCCTGCGGTCACGATATCGGCGAACGCACCGGCACCGATCTTGATCTCAAGAACGGCTCCGTCAAACGTTGATTCGGTGACGTATTTGTTCTTGAATTTGACCTGAGCAGCCGCGGATGTAATAGGTACAACCGGGCTTACCAGCGACGACATATTAACCCCTGAAGGATCGTTGGCAAAAGCCGAGTTAGGAGCTGAGCTCGGTCCGCTTGCCGTCGTGACCCAATTGATGAGGGTTCCTGAATCCTGAGTTGTTGTCCATCCGGCAGGTAGAGCCGGAGCGACCACAGCGTCAAAGTTTTCGACAGTTCCATTCGGAGTTCCGAGTACAAAGCTGCGGATCGCCGCAGGCTGGGAACCGATCGAACTGGCGACAACGATCGAAACGCTCTGTGTGCTACCGCAAGCCGCCACGCCCGGAATTGCGAACGGATGGGCATTGGTAACGACTGCCGCTTGAGCGACATTGCCGTAATTGACCGGGGTTCCGCCATCTACGCTGACCGTAACATTGTTTACCGTAATACCGGTGTTGTTGGTAACGGCGATGTTAAGCAGGACGTTTTCGCCCGGCTCGGGAACGCCGTTGTTGTTACCAGTGGAATCACTTACCGTAAACGGATCAGTGAGTACCGCGTTCGGCAGGTCAAATGCCTCGGTGACAGCTGTCGATGACTGCGTGCTGGCCGAGAAACCAAATCCGCGTCGGCGGAAGCCTTCCCATACGTCCGAAACGTCTGCACCTGCTTCCGGAGCAACCGGCAGAGCGGCAGCAGCGGCGAGGATAGCATCACGTTCCTGAAGCATCATTGGGTTAAGCGGAGAAAGTTTCATTCCGTCCGTTACGACTTGAAGGGCACGTTCCGTACCGGGCGTGAAGCCTAGACGTGTGACCATCAACGAACGAACTTCCCACAATGCACTCTTCCAGATCTCGCCGGCGTTGTGAACCTGTGAGCAGCTGCCCGAGGTTGCGATTGCCGGATTACGCGGATATGCACTTGAAACTGCAGTTGTGGTGGTTCCGAGAGTCGTGTCGCAGTTTGAATTAATGTGACCAAAGGTCAACGGGTTATGCGGCTTATTCTGTGGGCCGCCGGTGAATGCGATCACTGCGGTCGGGAACCGACGAATTCCAAAGTAGTAATTCGACGTAAATGTAGGCGATAAGAGATATGTCGCGTAACCGCCCATCGAATAGATGCCATTGATCGGGTCGGTCGGTTCGGCCATCATAGTGCTGGCATACCAGTCGCCCCAGCCTTCGCCCATCATTCCGCCCTGGTTGCCGAGTCCGCTGCCGTTTCCGTGCAAGCGGTTCGACGTTCCGTGCGTAACTTCGTGGATCACGATGCCCGCATCGGGCGTACCATCTCTATCCGGGGTCGGGCCGGTCCACAAAAACATCTGCATACGTCCGCGTCCACCGTCCGCAGGTGTTGCAAAGTTAGCATTGTTCGTACCCGACGAATCCTGGCCTTCTGACGAAACGCGGTCGTTGCCTGTGCCGCCGCGACCGAAGTTGTCAGTCTGGAAGTTGCGGGCAGCTTCGGTAAAGCCACGACGATATAGTTCATCGTGGTAGCGGTTCATAATGTAGAACATCTGAATCACTGCACCACGCTGTGCCTGAGGCGTCAGCGGATCGTCACCCGGTGCCGGGCTTCCGGGAGGAGGATTCCAAGTCGAGCTAAAGATGCGGCATCCCGCACCCGGGCAAGCCGTGTCGCCTGCCATTGGTGCATCGACGCCATTCGTGCCGTCACGGTCAAGGCCTGCTTCGGTAGCGTTGCCGTCAGTGATATTGGCACCGTCGGTGATCCAGCCGTTGTTGTTGAACGAAAGCAAGCCTTCGTTTCCGACGAGCGTGCGGTTAGAGCGCGTGATCAATGCTCCCTGTGTGCCGAGTCCGGGATCGGTCGGACCGGGGCTAAGCGGTGCCGGGTCATCAGCGATGTCGTTGTGAGCACTAGTGTTGCCATAGATTTGATAGGTTGCCGACTGGGTCTGATCATCCGAGATGTTCTTGTGCCAGAGGACGACATTCGTGTTGGCGTCAACGATGACGTAGTAAGCACGAACCGGTTCCCAGATCAGGACTCTCCACGACGGCACGGCAACGCCGGGCTCCGTCGGGAAGTACATTTTTTCAGCAGTTGTTGCCCAGTCGCCTTCGCCGAAGGTGACCTTGAGGTCGTTCGAAACGGCTTCGTTGCGGGCAACGTCCGCCGGGACGATCGCGTGATTAATGTGACCGGCAGCCTTGCGAACTGCCTGAACGGGGTCGCCGAATGAGTTCGAAAGCGACTCATACTCGAGGCCCGGAGCCAGATTGTTGATCACACGGATGATCTGGCCGCTCTTGGTAAATCCTGCTTTGACTTCGCCACGGAAAACCGGGATGCCATTGATCTCCTGCTCAAGGTGAGCATACGAGATGTTGCCATCGGGGTTGGTGTAGTCCGCCGTTACCTTGAGGCCGTTGATCTGTTGATCATTTACACCGATCAGGTTCTGATTTTCGCGAATAAATCCACGAAGGATCTCGGAGCGCTTTAATCCTGACGGGCCTGAAAGCCATTCGACCGGCTGCTTTGCAACATCAGGTGCCATTACTTCCGGTGTGCGGATGTCGGTATTGTACTCGACCTTAGCGTCCGGATGATTCTGTTTGAACGCCTCTTCGCCGCGAGCAAAAGCATCGCGAACGTTGGCGACGGAACTTGAATCCTTGCCGATCGTTTGACGGAATTTGAGCAGAGCGTCTTCCGTTTCAATGGTCTTATTTTCACGGATATCCCACATTTTGGGCAGTCCGTCATCGGCGGTCGAAGTGCGTAAAAACAGGCCTTTCTGGCCCGCCGCCTCCGTACCAAACTTAAAGGGAACAACGATCACCGCTGTGATCAGTCCCAATACGAACAAGCAGGCAAGTACACTCAATCGAGTATCAGCCTTTGATCGTCCAAACATATTCGAATCCTCCTGAGTCGTGGTAAATAGAAAGCTACAAAGCTCTCATTTCGATCAAACGTGCAAGGCACAAAATGAACCAGATATGGGTGTCGACACGGTTCGACGCCCAAGAGCTTAAAACGATTTGAATTAGGGTCTCACGAAATTGTCGTAATGATATACCAGAAAAGGTCAAAAATACAAGAGAAAAATGTCCGTTCCGTAAATTCCTATACGAATGTCCGTTGAGCCGATACGCATTGGAACACTTTCCAGCGTATCGGCCCAACTCCGAAGGTTTCGGATGCCTATTAACGATAGAAGTCAATATGACCGAGGATCGTCGATTTTTCGCTCACGGCAGATATGCTCTCAGGACCGGCGTGTCTTGGGCCAGGCCGAACGCGATGGCGGTGACTCCGCTCGAAGATTGATTCATATACCACGTGCCGGATCGATATACAGCCTGATCATCCTTGCCGTCACCGTCAAAATCGCCGGGAGCAGGAACGTCGCCACTGAGCCCGAACGCCAATGCGGCAAACTGGCCATTGGAACTATTGAGCCGATACCAGACGCCGCTCGACGGCCTGAAAACCGCGATGTCTTGTTTCCCGTCGCCGTCGTAATCGGCGGGCGTTGCTAAGTCATCCGATAGTCCGAATGCCATTATGAAAAACTGTCCGTTTCCGCTATTCAGCCGATACCACACACCGGTCGAAGGCCGCCAAACCGCTATATCGTCCTTGTGATCGCCGTCATAGTCGCCGGCAACCGGTTTATCGTCCGGGAGCCCGAATTGATAGGCGTTCGATGTTCCGTTCGAACTCGCGATCCAGTACCAGACTCCAGTGGACGGCCGCCAAAGTGCAAGGTCGTCCTTGCCGTCGCCGTCAAAGTCGCCCGCTTGCGGAATGTCGCCGCTGCTGCCGTAAGTGTATGCAAAAAACTGTCCGTTGCTGCTGTTGAGACGATACCAAACCCCGGTCGAAGGGCGCCAGACCGCGATGTCTGCCTTGCCGTCACCGTCAAAATCGCCCGGTGTCGGAATGTCGGACGCCAGCCCGAAATTCACCGCCGTAAATCCTTGCTGAGACCGATTCAAGTACCAATTTCCGTCCGCCGGCCTGAAAACCGACACGTCCGATCGTCCATCACCATCAAAATCGGCTCTCGGCCGTGCGAAATTGTCGATAACGCTGCAACCGTAGTTGCCGCTGACCTGAACCGTGTCGATCCACCAGCCGAGCCCACCGGTATTGTTATCCGCTCCGAATCGCCAGCGAAATTGGACATTCTGGCCGGCCGCCACTGGCGGCAGCAGTGCGGTCGTCGTGATGTATCCGTTCGACGAACCGCTCCACGCCGCGCGGTTCGCGAGCGGATTGTTGGTGCCATTGCCGAGTGTGCCGTTATATCCGTTTTGGATAAATGATCCGCCTGCACCAATAAACTCTTGAAAACCTGCACCGCCGATACTGATCTCGAGCGAACCGCCATCCCATCCACCCTCAGTATCAAACCGATGTCGGAACGACACGGTTGCCGCCGGCGATGTGATCGCGACCGGTAGCGACGTCAGATCTGTGCCGCCGCCGACTGTTTCCGGGTCGAGTGCAAATGCTGCCGTCGTACCTGAGTCAGGTGAGACTGTCGTCGTGGCAAAAGCGATGCCGCTCTGCAGTACCGTCGAAGCCCATCCCGCCGGAACACTCGGTACGACTACGCCGTCAAAGTTTTCGGTAAATGTCGCGATCGGCTGCCCGACGATGATCTGCCTAATAACGCTGAAGGGGCCGATGCTGCTGCTGACGTTTAATGTCAACGACAGTGCCGAGCCGCACGGCGTGCCCGCAGGGACGGTGTAACTGACGGCCTGGGTGACGGTCGAGCCGCTGGCGATCGTTCCGTAATCCGCCGAGCCGCCACCGACCAGTTGGACCGAAACTCCGTTAGCGGTTGCGCCCGTAGCGTTCGTGATCGGAATATTCAAACTGACTGTTTCGCCCGGATCGGGATAGCCGTTCGCATTGCCCGAAGGGTCCGCGACCGTTAAGCCCGGCGACTGTGTCAGGTTCGGCAGTTCGAATGATTCGGTCACACGCGTATCACCTGCGCCGCTGCCCGAATTCTGTATCTTCGCTCCACTACCCATTCCGCGGATCGCAAATCCTGCCCAGACGTCAGCGACATCGGCGGCCGCCTCCGGCGCCAGTGAGCTGGCCTGTGCCGCCGCAAGAATCGCGTCACGCTCGGTCAAGAATGTCGGTGACAATGGGGCAAGCTTCATTCCGTCGGTGACAATTTGGAGTACCTTGCGGTTGCCGATCTCCCAGCCCAAACGGGTGACCATCCGGCCGCGAATTTCCCAAAGCGCACTGCTCCAGATCTCGCCGAGATTGTGAACGGCGTCGGCGGTCGACGAGCCATACGGCCCGCGCGGATATGCTCCGTCACTGAGGTTCATCTGCGAAGCGTCGGCATCGGCAAAGGTCAGCGGATTGTGCGGCAGATTGCCCGGCCCGCCGGTGAACGCCTTGACCGCCTTGGGAAAGCGGCGGATGCCGTAGTAATAGTTTGTGGTCGTGCCGCCACCTAAATACGTGTCATAGCTACCTGTCGTATAGATCCCGTTGATCGGGTCGCCGGGCTCAGACAAAAGTGCGTGGCCGTAGAAATCAGACCAGCCCTCGCCCATTCCGCGCGACATATTAATAGACAGCCCGCTGCCGTTGCCGTGCAGGCGGTTCGAGAGCCCGTGCGTGTGTTCGTGGATCACGACATCGGCATCGACGTTGCCGTCAATGTCCGGATTCGGGCCGGTCCAGATATACATCTGCATACGCGGTCGGGAGCCATCGGCCGGTGTCGAAAAATTAGCGTTATTGGTGCCGGACGAGTCCTGGCCTTCGCCGCGTACGCGGTCGTTTTCGCTGCCGCCCCTGCCAAAGTTGCTGTTTTGAAAATTTAGAGCCTGTTCCGTGAATCCAAGCCGGTAAAGCTCGTCGTGATACCAGTTACAGATGTAGAAAAGTTGTGTGGTCGTGCCTTGCTGAAATGTGCTGCCCGGATACGTTTGCGTTGCCGGTATCGGAGCGTCGCCGCTGTTCGTATTCGGATTGAGCGGAGCGTAGGCAAACGAAAATGTCCGTCCGGTACCGACCGCCTCGCTCGATGCATCCACGCCGTCAACGCCGTCGCGATCGAGTCCCGCCTGTACAGCATTGCCGTCTGTGATATTCACGCCGTCGGTGAGCCAACCGAGAGTATTAAAGCCGTACGGAGCCTCGTTGCCGATCCTCGTGATGGTTGACCGCCCGATCGCGGAGCCCTGAACGCCATTCGGCGAGATCGGGCCGGGCGTCAGGGGAAACGGGTTTTCCGCGACGTTGATCATCGCGTTCGGATTGGTGTAAACGCTGTAGGTCGCCGATTGCGACTGGTCCTCGGTGATGTTTTTTCGCCAGAGCATCGTGCCCGTCGCCGCGTCCACGATCACGTAAAACGCATTGACCGGCTGCCATATCAACACTCGCCACGCGGGAGTTACGACTCCCGGTTCGGTCGGAAAGTACATTTTTTCCGCCGTTGTGGCTGAATCGCCGATGCCGTACGTGGCCTTGAGATCGTTTGACTCAGCCGTATTCGGCGATAGGTCGAGACGGGCTGCGTCGATCGAAATATGTGCCGCCGCCGAACGCACCGCATCGAGCGGCAAAGCAAAATCTGATGAAACCGTGCTTTGGTTGATGCCCGGAGCAAGGTTGTTGATGACCCGCACGATCTCACCGCGGCGGGTAAATCCGGCCTTGACCTCGCCTCTAAAGACCGGAATGCCGCCGATCCGCTGTTCGAGTTGAGCAAAGGCGAGATCACCATTGGGATTGACGTAGTCGGCCGTTGTCTTGAGGCTCGCGATCTCACTCTCAGCTACGCCGGTCAGCGAGGAGTTTGCCGACAGAAACCGCTTTAATGCGTCCGGACGCTTTTCGGCCGAGGCCGGTGTCAAGAATGCGCGTACTGATGCCGTGTCGGTGCCGATCACTTCCGGGATCCGTATATCGTCGTTGTACTCCACCTTCAGCGTCGGTATCGAGCGTCGGAGACGTTTTTCGCCGGTTGCAAAATCGTCGCGGACGTCTGCGGTGTCCGCCGCCGAACGCCCCGAGTTCAAGCGAAAAGCCAAAAGCTTCTCCACCGCACCTTTGTCGGTCCGGATGTCGTAATTAGGCAGTTCGGCGTCGTGGCTCTCGGTGCGGGCGATTAAGCCCTTTGACGCACTTGTGCCAAATAAAAATGGCGTCGAGAGTGCAAAAGTAAGTGCTGCTATGGCAAACAGCGGCGCAATTCCTTTTCGGAACGATTCAGTACGATTATGTTGGATCATCTGGTAAAAATACGCTCGGCAGGTGGATCAAAATGACTCCGCAGATCGAAAAACGCGCCGGAAACCACTAATATCTATTCAACAGGGACAATTTTCGGAGCAAACTCCTTTTTTAGCAGTTAAACGGCTTTAAGTCAACAAATTGATCCTGTCGCCAAACTGTTCTATGACGCAAACACCGGACGACAAGATCTTTGGGGCCGATGGCCTGATCTCGCAGTTTCACGATAAATATGAATACCGCGAGGGTCAGGTGCGTATGGCCGCAGCGATCGCGACGGCATTCGAGGACAAAAAGCATCTCATCGTCGAGGCCGGCACCGGGACCGGCAAGACCCTGGCCTACCTGATTCCTGCAATTGCGGCGTCGATCAAGCATAATCGCCGGATCATCATCTCGACCGGCACCAAAAACCTACAAGAGCAGTTGATGGAAAAGGACATCCCTTTTCTGCAAAAGATACTACCGACAAAATTCACCGCAGCCTATATGAAGGGCCGCTCGAATTACGCCTGTTTATATCGCATTAACAAGTCCGACGATCAACCGATCCTCGACGGCATCGATGAGGTCGATCATTTCGCGCAGGTTCGCGAATGGTCCCGTGAGACACAGACGGGCGACCGTGCCGAACTGACATATCTACCCGAAAATTTGTCGTTTTGGAGCCGCGTAAATGCCAAGAGCGAGACTTGCATCGGTCAAAAGTGCCCCGATTTTGAGCCGTGTTTTATTACGCGAATGCGCAGTCGGGCCGAGTCCGCCGATATCGTGATCGTCAATCATCATCTGTTTTTCGCGGATCTCAATGTTCGCGGCAATCAGTTTGGCAAGGTCTTGCCCGACTATGGCGCGGTCATATTTGACGAGGCACATCTGATCGAGGATATCGCCGCCGACTATTTCGGTTTTCAGACCTCAAATTATCAGTTTGACGAGGTTGCTCGTGACGCTACAAATCTCCCGATAGCCGATGCGATCGCTATCGCGGGAATCACTAAGGCAGCAGGTAAGGTCGTGGGGCTTGCCGAACAGTTTTGGGCTCGCTTCACGCAGGGACGCGGCGGCGACGGCCGATTTCCGCTATTGCCGGACACTTTTGCCATTCGCGGACGCGATGGCAAACCGGTGCCGTCATCGCACGGCGAAGCGTATCACGCTCTCGATGACGCCCTTTCACGGCTCGAAAACGATGTAGATGTATTTTCCGAGAAATTACCCGAAGCTGACAGCCTGGTGCGCCGCATTCGTCAGGGACGATTTGACCTCGAGTTTATCATCAAGCAAGCGGACGCCAACTATGTCTATTGGCTCGAACGCCGCGGCCGGGGAGTTTTTCTGCAGGCATCACCGGTTGACGTTTCGTCGCTGCTTCAGGACAAATTATTCGACAAGGTCGAGACGTGCGTTCTGACATCGGCGACGCTCTCGACGAACGGCGGATTCAGCTTTATCCGCAACCGCCTCGGCCTGTCGGCGGGCACGACAAATACGCTCGTTGCTCCATCTTCATTCGACTATCAGAGCCAGGCGATCGTCTATTTGCCAAAGGCGATGCCCGACCCGCGTTCGCCTGAGTTCACACAGATGGCCGCGGCTGAGATCGTCAATATCCTGCACTCGACGCAGGGCCGTGCCTTTGTGCTCTGTACCAGCAATTCGTCTATGAAGGCTCTCTACGAGATCGTCTCGTCAAGGGTCGGTTATCCGTGCTTTCTGCAGGGGACGATGTCCAAGACCGGCCTGCTTGAGCGTTTTCGGGGCACTTCGAACGCCGTCCTTTTTGCCACATCGAGTTTCTGGCAGGGTGTCGACGTCCAGGGCGATCAACTCTCGTGCGTGATCATCGACAAGCTTCCGTTCGCCGTGCCGACCGACCCATTGGTCGCCGCGCGTTCAAAGTTTATCGACGACAATGGCGGCAGATCCTTTTTCGATTACAGCGTCCCGCAGGCCGTGATCTCGCTCAAACAGGGAATCGGCCGCCTCATCCGGAGCAGTACCGACCGCGGTGTTATCGCCATTCTCGACCCACGACTCCGCACCAAACCGTACGGCCGCGACTTTCTGGCCAGTCTTCCGCGAATGCGTATCACGAGTGATATCGAAGACGTAAGGTCTATGTTTGACGCCCAGGTATGATGTCCAAAATGCGTACGGCAGAATTCACGAATTTCGCTTATGAGGCATTATTTTCTATAATTAGACGGAACGATGCAATTACACAGTTGGGCGAAATCAGCCGGATCGGAGCTCACAATACTCAAACGGATCTTTGCCGGACTGATGTTGGCGGCGATATTTGCGACCACCGTCATCGGGCAGAATACAAACTCGAACAAGGCCGCGAGCCCTTCGCCGACACCGGCGCCAACGCCGTTTCCGCAATCCAATGTCATAACTCAGGCGGACGCTACTGCGGCCAGACTGCGTGATATCTCGACCTTTCTAAATAATAGGCCTGATAATTTTGAGATCGTTGCCGGATTCCCGGATCTTGAACGTCAGATAAACAGCCAAGAGCCCGAAACGGCAGTAACACTGCAGCAACGTCCGTCGCTGGACGAATTGAACCGTCTCCAGGGCTTCTGGCAGACGTTCAACGATAAATTGCAGACGTGGGATCAAACACTCCGTGATCAGCTAGGCGAGTTGGATCAGCGGATCGGAGAATTGGGCGAGTTGGGCGAACTTTGGCGGCAAACCGAGGTCGCCCTAACCCCGCAGGCCATCGCATCGGGAACGCCTGACTCCAATAGAACAACCTTATCCGAGACACCGGTTCCGGATGAGGTCAAACGCCGAATTGCAGATACCATTGTGTCGATCCGCGGGGTGCGAACGGCCGCAGAGCGGGATCGTGCTGAGTTGCTGGCACTCCAATCCAAGCTGAGCGAGCTGGAAAGCCGAACCGAGAATATTACAATTTCGATCAAGGAACGCCGGCGTTTTGAGCTGTCAAGGCTGTTTGTCAGGGACAGCCCGCCCGTCTGGGCCATCGTTGACCGGACACCGACGTCAGACGGCGTGTTTGCCGAAATGCGTCGAACTGTCAACTCGGGATTTAGCTCGCTTGGCCAATATGCGGCCGGGCACGTCGAACGATTTGTTCTGCACGGATTGGCCATTCTGCTCCTATATTTAGGGTTTTATTGGGCGGGCAAAAGGATCGTGCCCATCGTCGAAAACGAGCCGAACCTTGAGCGTTCGACCACGATCTTCCAGCATCCGGCGGCCGCGGCCGTGCTCTTTTCGATCTTTCTCTCCGGTTTCCTTTACGAGCAGGCTCCAAGACTCCTGACGACGCTGATGGGTTTGGCCCTTTTGGTGCCGATACTTTTCCTACTGCCGAGGCTGATCCCGCGCACTTTCTATCCGCTTTTATACGCTCTCGTCGCTTTTTATTTTTTTGATCGGATCCGCGATCTTGTATCCGGCATTGACCTCCTGGCGAGGATCTTTTCGATGTCAGAAATGCTCGCGTCCTTTGCGTTTTTTGCGTGGGTACGACGCTCCAAGCGATTGGCCGCCCGCGTCGAAGCGGGAAATCATCGGTCTTATTCCATCGTTCGCGGAGTCGCGCCATTTGCGATGGCAATATTTGCGGTCGCCTTTTTCGCCAATCTATTCGGATTTGTAAACCTTTCATCGATCCTGGCTAACGGAGTACTTCGGTCATCGTATCTTGCTCTTGTGCTCTTCACCGCGTATCGGATCATTAATGGTCTGGTTATCTTTGCATTGCGGGTCCGCCCACTCTCGCAATTGAATATGGTCATCGATCATCGCCAGACGGTGCGCCTCGGAATCTTGCGGATCGTTAAATGGCTGGCGGTTATAGTTTGGGTAATATCAGCTCTTTACGTCTTTTCGATCCGAGACGTTGTATTTACCTTCATCGGTGATGTACTTTCGGCATCGATCGCCATCGGTTCGGTCAATCTGTCCGTCGGGCATATCCTGACGGTGATCGCCTCATTTTGGGTCGCAATTCTGGTCTCGAGGTTCATACGGTTTGTTCTCAAGGAGGATGTCTACCCGCGAATCGATCTCGGGTCGGGCGTTTCGTACGCGATATCGACGACATTACATTACGTGATCCTGATCGCCGGTTTTCTGTTTGCCATCGCCGCTCTTGGATTTGAACTGTCACAGTTTGCCATCGTCCTCGGTGCGATCGGTATCGGTGTGGGTTTGGGACTCCAAAATATAATCAACAACTTTGTTTCGGGCCTGATACTGCTGTTCGAGCGTCCCGTCAAGGTTGGCGACACGGTCCAGATCGGGCAACACGTCGGGGCACTGAAACAGATCGGCCTGCGGGCAAGCGTGCTGCGCAAGGTCGACGGGTCGGACGTGATCCTGCCAAATAGTCATCTGATATCCGAGGAAGTGATAAATTGGACGATGTCCGATGATAAACGCCGTCTGGACATCGAGGTCGGTGTCGCCTACGGCACAGATCCGGAATTGGTGCTGGGCATTTTGAAAAAGGTGGCGACCGATAATACCGACATTCTTGAAGAACCGGCACCTCGTGCCCTATTTATGCGGATGGGCGAAAGTGCCCTCAACTTCGAACTGCGTGCCTGGACCGAAAATTCAGATGATTGGGTGCCGATCCGAAGCGCACTTGTATCATCCGTTTACTCCGCACTCTCGGCGGCAAATATCGAGATACCCTTTCCCCAACGTGACCTACACCTTCGCACCGTAGACGCCGAAACCATCGCGGCCATCACCCCCAAAAAGGACGGTTGACCAGCGACCGGCCTTGCCGAGCGGATACGGCCGCGGCTTTCCGAATCGGCAATACCGTTCGATTGGTCGTCTATAGTTTGGAGATCCTATTTAAGCGATCGAGCAGAATATGAATTCTCGCCTGACCCGCTTCGTCGGGGAGTAGATGTCCGGCAAGAGCATCAGTAAACCCTCTTTTCTTGAGCAAGGTTCTGATTTGTTCGGTGATGTAATTTTTGACGTCTATCGGTGACGAGCTAATTTCATTTACCAATTCCTCACGACCGTCGATGACGGCGATCAGATCTTCAAGATCGGGACTGCCAAGATAGTCACCTTTTCCACGCCCTCTAAAGGCGTCGATCTTGGTGGCACAAAAGTACACGGGAGTTACCACCTTTATCGTCAAGGCTTCTGAGATCTTGATCGATTGTGCCGTTTCAAATGCCGCCTTGTACCAGATATTGGTAAAGCCGAGAGTATTTTCGTCGAGCGGCATTACGTCAAGAGTCGTGTCCTGATTAACCCATCTGCAAAGTGGGGCGTTATTGCTTGTATCAGGCCGAAAGCCGGCTTTTTCCAATCGTCGTGAGAACTTGATGTATTGTGCGTAGGTTGTGGCTTCGACTATGGCGTCGACATCTTTTGTCGGGCGAATTTCGGCCGAGCCCTCATCCGTTATAAAGAGATCTGTTGTACAACCGCCGACAAACACCAGTTCCTCGACAAGATCCCCTAGCCTCATAGCCGCGATCCGCAGCATTTCCAGATTAGAGTTTGCCATCACGTTTTCTCAGATTCTTGACTAGTTCCTTTTCAGCCAATTTGCGCTGTCGAGCGCCTCCGCTCCTGATCGCATCGAGTATTGCCAGACGTTGATATAGCAGGGGATCACGCTTGGCTGCTTCCGGCACGGATCTATAAAGCGGAGCGAGGCTTATTCCGCGTTTCTTGCCGGTCGGGTCGGGCCAGACCGGTATCGGGTCATCGCCGGCAGCGATCAAACTGTTCAACGGTTCGGCGGCGTAGGACGTTGGCATTCCCCTTGTAAAATGTCCGCGTTTTGCGGGAAACGCATACTTGACGCCGTGGATCAAAAATTCTTCGGTTGCAGCCAGAATCGGGGTCTGGCCCATTTCAGGGCCGTGGATCAATCCCGCCGCTTGTAGGCGCTTTAATGCGCCATTGACTTCCGACGGACTCATTCCCAGATCGGCCGCGATTATACTGTAAGCGGGTCTTGACTCTTCATACCCGCAAAGCTTGAGTAATATGACTATGTCCTGAGGCTTCAAGTTCATAACCATATTTTACATTCGCAATTCGCGAATAGCGAATGCGGTCAATGATTTGGGGACGTGTTTTAGTTTGATAGTTATCCAGGAAGTGAGCTTTAACGATTGGTACGAGCCCACTTGCTAACGCTCCCGGTTCTCATAAACACCTCGACCGCAAACGCGGGAACCATTCGGCGATATCCCATCTACGCAACATTCACTAATACTTGACACGTGTGATAAAATTGTATTAGACGCTGGATATTTGAAAACGCAAGACCGACCTATAAACCCATTTCAGGACTAAGAGCATAAAACTGTAAACTTTTTTCAGGACGACACACAGACGGCACAAAAATTCTGAAAATCTTGGGACAGTGGGACAAGATACGGTTGTGTCAATGGGCACAACAGTTAACTTGTCCCACCTTTTGTCCCACTTTAAGTATTTGTGGGACAAGCTCGAATTATGAGCGATGAGGCCAATGCGGGCGAGCTAATTCGAGATCGCGCGGGCGTTGGGATATAATGGCGGGATGTCAGCTTTTTTTGAAGTAATGATCGAACGCAATTTCTCATCCGCACATCAATTGCGTGGATACAAGGGGAAATGCGAGAATCTGCACGGGCATAATTACAAGATCGAGATATTTGCCCGCGGCCGCGAGCTCAATAATATCGGACTGCTGATAGATTTCGGCGACCTCAAAAAGGCTGCCGATGAGATCGTGAAGTACCTCGATCACCGTAACCTAAACGAGTTGCCGCCTTTTGATGAGGAACTCAATCCGTCTGCCGAAAATCTAGCACGCTACTTTCTGGAGTACGTTAACGGTCGGGTCGGCGACGATCGCGTCAGCGTCTATAAGGTCCGCTGTTACGAGACACCGACTAGTGTTGCCACGTATCAGCTCGATTAGGCTATAATTTCGACTATTGATTTAAGATTTATGAAGCACATTTTTACTGCTGTTTTGCTTACCGCTATACTCAGCGTCGCGGCTTTAGCTCAGTCTGCTCCCGCGGGTTCGGTCCGCGGAACCGTCGTCGATCAGAACGGCGATGTCGTGACGGGCGCAAGGGTCGAGCTCCGCGAGATCCGGACTTCGACTAAGAACATATACCTCACCGATTCGTCGGGCGGATTTACGTTCAAGGATCTGGCGCCCGGGCGGTATGAGATCACGGTCGATGCCAATGGCTTTGGCAGATTGATCAAGCCGTTGCTGGTAGCATCGTCGGCGATCTCGGGCCTGGAACTCCGTTTATCGGTCGGCGAGACACACCTCGTTGTTAGTGCCGAGATCGGTGGCCGGCAGGAAAGGCAGAATATTCCTCAGGCGGTCAACATCATCTCGGCCGAGCGCATTCTCGAGCGGTCCACATCGGTTTTGGCTCAGGTCGGTAAAGAGGAGGCGGGACTCAATGTCCAGATGACAAGCCCTACGATCGGGGCGATCGTCGTTCGCGGCCTGACCGGTAAGAATGTCGTCAACTATATCGACGGCGTCCGCTATACCAATGGTGCCCAACGCGGCGGCATTAACACGTTCTTTAACCTAAATGACGGGGCAAACCTCTCCGCGATCGAGGTTCTGCGTGGGCCGAACGGAGCCCAGTACGGCAGCGACTCGCTTGGCGGCACTGTCAATATGGTTACCAAATTTGCCCGCTTTGGCGATAACAAGGCCGAGTTTCACGGCGAATTTAACCCGAGCTTCACATCAGCCAATAATGGTTTTGGCAGCTCTGCGTTTCTTAGCTACGGCACTAACAAACTCGGCGGCTATGTCAGTCTGAGTGCCCGCCGCGCCAACCCTTTGCGGACGGCCAAGGGACTCGACACACACTCAGCGATCACACGCTATCTAGGCCTGCCGTCCAATGTGCTCTATGACCGCAGTCCCGATACGGGCTTTACGCAATACGGCGGAGCGACACGTATCAATTATGCACCGCGTTCCGATAGCCAATTCATCTTTTACTATCAACGCGGACAACAGGATGGCGGCAAGCGTTTCGACCAGCTTCTGGGCGGCGACGGCAATCTGATCGCCGACCTTCGAAATCTGATGCTGGATTTCGGCTACGCCCGTTTCGTCAAGCAGCGTTTCGGATGGTTTGATTCGGCATCATTTACCGTCTCGTACAACAGCCAACGCGAGGAGCGCGTAAATCAGGGCGGCCAGGGCAATCCCTTTGCCGACATCACACATCAGTACGAACGCACATCGACGACCGGCTTTAGCTTTTTCCTGGACAAACAGTTGCCGAAACGCAATACGTTTCTTTTCGGCGGCGATTTTTACGGTGAACAGATCAACTCACCTGCTTTCATCGTCAACCCCGTAACAAACGTTACGACGATCTCGCGGCCCCGCGTTCCGGATGAAGCGAGATTCAATTCGGCCGGGTTGTTTATACAGAACGCCTGGCAAGCGATACCGGATCGATTGAGGATCACGGGAGCCTTGCGTTACGGCGGAGTGCATTACAGTGCAAAGGGTTCGGATTCGCCAATCGTCGGCGGACGAGCCCTCTGGGCGAGTGACAGCCTTCGCGTTGCTGATTGGTCAGGCCGCGTCGGAATGGTGGCTCGGTTGGCTCAGCAGTTTCGCCTCGCGTTCAACTACGGCCGCGGATTTCGTTATCCGAGTATGACCGATCTGGGCACGCTCGGGCTGACGGGAGACGGTTTTGAGGTCGATTATCTTGCTTCGCAAAGACTCTCCGGGACGATCGGCACGACCGCCGGCAGCGATGCGGTCTCAACCGGCATTCCGGTCTCAAAACAGCGTTCGGAAACGAGCCAAAATTTCGATTTTTCGGTTAGATACGAAAATCGCCGTTTTGACACCGAGTTTACGGCGTTTGTACTCGACATCAACAGTGCGATCACCAAACAGTCTCTGATCTTGCCCGCCGGATCAGTCGGACAGTTTCTGGGCAGTGAGCCGATCATTTCGCAGTTGCCGAGCGGCGTCGTTTTCGTCGGCCTCTCGACCGCACCCGTGCTGGTGCGGGCGAACTATACCGACGCTCGCCTTTACGGTTTTGAGTACGAGGCCGAAGGCCGCATCAATGATAATTGGTCCGCCCGTGGCAACATCACCTATATTCACTCTGCCGACAAAGCGAACGGAGTGCCGCCTAATATCGAGGGCGGAACACCGCCGCCCAACGCATTCTTGAGCCTTAAATATAATCGTTCGAAATTCTGGGTGGAATTTTACTCAACGATCGCCGCCAAGCAGGACCGACTGTCAAGCCTCGACCTTTCTGATCGCCGCACGGGGTCGCCTCGATCGCGTTCGCAGATCGAAAATTACTTCCGCCGCGGAGCCTGCGTTCAGGGTCTGACCTCGAACGCCGCCGGAACCTGCAACGGCAATGTTAATACATACACGCTGCTACCGACCGGCGAGAATATTACACAGGTTCTAACGCGGGTTCTCGGCCCGGGATTCGTAGCCGCTCCGATGTTTACATCGCTGCCGGGCTACGGCCTTGCGAACATTCGCGGAGGCATCAACGCGGCCGAAAAGGTGACGATATTCTGGGCGTTTGAGAATATGTTTGACCAACAGTACCGTAACCCAAGCTGGGGTGTCGACGGTGCCGGACGCAGCTTTACGGCACAGTTGCGTTATCGATTTTAGCCGTGTGCCGGCGTGCGTCGGCAAGGAACTTAAGGAAATGAAACGAAATGTAGTGTTGTTTTTGTTATTAGTTTCCATCACGATGGCCGCTTCGAGCATCTCGAACGCCCAATCGAATAGTCCGGCATTGCCGGCGAACCTCGGGAAATACGTGGACAAATATCCGGGAGCATTTCTGAAACTGCCGGCAGTAAAAACCCGCCTAAGAAAACTGCTGGGCGCTCGATATACAGCATTTATGGCATCATTTGCGGTCGAAATGCCGTTTAAGAATGTCAGCGGCTTTTTGTTTACGACCGGATGCGAGGCTCACTCGTGCACGATGAGCGAATCAGCGATCGCGGTCGATATGGCGACAAAGACCATCCACGTCGGCATCTATCGCCTAACGACAAAGGCAAAGTTTTATAATGAAGCCGCCACCGCGACCCCACAACCTATCAGCGAATGGGGTGCTGAACTGGCCGCCCAACGGTGATATACATTTAGGTTAGGTTTTTTTGGAGCACAAGATTGATGCCGACCACGTCGCCATATGGAAACGTGAGAGTGCCGACCTGTTTGAAACCGAACTTGTCATAGAACCGCCGAGCCCGCAGGTTTTCTTCCCAAACGCCGAGCCATATTGTGTCAAACCCTCGCTCCGACGCGGTTTTGACGCATTGTGTCAGCAATTGCTCACCGATACCGGTACCCCACAGACGTTCGAGAATATAGATTCGCCTTAATTCGATAACACGATCACTGCTTACTCCGTCGGTTGTCGAATAGTCGATGAGTCGAGCATACCCGACCGCCTTGCCATCGACGTATGCGATCAAGAAAGTTGATGTCGGATCCTGGATCTCGTCAACGATTGCCGCAACCGCAAAGGATTCGCTGATATATTGTGCAAGATTGTCGGATTCGTCCTGCCGCGAATACGATTCGTAAAATGTGGTAGATGCGAGCACCGCGACCAGTACGGCGTCGTCGATACCGGCGTTTCTGATCGAAATATCCATATTTGTGTTAGCGGCGTCAGCTAAACCGTACGCCATAATCTGATCTTGGCACCAGCATCGATGCTGACGAGTATTTTACCGCCGTCGGAGAAAGCGATCTTGTTTACGCCTTTCTCAGACGCCGACAGAGCAAATACCTGCAAACCGTCCAACGGATCCCAAAATCGAATCAGGCCGACATCGGTGGCCGCTGCGAGCCGGGTGCCGTCCGGCGTAAATACGATCGACGCGACTCCGTTACTAAAGCCGCCGAGCTCGCGCTCGAGTTTCCAGTCGGAGCAACGCCAAATCTTTATCGTATCATCGGCTGAGCCTGTCGCAAGCAGTTTGCCGTCCGCCGAAAATGCCGCTGCCGTCACCGCTTCGGTATGGCCGCGAAGATCGTTGATCAATTCACCGGTCGACATATCCCAAACCTTAACTGCCTTGTCGTTGCCGCCCGTGACAAGCATTTTCGCGTCCGGCGAAAAAATGGCGACCTTTGCGATCGATGTATGGCTATTTAATTCGAAAATGGTACGGCCGTCCGACGGATCAAAGACGGTGACGCCGCCCCGAGTATCGGTTGCGACGGCTCGCTCGTGGTCAGGCGATAGTTGGACCGCGGTCACCGGGCGTTCAAAGATCTTGAAGTCATTGACCAAACTCCCGTTCGACGAGCTTCGAACGGCAATTCGTCCTATCGAGTCACCCTGCAGAAAGATACCGCCGATGGCCGACGATATCGCAGTACTCGAAGCCGACCGACTCTTTAATGACCATTGAGGAGTTCCGTCGGTAGTGTTCCACGCCCCAAATCGGCTTTCGAGAGAGTTATGACTTATGATCTGCAGATCATCGCTGACTGTGGCAAAGGCCGTCTCGCTTGACGGAATACGGCCGTCATTGATGTCGGCGACACTCGAGATATTTACCCGCAGATCAGCTCCGGCCGTCGCGATCGTGCGGCCGTCAGGTGATATTTGGACATCGTGTATAGCCCCCAGATGCGGTTTAAGATCAGCGAGGACCTCGCCGCTTTCCGGCCGGATCAACATTAGCGTTCTGTCCCAACTAGAGGTGATCAGTGTGCTGCCGTCCGGCGTAAACGCGATGCCCTTTACATTTGCGCGATGAGGCCGAAGTACCTTGATCAGCTTCAATGTCGCAGCATCAAATAGCCCGACCTCACCCGAAAACATCCCGGCGGCGATCGTTTTTCCGAGCGGAGAATACGCGAGCGACCACGCGAAAGTTTCGATTTCGTGTTCCGCCAGATCGTCAGGATCTGACTCCTTCCGCGTCCAGTCGCTAGTATTAATAGTCGAAACTGTTCCGGCAACTGCAAACGCCAGGAATCGTCCGTCGAGCGAAAACTCGGCCGTGTTGACCTCTATTGGTCGACCATCCCTTTCATAATTAAAGATACGGATCTGTTTGCCGCTGCCCAAGTCCCAGAATCTTAGTGTTCCGTCGGCCGAGCCAGTCGCCGCCAGTTTACCGTCCGGCGAGATCGCAAGGGCCCGAACGCGTGCCGTGTGGCCTTTCAGTTCGTTGCTGAATGCACCCGTTGCCGAATCATAGATCTTGACCGACGGCGAACGTGATGTGCCGGAGGCGACCGCAAACCGCTTTCCGTCCGGTAAAAAGCGCATTATCCAGGCACTGCTGTCGGGTGCGGTCTGCGACACAAGTTGTCCGTCCGCAACTCCGTAGATCCTAACGATGCCATCGTCACACGCGGTACCGAGCAGTTTACCGTCTGCGGAAAACGATGTGGACCAGACCTCGTCGGGGTGCGGCAAGCTGCGTATGCGGCCCTTTGGTTCGATCATTTTGTGCAATAGATACCACTCGAATCCGCGAAGGTCATCGCCGGCGGGGTTTTTTTCGGGATCGTACTTATCGACGAGTTCCGCAGCACGGGTCACGTTCGCCCCCTCAAATTCCTTGGCAGCCAGAGTCATTTCGGCCGCGTATGCCGCCCGGCGGTTCGCTGAGGCCTGTAAACGTGCATTCGCGAATTGCCAGGCGAAGGTCCCGGCCCAGCCCGCGATCAGCAATACGGCGATCGCTGCCGCCGCGATCGCCAGACGATGCCGCCGAGCGTATTTGCGAAATCGATAGGCCGGCGACGCCGGCTTTGCCTTGATCGGCTCATTTTGGAGTAGGCGTGCGATATCGGCGCCGAGTTCATCGACGGTCTGATAGCGCTCGGACGCGGAGGCGGCCAGCGAGTGCGTTATGATCGCCCGCAAGTCTTCGTCCTCGATCTCATCGCGCCCGATAGGTCGCCCTCGGCCGATCGCTGTACTCATTTCCGGCAGGCTCTTGCCTGAAAGGGCGAATGGCCGTTTGCCCACGACCATCTCAAAAAGGATAACGCCCAATGAATATACGTCGGTCGCGGTAGTAATATTCTCGCCGCGGATCTGCTCGGGTGCGGCATAATCGGGCGTGAGAGCAAAACCGCTGACCGTATTGCCGTCGTCCGATTCGAGTAGCTTGGCAATACCAAAATCAAGTAGGATCGGCGAAGCGTCACTGCGGACAAGTATATTTTGAGGCTTGAGGTCGCGGTGCACGACCAGATTCTGATGGGCAAAGCTCACGGCGTGGCATACCTTTTCAAAGATATGTAATTTTTCGATGGTCGTGAGGCCGGCATCATCACAATATTGGTCGATCGGCTTGCCCTCGATGTATTCCATTACGAGGAATGGAGTGCCATTCGGCGATGTTCCGCCGTCGAGAAGGCGGGCGATGTTCGGGTGGTCGAGTCGGGCAAGTATCTGCCGTTCGCGGCGAAAGTTAGCTGCAGTTGTCGGCGAGTCGGACAGCGGCGGGATCACCTTGACCGCGACCTTTTTTGAGAAATCTTCTTCTCGAACCGCGAGATAGACCGAACCCATCCCGCCCCGTCCGATCAGGCTTAGGAGCCGGTATAAACCAAATCTCTTGCCCTTAAACTGATCGTCGGCCGGCTCGGCTTCGGTAAATTGCGGTGATTCAAAAAGTCCTTCTGACCGAATCGCAGCGTCCAAAAGTGAAGTGATCTCACGCATTAACGCTTCGTCCCCGGCGCACCGCCTTGCTATAAAGTCGGCTCGATCCGCCGGGACGATGTCGATCGCCTCGTCAAAAAGACGGTCGATCAATTGCCAACGCTTACGCTCGGCATCACTGCTCGATCTATTTGCCGTGTTGCCCATCTAATCTTCGCCCGTGAGGTCGCGATAGAGCCAAGCCTTAGCTTTTAGCCATTCGCGTTTGATAGTGATCTCGGAAACACCGAGCACTGCCGCAGTTTCAGCGGCCGAAAGTCCGCCAAAATATCTAAGCTCAACGATCCGTGCCTTGCGCTCGTCAAAATCAGCGAGGCGTTCGAGAGCATCGTTGAGGTCGATCACACTAACATCGGGTTCTGGTGTGAATGCTGCTATCTCGTCCAAGCTTAAATGTTCGCTGCCGCCGCCTCGTTTGCCAAAGAGTTTCGCCCGGGCTCGGTCGACCAGCATATGTCGCATGATCCGTGCCGCCACACCGAAAAAGTGTGAGCGGTCCTGCCACTCGACGTCGTTTTGCGACGATAGCCGCAGATATGCTTCGTTTATTATCTCAGTCGTCTGGAGTGTTCCGCCGCGTTCGCGTCGGCGATAGCGGCTAGCGATCATCCTCAGTTCGGCGTAAACGTGCGGCAGCATTTCCTCGAGCGCGCCGTCGCTGCCGCCGCTCCAACGGCGCAGATATTGCGTGATCTGTTCTTGATCCGGTGACGTCATCGTAAATTATGCTCGCTGAAAAAATAGGAGAGCGTTGAGCGGCAAACAACAGTTTAGCGCATACGGACGTCCGAACCCATTTAGGCGGGCAGACGTCACACAAGTTTTTATTTAGCCAATGATACCGACCCGGCGATTTTCTCGCTTAATAGTTTGTACCCGGCAAAAATGCGGAGGATTTATGAAAATATCGATCGTTCTATTAACAATAGCTATGGCCGTTTCCTGCTCAAGTAGCGGATCGGACGCGGCCGTCGGCACCGTCAATAATACAAACTCTGTCCAAGCGGCATCACCATCGCCGTCATCGGCCGAAAGTACGGCCAACGTCAACACTAACGCGAACACCGTGCAGGATGCCGGTCCACAGCGAATAGTCTTTGCAAAAGGCGCGAACTGGGGCACGGCGAATCTATCGCTTGCACCCAATTCGGCCAAAAGATTTGTCGTGTCGGCAAAAAGCGGGCAGACAATGGATGTTGAGGTCTCATCAAAAGAAACGTCCGTCAATCTCATTAAGGGCAAGGCCGAAACTACCGAAGATTTCGGGTATCTGCGAGCCGAACTCATATCTAATGGCGATTACGTTTTCGAGGTTCGCAATTCGACCAAAAAAGCCATAAAAGCGTCGGTGAAGGTGACTATCGAGAACCCTGCGGCCGATTCGGAGGAACAATAATGACACGCAAGATCATACTAACAACACTTTTGATAACACTCGCGGCCGTGGCCGCATCGGCACAGAGCCGACCCGTCAGCGCCAAGGAGGTCAATGGCACATTTAAGACGACAGACGGTGCCAATATCATCAAGGTTTACTCCGTAGGCCGCGGTGGGCTCGACAATCCCGGCTATAATTTGCAGGTCGAATTTTACGCTTCACTCTTGCTTGGCCCTAAAGGCGAACCGCGGGGCAACACCGGTACACTTTCCGGATTTGCCCAGATCGACGGCGATACCGCGACTTTTACGCCGTCCGGGATGGAATCCGAAGACTGCACTATAACGGTGAAATTTGCGAGTCCGGGTATTCTGAGCGTAACTCAGGTCGGCGAATGTGGCTTTATCAACGACATGATCTCCACCGCCGGAAAATATAGAAAGACTAGTGCCGTTAAGCCGAAATTTACGGTGGTGAATGAATAAGTGACCCGATAGTCACCGAATTTTAGCTCTCTTAAAAGTGAGCCGGAAGAGGTGCGACACGTCTCGAACTTAAATGAAATCAAGCGAGATATTTCTCGATGTAGACTGAATTATGAAACTCAATAACAAATACATTTTGGCAGCGGTGATGCTTTTGACGTTTGCATTTGTAGCAGCGGCACAGAGCAAAATGACTGCCAAAGACTACTTTCTCGCGATTCCGAGCGAGTATATCAATCTTACCAAGGCCCAGCGGACCCAAATGATCGACCGTGATGCCAGCAACCCGGAACAGGTGCGTTTCGTGCTTGATCTGAAAGTGTTGCCGAATGCTGAACGCGAAATGTGGGGCGATGCCGAGGTCTGGGGCGAAGTCGTAGTTTTTAAGGGGAATGCGAAAAATACCATTGTTGCGATGGTCATCAATCGCTGTGCGGAGGGCGAATGTATGGGCCAACCGCTATTCCTGGATTACAAGGCCGGAACGTGGACCAACGTGTCGGAAAAGATCGCTCCTGAGATCAATAACGACGAGATCATCGAGATTCTCAAGAACGCACCGGCGTGGGAAAATCCGATCGAGGACGACAGCGAGATACCACTGACCGTCGGTTTTTTCGCCCCTGAAGGTCTGATCAACTACATTGCGGGCGGTAAAGCGGGCAATGACGGCGGCGTGGTCGCGAAAATCTTCAAATGGAACGGTTCAAAGTTTATGCCGTTTGAATATCCGGAAGGCGTCTAGTCCGCCACCGATCGATTTCATCGCAAAAGGCTCACGATATCGCATCGTGAGCCTTTTGCAGTTCGTTATTGTTCGTCTCAAAAACAAAAAAGCAGATGACCCGTAAGTCAGCTGCTTTTCTATTTAGGAAATGGTCGGGGCGAGAGGATTCGAACCTCCGACCTCACGGTCCCGAACCGTGCGCGCTACCAGACTGCGCTACGCCCCGATAAGTCAATCTACGAGTCTATGTCACGACCGACAAAGTGTCAAACTCCTTCGTCATCTTGTTTGGGTTTGCTGCCGAATTTGTGCCGGAGCACCTCGATCATCGGCGGTAGCAGCGAGAGCAAAACGACCAGGATGACAACCTTTTCGATATGATCTTCGAGTTTGATATTAAACGCACCCTCTATCGCCGTGCCGAGGTAATAGCCGGCCAAAACCATACTGAATATCCACAAGATCCCGCCGATCACGCTAAAGAGCAGAAACTTGGCATACGGCATTTCGGCGGCACCGACGACGAGCGGAGCAAAGGTTCGCACGATGGGCACGAACCTCGCGAGGATGACCGTCTTGACACCGTATTTTTCAAAAAACGCGTGTGCCTTAGCTACGCGGCTTGGCTTAAATATCAGGGAGCTTTCGCGGTTAAAGAGCGTCTTACCCATCCATCGACCGGTCCAATAGCCGGTGCTGTCACCGATCACCGAACCCGCGAAAAATGCGATCAGCACCAGTACGATATTAAGCTTGTCAGGTAGCGTGCGGGCCATCAAACCCGTCACGACCAAAAGCGAATCGCCCGGAAGGAAAAATCCGACCGCCAACCCGGTTTCGGCAAAAACAATGAAGAAGAGACCGAAATAGACGTACCCGCCAAGCAGGCCGAGCAACCAGTCGATCAGCAATTTAGGATTAAGAAAATCCTTTATTTGGTGAAAAAAATCGGTTAATGATTCCATCTTACTTATGCCCAAGTCTTTAGTGCTTGGCCTTTTACAAAATTGCGTTCGCCGCCTACTTTGCCACCTCAGACCAACCGTGCTCACCGATCAGCGGTACAAATGCACACGGCCCGAAATTCTCCTGCGTATATCCTGTGGCGGTGCGCGTTACGCGGATCAGGTTTTGCGCACGCTGGCTGTCGCCGATAGGTATTATCAGTCGTCCGCCGACTTTCAACTGCCGGACTAGCGGGTCCGGTATCGCCGGGCCACCGGCGGCGACAAGCATTGCGTCGTACGGATGATAAAGATCCCAGCCGGCAGTGCCGTCAGCGGCCTTGATCGTGACATTGCGGAACCCGAGTTCCCGTAAACGTCGTTCCGCCTCCGTCGCCAGGTTCGCGAGGCGTTCGATGGCAAATACCTTGCGGGCGAGGCTTGCCAGGATCGCAGTCTGGTAACCCGTGCCGGCGCCGATCTCCAGGATCTTTTCGGTGCCTTTAAGTTCGAGCAGTTCGGTCATTCGAGCGACGATAAACGGCTGTGAGATCGTCTGTCCGCCCGCAATGGGCAGAGCATTATCCTTATATGCCTGTGCCTTCAGGGCCTCGGGGACAAAAGCGTGCCTAGGCAGGCGATTCATTACCTCGAGCAGAGCCTTGTCGGCGATATGATAATGATCTCGCAGGCGTTCGGTCATCGCAGTACGGACCATTTCGTATCCATCGGCGTTACCTTTTTTTCCGGTTGGAAAGCTCATCGTTGTCTTACGTGTTCCAGCATTTCAGTTGTTCGAGCACGAGATGATTGGTCAGGTCGCTCCGCATCGGCGTGATCGAAACGTATCCCTCGTCGATCGCCTCAAAATCGGTGCCGCCCTCGGCACGAAATCCCTCGCGAACCTCACCGATCCAATAGTATGGCTTGCCCCTTGGATCAATATGTTCGCTGATCACTGGACGTGCAGTCTTAAAACCTTGCATCGTTACACGCAAACCTGCAGGGACGCCCTTCGGAATATTTACGTTTAGCAGTGTACCCTGCGGAATGCCCTCAGCGACCGCCTTCGCCGTAACCTCGCGGGCGACCCGCACCGACTCGGTAAAGTCGTGGGTGCGCGTCGATGTCAGGCTGAATGCAAGGGCCGGAACACCAAGGATCGTTGCCTCGAGCGCTCCGGCGACCGTCCCGGAGTATGTGGCATCATCGCCCAGATTGGCACCGTGATTGATCCCCGAACAGCAGATGTGCGGGGCATCGGCCGCGGACAATATCTGGTTCAGAGCCAGAGTTACACAATCGGTCGGCGTGCCATCGACGGTCCAATGACGTTCGTCGATCTGGCGTATTCGTAAGGGGCGTGCGAGCGTCAGGCTATGTGCTGCTCCGCTCATCTCCGATTCGGGGGCGACCACATAGACATCGCCGATCTCGCGCAATGCTTCTTCGAGTGCGGCGATCCCCTCGGAGTGTATGCCGTCGTCGTTCGTGATCAGTATTCGGGTTCGTTCGTTATTCATCTGGAGTAAAAGCTAAAAGAGGCGAAAAAGCGAAACTACTTTTCCACTTTTTCACCTCTTATTTTTTCATCGCCGATCGGCCTACCGGTTTTGCGGTGCTGCCGGGCGGGCTGACGTGTTATTCATCGGCCGTTGTTGGCGGAAACGACGGCGGTTACGCTTACGCGCATTTGCCGATTTCAGTTTTGCCTTCTGTGACGGCGGGATGAAGTGAGCGTGTTTCTTAAGATCTTTGATGATCTCTTCGCTGATCACTTTCCGCTTAAAGCGTCGAAGTGCAGATTCGATCGATTCGTTCGAATTTACTGTAATAAAAGCCATTTATCGTCTCACCCCCTTTCGGCTAAAGATACGCTCCCAAGAGCAAACCATTATTTAACTACTTTTCATCAACAAACGCAAGGCGAAACGCCGATGCCGTGGCGATACTTTGTGCTAGCGGGATCGTGGTGCAACGGTCACGATTCATCACGATCCTGGCGTTGACGCCGACAAAGGCGCATGCGATTATCAATGCGGTTAATTTCATCATCGCCAATAAATGGACGATTCCTCAAGACGGACCGTGCCGCTTTCGGGCTCAATGCTTTTGACGAACGTTCGGACGACCTTATTTCGTCCGGTCGCGGCAATTCCGCTCGACATCTTTCGCATCCTATGTGGTCTGTTGGTTTTCGTCTATTTTCTGCGGACGATGCTCGAAGTTCGCGATATTAGCTCGCCGGACGGCTTGATCGACCATCAATTATCGCTCTCGGTGTTTTGGTTCACTCAGATCGGTCTTTTCCGCCCTGGGATCAGTGCCGAGGCGTTTCAGGTGATTTTTGCCTTCGCCTGTGTTTGTTCGCTCTTGATCGCCGCCGGCTATCGCCCAAAGCTTTTCGCATTTTTGCTCTTTGTCATTGCGGTCAGCACCTATCGTTGGAATTTTATGGTGATGTACGTCGATGACGCCATAATGCATCTCATCATCTTCTGGCTATTGGTCCTGCCGGTCGGCCGGACGCTTGTTCTAAGCGATTGGATTCGCGGTGGCCGCAAAAAAATGGCAGAGTGGGCCTCGGTGACGGTCCAGGGGCTCGGCTTGCGGTGCTTTTTTTGGAATTTAGCTCTCATCTATCTCGTTGCAGGGCTCTGGAAATGGACCAGCCCGATGTGGCTGGACGGTACGGCGATGTACGTCATTTACAAACTGCCGATCTCGTACGGAGCGGATTTTTGGAATGCGTCGCACATACCTTACCTGAAAGTACTCGATTACTGTGCATTGGTCTTCGAACCTCTATTCCCGCTGATCCTTCTGTTGCGGCGCGCCATATCTTAAAATACGTTTTGCTATGCGGACTCTTCGGCCTGCACGCCGGCACGGTCGTGACGCTTAACATACCGTTTGCAAACATTGCCTGTCTGGCCGCCGCCGTCCTTATTTTTGGCGAAGAGATAATGGCCCTGATCGGCCCACAAACGGCCGAGCGAGTGCCTCCGCCGACCCGACCACGGTTTGGGATATCGGAGGGTGCGGCCGTCTTTGTCGCGGCGACGCTCACACTTGCGATGCTCAGTTCGGTTTCGTTGCCAAACTGGCGCAAGCCGACGCGGGTATCAGCCGAATGGCATACCATCGCCGCTACTGCCGAAACCGCCCGAAGCAGCGAGTTTGACGATGATCGGTATGAAGGCCTCGGACCGGTACAGATGACGTTTTTCGGTGCTCTCTGGCTGGTCGGGATCGCTCAGCAATATCAGTTGCTTAACTGGATCGACGAACGTAATTTCCGATTGCATTACCGAGTGCTCGAACGAAACGCTGATGGATCATCGACTGAAACGCCGGCTTCCGAATTGATCCCGCAATCGTTTCGCGGCATCTTGCTACAGTCTTATCTGCACGGTGTCACGTGGATGCGTGTGCCGCCGGACAGGCGGGCGGAGGTCCGTGCAGTCTTGCAGACGCGGATCGCCGAGCGATATTGCCGCCACGCAAGGCCCTTGGGCACGATCGACGCATTCTATTCACTCGAGCGGATCGATCCCTCGGGGCGTCCGCCGGAGCTTAGCGAGCATTTATTGATGAGCTTTAGCTGCGCAAACGGCGAAGCAACGTTCGAATATCGGGAGGCTCAACCCTAACCGATAGGAATCTGCCTGTAAATATTAAAAATTATGTGCGGAATTATTGCTATATATTCACAAAGCGAACCCGTAAACGCCGGACGCCTCGATAGTGCAATTGAACAACTCCGTCCGCGAGGCCCTGACGGTGTAGGTTCGTGGATCGACTCTGATGGCCGCGTCGGGCTAGGGCACGCTCGCCTGAGCCTCATCGACGCCGCGACCGGTAGCCAGCCGATGGCCAACGAGGACGATTCGCTCCGCCTGATCGTCAACGGCGAATTCTACGATTTTGAACGCATTAGGGCAGAACTGGAGCAGCACGGACATCGCTTTTCGACGCTCTCCGACAGTGAGATCGCCCTTCATCTTTACGAACAATATGGCGTCGGTTGCCTCGAGCATCTCCGAGGCGAGTTTGCTTTTGCGATCTGGGACGCCGGCCGCAGTGAGCTTTTTGCCGCCCGTGACCGCTTCGGGATCAAGCCGCTCTTTTACGCCGTTGATGGAGACAATATCTATCTCGCGTCGGAGGTAAAGGCGATCTTTGCGGCCGGGTTACGGCCATCGTGGGATTACGAGTCGGTTTACCAACATCTGTATTTTTCGGTCGATCAGGACCGAAGCCTTTTCGGCGGCGTGCGCCAAATCCCGCCCGGCCATTTTTTAAGGATCAGGGACGGAGTTGTCACCCTAAAACGCTACTGGGACGTCGAATATCCGCGTGACAATGCGAAAACATTTGCCCTTTCGTCGGAGGACTGTGTTGAACGAGTCCGCGAATTGCTCAGTGAGGCTGTTCGCCTTAGAATGCGTGCCGATGTGCCGGTGGGTTGCTATTTGAGCGGCGGAGTCGATTCGTCATCGGTGCTCGGCTTGGCAGCGACATTTGCCGAATCGCCTATGACCGCGTTCACGATCGCATTCGATCACGATGATTTTAATGAGAATGAAAGTTCTCGCTTGACCGCTGAATTTGTCGGAGCCAACTATCATCCGGTCCCGGTCAATGCGGCCGATTTTGCGGAGGATTTCGAGGAAGCTGTCAGGCGCGGTGAGATGATCCATTACAACGCACACGGCCCCGCCCGATTTCGCCTCAGCCGCAATGTCCGCGATGCGGGATATAAGGTCGTGCTGGCCGGTGAGGGGCTGATGAGCTTTTGCCGGATATGATTTTTCGAGCCAGGCCGTTTTGTCGGCTGGGACGTCGTCCGGATTTTCCAAATGGTTGCGGATCGCGATGCGGATGTTACGGCCGAAAGGCGGCCTTCAACGCGAGATCGCCAAAACGTCGCCTTGGCTCGCAAGGCTTAGTCAGGGCCTCGCATTTCCGCCGCATCTGCTCGAATACGTTGCGTCAAAATTTGGCCTTCTCGGCGACATTATTGCTCCGGACATCGCTCGCCGGTTTCAAGGTCGCGACCCGTACCGCGAATTTTTCAGGCAGTTCGATTATCGCTCGACGCTCTACGGTAGCGAACCGGCTAAGCAAATACTGTATCTGTGGATGAAATCGGTGTTTGTGAATTACGTTTTGGCTGCCGAAAGGCTCGATATGGCACACGCGGTCGAGGTGCGTTTGCCCTTTCTTGACCACAAGCTTTTTGAGTTTGCAAAGAGCATTCCGGTGCCGATGCTTGCTGAGAACGGCCGTCTGAAACACTTGCTCCGCGAGGCGGTCAAACCATATGTCAGGCCTGAGGTCTATGACGGCCTCAAGCAACCCTTCATTGCTCCGCCGACCGATCTGGTCGCCGGCAACCCAATGTTCGAACTTCTCCAAGACCACCTGCGAAGCGAGTTTTGCGGCCGTGCCGTTCTTTGATCAAAAGGCTGTCATCAAACTGCTTGATGGCCTGCCGGCGATGGATGCCGCGAGCCGTGCATCGATGGATCCGGTGCTGTTTATGATGGCATCATATGGCATTTTGCAATCAAAATACGGGCTTTGACTGCCGTCATTTACCTAGCGGCATTCGCAATAGGTGACCGCGATATACAAAATAGATAGTTTTCTCCGGCTCGTCCACCCACATATTCATACTGTTGAATGTCATTTTGGGCACCCGCAAAATCGCCCTAAAGCCAAAGGTCTTGGTCTCGTAAATCCCCACGATCGTTTCATTCTTATCAATGTCGGGTATCGCCGCCCAAAACTCGTTCGGCTTGAGCGTCTTTTGCAGCGGACGATAGGTTTGCTGCGCCAACGGCCGAAATTCGCCGCTGACGGGTTGAGTCGAACCGGTCAGCGGATCGACCAAAGTAGTTGATCCGAGCCGGGATCCTCGCCCACGGCGTCATCTAACTCGGCTTCGTCGTCATAGCCTTCGTCCTCGTGTTCATTCTGTTGAACCAACAAAACCCTATTTAGCGTGGTGACGTAGGCCATTGGCGTATATGCAAAGTATTCCTGACCTTCGATCGGGAATTCGCGTCCGCTGATCAAATTTACACGGACGATCATTTGCCCTTTTTCTTCACTGTACGAATATGCGACGGCCCATTGGCCATTCGGCGTCACTATCGCGTCGGAGTACCAGCCTTGGCGGATACGAGTATGTTTTCCGCGTGACACCTTAAACAGGCCTTCCGGGTCGGTGCGGATCTCGGTGTCGCCCACACGAGCTTTCCATTGCGAAGTGGTCGCCTCGACCGCCGAACCATCGCGTACCGGCACAAACTCGATGCCGGCAGGCTGATCGACCGACCCGGCATCGGCACCACCCACGATCTTGCGCCACGAGACACCCTCTAACGCGCGCTTTGCTTCCAGCTTTAGCCGCTTTTCATATATAGACTCGCTCTCATCCTTGCCCTCGGTAATGTCGGTTGGCGGGGCGATATCTGCGTCCGGTAATTCATCGAAGGTTTTGTCGATCTCGGCCTTTACGCGTTTTCGCGTGACCCGATCCGTTACTGCCACCCTCAGGTCGTCGCCTTGTTTCCAGACAGTTTCGACGTGCAGATTCTCGTCCGCAAGTACGATCTCCAGTCCGGCTACGTCTTTACTTAAAGAATATTTTATAGCTCCCGGCGTCTCCTTTAACTGAGTAAAAAGCTTTTCGAGAGCCGCAAAGAACGGAGGCAATGGGGTTGCTACGACAAATACGCGCCGGCCGCCGTTGCGTCCCAGCATTACAAGTTCCTTGCCCGGGCAATACTCGTTGGTCGGACACGACAGGAACGGCGTCAATTCATCGACTCGATTTTCGATCAATAGAGCCTTTAGCTCGTCAAATTCAGTCGCATTCAGCGGTCGTTCGCGATACCTGGATTTGTCGTAGTCCCAACTAAACGTCACCTTGTCCTTATAGATCCGTACGAAGTTACCGTCGTATGCATAGACGCCAAGTAGATCCGCGTCGGTCTTGACCTCTTTGACCAGGGCGTCTTCGGCGTCTTTCCGAGTAGAGTCATCGGAGGTGAAAAATCCTCGGCCGGCGGCAAAGGTGCTATCGACGCTCGCAAAAAGGGCGTCGAGATACGTCGAAACTAACTCACTCTCGGCTTGCTGATCGACAAAGAACGCAGTTGTCGCTCCGAGGATCTTTGCCTCATTGGGGTGCAGGGCGAGTACCGCTGCTCGGGCCTGCGGCGAATCTTCCGATTCGAGGTATCGTTCCGCCGCTATTGAGATCCGTTTATCACCGCTGTGAGTGAGTTCGATCACTTTTACAAGCGGCAGAGGTGCTCGGATCAATCGACCACAAGCCAGCAGAGCTGTCTTAGTATCCGCATTCTCGCCCTCGAAGATCGCCTGATACTCTGCCGAGTCCTCGATCATACACGCCGCAAAGCCAACTGATGCCGGCGAACCCGTTCTCAGGTCAAAGACGTCGGAGGGCTGTTTTTCACGCAGTGTGGCCCGACCGGCCAGCAACCGCAGCATCCCGTTTGCCGGTGCGCGGTCGCGTTTGACGTCGCTCAACAGCATCATATTGATCGCGGCATTTTGCCACCTCAGCACGATCGAGCGGAGCGATTCGGCCATCTTCGGGTCTCGGCTTTCCAAAAATGCGATGCGCTCGACGACCGCCGCGGCCAGTTCGTCGCTGACGATGCCCGACATCATCAGTTGCCCGCCGATCCGCGTCTTGAGTTCGTCCGCCGACATCGGTTGGCCGACCGCCGCCTGCGGCCGATTGTCGCTGTAACTGTAAATGTAGAGTTCGCTCGTGTCCGTGTTGGAGTTTGACTCCGCCGCTAGCGAGCTAAAGCGCTTGACGGAGTACTCGAGCGCGTCGATCTGTTCGGCAACGGTGTAACCCTTACACGCGAGAATAGCCTCGACGACCGCCGGCCGTTCGTAAGCCTCAACGTCCGACATCACACGCCGAAGTGCCGGCACCGCCCTTGAATCGGCTTGCGTGCCGAGCGAACCGATCGCGGATATTCGATAGGGAAAATACGCTTCTTCAGTGACCGGCTTTTTGGCGTTCACGGCCGGACGATTTGCGGCCGGAGCGGTGTTAGTCGAAGTTCGAGTCGCGTTTGCAGCGGTATTGGCGGCATTCGCAGCCGTGTTTTCCATGGAGTTTACGGAATAGTCAGGCCGTTTGCCGCGTTCGTCAAGCACCTTGAGCAGACCGGTTACGCTTTCAGGCAATTTGACCTGACGCAATGCCAAGACGATCGCCTGCCGTTCATCGCCCGACTCCTTCGCCCAATTCTTATCTTCAAGCCACGGTAGCATCGCTTTTAGGATCTCAGGGTGAGCTTTGTCGATGCTGGACAACAGATTCTTGACCGCCGCCGCCCGGACGATCGGATTATCGCTCTTTAGCAACTCGATCATCTTTTCGATATACCGATCCGGCGGCGAAATGAGGATCAGAGTCGTCAGGCCGGTATAGCCGCCCATATCGGCGAGCGTTTCGTCACCGAGCAGAGACATATACCATTCATCGCGGCTGGCCCATTCCTTTTCACTCACCAGGGCGTCCATCGCCAGATCGCGCATCGGTGCACCAAGCGTCTTGTCTTCGACGATAGATTTGAGTTCGTCACGAAAGTGCTCGGTATCGCCCATCGAATCTGTGTCCAATGCATGCCGGTACTCGGCCCACGCCGCAAGTGCTCGTCCCGCCTTGCCCGAACCGCTCGAGCGCAGACGATCGACGAGCGGCTTGGCTTTTTCCCAATCAGCGCGGACGAGGGCGAGCAGTTCGTCGTGACCGGTGACGTATGTATCAGTATTGCCGACGCCCGAAGCGAGGCGGTATAGGTCGTTCGAAAAGTACGAACTATTGTAGGTCAGCCACTGTTTGACGGTCGATCGCTGTTCCTTGTCTAACGCACCGGTGGTTCCCTCGGCGTCAGAGATGCGTTTTATAAACTCGACTGTCCGCTCGCTTTTGCCAAGTGCGTTGATGTAATCGGGTAGCAATTTAGGGTTGCGTTCGATCTCGCCGATCAGGCGGTCGAGAACCTTGTCTGAGGGATCGGGGTTATAACGCAGATTCTGGTAAGACGAGTTAATTTTGGCCCAATAGTCGAGCAGTTCGGAGGTCGGTGCGTCGTCCTTTGGCGGGTTGCCCTTGTCAAAGGCATCGCTGGCGTTCGAGTTAAATGATCGGTTATATGGATTTGGTGGCGGTGGAGCCGGTAGCCGCAACAATGCCGCGATCGGGTCCTCTTTGGCCGCTGTGTGCGGTAAGAAAATGGCTGCTTCGATGAGCAAAAGTGCCGAACATAAAGCGATCGCCGTATATAGCCGTTTCATTTTGGGGAATTCTCCTGCCGCCTTTGATGTTGCGATTATAACCCTTTACTGCACGTTATTATCAACTATATCGGCGTCCGTCAAACTTTCTTTTATCAGTTGCAGTAGCACAGTTCGCTTGAGACTTTCGCCGGTCAGCGTTATTCTCGACTGATATCTGTAGAACGCCGCTCAACCCTGATTTTTGCGATATTGTAGATAGTTAATTATATGCTCGAACTCATCACCCAGGCCGCGCAACGCATCGCCCCGTACGTCAAACGCACGCCGCTCGAATACAGCAAATCGCTAAGCCAAGAACTCGGGTTCTCGGTTTACGTCAAATTTGAGCTCTTTCAGTTGACCGGTGCCTTTAAGATCCGCGGGGCATTCAACAAGCTTCTGTCGATGCCGGACGAAGAACGACGACTCGGGGTTGTCGCCGTCAGCGGCGGTAATCACGCACAGGCCGTCGCACTCGCATCGCGCACGCTCGGCGTCGACGCCGTCATCGTAATGCCCGAAAATACGCCGCAGATATACGTCGATGCGACGCGTGGCTATGGAGCCACCGTCGACCTCCAACCGTCGATCGCCGAGGCTTTTGCAAAGGTCGAGCATTACCGCCGATGGGCGTGTATTTGTGCATCCCTTCGACGATCCGCTGGTAATGGCGGGGCAGGGAACTGTCGGGCTTGAGATCGTCGAAGACTTACCCGATGTCACGGACGTCATCGTAAGTATCGGCGGCGGAGGCCTTGCGGGCGGAGTCGCATCTGCACTAAAAGGCAGCGATCCGTCTATCCGCATATGGGGCGTCGAGACCGTCGGTGCCGACGCAATGGCGCAGGCACTCGCCGCCGGCCATCCCGTCCAACTTGATGCCATCACCTCGATCGCCAAGACGCTCGGTGCTCCGGCGGTGTCCGAGACAACGCTCGCTCTGGTTCAAGAGCATTTCGAAAGCGTCACGGTCGTCACTGATGCGGACACAGTGCGGGCGATGAATTTCATCCTCGAACGCCTCAAGGTCATCACTGAGCCCGCCGCCGCCTGCACCCTTGCCGCCGCCGAAGAGCTGAGCGGTAATTTTGGTCCAACGAGCAAGGTCGTGCTTATTTTTTGTGGCGGCAATACGTCGGCCTCCGACCTCTGCGGTTACCAGACGTTGGTCTCGTAAACGGCAAAGTCCAGGACATTTATCTCCTCGTCTTGAAACAGATCGCCGCGTCAGTTATCCTTTTCAAAACACTAAGCAAAGGAGTAAACAATGGAACGCAAGACCGCCGAAGAATACCCGCAGGAGTTATTGGATCTTTTTCACGAATACCAACACGGTGATATCGACCGCCGGTCGTTCTTACGCGATGCGGCCCGATTTGCCGTCGGCGGGCTCACGGTCGCGGCGATCTTTGACAGCCTGGCGCCCAACTACGCTTGGGCTCAGACCGTTTTGCCGGAGGACAAGGATCTAAAGTCGGTTATGAAACAGTCGATTCGCCCGACGGCAACGGCACCATCAAGGGCTACCTCGCTCGTCCCGCCAAGGGCAAAAGTTTCCCGTCGTGCTCGTCATTCACGAAAATCGAGGGCTCAATCCATACATCGAGGCGTCGCCCGCCGTTTGGCAAAGGCCGGTTATATGGCGTTTGCACCCGATGGGCTGACATCGGTCGGCGGGTTTCCGGTACGGACGAACTCGGCGCCGCAGCTTTTCGCAAGGTTGACGGCAAGAAAATGACCGAGGATTTTGTCGCCGCCGCGAAATGGCTCAAGGCGCGCAAGGACAGCAAGGGCAAACTCGGTGCGGTCGGCTTTTGCTTCGGCGGTGGGATGGTCAACCAACTTGCGGTGCGGCTTGGCAAAGACCTCAACGCCGGCGTCGCTTCTACGGACGCCAGGCGGGCGTCACCGACGTGCCCAAGATATTTGCCCCTTTAATGTTCCACTACGCCGGCAACGATCAGGGCGTCAACTCCGGGATCGCCGCCTACGAGACCGCTCTAAAAGAAAATAAGAAAACATTCGAGACCTTTACCTATGCGGACAAACAGCACGGCTTTCACAATGACACGACCCCACGCTACGATGCAGACTCCGCCAAACTAGCCTGGGAACGAACGCTCGCGTTCTTTAAGAAAAATTTGAAGTAACTGGGTCGTGGATCGTGACAAGAACCTCAAAGCCCGTGAGCGACCACTCACGGGCTTTTTTGATGTTCATTCCCCTCCGCGGACTTCGCGTCCTCCCTTTGCGACCTTTGCGGTAAAAATCCTCTCTTGTATTGCATACGAAACAGCTTGCAAACTACGCGACAAATGTGCTACTATTGACAATGAACGGACGATTCCCTCCGTTCGTCCGGATTTCCTATGGATCTCGAAAGACACAAAGAGCAGGAACGCCGCCGTCTTGACTCGCTTTTACGCGATCAGGGCGTCACGGTCGTCGAGCGGCGCGAGCGTCTAAGGAAATTGCGCCTTGAACAGGCTCGGTACGGCCGCGACACCTACAATGCACTAATGACGCAGCCGGCAGGATTCTGGATCGAAACGGCTGTGTCATCTTCGTCACCGCCAAGGCAATTGCTCGGCGAACTTTGGACCGAAGGCGAGATCGCGGTGCTCTGCGGCCGCAACAGCGTTGGCAAAAGCATTTTCGCGGTTCATCT
Source organism: Chloracidobacterium sp. (assembly GCA_016720705.1). NCBI lineage: Bacteria > Pseudomonadati > Acidobacteriota > Blastocatellia > Chloracidobacteriales > Chloracidobacteriaceae > Chloracidobacterium > Chloracidobacterium sp. The sequence continues at coordinate 640,690 of JADKKB010000007.1, read as the reverse complement.
GGCCGAGGCGTTGGCGCGTGGCTGCTCACTCGGGCCATATCCGGCGGCCGCCCCGCAACCTGTAATGTACGTCGATCTCGATTCGGGTTCCGAGCAGTTTGCTCGCCGTTACACGCGTGTCGCCGACGGAGCTGTCGTCTCATACGATTTTGCCGAAGGCTTTTTGCGGTCGGTGGTCGAATGGGATCTGCCACTGCCGCCGGGATATAACTCTATGGAGTCTTTGATATTTGATTCGATCGTGGAAACGCTCGGCGACAACGAATGCCGTACGCTGATCATCGACAGCCTGCCGCATATCGCCGCCCACGGCACGGCGCGAAACGCGGTTGACTTTATCGAACGACTGCGGGGACTGCGGGACGCATCGGGTGTCTCGATACTGCTGATCGCCGACACCTCGCCAAAGGGAAACGCGTTTGGCACGGCCCGGTACGATGTCGCCGGCCCGCGCATCCTTGAGAGTGTCGCCGATAGCATCTTCGCACTTGCTCCGAGCCGCCGAAGGCCCGCCGTACGCTATCTGAAACACGTAAAATCCTCAAATTCGGCCGCTGCCGAATCGCCGACCGTCGAACTGTTCGAGATACGCAAGCGGATCGATCCCTGGAATACCGCCGCCCCGACACTGGAACTCGCGGCCGCCGGACCCGTTGAACGCACAGATCCAACCGCGGTCGATGAAACCGCCGAAACGCCCGACAACGCTGCCCAGGCTGAGCAAACTCCGTCGTCGTCAGTCCGGATTTCGCTGGAGCCGACCGCTCCCGCCGCCGGCTTTCCGGCATTTCACCACATCGGCCGCTCATCCGAAGAGTTTGAGCTCTATCCCGAACCCACCGGTGTCACCGACGCCCTCCGCCAATCTCGCCACCTAGCCGCAACCGGCCTCTCACCGCGTCTGATCGCTCTCGTCCTCGCCGACACGCCCCTCGCCGCCGCCCGCTACCTCCGCTCCGCCCCACCCGCCGAAAAACAACTAAACTTCATCGACATTACACCCGACCAAAAATAACCCCATCAATACCCGCCTCCAGCGATCGCGGCCTCGTTCCCGACCCTCCGTTCTCTCCGCGCCCTTTGCGTCCTGCCTTCGCGAACTTTGCTTTAAAACCGCCCCGCTACCGCGCGTTCAAGTCATACCCGTGAGCCCTTCGGCGAGGCGTCTCGATTGAACTCGCCGAAATCTCTCAAACCGCGATACCGACCGGGTTCTTTTCCTTAGGCTCCGCCACCCGATGTGCGGAAACGGCTCCGCCTTTCCGTGGAGCCACCCAAAATCCCGAGGCTACACCTCCGACCATCGCGAAGCGATTTATTGAATGTAGCGGTGCGGTTTTAACCGACGGTGGCCTGGTGTATAATTCGGGCGTCGCGTCAGCGACATATGTAATTCTATGGGAAGATTTAATGATCTTGATCTTGAGAATTGGCGCGAGTGTGACGTTAATACGGATTCGCTTTGGCTAATTCAGGAGAGATTGAAAACTGGCAAACATAAGAATATTTATCACGGCAATTTCATACCGCAGATTCCTAACCAATTATTAAAGAGATATACCAAAATCGACGATGTTGTATTCGAACCGTTTATGGGAAGCGGGACGACATTATTTGAATGCGAGGAATTGGGTAGAAAATATATCGGCCTCGATATAAATCCCGAGATGATCGAATATGTAAATTCCCAAGTTGATCTAATTAACAATGCTTCTAGATTCAATGTAAGCGCGTGCAATGCGGCTAACTCGACTGATGTAGATGATGTAGTCGAATCCGCATTTGAACAACTCAACGCACAAAATACCCAGTTTGTTCTGATGCATCCGCCTTATATGGACATCATTAATTTTACGGATAAGGCAGATGACTTATCGCAAATCGGAGACTTAACTAAGTTCATCGAAAAGTTTCAAGTGGTTTGTGAAAACTCGTTGCGATATTTAGCGAAAGATAGATACTTTGCAATTGTAATCGGCGATGTTTACAAGAATAGTGAGGTTTTGCCATTAGCTTTTTATTCGATGAATATGATTAAGAAACATTTCAAGGTAAAATTGAAAGGCATCATAGTTAAGAATATCGAAGGTAATCGCGGCAAAATAGGCCAGAACAGCATTTGGAAAGTTCGGGCTTTACGAAGCGACTATTTCATTTTCAAGCACGAATATATATTTGTGTTCAAGAAAGAATATTAGTTTACAGATTCAAATGGACCTTAAATCAAATTTCTCATCGGCTTGTGCGAAAAAGATTTTCGGCAACTCGGATCGGGCAACGGAATTTTTACTTCATCTACAGAAAGCCAGAGGTTTCAGCCTTCCAATGCGGACGATGCTCCGAGGTAAGAATAGCGGTCAAACAAGACTCGATCTCGCCAATAGCGACATTTGGACCAAGGTAGTAGAGAATTGGGACTACGATTGTGCACTGCCGATTATTCGCGAAATGTTCACAGAAACAGAAAAATACGAGTCCGGCAAGAACTCACATAAGATGATGAAATTGCTCCTAGATGAATGGGAGTACCTAAAACTCGGGACTGTAGATTGGCCATTCTCCCAAGGAGCATTTGATGATTTCGTTCAGGGAGTGAACGCTCAGAAAACCGATGGCCCTACGAAAGATGAACGGGTTAGGAAGGCTGCTGTTCAATACCGGCGGATAAAGGAAATTAATGCCGTCCGAAATGACTATATTGAAACCCTTATTTTTGAAAAAAATAAGAACGTTCTTCCGACGCTGAGGCACGGACGACTAGTCGACTTCTTCATCAGCGGGAAGTCGTTTGATCAAAAAGTATCTCGTGGTCCGACCAATGAATTTAAGAAGGAATTCGGTGTCAAATGGAAGAGTCATGCTATAGAACATCCCGAGGTCGTCGCTGAGTATCTATACAGCTTTCAGGATGAAGGCCGATTCGGAGCTGACAGCCGTCTTTTGGTAGTTTACTTAGACCCGGACGTTTCCATCGACGAGATAACCTCAATAATCGAAAAAACAGACTTACAGGACCCGTTAGAAGTAACCTTTGTTTACTCTCACGAAAATCAGGACGAAAAAATGACATATAAGGTTACTTGCTTCGTGATTCTACTTTATAGTCCTGACCCGCCTGAGTCGCCGTCGGAGATGATAGCGGGAGAGACGGTTGAGGCAAATTAATATGAATCCATTTAATCTGGGAACAAACAGCTACGACGATTACGAGATTATGAGGGATCTTCAGCCTCATTGCACGATTCATGAATTAAAAGCGAGTCAGGCGAAGACGTGGCAAACTTGGCGAGATGCCTACGGACTTCAGTTCAAAGAAACGGTTACAGGAAGTAGTAACTATGCGATTAGAAAACTCTGTGAGACGTGTGGCAGAACGACAGTCCATAGACAACTCGCGACGCTTGAACTTAATTTGATTACGAGTGCAAGATCGGGTGTATCTACGAAGCTATCAGCAAGAATCAAGAAGTTGTTCAGGAATGAAGAAGCATTTTGGCTTCGGGAACTGCCAGGGAATTTGTTGGAGGTTGATCACAAGTTTCCCCAGATTCGATGGAACACTGATGAAGAGAGCAGCGAAAATGCTTCTGACGATGAACTGATTGCAAAGTTTTTGCTATTCACGAGGTCAAATAATCTATTGAAATCGCGGAATTGCGAACGATGTACAGATACAAATGTACGGGGCAATTTCCCCGGAATATATTTCTGGTATGAAGGCGATAAACACTGGCAAGCCGAAGCCCACGATGAGAATGGTTGCGTTGGATGCTTTTGGTATGATCCATATAAGTGGCGGGAAGAATTAAACAAACTAGTCCAATAGTCATAAATAACTTGAAGATAGTTCATAAAATACTTGTCTTTATAGTCAAATTAGGATAAGATGCCAAAAGTAAATAAAGCAAAGGTTATCGAATTGATGGCAAAAAAAGAGATAATGACGTTTAAGGAGTTGGCTAAAGCCCTTGACATCTCGACCACCCAACTTTCGAATATCCTTTCCGACAAGTTTGAACCAGTCAAGAGTAATATTATGGAATTGGCTAACTTTCTTGAGGTCAGCCCCCTCGAGTTGATACAAAACGACTCAGAGCACAAATCGAAAATCCAAACAGAACAATGAACTACATCGGATCTAAATATAAATTAACGAATTTCATTCGTTCGTCAATTTCTGCCGTTTGCGGAGATTCGAACAACAAAGTTATTTGCGATATTTTCGCTGGAACTGGTGCAATAGGACGATCATTCAAGCGCGATTCCAAAAAGATCATCGCTAACGATGTTGAATATTACAGTTATGTTCTGAACAAAAACTATATTGGCAATCATACCAATATGGATTATTTGACGGAGTTGCAAGAGCTGAATTACTTACGAGGTCAAGAAGGCTTTATCTTTCGCAATTACTGTTCAGGTGGTGGAACGGGACGACAATATTTCAGCGACGAGAACGGGAAGCGGATAGATGCAATAAGACAGACGATTGAGGATTGGCAAAACTCAAAACGAATTGATGACCGACTATATTTCTTTTTGCTTACAAGTTTATTAGAAGCGGCGGATGCCGTTGCAAACACGGCAAGCGTTTACGGCGCATATTTGAAGCAGCTGAAGAAAACGGCGCAGAAAGATATGGTATTGCGTCCTGCGGACTACGTAGTTAATGATGCAGATCACGAGGTCTATAACGAGGACGCAAACGAGTTGATTAAGAAAATCGACGGCGACATTTTATATCTTGATCCGCCATATAATCATCGGCAGTATGGAGCGAATTACCATATGCTCAATACCATCGCTAAGTATGATTCGTTTGAGCCTGCTGGTAAGACGGGATTGCGAAAGTATGAGAGGTCGCGTTGGTGCATAAAGAATCAGGTTTCTTTAGCTTTCGATGACTTGATAAAGAATGCAGATTTTAAGTATGTGTTCTTGTCTTACAACAACGAAGGACTAATGAGTATCGAACAGGTCAGAGAGATAATGTCGAAATATGGTCGGTATGAACTAATTCAAACTGACTATCAACGATTCAAAGCTGACAAGACCGCGAGTAGAAATCATAAAGCGACCGCCACGGTCGAATATCTCCACGTCCTCGAGAAGTCATCGGCTTGAACGCAGGTTAATTTTCCCGGATTTTTGCAATTTGAAAAAGGGCAAAGCCTCGCCGATCGCTCGACGAGGCTTCTCTGAGGGTTACTGCCAGAGATTGAGAACCTTGGCTCCGGTTGGTTCGAAATCGTCTTCGTTTCGGGTGACGATGGTGAGGTTGTGTTCGAGTGCGGTAGCGGCCATTAGGGAATCGATGACGGGCATTGGACGGCCCTTTGATTCGAGATTGGCGATCAGATCGCCCCAACGATTTGCCATTGAGATATCGAACGCGAGAATGCGAGAATCGAATCGAAAGACTACAGAGTCGAGCCATGTTCTCAATTCGTCGGAGCGTTTCGTCGCACCGAGTTTTTTGATTCCTTTCCGAATCTCGCCGATTGCTAATACGCTAATGTAGAGCGTCTCATCATCCTGTGCCTTAAACCAGTTTATGACCCCGCGATTTCCTTGCGGCTTCATAAATTCCGACAGCAAACAGGTATCGAGCAGATAATTCATTTGTCAGACTCTCCGGTAAATTCCGCACTGTTAAAATCGATCGTTGGCCGTCCCATATCTTTATCACGTTCCAGATCAAGATCGATACCGTATTTGCGCGCCGGATTATCGAGCAACAATTCGCTTAACGTCTGCTTCTTTGCCGTCAGGCTTATACTCCGTAAATGAGATCACGACGGCGGTTGCCGTGCCGTTTTTGGTTATGACCTGCGGTTCACCCTTGGCCGCGTTGGCGACGAGTTCGCTAAATTTATTTTTCCCTTCGAATACTGACACTTGTTTCATCCCACACCTCCAACTGGCTTGGCTAGCCTAGCTATAATATATGAGAATGCTCGCAATTAGTAAAGCAAAAATCCCGCTAGCGATCGCGGCCTCGATCCCGATCCTCCGTTCTCTCCGTGCCCTTTGCGTCCTGCCTTCGCGAACTTAGCGTTAAAACCGCCCCGCTACCGCGCGTTCAAGTCATACCCGTGAGCCTCGAGCGTCGGGGAGCAATCTTAGAATCGACGTGAGCGGCGAATCGCGTTCGTCTGACTACTAACCTCCGATCTTCTGTGCGACGTAAACGGAGTTGACGGAGGTTAAACCGCTGTATGGGTTTGGAAACTCGACATTGTGGGCGGCGGAGGCTCCGAATATTTGGCGAAGGTGCTCGGTGAAATCCTCGCTTGCGGGGTCGTCGGACCATAGTGCAAAGGTGCCGCCTGTGGTCAGTTGGTCCCGCACGTTGGCGAGGCCGTCGGCGGTGTAAAAGGTTTGGCTTGTGGGCCCGAGGAAATGATCGGGAGTGTGATCGATGTCGAGGAGGATAGCGTCGAACTGTCGGCCGGGAGCGTTGGCGTCGAAGCCCGTCCGCGCGAGTTCGAAAAAGTCGCCCTGGCGAAGTTCGCATCTTGGATCTGCCATCAGGACCGAGCCCGACGGCACGAGAGCGGCCTTATGCCATTCGATCACTGTTTGAAAAAGGTCTATGACCAAAAGGTTCTGCAAATTCTCATTTTTCAACGCTTCGACGGCGGTATAACCGAGGCCGAGCCCGCCGATCACGACATCCAATTTACCCTTGAGCGGAGCTAATCCGAGCGTTGCAAGCCGGCGTTCGCTCTCTGTGAAAAGGCTCGACATCAGATATTCGTCACCGAGCTTGACCTCAAAAACCTCTACGTTCTGCAAAAGCGGTTCGGTTCGACGGCGAAGCGTGAGTTCGCCGAGCGGTGTGTTTTCGTAGCCGAGTTCGTGAATGCTCATTTCAGTGTTTCGAATGATAGCGTAAGAGAAGCGAAATGATTAATCAAGACAACCGGATTTTGAGTTCCATCTGCTGACTGCTGTATGCTGTTCCCATATGGACTTCTACTTTCTGCTGTTTTCGCTTTTTGTGCCGCGGATCGTGATGTTGGTCTATCTGCTGATGTACCCGCATCTGTTTCCTGTAAATACGGTTCCACAATGGGCCGACGTGCTTCTCGGCGTGTTTTTCCGCGTATTCTGATATTGATCTACATCTATCAGACAATGGGCTATGACAATATATGGTTTGCCGCCCATCTGATAGTGGCGATCCTCGCGTATATGGGCGGAGGCCGCGAAACGCGCCGCCGGCGGCATCGCTCTCCCAATTAAACCCACGCCAAAATTCGCCATCTACAATGCGGAAGCCCGCACGAACTAACGGCGTTCTTTTGGATCCAAGATGCAGAAGCCCGCACGAACTAACGGCGTTTATTGGATCCAAGATGCAGAAGCCCGCACGAACTAACGGCGTTCTTTGGATCCTAGTTGCGGAAGCCCGCACGAAGTAACGGCGTTCTTTTGGATCCAAGATGCAGAAGCCCGCACGAACTAACGGCGTTCTTTGGATCCAAGATGCAGAAGCCCGCACGAACTAACGGCGTTCTTTGGATCCAAGATGCAGAAGCCCGCACGAAGTAAGGGTGTTCTTTGGATCCAAGATGCGGAAGCCCGCACGAAGTAAGGGCGTTCTTTGGATCCAAGATGCGGAAACCCGCACGAAGTAAGGGCGTTCTTAGCCTTCGAGAGGTCTAAGGCCGATCAAAACTTTGACGCTAAAGCGATTTATTGCATACTTGGTGAAAAACACATATGCAGGACGCTCATGGAATAGAGATCTACGAAGAAAACGATTTTCTACTCGCATACCTTTTGACATTTCGCACCTTCGGAACGTGGCTTCATGGTGATGAACGTCTGTCCGTAGGAAGAGACGGAAGAAACCATTATGGAAAGCCGCGAATTCATCCGAAACCCGAATTCGAAACAGCGATGAAGGGGGAAATGAAGCAACCTCCTTTTATCCTCACAAAACCAATGCGTCGAATTGTAGAATCGGCGATCAAAGAACTCTGCCAACGTCGCGGGTACGGTTTGTCTGCAGTTAATGTAAGAACCAACCATGCTCACGCGGTCGTTTCTGCTCAGATGAAGCCCGAACGAATAGCGGACGCTCTGAAAGCGAACGCGACGAAAATGCTCCGCGAGGAGTTGCTGATCTCTTCGGATACAAAAGTATGGTCGCGAGGCCGTAGCCGGAAATATTTGTGGAAACCGAAGCATGTCAGCGGAGCGATAGATTACGTCCTCTACTGCCAGAGTGATATTCCGTTTGAGCTGCTCGATTGAGTGGCATGAACGCCCTTACTCCGTGCAGGCTTCCGCATTCGGAACCATGAACGCCCTTACTCCGTGCGGGCTTCCGCATTCGGAACCATGAACGCCCTTACTTCGTGCGGGCTCTCCTCCTGCCCGAGGAGGAGTGGCACCGGTTTCCGGTGACGAGGTGGTGGGAGGCTCCCACGAACGCGAACTAAAACGCCTCCGCACCCGCTCATCCCGCGCCGCCATGGTCGATGGCATCCTCGACGGATCATACGGACGAAACTACGCGGCGAATGATCCGCTTTTAACTGTTCACCATTCACCGTTCACTTAAAAGGATGGAAGTTGCGGAAGGTATCTCAACGGCGATTGATCTAAACTATTCACGTTTCACATTTAACTAATAACTAAGGCCATGAACATCCGAATTTCCCAAAACCGACGCGAAACCGTCTTCGAAGCCCTTAGCGATTTCTGCGGGGAAGCGACAGACATCTCCAAGACGATCGACTTCCTCACTCCCCAGGCCGGCAATTAAGCCAACTGCATCGTCTGCCACCCAGAATGTGGTCGCCAACACAAACTGTTCGGTTACTGGTCCCAACTACACTGCGTCCAATGGCTGCTCGAACAACTGCTGACCCAAAGACGCGAAGCTCACCCCGCACTAGAAAAACTGATCAATGATCTTCAGCGACGCGACTATAGATAACGGATCGAGTACCTTTGCTTCTCCGGCCGTTTTCGAGTACTATGCTTCCATTCAAATGAAAATCGCTTTCTTCCCGAGCGAGCCGCTAAACAGTAAAATTGACGGTTAACGGGATAAAGAGTCCAAAGAATGGGTACTTTACTCTGGAACGAGCTAATCAGATATCAATGGAAGAAGCAAACGTACCTTTCCTGAAATGGGCCGGAGGTAAGCGATGGCTGATCCGAAATGGAGCTCAATTAGCCCCCGTTCGGTTCAACACCTACATCGAGCCATTTCTGGGCAGCGGGGCAGTATTTTTTTCACTCAACCCAAGCCGCAGTATTCTTGCAGATGTAAACACGGAACTTGTAGATACCTATAATGCCATCAAGACAAACTGGAAAGAGGTGGAGAGTCAATTACGCCGACACGAAAGGAACCACGACGATAGCTACTACTATAAGCTACGAGACTCGAGACCGCGGACGAATGTTACTCGGGCCGCCCGTTTTATCTATTTGAATAGAACGTGTTGGAATGGTCTCTACCGAGTGAATCTGAACGGGAAATTTAACGTCCCGCGGGGGTCTAAGAACAACGTGGTTCTCGACACGGATGACTTCAAAAAAACATCTGATCTTCTCCAAAACAGTCAGGTGTTATCTCAGGACTTCGAAATCACTCTTTCAAGAGCCAGAAAGGGCGATTTCGTGTACGTGGATCCGCCGTACACGGTGAATCATAACCAAAACGGTTTCTTAAAGTACAACAACAATATCTTCTCTTGGGAAGATCAAATCAGGCTGAAGAATGCGATCGTGCGGGCAGTTAGACGAGGGGCGATGGTTACCGTATCCAATGCAGACCACGACTCTATTCACAACCTGTACAGGGACATTGGTGATCCTGCCCGGATTGAACGGTCAAGCGTGATAGCAGGCCAGAGTGAATACCGAAAACAAACGACTGAGGTCTTAATGCGGCTCGGCTGGGATATTTGACCGCGAAGCGAGATGGATCGCTCCGGCGACAGCATGGTGTAAAGATGGGATTCTTGTCCGATTATAAAATCGCAGAACTAAAGGGAAAGCTCGTTGACGATCCTTCTACCTTAGGAAAGTTGTATAAGGCGAAAAAGAGCGAGTATTTTCTCAAGAATGTAGATCATTCACTCGTTAATGACATGGTGGCGAACGAGGGCTGGGAGGAATACGGCTCACCGCTGAAGACAAAAACAAAGCTCCGGAAAGTTAAGGATCACGATCAAAAATTTGAGGATGATATCTGGTGTCAGCTTTACGAGCTTGGTTTCCGCCATCTCAACTATGACCGGGAGTTTTGTCTACCCTTCGGCAAGGACCCTTCTCAAACGAAGCAGATCGACGTCGTGGCAATTAATCAAACTGCCGGCGTTGTACTGCTCGTGGAATGCAAGTCCAGTAAGAAACGTTCCGAACCGCCGTCCCTGAAGACTGAGTTCGAGGGTTTGCCCCAACGACTTAGCGGCTTCAAACAATCAATAGCTGAACTATTTGGGAAAGGCGTTAAGGTCAAATACGTGTTCGCGACGAGGAACTTAAGGATCGACAGTGAAGGAGCGGACATTCAGCGACTCATAGCCACGAAGTCCTTCTTTTACAATGACAACACTTATAGGTACGTCAATAATCTTATCGCCAAATACAAGGGAGCGGCCTCGTACCAGTTTTTGGGAACTCTTTTCAAGGGGGAGGATATAAGTAGTGAACGAATTGAACTGCCAGCCATCGAGGGGAAGATGGGTAAGGGGAAGACGACCTATTACATGTTCTCTATTGAGCCTCACTTACTTCTAAAAATGGGGTTCATACTTCATCGAACGGAAGCAAACGAATCGGAGCTTCCCAACTATCAACGTTTGCTCATTCCTAGTCGGCTAAAGGGGATAACCGCCTTTATTGACGGAGGTGGGTATTTTCCCAACTCCGTTATCGTGAATTTTAATGCCAAAGACAAAAACCTACAGTTTGAAGGCTCGGTAAGGGGAGCTGACACGCAATCAAGGTTCGGGACGCTAAAGATCCAAAATGCCTACGCTATTGCCTACATAATTGATGGGCAGCACCGCCTTTACGGCTATGCGAACTCCGGTTACAAAGAAACAAACACCATTCCTGTTGTGGCGTTTGTAAATCTCGATCCCGCTGAGCAACTGAAAATCTTCGTCGATATCAACGAGAATCAGAAGGCGGTCAGTGCAACCTTGCGCTTAACCCTTGAAGAGGACCTATTCTGGAATTCTGACCGCACAGATTCTCGTCTCAAGGCTCTTCGGGCTTCGATTATTCGGGTATTAACCAATACCCTCAACGGGCCTCTTTACGGAAAAATTCAAATCGGAGAGGACTCCGCTCTTCTATCTTCGAAACCCTTTGCTGATGCCTTGAGCAAGAGTGGTTTGCTTCCAAGAGCGAAAGGTAACACCTATATCTCAGAAAGTGTTCCCGGCTCACTGTACGACACCAATAATCACAATCACAGCAACGAGATGGTAAGGGCGAGGAAGAATATCGCCGCTTTCCTAAATTTATGTTATCGGTTTGCTGAGGACAACTACAAAGATATCTTCGAAAGAGAGAAGTATCTATTGATTTCCAATCGTGGCACCTTTGCGTTTATTTCCCTGATTGGCAGCTTAAACGCTCACGAAACTTCAAAAGGAATCTTGACCGTCAAGAGTACGCCGACGGAGAGATTCGAAGCGGTCGAAAAATACCTGCGGGTTCTTTTCGACAAGATTAGAGATACGCCCGATGATGAGGTTGAGCGTCTACTTTCTATGTTAGGTAGTACTGCGGAAACGAAATGGCTTCGAGATTTTCAATCAAGAGTTAATGATGGGTTTCCCGAATATTACCCCGCTGAACTTGTGGATTGGATGGAGAGGCAGGATGACGAACTTCAGAGCCAAGGTAGACAGCTCGGGGTCGAAATTGAGCGCAACATCAAGCAGCGAACGTTGGGTAAACTCAAAGTCCTGTTTGGTGATAATTGGGACCTTGAAATTGGAAATATCAAGACGAGTTGCGAAGCTCGTGCGAATGAGGAAATTCAGAGACACTATAGCGAAGGTCTAGGGAGAAAGGATATTCATTGGACGGAGATGTTCAACATTTACGATTATAAGACGATAATCGATAAGCACTGGACTAAGCGGCCAAAACCCGACGACCCGGAGTTCATTACATTTGAGGAAGAATTTTCGATTGATGTTGGTTTGGGGTTCAATAGCAAGGCCGAGAAGCTTAAATGGATGTCGATCTTCAACTCACATCGGAACCTGTGGGCTCACGAGGGAACGAAGGAGAAGAGGCTCAATCGAGATGAAGTGGATTTTCTTAAGAGGATTCACGATCGGCTAGTCGGAGATTAGTTTCCAAGGCATGATCAAGACTTAATAATTTCAAGGCGGATCGTTGGGGCGTACTGGCTTGTCGCCAACGGCGACGTACATTATAAAGCCTAGGGTTGAGGCTTGGGGGAACCCTAGGTTAGGTTGGTTGAACGGACCCGTCCCTGTAGGGGACGCACAAATGACGCGGCGATTGTTTGTCACCGTTGGCGACAGAACCCGGCCCAACCGTTTTGTGGAACCGTTTTTAGGTCGTGGCCGGACAATTCCCGTCCAAAACGACGGTCAACGCATTCGTCGAGTAGGATCTTCACGCAGCGAGCTTCTCCATCTGAAGTTCTGATTGCCGGAGATAGGTGATCACCTGTTCGCGGCTGACCGTCGGAATGCTTTCGAGAAAATCATTGATCGTGTCGCCTGCGGTCAGAAAATCGATGAGCGTCTGAATAGGCACACGAGTTCCCGTGAATACCGGCGTGCCGCCCATCACGTCTTTCGAAATAGATACGACAGGATCGTTGATGATCTGATTTTAAGTCATATCCGCATCAAATCAAAGATATTTGTCATCAAGCAAACAAAAAGCCTCGCCGATCGCTCGACGAGGCTTTCTGATTTTTTGCACCCGGTCTCACCACCGACTACGGGCTTGGGACAGACTCACCGAGGTTATCGTCATTGAGCAAGACTGATCGCATCTAGGTCGTCGGCCATTCGAAAGACCATCGACTGCCATCATAGAAGCTCTTCTTCATATAAGCGAGATCGGCTTCCCAGTGCTCGATTGCCAACAACTTGTCTTGGCGACGGTCGCGTTTTGCGTTTCGTGTGAACGCGGCGATGGATTCGGCGATTTTCTGCAGTCGACGTCCACCATTCGGCACTGACCACTCGTCCATATATTCGTTGCTTACACGAATGGGCAATCTCATCCTATAAATATCGTCTAGTATCTTCCTTCGACCTGAACGCGAAAGTCCATTTCTGCCAACGGTGTAGCCCAGCAATTTAAGCATTCCAATTTCAGGGGCGTCGAAAGGACTGATCGGATTATTTCCGGGTTCTCCGTCGGTCGTTGGCCATCGAAACGGTTGGTCGATTGTTAGTTCCTCGATCCGTTCCTCGATTGTTTCGCGTAAGCGAATGGCTTTATTACTGTCGCGATGATCGAGCTCCCCCATCACGGATTTGAGGACCACTAAGTCGTGCCAATTTGTTCGTGCCAGTTTTTCTAGGTCCGTCCGCCATGAGTTCATATGGGGGCGGTCGAGAGCCTTCGCTCCTATTGTCAAGGTTATCTTCTGTTGAGATTGTTTATCCATTGCATGATCGGCCTAGGTGCCATAAGAAAAGAAATGTCGAATCAATCACCCTTTTCAAACAAAAAGCCCCGCCGATCGCCATTTAGTAAATCGTGAATAGTGAATAGTGAATAGAAAAAGGCCGCCGGAAATTCCGACGGCCTTTCTGACTACTGACAACTGTTAACAGCTTACTGTTATTCAGCGACTGCCATTTCTTTGTCTTTCGTCTTCTTTTCGCGTTTGATGCCGCCGATCTGGACGAGGCTTTCGCCCTTGATGCCGGCTTTCTCCATGACCATTTCGTTGTAGAGTTTACGCATCATCTGCATTTCCTCGGCAGCGGTCTTGGGGCCTTCCATTTCGGGCTTGTTCGGACGGGCGAGATCGACTTCGTTAAGCACGAGGTTGTGCGACTTGTCGCCGAGATCGACTTCCTTACCGCGGGCAAAAACTTCGTGACGTCCCTGATCCTTGTACCACTGAGCGACGGTCGCATTCTGGTGCATATGCTCGATGATATTTCTCCAGCCGATACCCGTGTTATAAGCACAGAACGAAATTTCGCCCTCTTGCGTGCCGTACGGGATGATGCACATTTCGGTGCGGCGGAAATCGTAGTTGAACAGATCCTGAAACCACATACCGGCGATAAACAGGAAGTTCCAAGGGTCTTGACGACGCTTTTCGATGTCTTCCATTGTGCGGTCCGGGCCGACCTTGCCGTAATCCTTGCCCGAAAGTCCGAACGATTTGTCGAATTTCCTGAAGATGCCACCAAGCGTCAGGCTGTGCGGTGCACCATACGGATTGTAGTTTTTCAAGAGTGCGAGGCCCATCATTATGTTCGAAAACCACTTGCCGCGGTTTGTATCACTGATGTGCTGCATATCCGAGACGAGTCCTTGAATATTCAAGAACTGCGGCACCGGTGCCATCTCTTTCGTTTCCTTATTGACCATCACGGCAGTGCCGACGCCGCAATTCGGGTGACAACCGCAACTGACCTGGCCCCAATCGCTCTCAGGCCCGTGGACGGCGTCCGCAAAATCAGCAAACGCTCCCATAAGGCTCAAGGGGAACCAGTCACGCGTCGGTTCCGTGATCCCGACCTGATCCCTGCACGTCGTGTGCGAGGTGAGCCAGCGTGTAACGCTGCTGCAAACGGCGGCTTTCCGTGATCAGCTCGTCGCGGCCCGTGAATGACACCGGCTGAAACGCGATGAATGAGATCTTCTTAGGATTCTCGAGTGCAAAACGGATGATCGTGCCGACCTGGTCATTATTAATGCCATTCACCAGCGTTGTGACGAGGATGATGTCGACGCCCGCTTCGTGCAGGTTGTTGATCGCACGAAGTTTGACGTCAAACAGGTTGCCGATCTGGCGATGTGAGTTGGCGTCGTTGCCGATACCGTCGAACTGCAGATAGACAAAGCGAAGTCCCGCATCGGCTGCTTCGCGGCAGAAATCTTTAGATTTAGCAAACTCGATGCCGTTTGTCGCGGCCTGAACCGAGTTATAACCGACCTTACGTGCATATCGGATCGCATCCAAAAAGTAAGGCGACAACGTCGGCTCACCGCCCGAATACTGAACCGACATCTGACGCCGCGGCTTGATCTGGATCGCATTGTCGAGGATCTCGGTGATGTCTTCCATCGAGAGCTCGTGGACGAAACCGACCTGGTTAGCGTCCATAAAGCACGGATCGCACATCATATTGCAACGATTGGTCAGATCGACCGTCAAAACGGCTCCGCGGCCGTACTTGACCGACGATGTGCCGTGATTGTGCAGATTCTCGTCATTGTGGGCGTCGATGTCGCGGCCCGGGAAGAGCGATTCGATGTGCTGCAGAAACTTGGAGTCGATGGCCATCATATCTTCGAAATGGCCGTGGGTCGGACAATCCTTGATCATCCAGACCTGCCCATCGCGTTCAATGATCTGAGCCTTGATCTCACCGACCTTTTCATTGACCAAAAGCGATACATCCTGCTTTCCGGCAAGAATGTCCTCGCGCGCCTCAATGACACAGTTCGGACACAGACTGTCCGTCTGGCGAGGAAAACCGAGCGTCGGCTTTGTCTTCTGCCAGGACTTAAGCAACGGCTTGTCTGACCACTTCGGTGTAAAAGACGGATTCGGCTTAAACTGGTTTACAGACTTAACGGCGTTAAAAACGCCCTTTGCTACGTAGGTCAAGCCCTTTTCAAAATGCTTTACAGGTCTCATGTATATATTTCTCCACTAAGAATGCTCTTATCTAAACTGTGCTCTGTCTGAATCAAGCAAGACACGATTCGACGAGCAACAACTTGTATCGCGTGTGTGATTGCAAAATACGTGCCAAACTATCGTTTTAGCGGCACGGGGTATAACATCAGTGTTTACAAGCACTTACATATACAAGAACGAGCTGACCTAAATCACGATACTGTGTCAGTTCGATACATCGGTGAGTGATACGATCAAGGCGATGCGAAATGACACATAATAGGTAATGGTCATACTTCGCCCTCGAAACATAAGCATTATACGTCCTGCCGGTAAAAGCCTTCGTTTAATCCGGCGCTTTACGGGCGACTTTGTGTGGGCCTCGATCCAAGCGGTTTAGATCAAAACAACCTTAATAAGGCACGTTAGACTTGCATTAAAGTAAATGTTCATATAATGTTCGTATTTAAGCGCATTGGTGATGTCACACATTAAGTATATATCCGTAACTTATTGTAATGATTCATAATATATCGGGAAACTAAGCGCTTTACACGCTTAACGTACTGTGTTAAATTTTCAAACACTTCAAGGGATATTGGGTTCAAGCCATTTACGCATTTATATATTAGACCGCACGTCGCGGTCGAGGCCGAATCGGCGATGCCGAGAAATGTAGTTCTGTAATTCATTCGATCTTTGGTTATGTCCATTCGTTTCGGTACATCGGGTTGGCGAGCAGTGATCGCTAAGGAGTTCACATTCGACAATGTGAGGCTCGTTTCCGAAGCGATCTGCAGTTATTTGACAACAAGGCCCGATCTCGACCGGACTCTTATCATCGGCCACGATTCGCGATTTATGGGCGAGGCATTTTCCAACGTCGCCGCGGAGATCGCGGTTGCCAAAGGATTTAAGGTGCATTTATGCACCGGGCCGACGCCGACGCCGACGATATCGCACGCGATCAGGTCGCAAAGGGCGGCCGGCGGAATCAACTTTACGGCATCGCATAATCCGCCGGAATATCAGGGAATCAAGTTTTCGACCAGTGACGGTGCTCCGGCATTGCCGGAGGTCACCGGGCAGATCGAAGCCGGAATCGATGCCAAGGTTTCCACGCCTGATGCCGCCGGCGGTTCGATCGAGACGTTTGACCCGCGGCAGGCATATTTAGATGATCTGGCGACCAAAATAAGATTTGACGTCATTGCTGCGGCCAAAGGGCGATTCGTGTATGACCCGCTATGGGGCACCGGCCGTGGATACTTAAATACGGCACTTAAAAATTGCGGGCTCGACGTCGAGACCATACACGATTGGCGTGACGTGACCTTTGGTGGCCAGGCACCGGAGCCCGGCAGCGAACACCTTGACGAACTCCGTCACGCAGTTACTTCGAAGGGGGGCGACTTTAGGTCTTGCGACCGACGGTGACGGCGACAGATTTGGCGTGATCGATGCGGACGGCACATTCATTGAGCCCAACCAGCTTGTCGCTCTTTTGGCAGACTATCTGGCGGAGAGTCGCGGCTGGAAACAAGGCGTAGCACGCAGCGTAGCGACATCGCATCTGGTCGATCGTATTGCCAAAGAGCGTGGAATAGAACTCTACGAAACGCCGGTCGGATTTAAGTACATCGGCGAATTGATAAATAAAGACGAGATCATCCTCGGCGGCGAGGAGTCGGCCGGACTGTCGATCCGGGGACATTATCCGGAAAAAGACGGCATCTTAGCCTGTCTTTTGGCCGCCGAGGCGGTCGCCGCACGCGGTGCAAGTCTCGGCGAGCAGCTTGAGGATATTTATCGCCGGGTCGGTCGGCTCGAATCGGGCCGCATCGGGGTCAAATTGACGCCCGACATCGCTGAAAAGCTGAAAGAAAAGTTAGCTCAAGAACCCGTCGAGATCGCCGGCAGGCGAATTGAAAGGATAAACAGGATAGACGGTGTCAAATTTCTATTCGAAAACAACGCCTGGATGTTGATGCGCCCCTCCGGGACCGAACCGATGGTCAGGATCTATGCCGAAAGCGAATCGGCCGATGACCTCGAGCAATTGCTCAAACTTGGTCGTGACTATTTGATGAATTGATCGCAAAAACTGTAAGTGAGACGAAATCGAAAATGAGAAAGCCAAACAGAACTACCGAATTGCGACAAACTCCGAAGGATCGGATTTGGCTACAGTTTGCGATCGTTATCTCGATCTCGGTGATGCTGTGTTTGACGGTCAATTACAGGGCTTTTTCGGCTATGACGAGCGAGAGGACCGAGTTTGATCAGCTTTCTACCAAGATACAGAGCATCACAGATGAAAATTTACAGCTCCAAGAGGAGATACACAGTCTTAAGAGCGACGCCCGCGTGATCGAACGCGAGGCCCGCCGCCTCGGGCTAGTCCCGAAGGCAAAAAGTTCGGTGCCGACGAATTGAACTCTGCGGAGAAGTTTGTTCGTCAGCACAATTGCCAGCCTATAAATAAACTGCCTTTTGCCTACATCTCCGCGTGGCCTACAGCAAAGCCTATCTGATAATTAGCGGTTTGAGTTTCCCGAACTCAAACCGCACTTCCTTTTTTCGACATCAAATTTCCGCTACTGAGTGTCCCAAATTAGTTCAATTTAATTTGAAACAGTCGGGTTACGCGTTCTGTGACGCTAAGCTGTGCGTTTGCTGTGCGTTACGGGCGAAAAGTGTCCCTAATTAATTTTACGTTTTGCCGAATTTGGGACAGGCTAAATGCTCTGAATAAATAAGTTAACCTCGCAAAGTGTCCCTAATTAATTTTCTTCCCCTCAGGCTTTTTTACAAAATGTGCTCAGGAATGCCGTAACTACTGTGTTTGTTTCATCAGTCTTTAGTTTTCAAAGATCCGTTGACTGGTTAAATTATATTATATCAGAAATTGCAACGATACAGTAACGTCGCATAGATGCAACACTCATCGACTTGAATTCATATAATAAGTGCAACTTTTGAAATTAGCGGGAGAAGGGTAAGTTGAAGTAGATTTGACGCATCTTTTAACTGCAATCAAAAGGAGCATCAGATGAGCTATCGACAACTTACCCAGGAGCAAAGATACCAGATATGGGCTGCTCTAGGAACCGGAATGAAGAAGAGCGATATCGCGAGAGAGTTGAAGGTTGACAAGTCAACGATCACGCGCGAGATCAGGCGAAACAGCACACATCGAGGTTATCGGGCACCGTCGTCGATAATGATGACGAGAGAGAGACATCAGCGGAAGAGGAAGCACCGGATCGACGAGGCGACGTGGGCGAGGGTCGAGAAGCTGCTGAGGACCGAGTGGGCGCCGGAGCAGATACAGAGGCGGCTCAAGCTGGAAGGATTGCCGTCGGTGAGCCACGAAACTATCTATCTTTATGTCTATCAAAACAAACGGGAAGGCGGAGATCTCTACACTTGCCTGAGGCGGTACCACAAATACCGCAAGCGGAACCATAAGTATTACAAACGCGGGGGTTGGGACACACGGCGGCCGATCGCGACGCGACCCGAGATCGTCGAGACACGGTCGCGGTTCGGCGACTGGGAAGCCGATACCATCATCGGCCGGCGGCAAAGCGGGTCGATCATCTCGCTCGTCGAGAGACGATCCCGTTTCTGCCTACTGCAGAAGCTTGCCGACAGATCGCCCGACACCTTGGCCGAGGCCGCGTGTCAGATGCTCATGCCGCTAAAGGACAAGGTCTTGACGATCACTTCCGATAACGGTTTCGAGTTTCGCCGCCACGAATCCATCGCCCGGCGTCTGGATGCCGACTTCTTCTTCGCCGATCCGTACTCCTCCTGGCAAAGAGGCACTAATGAAAACACAAATGGCCTTGTCAGGCAGTACATCCCCAAAAAACCGATTTCTCTTTACTCTCAGACGACCACATCACTCTCGTCAACCAACGTCTTAATAACCGTCCTCGTAAGTGCCTCGGCTTCCGAACACCCAACGAGGTCCCTAACAACCATTTTGTTGCACTTATCACTTGAATCTAAGAAAAATGAGTGACATTTCCCACCGCGAACAAATCGATTGACACCGACCGGCAACAGGTACAAAATGACGCTGTCGCCGCCTCGCCAAATCCCACGGACGGCGTACGGGCCAAAAGACATCACGCTTTCGCTCAATCGCATCGAAGTAGAAGGTCAATGTCCGGAGAAGTTTAATGAAAGATCCTAGTATCGAAATCCTGCACCGTATCACTGCATCGACACGGCAATCAGCTTCGCTCACACGATCGAGAAGTATGAATCCGAACAGAGAATCGCAATATCGCAATTGTGACCCCAATTTCCCTGCGATGCCGAATCTCTGTGAGCTTTTCAGCGAGTTTGGCTGGTTTTTCGAGCGAAGCCCGACCCATCAGAGTGATCCTCCGATGGCCATAGGCCGTTAGTAGAAAATGCTTGCAACTAAGACTATTTAATCTTATACTAGGAGTAGTTTAATGCTTCTCAAGTGGAGTAAATCGAATCTCCACAGCGAACAACATTAAGTCGTGCCTATTCCACAGTTGAGCATCAGTTAAACTAAGACCAACCTACCAGACTTTAGCCTAATTCTCAATTTCCATTCTGTTTCATAACAGCAAGGCAAAAACAAACATCTTTCCAAAAAAATAAGATTTTATGCAATCTACTAATTGCCCCAAATGCTCCTCAGACGACACGCAGTCCTTCGACATGGCTCACAAATCGGGCTCTAGTTCGGGACTCGTTATAGGCGTTGGCACAACCCACGGCAATCTGGGCGTTGGCGGCGGATACCAAAAGACAAAATCCGGCCTTGCAAAACAAACGGAACCGCCAAACGAAGATAGCGATGTCGGTTCCGGGATCGCGTTTATATTTATAGCGATCTTTATTTTTAACTTCGTTGGCAGTCCACTGTCTTTGCTTTTGGCTTGGGTTTTAGGTCGGGAGAATTGGGACCTAACTTCGTGGCTGGTGGGTATGTTCATCGGACTTGTGGCTGCCGTTACTTTCGTGGTTTTGGCGCGGAAATATAATGATAGCCAGAAAACCAAGGTGGCGGCCGCGTATAAAGTCGCTCTAATGAAATGGCAACACAGTTGGATATGTTTGCGATGCGGTAACACTTTCTACGTCCGCGATGGTGTGAAGGGGTGAAGGGAAAAAATACTAGTCAAGATCGAAAAAAGAGAAAGGGGTCATCTATGAAGTAACCCTTGAAGTCAAGCGCACGGGTATTATGGCATCTTTGGGATGCGGTTGGTGCGTTTGATCGGGTGACAAAAGAGAACAACCGGCGCCTCCGTTTTTAGTTAGATTCTTTTCAATCTCGCACCGCTGTAATTAGCGAATGCCATCATCTATTCGTGCACAGCTTCCGTGGAGCGGCTGGCTACATGAAACCTGATCGGCTCATTTCCGACTACTCGAAAATGGCTGGTCGTACCATCAGACACTCAGAGACTGCGGTCGTTCTAGTCAATATAGTCAATACAATTCCAGGTTCAAGTTATCAACATACGAGGTCGATCATAGTGTGTGGACGAGAAATTCCGGGGTGACGATGACCGGTGAGAAGAATCCGGCAGAGGTGTTGAATAGACGAAGGCGGGCTTGTTTGCGGACGTTGGCGATGTGGCCGAAATTCCAGGTCACCAGATAGTCCACCTTGTGAAAGGATGCGAGGGCGACGTGGAGGGCATCGGCGATGAACTTTCGATGAAAAATCCCTCGTTCGATATAGCCCTCGGCCAATATCGCGACCTCCTCAGCGATCTCGAGTTGCTCGAGTGGGCGGATCAGGCTGAGATAACCGGAGCGATGCGGTTCGGCAATGCGTTCGAACTCCCGTTGGACCAGAAGGGAACTGTAAACCTGATATTCGGAGAGCTCGTGCTCCCACCAACGAATGGTCAGATCGCGGCGAAACGGATCACCGTTGTCGAGATACGCTCCAGGCACCGAGGTTTCGAGATAGAGGCTGATCTTCATTGCAGAAAGAGCGGCTAATTGTCGGGGATGATCGATCTTAAGATTACCTTTGAATTACGAAAATCAAAGGTCATACGGTAGTTTTTGAGAAAATTACCGCCAAGTATGCCGGCTTGTTCAAATCCCGAAGCCTCATTAATGATATCAAGGTCGAGGGCGATAGCGGCAATCTGTTTTCGCGAATGAGGTCCGAATGTGACCTTGGGCAGCATAAAGCTTTGAACGTCTTCGGTCACACCGGCGGCTCCGATCACGCGAAGTTTTTCGTCGTTAGCAAATGGAACGATGCTTTGATTGTTGGCGACCTGGTCAGAGATCACGGATACGCTGGCACCCGTATCGATTATAAAATTGAGCGGTGATTCAATGCCCTCGACCATAACCTCGCCACTAAGGAAACCGCTTGAGGTCAGACGAAGCGGCAGCGAGAGCTCGTTGCCATCGAGGAAGTCACGCCGGTCGTCATCCCGCTTTGACAAGATAAATCGCTTGGTGCCGTAATCGACGGTCGTCAGGAATTTAGAGACCAGTGACAGGCCGAGATAGCCATCGACGGTTTGATTTGCGTTATGAAACGGCCGGATATAGACTGGGACGTTCCGCATCGCGATGTCGCCGATATCCAGTTTTTGCAAAAAGCCGTAGACGACCTCAAACTTACCGTCGCCGCCGATGCCTTTGGCGTGGCCGCCGCGGGTGATGGGCTTTATCTTGAGTAGAGCCGCAGTTTTGTCGGAGATCACGGTAATACCCGAACCGGTGTCGAGCACGAATCTGAGTGGCCGGGCCAGATCATTGACCCGAACCTCGAGTACCGGGCGATTGCCATCGAGTTCAAACCCGACATCTGTGGAGTCGCTGCCGACGCTGCGGTACAGACTGGATCGCTCTGAGAGAAAACGTAGAAATTCGATCAGGCTGACTATCCGCGCCCGTCTATCCTTATCGTTGATCGACGAAACATTTAGGAAATGTCGAAAAGCATCGGCGGCCTCGGTATATCGTTCGGCTCGAGACGATACCTGAGCAAGGGCAAACAGATGGTCAGGTTCGTCGGGTGCCTGGTATGTCGCCTCGTTAAGGTTGGCAAGACTCTCGCTAATACGATTTTCGTAAAAGTCGATCATACCGTATCCCGCCCAAGCCAAATGTTGCCTCCGATCGAGACGAATGGCGTTAAAAAAGAGAGCTCGAGCTTCCCTAAATCGGCCGCCGATCAGCAAAATATTGCCGAGCACGGCAAATGCTCTGGCATTGGCCGGTTCCGCCTCGGCAACCGGAAACGCTAGATTATATGCCTCGGTCAAGCGTCTGCGTTTAGTGAGTAGAAACGCGAGTTCGACCTTAGCCGCTGAATTGGCAGGATTGAGGACGAGGACTTGCCGCAAGATGGATTCGGCGGCGACCAGCGACTCACCGCGGGTGAGTTTTACGGCCTTTCGTATCAGCTTGCGGACCTCATTCGGCCCGGTATCGGTCGATTGGGCCGCCGCACGGATCGAAATGCCGGAAACGGTCAGTACCAGCATCAGCAGCCCGAAAGCGCGAGTCAATCGAACCGCTGTGCGGGATCGTTTAGGTCGTCTGGCGTCGCAATTCATAGGGCGTTAATCGGGGCGTTACTTCGGCCGTCGATGCTCGAACGTATCATTTTAAGATGACGCCGGTTTTCATTGACCAGAGTACAAGGTCGAGTTCATCAAAATCGATGCCCAGTTCGAGCGTGATCTGTTTTAGCTTTTCTTCGACCATTAGATACTTCGAACGCGTATTTGGTGGCTTAGGGTCATCAATTATTTTCAGTTCGAAAAGGCTGTTGAGAACGTGCTTATCGAGAATGGCATAGCCGCGATAGCCTATATTTCGTAAGAAATGGCTCGCCTCCTTGTACCCGAGGCCCTTGATGCCCTTTTCGCGAACGAGCCAATCGCGTCTTTCGAGCGGCTGGTCGAAACTCTGTAGCTTAGACCGCAGACGCATTTGGCAATGCTCTTGCAGAAACGATCGCGATGCGACGATGTATTTCGAGCGAGCATTCGGATAGCGGTGCGATCCGACCAGGGCGTCAGCGAGTTCGGGCTGTTCGCCGGTCATCAGCAGATGGCGGACCGCCGCGAGCGACCGAATTCCCATTCGAGCAGAGCAACCTCCCGTAAAAAAACAGAAGACCATCTCGGCCCACAGATCTTCGTCGCTGCCGAACTCACCAATGGCCGAAAACTCCGCCAATTTGGCGGTGATCTCATTGCTACGCTCGGCGTGAGCGGTGCGGATCGAGGCGAATGTTAAAGGAATCTTTACGCGAGTCACGGTGATGTACTTAATAATAGGAAGCCTTACGAAGAGGTGTCAATGTGCTCGGGCACGGTAGCGACTAGTATTTGGAATCGCCGCCAATTACTGAAAATGCAGCCCAATAATAAGGTGACGAATACTTGCCGCCATTTGACGCGGCAAGACTAAGTTGGGCTTGACGAAGTGCGTCAGCGGACTTCATCCCGCCGGAACGCCGATCTTTATGAAAGCTCTTCATCAATATCGACGTCGCATCCGAATCGACCGTCCACTGGCTTGCGATCACTACCGGAACGCCGGCGGCGAGAAATGTGCGCGAAATGCCGACCATTCCTTCGCCGTCAAAATATTTATCGAGACCGGTCCGGCACGCCGACAGCACCACGAGGCGAAGCCCGCCGAGATCCTGGCCGGCCAGTTCGGCATTGGTGAGAATATTAGCGGCGGACGAGTTGTCTTGTTTGGCAAGCAGTAAGAATGATGACTCGGGCTCGCGGTCGACGACTACGTAATGGCCGGCAAAATGCAGTACATCTGCCTGGCCGATCAATTTTAATACATCCGGTTTGACGGCACTCGAACCTGTCAGAACATCTCCGGACCCGTATTGTCCGCGGATATTCAGTGCTTCGTCCGCCGCCGCGGGCAGCACCGTGAGTTCGGGAAACGTCGAGCGATCAAACGCCGGATCTCCGATGGCGAGGATCGTCTCGCTCGTCTTCGGCGACCCAGTCGCGCTGAGCGAACACAGGATAAATACCGACGCACTCGGCGAATACACGAGCGTATGCGATGCGATCAAAGGTTCGTTTCGTTCGTTTAACAGGGAAGCAAACGGCAGATAGAACAAGAATTTGTTTGGCACGACCGCGATGTCGAGTGCGCGGTCCAGTTTGTCGCTTACGGGCCGGATCAAAAGGTCAAATAGCTCACGCGAGAGTGAATTTACGAGCGTGAGGTCGGCATCAGGACTCTTAAGTGCGGCATAGTATCGCCCCACCTTGTCGCGAAGTGAGGACGACGCGATATTGATCGGCGTCACGGATACGTCACGCTTTGAGATCAACCAGACAAGGGTACGATCCATCAGTACCGAAAATTTTAGAATTTGAGTATCGGCGGGCATTTTGTCACGGATCTCGTCGATCGTAAGAGGCCGCGGGGCGACATCGTTTTTTGCAGCAAGCCGTCGATACAAGGTTCGGGATGCCGATGACTCACTGAAGGTAAAAGCCTTACCGAGTTCGCCTTTTTCAAATTCACGCTCGAGTGCGAGGTCGTAGATAGTAATACCGTCGTCGAGAAACGACGCTCGCTCGGACTCTTCGGAGATCTTGTCCTGGTAGTCCTCGGTCAGTTTGATCGTCAGCGGCAGTAAACGGTCGAGTTCGGCGTTGTCGCCGAGTTCTTTGAGGCCGCTCAGGACACCCTTTTCGGCCACGTATTGGTAATACGGCATCGCCAAGTCGTCATATAGGGTATCTGCTTGTCGATATAGATCGGTCGAGCCTTGCAAATCGCCGCCAGAGCGCTCGAGTCGGGCCATTTGGAGGTATGAGAGTGCCGTCATTTTATTTCGCGACACTTCGTCAGCGAACGCTCGGGACTCAGAAAGTGCTGTATCGAAATATTGTTTTGCCGTGGCTGGGTCGCCGCCGTTGAGGTACGCAGTTCCAGCTTTATTTCGTGAAATTACCGTCAACATTGGATCATTGACGCTTTTGGCGAGTATTAGAGCGTCTTCGGCCGCGTTTCGGGCAGATGTCGTGAGTCCGGCCGCGAGATATACATCAGAGCCACCCAGACTCAGGCGGCAACGCTGACGGGAACTGGAATAGCCCGAATTCGAGATCTCAAACGCCCTGACGAGCCCATCAATTGCTAAATTATGTTGTCCCAAGAATGAGCTGTCGCCGGCCGACTCCAGCAGATTACGCTGCATTCCGTATCGGTCACCGATCTGCTCGGCCAATGAAAATGCCCGTCGGTAGATAAGTTTGGATATTGAGTGTTGCCGCAGATTTCGTTGAGCACCGGCCAGCCAATACAACGCTGTCATTTCGAGCCATCGGTAGTTGGCCGTTCGGGCAAATTCAACGACCTTGTCCACGGTATCAAGGCCTGTTTGTACTTCGCCCAAATTGATCTGACAGTAGCCTTCGAAATACTTACTTAGATTGCCTTCCCAGATGTCGCCGTTTTTTTCGAAGATCCGGCGAGCATTCGCAAATTCGGCAAGGGCGAGCTTGTAGTCTCCGGCGATACACAGGGCATAGCCTTTCAGAACCGAGGCCTGAGCATCGCGGAGGTCATTAAATGACCGCGGGTCGAGCTTGCGATAAAAGGCCGCGATCTCCGCGGCAAACTTATCACCGATCCGCTCTGATTCGAGGCGTCCGGCAAGGTCGAGTGCATTTAAGATCGCCGGACGCTTGTCCTCAGGCGACGTAATAAACGTCATCGCCAAAAGCTGTGGGATGTATTTCCTGGAGATCAGCTCACGATTGCCGGCCAATATTGTAAATGCCTTTTCGTCGTCACCGTCGGCCGCCGAACGCAGAAAACCGGCCAGAATGTCGTCGGCCGGTGTCTCGGTAGCACTTAATGTGTTCAGCTTCTCAAGGTGTTGCCTCGCCTCTTCGGCCCAACGTGATGAATCATCGAATGACAAGTATTCAAGCCATGCGGCCTTGGCTTGTTCGTTGAGTAACATTTCCTGCAAGCAGAGAGCGCGGTTGAATCTCGCTTCGAGCATCGAGGGCATTATTGCGATCGCGGTCTCGAGGTGGGATAGGGCGGCGTCAAAATTTTCGGCGCTTTTTGAGCGGTCGCCTGATGAGCGGTCAATTCGGGCAAGTTCAAGCAGTGACGCACCCCAGTCGGAGTGGATCCGCGCGTCTTTCGGTGCGGACTTTGCTGCCCGAGCAAATAGCTCATTAGCCTGTTCAAACTTTCGTTGGGTCAATAGGAATTTGCCGAGTGCCGCCTGTGATGCGGTGTCGTCAGTTTCGCCTGCGGCAAGCGTCAATAATTTTTCGGCACGGTCACGAGCGGCGGGATCTACGTCACCGCCATTGCCTCGCGTCGTGCGCCACGGCGAATATTGAAATCCACTGATACGAGCCTCGATCGGGCGCTCGCCGGCATAAGCCTCCCGGAGTTGGGCTAAGCCGACATCGACGTTTGAACGATAGATCACAAGCCGCCAAAAACCGTATACACTCGACGCTATAAGAATGATCGCAAAACCGTAACCGATCAACGGATTTGAAAATAGTGTTTGAAATGGGAATCGAGCCTTCGTGACCTGATTCTCGGATACCGCATCCGGCGTGGCCCTGGCGCGTGCTGCGGAGAGCAATCCGGTGATAGTACGAAGTTGATGTCGGCGGTGATCCGTCGTTAGGAAATGTGTCTCAAATGAATGGCGCTGTTGGTCAGTTAACTCGTCGTCGAGATATTGTTCGATTATCTGATCCTCGGCCAACGAAACGGACTCAGCAAAATCGTCATCGGTCAGATACCGTTCTTCGATCGTGCCTAACTGCTCCGGATCCGATACGTCACCGAGCAGGTAGTCTCTAATTTCGAGGTCAATGGCCATAAAACTGTTCTCTATATTCTATATGTTGTTTAATCGATATTCCTTTCAAACGCGGCTTAGCGACCTAGACAATTCTTAATACATTCTCCGACAACCCGTCTGATCCGAAATGCCCGAATATGAAGTGCACTTTGTGAAATGCCGATCTTCTGAGCAAGCTCTACCCGATGCTTTGCCTTTGCCGAACTGCTTTCATAACTGTAATACGCGATGAGCAGTTCTCGATTCTGCTTCGGGATATTGGCAAGACAACTGTTCAAGCAATCGTGATCTGTTTCCAAGCTCTCAGCATCAACACGGGCGGGCGGCGGCATCGGTAGCGTTTGTCTTGATTGTTTGCGACGCCACTCCAACAATACCAATTTCGCAACGCCGTAAAAGTAGAGTGTGGGGTCACCGATATAATTTCCCACGATCTTCGGCATTTTTGCCGTGACGCGGTCGATACTTTCGTTAGCCAGTGACTCTGCATCTGTGCACCCTCGGAACTGCAAGATATTGATAAGGCGAAGGCGGATCTGCTCGTAGCGATGGACGGCAACTTCCTCATCCGGATCCAGCCATTCCAGAAGAAGCTTGAAATTCTGAGGGGTTATCGCACTATCGTTCGGCATAAGGAAGAAAAGCAACAGCGATATGAAGCCACTGACATGGTGTCGTCAATTGAATTCAGGTCCGTCGAAGTTTTATTCGTGGAAGACCTCGTCCTGCTGACTCATCGTCGGTGCCGGCAAGGCTCACCTCGCTTTTCAAAATCAAGACAATATTAGTCAAGCAAATGAACCGCGTCAAGGCAGACAAAACATACGCGGTAAGAAAGTTACGTGAGATTCAAAGGCCTTCTGACAAACGTTTGACGGTTTCAGAAAGCCTTTACATAACAGCCATCAAAATAGCTTCTACTTCGGCTATGGGGCGAGAGTCGCATCAAGATTCTTCCCAATGCTTTTGAGGTGCTCTACGATCTTGTCGATCAGCCATTTTGGGGTTGACGCTCCGGCCGTAACGCCGACGCGCTCGACGCCAAGCAGGTCATCCGGATCGATCTCGGCCTCGGTTTCAATTAGAAAGCTCCGGTCACACTGCTCTTTGCAAACCGCGAGCAGCTTTACGCTATTCGAAGAGTGGCGTCCGCCGATAATGTAAAAGGCATCGACCATACCGGCGAGAGCACGGGCCGCATCCTGGCGATCACGCGTCGCCGAACAGATGGTGTTAATGATCTGAACTTCATCGACCGTCTTAGTCCTTATGGCTTCGGCGGCCTCAAAAAACGTTTTGGACTTAATAGTTGTTTGCGAAACTACCAACGGACGCCGTAATTGGGGCAGTTGGTCGATCTCGGTCTCATCACGAATAATAAATGCGTGATCGGGTGCATAACCCCTAACGCCGATCATCTCGGGATGGTCGGGACTGCCGATGATGACAACGTGGCGATCTTCGGCGGCGGCGCGTGCTGCGAGTTTCTGGACACGGGTTACAAAGGGGCAGGTCGCGTCCACGACCTTAGCCGCTTTTTCCTCAAGAGCCCGCTGCACCTCGGGGGTTACGCCGTGAGCTCGTATGACTGCGGTCTCATTTCTCTGGATCTGGATCGGTTCACTGATGGTGAGCACGCCCTCGTGAGCGAGTCGCTGCATCTCCTGTTCATTGTGGATCAGCGGGCCGAGTGCACGCACGGTCTCTCCGTCGTGTATAGCCTCCTCGACCATCTCGACAGCACGTTCGACACCGAAACAGAATCCGTATTCATTTGCCAATAAAACTTCCATATAAGACGATCTCGAGCGTGATCTTGCTCCAGCCAAACTCCTAATACCCTAAATTTTAGCAAATCAACATTTATTGTGAAACTATGATCCTGATAACAGCAACTTCGCGGGTCAGCGAATCGGTTCGCGGAGAACGATCTCAGCGGCTTCGCGGGCGGTGGCGGCGGCTACGGAGTTGGCTGCGGAGAGTCCGGCGATCTGTCGTAGAGCTTCGCCGGTACGCGAGAGCAGTCGGACCAGATCTCCTTCTTCGGCTTTGGTCCGCGATGTTAGTTCATCCCAGGACATTTCTTTGGCCCATCGTTCGGCTGCGGCTGCGGCTGAGTAGTTTAGCTCTTCGACGGGTTCGATGTGATGCTTCCATTCGACCCCTGAAATGTCGTAGACCACATCCTCAAAATTGCCCAATGCGTACGCCAGACTGCCCGAGACCCGACCGGCTCCAAAGTCCCGATCCGCGTCGGCCGCGATCGATGCGACGAGTCCGGCAATTTCCGACGGCTTGAGTTCGTCAAGCATTCCTCTACGAAACGCCTCACCGATAAGGAGCGGCCGATCCACGCGGAGATCTGCGAGCCATTTGCCACTCGGTGTCACTTTTTCACCCTCAAAATCAAGGTATCCGTAATGATCAAGTACCTGCGCCCGGCGTTCAAATGGCCGCCAGATCCTTTCAGCCAGATCGGGCGAGGTGCCCGTTCCGCGAAAAGCAAAGCTCTTGGAAGCAATGTCCTTGACCTGTGCGAAATTTCCAAATGCATCGAGCAGGTTCAGCAGACTGGTGTAGGTGGCGCGAAACTGGCTCTCGAGCGGGTCCGGTTTTGCCTTAAGCAATTCGGCGATCTTTCGCAAATTCTGAAACTGGCCGGGAGCAAGGACGACAAAGCCGACGTTGTCACGGCCGCGACGTCCGGCACGACCCGTCATTTGCTGGAGTTCGCTGGCTGTTAGCGGTCGCCAACCGTTATTACCGCGAGCATCGGCGTTACTCATCACGACCGCCCGAGCCGGGAAATCAACCCCGGCCGCAACCGTTGACGTTGCAAAGATCGCATTCAACAGTCCGGCTGACATCATCTTTTCGACCAGGAGTTTCCAAGCCGGAATGTGTCCCGCGTGATGGGCGGCGACGCCGGAATGGACGAGGATCTTTCGGTGCTTGTGGCCGCGGATCTCCGGACTTGCCTCGGCATAACGGTCAAACATCAATTGCCGCTCAGCCTGCTTTTCCGGCTCTTGCGGCTGTGATCTGTCGAGCGATATTTCTGATGCCGCCTCATCGCAACCTCTGCGGGTCGGTATAAAGACGATCGCCGGCAAAAGGTCGTATCGGCGAAGCGACGCGATCAATTTTGGTGGGGAAATGTTTTGCCGGGCAACGTCCATTCTAGCAATTATAACGGAGTTTAGGTCTGAGCGCGTTTCGTGGTGACCAAAAAACCACCTCATTTGATATAATTTGCGGCATTCGATCTATTCAGATAATCAATGCTAAACGGTAGGAAGATCATCGTCGTGATGCCCGCGTACAACGCCGCGAAAACGCTGGCGAAGACCGTGTCCGAAATACCTCGCGGCGTCGTCGACGAGATCTTGCTCGTAGATGACGCCAGTTCGGATGACACCGTAAAGATCGCCAGCAAACTAGGGCTTACGGTTTTTCAGCATGACGCCAATTTCGGTTATGGCCGCAATCAGAAGACCTGCTACGCCGAAGCGTTAATGCATAACGCGGACATTGTTGTGATGCTGCACCCGGATTATCAATATTCGCCCCAACTGATAGTGCCAATGGCATCGATGATCGCATACGGCGAATACGATGTAGTAATAGGCTCCAGAATTCTCGGAAAGGGGGCCCTCGAGGGCGGGATGCCGCTTTATAAGTTCATAGCCAATCGTCTCCTGACCTCCGTGCAGAATATTCTGATGAGCTACAAGCTTTCGGAATACCACACCGGTTTTCGCGCGTTTCGCCGCGAGGTGATCGAATCTCTGCCAATAGAGACTAATTCAGATGATTTTGTGTTTGATAATCAAATGCTCGCACAGGTTATCTATTGCGGCTTTAGAGTTGGCGAGATGTCGTGCCCGACCCGATATTTTTCTGAGGCTTCTTCGATTAATTTTTCACGAAGCGTGAGGTATGGGCTTGGCGTCTTGGCAACCTCGTTCAAGTTTCGTTTTCATAAAATGGGCTTGACGAAGTCGCGGATGTTTGCCGAAATGCAGTGTTTTGGTCGCTCCGAGTATTACTCCGAAGTGGAGCCAGAGCAAATCTCTAATGGTAAGGAACGCCTATCAAAATGAACAACGCAATGCGTAATTTTGTTTCCAAAAATAAGGAACTTTTCGTTCTGACCTTTGCCGGTTACGCTCTCGTCTACGCGAATTTGGGACAATCACAGATCCTGCAGGGCCTGCCGGAAGAGGGCGAATCTAATCTGGAAAAGGCGGTATTGATGAGCGGCGGAAACACTGACCCAGCGTTGTTTAGTTCTGTGTTGAGCAGTCTGGTCGATGCTTACCTGAAGGCGGGAAATCAATTGAAAGCGATTGAAAACATGAAGCGTCTAATTTATCTGCAGCCCGGTAATATAAAACTGCGTTTGAAATTTGCGGAGGAATTGATTACGTCCGCGCAGTTTCAGAATGCTGTAATCGAATTACAGAAAATACTTCAGCAAAATCAAAGTAATGCGGCCGCATGGAGTATGCTCGGGACAAGCTATCGCGGATCCGGGAAGTAGGATGAAGAGCTTGTCGCTTTTCAAACAGCTTTGAATCTACGCCCGGACTTTGTGGACGCTCAAGAAAATCTTATAAAAGTCGGTAACAAAAAGTAATATTTGAACGAGTCGGATGGCAAAGAAAAACTCGAAAATCAGTCGTCAGAACATCGATACTATTACGGAAACTAAGGTCGATTCAGCTGTGACGGGGATGACATCGAACAAGCGGTTCCTCTTTGTCGCGGGCGTTATCGCATTAGCCTGCCTCGTTATCTACTTTCGAACGATCTTTGCGGATTTCATCAATCTTGACGATGACGCGTATGTTTACGAAAACCCGTTTGTGCTGAACGGAATCGGCCTGAAGGGTCTGGGTTGGGCTCTCACCGCATTCCATTCGTCGAACTGGCATCCACTGACATGGATCTCACATCAGCTTGACGCGACGATATTCGGCTCGAATGCGGGCGGTCACCACATCGCGAACGTCCTGCTTCACACTGCTAACAGCCTGCTCATATTTGCACTTCTGAAGCGATTGACAGGGGCCTTTTGGCGAAGTGCTTTGGTTGCCGCGATATTTGCGGTTCATCCGGTTCACGTTGAGTCGGTTGCCTGGATTTCCGAAAGAAAGGATGTTCTCTCAACACTTTTCTGGCTGCTTTCAACTTTCTTTTACATTCGTTGGGTCAGCAACACCAAAGACCGTCGAACGTATATGGTCTCGCTCGCTCTATTCGTTGCGGGACTTGCAGCCAAGCCGATGGTCGTGACGCTTCCGTTTGTCTTTATGTTGCTCGATCTTTGGCCGTTGGGCCGGCTTAAGAGAATCGCACCCGCGACCCTTTGGCCGTTGGTCCGAGAGAAATTGCCGTTCTTTGCATTATCAAGTGCTTCGGCAATTATTACGATAATTGCCCAGAGAAGTTCAGGCGCAATCCAGTCGACTACTATCATTCCGATGTCGGATCGATTCGAAAATGCGATCGTGTCATACGTTCGGTATATAGGAATGATGTTCAATCCGACCGGACTTGCGGTGTGGTATCCGTTTGAAAGTAATTTGGGTGTATTAACTGTCGTGAGTTGTGCGATCCTGTTAATTGCGATCACAGCAGTTACTATTCATCAGTTTCGATCCCGAACATACTTATTTGTCGGTTGGTTCTGGTTTATCGGCACACTCGTTCCGGTAATTGGTATTTTACAGGTCGGCCGCCAAGCATTTGCCGATAGGTACACTTACATTCCTCACATTGGACTCTTGATCATTTTGGTTTGGCTTGGAAACGAGCTTTTTGAAAAGGTTCGGATCGATAGACGAGTCGCGGCGTTTGTTGTCGGCATTATCTTAACCGTACTTTCGGTCATGGCATTCATTCAGGTCTCATATTGGCGTAATAGCGAGACGATCTACTTGCGAACTTTGTCCGTGACACCAAAGAATTACCTGATCAAGAACAATTACTGCAATTATCTTGAAAAGAAGAATCGACTTGATGAAGCAGTGATCCAATGTCAGGCGGCGATTGCCGATGACAACTCGATACCGGACGCGTATAACAATCTTGGGACTGTGCGGATGAAGCAGAACAAACTGGATGAAGCTCGGACTGCGTTTCAACAGGCGGTTGAGATCAAGCCCGATTATGTATTCGCATTGACCAATCTAGCTTCCGTCTCGGCCAGTCTTGGCGACCTAGACGCTGCAGCTGTAGCGTTAAAAAAAGCTGTCGAGGCAGACAGCGGTGGATTCTTTGACAATGCCCGGCTTCAAGAAGCGTATTTTAGTCTTGGTGCGGCCGCGATGAAACAAAAACGCTATGATCGTTCCGCGGAATTCTTTCGGAAAGTGATCGATGCGGTTCCGGACAACGTTGATGCTCACCGAAATCTCGGACTTTCAATGCACATGCAAGGGCGGACGGCCGAGGGTGTACGCGAACTTGAGGACACAATTCGCAAGTACCCAAATTCCGCTGAGTCTTACAACACACTTGGACTAATTTTGGCCGATCGAGGGCAGAAACAGGAAGCTGCGGCCCTTTTTCAAAAAGCACTATCAATAAATCCCAATTTTGCACAGGCGCAGGCAAATCTAAGGAAAGTGTCTGAATAATGAACAATGGAGAAGGTGAAAATGAAACGACGTGAATTCTTAGGTATTTCCGCAATTGGCGGCATCAGCATATTTGCGGCTAACGTTAATAATCTGAACGCTGAAGCCTTGCCGGTCGAGATTCCG
The DNA here is from genome assembly GCA_016720705.1 of Chloracidobacterium sp. NCBI lineage: Bacteria > Pseudomonadati > Acidobacteriota > Blastocatellia > Chloracidobacteriales > Chloracidobacteriaceae > Chloracidobacterium > Chloracidobacterium sp. The sequence goes on along the minus strand of JADKKB010000007.1, from coordinate 606,204 downwards.
ATCGAAGAAGCAACGGTCGCTGAACTGCAATCGGCGATGCAAAGCGGCAAGATTACGTCTGAATCGATAACGAAATGGTACTTGGCCAGGATCAAGGCGATCGACTCTAAGATCAATTCGATCATCGAACTGGACCCCGATGCGATCGCCAATGCCAGAAAGAGCGATAGGGCAAGACTGAAAAAGAGCGTTCTAGGTCCGCTTCACGGCATCCCGGTATTACTCAAGGATAATATTGACACTGCCGACAAGATGAAAACCACGGCCGGAAGCCTCGCGCTAACGGATGCTCCAACACCTGTCAAAGATGCGTCGATCGTGGCCCAACTTCGTGCCGCCGGAGCGATCATCCTAGGCAAGACAAACCTCAGCGAATGGGCAAACTTTCGCTCCAATCCGTCGATCAGCGGTTGGTCAGGACGTGGCGGACAGACTCGCAACCCGTATGTTCTGGATCGCAATCCGTGCGGATCATCGTCCGGTTCGGCGGCGGCGGTCGCGGGTAATTTGGCGGCCGTCGCGATCGGCACTGAGACGGACGGTTCGATAGTTTGTCCGTCGGCGATCTGCGGGATCGTCGGCCTCAAGCCAACGATCGGCCTGGTTTCTCGCAGCGGGATCATTCCCATCGCCATTTCGCAAGATACCGCCGGACCGATGACAAGAAGCGTCGCCGACGCGGCGGCGGTGCTGACGGTGATCAGTGCGATCGACCCGTCCGACCCGGCGATGCAGGGAAAGCGTGAAATGGTCGACTATACGGTGTTTCTGAAAGCCGACGGACTACGCGGTGCCCGTATCGGGGTCGTTCGCGATCTATGGGGCAAACGGTCAGATGTCGACGCGATCGCCGACGCCGCACTCGAAACTATAAAAAAGGCGGGGGCGACGCTCATCGACGTTAAATTTTCGGACGCGGGGAAGATCGGTGAGGCTGAGTTTACAGTCCTGCTGTATGAGTTTAAGGACGGCCTTCAAAAGTACCTTCGCGAACGGGGTTCCCGGCACAAAACGATGGAAGATCTGATCCGATTTAACAACGAGAATCGAGCGCGGGAAATGCCCTATTTTGATCAAAATATAATGGAAAAGGCGGCGAAAGTAGGTGCACTTACAGACAAAGCTTATCTGGACGCTCTTGAGACCTGCCGCAAATATGCTCGCATTGAGGGCATTGATAAGGTAATGGATGCGAACCGATTGGACGCGATATTTGCACCGGCAAACTCACCGTCCTGGATGATCGATACAGTAAACGGAGATTGTTTTGGCGAGGACGTAAGTAGTTCGACTCTGCCTGCTGTGGCGGGATACCCAAATATAACTGTGCCCGCGGGATTTGTGAAGGAATTACCGGTCGGAATTTCGTTATTCGGCCGTCCATTCTCCGAGGGGACGTTGATCAAATTAGCATATGCCTTTGAGCAAGCGACTAAGGCTCGCAGAAAGCCAAAATTCCTGGTTACCTATAAATAACCTCGGAAAGTAATGTGAAGTAACTCGAAAGTGTTCCGGTTCGACGAGGTGATCGGCGGTTTTACGCGGTCTTGACCCATCGGGTGTAGAGCAACTGCAAGCCATCGAGCAACAAGTCGCCATCGACGACATCGATCACGTCGAGTTGTGACGCAATGATATCTGCATTTCCGCCGGTGGCGATGACCTTTGCGTTGTCGCCGACCTCTGTCTTTATTCGACCGATCAAGCCTTCCGCGAGAGCGAGGTAGCCGTAAAAAATCCCCGAGCTGATAGCTCCTTCCGTTGTGGTTTGGATCACGCGTTCCGTTTGTTTGACGTCGATCTCGGGCAAACGAGCGGTCCCCAAGTGTAGGGCGTTTGCCATAGTTTTCATCCCGGGTGCGATGATCCCGCCAAGCAAATTACGATTGCCGTCAACAGCGTCAATGGTCAGAGCAGTGCCGAAACTACAGATGATGCAAGGCTCTGTGTAGTTTTCAACCGCTGAAAACGCATTCACCAAGCGGTCGGAGCCTGCCGCCTCCAGAGGGGTGTAGTTTATCGTCAAACCAAAGTCCAGATCGTTTTTGACCGAGATCGGGGTTACGGAATATTCACTACCCAAAAAACCGATCATCGCAGCGTCGGCATCCGGCACGACCGAACATATGATCGCCGCACTGATATTTCGGGGTAATCGCGGGCTTAAGACTGTAAATAGAGCTTCGGAGGTGGCGGTACGAATGGTCGGGATAGACAATTTGGACGTTAGTCGACCATCGTCGAAAATGCCAAATTTTGTGAAAGTATTACCGATGTCGACCGCGAGCAGCATATGGAAATTCAGAGAGTTGAATTGCCCTTGACGGAAATTGCCGTGTGAGCTTTACGGGCCGAACCCAGAGGAGCGACGAGCACGGCATCAACGGTTAAACGACCTAACCTTGTAGCGGCAGGCCGTCATAAATGACGTTCCAGCCATTTTTTCGGCTCGTGCGGAGGCTACGTGTAAACCACTCGACGGCCGCACTTGCATCGTCGTAGATCTGAACCGCCGGACGGTCTTCGCGAGGGTCGACCCGACAGATCGCGGCACCGGCTTGAGCCGTTTTGATGCAAAGCAGGGCGATCATATCGTTCTTTTGCATTACCGCGGTGCGGACCGACACTTCTTCGAAATCGTCTTCGAAATCGTCAAACTCTGCGAGTTCTTCGTCGAAGTCGTCATCAAAATCAAAATCGCCTTGTAGTTCAAATTCGTCGCTCATAAGACTGTTACTACAAACTACACTCTCCGGCATCAAAGTTCAATTCGTATTTAACTTCGGCGTGGTTTTTGACGATCATCTCCTCGGCCACTCGGTTTCCGGTACGGCGATCGATCAGCTCGCGCCATATCTCATTCTCACGATAGTTTTTTCCATCTTCTTTGGAAAAACGGTGACTCTTTTCAAAAACGTGATATGAGTATTGTGGCTCGCGGTCGGCAAATATCGCACCTTTCAAATGGTCGTCGGTGAGCCAAACGCGGATCTGAAAAGTAAGATCGGTCGGATTGAAAAAACGCAGGTCGATGTAGTTAAAAAAAACGCCAGCACCACTTCCGAAAGGTAGCACCCGATTTTCATCCGGAAATGGGTCAAAGCTGTGGTGGTGCCGCTCGACTACCTCAAGCGGTGTATGCAGAGCCATCCAATACAGCAGATTTGCCAACTGGCAAAGGCCACCGCCGACACCTCGTATCACTTCGCCGCGGGAAAGTTGCATTCCCTCGTGATAGCCTTTTTCGGCCGTGGCCTCGCCTAATCGCCGCCAAAACGAAAATGTTTGCCCCGGTTTGATCAAGATGCCGTCGATCGTCGGACACGCGATCTTCAGATTTTCAACCTTATTCTCTTGTAATTCCGGGTCGGAGTTGCCCAAACGGCGTCGTAGAAGCGACTGATGCTTTTTACAGCTAAACTTTAACTCCTCCGTAATGATCTCCGATGCAAATCGCCCGGATAACGGCAGGTCGGCCAAACGCCGGAAAAGACGCTTTTGCCTTATACGAGTCTTGTAAACGATCGGATGTATCTCTGCTAGTCTGCGTTTCATCTGGTACTCTGCCGGAAAAGTCAGGGCCGTTGATCAGCGGCCCGAAGCCGCGTCACGTCACCGCTCTGAATGATTCTAACCGAGCCGTCAGATGTTTTCACACGGAGTGCTCCGTTTTCTTCGAGTCCCGCAGTCTCGCCCTCAACAGTTTCGTTTGAGCAAATAACGCGAACGGGTTTTCCGGAGTAATATGTCGAGCGCCGCCGCCACTGAGAGATGATCTCGCCGGGACCACTTTGTGAGGCTAAAATGTCATAAAAATATCGTAAATATCGGGTTAGGGCCTCCGCCATCTCATCGGGCAGGATGCGCTTGCCGGCGATCTCCTCGACTGAAGTTGCTGATCCGGCGATCTCATCGGGGAAATTTCGTGAAGTGAGGTTTATGCCGATCCCGACCACGACCGCAAGGCCTATGGCCGTTTCAACGGTTTCCGCTAAGATCCCGCTGATCTTTAAGTCATTAACGAGTAGGTCGTTAACCCATTTGATGTCGGGCTTAATGCCGAATTCGAGCAATGTGTCGAACACCGCAACGCCGGTCATTAGTGTAATGAGCGGGATCGATGCGGGCGGTAATTTCGGCCTCAGGACGACGCTGAAGTATAGCCCGGAACCGGCCTCGGAGACCCACGTTCGGCCGTGACGCCCGCGGCCCGCCGTCTGGCGTTCGGCGATGATGCACAAGCCCTCGTCTGCCCCGCGATGGGCTTGCTCGGCGGCTTCGGAATTGGTCGACCCGATCGATTCATATCGGAGGATGGTGAAGTTCATCGCATTTGCCAAAGCGAGTCGCAATAGTAATTGCGGCTGTCAAAGAAATTACGTTTGACCGCAAACCCGCTCTCGGTTGCGAGATCGTCTATCATTCGGAGATTGTATTTCTGAGAGATCTCCATAAAGACCGCTTCCCACTGTTCAAACTCGAAAGCTCGGCCGAGTGCTGCGATCTCGACCGTTTGTTTTTCAAGGCTGATCAGGTACGAACGAGCAGAACCCTCTATCGGGTGATAATTGGCGTAGTGAGCAAATTTATCAGTATCAAATTTGCCGCCCAACTCACGATTGATGCGGTCAAGCAGATTTAAGTTGAACTCCGCTGTAATGCCCGCGGAGTCATCGTAGGCACTCACGATAACATTCGGATCTTTCTGAAGGTCAAATCCGATGAATAAAAGGTCGTTGCGATTCAATACACGATTAAGATCGCGGAAAAATCTGATCGACTCGTCACGGCTGAAGTTGCCGATGTTAGATCCCAGAAAAAGCACGACTTTTCGCCGCCCGCCACTGTCGCGAAGTGACTCAAGGATCGAAAAGTAATCACCGACGCGGGGATGCATTGCCAGTTGCGGGAACCGCGAACGGAACCTAGTCGTTATCGCCCCGATCGCTTCTCGCGAAATGTCGATCGGTGAGTATGTGATATCTTGCTTTTTTTGAAGGAAGCTCTCGATCAATATCTCGGTTTTTGTTCCATCACCGGCACCAAGCTCGATCAGATCAATCGGGTAGCCGCCATCCACAAACTCATCGTAAATGCCGTTCGACTGGTCGGTAAAGATCTCGATCTCACAATTTGTCAGATAATACTCAGGCAGCTTCATTATCTCCTGAAAAAGCAATGAGCCCCGGTCGTCGTAAAAGTATTTTGACGTAAGCGATTTTGGTGACGAAGAAAGGCCGGCGAGCACGTCGGCGGCGAAGTTCGATAATTCAGGTGTTGGTGAGGATCGCATCAATGTTGGACGTTGAAATAAAACCTAAGCAAAAATAGCGTTGTCTGTAATACTTTGAGTGAACTGTTTAATAAATTAGGTCCCTGCTGCCGGCCAAAATATTATTTTGCCAGACGAATACCGCTAAACTGCCATCGCAGATGCGGATGGAAAAAGTTGCGGTAGCTATTTCGGCTATGACCTTCGGGGGTGACGATCGACGCACCACGCAAAACCATTTGGTTGATCATAAATTTACCATTGTACTCACCCACTGCTCCCGTTGCTTTCGAATAACCGGGATAGGGCAAGTAGGCGGAGTTTGTCCATTCCCAACGCTTTCCCCACACGAATCTGTCGCTTGCGGCCTCCCACTCAAACTCGGTCGGCAAACGGCAGCCCTTCCATTCGGCAAATGCCGATGCTTCGTAGAACGAAATGTGGCAAACGGGAGCGTCAAGTGCTATTGGCCTTGAGCCTCCCAAGGTGAAATGATGCCAACCGTCCGCCCGCTGATACCAATATAGCGGAGCTGTGATGGAGTTCTTGACGACCCAATCCCAACCCTCCGCGTGCCATAATCGATGGTCACCGTACGCACCGGCTTCTATAAACTCAACAAACTCCGCATTTGTTACAAGCCGATCGGATATCGAGTAATCATTTAGAAACACCTTGTGCCGCGATAATTCGTTGTCAAAAGCGAATCCGTCTCCGGCGTAGCCGATCTCGTAGATACCACTATTAAGTTCGATGAAAGTATCTGAACCGGATTCAATTTCGTCCTCAATAGCCATTCCGTCGCGGTAGGCCGGCATAATTGGATTGACGCTGAAGGTGTATTTCAGATCAGTCAGGAGCAGTTCTTGATGCTGCTGCTCGTGATTCAGGCCGAGTGTGACCAGTTGTTGCAGTTCGTTGCTAACATCACCCGATAGCAACTTTGCCATTGCCTCGTCTACATCGCGACGATATGCGAATACTCGAGCAACAGTCGGACGGCTAAGTGCTCCGCGATGGTCGCGAGCGGTGCGTTCGCCGACCGTGTTGTAATAACTGTTAAACAGAAATCCGAAGTGATTATCAAAAGGCCGATAATTATCAACAAATTTCCGGAGGATCATTTCCTCAAAAAACCAAGTAGTATGGGCAATATTCCACTTGGCCGGTGACACGTCGACGATCGGTTGCGGAATGTAATCTTCGGTCTCGAGCGGCTCACATAGTTCTTCGGTTCGGGTTCGAACCTCGATGTACCTAGCCCGTAGATCGCTGTTAACAACCCTGTTACTGACGCTCGCTTGCATATATATAATTAGAGCAAAAATTACTGTATGTGAAAAGAAGCTACTTTTGCGGAGCGATCTTGAGCAAGGCTTCGCGGCATATCTCGCCTAGGTAGATGTCAGTGCTGCCTATATTTGACCTAAGAAACGGGATCGCTGCCGCATCTCCGATCGAGCCCAACGCAAATGCAATTTCACGTCGCGTGTCGTCTGTTTCCTTACCGTTCGCCGAAGCTTTCAGCAGAATATCAAGAACTCCGCGGTATATAGGAGACGCTTTGGGCGTGTCCGGCGTTGCCACAATTTGCTTGTATTTCTCCGGAAGAAAGTCGGCGGGGGTATTTGTCGTAAGATTGTCCAAAACAATTCCGAAGCGCGATCTTTCTGCAATTTGCCCGAGCGAGCGAGCGGCGGCGCGTCGAAGAAATGCGTCCTTTGGGCTAGGCCGGCGTTGCATTACCGCCATCAATGTTTCTAAACCTGATTCGCTGCCGATCCTGCCCAGTGCCGCGGCCGCAGCGGCGCGGACGATCGGTGCTCTATCTTTTCGGACAAGCAAACTCAGCGGATCGACGGCATCAACTGAGCTTAACTCGCCCAGAGCATAGGCGGCCTCGCGGCGTACAAACTCCGCTTTGTCCGATAAAAGCGGGACGATCATCGTGGTCGCTTCTGAGATCGGAAGATAAATAACCGCACCGATCGCGGTTGATCTAACTAATTCGTCGGGATCCTTCAATGCCTGAGCAGCGACCCGCGATGCCGGTGCCGACTGTATATTCCGCAACTGAGCCAAGCCGTTCCGTTTCTGCTCGGAACTGCCTGTAGCGATCTGGTCCGACAGTTGTTCAATGCTCTGGGAGTATATCGGGTAAGGAATTATTATGAATAAAAAGATGATAAACAGGCGAAAGCGAACGGCGCAGGACGCCGGTCTGATCGACTTTGTTGATCGGCTTATGGTGATCACACTACTTGCCGCATTGATCGTTGCCCGATCAATTCCCATTCGGTCACCTGCCGAGCACGTTTGTTCTCGTAGGCATTCGTAAGCGAAACCAGGATATCTTCGTGCACACCGGCAACCAGATCAGTGGAACGCGTTGACCTAGCGGCCTCCTTAGGTGAGTTATCCGACCTTACTGTCAATTTGCGGCGTGGAGTGCTCGTATTGCTTCGGCTAGCCATCTTTCTGTCTCCCAACTTTTGGAGCAGACGGTCCAGCCGAGCACAAAGTGTGTCAAATCCTGACTGTCTGCGGAACGGTTTTATATATCATCAAATCTTTCGTCGATCAGAGCTCCGAGAGTCTCAATGCAGTAACGAGAATATCACGCCTTTTGGCCTATTCCAAGAAAAAAAGTCGACATCGAAACGCGGTCTGGACTACAATTGAGCGTATGTCGTTTTTCGCTTTCCGTCTCGCCATTGGATAGCCGCTCGTCAGATCTGTTTATGACGCAACGGTTTAACATTTCACAGCAGAGAGCTCAGATTGCAGTCCCGATTGGTGGATAGACCTTGATTTATTCGCTAAAATAGTGGATTCATCGTCGGGGCGGCGACGACACCATCGAACAAATCACTTTTATGGACGAAAAATATTTCGCGAAAAAGATCGAGCAAAAATGGCAGCGTAAATGGGCCGGCGACCATACGTTTCGAGCCGAACTTAACAGCGATCGACCCAAATTCTACGCTCTCGAAATGCTTCCTTATCCGTCAGGAAACCTGCATATGGGCCACGTCCGCAATTACTCGGCGGGCGATGCACTTGCGTGGTACAAGCGACTTCGCGGGTTTAACGTGATGCACCCGATCGGATGGGATTCATTTGGCCAACCGGCGGAGGATGCAGCAGTTAAGCGTGGTGTTAACCCGAGGGACTGGACCGAAGACAACATTGAAGTAATGCGGGGCCAACTTGAGCGCCTTGGCCTTAGTTACGATTGGGAACGGCAGATGTACGCCCACCGGCCTGAATACTACAAGTTTGACCAGTGGTTCTTTCTCAAAATGTACGAAAAAGGCCTGGCTTACAAACGTCTTACGCAGGTGAATTGGTGCGAGACCGATCAGGCGACACTCTCTAATGAGCAGGCGAGCGGCGGATTGTGTTGGCGATGCGGCAACCAGGTCACCAAAAAGGATCTCGAACAGTGGTTCCTTAAGACCACGGCATATACTGACCAACTTCTGGATGATATGGCTGAGATCGAAGCGGGATGGCCCCAGCACGTTCTCAAGCGTCAGCGGGACTGGATCGGTCGATCAGAGGGAGCGTTTGTCGAGTTTAAGGTGCGGGTCGCGACGGGAGCCTTAAATCGTGTTCCAATTGGTGCGCCGGGATCGATCCGCGTGTTTACTACGCGTATCGACACGATCTACGGAGTAAATGCCGTGGTGGTGGCCGCCGAGCATCCGATAATCGAGGCTCACCGGGCCACATTTGTGACAAGCGTGCGCACCGAGATCGATCGGATCGTCGCCGCAAATCTCAAACCAAAAGATCGCGAGGTCGAGATTGAAAAAGATGGAATCGATACGGGCCTAAAGGTTCTCAATCCTTTCAGCGGCGAGGCCTTGCCGGTCTGGGTAGGGAATTACGTGATGATGGAGTACGGCACGGGTGCTGTGATGAGCGTGCCGGCCCACGATGAGCGCGATTTTGATTTTGCCAAAAAATTCGGGCTACCGATACGCCAGGTGATCTCCGAGCCAAATATGGCTCACGAGCACCATACAATGCAGGCTCTGGCACTCGAGCGTCCGCTCACGGAATACGGCGTATTGGTTCATTCCGATTATTGGAACGGCAAATCAAGCGAGGAGGCGATGAAGGGTATGACTGCGTGGGCTGTCAAACAGGGGTTTGGTGAGCCGGCGACGACATATCGTTTGCGTGATTGGGGAATCTCACGGCAACGCTTCTGGGGCTCGCCGATCCCGATAATATACTGCGATGCTTGCGGCGTGGTGGCTGAAAAATATGAAAATCTGCCGGTTCGATTGCCGGAGAGTGCGCCGATCACCGGTACGGGTGAATCGCCGTTGGCAAAGGTGCCGGAGTTTTATGAAACGAATTGTCCAAAGTGCAATGGTCCGGCAGTACGCGAAACGGACACGATGGATACGTTTGTAGATTCGTCCTGGTATTTTTTCAGATACACGGACCCGACGAACGACTCAATGCCATTTGACCCTGGGGCGGCGGCGTATTGGACACCGGTCGATCAATATATCGGCGGAGATGACCACGCAGTTATGCATTTGATCTATGCAAGATTTTGGTCAAAAGTGATGCGTGATCTGGGCCTCGTGAAGTTCAACGAACCCTTCAAGCGGCTTTTGACGCAAGGGATGGTCGTAGGCGAAACATTCTTTGACGACCAAACAGGTAAACGGATATATCATCCGCCGACGAAAGTAGCCGTCAGTCGCGATGTGAAAGGGAAAATTACCGGAGCAGTATCGGCAGATGGCGAGCCGCTGAAATACGCTATCGAGCGGATGTCCAAATCGAAGGGCAACGGTGTCGATCCCGACGAAATGGTCGAAATATACGGTGCGGACGCCTCGAGGCTGTTTGTAATGTTTGCCGCTCCGATCGACAATGAACTCGTCTGGAATGAATCGGGCATCGAAGGTGCCGTCAGGTTTATACAACGAGTATGGCGCTCGGTTTACAGGTGGCGAGACGCGATCGGCGAAACGGCCGATCCGAACGGATCATCCACTGCCGCCAAAAAACTACGGCAGAAGACTCATCAGACGGTAAAACGAGTTTCTGATAGTTTTGAGAGTCTTCAATTCAATACGCCTGTCGCTGCGTTAATGGAACTCTCGAACGCGATCGGAGATATCGGTGTTGAACCGGCGGCCGCATCCAAAGATGAACGGTTTGCGGTACGCGAGGCTCTATCGGCACTGGTGCTGATGCTGACGCCATTTGCTCCGCACACATCAGAAGAGCTTTATTCAGTAATTGTCGGCAATGAAGACGGAATTTTGAACAACGGGGCTCGTTTTCCTGATTATCAGCCCGAATTGGCAAAGGCGGATGAGATCGAAATACCCGTTCAGGTCAATGGTAAATTACGTTCACGAGTGATGGCTTCGCCGGCGACGGCGAACGAAGAACTCGAGCGGATGGCGTTAGCTGATGAGAAAGTTCGCGAGTTTACGGACGGCAAGGACGTCGTAAAAGTGATCGTTGTCCCTAACCGTCTGGTAAATATTGTCGTAAAAGGATAGGCCGTAATCACCATTTTTCCTTGCTTGCGGTGGGTAAAGTATCTAGAATCTTTCCATACCGAACGAAAATGTCACTTTTCGCGTATTTCCTATGTAGAAACGACGAAAACCGCCAGACCGGTTTTCGCATCTAAATTTAACGATGAAAGAGTGTCAACTCTGTAAACATTGCTTTTCCGACGAAGTGGTCACCTGTCCTAAGGACGGTATGCCGACTGTGCATACGATCGCGGGCGAACCTGTGCTCGAGGGCAAGTATCACCTTGAACTCCGGCTAGGCCAGGGAGGAATGGGCGTTGTTTATAAGGCCCGGCACGCATACCTGAAGACGCTTCTCGCGATCAAGATCATTTTGCCGGACCTCGTCGGTAACGACCCGGAACTCGTCACACGCTTTCGACAAGAGGCGCTTGCGGCAGCGGCGATCCGACACACAAACGTCGTGGCGGTTACCGATTACGGCGTGGTCAATGGATCGTTGCCGTTTCTGGTAATGGAGTACGTCGAGGGTGAATCGCTGCACGACCTCCTCGCCCGAGAAAAGATACTGGAACCGGAACGAGCTCTCGATCTGATGATGCCGATCTGTGCGGGCGTCGGTGCGGCCCATCATCAGGGAATCGTCCATCGTGATCTCAAGCCTCTCAACGTGATGATCTGCAGCGACAAGCCGAGTCTCTCGCAGGCGGTCAAGATACTTGATTTTGGCTTGGCAAAAATAAAATCAGGCGAATTGTTAGGTTCATTTATCCAAGCGCAGACGACAGGTCTGATGGGTTCGCCATATTATATGGCCCCGGAACAATGGGCAGATGAAGACCCGGACTCACGGGCCGATATTTACAGCCTCGGAGTAATGCTCTATCAGATGCTCGCAGGTGATGTGCCGTTTAAGGGCTCGTCGATCCCTGCGATAATGAAAAAGCACATAAGTGACCCACCACCTCATTTTGCCGATCTTGGAATTTCCGTTTCGCCCGAGCTCGAGCGAGTCGTTTTTCATACTCTTGAAAAAGATCCGGCGAAACGAACGGAGTCAGTCGAAGCTCTGGTCGAGGAGTTGCGTGGTGCCGTGTATCCCGACCAGGCGTCGATCCATTCCACCGCCTCGCAGACTCTGCCGGTTTCCTCATTGCGGATCCGAACAAAACCGGCGATCTCAAAAGTTTTTGTCGACAACATTTCCGTTGGTCAGACCACTGATAGCGGATTGCTGCTGCTTGATGGCATCCAGAGCGGTAATCACCTACTCCGAGTCAGCAAGGACGGTTTTCAGGATTGGGTGGGCGATGTCGTGTGCGACGGTAAGCCGGTGGAGATCGTTGCGGAACTGCGAGGCAATATGCCCGACCCGTTTGCGATACCTCGACCGACGGATACGGTGCTGCCTGTGTCAACGGCCAACACTGAGGCAGATACGATCCATTACCGGCCCTCGACTCCAGCCGTTTCGGTGATGCAATCGACGATGGTGCAAGAACATCACAACACAGCGCCGATCATCGAGGGATCTAAAGCTATTGCCCCCAAAAAATCACTCTTCTCGCCGATTATTTTGGGAATTGCGGGAATATTAAGTCTGATTGTAATCGGACTTGCAGGATTGGGCGTTGCATATTATCTAGGCGTTTTCAGCGGCTCGGGTAGGGTTGTTTCCAATACGAAGACCAATACTCCGTCTCCGGTTCCGGGAAACTCGCCGGTCGCGGTGCCAAAAGTTGAGATGGCGCTGATTCCGGGCGGAACCTTTAAGATGGGCCGAAACGATGGCCGTAACGAGGAAAGGCCTGAGCATCCGGTGACGGTGAAAGACTTCTGGATGGATAAGACGGAAGTCAGCAATAATGAGTATTTTGCGTTTGTTTCGACAACCGGTTATCGGCCGACACCGGCAGATTGGGTCAATGACAAACCGATCGCGGGTCAAGAGACGTGGCCGGTGCGGTTTGTAAATATCGCTGATGTTAAGGCATTTGCCGCTTGGCGATCAAAGAACGACGGGAATACCTACAGATTGCCGACTGAGGCTGAGTGGGAATTTGCGGCACGAAATGGTCCGAAGGACGATATCTATCCGTGGGGAGAGGTTTTCAAGCCGGAATGTGCCGTTCTCGATCAGCCCAATACCGAACCAAAACCGGTGGGCTCACGATCCTGCCCAAACGATTGGGGCGTGGTGGATCTGATCGGAAACGTATTTGAATGGACCGGGACGCCGGTCAGTTTGTATCCCGGCAGCAAGGGCGAGATAAAGGAAACGGCAGAACCGCGAAATATGATTCGCGGCGGAGCGGGACTTAATAAATCGTCCGGTGAATTTGGCATCACGTCGACATTCCGTGCAGACGTTGATGTGAGCAAACGCGATAAGGAACTTGGATTTCGCCTCGTACGAGTTGAGTGAAATGCCGCGTTCCTGAGGTTTTTATGGGAAAGGTATTTCAGCTAACAATTTTAATCGTCACGATCTCCGCTTACGGATATAATTCCACGGCTCAGGACTTGGGCAGCAGTAACAAACTCTTTGGCGGCAAGGCTTCAGAAAAGCCTGTAACTACTAAGAAATCATCGGTCAAACCAAAAGTTAGTTCAAAGAAAGCTTCCAAGAAAGCCTCTAAGTCAGCCAACGCCGTGAATCGAACGGCAGTTCCCGCAGTTCGTACGGGAAAGGACGTGCCTCAGACCAAGTCTTCGACGGTCGGGGTATCGCCGAAAACCACGATCGACCCATCTAACGAAAATGTTTTTACCGCTCTGATCGCGGATGGCGATCGGGCACACAATGATCGGGACTATGCCCGGGCGGAGGCGGCCTTTCGGCGAGCTATAGCGACACGACCGGGCGACTATCGCGGCCATTACGGGCTAGGCACTATTTACGCAGATCAATTGAGATGGGGTGCAGCCGAAACGGCATTTCGAACGGCTCTCCAGATCGACCCTAAAATCGCGATCACCAACATTGCTCTAAGCTATGTGCTGACCCAACCCGTGTCTGCTCCGGATATTTTGAGTCGTTACGAAGAAGCTGAGAAATTTGCACGAGCGGCTTTGGTGATCCAACCGCGTAATGCGGTCGCCCTCAATATGTTGGGGGTCGCTCGTGAACTTCGCGGATTGGTGGATTTGGAGACTGAACGATCTTTCCGTCAAGCGATCGAGACATCCCCCGAATTCGCACCGGCCTATGCAGATCTTGGCCGTCTGCTCCGCCGTCAGGGTAGGGTAAATGATTCAGCGTCTGCTTTTGATACGGCTGTGAGGAAGGCCGGTGATCCGGCGTCGATGGTGTCAGTTGCACAGACGCTGCAGTCCGTCCAGCGTTTTTCGGATTCGATCGCTTTGCTGAAGAAGGCTCTGGCTCTAGAGCCAAAGAATCCTGCGGCATTGCTTTTTCTCGGGCGGGCTCTAATGACCACAGGAGCATTTGCCGATGCGGAGGTCATTTTGAAAAAGGCCACTGAAGTAACTGTTGGCGGCGTAAGCGGACTGAGCGAGCTTAGCGAACTTTATATTCGAGTCCACAAGTTGGAAAAGGCCGAAGCGTCTTTGTTGAATGCGGGCCGATATGCCGAAGGTTTCGATAGATTCGGCCTCGCAAGGCTTTTTGAGGCACTCGGCGACGAGTATCTGAAGAACGGCAGTCGCGTGCCGGCAGTGCGGGTATATCAAAAAGCAAAGGAGCTCAATCCGGACCTGACCACTATTTCAGCCAAGATCGAGCGAGCCAAGAGTAAGAACTAATTAATTGATCAAACGGCCGTGAAGATCGCGGTTGCTCGATTCGGCTTTTATTGAAAACTGTCGCCGATTGACTGTATTTGGAAGTTAGCCAAATATCCGAGTGTCATTTGCGAAGTAAATATCGCGGTATGCGGCTGAGCTGAACTGAAATTATAAATGCACTGTCCAAAATGTGGAATTAAATACCCTGACGGTTCGCAGCGATTTTGCGACATCGACGGTGAGCGCTTGAGTGCCGCCGGTAGTGAGGTTGCAAGGGGCGCTCGAAAGATGGTTTTTTCAGGAGTTTTGTCCAATTCTGAAAGCGGGACGGCGGCGCCGTTGCCGATCGAGATCGCCATCAGCGAAGAGGATGAAAAGATCAATGACGAATTGATGTCCGAACTGTTTTTTGAAACAGAAGAGGAGGACGTTTTGCTGTGGAATACAGACGAATCGGCGAGTGACCCGCAGGTCGAAGTTGAGGTTATTCCACAATTTACCGCGGCCGCCGATGACGAACCCGCACCGATCCCATCACCTCTGCCACGCAAGGTCGATCCGGCAGACATTCCGGCAGGCCATATCGAGGTAGATGATGACGGCGACCGCGAGCATCCCTCGATCAAGTCTTCTGACTTTGATCCGGACGAGCCTATCGATTTTGTCGGTCGGATAGTAAAGGGCAGATATCGAGTGACGGAATTGTTGCGCGAGGACGATACCGGCTTTGCCTATTTGGCTGACGATGGTCTCGTCAACGGCCGACAAGTGGTCGTACGGATACTTGCGGACGAAGAGATCGATGAGATGACGGAGAGCATCTTTGCCGAGGAACGCGTTTCGCTATCACATATCAACCATCCGAATGTATTGCGGCTGATCGACTCGGGCCAGTTCTCAAACGGCACGAACTTTCTGATCAGCGAGCATAGTGATGCATTGACCGCACTCGATATTTTGGAAATTCACGGACCGCTTTCGGCAGTTCGCGTTGCTAAGATCATTCGGCAGGCCGGCGAAGCCCTGGGTGAGGTTCATCGTGAAGGCATCTTGCATCGTGACATACGGCCCGACAACATTTTAGTAACGCTGGCAGAAAACGAAACCGAATTGGTTAAGATCGCTGATTTTGGCGTGTCTTCAGGTGACTGTAATTCCGATAATATCTATTACAAATCACCGGAAACGCTCGACGGGCGAATTCCAACCGTCGCCAGTGATATCTACGCGCTCGGAGTAGTCGCATATCAACTTTTAACCGGCAAATTGCCGTTTAACGGAAATACGGAACGCGAGTTCTTACGTTCACTGAAAGCCGATCTCGAGATCCTTCCCACAGATATCAGATACGATATCTCGACAGATGTTGACGATGTGATCGAGAAAGCTCTCTCGAAAGATCCGCTTGGACGATACTCGACTGCTCGTGATTTCGGCGATGCCCTTTCTGCGGCTTTGGCGGCGACTCCACCAACGCTGATAGCCGACGAGCATATTACCGTCTTGGACGAGCAACCGGATAGAACAAAAGAAGGTGCGATCGTTCCCGGTTCGAACCGGATATCAATACCGGCAACCGCTTCAACGGAAAAAGTTCAAGATGTGGATAGTCTGGCGTGGACCCGAAGGTCGCCTGAGCCTCCGGCTCGTCCCGACCCGAACTGGACTTGGGTCGCGGTCGCAGGGGCGTTAACTATATTACTTATCGCCGCCGGCATCTGGTATTACGTACTTGTTCGCCAAGTCGAACCCGAATATCGGGTCCCCACCGATCAAGAAGCGGCAAATCCGGCGAACGCGCCTGTGATAACGCCGCAGACTCCGGAACAGCAAGCTGAGGATATCGAAGTGCCGCCACCTGTTCGCTCAGTCGCACAACCGCCGAATACCGAATTTTTCCAAAATTCTAAACAGAGCCTCAAGGGGGATCTCGCACGTAATTTTGTCGGATTTTCGCTGTTTTATCCAAAGAGTTGGAAGGCTGCAGGACCGCAGGCAAGTATCGACGGCAAGACGCGAGGCAAGTTTTTGGACATCTCGAATAATACTCCTGATGGGAAGCTCAAGGAGCAGATGCTGATCAGTTATTATGCGAGTAATGGGACGATCAAGGAAGATGCGGACAAATTCCCAAGACTAGTTAAAGAGACCAACGAGACTCTCACGAAATTGATCCCAAATTACCAGATGGTGTCGGAAGGCAACACGCTGGTGAATGGTGGATGGAACGCATATGAAGTGCGATTTCAAGGCAGTGGAACCGGCGAAAAGGGCGAGAGACTGCTGGTTTGGGGTCGTCGGATCTTTGTCCCTGCCGCGCGTCCGGGTGTGAGGTCGGGCTTTGAGATCACGATGTTGGCGACGTCATATGCCGACGACGTGCGAAGCGTGGACGACGTAGGCGTCCGTGACGAACTCGGAACGATCCTTTACACTTTCGAACCCG
Organism: Chloracidobacterium sp.; assembly: GCA_016720705.1. Taxonomy (NCBI): domain Bacteria; kingdom Pseudomonadati; phylum Acidobacteriota; class Blastocatellia; order Chloracidobacteriales; family Chloracidobacteriaceae; genus Chloracidobacterium; species Chloracidobacterium sp. Next base: position 589,220 of record JADKKB010000007.1, on the reverse strand, counting down.
GTCGAAACTTCTAATTCACGAAATATCACAAAACGTCGGTGAAGGCTAACAAGTGCTGTCTAACTTCACATACGGATAATGACTTACCAACCTAGATTTATCGTCAAGCACAAAAAATCGGTGCAATTCTCATTTGTTGAGAATTACACCGATGTAGAGTAAGCAGGGTCTGAACTAAGACTTGCTTATTTCTTGCCTCCGACGATGTTCATTTCATCCAGCATCCATCCGGCTCCGCCAAATTTTTCGACAACGAACAGGACGTAGCGGATGTCCACCGAGATCGTGCGGTTGACCGCCGGATCGTAGTAGAAATCATTGCCAAGGCCTTCGAAGTTTCCGTCGAAGCAAATGCCGACTTGTTCGCCGTTACCATTGAGGATCGGGCTGCCGCTGTTTCCGCCGATGATATCAGTGGTCGAAATGAAATTCACGGCAACCGTATCGCCGCTGCCCCAACGGCCGAAATCCTTGGCTGCGTTGAGGTCCTTCAGTTTCTGCGGAACGTCGAACGGGTTTTCGCCGGTCTCCTTCTCAAACATTCCCTTCATCGTAGTAAACGGCGAACGATATTCTGCCTCGCGTGAGGCATAACCCTTGACGTTGCCATACGAGAAGCGAAGCGTCGAATTAGCATCCGGATAGGCCGTCATTCCTTTCATCTCGATCATCGCTTGCATATATTCCAAGCGAAGCGGATCAATACTAGCGGCGAATTTGGCAGAACGGGCGGCAAGTGCCGTTCGCTCGTCCACAACTCCAGTAGCGAAAGGATGCTGAGCCTGCAACTCGCTCCACGTCAATGAGTAAAGGCCGAGGATCATATTGGCATCATAACTGCTGTCGGCGATTTCGGCGGCAAATGCAGCTTCGGCCTCGCGTCGGGCTTTTCCGGTCTTATTGCCAAACTGCGTATCTGCGGCGGCAAATCTCTGACCGGTTGGCAGTCCGTCGAACGACTTGAAAAAGAACTTGAGCATCTCGCGTTCGTGTGCCGGTTCGCGATCCTTCAGTGCTTCATTGATCTCAGCCAATTTTACGGTCTTCTGCTCGGCGGTGAGCTTGCGGCCCGCCTTTACGGTCGCGGCAGCCGACACGATCTGAACGAAGACGTTCATTGAATTTGGATCGGGGAAGCGCCTCATAATTGCATCACGCATCATCGCGGCATTTGAGTCGGCTGAAAGGGCCTTGATGTCAGCTAAGACCGAGCCGTATTTTTTCTGCCGATCCGGATTTGCCGCGATCCAAGTCGCGAGCCGAGCCTCTTCTGCCTGACGTGCCTGAACGACACCAGATTTACGCAATCGCAAGTAGCCGCCACCGAAAGCCTTTCGCGAGTTATCAAAGCTAGCGATGTCGGATTGAAAAGCGATCCGCTTCTCTTCGTCAGTGGCTCCGATCTGGCGTAGCGATGTGCTAAGTGCGTTGAGCCATTTTTCGAGAAAAGGGAAGTTAGCATCACGAGCATACTCGATCGACTGGCTCTCGCGGTAACGTGTAGTTGATCCCGGGTAGCCGAGCACGAAAACAAAGTCGTTGTCCTTTAGTCCGCCAATGCTCAGTGCAAGAAACTTCTTCGTTTTCATCGGCACGTTGTTAGCCGAATATTCGGCCGACGAACCGTCCGGTGCCGTATAGGCTCGAAGAAATGTGAAGTCACCGGTATGTCGGGTCCATTCAAAGTTGTCCGGATCGCCGCCAAAAATACCGATATTGCGGGGCGGAGCGTATACGACACGAACATCCTTGACCTGCTGGGTCTGGATCAGATAGTAAAAATAGCCGCTGTTCAACATCTGGATGCGAACGATCGAGCCGGCCGGTGCCTTAGCCTGTTCAGCCACTTGAAGAGCATCGAGGTTCTTCTTGGTGGCTGTGGCGAGTGCATCGCCGCTAAGTCCGTCGGTACCTGCCTTTACCTTTGCGGTCACATCCTCGCTGCGCTGCGTGACGAATATCGAATAGCCCTTGGCCGGGATCTCACCGGACCGTCCATCGGTCCTAAATCCCGTCTCAACGAGATCTTTTTCCGGTGTCGAAGCCGATACTAAGGCATCAAATCCGCAATGATGATTAGTGAGAATAAGGCCTTGAGGGGAAACGAACTCAGCACTACAGCCGATGCTCAGTCGGATCACCGCGTCTGTAAGCCCGCCGCCGGCAGGATTGTAAATATCCGTCGGCTTGATCTTAAGACCAAGCTTTTTGAGCGGCAGTGTTGCGATCTGATCCGGCATAAACATACCCTCATCAAATGCAAATGCCGTCGACATCGTCGAAAACACGATCGCTATTGCTAGTAACGATGTAATCAATCTGTTTCTTTTCATTTTGTTAAATACCGATCCTTGAGATTTGTGATAAATATGAACTGATCGAACGATTATATCGGCTTTTGAAATCGAACGCCAACCAATAAAAAAGCGGAACGCTTCAAACGATCCGCTTCAATAATACAAAAATGCTCTGACTATGCACCGAGCTATTTTATCTCGGTCGGTTCCTGAGGCAAAAAGTGCCTCGGGTTGATCGGTTTGTCGTTAAGCCGCAGTTCGTAGTGCAGATGCGGACCGGTCGAGCGACCGGTCGACCCGACTAGAGCAATAAGTTGGCCGCGTGTGACCGTGTCACCCTCATTGACCTCAAGCTTTGACAAATGGCCGTAGCGGGTCGAAAGACCGGGAGCGTGTTCGATCTCGATCATATTGCCATAACCGCCGGACCAGGACGCCTTGATCACCGTGCCGTTTGCCGGTGCTACGACTAGATCGCCGCGTTCGCCATCGATATCCATTCCGGCGTGAAACTCATATGAGCGTCCACCGAAGGGATTCCGCCTAAACCCGAACTCATTGTTGATCTTGCCCAGATGTGCCCACATTGTCGGCAAATAAGCGGCATTGATCTTTGATGTGATGTCGCGGAGTTGGGTTTCGATCGCGGCATCTTCGGGATCACCGTTTTCAGCCTGCTCGGGGCCGCCACTGTTCAAAGCTAAATTGTCGTATTGTGAAGGGCGGGAATAGTCGATGTTTTTGTCGTCGGGGGTGGTCTGTTTGATGTCCGTCATTTGTGCTGCGACGGGCACCTTGTCAAGTGACTTTGCCAACACCGAGTTGCGAACAATGCCTGTGACGCCTAATCCGAGAACCGATAGTCCGATAAAAAGAAATATTCCAACTGATCCAAAATGTAATAACTGCTTTGAAATCTCAACTTTACGAATATAAATGCGGTCTTTCTTATTTTGTGATAAAAGAAAAGTATAGTACTTGTCGTTTTTCTGCATCGTGCCTTAAAGCTCCTTATGATGATCTCGCACCGAAAACCTAGTATTTCGATACGCGGAATCACGCAGGTTCAGCCGCGAGCGACTAACGCGAAACCTAAAAACAAGAGTTAAAAAATCAGGGAAGTAAACTCTCGCTATTGTGGGAATGAGAACAATAACGTTTCCAACAATTATAATTGGAATTGCTATGAGAACATAAAACGCCGCCAATAGCAAGCTTGGCGGCGTGCTCCGGACGGAGCCAAATGTCGTGAAAGGATTATAATCTCGCGACTTACGGCTACTGCCGCTTGTCGCTCCAGGCCTTGAACGCCAGGAATCCGACGCCGCCGATGACGGCAATAAAGACGAGAACGATCACGATCTTGATCGCCAAAGAGATAAATCCGACGAATCCGATCAGTGCCTTGAGCAAGGCGATCACAAGGGCGATCACGACCAATATACTCCCACCGACCGAAGCTGCTTTCATCCAAACCGGCATATTATTTACTACTCCTTACGACCGAAAATTAAAGTACTAGCGATCCTGCCAGCTGCCAAAACGCGAACGTGTGCCAAAGTCGGAATCACGGTCATACTCTGCCTGAGGGCTGAAATCCGGCGGACTCAGGGCAAAGCTCGTTGTCCCTCCTGACGTCTGCGGGCCCGTGAACCTGATGTCATCCGCCTTAGGCTTAAATATAACATCCCGTAGGATATAAAACCCGAGGCCTATCAAGAGCAGAGGCAAGATGCCGCGCATCAAAAAGCCTAGGTTAAAAAATCGCTGAAATACGAATGCCACACCCAAGATGGTCAGGACGATGCCCCAGAGCTTTGGATTGCCGGAAAATCGACGCACCAAAATATCTTCGGCATTATCGGGCGTCACACCCGATCTGATCATTTGCGCCGTCCGCCACGAGTCTAGTGCGGCAAACAGCCACATTCCCATAAAGCCGAAAACGAAGAGCGGGGCACTGGTCAGAATAGCCATCTGGAATAATCCGACAAATACCGCAAAATAAACCAAAGCCTTGGTCGATTGGCCATTGTACGCCGCCCCAAGGCCCGGGCAAATAGCTGACAAAAGCGTTGCCGCGACCGGCGAAGTCCGCTTTTTGACAAATGGAGCGTGGTTTGACTGATTGTGCTGCCTGAGCAGGTCGACACCCATTACGATGCAGTCCTGGCAAAAGGGAAACCCCTTTATGCGATGATCACACGCGGAGCAAAGCGGTTTGCCGCACCCGTTGCAATTAACGACCGCTCCGTTTTGTGTGTGATAGGCACAATTCATTATTTCTTTTCCTCATTGTCGACATACGTTGTGCCGGTCACCGGTTCCGGTTTTGTCATAATGCCCGCGTCTTTGCCGCCTTTCCAGGCGTCGGAGCTTTGCTTGTACGTTTCCTCGGCGAGTTCGACGCTCTTCTGGTAGACGCTCGTGAACGTACCGTCGGCCGACACGGACTGGCTAAAGAACACAAATGCAAAAAGCAGGATCATCGCGACCGATGCAAATTGCGGGATCGGGAGCGGAAAGCTAAAGCCGCGTACCCACTCGACCAGTTGTGATCCCCAAGCCGCTTTGACCTCTGCCGCTTGTGCCGTACCGATAGTCGATCGCAAAATGCGTGCGTGGAGGCCCGCCGGAACTGCTAATTCGTCTGATTTGTATGTATAGAGTGCGGCAATAGATCGCACCACCATTCCGGGCAGATCCTCACACGAATTACAGAGGGTCGCGTGCCTTTCCCATCGGTGGAAAACGGCCGCAGGTAAAAATCCGTCGAGATAGTCGGTTAGATATCCTTCAAAGTCGTCGCACGCCATAGCCGTTTCCGGCATCGTCATCGAAAGTACGCGAGCCTCAAGCCGGGTCATAGACATTTTGGGGGCAGTGATGGCGTGACACACGTCGAGCGATTCGCGGACGTCATTGAGTAGCGAATGGCAAAGCGGGCACGCGAGAGCGTGTTCGGCGACCGATCGCTGGAGCGTAGCGTCAAGCGCCTTGTCCAGGTAATCTGTCAAAAACTCCTCAAACTGCGAGCAATTGACCGTATTTTGCTTCTCGATATTCATAAACTAAAACCCCTCGGTGATCTCTATTCCTTGTTCATATGACGTTGTTCGGCCTGCCTTTTGCTCATAATCTAAATACCTAAATTGTAACAACCCTCATCCGTCTCAATATCTTGGCCAGTTCGATCCGTCCGCGGTTAATTCTGGACTTGACCGTTCCTTCCGGTATTTTCAAAACATCGACTATCTCCTGATAACTGAGTTCTTCGATGTCGCGGAGTATGACGCACGTCCGAAGATCCTCGGGGAGTTTGTCGATGCCCTCCTGCACCTGTCCGGCCAGTTCCTTACGCTCGATCTCTTTCTGAGCCGAGGTTCCTACCGCTCGAAGGTGGTATGTGTGGTCGTCCACCGCGTCCGCCATCGAGTTTTGAGGATTACGCTGCCGGTGGCGGTAATCGTCGATTATCAAATTGCGAGCAAGCCGCATCAGCCAATTAGAGAGGTCGCCCTGCTTCGCATCGTATTGATCCAGGGTCCGATAGATGCGTATAAAGACCTCTTGCGTCAGATCCTCGGCAGCGTCAGGGCTCGAAGTAAACCGGTACGCGAGATTAAATATCCGCCGCGTATACGCGGTGACAACCTCCTCCCAGGCCGTTCCGTCACCGGAGCGTGCACGCCTTACGAGTTCCGCACCATTAATTTCGGCCGCAGCCTTTAATGCTTCCAACGCTTTGATCTCCCGAGAACGATCGCATTCACCATCCGCCACAAAGCACGAAACTCAGCTCTGTCAATGAATGGTTACGAGTGCGAAATCGCAAAAGTTCCAACAAAAAGATATATCCAAACCGTTGGATTTGCCAATTCAAATATCGATCAACGACGGGTTACTACGCTGCATAGATGCTCGGCGCTTTCGATGCAAGAAGCTAACTTGACACTATCAACGTGCTTTCGTAATATAACGGTTCGCTCAATTGCTGAAATTGAGCTTTGATCTTTTGACAAAATAGTTGGGCACACGTGCATTAACAAGTTTTGATAAGTTTCGCGGGCATGTACGTCAATTGGTAGACAGCCTCCCTTACAAGGAGGAAGTTAGGGGTTCGAGTCCCTTCGTGCCCACCAATCATTCAACATGCGGAGTCGTAGTTCAGTTGGTTAGAACGCCAGCCTGTCACGTTGGAGGTCGCGGGTTCGAGTCCCGTCGGCTCCGCCACTTACTTAACATAGATAAACAAAAAGAGCTGAGTTTCCTCAGCTCTTTTTGTTTGTTCGGCCTTGACGACGGTCGGCGCGCTTTGGTTAATCGTCTTTATCCTTCCCGCCGGCCCCACTTTCGGTACAGGTGACCTCGCTTCGAGAGAAGGTCGTGCCATTCCACGTCCCCAGCACCGTTTTGGTCAGCGTCGATCCGTCACCAAAGGTGCGAAGCACAGTGACCTCGTACGGGATACTGGCCTTTTCCCGTGTGACGAGCTGACTGCAGACCGTAGTCTTCCCCGGGGGAATAGTAGTGTTGGTGGTAAAGCCGACAGTGGACTGGTAAGTCGCTGAATTCGACTTTTTCTTCTGATTGGTGATCGTAGTTTTAAAACCGGTTTCAACTGAAACCGAGGCGTTAACACCGCTACCTTTCCAACCGACCTCTGCCTCAACTTTGGCCCATACCTCGGTTGCAATTTCCTCAGTGCTCTCCCACGCTTCCGACTCAGTGTACTGCGCCTGCTCGGAAAGGGTCTGGGACTGGGCGACACTCGTATTGTTGGTATATTTCGCGGAGAGGGTACTCGTTGTTCCGCGGGAGTTATTGTCCTTTACCTTCTCGTTAACGTCGTATTTGATACTGAGAAATTTCTCCTTGATAACCAACTCTTTGGGGGCGGGTCGGGTGCCGAGGCCATCAATGATCGTGAGATTCCATATCGCGTTGCTACGAAGGCCCGGCACTTGATGGTAGATGTTGATGTCGGACGGATCATCCCCGGCGATCAAAGCCTTGCCCCATTTCTTATCAATGAGCTGGAACTTATTGTCACCCTTTTCTACGAGCTTCCACTTAGCATTATCCCGCCCCTCAGGGACGAGATGGTAAATTTTCCCGTCGTCCGCGTCACCCGCTGAGATGGCTTTGCCGTGACGAACGTCGATTATGTAGTAGTATCCATCGCCCGCAGGTTCGAACATCCACTTGCCGTTGTCGCGGTCCTTAAGTTCCAGATGATAGAGGCGACCGTCGTCGCGATCCCCGGCAATAAGTGCGACTGGGGTCTTTTGACTGTCCTCGATCTTCAGGTACGCAAAGTTCTGTGAAATGACGCTGGCCGAGAAAACGGCCAAAAACGCCAAAGATAGTGCGAAATGTCTAATCCTCATGAGTCAGATAACTCCGTTGCTTGAATTAACCTATGGTGGATCACGGGTATTGTAGGGGTGGACCAGTAGGAAGTCAAGACGGGCAGCTTCAAAAAAGGGAGCCACCGGGCTCCCTGTATGGGTCCGAATCATATGGCGGTTATCCTTTTCGCAGCGTGGTCAATACCTGTTTCGCCACCGCCTCCAGTGTGTCAAATACCCCGGTGCCGTTCGATGCGACTGCGTCGAAGACGGGTTAGCCTTTACGCAGCAACTCGGCCGTAAGTTCTTCGCTGGGAATGACGTTCGGCAGATCGAAATACTCATATGTGACTTTCGGAAGGAGGCGGCTGGTGCACCTTAGGGAGGCGAAAAATGTACCTCAAAACGTACCTAAAACACTCCGCATAAATAAAGCAACTAAGTCGAAACCTAGTTGCTTGGTTTTGCTAAGTGCCTGAAAACAGGCATAGTTAACCCCCTTTTAACAAGTCGATCACTGCCCTGTCACGTTGGAGGTCGCGGGTTCGAGTCCCGTCGGCTCCGCCATTTTCAAAAGTTGTCCGACCTGCTAAAAGGTTGACCACAACATATATCGAGAGCTGCCTTATTTGTGCGGCTCTTTTTTTGTGGCCATTCCCCCGGGACAGAACAGCTTGCGACCGTCCTGATCCTTATATACATCACCGATCGATTTTATTGACACGAGCTACCGATAGGTACAAGATTGGGAGTGTTGCCGCCGCACTGCCTCGATCATTGTGTTTATAAATTAAGGTCTCTCAGCGTGATCACAGCTTGATAGCCGCAATTGGGGGATATGCAGATCAAGATCAAAAGGGTTTACGAAACGCCGGCAGACGATGACGGTAGCCGCATCCTCGTCGATCGCTTGTGGCCGCGCGGACTTACAAAGGAGAAAGCTCACGTCGATCTGTGGTTAAAGGAGATCGGCCCAAGCACGGAACTCCGTAAATGGTTCGGTCACGAACCCGAAAAATGGGATGCCTTTCGAAAGAGCTATCTTACGGAATTAGAAGAGAAGGGCGATCTGATAGACATACTTCTGAAGCGAGCCAGCGAAGGGCCGCTCACATTGATCTATGCGGCGCGAGACCAAGAACACAATGAAGCACTTGTGATCAAACGGTTTCTCGAGGCACTTTCACAAAAATACGACGACTAGGCAGGGCATCGGCGATGCGATGTCTGCAGAATTTTGCTTTACCTTTTGCAATTTTATCTATAAACTTTTTGGCAGTGTAAGCAACCTGTGGTTGGAGGTCGGTCATCATAGCCCAAGAAGAAGTTTTACAATCTGGCAGCGATCTTTTAGGTGCGACTATGGAAATAGCCTCGGCGGCGATCGAACAAGAACTCGCCTTTGGGTTTGAGGGGGCGCTACATCCTCAAGCCATTGCTCCGGCATTGGCCGTGAGCGAGACCGCGTATTTTGATGCGGACACGCCGGATATCGAACTTTGCCGCTTGGCGACGGCGGGCAACATTGCCGCATTCGAGTTGCTCTATCAAAAATACCATCGGCGTACGTACAGCCTTTGCTTGCGGATGACGAGCAACCAGACCGAGGCCGAGGATCTGACGCAGGATGTTTTTATCCAGCTTTTCCGCAAGATCGGCAGTTTTCGCGGTGATTCGGCGTTTTCGACTTGGCTCCATCGTCTTACAGTCAATCAGGTGCTGATGCACTTTCGCCGTCGCAGCGTAAAGAACGAAAGGACCTCGGATGACGGCGAGATGCCGGAACAGACAGTCACCGGATCCGCCAACCCGAACAAGATGCAGGTAGTGGACCGGATCGCTCTAAAAAACGCGATCGCCGAACTTCCGAACGGTTACCGACGCGTTTTTATTCTGCACGATATCGAGGGATTTGAACACGAAGAGGTTGGCCGGATCATGGGAATTTCGGTCGGCACATCCAAGTCGCAACTGCATAAGGCAAGACTCAAACTTCGGGGTTTGCTGATCAAGCAGAAGGATTAAATAATCACTATTCAATGGGAACACGAACAAGATGATCTTTTGTTCGTGTTTTTTGTGTCAATAGGCTGGAAAATAAGGTGTTTAGAGCGAAAATATTCGTTGCAAAAGGCAACTTATCGGGTGGTTGGATAATCTATTAAACAGGACTTGCGGGATTTGGATTTCTGTTGCCTGTGCGGCGAAACAAGAGCGGTTGAACCGCAGTCGAACAATAACACGTGAATTGCGAAGTTTGTAAAGAGTTGCTGAGTGCCTTTCTGGACAACGAGCTTGACGAGAGTCAGGCGGGACTTGTTCGTGAGCATTTGGCCGTTTGCAACGACTGCGCAGTCGTTTGTGAAGACCTCTCGGCCATCCTTTTTACCTGCACCGCGGAAACGTCAGACGACATAATGCCTTCAAACGCCAAGGCGATGTGGTGTCGGATCAGCAACACGATCGAGAGCGAGATCAAACCTCCGACGGCTACACAACCCGAGCCGCCAAAGGGGCGATTTTGGCGTCTCTCGCTGCCGCAACTAGCGTCAGCCGTGCTTGGGATCGCGATCATAAGTTCGCTTTTGACGGTGGTCGGCATTCGCAATTACTTACAGCCGTCGGGCGACGATTTTACGACCCGCTCGGCCGCTACGATGTCAACATTTGAAAAGGTCCTGGCGAAGGTCGGCCTGATGGATACTCCGCAGCGGTCACGCGAACGGCGGATCCAGGAGCAACAGGCGGCGATCTCGTATTGGAATGATCGGGTGCAGGCTCGTCGAGTCCAATGGGACCGCGTGACACGTGATGCATTTGACCGTAACCTCAAAGTGATCGACGAGTCAGTTGCACAGTATATGCAGATATTGAAGCAAGATCCGGAAGATGAACTTTCGGTCGAAATGCTGGACGCAGTAATGTCGGATAAGATGAGTCTGCTAAGGGATTTTGCAGATCTTTAGTTTTAGGTGATGTTCTCTGGATCAAAAATATCGATCAGAGCCGCCGAGGCGGTAAAAACTACGATTCTTCTCTCGATGAGCGTAGTTTTTTTCTTTGTGCTTACGGGGCAGGCATCGGCGCAAAAGAAATTTTCCAAAACATATCCGGCCGGACAAAATGTCAGGCTCCAGCTAATGAATCGCTCGGGGACTGTCACGGTCGAAGGGTGGAATCGCTCCGACATCAATATTTCGGCGACACTAGAGGCTCCGGCCGCAAACATCGTCCCGCAAAATCTGAGCGGAACGATCGTCGTCAACCTGGTTAAAGACAATCAGGGCCGGCCCGAGGTGGGCAACGTCAATTTCACGATCCGCGTCCCGTATTACGCCCAGGTCGATATCGAAACCCGTATCGGTAACTTAAATGTCAGCAGCGTCAGCAGCGGTTTTGTGCGTGCCAAGATCTCGAGCGAGGGCGATATTACACTGACCAATATCGGGGCCAATACAGTCTCGGCCGAAAACCTCACAGGCGATATCTTTTTTGACGGTGAGATCCAGGATGGCGGTAATTATCGCTTTTCATCAATGCGGGGCAGTATCAATCTTCGCATTCCGGCCAATTCGAATTTCAGATTTGTTGCAACGGCTCCCTCGACGCGAAATATCTCGATGGGCGATTTTTCAGGCGGCAATATCAGCTTTCTGAGCGATGGCCGGCGTGTCGCAGGCCGTTTCGGCTCGGGTGCGGCCACACTTTCCGTAACCAATCAGCAGGGCGGGATCCGGTTCATCCGTCGATAGATATTGACCCGCGAGCCGTGTTGCAGGTACTATCTGACAAGCTTCTGTCCATATTCCACTGGAGATATAATGCCAAAATCAAAAACGCTTGCTGCATTGTTGCTAGTCGTGTCCGCATTAGCCGTAGCGGTCCACGCACAGACTCCGCAGTTGCTCAAAAAGACGACGACAAAGACCGATAAGCTTGATTTCGGTGCCGGCGGAACGATCGCGATCGCCGGTGCTCCAAACGGATCGATAACGATCGTCGGTTCGTCAAAGAATGAGATCGAGATCACGGCTGAGATCGAAGTACAGGCAATGAACGAAGCGGATATGGCAAGGCTCGCCTCGGTCACGGATTTTATCACGCAGGAAAGCACGGGCCGCTTTGGCGTGATCACTGTGGGAACGCAGAACCGTGTCGGAGACAAAAAGCTTTGGAAAAAATTCCCCAAAAATCTATTGGACTTGCCCTATCAAGTCAATTATACGCTCTCGGTACCTCGCTATTCCGACCTCGAGATCGACGGCGGCAAGGGCGATCTCAACATCTCAGGGATCGACGGAGCATTAAGAATAAATTTTCTCGATTCTAACGCCAAGATCGAACTCAAAGGCGGCACCACGACTGTGACCATCGGCACCGGAACCGCCGATCTGACGATTCCGTCAAACGGTTGGCGCGGTCGCTCGGTTGATTTTCAGATGGTAAAGGGCGACCTGACCGTTCATTTGCCGAGCTCGATAAGTGCCGAGATCGATGCTGTGATCCTTAGGACCGGCAAGATCGAGAATCTCTTTCCGGGTCTCAAGCCACGCGTGCGAAAGGGCGAATTTACCGAAAAGTCGATTGTTGCGAAGGCGGGGAACGGCGGAATACCGATCAAGTTTACCGTTGGGGACGGAACGATGAAATTGATGGACCATTAGATCGCCGGTATTCGAATTTAGAGGGTAAAGGGTGCTAAACTGTGGAGGTTCAGCACCCTTTACAATTTGAAATTATGACCATCAAATCAGATATTTGGCTACGCCGGATGGCCGACGAACATCAGATGATCGATCCTTTTCTGCCCGAACTCGTTCGCGAGATCGATGGACGAAAGATCATCTCGGCCGGAGCGTCGAGCTATGGATACGATATGCGTCTGGCGGACGACGGTTTTCGTATTTTCTCCTCGGTCCACGGAAAGGAGATAGACCCGAAACGCTTTGACGACCAATATTCCCTGATCGAACCGGATATGCAGACGGCCGATGACGGTTCGAAATACTACATCTTGCCGGGACATCATTACGGACTCGGCGTCACTGTCGAGACATTTCGAATGCCGCGCAATGTGACGGGCGTCGCCCTAGGCAAATCGACATATGCGCGAGCAGGCCTTTTGGTCAATACGACCCCACTTGAAGCAGGTTGGACCGGCCGCCTGGTCGTTGAGATCGCAAATCTCGCCAATCTACCGCTCCGTGTATATGTTAACGAAGGCATCGGGCAGATACTTTTTTTTGAATCAGACGAAGATTGTGCCGTTTCGTATAAGGATCGCGGCGGCAAGTATCAGGGCCAAACGGGACTGACATTCGCAAAGGTTTGATGATGGTCATTAGGAAAGTATTTTGCATCGTTATCGTGGCTGCGACATTTGCCGCGGCATCTGGCCAGGATTCGCGAAAGCCGCGGACACGGGATCTAGGGCTCAAGATCGGTATTTTGCCGACCGGGCCGCAAAATGCGATCACCGATGTTGTCGGTGTAACGGTCGGGCAAACGACTATAATTCGTGGGGATAATGTCCGTACGGGTATAACGGCCATATTGCCCCATTCGGGCAATATGTTTCGCGAAAAGGTGCCGGGAGCCGTGTTTGTCGGAAACGGTTTTGGAAAATTGGCGGGTTCGACACAAGTCAACGAACTCGGCGAGATCGAAACGCCTATCCTGCTCACCTCGACGCTGGCCGTTCCGCGAACGGCCGATTTTCTGTTGGATTATATGCTTGCCCTGCCCGGAAATGAGCAGGTGAGGTCGATAAATCCGCTGGTAGCCGAGACCAATGACGGAGGCCTGAACGATATCCGGGGCCGTCATATCACACGCGAAGACGTATTTGGGGCAATAAAAACAGCCAAATCGGAAGACGTCGCAGAAGGCTCGGTCGGTGCCGGGACGGGAACTGTCGCATTCGGATGGAAAGGCGGGATAGGAACTTCATCGCGAAAGATGCCGAACTCGATCGGGGGATACACGATCGGGGTGTTAGTACAGTCCAACTTCGGCGGTGTCCTGATGATCGACGGCGTTCCTGTCGGGAAAGAGCTCGATAAATATTATCTGAAAGAAGTTGTCAGCTCGGACGATCAACGATCCAAATTTAACGTTCCGCAATCGGCCGATGGCTCGATCATTATCGTGATCGCGACGGACGCTCCGCTTGATCATCGTCAACTTATGCGTTTGGCATCGCGGTCTATGGTCGGTCTGGGCCGAACCGGTTCGTCAATGACCAACGGCAGCGGCGATTATGCAATAGCGTTTTCGACTGCAAACCGAATAAATGGGTCACAGAATGTTCGTGATGTGCGCGTGCTCGGTAACGATGCGATGTCGCCGCTCTTTCAAGCCGTGATCGAGGCAACCGAAGAAGCGATCTTAAATTCGTTGTTCAGGGCGACAACGGTTACCGGTGGTGGACAAACGGTCGAGGCACTGCCAATCGATAAGGTCAAAGATATCCTGAAACGCTACGGACGGATCCTCAAATAAAAAACCGGCCCGAGAGTGTCGGGCCGGCGAATATCAATTTAGAGTTCATCTTTAAAGTTCCATCATCTGTGCCGGAATCATAGCTTACCGGTGGGGACATATCGACGCCGGCATCAAATCCGGTATCAACCGAAGACATCTCGTACCCGCCTCCGACATCTACGCCCGACGATGGGTCGACATCGTACATAGGCGAAACCGGATCCGCCGCCGCCGCATACGTGTCGGCCGAATCTTGATGCTCTGCGGCATGTTCGAGGCTGCTCTGGGCAGCATCGGCGTTTCCTTGCTCGGCGTACCAATTGGCATTGTCGGCAAAGTAATCCGCATTTTTTTCATCGTAAACGGCGTTGTCGAGATTTGACACATCCTGATCCGCTTGACCGGTATGGTCAGATCCACCTGCCAAATAGTCTGCGTCGCCCGTTTGGTAGCCGACATTAAGAGCATCTTCCTTAGCGGATTCGTAATCGCCGGCGGCGATGTGATCGGCCTGTTGCGAACGGTAATCGTCGGCCAATTCCTGCTTGTAGGCCGCATTCTCCATATCACCGGAATCAGAAGCACCGAGCATCGACGAGTCGCCCGCGGCATAGGCCTCGTTCTCGGCAACTTCACGGGCCTCCGCCGCAGCGGCATAATCACCTTGGGCCACAAATTCGTCCGCGCGTGTCTGTGCATCACCGGCGGCATCAGCGTGTGCCTGTTGTTGTGCTATTGTCGGATCTTCAACCGACTCGGGTACCGGATCGGACGCTGAAGCTGTGTAAACCGGATCGCTGACCTGGTCGTATGTCGTGCCTCCGGCGTAATCTCCGGAAAGATCCTCGCCCGACTCGGCCGTATAAACGGGGTCGGCATCAGACACGGGAAAGCCGTCTTCGCCGACCGTGAATTCGACTGAATTTGTCGACAACTCTTCGTCCGTTGGCAAACCCTCGGCCGCCTCTACCTCAAAATCACCGTCTCCATCAGGATCTGTTTGAGTGACATCAAATTCACCGTCGCCATCGGTGTCGAGCATAACAACGTCGATCTGGCCGTCGCCATCAGTGTCTTCGCCGGCCGCATCAACCAGGCCGTCGCCATCCGTATCCATAACTATGACGTCCAAGTTGCCGTCCCCGTCGGTATCAACAGCGACCGCATCAACCTTTCCATCGCCGTCCGTATCGCCCGCAACGGTGTCTAGTTGGCCGTCACCATCGGTATCAGCCGCACCGGCATCGAGTTTCCCGTCACCGTCTATATCTGCGTATGTGACGTCCGTCGGCGTTGTGCCGTCGTCGAACAGTGCTTCCACGATCTCGCCCGCCAGAGGGCTGTCGTCGCCCGGTAGTGTCGTGATCTCAAATTCTGTTCCGTCATCCTCTGTTGTTGTGATCGGGGTCTGTTCATTCGCCATAGTTTTGATTCTCCTCTCTTATTTGCGCCGGATGAGCATTGGGCTCTGCCGGCTTTGTTTTCTTCTTAACAACGGTGATCTTTCCGCACGTTGGGCTTGGGCATTTGACGGAAAGTTTCGGCTTGCCCGCAAAGGCAGACATTGGCACTCGCAACGGAGCTTGGCACGAAGTGCATTTGATCTTAAGCTCTTTTGCCGCTGGCGGCGGAGTGGCCGGCGGGGTAGCCATCGGTGTAGTGACCGGGTGAGTGACCGTAGTTGCTCCCGGAGTTGCGGCCGCCGTCGGCTTAGGGGGCGCATTTTGAGTCAGCAACTGTTTGATCCAAGTGGTGGTCTGGTGAAACTCCGGACTTGTCGCGAATTGGTTCAACTGTTTCAGACGAGGCCCAAGATAGGGCGTTGACGTTGTCGTGAGTTCCGAGAGTCGTAACATATCTCCATCGTCCTCTTTCTGTTGTTCGAGCCAAGTTTCGATATTTATCTGCTTAAAGATAAATGAAGATTTCAATGACCACGACAGCAGGGTACGGCGTGCGACATCTTCGTTACCAACAGCGAGCAGGCCCGCTCGATCCGCCGTGATCTCAGCCTGACGAGCCCATGCGAGCAGCGGCATTTCTATTGCACCGCCAATTAGAGCTGACGGACTGAGTATCGCGTTAAAAATGCCGCCAGCCATAAAGCCTCGGGCCGGCCCTTGTTCGCCGAGAAAGAATCGGATCACCGTCTTCCACAGAGCGTGCCCTGCCTTGCAATGCCCCATCTCGCGGGCCAGCAAATAGAGCATATCGACACCCTGAAAGTTTCCGGCGACGGCGGAACCGATCACAATAAACGAATTTTTATCGCTGCCAAATGTGAGGCAGTCCCACGGTCTGTCTCCCGATAGATAAATGTCGGGCATATGGGACATACCCAGAATCCTGGCCGCGCGGACTGCCTGGCCGAAAACGCGCGGCAGTTGCTTTTCACCAAGCAGTATTCCGTTAAAAGAAACCTCTATCCATTTACGGCCGACTTTCTCCGACACGGCTTTCGCGGCTGCATTCAGCGGCTTTGCTGCCCGCAGAGCGGCCATCGCCTTGGCATCTGCGGCCCAGGCAAAAGCCGAATTATCGATGCGATAGCCGGGAACGAGCGGACGAAGCCAGTGGCATTCCTTGCAGATGATCGTTTTTTCGGCTAATCCGCGGCCATCCCCGCCACAAGTGAGACAACTAGGAGATGGCGGCGCAAATTGAGGCGGCGGCAGAACACCTGGGTTGAAATTGGCCGGAGGAACCTGGCCACCGTATATATTCGGTTGTGGGGCGCCCGGTTGCAGCGGCGGAACGTGAGCCTGAGCCGCGATGGCCGTACCGCAATAGATACAGAACCGCGAGCCTTGTGCGGGCTGACGATGGCCGTTAGGACAGACCGCTAGATCTTGTTGATCGTTAGCCATTAGAATCCGGCTCCGCCGCCTGCTAGTGCAGTAAACAATAACCACAGTGCCCAAAGACCAATGTGAATCACGGTGGCACCGATACCGACCCAGAGTCCCACCTGCGACATCATCTTGCCGTCGGCAGACGCGCGGCCGTCCTTGATTGCTTGTAATTCCAGCCACCCGAGGATGGCCCCGGGAACTCCAAGGAGCGGGCCGCAACATAGCAGTCCGCCGATTGAAAGCAACATCGCGATCAGCGGCTTTTGGGTGGTCGGTGACGCAGCGACAAATGCCTGGCCCGCCATCGCCGGTGCTGCGACGGGATTCTGCGGCCAAGACTGAGCTTGCTGCGTTCCGACACTCGGAGAACTTAAAGGTGAAGCGCAGTTATGGCAAAACGCGGCTTCCGGCGGATTTGGTAAACTGCATTGGGGACAGACTTTTGTCATAGTTTTATCAAGTTCAGACTGCCGGCTGTGCCTCCGAATACGAAGGTTCAGACGAAAAAAATATAGCCTTCAATCAATAGAGCGTAAAAACGATCGGTTTACGGTCAAATTATTTCGTTATCATTGGTAGAATATCCTAAGTCATTCAAATTTGGAAGAAACTTTGCATTCAACGGCGAGATTAGAATGGAGCAACTGCAGAACTATATTGGCGGGAAAATGTCGGAACCGGCGTCGCGAAAATATCTGGAGAATTTCGACCCTTCAAACGGTTCGGTTTATTCATTGATACCGGATTCGGACGAACTCGATGTACAGGCGGCGGTCGATGCTGCCGCGGCGGCCTTCCCAAAATGGTCTGCTACATCGGCAGAGGAAAGACACGACGTTCTGATGCGGGTGGCCGCCCTGATCGAACGTGATCTCGAATCATTGGCCTTGGCAGAATCTGTCGATCAGGGGAAACCCGTTTCGCTTGCCCGCAACGTCGATATCCCGCGTGCGATCGCCAATTTTAAGTTTTATGCGACGGCGGCGATGCACACTGTAAGCGAATCGCACGAGAGTGTCGGGCAAGGTGCGGTCAATTATACTTTGCGGCAACCGCTCGGCGTTGTTGGGTGCATAAGCCCTTGGAATCTGCCGCTATACCTCTTTACCTGGAAGATCGCACCGGCTATCGCCGCCGGATGCACAGTCGTCGCTAAGCCATCGGAAGTAACGCCGATGACCGCTTATTTATTGTCAAAACTCTGTATCGAGGCAGGTCTGCCGCCCGGTGTACTGAATATCGTACACGGCCTCGGGCCGAAAGTCGGTTCGGCAATAGTTGCCCATTCGGACGTTAAGGCCATCTCGTTCACCGGCGGCACCAAGACGGGCGAAGAGATCGCACGCGTGGCCGCACCGATGTTCAAAAAACTTTCGCTTGAGCTTGGAGGCAAGAACCCGAATATAATTTTTGCCGATTGCAATTATGATGAAATGCTGGCAACCACAGTCCGGTCATCGTTCTCAAATCAAGGCGAGATCTGTCTGTGCGGTTCACGGATATTTATCGAGCGGGCGATATTTGATCGATTCAAGAGAGACTTTATCGAGCGGGTGCAAGCTCTAAAGGTCGGCGACCCGCTACTTGCCGAGACATCGGTCGGGGCGATCGTCTCGAAACCGCACTTTGACAAGATAATGTCGTACATTGATCTGGCTCGGGCCGAAGGCGGGACGGCGCTGACGGGCGGTCGGGCTGTGGCAGGCGACGGCCGATGTGCCGGCGGGTGGTTTATCGAACCGACCGTGATCGAAGGGCTCACATACGACTGCCGGACAAATCAGGAAGAGATATTCGGGCCTGTGGTGACAATTATGCCCTTCGATACTGAGGACGAGGTTTTGGCATTCGCTAACAGCGTTCGCTACGGGCTTTCGGCAACGGTCTGGACAGAAAATTTGTCTCGTGCTCACCGCCTTGCGGCGTCTTTGGAAAGCGGCATTGTCTGGATCAACTGCTGGCTGCTGCGAGATCTTCGAACGCCGTTCGGCGGCGTCAAGGACTCGGGCGTAGGGCGCGAAGGCGGATTTGAGGCGCTAAAGTTCTTTACGGAAGAAAAGAATGTCTGTATTCGGCTGTTTGATCTGCCTGCGTAAATATGCGGCAGGTTCGGGGCCTTCAGCGTGCAATAATAGCTCTAATTGCTGCAACGCCAACATCTGTCGGATAAAGCAGTTTTCGGCAACAAACTAAACCTAAACGCATTTGACGCGTAAAATAGATTATGAAAAAGATCGCATTTGTACTTTTCGCATTATTGTTTTCAATTCAGGCGTTTGCCCAGCAGAAGCCGCCGGCCGAATCAACAATGTCGCGGTTTCTTCGCTATGTGAAGATCGACACTCAATCTGCAGAGGACCAACCGGCGTCACCGAGCACCAAAAAGCAGCTCGATCTTTCGAATTTACTGGCAAAAGAATTGAAAGATCTTGGTGTCCAGAATGTACGTATTAGCAGTGAAGGCATAGTTTACGGTTTGGTAACAGGCAATCTGGCCGATAATAAAGCTGTGCCGACGATCGGCTTTATCGCGCACGTGGATACTTCGCCGTCGGTTTCCGGCGCAAATGTTAACCCGATCATTCATAAAAATTATCAGGGCGGCGATATTGTCTTACCCGCCGATAAAACCCAGATCATTACGGTAGAACAAAACCCCGATCTCAAGAATCTGATCGGCGATGACATCATTACGGCGGACGGCACGACTCTGTTGGGCAGCGATGACAAAGCGGGATGTGCCGAGCTAATGACGATGATCGATACGCTCAAACAGAATCCATCGATCAAGCACGGCGACATTGCTATTGCATTTACACCTGACGAAGAGGTAGGCGGGCCGATGGATCAATTTGACATCAAAGGCTGGGGTGCAAAATTTGCCTACACGGTCGATGGCGAACAACTCGGCGATATCTCAAACGAGACGTGGTCGGCACGAACGGCGACCGTTACGTTTCACGGCAAATCGACTCATCCGGGAACCGCTAAAGGGATCCTGATAAATTCGGCGTATGCCGCCGGAGACTTTCTGGCAAATTTCCCGGATATGGTGGCGCACCGTCCTGAGACGACCGAGGGCCGTGAGGGATTTGTCCATCCGTATTCCGCGACGATGAGTGAGGAGACATCGACCATCAAAATATTGCTGCGAAACTTTGACATCAATGGGCTGGCAAAACAAGAGGAAGCCGTGCGTTCGGTGATTTCCCGAACTCAGGCAAAATTTCCGAATGTTAAGATCGATTACAAGAGTGAGCTCGGCTATCTGAATATGAAGGAAGTTCTAAAAGACTATCCGCAACTCACGGACTATGCCATCGAGGCGGCAAAGCGTGCCGGGATCAAGGCCGAACTTCGTCCGATACGCGGCGGCACCGATGGTTCGCGTTTGACGACACGCGGGCTTCCGACGCCGAATCTGTTTACCGGCGGCCACAATTTTCACGGGAAATTAGAATTCAACTCGCGGAACGGATTGGAGAAATCAACCGAGACTCTGGTGCACTTGGTGCAGGTGTGGGCGGAAAAATCAAAGTAGCGGACTTATCTAAGTACGTCATCTAATAGGGTCAAATGGAATTGCGGCGGTATAGTCCGCGTGTAGTCCTGGCCCTATTTTTGATTGGTATATAAGTCCGGGAACTTCTGTTTTAGGGCGTCGACCTTCGGTTTGTCGTTTACGATAATATACGGGTCGTTCGGGTTCTTTCTCATAAAGTTTTGATGGTATTCCTCGGCGTTGTAAAACGCTTTGAGCGGAACGACCTCGGTCACGACCGCACTCGTCAAAGCTTTTGACGCATCGACGGCCTTTATAAAGTCGAGTGCGGCCTTCCGCTGAGTTTCGTCGGTGTAGAATATCGCGGAACGGTATTGGCGGCCGTGATCGGGGCCTTGCATATTAAATTGCGTGGGGTCGTGGGCAACGCTGAAAAAAACAAAAAGTAATTGCTGAAAACTGACTTGTGCGGGATCGAAAAGGATCTTGACCGACTCGGCGTGATCGGTTTCGCCGCCGGAGACCTCCTCATAGTTAGCAGTTGACCTGGATCCGCCGGTGTAGCCGGAGACGACACTCTTGACGCCCTTTACGTGCTCGAAAACTGCCTCAACACCCCAGAAGCAGCCACCGGCAAAGACGGCGGTCTGATCGGCCGCGGCGGCCATTGATGAAACCGATAATAAAACCAACAAAGTGACGCTCGCTCTCGTATAAAATCTCTGCATAAAGTTACGATTACTAATCTTACATATACTTATTCGCCTTTGGAATAAAAACAGATGTTTATTTGCCTAACTGCCCTGAGATCGGCGACCGTATACGCCAAGTGTGCAACATCTGATAAAATATAAGGCAATGATCGAGAACATCGTTAACTCAGGCAAGGCACCGGAACCGGTCGGTTTGTACCCGCACGCCCGACGCGTGGGTAATTTGCTTTTCCTGTCCGGTGTTGGCCCGCGTGAGCGGGGAACCAAGACCATACCCGGCGTTGAGCTTAATGACGCGGGCGAGATCATCTCGTACGACATCGAAACTCAGTGCCGGTCGGTGTTTCAGAATGTTCGATTTATCGTTGAGGACGCTGGCTCGTCGTGGGACAAGATCGTCGATGTGACCGTGTTTTTGACGAATATGAAGGATGATTTCGCAACGTATAACCGCATTTACGCAGAGTATTTTGCGGAGAATCGGCCGTGCCGAACGACGGTAGAGATAACCAAGCTTCCGACGCCTATCGCTATCGAGCTAAAGGTGATCGCAACAATTGAATAATTAATACAAGGGGAATAAATGATACAAACAAAAGGTTACGCAACATATGATAAGGACGCCAAGTTCGTTCCGTTCGAATTCGAACGCCGCGAAGTTGGCCCAAATGACATTCTGATCGATATCGAGTACGCGGGCATTTGCCACTCGGATATTCACACAGCAAAAAACGAGTGGGAAGCTATGATGCCGACCGTTTATCCGGTCGTGCCTGGCCACGAGATCGTCGGGCGTGTGTCGCAAGTTGGCGAAACGGTTACAAAGTTTAAGGTCGGTGATGTTGCCGGAATCGGTTGCTTTGTTGATTCATGCCGCGAATGCTCACCGTGCAAGGATGGATTTCAACAGTTCTGTTACAAAGGCGCCGCATATACTTACAGCGGTACGTATATGGATCGCGTGACTCCGACCTACGGCGGATATTCGAACAATTACGTGGTTGACGAAAACTACGCGCTCAAGGTTAAAGCCGAAGGCGATCTTGCGGGAGTTGCTCCGCTAATGTGTGCCGGTATTACGACCTACTCGCCGCTGCGGCGTTTTGGAGTCGGACCGGGACAAAATGTGGGCGTCGTCGGTCTCGGCGGACTCGGCCATATGGGCGTGAAGATCGCGGTCGCAATGGGCGCCAATGTTACGGTGTTTAGCACATCGCCATCGAAAGAAGCCGACGCTAAGGCCTTGGGTGCTCATAACTTTGTCGTGACGACTGATCCGGCCAATCTTGCGCCGCTTACCGGTACATTCAACTTTATCCTCGATACTGTTTCGGCGGACCATGATGTCAATACCTACATCAATCTGCTCGGCATTCGCGGAGCAATGGTCGTGGTCGGCGTGCCGCCAAGTCCGAATGTAATTCACTCATTCGGACTGATCTTCGGCAACAAAACTCTCGCAGGGTCACTGATCGGCGGCATTCCCGAAACGCAGGAGATGCTGGATTTCTGCGCCGATCACGGCATTACGTCGGATGTCGAAGTGATCAAGCCCGACTATATCGAAGCGGCGTACGACCGAACCATAAAGTCGGATGTGCGGTATCGTTTTGTCATCGATATGAAAAATGCGTAGTTGAGTCATTTCTTATTTTAAAACTTTGGGACTTTGCGAGAGTTACAAATTGAATTTCTGGCAAAGTCCCAAACAGAACGAATGAAGACAAACGGTAACAAATGAGATATATTGCCTTGCTCCGCGGCATCAACGTCGGCGGCAACAATATGATCAAGATGGAGACTCTGCGGGGGACGTTCGCAGGGATCGGTTTTGAAAATGTTAATAGCTATATTAACAGCGGCAACCTCGCTTTTGACACAACGAGGACCGATGACGGCAAATTGGCGACAGCTATACACGACGCTATCACCCGGGATTTCGGGTTCGATATTTCCGTGATGGTTCGCTCAAATGCGGAGATCGACGAGTTGATCGCCGGTAACCCGTTTGAGGGACAGTTTGAGAGCGACAAAGACCTTCATCTATTCTTTCTCAACGAAGAGCTTTCTGATGATCAAAAAAGTCTCTGCTTAACTCAAGCCACCGACAACGAACAATTCGCCTTTTCCGGCCGGCATATATACTGTCTATTGAAGATCAGCATCCTCGACAGTGCAGTCGGCAAGGGCTTTATCGACAAAAAGCTAAAGGTCGCGACGACGGCAAGAAATTGGCGGACGGTTAAAAAGATAGTGGGGCGTTAGAGAATGCAACGGGTCGAAGTGAATATGCGGCGGCTAACGTTATTGATTCATCTGTTTTTTCTGATCCTGATGGCAACTTGTTTTATAGGTTGTGGCAAAACATCAGGTGATACGACTCTTAAACTAGTAAAACACGGATCGGGAGTTACGGACGAAGTAAGCATCAGGAAACTCTTCTGGATAAAAACGAACGGTAAAGCAGGGTGTATAGATAGCGACGGAGACATAGCGATCGAGGCTAAGTTCGACGATATTCGGTGTGACGCCAATGGGTTACTACTGATCCAATCGGGCAAGCTGTTTGGATATGCCAACCAAAAAGGGGAGATTGTAATTGAACCACAATTCGACTTCGCCGATGAATTTAGGGACGGAATGGCTGTCGTTCGCGTAGATGGGAAGTTTGGCTACTTGAATTCCCTTGCTGATTTCGCGATCGAACCGAAGTTTGACTTCGCCAAGCCTTTTTCAGAAGGATTTGCAATTGTGGGTGTCGATGGCTTGGGCTTTTTGGGCTATCAATTTCGAAGGTCAAGGTCCATATTCATAAAAAAAGACGGTGTAATGGCATTTCCTCTTTCTACCTTTTTCGCGGGTCAGGCATTCTCCGAGGGGCTTGCCAAAGTTTGGGTCGGGAAGGAACAGGGTTTTATTAGTAATCGAGGGGAATTTGTTATTCCACCGCGAGGAAGCGACATTGGAGAATTTCACGAAGGTTACGCCACGATCTGGTCCGATAACCGGTTGGGCTACGTTAACGCATCGGGCGAGATCGTCATTCCGGCCCAATTCAAACAAGCCGGTCAATTCTCGGAGGGCATAGCGCCTGTTGCATTTGAAAGCGGAAAATACGGTTTCATAGACAAGAATGGAAAAACGGTCATTGAGGCGCAATTTGAAACCGCAGACAATTTTTACGAAGGCCGAGCGTTGGTTAGCCTAGATAGTAAAAAGGGCTACATCGACAGAACTGGAAAAGTAGTGATTCCAATTCAATTTGGCGGGGCTGATCGTTTCCGGAATGGATTAGCACAATTTTCATTTCAAGACGGCAACGTTCCATATGACGAAACAAAATGGGGATACGTCGACGTATCAGGTAAAATCGTTTGGAATCCGACTAATTGATCATAGTTTAATCATATGGGTATTCGACTCCCCTTCAATTTCAAACAGTGGATCGACGAGCATCGGCAATTGCTGCGGCCGCCGGTCGGTAATCAATGCGTTTACGATGACGGCGATTTTATCGTGATGGTCGTCGGTGGGCCGAACTCGCGCAAGGACTATCATTGGGATGAGGGCGAAGAGCTTTTTTACCAACTTGAAGGCGATATAAAAGTTCAAATCCAGGAAGACGGCAAGGCGGTCGAGGTTGCAATTCGCGAGGGCGAGATGTTTCTGCTCCCGCCTCGCATTCCGCACAATCCGATTCGTGGCGAGAATACCGTCGGTCTCGTTATCGAACGAAAACGCCAAACGGGCGAACTCGACGGCCTGATGTGGTTCTGCGAGAACTGCAACGAAAAACTCTACGAAGAGTACTTTCAGCTTGACGACATCACGACGCAATTTCAGGGCGTTTATGGGAAATTTTACAGCTCCGAAGATCTACGAACCTGCAAAGATTGCGGTACGGTGATGGAACCGCCCGCCAATCGTGAGTGAATGAGCAATGACCGGGGAGCATTTTATTCAGTGGTATCGGCTAGACAGCGATGTCGCCGGAAGACGAATACCTCGAACCGGAATGGTCAACGGGTGAATTGGCGGCTATGAAAGAAGTCCTTACGTCCGGCGTCGATATGTTAAGAGAAAAAACCAAGTTACAATAGGCAACAAATGGCCACACTTGTCGATGAATTGAATCAACTGGTTATCACGTTGGAGCGTGAAGGAATCGAATACGCTGTCTGCGGGGGATTGGCGATGGCTGTACACGGGTTTGCACGTGCTACGCTCGACATTGATGTGCTCATCCTGCCGGAGTCTTTGGAACAAGCCTACAAAGTTGGAAAAGAGAGCGGTTATGACATCCGGGGCCTCGATATTTCGTTTAAGGAAAGAGCCGTTGAGATTCGACGAATTTCAAAGATTGACGATGAGGGTGAAGTTCTCTCGCTCGATCTGCTACTGGTAACTCATTTTGTCGAGGACGTTTGGATAACTAGGGAACGGGTCGCTTTTGCCGGTAAGGAATTGACAGTAGTTTCGCGGGATGGCCTCATAAAAATGAAAAAGCTCGCAGGTCGGCCACAAGATATTGCAGATATTGAGAGGTTGGAAAATGAAGAAAGTTGACATGTCGGAAGCCGCGATTCTTAGGCGGTTGAAAACCGTTGATCGGTTGCGCGAACTTTGCTTGGCCTTGATGAAGGCAAAGCAGATTTCGGAGGAACAAGCGACGTTCAGCTCTGAAAAAAAAGGTTTCGATTCGAAAGCTTCATCGTCAGCAGGGACTCTTCAAATCGAAAATCGTCCTCGTTAGAGTTCGGATGCCGAGCGCTTACGCAGGCGGTTCTGACTTTATGCTCAAGATAGACGTTCACACACATATCTTGCCTCGCGACATTCCGGCGTGGAAAGGTAAGTTTGGCTATGGCGGTTTTATTTCGCTCGATCATTATAAACCGTGCTGCGCAACGATGGTGCGGGATGACGGTAAGGCTTTTCGAGATGTTGGGGAAAATTGCTGGTCAGCCGAAAAGCGGATCGAGGAATGCGACGCATCGGGCGTGACGGTTCAGGTGCTTTCGACCGTACCCGTAATGTTTAGCTATTGGGCAAAGCCGGCGGACGGGGCGGAGATCGCCAGGTTTCTGAATGACCACATTGCCGAGATCGTCGGCAAGTATCCAATGCGATTTGTTGGGCTTGGGACGTTGCCAATGCAGGATACGGAACTTGCGATCCGTGAACTCGAACGATGCAAGCAGATCGGGTTGGCGGGAGTGCAGATCGGTACGAACGTCAATCAATTAAACCTAAGCGAACCGCAATTCTTTGAGATATTTGCCGCGTGTGACCGTCTGGGAATGGCGATCTTTGTGCATCCCTGGGATATGGCGGGCGAGGCCGATATGCAGAAATATTGGCTGCCGTGGCTAGTCGGAATGCCGGCGGAGGTTTCGCGTGCGATCTGTTCGCTGATCTTTTCAGGCGTGCTCGAACGCCTTCCGAATTTACGAATTTGCTTTGCTCACGGCGGCGGTGCAT
This sequence comes from Chloracidobacterium sp., assembly GCA_016720705.1. Lineage (NCBI taxonomy): Bacteria > Pseudomonadati > Acidobacteriota > Blastocatellia > Chloracidobacteriales > Chloracidobacteriaceae > Chloracidobacterium > Chloracidobacterium sp. Next base: position 562,541 of record JADKKB010000007.1, on the reverse strand, counting down.
TTCCGGCAACGATCGGCCGTATAGAACACGGCATTAACGTCCGACCGGATCTATTCCCGGACAATCCACACGGTCCGCGAAAATATTTGAGCAATCTGTACTTTGACTCGCTGGTCCACGACGCGGCAACGCTTGAATATCTCGTTGATCTTGTTGGCTCCGGCCGGATCGCTCTTGGAACCGATTATCCATTTCCGCTCGGCGAACTCGAACCCGGGAAATTGATCGGATCAATGCCGTATGACGATGCGACTAAAGCAGAGCTATTCAGCGGAACTGCACTTAGTTGGCTCGGACTGGAAAGTGACCGCTTTGTCTGATCCGTTTATTTCATCGAATCCAGGATGTCCGCAATATCCTTTTCCGTCGTGTCAGGATTGATAAAGCAAAACCTCGAAACAGTTTCGACGCCTGCGGGGTTGCGCCATTTGGTAGGAGCAACAAGCGCAAAGCCGGCTTTATGATTTCGAATGGTCCAATCACGATAGTCGTCCGCTGACCAACCTTTTCGCCGATACAAAACGCACGAAAGTGCGGGCTCACGAACCAACTCGGTGTGTTCTGCGTCCACGATCATCCGTCCGGCGATCTGGGCCAGTTCGATCCCCCGGCTGATCGCCTGTTCGTACCGGTCAGTGCCGTGCATCGCCAGTGAGAACCAGAGCGGCAAACCGCGAACGCGACGGGTCAACTGTATTTGATAATCAGATGGGTTGAACCCGCGGTAACCATCATCACTGAAAATATCCAAATACGAGCCTTCCTGTGAGTGGGCCCGTTTGGCAAGTGCCGGATCGCGGTAAAGGACGGCGCCACAATCATACGGCGAAAACAGCCATTTGTGCGGATCGATCGTGACACTGTCTGCTCTTTCAATACCATTAAAAAGAGGCCGGACCGACTTGACTGCCATCGCGGCACCGCCGTACGCGGCGTCAACGTGAAACCATAGTCCAAATTTGCCGCATACGTCCGCAATGCCGGCGAGATCGTCGATGATCCCTGAGTTGGTCGTGCCGGCGGTCGCGATGATAGCAAAGATGCGTTCGCGGTCGATCGGCGACATATTATTGAGAGCGGTCTCCAGATGAGATCCGTCGAGGCGGTCCTCAGTTTCGACCATTAGCACATCGGCGTCGATAACCTTGGCCATCGCACTGACCGATGAGTGGGCACCATTTGAGGTGATGACTATGCCGCGTGACCGAGCTTTTGACGGATCGACACTACGCCAATGTTCACGGGCAGCGACCATCGCGGAGAGATTTGCCGCAGTTCCGCCGCTGGTGAAAACTCCGAAGGCAGGCTCCGGCATTCCGGTGAGCTTGACGAGCCATTCCATTGCCTGATTTTCCGCAAATATGCATCCCGCACCTTCGAGCCAATAGGCGCCGTGCACACTCGCTGCCGAGGTCACAAGATCAAATAATACGGCGGAACGAGTTGGCGAGGCTGGGACAAACGCCAAATGGCGCGGATGGTCGATCGGAATACTTGCCTTTATAAGTACGTCACGAAACAGTTCGAACGCCTTTTCACCACCGATTCCGGCCGGTGTTATCGTTTCACCGACTAATGACCGAAGTTCGGCAGCCGTCTTCGGGAAACCCAATTTAGGGTCTGTATCAGAAATGCGTCCAATGGCAAACTTGATGACGTCCAGCGACATCTCGACAAGGTCAATGTCTACGTTATGCATATTATGAGTAATCGGCGGTCGACAGAGGATATCGGTAATACGCTCAAATACCGGAGTAATATCCGATAATGATCGCGAGGACAGTCACCACACCGTAAACGACCTCGAGAATGCCGATCTTCATCGCTTTCAACTTCCTACGGTTTGGGGACAGTCCGTTCGCCGCCCGATATAGCAAGAATATCATTACCAAAGCGACCAGGATCGACGTGCCGTTAGTATACGCCAAAACCGCTGCGATAATGACCGCTGCAGAATGCGCTAGCAGGACCGCGAGGCGCGAAAATGGCTTGCCCTTTTCGAGTTTTAGCCGATTTCGTACATACATTATCGACGGGATCAATCGCAAAAGCATCACCAGCCAGAGCGACAGTGCCGCGGGCCAGCCAAATCCGCCCGCCAATAATATTGCCGCTGACGAGGATGAGATAGTAACGGATCCGAAAAGTTCGGGTAGCAATCCGCGGCTCTTTCGCGAACCATCAAAATATATCTGGATGCAGGCAAGCGGCAGTACAAGCAAAAAAGGGACAAATGGCAAAATGCCCGCGAGATAGATGGCTCCGGCAAATCCGACTGTCGCGATCGTGCCGAATAAAGCTATAAATTGGATCGCGACCCTAGCCCTTTCGGCGTTTCGCTGACCCGTGCGATCTATTATCAGCACTTTTAGCGGTTGCCGCGCAAGGAACGCCCCGATCGTCATCAAGGCGATCAATGCGCCAGGCAGTGAAAAGCCGATCGCCAGTGATGCGACGATCGGCTCAAATAAGAATCCCCACGAACCGTGTTCCGGCGGCACCGCGATCTGCTTTCGGTTGATCTTTATGACTGGCCGCAATGGTACGCTGTCGGGCATCTTTAGCGAATATTCGAAACTCAGTGAGATCGAAATGCCTCCACTTCTAACTCCGCCGCTTTCGGAAATAGAATATTATTTTCTAAATGGATGTGTTGATGTAGGTCGCGTTCAAGTCCCTCGAGTCTGCTCAAGAGCCCTTGGTAGCTCGGGCACGCTCCGACGGGAACCGCAAAGTCGCCGGACACCGAACGCATCTCGGACAAAAGCTCACCGACCGTCTCGTGCTCGGTCATCATCATCCGGATCGGATGTTGAACCGTGCCAAATGGCGGAAGACGCGGCATATTTCCGCGAAGCATCGCGTATTCGAGGTCCTTTATGTACGGAAAAAGAACCTGCTCTTCCTTGTACATATGCGGCAATAGGTCGCTGCGGATGGCTTCGAGCAGCTCGGACATCTTTGCGAGTTCCGGGTGAACGTCGCCGTGGACACTATTGACCTTTTCCATCAGCGGTTGCAGACGATCGAGTTCGTCGTAAGTAAATCGGTGATGTGTATCCACGATGTGGTTGATCGAATCGGTCAATGTCATTTCGACGTGCTGCGAGTCGTCGACAGACTTTGCCGCCAATACCGTTTCGAGATCCTTCTGCACGGATGCTGGGTCCGCTCCGGCAAGTTCGCACGCATCAATAAAATTCTTGCGGCCGCCGCAGCAATAATCAATTTTGTACGATTCGAAGACCCTAGTCGTTGCCGGGGACTCCAAGGCGATCTCACGAACGGTCCGGGTAGTAATATTTTCCATTGTTCCTCCAGTCAAGATTTGTATCATAATCATATTTGTCTATTCTTTAGCAAAAAAATATGATTTGAATCATAAGGTCGGAAAAAAGATAATTATGGTGAACGGCGGCCTCAGCCGATACCTTAGGAGGACGGGATGTCGATCGATGCGTTTATCTTGGCGGGTGGTAATTCGAGCCGAATGGGCTTTGATAAAGCATCGCTGACTCTGGACGGCGTCGCGGTGGTCGACCGGATCATCAACGCGCTTTCGGCTGTCGCCGAGAATGTATATATTGCGGGCGGCGAAGGCGAACTGTCCGGCGTAAAGCGGATCCCTGACGTGGTCGGTATAGGCAGTGATCGCAGTTCGCTTTCAGGTCTATATTCATCGTTGAAGCACGCCCGGTCAAATTGGATAGCAGTTGCTGCCTGCGATATGCCGTTCCTGACCCGAGGACTGTTCGAGAAGTTGGCATCCAAGTGTGATGATGTTCACGCTGCGGTCATCCCCCGCGACCGCGGTGGATTTGTGCAACCGTTATGCGGCCTTTACCGGGTCGAAGTATGTATTGATGCCTGTCTGGAGGCCATCGAAAGATCGGACCGGAGCGTGCAGAATATGCTTCGTCGGATCGACACCCGATGGGTCGAATTCGACGAGATCGCGGATCTGCCGGGCTCCGAGCGATTTTTTTCCAACCTTAACACACCCGCCGACATCGCCGCGGCGGAGGCGATAATTAGGACAGTTAAGTAGGTCCGATCTCAAGATATGCTGAGAGTAGTCTTAAAAATTTGTTTAGCTTTGATCATTCTTACTGTCGCTGCACTGTCAGTATTTTGGTTTGCGCGTCCGGCCGATGTCGTTTTTGATCAACAAAAAGCGTCCGTACCACACTCGCAATACAGCAAGTTTGCCGATGTCGACGGCCTTCGGATCCACTATTTGGATAAAGGCGAAGGAACGCCCGTGGTTTTGATCCACGGATATACTTCATCTACGTACACCTGGAAGGATGAGTTTGACGAACTCGCAAAGCGATATCGCGTCATCGCCATCGATCTCAAGGGTTTTGGTTTTTCGGCGAAGCCCGATGGAGACTATTCGAGGCGAGCACAGGGCGAACTGGTCGCGCGGTTCTTACGCGGGCTTAACGTGGAAAGAGCGTGGTTGGTCGGCAATTCTATGGGCGGCGAAACTGCCTTGAATGTCGCCGTCGATCATCCTGAAATGGTATCGGGGTTGGTACTGATCGACAGTGCCGGCATCAAGGTCGCGGGCCGGACGAGTCTTGCTCCGTGGTATTTACAACTTCCGGTCGTTGGCCGCCTGCTGACGGCTTTGGCGTTGACATCTGACTCGCTTGTTCGGGCAGGGCTCGAAAAAAGCTTTTACGATGACTCAAAGATCTCCGACGAAAGGGTGGCTGCGTATTATCAACCTTTGAAAACGCAGGGCGGGCAACTGTCGGCTACCCGAGCCAGAGCTCAATTCGAACTCCTTCCGGTCGAGGATAGAATTGACTCTATCAAGGTTCCCACTCTGATAATATGGGGTGCTGAGGACGAATTGATCCCACTCGAGGCGGGCCGAAAGCTCAATGAATTGATCGGCGGGTCGAAATTGGTGGTGTTTGAGGAATGCGGTCACGTTCCGCAAGAGGAAATGCCGGAAAGGGTGTTGAGCGAGATCATTGGATTTGTTAAATAGGTAAGATCCGTCAAAGGACAGCATAAGTTCAGCCAGAGTTTTTGTTTGTTGTTCATATTGATCGTTATTATGCTTTCCAAATGATCGTGTTTGGACTAAATTCAACAGAGTGGTCAAAATGACAGAAAGTATGAATCCGGCAGTCGCGGCACGTTTGGACGAGGCTGATGGACTTGCGGGTTTCCGAGATCAGTTTCATATTCCGAGGAGTTCGTCCGGCGAAAATGTCATCTATTTCACAGGCAACTCACTTGGTTTACAGCCAAAGAGTGTTCGCGGGTATATCGAACAGGAGTTAAAAGATTGGGAGTTGCTCGGTGTCGAAGGCCACGTCAAGGCGAGACATCCGTGGATGCCCTATCACGAGTTCTTGACGGCCCAAATGGCCAATGTCGTCGGTGCAAAGCCGATCGAGACGGTCGTGATGAATTCGTTGACCGTCAATCTTCATATTTTAATGATCTCGTTCTATCGTCCGAGCGGCGATCGATTCAAGGTTCTTATCGAAAAAGGTTCTTTTCCGTCCGATCGCTACGCCGTCGAAGCCCAGATCAAACTGCACGGATTCGACCCCGAATCGGCATTGATCGAACTCGGGCCTCGCGACGGTGAAACGACGCTGAGAACTGAGGACATCATAGACACGATCGAGCGGGAGGGGGCGACGATCGCGTTGATAATGCTCGGCGGTGTGAATTATTACACAGGCCAGGCATTTGAAATGCGGGAAATTACCGCCGCCGGGCACGCCGCCGGAGCACTTGTCGGATTTGATCTCGCGCACGCGGCCGGCAATCTCGAGCTAAAACTTCACGATTGGGGCGTAGATCTCGCCGTCTGGTGCTCGTACAAATATCTCAATGGCGGCCCGGGCGCGATCGGAGCGGCATTCGTCCACGAACGGCACGCAGATTGCCCTGAACTACCTAGATTGGCGGGTTGGTGGGGACACAATAAGGGAACGAGATTCTTGATGGGTCCGACGTTCGACCCGATATCCGGGGCCGAAGGTTGGCAGATCTCAAATCCGCCGATCCTGCAAATGGCGGCGTTGAGAGCGTCATTAGAGATATTTGCCGAAGCCGGGATGTTCGCATTGCGAGAAAAGTCGATCAAGTTGACGGCGTATCTGGAACAATTGTTAGCGGCGGTCGATGACGGACGGATATCAGTGATAACTCCCGGCGATCCCGATCAGCGCGGGTGCCAATTATCGATTCGCGTCAAGAATGCCGACAAAGGTCTTTATTCGGCAATTGCGGCCCACGGCGTGGTGGCGGATTGGCGCGAACCGGATGTGATCAGGGTCGCACCTGTTCCGCTGTACAATAGTTTTGGCGACGTTCAGAAGTTCGTTCAGATCCTCGGTTCGGTATTGAATTGACGTTTAGTCCGCGGATCGTGAAACAGACAAGAGGGAATTCTATATGATCCGTGCAACGATCAACGGAAAGGAAGCGTCGTTTGACGATGGCATTACCATTCTCGCGGCCGCTCGCGAACTCGGTATCGAGATACCGACACTCTGTAACGATCAACGGCTAAAGCCCGTCGGTGCCTGCCGAATGTGTCTGGTCGACGTCAAAGGGCAAGCACGTGAAACCGCGTCGTGCGCGACCGCTCTGGCGGACGGAATGGAGATCGAGACCCATAGCGGCCCGATCGAAGAAGCCCGAAAATGGAACTTGCGGATGTTGGCCGGCATCTATCCCGCCGACTCATTCAATGATTTTCCGAACAAACCATTTCACAAACTTGCCACCGAATACGGCCTGACCTCTGCTGACTTTTGCGTTGACCACTTGGTTGCCGCCGATAGCTCGCATACATACATCAATGTCGATATGTCGCGATGCATCAATTGCTATGCGTGCGTGCGTATCTGTGCCGATGTCCAGGGACAGTTCGTATGGCACGTATTGGGCCGGGGTGAAGAGTCCAGGATATTGCCCGATTCTTTGGGAGCATTTGGCACCAGCACTTGTGTATCGTGCGGAGCGTGTTCCGACGCATGCCCGACCGGTGCGCTCGAAGACAAGACTGTGATCGAACGAGGATTCCCGACAGCTTGGACCAAGACGACCTGTCCGTATTGCGGTACGGGGTGTGAAATGAACGTCGGTACTCGTGACGACAAGGTCGTGCAAGTTCGCCCGGTTATGGACGCACCGGTCAACTATGGCCATCTCTGCGTAAAGGGGCGTTATGCCTTTGATTTCATCGATGCCGAAGACCGTGTTACCGAGCCGATGATCCGCGAAAACGATGGTTGGCAGGTCGTGTCGTGGGATGAGGCTATCGCGTACACTGCAGCGAAACTGAAGGCGATCGACAGTGAATTTGGCAGAGAGAGCATCGCTGTTCTCGGTTCGGCCCGAGCGACGAATGAGGAAAATTATCTTGCTCAAAAATTTACACGAGTTGTCTTAGGGACAAACAACGTCGATTGTTGTGCCAGAGTCTGTCATACGCCGACTGCCGCGGCGATGAAGATGATGATCGGGACGGGGGCAATGACCAATTCGTTCGACGATATCGAAAAGGCAAAGTCCATACTCATTTGCGGTGCGAATCCAACCGAGAACCACCCGATCCCTGGTGCCCGTGTTAAGCAGGCTGTGCTCAAAAATGGTGCCAAGTTGATCGTCATCGATCCGCGAGTGACGGAGCTGGCAAAGATGGCCGACGTCCACCTGCAGCTTCGGGCCGGTACAAACATCCTGATGTTTAACGCCCTGGCACACGCGATCATCGATGAAGGATTGGTCGATGGTCAGTTCATAGCAGAACGCGTCGATGAGTACGAAAAATTCGAGGAGTTTGTCGCTGATTACTCGCCCGAGGCGGTCGCCGAACGCTGCGGTGTCGATGCCCAACTTATCAGAAAGGCCGCCCGGATCTACGCCGTCGACACCCCGTCAATGTCGATGCACGGACTCGGAATGACCGAGCATTATCAGGGTACCGAGGGCGTGATGTCGATAGTCAATCTCGCATTGCTCACCGGAAACATCGGAAAGCCCGGTGCCGGCGTGAATCCGCTCCGAGGACAAAATAACGTGCAGGGCTCGGCCCATATGGGATGCGATCCCGGCATTTTGACCGGCTCGATCTCGATCGAATCAGGACGTGAGCTTTTCGAGCAGGTGTGGAAGACCGAGATTCCGACCGAACCTGGATTGAATCAATTGCAGATGATCGACTCGGCTCGCGACGGTAAATTAAAGGCACTGTGGACGATCGGATACGACGTCTTCCTGTCGAATGCGAACGCACACGAAACGGCAAAAGCATTTGCCAATATGGATCTCGTCATAATTCAGGATTTCTTTATGAACGAGACGGCGAGGCATTTTGGCCACGTCTTTTTCCCGGCGACGACTTCGTATGAGAAAGACGGAACATTTATGAACGGCGAGCGCCGGATCCAGCGGATACGAACGGCCGTAAGCCCGCGTGGAAACTCACGTTCTGACCTTGAGATCATCTGCGACCTTGCGGCCGCAATGGGTCACACCGACGATTTTTCGTTTAAGTCCGCGGAGGAGGTCTGGGATGAGGTGCGGGCCGTGTGGCCGCCGGGATACGGCATAACCTATGATCGGCTAGACGATAAAGGAATTCAATGGCCGTGTCCTGACATCGATCACCCCGGCACCGAAGTGCTGCACGGCGAATCCTTTTCGAGCGGCATTACAGCGGCACTTCGCCGTATCAAGTATCGGCCGACAAAGGAGATCGTGTCTGACGAATTTCCGTTTATGCTGACCACGGGCCGCGTGCTCGAACAATTTAACGCCGGCACGATGACGATGCGTACGCCGAACCGTGAACTGCGGCCGACCGATCTAATAATGGTCTCAAAGGAAGACTCAGAAAGATTGTCGATCGCTGACGGCGAAACGGTGAGGCTAAAAAGTAACTACGGCGAGGCGATAATGCCGGTCGAAGTCACCGATAAGGTTAAAGTCGGCGAACTTTTCACCACATTCCACGACCCGGCCGTATTTCTCAATTACCTCACCGGCCCTACACGTGATCGCTTTACGCAGGCGCCCGAGTTCAAGGTTACGGCTGTGACGATCGAGAAATTGGCAGATTAGTGGCGTGAGGCCCAATGCGATCCGGCAGAACGTAAATGGTACAGAATAGACGTGTAACGATAATCGGTGCCGGGCTAGCGGGTTCACTCCTCGCGATCAACCTTTCCAAACGCGGCATCGAAGTGGATGTTTACGAGGCCCGGGGCGATATGCGCCTCGAATCGGTCGCCGCCGGCCGATCGATCAATCTCGCGTTGTCCGATCGCGGCATCGCGGCGCTTCGCGAGGTTGGGATGGATGAGTATATGCTCGCCGAGGCGATCCCGATGTACGGACGGATGATCCATAGCGTCGATGGTTCGACTCGTTTGCTGCCGTATTCGGGCCGTAAGGGTGAGTACATCAACTCGGTTTCACGCGCGGGATTGAACATAGCGTTGATCAACGAAGCTGCAAAATATGAAGGTGTGAAATTTCACTTCAACGCTCGATGCATTGATTTTGACTGCAAGTCCGGCGAAGCGAAATTCTCAAATGGTGAGGTTGCCAATGCCGACACCGTCATCGCGACCGACGGTGCCGGATCGGCCGTGCGGAACGCAATGCAGCACGGCGGCGTCGAGCGTTTTGATTTCTCGCAAAAATGGCTTGATCACGGTTACAAGGAACTCCATATCCCGCCCGCACCGTCCGACAAACTTCAGTTTGTCGAACCCAACGCTAGCAGCGACAAACTAAAGTTTGTCGGACAGTTTCAGATCGAGAAAAACGCACTCCACATATGGCCGCGAAACAAGTTTATGATGATCGCCCTGCCGAACTTCGATGGGAGCTTTACCTGTACGCTGTTTTTTGCGCACAAAGGCGAAAATTCGTTTGAACAGTTGCGGGATGAAAATTCGGTTCGGGAGTTTTTCGGGCGTGAGTTTCCGGATGCGGTTCCGCTTATGCCGACTTTGATCGAAGATTTCATAGCTAATCCGACCGGCAATCTCGGCACGATCAAGTGTTTCCCGTGGAATGCCGGCGGTAAGGCTCTGTTGCTTGGCGATTCTGCTCACGCGGTGGTGCCATTTTATGGGCAGGGAATGAACTGTGCATTCGAAGACGTGCGGATCCTCGACCAGCTTGTTGGGAAGCACGGCACCGACTGGCAAACGGTTTACGAGGAGTATGGCGAACTGCGAAAGGTAAATACTGATGCGATCGCCGATATGGCCGAGGAGAATTTCTACGAAATGCGCGATGCAGTTGCGGACCCTGTGTTTCTAAGAAAGCGCGAACTTGAGACAAAACTCGAACAGACATACCCAGACTATTTTTCTAAGTATTCGATGGTGACCTTTCGCGAAGATCTTCCATATTCGCTGGCTAAGTCAAAGGGCAACGCACAGGATCAGTTGCTAATGGAGATATGTGCCGGCGTGGAAAACGTCGTTGATGTCGATATAGAGCAAACAATGCAGCGTCTGCGGAGCTTATAACAATGAAAAAGTCCTTGTATCTACGGGCGATCGCTCTGAGCCTTTCGCTCCTTTCTTGGTCGGGGATGCTTTTTGCGCAAATGCCGCCATTTACAGTTGCTCCGGCACCTTGGAATGCGGACCAATTTGGCAATATCCGAGCTGTCGTTAATGTAGAGGCCGCCGAAAAGACGGCGTTTGCCCGGATCGAATGGCGGCGTCGGGACATTGATCCGGCAGAAAAGGCGATCATTGTAACGACCTCCGGCGGGCGACGTGTGGCGACGGTTTCGTTCGGAACAATAAACCGGGAATACGGCGAGGTATATTTCGAGCCGCTGGCCGGCCCGGGTATCTATTACATTTACTATTTGCCGTACACAAAATCGGGGAGTGCCAATTACCCCAAGGATTTTTATCCGAAACCCGCACCGGGAACAGGTGCAAATTCTTTTGTTGCGGGCACTCCGGTCGACAAAGCCAGGGTCGTCGAGATCCAGTCGGTTGACGCGTTCAATTCGTTCTATCCGATGGAGGTAATCGCGACGGCCGCTGAGACCGACGCGTTGGCAAAGGCGAACGCTACGAAAGACTTTGTCGTGTTTCCTGAGGACCGGATGTTTCCGATCAAGATGACGGATGACCTGCCACAGCGTTGGATCGAACGCGGGCCGCAAAGCAGTTTTTCAGGCGACGCCCGCCGCGGCGAATTTTACGCTTTTCAGTTCGGGGTTTACGCACTCAGATCGATCGAAAATGTCCGCGTCGATTTCACCGACCTAAAAGCCGCGAACGGGACGAAACTCTCTGCGACAAACGTCGCGTGTATCAATACCGACGGCGTCTCCTATGACGCCAAGCCTTTTACCACGTCCGTTTCTGTCGAAATGGGCAAGGTACAAGCGATGTGGTGTGCCCTCGACGTGCCGTTGGCCGCAGCAACCGGCGTTTACAAAGGCGCCGCGACGATCACCGCGAACAACTCGGCCCCGCAGACCGTGGATCTTATCTTTCACATCGCCAAAGAGGTCGCCGTTAACAGCGGTTTCAATGAGCCCGAGAAAATGACGCGGCTCAAGTGGCTCAATTCGACGCTGGCTCAAGAAAACACGGTCATCCCGCCGTACACGCCGATCGTCGTAAAGGGTAACGAGATCAGTATTCTTGGTCGTAGTATGACCCTCAGCAACGATGGCTTACCCGGTTCGATCGCGACGCGATTTAGTCCCGAGATGACATCAATGTCAGATTATACGCCGGTCCTCAAACATCCGATGTCCTTCTCGGTAGTCGACAAGGATGGCCTCGAGTTCGCCCCGATGCCGAGGTCGGTTAGTTTTACGGAGAAGACGCCGGGAACCGTCAAATGGAGAGCATCGACAAAGTATTCCAACGTCCTGATGGACGTCGATGGCTCGATGGAGTTCGACGGCTTTGTCGCCTACACGGTCAAACTCACGGCGATCGACGACATTAGCCTCAGCGACATACGTCTCAATATCCCGTATGCCAAGGACGCTGCGAAATATATGATGGGCCTCGGCGAAAAAGGCAGGGCGACGCCGCCGTTCCTGAGGTGGAAATGGGAGGTGGCGACCAAAAATCAGGACGGAGCGTGGCTTGGCGGCGTCAACGCGGGACTGCAGTTCTCGCTCCGCGATGAGAAATACGCGAGGCCGTTAAATACAAATTTTTACCTGCAAAAACCGCTTCTGCTGCCGGCATCGTGGGGCAACGGCGGAAACGGCGGCATCGATATCGACGGCAGCTCAGAAACCACTACATCGGTTAGGGCGTATAGCGGCCCGCGGATGATGAAGAAGGGCGATGTGCTGTATTACAACTTTAACCTGCTCATCACGCCGTTTCACGCTATCGACACTGACTGGCAGTGGGCGAATCGCTTTTATCACAAATACACGCCGATCGACGAGATCAAAAAGACAGGTGCGACGGTAATTAATATCCATCACGCCAACGCGATCAACCCTTACATTAATTACCCGTTCATCGCTCACAAGGAGATGAAGCAGTACATCGACGAGGCTCACTCGAAGGGGATGAAGGTTAAGATCTATAACACCGTCCGCGAGCTTTCTAATCACGCATACGAACTACCGGCACTCCGCAGCCTCGGGCACGAGATCTTTTCGGGCGGCAAAGGCGGCGGGTTCTCGTGGCTGCAAGAACACGTCGGCGACGACTATATCGCGGCGTGGTTCGTGCCCGAACTGAAGGACGCGGCGATCGTCAACAGCGGCGTCAGTCGTTGGCATAACTACTACGTCGAGGGGATGAATTGGCTCACGCAAAACGTCGGGATCGACGGCATCTATCTGGATGACGTCGCATTTGACCGCGTGACGATGAAACGCGTAAAGCGTGTTTTGACCAATGGCGGGCATCCGGGGATCGTCGATCTGCACTCGGCAAATCAATTCAATAAGAACGACGGATTTAACAATTCGGCGATGCTCTATATGGAGCATTTCCCTTACTTAAATCGCCTGTGGTTTGGCGAGTATTTTGATTACGAAAACAATTCACCCGATTTTTTCCTTACCGAGGTCTCAGGCATTCCGTTCGGACTGATGGGCGAAATGCTCGAAAAAGGTGGTAATCCGTGGCGGGGAATGATCTACGGAATGACCAATCGAATGCCTTGGTCCGACAATGCCGACCCGCGGCCGATCTGGAAAGTCTGGGACGATTTTGGGATGCAGGGAACGGAGATGTTCGGCTATTGGTCGCCGAACTGCCCGGTCCATACGAACGACCCGAAGGTCCTCGCTACGGTCTATCGCAAAAAGGGAGCTGCCTTGGTGTCCATTGCTACTTGGGCTGCAAATGATGCTGATATCCAATTATATATTGACTGGATTGCACTGGGAATCGACCCGTCAAAGGCCTCGATCATCGCGCCCGAAATTGTGGGATTACAAAAAGCTGCGAATCTTTCGGCGGACGCAAAGATCCGCGTTGATAAAAACAAGGGGATTTTACTGGTGATAAAACAGATAAATTAATGATGCTGTCGATAGAATTAAATGGATCGATGTTGAATTTTGACGCATTTTCTCCGATCGATATCTCGATGCCGCTTCGTTTCAACGGTCCGCAGGCGAACGCGTACGGCGTAGATTCGGCGACGGCACAACCCTGCCAAGCCGGAGAAATCGTCGGCGATACACGCCTTGGCGGCAGCGTCAATTTTGAACAATATTCATTAATCCCACATTGTAACGGCACTCACACAGAATGTGTCGGACATATCACGGATGAGCGGATCTCAGTTCGGGATTGTTTGCGGGATGTGATGGTACCGGCCTTTTTAGTTACGTTGGAACCGGAGAACGGCGTATTAGTGAGATCGTCGTTGGAAAAGGTCATTGAAGCTGTTACTTACGGGCTTGATCCGAATACGAGGGTGTTGGAGGCCAGCTCTCCGGCATTGATCGTGCGGACATTGCCGAATGATGACAGCAAATTGACGCGAAGCTACGGAGTGGGCAACATTCCGCCGTACTTTACCGCGGATTCGATGGAATATATCGTTCAGTGCGGATTCAAGCATCTGCTCGTCGACCTGCCGTCCATCGATCGCATTTTTGACGAAGGAAAACTGATTAATCACCGGATCTTTTGGAACGTTGAGGTGGGCTCTCGTGAAACACATACGGCTACGCGTATATATAGCACGATCACCGAACTCATTTACGTTCCGAACGAAGTTTCGGACGGTGTATATCTCCTAAATCTCCAGATCGCGCCATTTGCCACCGACGCTGCCCCAAGCCGGCCGATGTTGTTGAAGCAACTGTAGCCAGAGCTTAACGTGGATCACGCAAATGGGAGATGAATGAATCAATTCATCTCCCATCTGCACTTTTCTAATTGGATATACGGTACTTTTATTTAACCGCGTTCTCGATGGCGGCCTTTAGGTCAGGGAACTGAAACTTAAACCCGGCGTCGATCAGGCGCTTTGGCAACACCTTTGTACTGGCAAGCAGTAGAGCATCGCCCATCTCGCCGAAGATCATACTGACTGCAAACTCGGGTAATGGCAGAAACGTTGGTCGGTAGAGAACCTCGCCGAGTGTCTTGGTAAACTCCTGATTCGTCACCGGATTTGGCGACACTGCATTGACGGCACCGCGAATGTTCTCGTTTTCGATCGCGTAGTTAATGATCGCGACCTCGTCATCCAGAGAGATCCAGCTCATCCATTGCTTGCCGCTGCCGACCACACCGCCGACGCCCAGTTTGAAGGGCAAGAGCATTGTCGAGAGAGCCCCGCCGTCCTTGGACAAAACAATACCCGTGCGTAGAAGAACCGTCCGAATTCCGGCGTCTTCGGCCCTGCGAGATTCGACCTCCCAATCCTTAGCGACACTTGCGAGAAAATTATCGCCCGCAGCCGAAGTCTCGTTGACCTCTTCTTCGCCGCGCTCTCCATAAAATCCAATTGCCGACGACGCAATAAACGTCTTTGGCTTGTCTTTTAACTTCGAGATCGCATCGACGACGTTTCTCGTACCGAACACGCGGCTATCGCGGATCGCCTTTTTCTTTTCGTCGGTCCACCGCAATCCGCCGACATTCTCTCCGGCAAGATGGACAACAACGTCGAGGCCCTCGAGTTTCTCGGGGTTCGCAAAACCGTCGTCGATACTCCATTTTACGTGTTGCTCATCGATCGGATCCTTGCGTGAGGCAAGGAGCATCTCGTAACCCTTTTCCGCAAATAAACTTTGGAGGGCCTGACCGACCAAACCCGTCGCTCCGGTGATAAGTACTTTCATATAGTTTATTTTATTCTCACAGCGGCTCGAATGATACCATTAAGATAAAAAAACGATGATCTATTGCGCAATGCTCGTCTTTGCCGCTATTTCGAGTTCTCTCTCAAACGATTGTGTATCAGGTCAGCGAGGAGTTTGATCTCACGGTCGGTAAGTTGGTCGCGAAAGGGCACCATTCCGTTGCCGCCGTTCGCAATTTGATTGTAGATCTCGGCTTCGGACTTAAACTTGAAATCCCCCGAGCGAAGACTAGGAATGACCTTGCCCTCAACGGTCTTTCCGTTTCCCTCGGGTCCGTGACAGATAGAGCATTGCTGCCGGAAAAGCGATGCTTCGTAAGTTTTACTGTCGGCGATGACAAAGCCTTCCTGTTTTGTTCCAGAACAGGCGATAGCAAAAAGTGAGGAAATGACGAGAATTAAAGCGACCTTAAGATAAAACATAAAGATTTAGTTTCACTCATAGCGGCCGCGAACGCAATCGGCAGATCAAGCTGACTCTTCCTTGAGAGCTCGTTTGAATATCTTGCCGGTGCCGCCGATCGGAAGTGAATCGCGAAACTCGACGTGTCTCGGGTATTTATTGGCGGCAAATTGTGTTTTGCACCAGTCGGTAAATTCTGCGACCGACAATTCACATCCGGGCCTAAGCACGACAAATGCTTTAACTTCTTCGCCAAGTCGCTCGTCCGGCACGCCGATCACCGCACACAGGGACACTAGCGGATGAGTGATGATCACTTCCTCGAGTTCGCGGGGATAAATGTTGTAACCACCGCGGAGGATCATATCCTTTTTTCGGTCTACGATGGACAGGTAGCCATCCTCGTCCAGAATCCCGATGTCGCCGGTGTGAAACCAACCATTACGAAAAGCTTCGGCCGTTGCCTCCGGGCGTTTGTAATATCCTTTCATTACGTTGGTCCCGCGAATGACGATCTCACCGCGTTGGCCACGCGGAACCTCTCTATCGTCGTCGTCAAAACAGCGCACATCGACGCCAAAGATCTGTTGTCCGACTTTTCCAGGTTTCGACGGACGCTCAAAGTGGTTAAAGCAGGCTAGCGGTGAGGTTTCTGAGAGGCCGTAACCCTCCATCACGCGAACACCGAAACGCTCCTGAAACTCCTTCATCACTTCGACCGGCATCGGGGCACCGCCAGAGGAGCAAACCTTCATTGTTTCGCGAATCCGGCTGATGTCATAGCCGGTCTCGTCCACGTATCGAAGCAGTGCCCAATACATTGTCGGCACACCGACCCAGAAATTTACGCGTTCGGCGACCATCGCGTCGAGCGTCGCCTGTGGGTCGAACCTTGGCAGTAGGATAATTCGGTGTCCCGCATAGATCTGCGTGTTCATCTGCACGGTCTGTCCGGTCGTGTGAAACAGTGGCAGCGTGATCAGACACGTCTTTTGCTCGCCGTCGGTAAAATCGAGCATCGGCAAATGTATCAAAAACGTTGTCGTTACATTGGAATACAGATTTAAGTGCGTGAGTTCGGCACCCTTTGGTTGGCCCGTTGTCCCCGACGTATAGAGGATCGCGCAGGTGTCGTCGGGGCGAGTCGGAAAAATATCGAATTTCTCGGACTTGTCGAAAGTTATTTGGGTCAGGGTTTCGTGGTCGGCGAGCGGACTTGGGTCCATCAGGCCCTTGGTCATCACGATCAGCTTTTCGCAAGTTGGTACCTGATCGAAAGCTTCCTTTACCGTATCAGCTAGCGGCAATTCATCGGTTCCTTCGAAGACAAAAATAGCCTTGGCGTCCGAGTCCGAGAGATGATAGGCGATCTCGCGCGGCTTGAATAGCACATTCAACGGCACGACCGCCGCCCCAACCTTCATAATGCCGTAATACACTATCGGAAAAAACGGAAGGTTTGGGCAGCAGAGGGCGACCTTATCGCCATAGCCGATGCCCATTTCGACCAGAGCATTTGCTACTCGATTCGATAAGCCGTCGATCTCGCCGTATGTCAATCGGACGTCGCCGCAAACGAACGCTTCTTTTTGGGGAGCAAGCCGAGCGTGATGAGAGACGATCGACGCCAGATTTAAGGTGGTAGCCGTATTTTGCATTTATTGATCGGTGCCGGAGAAATTTAGGTTTGCTCGATTTTAATTACACTTTCGAGGATATGTCAAAGTCCATCTGTTCGGCGGCCGCGATCGGCTTGCCGATCGTCTGTACCGAATGATGCCGCCACTCATCGTGCTGATCCGGAAAATCTGTTCGAAAATGCCCGCCCCGAGACTCTTCACGCCAGAGTGCGGCGGTTGCTACGAGTGTGGCAAGCGTAACGAAGTTTCGGGATGATGTACTTAGATTTCCCGATGATATTTGGGCAAATTCATTAAGAGCACGCTCCAGCGAGGTGCGGTCGCGCAGGATGCCGACGCGCTCCCACATTACTCGCTTGATGCGCTTGCTCACGGCAGTCGATAGCGATGCCTGCTTCTCTGAAACTGCCTTTTCATCCGCCAAACTGCTAGAGACGCTCATTCCCGACAGCGACGCCGAATCCTCGATAGCGGCCCGCCCCGCACGTGCGCCGAACACAAGTCCCTCAAGTAATGAGTTTGACGCCAACCGATTGGCACCGTGTACGCCCGTGCAAGTTACCTCGCCGGCCGCGTAAAGGCCCGGAACGGTAGTTCGGCCCCAAAGGTCAGTTCGTATGCCACCCATACAGTAGTGCGATGCAGGTGATACGGGCAGCGGGTCCTTGGTTATATCGAGGCCGTAAAATTTGCAGGTCTCATAGATCTTGGGAAAGCGATGCCGCAAAAATTCTCCGTCAAGAGCGGTCATATCCAACAGCACATTTCGTGTTCCGGTGCGACGCATCTCGGCCACGATCGACCGCGAAACGATATCACGCGGTGCAAGTTCGGCTCGCTCGTCATAATTCGGCATAAACCGCTCGCCGAATTTGTTTCGCAGAATGCCGCCCTCACCGCGCATTGCTTCGCTCAGGAGGAATCTAGGAGCATCAGCGATATTAAGAGCCGTTGGATGAAACTGGATGAACTCCATATCGGCCATTTCAGCACCGGCATAATAAGCCATTGCCATCCCGTCGCCGGTCGCAACCGGAGGATTTGTAGTGTGCTGATAAAGCTGTCCGGCACCGCCGGTGCATAGGATCACAGCCCGGGCAAAAACGTCACGCGGAGTACGCAGGATCGGATCGAGAAAGCGGACGCCGACGCACCTGCCGTCGCGGATGATCAGGCTCTCGGTATTGGCAAATGGGGTGATGTCGATCGATCTCTCCTGACCGGCACGGGCGATCAGGGCACGAACAAATTCAGCACCGGTCGAATCTCCGTTCGCGTGGATGATACGTCGGCGCGAGTGTGCCGCTTCTTGGGTGAAGATCAGTTTGCCGCCGTCACGATCGAATCTTGTGCCCCATTCGATCAACTGCTTGATATAAACCGTACCCTCAGTGACGAGTGTCGCAACCGCGGTCGGATCGCAAAGTCCGGCACCGGCGATCAGTGTATCGCCCTCGTGGAGTTCGGCATTGTCGTCCTCAGAAAGAACAACCGCGACTCCGCCCTGGGCATATTCGGTGTTCGACTCGCTGGCCTTGTCCTTAGTCAAGACGGTGACCCGGGCACCGCTTTTAGCAAGCTCGATCGATGACCTAAGTCCAGCCACGCCGCTGCCAATGACGATAAAATCCGTTTCGAATGACATTGTCGAAATTGTATTAAATTACTGCCCAGGTTGCGAGCAAAGAAAAAGGCCTGCTCACCGAAATGAGCAGGCCGGACTAGCATTTGAAGATCCGCGAGTTAGGGAATCTTCAATTCCTGTCCCGGATAGATCTTGTCCGGGTGATTGAGGATGTCGCGATTAGCATCCCAGATGGCCTTCCACGCAACGCCGTACTTTGATCCGATCTTGCTCAGGCTGTCGCCTGAAACCACCGTGTACGTATTAGCACCGCCGCCCGCATCGCCGGCACCGGTCGAAACGTTAAGGATGAGATCGCTCGACTGAAAATCAGGATCGATCCGCTCGTACTCTGTCCAAAGCTGTGCTTTGGCTTCGTCGCTCGGAGCAGTTCCCGTGACGTGAAGCACGCCGTCGCCTTCGGCCAACTCGTAGGTTGTTCCGTTAGCATTGGCGAGTTCCAGAAGTGTTTGGTATTTCTCTTGTAATGACATAATTCCTCCGTTATTCGCCTATTTGTTGAGGTTGTTGATAACCTTCTTCGGTTTTGCTTCGTTAGCGGTCATCATGATCTCGGCAACCTTAGCCTTGTCCACGGTTCCGCTCAGTGTAACTTCGCCATCCTTAACGGCTACGGTAACTCCTGCAATTCCTTTCTTTTTGAGTGCCTCGTTGACGCTGCCTTCGATCATTTTATCGGGTGACGGCGGTTCCGGCGTCGGCATCGGCTTGAGCGTCAGTTTGTTATCAACTGATTTGATGCCTTCGACCTTGGCTGAGGTTTCGGCCTTTGTCTTTACGGTGATGTCTGCGACTTCGCCCGTCAGGGTAGCGACAGCGTCCTTGACGGCCACGGTTACGCCTACGACCTTGTCGGCGGTGAGCTTATCCTGAACTGCTTTCTGCAGATCAGCATCGCTCTTGCCGCAAGCACTCATAAAGAGGGCAAGGGCCAAAGTGAAAAGTGTTAAAGCTTTGATTTTCATTTTTCCTCCAGAAAAATTGTCTAATATTCGCATACCAATAATCGCAAATGCGTTCGGCACTTGTTCGATCGTGTCTAATAATATCTCCCCACCATTCAGATGTGGATAACTAGTTTTCTAGTAAATCAATCTTGATAGATTACAAACTAATTTTCAACACCAGACCGTCAATATTTACGAAAATATTTGTTCGATGATCTGTTTGGCAACGTCAAATGACGTACTGTCCGGACGAACCACAAAATGCCAATCAGCGAGGGCATAATGTTGTTGTCTTTGTTGAAATAGTTCGAATGCCCGCTTTTTGTCGCGGGCGAGCGGCCGATCTTTTCGCGAAAATGCAACATTTAGCCAGCAATGTTCAAAAGTCGATTCAAGCCAAACGCTGGTCAAGCCCGACCTCTTGATGATTTCTCGGTTTCGCTCGAGTGTCCACGTTCCGCCGCCGAGCGACAGCACTCGGAGGTCAGGTCTGTCGAGCGCTTCCTGCAAATAGCGGGATTCGATGTCGCGAAATGCCGGTTCGCCTTCGGCGTCGATTATCTGGGCGACCGTGCGCCTTTCACCGTATTCGAGTTCGTGGTCCAGGTCGACACGTTTTGACTTGATCAGGTGCGCGACGTGTCGGGCGACGCTGGATTTGCCGACACCCATAAAACCGGTGAGTACGATTCTTTGTTCCTTGTTCATTCTCGACTATGAGATTACGACACTTTTAAGCGTTTCAAAGAATCCGGGAAACGAAACATCGACGCAATCCGCGTCGACGATCTCGGTTTCACCGATAGCAAACGACGCGGCGACCGCAAAGGCCATTGCTATACGATGGTCTCCATAAGAGTTGATACGGGCTCCGTGAAGTTGCGAATGAGCGACCCGGAGACCGTCGTCGAACTCAACGACATCGGCACCCATTGACCGCAGGCCTTCGACAACGGTCCTTATGCGGTCAGATTCCTTGACCCTCAATTCTCCTGCACCGCGGATCTCCAGGCCTTGGCCCATTTGTGTTCCGAGGACCGCAAGTACCGGGATCTCATCAATAATATTGGCGATCAACGGTCCGTCGAGTAATAACGGGGCGGCGGCGGTTAGACGTTGTCGTGAACCCCGAACGACGATATCGCCGACCGGTTCACCGCATTCGACTCGCTCGTCGGTGATCGAAAGGTCAACTCCGGTTCGTCGCAAAACGTCAATTATTCCGGTTCGAGAGGGATTTAGGCCGATGCTCTCCAGCGTCAAGGCCGAACCCTCAAGACTCGCCGCGGCGACCATAAAGAATGCCGCCGAAGATATATCTCCGGGCACCGAGAAAGATCGTGCTGAAAGCATTTGTCCGCCCTTGATCGAGATAGCCCCAGGAATCGAAGTGTCGATCTCGGCTCCAAACCATCGCAGCATTCGTTCGGTATGGTCGCGGGTCGGAACCGGTTCTATGACTTCGGTCGTGCCTTCAGCACCGATTCCGGCCAGTAGCAAACAGGACTTGATCTGAGCGGACGCTATCCGAAGCTCGTGCCTGGTGCCCGATAGCGGCCTGCCCGGCGTGACCACAAGCGGAGCTTTTCCGTTATTAGATGAGATTTCCGCCCCCATTTCTTCTAGCGGTTCGATTACGCGGTTCATCGGCCGTGACGAGAGCGATTCGTCACCGATCAAAGCGGCGCCGACCTGCCGCCCGGCAAGGATGCCCGACATAAGCCGCATCGTGGTGCCGCTATTACCGCAATCAAGCGGCGAATCAGGCCGTGTGAATGGGCGGCCGGCGACCGTAACATCATTTCCCGATCGTGTGATCTCACAACCAAGCGAAGCGAGACAGTCGAGCGTCGAGCCGCAATCGGAGCTAGCCGCGAAATTGCTGATCGTCGAAGTTCCGCTGGCCATCGCGGCAAACATCGCCGCCCGGTGGGATATCGATTTATCACCGGGCAATCGTAACGTGCCGGTGAGGCTTTTGGCAGGATGAACAAACATTAGTATCATTTTAATAGGAAAGGGTGGCGTTTGTCTTGACACGTTGCCGTTTCAGCCCGTAACTTACTGAACATATAACTATCGTGACTGAAACCGTTCAACTTACACTGCCTAGTAGGATCGAGTCCGTCGACGAAGCGGCCGCCGGAGCTGAAAGCTTTGCCAAAGCAGCGGGCCTCGCCGATGATATGATCTTTGCGATCGATCTCGCTGTTCGCGAATCGGTTGCGAATGCAATTAAACACGGCAATAAATTTGACGGATCAAAGGTCGTCGAGGTAACACTCGACCAAACTTCCGTCGGTGTCGAGATCAAAGTTCGGGACTACGGATCAGGGTTTCGGCCAGAGGATATTCCGGATCCGACCGATCGGGAAAATCTGCTTAAAGCAAATGGCCGCGGTATCCTCTTTATGAGGTCATTTATGGACGAGGTAGAATGGTCCAATGCGGACGGCGGCGGATTGATCGTAACAATGGTCAAAAAGCGATAAATTCCGAGAGCTACGTGGACTTTTAGATTAATGTTGGTCTAAAATCAGCTTTCATATAATTTCGAAGTTAAAAACAGGAGATAAAAATGGCAGATATTACTATTACTGAACGGCAGGCGGGTGATGTGACGATCCTCGACCTCGACGGCAAGGTCACGATCGGCGAGGGTAGCGTTGCTCTTCGCGGAACAATTCGTCGCGTCCTTGGCGAAGGCAAGACCAAACTGCTCTTGAATTTGGGCCGCGTCGGCTATATCGATTCAAGCGGCATCGGCGAACTGGTCTCGAGCTTTACTGCCGTGAATAAAGAGGGCGGGACACTCAAACTCTTGAATTTGACCGAAAAAATCCAAGACCTTTTGGCCATTACCAAGTTGTTGACCGTTTTCGACGTTTTTGAAAACGAGGCTGACGCTCTGAGCAGCTTTTCCTAAAGAACAGGCTCCGTTTTTGGCGGCAAATTGGGATAAAGGATGAAATTCGTTTCTCCTTTATCCTTTGTTTTATTACCTTGCCGTGCATCCCAGAGTTAAATAAATTCATCTTTTTTAATTGGGCTGCAACTAGCGTGACGATTTGATTGGAATTAAGGCTCGGCCCTGAATTAAATGCGAAAAATCTTAATACTGATATTGGTAGCCGTAGTTTCGGCAGTTGGTTATGGCCAAAACGCTTCGGCGGGAATGGACGTTTCGAATTACGGCGTGAAGATCGGTCCGGACAAACGAGTGCTGGTGGTGCTGTCCGCACTTGAAATGGCCCGGATCAAGAATAGCGACGGGCAGGAAGTGAAATTGATCAACACGACATTGTCCGAAAAGGGTTCGAAATTTCGCGAACGCCTGCTTCAGGATATGGCCGGAATGAACGAGGACCTACGCCAGCGGATCTCAGTTTTTGTCACGCAGTATAAAAAACGCCGCCCCACCGCGACTGATGTAGAATTGGTCTCGCCATTTATTTCGATGGCATATACGCTGTCTCCGGTTCCTGAGATGGCTGATCCGGCATACACAGCCGACCTGCCGGGAACATTGCTGGATGTGCTCGATTTTGCTCCGCTAGCTCGCGAATTTTACCGACGGTCCGGCATTAGCGGAAAACTCGATGAATACGTCAAGGACTACCAGTCTGAGGCAAACCAAACGCTGAGATCGTCGACCCGCGAAATGGTCACCGATCTGCTCAACTATTTGCATACGCGGCCTGAAATCTATTATTCCGAAAAGATCAAGATCGAGACGCAAAGGGCAAAAAGTAAAAACACCGTTCTCCAAAAGGTGGAAACCCGCGATTATGAACGCCGATTTATGGTTGTTCCGGAAATGCTTGCACCGGCGGGCAACATTATTTTCCTAAACGTAAAGGACGACTATTATCTCGTTTTACCGCCGGACAAGGATCTCAGTAATACCGATGCACGCCGTGCATTCCTGCAGTATGTGGTCGATCCGCTAGTCTTGAAAAATTCGAAAGATATTGGTTTGATCCGCGAACAGGTGAAGTTGCTTTTGGATGAACGCCGCAAGACCGACCCGTCGATCTCGCCGGATGTGTTTCTGACGATCTCGCGATCGCTCGTTTCGGCGATCGATGCACGGCAGATCGAATTTACACGCTCGCAGATCGCTACCGAACAGGCCCGTGTGAAGATCGAAACGATGAAGACCGTGCCGGAAAAACGTGCGGTCTCAGCCGAACTTGACCGCCAAAAGATCCAATTGGCTGATGAGACCGCATTAATGCTTTCCGATGCATACGAGCGTGGTGCGGTGATGTCGTTCTACTTTGCCGAACAACTAAAAGGTACCGAAAACTCCGGGTTTGATATCGCGTCATCGCTGCGGGAAATGATCGCGACATTTGACGCGTCGAAGGAGATGGACCGCCTCGCCCGCAATGCTGATGCTAAACAGCGTGCCCTTGCGGCCCGTGAGGCCCGCCGAAAAAATCCGATCGCTATCGAGACCGCCGCGGACAATCCGGTGACAAAACGTCTGCTCGATATACAAAAAATGATCGAGGCGCAGGATCTGAACGGAGCAGGCACCGAACTTAAAAAATTGGCAGCGGACAATCCGTCTGAGCCGCGGATCTACTATACGATCGGACGCGTCGCAAGCCTCGCGGCGGCAAGTGTCACTGATCCGGATATCCAGGCCCAAAAGCTACTAGACGCCAAGGTCGCCTACAGCAATGTCCTCCGGACCGCAAAGCAGGATACCGACAAGGCACTTTTGTCGCTGACCTACGTCGCACTGGCACGGATATACGAATTTGCGGGTGAGGATGCTTATGCTCTCCAGCTATATGACAAGGCGATCCAGCTTGACGATATAGCGGGCGGAGCATTCCGCGATGCAATCGCCGGCAAGCAAAATTTGCTGAAAAAGCAGTAGATTCTGCGATTCCTTGAATCTCACGCCAAATCTGTTAACGTCTATTCGATGCAGGATGATAAATTTCGCAGCGGCTATGCCGCATTCGTCGGGCGGCCCAACGCGGGAAAATCTACGCTCCTAAACCGCCTGGTCGGTGAGAAGATCGCAGCCGTTTCAAACAAACCGCAAACGACCCGACATCGTATTCAAGGTATCGTCAATATAGACGGCGGCCAGATCGTCTTCGTCGATACGCCCGGAGTCCACAAACCGGGGCATTTGCTTAACCGCCGGATGATGTCGGCGGTGCACGATGCGATCCTCTCGGTCGACGTACTTGTCCTGATGCGTGACGCGAGCGTATCGACCGGAAATGGTGACCGGTTTGTACTCGAGCTCGTCAAGCAGGCTGCCAAGCCAACCGTGCTCGTCCTCAACAAGATAGATAAGATCCGGGACAAGGCTGCGTTGCTGCCGCTAATTGATATGTACTCGAAAGAGTATGACTTTGCCGAGATCATTCCGGTTTCCGCTCTTAAGGGCGACGCTATCGACAACTTACTTTCCCAGATCGTAAAACATTTGCCCGAGGGCGAACCGATATTTGGCGAGGATGAGATGACCGATCAGCCGGTGCGGAGCATCGCGGCGGAAATGGTCCGGGAAAAAATACTGTTATCCACCGGGGAAGAACTGCCGTATGTGACGGCGGTCGTCACTGAGCTATATGATGATACGGATCCGAACGTTCTCCGCATTTTTTGCGCGATCTACGTGGAAAAACACTCGCAAAAGAAGATAATTGTCGGGAAACAGGGATCACGCATAAAGGATATCGGTACTCGAGCGCGCGTCGATATCGAAAATCTTGTTGGGCGTCAGGTCTATCTAAAACTCTTCGTCAAGGTCGTCGAAGACTGGCGCAACCGCGAAGCCTCGCTGGACGAGATCGGGCTCGAAAAGAGTCGTTAGATCACGCGTGCCGAGGGTATCTTACTCTACAGATCATAATGAACAATGACAAAAAACTTTGGTTCGCCGTCGACATCGAAACCGATGCGATTGCGACAGAGGCGATCGAATTCGCACTAAACGAACTCGGTGCACTCGGAACCGAGATCGACAGTTTTCTTAAGCCGACGGACAAACCGTTGCGGGTGTCGGGATACTTTGAAAAGCTGCCGGAGGACGCGGACATCCACGAGACCGTTCGGGAGGCACTACGGATCTATAACTACGTTCCCGAGCGAGTCACGAGTATCGCAACGCGTTCGGTCGAACAGACGGACTGGCTGGCCGAATGGAAAAAGCATTGGCGCCCGACGGTGATCGGCGATTTTATCATCGCACCCCCGTGGGAAACGGTGGACGATGAGTCCAAGATGGTGATCCGCATCGAACCGAATATGGCATTCGGCACCGGCACGCACGAAACGACACAGTTGTGTGTCTCGGCGATCGGCGAAGAACTCGCTCCGGGCGAGAGTTTTCTCGATGTCGGTACGGGAACCGGTATTCTCGCGATAGCTGCAGCAAAACTAGGCAAACGGCACATCGTCGCGTGTGATGTCGACGAAGATTCGGTGAAGATCGCAATTGAGAATGGCGAGATGAACGGAACGGGCGACATTGAGTTCTTTCTCGGCGAGATCGGCGATGGAACTGATATGTTCGATTTTGTTTGTGCCAATCTGACGATCGATGTCATTTTGCCGATGATCGATCTGCTGCTTGCTAAAACAAAGCGAGTATTGCTGCTGTCGGGAATCCTTGGAACTCAAACGGATATGATCACGGAGGCTCTCGAGACCAGAGCAGTTGAGCGATATTCGATCAACTCTGCCGGTGAATGGATCTCGGTAACGGTCAAACGAAACTAAGGCTTTTTGATGGGTACCGCGGCCGGAATATCACCGTCGTCGGTTATCGTGACGAGCGGTTGTCTGTACTTCGGCCGCAACCGAGGTGCGGCACCGGTTAACGTGGGCGGCGTTTTGGGCCCGGAAAGCGGCTTTGGTGAAAGCGGTTCGGTTCGCTTGAGTATCGTCCCGCCGCGGCCTGCCGCCCAAACATTCTTACCGCCTCGATAGACGACCGCCTGCAGCACTTTTCCGGTAATGTTAGGCTGTATCTGCCAGGAGCGTCCGGCATCTTCGGTCACAAGCACCGTTCCGAGTTCGCCGACCGCGACGGCGCCGTCCTTTCCAAATGCCTGTATGGCAAAGAGATTGGATCTCGTCGGCGACTCTTGGTCCTTCCACGTTTTCCCGCCATCCGTGGTGCCGAGAATAACGCCGCCCGCGCCGACCGCATAGCCAATATTCGTATCAAAAAAACTCAATGCATAAAGATTGTCGCGGAGGTTGGTCTTGATCTTTGCCCAAGTCAGCCCGCCGTCACCGGTAGTCAGAATAGTACCGATATCGCCGACCGCAACGCCGCTATTTTGGTCAAAAAAGCGTACATCCTCGAGCCACAGACGTGTTCCTGACTCGAACTGTTCCCAATACGCTCCAGCCGAA
The DNA here is from genome assembly GCA_016720705.1 of Chloracidobacterium sp. NCBI lineage: Bacteria > Pseudomonadati > Acidobacteriota > Blastocatellia > Chloracidobacteriales > Chloracidobacteriaceae > Chloracidobacterium > Chloracidobacterium sp. The sequence continues at coordinate 535,178 of JADKKB010000007.1, read as the reverse complement.
TCGGTTCGAAGAACCGTCCCATTCGCACCTACGGCAAAGCCGATCTTATCCGTGACAAAATTGACGGCAAGCAGGTCTTCGGTGACGTTGGACACGCCCTTGCCCCAACTTGCACCGCCATTTATCGTTCGGAGAATCGTACCTTTATCACCGACAGCCCAGCCTTTTTGCCCGTCGTAGAAGTGAACAGCGTTGAGACTTTCGCTAGTACCCGAAAAAACCGGCAACCAATATCTTCCGGCGTCGTTGGTCAGCCAGATCCTGCCTTTTGATCCGATCGCGACGCCCAATTCGCTATCCAGAAACGCCATATCGTTGACGTCCTCGCGGCCGCCTTCGCTCAGACGCTGCCAACTCGTCCCGCCATCATCGGTCCGCAGTATCAATCCACTTTCGCCGACAGCCCATCCGGTAAAACTATCTGCAAAATACGTCGCGACGAGCTTCGGATTTGTGCGGATGTTGAATGGCAGCCAGGTAATACCGCCGTCGCCTGTTAGCCACACGAGGCCATTGGCATCTGTGATGGTGCCGGTCTTATCACTCGAAAAATTTATTGAAAGCAGATCGGCACGGCTGTAAATATTTACAAGATCCCACGTCGAGCCTGAGTCGTTAGAACGTGCGATGCATCCGCCATATCCGACTACGACGATCGCATTTGCCGCGGTGTACGCGACGCCTGAGACGACCGCTCCCTTGCACGGACCGGTGACGACCCAGTTTGTACCGCCGTCGTTTGTGAAAAGTACTGTGCCGCCGAGTCCTACCGCCGCCGCGTGGTCTGCGTCAAACGCCGCTACCTTTAGGATATGTTCTTTGGTATCAACGGATTGACTGTGCCAGGTCGTGCCGCCGTCCGTCGTCTTAAGTATCCGGCCGTATGTGCCCGTGATCCAGCCGACATTCGCGTCGGTTCCGGCAAACGCAATGCTATAAAAATGGTCGCGTGCGTCGACCGCCACGCGTTTCCAGTCTTTGCCGCCATTTATCGTCGAAACGATGGTTCCACGTGATCCGACGGCGATCGCCGTTTCGGCGTCACGAGCCCAAACGCCCGAATACGTCACATCCGTTGGAGCTTCCTGACGCTCCCATCTGAAACCGCCGTCCCTCGTTCGAAGGATCGTATTGTCCGAGCCGACGGCGAATCCATTCTGTTTGTCCTTAGCAAAGTGGATCGAATATAGCGGATTCCCCTGAGGAAGCGGATTTTGCCAGACCCAGCCAAGCGCGGTCCGCTGGGCACCGGCGAACGAAGCCGCTAGGAAGAGCATTACCACAGAGGCGCAGAGACGCAGAGCCAAGCAGGCGGGCACTTTGTGCCGGCCTCTCAACTCGTAAGATCGTAATTCTTGCCCGATATTCAAAACAGATCTCAGCGCCACAGCGTCTCTGCGGTTAAAGTTCTAAGGTCCCTAGATCGACGACCGCTTCCTCTAAAAGTGCATTATCCACATAGCCGAGTTCGGCCATCTTGCGTGCCATCGAGTCGGCGACCTCCTGCACGTCGTGGCCATTGTGGCCCTTGACCCATTTCCACGATATGTGATGCCGTTTTGCGGCCGCATCGAGGCGTTTCCACCACTCGTGATTGGTTTTGCGTTTCCAAGTCCCGCCCATCGTCTCGACTACGTATCTTGAGTCGGACATTAACGTGACAGTGCACTCTTCTTTCAAATTCTCGAGCCCGATTGCCGCCGCCGCGATCTCGGCCTGTTGATTCGTCGCGGCTCCGAGATACTCGCCGACCGCCTTCCAAATGCCCTTAAACCCAAGCACAGCGACCGCCGCGGCGCGTGGGTTACCCTTGCCGTTGCCGAGGCTCGAACCGTCGCAGACTATTGTGACTTTTTTCATCTTGCTAACCTACCGACACTACATTATCTACATAACTATCAAACGTCTCATCGTGCGAGATAACAAATAGCTGATCGAAATGCGTGATCCGGCTGATCTGCATTGCGAGGTTCTCGCGGCGTTCGGTGTCCATATTGGTCGTCGGTTCGTCAAAAAATGCGATGCGAATATCGGTCAATTGTTTGAGCAACGCAAGGCGCACGGACAAGGCCGCCGCCATCTGTTCGCCGCCCGATAGGCTCTGAAACGGCCTTGCGTAACCGTCTTCCTCAAGCATTATGGCGTAATCCTCGCACCAACGCAGTGTCCGTTCTGCGTTTCCGGTGATCTCACGAAAAAGTAGATTAGCCTCGAGCGAAACGTGGAATACGTAATTGCGAGCGACCCTCGGAGCCGCTTCCTTAAGCGTGTCGCGGATAAATGCGGTTGCCTCGGCCACCTTTTCGAGCCGTTCCTTTTCCTTAAACTCCGCGGCCAGCGACCGCCGGATCTCGGCAAATCGTTTGAGCTCGGCGGCGAGTTGCTCTTCACGATGCTTAGATGCCTCGAGAGTTGCCGCAGATTGTGCGTGCCGGCGTTCGGCCTGCAAAAGCTCTGCACGCTGCGATAGATGCAGTTCGCCGTTATATGACGCTGATGCAGATGTTAATTGCGTTTCGGCATCTGCCGATCGTTGGGTGATCAGAGCCAACTCGGCGTTCGCCTTGTCCAATTGTTCGCGGCGTTCGGCAAGTGCGGCAGATTCTGCCTCATTTGCAATGTATGTCCGATGTGCATCAGCGGTTGAGTCGCGTTCTGCCGAAAACGCCGTCCATTGGGTGTCGAGATTTCGGTAAGATTCGAGCTTTTCTACTGTAATGTTGCGGTCATTTTCCAGGCGTTCGAGATTACTTTCGATCTTGGAGAGGCTCTCACAGATCTCTCGCTCGCGTCCGGCGTCGACCTCCAGAAATTTTATCCGTGTTCGCGGGTCATCCAGTTTCGCCAAGCGTGCCTCGGCGGCCGCCAGATCGCTCTCTGATTTTTCGAGGGCGTCTGCAAGTTTGTCGAGTTCGATCTTTTCCGCGTTAAGCCGTTTGCCTTCTTCGGTAAGTTCGGCGATCCGACGGCGGTGCGTTTCAACGGTAGTCAAATGACCGGCGGCGTCGCGGGCGGCCCGAAGCGACGTGCCAACGGTCACAAGATCGGTTTCGAGCGATGCGATCCGAGACCGCAGTTCGACAAACTGGCCCGAAACAAAACTCTCCAGAGTCTCACCTTCCTTCAGGTTGAGGCATTTTTCCGACAGGATAGGACAGAGGCCGCTCTTGATCTCCTGTTGAAATCTCTCATCACGTTCAAGCGCGGCACGCGAGGCCGCAATGTCGTAAAGTAATTTAGTGTTTTGCTCTTCGAGTTTGACCAGACCGGTCGCGGCAACTGATCGAGCTTCTGACTCTTTCAAAAGTTCGCTGGTCGCCTTGTAACCATCACGCATTCGCGTGAGTTTATCGTCAAGGCTTGTGATCTGCGCTTTTGCCGCACGAGCGGCGGCCACGGCCTCACGCAAATGTCGGACCTCGACTTCTATGCCGTCTTGCTCAACTGCTTTTGGGCGAAGCTTGGCAATCTCGCTGTGAGCATTTTCGGCAGCCGTAAGGCCTTCGACAAGGCGTTTGCTGTCGGCACGAACATTGACGATAGCGGCATCCGTGGCTGCGAGTTCATTGCGTAGTCTATCGCGTTCGATTCGTTCACGTTCAAACTCGCGCAGGTGGCCCAATATCTCGACATGGCGATCGGCCAGAGGCTTGGCGGCCGCAGCCTTGGCGGCGGCGGCGGCGGCATTTTCGACTGACTGTTCCAACTGGCGAAATACAAGTTGGGAGCGTTCGAGCTCAGATGATGATCTTTCAAAAACGGTCTTAAGCCCGACGATGCTCCGCTCCCGTTCGTCAAGCGCCGCGACAGACGAACGCAATTTCGCGAGATCCGATGTTAATATTTCGATCTCGGCTGCCAACTCTCGATTATTTGCGGCTAGTGCCTTGTTATCGGTGGCGACGATCTCGGAGCGTGCCAGTTCGCCCTCTGCACGGGCAATGCCCTCCCGAACGCCAGTCACCTGCGAGTCAAGATATCTCGACGTCTCACGAAGTTTCTCGGCCGCCTGACGATACTCTTCGACCTTGAGCAGGCGGTCAAATGCGACCTTGCGTTCCGTTGCACCTTCGAGAAAAATGGCTGTAAACGTTCCTTGAGGTACGCCGATCGCCTGACGAAAAAGTGACCGCAGGTCCGTTCCCGGTTCGAGGCCCAGATGCTGCCAAAGAAAACGAAATACCTCTTCTTTCTTCTCCGCGATCCTCGTCTGCAGCCGTGGGTCAGTGACGTAGTAACCGGCGCCGGTGTCGCGATATACAGTGTATTCGCGTTCATCGAGACCGCTTTCAAAAGTTACCTTGACCCAGCCCTTTTTTTCGCCGCGGCGAACAAAATCTTCTTTTTTGTATTCAAGCAGGTCAAACAGTGCCCACGCGATCGCCTCGATGATCGTCGTCTTGCCCGCGCCGTTCTCGCCGGTGATGGCGGTCGTGCCCTTGGCAAACTCAAATGTTGATGATGCGTGAGATTTGATATTCTCAAGCTCGAGCCTGGAGATATGCATAGGAAACGGGCTATCGATTACTAACTAGATTCTAATTGAAACGACGTCAAAGAAAAAGAATCCGAAGCAAATAGCAATGCCCGTCCATTCGTGGTATTCGTTGTCAGGAATTTATAGAAAATTATGAAAATCGAAACAGGCGAAACGGCGTTGGTCGTGCTGCATAGTCCGCGTGAAAAATTGATCGGTATAGTAAACGAGATCGGGCCAGCCGGCATACATATACGTGCGATCGATCTTGGTTATTTTGACGATTGGGTGCGTTCGATCTCAGCAGGCGAAGAGCATTTGCCGATGACCGACTATTTCTTTCCGATGTGGCGCGTAGAGCGCGTGACGCGCGACGAGTCGGGTCACGGCATACCCTCGATGACCGAGCAATTTAACCAGCGGACGGGCAGGGAATTAGGCGAATTTTGATCTATCAGGGTTTTTTGATCGAGATGCTGCCGTTAATAGTCGTGACACGCAGGATCGCGTCGCCACTGCCGATGCGACCGACGGTGATCTTGACGGGGCCTTCGCTAATATTCTCAGTCAATGTTTCAACCGGCAGATCGGAGTTGAATTTACCAAATCCATAGGTCGCCGAGACAGTACAGGAAGTATCCTGAGGAAGAGCTAGTCGGATCGATCCATTCGAAGTCCCAAAACTGTATGAACCTCCCTTTAGAAGTGTTCCCGAATAATTGACCGAACCGGAGATGGAGTTAACCTCGAGTTGACGGTGGCTGATCTTTTCCAGCGATATTGCTCCGCCATTGGTCTTCGCCCTAAACGTATCACCGATATCGCTCGGCCCGGCTTCAAAAACGACGATATTGCCCGTCGTACTGTCGAGCGACATTGCACCGTATGAATTTTCGACTGCGATCCCGCCCTGCCCGCCTGAAACGGTGATGCCCTCGGTCACATTTCGAATAAAAGTGTTGCCGGCTATTATCTTCACGCTCACCTTTCGAACACCGTCGATGTTAGATGTTACTTCCTGACCCTTCACGTTGACGGATGCGTTAGCCGGTAGATCGATTTCGATCTCGCCGCCATTGATGCATTCGGAGCGGGTATTAAGTTTGGATCGGCTATTAACTGCGTTGATCAAGATCCAGACGGGTTCGCCCGTCTTCGGGCTCGTCTGTTGGGTCTTGAATTCGAAATCGCTGCCGTCGCGAACGAAGACCCTTAATTCGTTGCGGTTCCAACTATTAACTTTTAATGACGCCTCGGATACGCATAATGATAAATTAAGAGCCGGATCGACCTTCATCGAACGTTCGACCGAGCCAGTCGACGACGGAGGCGTCACCGGTAATTCCACAGGCTTTTTGGGAAAAGGTGCCGGAGTGGCGGGCGGTGCCGGAGCAGCCTGACCGGCAACCAAGAGCGAAAACGCCAAGAGCGATCCCACCAGGACAACCCCGTATATCAATTTTCTGCCTGATGCTGTCATTCTTATGTATTCTGGGGCGCTTATCTGAGGCTCGCCACCAACTCCTCTTTTTGCGAAACCGAATTAAGCAGGTCGATCTTGTTCTGGTATGAAGAGTACAGCACTTGTTTGGCCGTGTCGTTTTTCGGATCTTTATTTATCTGGACACGCATTTTGGCGATCGCATCATCGACGACTGCCATATCGCGCTCGTATGCAATGCGTTCGCCCGGACGAAATATATCTTCCTTTAATGAATCGACCGAACGCGAAAGGCTACTTATAGTCTTCACGTAGTTCTCTTCGCCCGGCAGATAAACGTTAGCGACATCGGGCGACGCGGTCGAAACACCTCTTGCAGTGCTGATACCTACGACATGCCGTTCGTTCGAGCGATATGAAACGTGCTGAAAAGCGATCGGCTTAGCCTGACGCATATCTGACACTACGGTCTCTATCGGATTCGGGCCGGATAGCTGCGATGTAGTTTGCTGAAATGTCGCCACGGTCTCCTCTGGGACACCGGCGATCTCCGGCGTGCTTGATGTGCGGTTTATTATAAGAATGGCGGTAAGTCCGAAGACGATTACCATACCGGCCGCGGCGATGAACGAAGGCGTAGCGAGATTGAGAATTACAAACGCCCAAGCTTTTTGCCAGAATGGTGCACTCTGCTTTTCGGTTTCGATCGATTCGTTGATCTTGTTCCAAAGTCGCTGAGTCGGAACCAAGGTGGCAAATTCTCGTTCAAGCGCCGAAAATACGACCGCGGACTCATCCTCAGCATCGGCGAGCATCAACGTACACGAATCGCACAGAGCGATGTGTCCGGAGACTCTAGCCGACTGGCCGTGATCCAGTTCGCCGTCCAAAAAGGCCTGAATTATGCCAATGTCTAAACAATCCTGCTTCATAACGTATCCTTACCGATCTTCCCGTAAAACCGGCTAAATTCCTGTCTGGCACGTGCGACAAATGTGCCGATGCTCGATTCGTTAAGCTCAAGGCTGCGGGCGATCTCCTTGTATGACAGCCCTTGTTGTTTCAATATCAGACAGCTCCTAAGCGGCTCTTTGATCTTGTTGAGAGCCTTATAAATATCGCTCACACCGGCGTTCTCTTCATAATCGGTCTCGACCGACGCCGCCGCTAGTGTGCCTGTTTCTTTGACGTAATTTTCGTTGCGCGTGTTCGCCCTAATCGTACCGCGGATAGTATTGCGGGCAACATTTATCGCCACACGGATCAACCACGGGCGAAGCATTTCTTCATCTGTGATTGAATCGAGATTGTGATAGAGCCGCAGAAAGGTTTCCTGCGTTACATCCTCAGCCAGGGCCGGATCCTGCACGACCGACCGTGCCGCGCGAAAGACGGTTCGGTGATGAAGCGAGAAAGCCTCTTCAAACTCGATCCTACCTGTCGCTGCCGCCGTAGCTGATTGTTCGGACATTATGTCCACAAATATGTGTGTACTCTCGTTCATTTTCAGCATTAAAAATGCTCTTCAACAGAAAGACACCGCGGGCCGCTGAAATATGACAAGAATTTAACCTTAAAACCCAATTATTATCAATCGTTGGAGCGTTTCGGGAGACAGGTCGCGATCTGCGGACGCGGTAACCAGGAACCAATGACTGTCGTCCGAACTATTGAGGATACGTTCGAGATCGGTTGCAGGTTCGGGCGGAAGGTCCATTTTTGGAAAACTAGGTTCAATGATCGAGAGGCGTTTCAGCATTTCGTAGAGATGGATGCGGCCGATGCCGAATTCGCCTTCGTCATCGTCGATCACTAGTTTTAGCTCGGCCTGCTGCTCGGCGAAATGCAGCAGAATGGAGGCGGCCAGGCTCGCTCCGGCCTCAAACCGGTCGGAGGCGACCACCGGCTTTCCGCTCTGCTCGGCACTGATCCTCGCACGCAGAGACAAACTGTCGTCCCTCTCGTCGGGAACCTGCGTGTCAAAGGCGACGGTCACACGCTTTTCGTCCTCGGCGGCAAACTCTCGCACCGTCAACCGACTCGACCTCGCGGTGGCTTTCCAATCGATCCGCCGAAGGTCGTCGTTGGGTTGGTAATCGCGCAGGGCTAGCAGATCTTGGCCCATTCCGTGTTTGTTAGCGACAAATTTACCGGCGTCGAGCGGCAGGTCGTCAATATTATCGTCAAAGGGCAACGGTGTCGGAAACACGATGAGTTCGGTCTCGCGTGCGGGCAATCGACGGCGATGCCTGAAGAATCCGAAGGGGAAACGTGTTGACAGTTCAAAGTCCTTGATGACAAAGCGTCCACGATGCAGGAAAATATGCTCAGACCTACTTTCGACAGATTGGCGTCGAGGGATATAAACAATGTGGTCGAGCGTTTTGCGGATCATCGGTGGGCGGCTGAGGCGTTCCGCCAGAAAACGCGGCAGTAATGCCTTGAGCTCATCGGCAGCGATCGAACGCTCGCGTTCAGTACCGCGAACTTGGGCGACGACCGAAAGGCTTGGGAAAATACGTTTTCGATTGGTGACGCTGATCAGTATCGGTGTCGGTTCGCCGGCAAAGATCGTTTCGGGGAATCGCATTTTTACGTCAAGGCGCTTGAGGCAGATACTGCCGGCAAAAAAACCGACGATCATCCCGGCGATCAGGAATGAGAGCACGAGAAACAGCAGGTTATTGCCGGTATTCCACGCCGAAAAACCGACGACTGTCAGCAAAACTAGCATCACGGCCCCGCCGGTCGTAAACTCGAACGGCAGATTCATCTGCGAAGCTTCGCGGCTCGCGTTGCGGGCGAGCGGCGGCACGACAAATATCAGAATCAGCAGGACGAAAATAAGTGAGATAGCGGCCGAGATGCCGGCCAGCCTGACATCACCGGCCTGATGAGCATAGAGCGTAAAGAGTGACAGCCCGATCCCGCCGAATACAACGGCAATGCCGACGAGCGCGTTCCGGAGGTCGCGAAAGCTGAAAAGTTGTCGGAGTGTTGACAGTCTCACGTATTGGCGGGCTTTTGGCCCCGATATGCCCCGCGTCGGACCTAGATCGGCACGCTTATCTTCGTAAGTAATTCTTGCAGAACCTGTTCGGATTCGCGGGTGCGTTGGCGGAGCGAGTTTGCCCTCGAATTGACGATCACTCGATGCCCAAAGCACGGTACGACCAGGCGTTTGATATCGTCGGCGATACAGTAATTGCGGCCCTCGATAAACGCGGATGCCTGTGCCGATCGGAATAGTGCGAGCGTTCCGCGGGGACTGATGCCGAGTTCGAGTGAATCGCTGTTGCGGGTGGCTTCGACGATCTTCAAAAGGTAATCGAGCAGGGCGTCGTCAACACGGACCTCGGCGACCAGACGCTGCAGTTCAATTACGTCGGAACGCGACATAACCGGACGGACAGATTCGAGCGGATTGACGCTCTCACGGTCGCGAAGGATGCGGCGTTCGTCATCGGTGCTCGGATATCCCATATGTAGCCGCAGCATAAAGCGGTCAAGCTGTGACTCGGGCAGCGGATACGTCCCGTGATGCTCGGATGGGTTTTGGGTGGCAATCACGATAAAGGGCAGCGGCAGTTGCCGCGACACGCCCTCGACCGTTACTTGCTCCTCGGCCATTGCCTCGAGCAATGCGGACTGCGTTTTCGGCGTTGCCCGGTTGATCTCATCCGCGAGGACGATATTGGAGAAGATCGGCCCCGATCTCCATTCAAATTCGCTGTTTTTCTGATTATAGATCGAGAGCCCGATCACGTCTGACGGCAGTAGGTCAGAGGTAAACTGGACACGCTGGAAAGAAAGTTCGAGGGCCCGAGAGAGTGCGTTTGCGAGAGTCGTCTTGCCGATACCGGGCACGTCCTCGATAAGGATGTGGCCCCGGGCGAGGATCGCGATCAGGGCGAGCCTTACCGTATCGGTCTTTCCACGAATGACGCGTTCGATCGACGCCTGCAGTTCAGCGATCTTGCCGGCGGCGTCAAAACTTGCAACGGCCGAACCCGCCGGAGTTGTTGACTCAGTTGTGATCCAATCTCTCATCTTTGTTGTCGAAATGCCGGAAAACTTTTCCACAACTACATCTTACAAGATTACGGCCGGCGATTGCGACAGTAAATTTGTGTTGCCGCACAGTTGTTTCCACATAACATCCGTCGAGCAAGTTGCGTTATTTTGCCAAACTTCAGGATCAGGGACATACACTAGCTTGCAAAAGACAATGGAAAGCGTCTAAACTTTTGAAACAAATCCGCTGCCGTTTCGTGATAGACCGATAACGGAAGGAACTGGTTATATGAACAAATTTCGACTCAAAATGCGTGATCAACGCGGATTTAACCTTATCGAGTTGATGATCGTGATCGCGATCATCGGTTTGCTGATCGGTGTCGGCAGTATAGCTTGGTCGGCGGTCATCCGTTCGGGCAACGAAACCACCGCGGCACAGTCGATCGATAATATTCGCAAATTTCAAGTCCAGTATGCCACGCGTAACAAGGGCAATTTTGCCACCTTTGACGAACTGATCGCCAAGGTCAGCCTCGACGAAAAATTTAAGGGTGAAAGTCCGGTCGTCAACGGTTATATTTTCAAACTTACTGTCGAACCGGCGTCTGCCACAAGGCCGTCGTTTTACTCTATAACTGCCGACCCGCAGGTCGCCGAGGGTGTCACTTCAACGGGAACGCGGCATTTTTACACGGATTCGTCCCTCAGCGGTATCAAGGGCACTGACGAAAATCGGCCCGCAAAAGCTGACGATCCGTCGATCTAAATTATAGCCGTCTTAGCTCAGTGGTAGAGCACTCGCTTCACACGCGATAGGTCGTAAGTTCGAATCTTATAGACGGCACCATTTTAAGTGAAACTAAGGCGTCCTTTCGGACGCCTTTTTTGGTTTATATATCGTCCGGCGGCAAAGAATTTACAGCTTTTGTGAGCGCAAGCTGAAGGTCACGTGCCGCTTTGACAGCTTGGGTACTCGGGGCAACGTCCGCGTCCTGTAGCAGGTCGAGCAACTGAGTGAAGGCTCCGGCCAATCGGTTTAGGGGTAAGTCGGCGATCTCCGGGGATGTGCCGGGTTTCGGTGGTGAGCCGTTCAGCAACAACTTCAAATTGACGATCTTCGGGCTAGACGGGTTAGCTTGTTCGAGCAAGGCGATCTCTCGCTGAATGCGCTGGACGAGGCGTTGGGAACGGCCGATACCTTGATATGCTTCAATTGAAAGATCAAACTGCTGCTTTAGTCCGATCGCCGAGGTTTTCACCCGCGGGTCAATACGCACGGTTAATTTCTGCGTAACTTTTCTACCGTCGACAGTCAGTGAAACATTGTAAACTCCCGGAAGAACTGCCGGTCCTTGCGGTACCCACGGCGTGTCCTTGTAGATCGCGGAGATCGGCAGGTCGTAGCTGTTTGCCGACGGATTAGGGTATAACAGGTCCCAAGTGAATCGCTGCATTCCGGCCTCATTTTTGAGTGGTTGAAACGGCCGGATCCAATACGACGGCGGGTTTATCTTAGAATTGCTGACATCGAGCGGTTTATCATCGCTCGAGAATTTCCGGATAAATCTGCCGGCAGCGTCGGTGATCTCGAGCACGATCGGTGATTTTGACGGCTGTTTTAAGTAATAGTTGATGATCGCTCCATCAGGAGGATTCTTGCCGGCCGGTTCCTCCGGCGGAAACGGGGTATCCGTGTGTAGGCTTCGTTTCACGCGGGTCGCCAATTGGGGCGTAAAGAGAGTTGCGTTCGATGACGCAATCGACGGACCTAGTTGCCTCAGCGGTGTGACATCGTCGAGTATCCAGAACCCGCGGCCGTGCGTACCGACTACGAGATCGTCATCCTTGATTACGAGATCACGGATCGAGATCGCCGGCATATTCAGCCTTAGCGGCTGCCAATTTTCGCCGTCGTCGGTCGAAAAATAAACGGCTTGCTCAGTACCGCAATATAACAATCCCTTTCGCACTGGATCCTCACGCACGGCATTTACGATTCCGCCATCCGGGATGCCCTTGACGATCTCTTTCCAGGTCTTTCCACCGTCGTGCGTGCGGTAAATGTGTGGGCGAAGGTCATCTAGCCGAAATGTATTGACCGCCGCGTATGCGGTATTTGCGTCAAAGCGTCCAGCGTCGATCAGGGACACCTTGGCCCAGGATTTAAGCTCGGGCGGCGTAATATTCGACCAGCTTTTTCCACCATTTCGGGTGACGTGAATAAGACCGTCGTCTGTGCCTGCCCAGATCGTATTTATGTCCTTATACGATGGGGCGACGGTGTATACCACACCGCGTCGCGACATCGTTTCCATTTCCGTGGTGGCGTAAATACCAACGCTTTTCGGTACATCCCACTTTTCACGCGAAAGGTCGGGGCTGATCACATCCCAGCTATTACCGCCGTTCATCGTCTTAAATATGACGTTACCGCCGTAAAACAGGCTTTTATTATCAACCGGCGAAAAGATCACCGGTGCCGTTCGCAAAAACCGATACTTGCCGGTTCGAACCGCCTCGGGGGCGATATTTTGCACGTGGCGTGTGAGCCGATCAAAACGCGTGAGTTTACCGCCGTAAACGATGTCAGGATCAAGCGGGTCGGGGGCGACGTAGCCATATTCTTCGACGCCGACAGTCTCCCAATCCCAGGCGCCGACCGCACCGGTGCGTCCGCGTGACGCTACACACGCGGAACCGCTCTCCTGTTGGCCGCCGCACACCCAATACGGATATCGGTTGTCAGTATTTACGTGATAAAACTGGGCAGTCGGTTGGTTGTACCAACTCGACCAACTCTCGCCGCCGTTAACGGTGATCGTCGCGCCCTGATCTGTCGCAAATAGCATTACATCCGGATGGTCAGGGTTGATCCAGATCCGATGATAGTCGTCGCCGCCCGGAGCCCCCTTAAAGCTCGTAAAGGTTTTACCGCCATCGGTCGATTTGTGTGACGAGACGTTAGCGACAAAGATCGTATTCGGGTCTGTCGGATGCACTCGCAGTTCGGCAAAGTCACTGCCGCGGCCCCAGAGACGCGGATCGCCGTTTACAAGACTCCAGTTTTCGCCCGAATCATTAGATGCGTAAATGCCGGCAAACTTGGGGTTTGCATCGACGGTCGCGTAGAGTTTGCTCGGATTCGATCGCGAGATAGTAAAACCGATCCGGCCGAGCCCTTGTTCGATCGTCGGCAGGCCGTGGGTTAGTTTCGTCCAGGTCGAACCGCCGTCGGTCGATTTGAATAGTCCACTCTCCTTGCCCTGCCAAGCACCGTTTTCCCAAGGTCCCTGCCGCCCGGCCCAGAGATCGGCGTACACGATCTGCGAATTGCGTGGGTCAAACTCTACCTGCATAGCACCGGTATTCTCGTCCTTGTAAAGCACGCGATCAAAGGTGTCTCCGCCATTGGTCGAGCGATAGATGCCGCGTTCCTCGTTCGGCCCGTATGGATGCCCGAGAACTGCGACGAAAAGGTGATTTTCATCTTTAGGGTCGACTGCGATCGAGGCGATCTGTTGGCCGTCTCGGAGCCCGAGATGAGCCCACGTTTTGCCGCCGTCACGCGAGCGGTACATCCCATCGCCGGTGGCAAGATCTGGCCGCTGCAATCCCTCGCCGCTACCCACATAGATCACATTCGGATTTGATGGGGCCAGAGCGATATCGCCGATCGATCCGGTCGGTTGGTCGTCAAAGATCGGTTTCCAAGTGCGTCCTGCATCCGTTGTTTTCCAGACCCCGCCGTTATTCAGGCCGATATAGAAAACGTTCGGCTGTGACGGGATCCCGACCGCTCCGACGGTTCGTCCGGCACGAAAAGGCCCGATCATTCGCCATTCCATACTCTGATAAAGCGAGGCATCGACCTTTTGGGCCTGTAGCAACGATGCACTTGCGGCGACCATCATCACTAACGAAACGGTAAAAAATAAGACGCGTGCAGTCTTTTTCAGTCCTAGCGGCATTGGTTTTCTCCTAAGCTTAATAATCAAGGAGATTAGCAGAGTTTATGGTTTTTAGGTACATCGAAACCCTCCGGTTGCTGAAGGGGTCCATTGCGACTTTTCTTCGGCGAATCGCAAAACTTTGTTCGAAATTTGTCCAGAAATAGACATATACTCTTTAGTAGCAGTAAGCCGTTTGCCAAAACGAGCGTGTGACGTGGTAAAATTTCAACGATGAAGCCGGACGTACTGATAATTAGACTAGGATTTGTTTTGTTACTTGCCCTTGGCGGGTACTTTCTCAATCCGTTGTCGAAAAGCAGTCATTTGACCGAACTTGTGGGCGACAGCGTGAGAACAAAGCAAGCCTATTCTGCACTGTTTGGCGCCATCATTGCGCTGATGATAATTGGTGTTGAGGTGAGAGCCCGACGTGCGTCACTCAAAACCTTGATCGGAGCGGCGGTCGGTTCGATCTTAGGCATCATCGGGGCATATATGATCGGAATGCTCATAAGTTCGCAAGATATCAATACAGTTCCCGGTGAGTTAAAAACATTTCTGACGATCGCCCTTGCCTTTTTTATGGGCTACATTGGGCTGATGGTTGGTGCCGCGAAAGGCGAATATATCGATCTGTCTGCTCTGGGCGGGATATTTAGCGATAAGAATATTAAACGCGACTATAAGATCCTCGACACGTCGGTCATCATCGATGGCCGCATTGCGGACGTTGCTGAGACCGGATTCTTGGGCGGAACGCTGATCATTCCTAATTTCATTTTGGCTGAATTGCAACAGGTTGCTGACTCAAGCGATTCCTCGAAACGCCAACGCGGACGACGCGGCCTGGATATGCTCCAGCGGTTACGCAATAACAGCACTCTCGATATACAGATCGTCGAAACCGATTTTCCGGCAGTCAAAGAGGTCGACCTGAAACTGATCGAACTCGGAAAGCAACTCGACGCTGTCATCGTTACCAATGATTTTAATCTCAACAAAGTCTCGCAGCTTCGCGGCGTTTCCGTCCTGAACATCAACGAACTTGCTAACGCTCTCAAGCCGGTCGTACTGCCCGGTGAGGCGATGCGGGTCTTTATCCTCAAAGAGGGCAAAGAGTATAACCAGGGCGTTGCATATCTCGATGACGGCACAATGGTCGTCGTCGATAATGCCCGACGGTTGATCGGTAAAACCGCGGACATCGCTGTGACCAGCGTCTTGCAGACAACGGCCGGCAAGATGATCTTTGGCCGGATGTGGGAAGAGAAAGATGAGTCAAATGATAGTCACGTCGCGATCCACGATTCGCGGTCACTTGGCTTTCGCAAAGCGACCCGCGATCTAAGACAGAACACCATTATTGAAGAAGTCGAATAGCCCGACGATCTGATAGTTGCCGGACGATGAATACAGCCATCATTGTTGCCGCCGGTAGCGGCACCCGATTTGATTCGGCATCCCCCAAACAGTTCCTGGACCTAGCGGGCAAGCCCGTTTTACTTCATTCGCTCCAATCTTTTCAGGACAGCTCTGTTATCGACGAGATCATCGTCGTTGTCGGAAATGAGCATATCGATAGGCTGCATAGCATAATTGCGGGAGCATCGATCACCAAATTGAGAGCGGTCGTCGGCGGCGGTGCGTCGCGAAGTGAGTCGGTCAAAAATGGGTTTGATGCTGTCGATCTGGCGACCGTTGTCGTCTGCGTACACGACGGTGTCCGCCCACTCGTAACCGTTGATGAGATCGCCCGAACGGTAAAGTGCGCAGAGGAAAACGGGGCGGCCTGTCTTACCGCACCGGTCGTCGATACGATCAAATCTGTCGAATACGGCAAGATCGTGGCCACGATCGACCGCACGACTCTACGAAGGGCACTGACCCCGCAAGCCTTTCGCCATTATGTGCTGAAACGTGCATTGGAACAGCGCTTTAATGCTGAGAATGCGACTGATGAATGCGTTTTGGTCGAGCGTTCCGGGGTGATCGTGACTACAGTGGACGGTAGCCCGGGGAATATCAAGATCACCCATCGTGAAGATCTGATAATGGCCGAGGCGATCATTAGAGGAGCGGCAGAATGAGCGATTTTCGAATAGGATTCGGCACGGATGTTCACCGCTTGATACCTGACCGCCCTCTGATTATCGGCGGTATCGAGGTCGAGTCGGATCTGGGCGCGGATGGCCATTCGGATGCGGATGTGCTACTCCACGCGATCACCGACGCCCTTCTTGGTTCGCTCGCCTTAGGTGATATCGGCGTTCATTTTCCGAATAGCGACCCGCGCTGGAGTAGTGCCGATAGCTTGGTCTTTTTGCGTCACGCGGTGGAATCGCTTAGCGAAAAAAGTTACGGCGTGGTCAATGTCGATGCCGTCGTTGACTTGGAATCACCAAAACTGAGGCCCTATATCACTTCGATGCGAGAGAATATCGCCGCGTTACTCGGGGTCACCAACGAACAAGTAAGTGTGAAAGCTAAAACCGGCGAGTCGGTCGGCATTGTCGGAAAACGTGAGGCTGTAATGGCGCAGGCGGTCGTATTGGTCCAAAAGTTAAAATAAAACGGCTTTCGCGTCTGTAAATAAAGGCATTAAATCGGTTAGACTGTTCTCGTAATCATTACGAAAGCGGTCTTTTTAATTTATGCGTCCTCAGGAAATAATCGCAAGGAAACGGGATGGAAACTCTCTGTCCGATGCCGAGATCGGCGTCTTTATCGACGGTGTTTGCACCGAGGCTTGGGCCGATTACCAGATATCGGCGCTCGTTATGGCTATGTTCATCAACGGACTCGATCAGCGTGAGCAGGACGAACTGACACGAGCAATGGTCTATTCCGGCAAAGTGCTTGACCTCGCCTCGGTCGACCGTCCCGTTGTTGACAAGCATTCGACGGGCGGCGTCGGCGATAAGACTTCGCTTATAATCGCTCCCGTCGCTGCGGCGTGCGGTCTGGCCGTTCCGATGATCTCGGGGCGAGGGCTCGGTCACACCGGCGGGACTCTCGATAAACTCGAATCGATCGAGGGTTTTGACGTTGGGCTGTCAATGACGAGATTTACCGAACTGCTTGCCACAAACGGTTACGCGATGGCGGGCCAGACCGGTGAGATAGCACCTGCGGATAAAAAGCTCTATGCTCTACGCGACGCCACGGCGACCGTACCGTATATTCCGCTTATCGTTGCCTCGATAATGTCCAAAAAACTTGCCGAAGACCTCGATGCCCTCGTTCTGGACGTTAAGACCGGATCAGGCGCATTTATGCAAAAATACGAAGACTCGGTGCGTTTGGCTGAGGCTCTCGTGCAAACAGGCAAAGCGTTTGGGGTAAACACACAAGCAGTCGTCTCCGATATGAGCCAACCGCTCGGCAAGTTTGTAGGAAATGCTTTAGAGGTTTACGAGTGTATCAAGTTGCTCCGCGGCGAAGGCGATGACGCGATGTCCGCTACGCTGGTCCTATCGGTCGAGTTGACCGCCAGAATGCTTTTGCTTGGCGGTATCGCAGATTCGATGTCATCGGCAGAGACGATGATCAATGAAGCCCTTGCCTCGGGCAAGGCCTTGGCAAAATTTCGCGAAAATGTCGAGGTTCAGGGTGGCGATCCATCAGTTTGCGATGACCCGGAATCACTCATTGATCCGACGCTGAAACGCATTCCATTCGGTGCGGCCACAAGCGGTTATGTTGCGGAAGTCAATACGTTTGCCGTCGGCCGTGCGATCTGCGATATCGGGGGCGGGCGGATCAAGGCCGAAGATGGGGTCGATCATGCCGTCGGACTCGAATGTACGGTGAAGATCGGCAATAAAGTTGAAATCGGCGATCCGCTCGGTATAATCTACTGCCGTACGCAGAACCAGGCTGATTCGATTAGCGAAATACTACAGAGTGCGTATAAAATAACCGAGGAAATCCCCGATATACCTAAATTGATCAGAGCGACGGTTTAAGAATCAATGAAGCTTCGAATTTTTTTATCGGCAGCGTTGACACTTTCAATTTGTTTGTTGGCGACATCTTGCACCAAACAGGCCGAAGCCCGGCGTGAGGGCTGTCAGATCAAGGTCGGCATCGTCTTTGATATCGGCGGCAAGAATGATCGTTCCTTCAATGCGGCGGCCTGGGAGGGCGTAAAGCGTGCCCAACAGGATCTGAATATCTGCCTCTACGATGTCGAACCCGGAAATCCGACCTCGATCGAGCCGGCGATGCGAGCCTTTGCTGAAAAGAATTTTGATCTCATTATTGGTGTCGGCTTTGCCCAGGGGCCGATCATGCAAATGGTCGCGGCAAATTACCCAAATATCAAATTTGCGATCGTTGATGGAGTCATTTTTGACACTGACGGCAAAACTCCGATGAAAAACGTGGCTTCGCTCGTCTTTCGCGAACACGAGGGGTCGTACTTGGTCGGGATGATCGCGGCTTATAAATCGAAGACCGGCGTTCTCGGGTTTCTTGGCGGAATGGACATTCCACTGATTCACAAGTTTGAGACCGGATACGAGGAAGGGGCAAGGTCGGTTAATCCTAACATACGGGTGATCGATAATTATGTCGGCGTTACGGACGGTGCGTGGAATAACCCGGGCAAGGGTAAGGAGCTGTCGCTCGCGCAGATCGAAAAGGGCGCCGATGTGATCTTCACCGCAGCCGGAAACTCGGGACTTGGTGCATTTGACGCCGTTGAGCAATACGGTAAGGATGAGAACGGCCAGGCCCGCAAATTTGTCATCGGGGTCGACTCTAATCAGAATATGGTGAAGCCCGGTTATGTCTTGACATCAATGGTCAAGCGCGTCGATAACGCCGTTTATGACGTCGTGAAGGAAGTGCTAGAAGGCAAGTTTCAGGGCGGATTCCACTCCTTCGGACTCGAAAAGGACGGCGTTGCGTACGCAATGGATGAGAATAACAAGGGCATTATCCCCGATGACGTGATCCTCAAGGTGGAAGAAGCTAAAAAGAAGATAGTCGCCGGTGATATCAAGGTCACCGATGCAATGGCAAATTAAAATCGATGCTAGAACTCCGAAATATCAAGAAAGCCTTTGGCGATTGCGTGGCGAACGAGGACGTATCGATCACCGTTAAAACGGCAACGATCCACGCTATTGTCGGTGAGAACGGTGCCGGAAAATCGACGATAATGAAGATCGCATATGGCTTTTACAAGGCCGATAGCGGCGAAATACTTGTCAATGGCCAACCGGTAAATATCCGTAACCCACACGACGCTATCGCTCTAGGGATCGGTATGGTTCACCAGCATTTTATGCTTGTCGACACTATGACGGTCGCCGAAAACATCATTCTCGGGGCCGAAACCGGTTCGACGGCAAGCCTTGATCTGGAAACGGCAAACCGGGAGATCCTAGCACTTTCGAACGAACTCAAACTCGACGTTGATCCGCGTGCCTATATCGAGAACCTTTCGGTCGGTGCCCAACAGCGGGTCGAACTCCTCAAGGCTCTATACCGCGACGCAAAAATACTGATCCTCGACGAACCTACGGCTGTGCTTTCGCCACAGGAGGTCGACGAGTTGTTTGGCATTCTGCGCCGGATGAAAGGACAGGGCAAGACCATAATAATTATCACGCATAAGCTGGATGAGGTGCTCGCCGTGTCGGATGAGGTTACCGTTATGCGGGACGGCCGTTCCGTCGGAAATGTAAAAACTTCGGAGACGAGTGCGAAGGATCTCGCCCGATTGATAGTCGGCCGCGACGTCCTGCTCCGCGTCGAAAAGTCCGACGCCCATCCGGCGGCGACCGTGCTCGAGGTAAAAAACCTTCTGGTTACGGGTAAGGGCGGCCCCGCGGTCAAGGATGTTTCATTTAAGGTTCGTTCAGGCGAGATCGTTGGGATCGCCGGCATTGAGGGCAACGGTCAGACCGAACTGATCGAAGCTCTGTCCGGGCTGACAAGGACGTCTGGCGGGCGTGTCGAATTTGACGGCAAGGAGATTACTGATCGGTCCGCCCGTGAGCTTAAGGAGCTCGGGGTTGCTCACATTCCCGAAGATCGGCATAAGCGAGGGCTGCTGCTCAATTCGGATCTGGCTGAAAACTCGATACTCGGCGTTCATTACCGCCCGCCGATCACGTCGGGCGGAGGGATGATGAATAACGCCGCGATCGACAAGCGCGTCCACGAGATCATTGAGAATTTTGACGTTCGGCCCGGCGACCCGACTCTGTCAGCCAAATCGCTTTCCGGTGGAAATCAGCAAAAACTGATCATCGGCCGCGAATTCGAGCTTGACCCAAAGCTACTTCTGGTCTCACAACCAACGCGTGGTGTCGATATCGGCGCGATCGAGTTCATCCACCGCAAACTGATCGGACTACGCGACGCCGGATCCGCCGTCTTGCTCGTGTCGGCCGAGCTCGAAGAAGTCACCGCGCTCGCGGACCGATTACTCGTTATTCGCGAAGGAAAGATAGTCGGTGAGGTCGACCCAAAGACCACCTCGATCGAAGAGATCGGACTGATGATGACGGGCGGGAATTAAAAAAATCGTCGCGAATATACTAATAAGAAGATCTAAGTCCGAATCCAACTCACCCGCAGTTTTGCAATTGGCAATTCCTAATTAGATCGTGGCGGATCTAGTGCCGAACAATTGTCTCATCGACGTGATTGCCCGCTCCAGATTTTCCATCGAAGTCGCGTAAGAGATTCTGAGAAAGCCGTCCGCACCAAATCCCGCTCCGTCGGTTACGACGATCTTGCATTCATTCAAAAGGGCAGTCGCCACATCATCTGACGAAGCGAACTTTTCACCAAGCAATTCTCTGACATCGACAAAAGCGTAAAATGCGCCTTCGGGCATCGGGCACCTGAATCCGTTTATCGTATTGAGTTGCGGAATCAGCCAGTTTCGCCGACGCTCGTATTCCGCCGTCATCTCGTTGACCGCCGACAATGTTGCATCGCGGTCCTGCAATGCCTTGGCACACGCATACTGCACGAAAGATGTCGGATGCGTCGCTGAGTGACTCTGCAATTTGACCATTGCCTGTGTCCATTCAGCATTAGCGACCGTATAACCGATGCGCCAACCGGTCATCGCGTATGTTTTCGAGAAACTGCCTGCGACGCAAACGTATTGACGCAATTCCTCTGAAAGAGTCGTGAGCGAAAATGGCTCGGCCGGCGGATACGCAAAGAAAAGATAGCAATCGTCGCTTAAAACGTAAACGTCATTCGCGGCACAAACCTCGACGATCCGGATCAATTCATCCGGCGGAATGACACGGCCCGACGGGTTGCTCGGGCTGTTGATGATCAAAAGTCTCGTCTTATCAGTTATCGCGGCCGCGACCTGATCGGCTGTTAGAACAAATTCCGTCGATTCTGTCTCAATAAAGACATTGTTTGCGCGGCAAAACGTCACGATCTCGGGGAATGTGACCCAGTACGGTTTGGGAATAAGGACGTCATCTCCCGGATTCAGAAGCGAGCAGGCGGCATTGAAGAGAGCCTGCTTGCCGCCGCACGCAGCGGCGACATTTGACTGATCAAACTGCGAACCAAAGCGATCCGCAAAGAAATCAACGATCGACCGCCGAAATTCAACAGTTCCCGCAGTTGCGGTGTATTTGGTGAGACCTTTTTGGAGGCCTTCCCAAGCGTACTGTTTGATAAACTCGGGCGTGTCAAAATCAGGCTCGCCAACCGAGAGATCTATCACATCGATTCCTCGAGCTCGCATATCGGCTGCTGCTGCCGCCGCGATCAGTGTTGATGAGCCCTTCATCGCAGAAACATTGTCAGATACCTGGAAAGTCATAATAAGTAGTAGTTTACCCCAGAGCGGTAAAGAGTCAGAGAGTGGATAGTTAAGTTTTTAGCCAATAGACGCGACTAAGGACCCTTTTGCGTCGTTGACGTTCGGCTAAGCCTGGATTCTCCCACATCGGATATGGTGCCAAGCGAGTTTCCTTAATCCACGGACAGCGAAACTTCGGTGCGGCAAGGCCGCCAATCGGTATGAGGTCGGTCAGAGCGTGGTCTTTTGCCGCATTTTTTCTTCGACCAATGTCGGGATCAGGCCCTCGACGCGGCCGCCAAGTTCGAAAACCTGTTTCATCAGTGTCGAGGACACATACGAATATTCCTCCCCGGCCATAAGGAAGACCGTCTCGATAGTCGGTTCGAGACGCCGGTTCATCAGGGCCATTCGGAGTTCATATTCATAATCGCTGACCGCTCGGATGCCGCGAACGATCGCGGTGGCACCACTTTTCTTAGCAAAATCAGCGGTCAAACCCGAAAAGCTGTCGACGATCAGTGTGCAGCCGTCGGTATCGATCGTCGGCAGAATCTCGCGTATCATTGAGCAGCGTTCCTCGACCGAAAACATCGGGTGCTTATCAGCATTATTGAGTACTGCGACCACGATCTCGTCGAAAAGCGGCGAAGAACGCTTGATGATGTCCAGATGTCCGTTGGTTAACGGGTCGAAAGACCCCGGGAAGATAGCTCGCCGCATAATTGCCACAAATCCGTAGTCACAATGTAATTACAATTTGTAATTAATTTGTAACTTGGTCCTCGACCACCTACCAAATCCTTGCAAAAGGTGCTAGTATTTTGCCTATTCTAAGAAGAAAATATCGCCGTTTGGCGTGAATAACATAGCATAAGACCGGACATGAACAAAAACGGACAAGCCGCGGCATTTTACGACCTCGAGGGGACATTGGTCAGTACTAACCTCGTCCATACGCTCGCATTCTACGCAAAGCGTCAGCAGGGCCTATGGCAAACCGCCAAAAAAAGCGTCAGCACGCTCGCCAAGTTGCCGTTCTTTGGCGTCACTGATCTATATTCGAGAAACGTCTTTAACGAAGTGTTTTTTCGTAGCTATTCGGGTTTTTCCCAGGATCGTCTGCGTTATTTCTCTGAGGAACTATTCGAAGAGGTCTTAAAGCCGGCAATTTTTCCCGGAACGCTCGAGCTGATCGCTCAAGGTAAAAAGATCGGCCAACGCCAGGTCGTATTGACTGGGGCTCTTGATTTCACGATCGAAAAGATGATGACGTATCTCGGCATCGACGATTATGTAGCCAATAGGCTCGAGTTCGTCAACGGATATGCCACCGGGCGCGTCCTGCCACCAGTAATGGCATCCGCGACCAAAGCCCAATGGATCCGCGAATACGCCGAACGCGAGCAGATCAATTTGTCTGATAGTTACGCCTATTCTGATTCGATTTCAGACCTACCAATGCTTTCGATCGTCGGGCATCCGGTCGCGGTTTGTCCGGATTTCAGGCTGAAGCAGACGGCGTTGCAACATGACTGGGCGATTTTGGATCTTAAATGAAGATTGAACGGCGCAGAATCTTTTTCACTATTTCGGCTTGTTTGCTTGTGGGGTGTGGCTTTATTGGATACCGTCACCAAAATGAACTAGCTGTGGAGAAACTTAGACAAAGGATAATAGCGGAACAATTTGATGAAATATATTTAGAGGCGTCAATAGATACTAGGAAAGGTATCGCTCGAGACGATTTTGTTGGGCAAATGCGATCTATAACCAGTGTGTTGAAAGGGATCGATTCGGAGATAAAATGGGGGCCTGATATAACTTGCTCCTACGATCCTTCGGTATTTAGAGATGATAATTTTTCTTCCCGAGATTTGTCTGGAAACGGAAAGAAAATAAATGTTGAACTCGAATGGGCGCCAGATTTTAGGCTCTGTAGTATGCACGTTTTTTCAGATTTGAATGATTCGACAGGTGTAGGGTTTCGAATGTGTGATTAAACCTATACCGACTCAATAATTTTATGGCTTTAGAACTACGCAGAAAAACACACGAATCCATCGTTTACATCGACAAAGACTCCGCTCCGCGGATAATGCCGTTTGGCGAGGATTTTATCCTTGAGGACGTCCCGGTCGGTACGCGGGTGATATATCCAAATCCGCCGATCAAGGGCCTGCCGAACAGGGAAGCCGCTATACGGTATGCGATCAATCATCCGATCGAAATGGAGCCTCTCTATGCTCTGCTCGAGCCCGGGATGCGGGTGACCATCGCGATGGACGACATCTCGCTGCCGCTACCGCCGATGCAGACGCCGGATCTGCGGCAGACGATGCTAGAGGTCGTGCTGGAGATGTGCGGTGCGAATGGCGTCGATGACATTCATCTGATCATCGCAAACTCACTCCACCGCAAGATGACGGCTTGGGAAATGAAGCGAATGGTCGGCACTGACATCTATAACGAGTATTATCCCGACCGCTATTACAACCACGACGCCGAGGACGACGACAATCTGGTCACGCTCGGTGTCACGCGGCATAACGAACCGCTGCGGGTCAACAAGCGTGCGATCGAGAGCGACCTGCTGATCTATCTCAACATTAATCTCGTCCCGATGGATGGCGGTCATAAATCGGTCGCCGTCGGCCTGTGCGATTACGAATCTCTGCGTGCTCACCACGAGCCGCAGACGATCCGCGATTCGCACTCGTATATGGACCCGCCGGCGTCGGAGCTTAATCATAAAGTGATCCGGCTCGGTAAATTGGTCGATGAACAGTGCAAGGTGTTTCACATCGAGACTGCGATCAATAACAAGATGTTTCCAGATGGCTACGACATCCTGACGCGGAATGAGGACGAATTTTCCTTCGCCGATCGTCTCAAATGGGAGGCGATGGCTATGACATTCTCTAAGATGCCCCGTGCTCTGCGCCGCAAGATGTTGCACGCCAATCCGGCACATTATGAATTGATCGCCTGTTACGCCGGCAAGACCGAACCCGTACACGACAAGATACTTGAAAAAAATTATCAGCAGTACGAGATCCCGGTCAAAGGCCAGTGCGACATCCTGATCTCAGGCATTCCGGACATTTCGCCGTACAACGTGTATTCGGCGCTCAATCCGTTGCTCGTTCAGGTAATGGCTCTCGGCTACCATTTTAATATGTACCGAAACAAGCCTTTGCTGCGGAAGGGCGGCGTGATGATCATTACACACCCGTGTTTTGACGAGTTTGACCATAAATTTCACGCTCCCTATATCGAGTTTTTCCACCGTTTGCTGCCGGAATCACGTGACGCCTTTTATCTACGCGAAAAATACGAACGTGAATTTGCTTCGAACCCCGCATACATCGAGATGTATCGTCGCGGTAACGCGTATCACGGTGCTCATCCGTTCTTTATGTGGTACTGGGGCGAAAACGGCCGTCAGCACATCGGCAAAGTCATCGTCGCGGGTGCCGAAAATGCCCACGTTCCCGAAATGCTCGGCTGGGAACGTGCCGATAACTTGACCGAAGCGATCGCTATGGGCCGAAGCTATATGGGCCGCAACGCCGAGATCACAATGCTGCATCAGCCGATGATCGGTCTGTGTAGTGTGACGGATTAGAAACGAGAGAATTTATGACGCGCAAAGTGATGTCTGCTATTTTTTTCGTGACGGCGGTTTTTATCGGCGGAGCCCACGCCCAATCGAACGGTCCACGAATGCCGTACGTAGATAACGGAGCGTGCCCTTTCGAGTGCTGTACCTATCGGGAGTGGACGGTCGACAAGCCGACCGTTGCCCGTCGCGAAATGAGAGACTCGTCGCCAGTCGCCTTTCGAATGAAAAAGGGAGAACGGGTCACGGGCGTCACCGGCACAGTCATCACGACGCGTGCGGGCATCGTCCGCGTTCTAAAAAACACGACGCTCGACAACGTCAAACTCAGACGTGGTGACAACCTCTATCTACTCACGTACCTCGGCGAGGGCTTTAGCAAGATATGGTACAAAGGCCGCATCTTTCAGGGTGATCCGAACGACGACGTGTTATTCAAAGAGACCCGCAAACCCATCGACGTCTGGTGGGTAAAGGTCAAAAACCGCCGCGGCCAAACTGGTTGGAGCCGCCAGCCAGACAATTTCGGCAATAAGGATCAGTGCGGGCGGTAACGACTTCACGGGAAGATTTCTAGGCCTTTGTGGGTCGGTGGCAAGCGAAAAAAGGTTTTGAACAAAGAAGTAGCGGACAAGAATGTCGGCGTTCCAAATGAAATTATCACCAACAGAAATATTTAAGGGTAAGAAGATCTTCTTTATCGGCGGTACGGGCTTTGTAGGGAAGGTCACGTTGTCGATGCTGCTGCATAATTTTCCGGATATCGGGAAGGTATATGCAACCGTGCGTGCACGAGATGCGAATGAGTCGAAGATACGGTTTTGGACTTCGATCGTGACGTCGCCGACGTTTGATCCGCTGCGGGAGAAGTATGGCGATGGGTTTGAGGAGTTTATTAAGTCTAAGGTCGTTCCCGTGAATGGTGATGTTGGGAATGAGTATCTTGGGCTTGATGAAAAAGAAGCCAAGAAAATCATGCGTGATACCGACATCATTATCAATGGTGCCGGTAATGTGACGTTCAACCCGCCGCTTGAGTCGGCTTTGCGGACGAATATTAATGGTTCGAACAACATCATCAAAATGGCCCGGATGATGAAAAAACCGCGTCTGGTGCACGTTTCGACGTGTTTTGTGGCAGGTAAACGCAGCGGGCCGATCTGGGAAAATGAGCCGGTCGTCGGATATTTCCCGCGAAAGGACGAACTCGTCGGAACGACCTTTGACGTCAACCGCGAGGTCGAGGACTGTGCGCGTTTGTCGGAACAAGCGAGGCAAGAGGCCGACGACGCGGTGCAGCATGCGAAGTTTCGCGAACAAGCTCGCCACCGCTTTATCGAGGAAGGCCGCGATCCCGATGACGAAGCCGAATTGAAATCGGCGATTTTCCGCGAACGCAAAATGTGGATCCGCGAACGCACGACCGAACTCGGTTCTGAGCGTGCCGAGTATTGGGGCTGGACGAACATTTATACCTACTCGAAGTCGCTCGCGGAGCAGATCATTGCTTCGCAAGACGATATTGTTAAGGTGCTTCTGCGCCCGTCGATCGTCGAATCGTCACAGGCATATCCGTTTCCGGGGTGGAACGAAGGCTTTACGACGACCGCTCCGCTTATACTGATCGCCTTGCGCGGCCAACCGATCATTCCGGTCAACGAGAAGCTCGTCCTAGACATTATTCCGGTAGATATGGTCTCTGGGGCGATCTTGGCGGCGACAATGAACGCACTGGTCGATCCGAATCCGCCGCTTGTATTTCAGGCATCCTCGGGCGACTCCAACCCAAACGATATGAAACGTATCGTCGGTCTCGTCGGGCTTTATAAACGCCAGCATTACGAGGACAAGGAAACCGGAAACAAATTAGTCAATAAGCTCGCAGGAATGGTCGAGACGCAGACCGTTACTAACCGCACGTATCAGCTAACGTCGGCGCCGATGCTCAACAAGTTGGCCAAACAGGCGGATAAGATGCTCGACAAGGCCAGCCCGCGTTGGGGCGGCGGCAGGATCGGAAATATCGTTTCGGACCTGCGAAAGTCGGTCGAGTCATTCGAGCAGACGACCAAAGAGACGATGGATGCGTTTGCGATGTTCAAGCCGTTTATGATCGACAACGATTATTTATACCGCTCGGACAACCTGCGGGCATTGCACGCGGTCATTAGGGAAAAAGAAAAAAACCTTTTGCCGTGGTATCCGGAGCGTATTGATTGGTACGACTACTGGCTCAACATCCATTTTCCCGGAATGCGAAAATGGGTTTTGCCAACACTCGAAGAAGAGCTCAAGGCAGTCGAAAAGCGTTCTTATACGTACAAAGATCTGCTCGATCTTTTCGACACCTCGGTCAAACGTTTTCCGACTCGCGTGGCGATGCGAATCGAGCGAAATGGACGTAAGGAGCAATATACGTTTGAAGACGTGAGCGAACTTACGATGCGTGCGGCGGGCTATCTGGCCAAAAACGGCATCAAGGGCGGCGACCGCGTCATTCTGTTTTCCAACAATATGCCCGAATGGGGAATGACCTATTTTGGCATTCTCAAAACGGGCGCGACGGCAATTCCTATCGATCCGGCCAGCTCGGTAACGGAGATAGTCACCTTTGCCAAGGCGGGCGAGGCCTCGGCGGTCGTCGTTTCTCCGAAGCTCGCCGAAGAACATCCTGAGATCGCTGAAAAGCTTAAACAAGCCGGACTGGAAGTCGCGGTCTGGACGTTCGATGCGGTCTTTGAGATCCAGTCCGAGATCGAAGAGGCGAACCGCAATGCTCTTTTGCCGCCCAAGGTACATTCCAGTGCGGTGGCATCGCTTATCTTCACTTCGGGTACCACAGGTACGCCAAAGGCAGTAATGCTCTCGCATAAAAACTTTGTGAATATGATCTCGATGCTGTCGAGCGTTCTCGATATGGACATTACAGACGGTGTCCTCTCCGTATTGCCGATGCATCACACTTTCGAGTTTTCCGCCGGATTCCTGACGCCATTCTCAAACGGAACGCAGATCACTTACCTTAACGAACTGACGGCCGAGGACCTCTCTCGGACGATGGAAAACGGCCACGTTACGGGTATGGTGGGCGTGCCGGCACTATGGGAAATGCTGCACCGCCGTATCAAGACCCGTCTGCGCGAGCGCGGCGACTGGATTGCAGATCTGGCCGACAATGTCATTGATTTTAACGCTTGGATCCGGGACAACACGCCGTTCAACCTCGGCCCGATCGTATTTTTCCCGATCCATCAGGGTTTAGGCGGCAAGATGCGCTACCTCATTTCGGGCGGGTCAGCACTGTCTGAGAAGGTGCAGAAAGATCTCCACGGACTTGGTTTTACAGTGCTCGAGGGCTACGGCCTGACTGAGTCGTCGCCGGTACTGACCGTCGCTCGCCCGGGCAATAAATTGCTTCGCGGCAGCGTCGGTAAACCTCTGCCGGGTGTCGAGGTCAAGATCGACGTGCCGGACGAAAATGGCGTCGGCGAGGTGCTCGCCCGCGGGCAAAATGTGATGCTCGGCTATTATAACAACGATAAGGCGACCGACGCAGTGCTCCACGATCGCTGGCTAAAGACCGGCGACCTCGGCAAACTCGACGAAGACGGCAATCTCTACATCGTCGGCCGATCAAAGGACGTTATCATCGACTCGAACGGCAAGAATATCTATCCGGACGAGATCGAAGATCATTACAGCAAATCCGCCTTTATCAAGGAGATGAGCGTCGTCGGTTTGCACGACGATGACGGCGGCGAAAAGATCGCCGCCCTGGTCGTCCCGGATTATGAGTTTGATATCGCATTGACGCGGTCTGACGCAAACAAGAAGGTCGAGGAGCATTTCCGTGAGGTCTCGGCCGGATTGCCGTTCGCCAAACGTGTCAAGGTGCTTCACATCACGCCGTTCGAACTGCCGCGGACCGCGACCCGAAAGGTCAAGCGTCCCGAGGTTGTCGAGATGATCCAAACGCTCGAGGATCGTGCCAAGTCCAAGACCAAAACCGTCGTCGAATCAAAGGGCGACGATAACGCTCTATGGATACGAAAGATCGTCGCGAGCGTCTCAAACCGACCGCTATCGGACGTTGTAATGGAAGACAAACTTGCCGATCTCGGCTTTGATTCGCTGATGTTTGTCGAGCTTCAGGCGGCGGTCGAGGATGCCGGCGGCCGGGTCGCATCGCCCGACACGTTGAGCGAGGTCCAGTCGGTCCGCGAACTGCTCACAGCGGTTCAACGCGTCGATAAATCCAAAAAGCTCGCCGATGAGCCAAGGGTCGAGGAAAAGAAGGACGAAGAGGAAATAGTCATTCCGTCGATCGTGCGCCGTGTGGGAAATGCGATCGTGGATTTTGCCCAGGACACGTTATATGAAGGTGTCTTAAACACCCGGATCGAGGGCGAAGCAAATGTGCCGCAGCACGTCAATTTTATCGTGGCTCCAAATCACACATCGCACATCGATACAGGTCTCGTTAAAAAGGCACTCGGCAAGGACGTTGCCGAGCAGACCGTAGCGGTCGCAGCGGCCGATTATTGGTTCGACACCAAATACAAGCGAGCGTATATGAATAATTTCACGACGCTCGTACCGATCGAGCGGACGGGCAGCCTGCGGCAATCGCTCCGGCACGTCACGCAGATACTGAATGACGGCTACAACGCTCTCATCTTTCCCGAGGGCGGCAGGCAGGAGTCGGGCCAGATAACCGAGTTTAAGCCTATCATCGGGTACCTTTCGCTAAATCAAAAGATCGGCATTTTACCGATATATATTTGGGGCACATATGATGCGTTTCCCAAAGGCACGATCATCCCGAAGGGCCGTAGTATCGGAGCCAAGATCGGTGCCAAGGTCGGCAGATTTCTCGAATATGACGAGCTCGCCAAGATGGTCGAGGGCGTCCCGAATACTGAGGCATATCGCCTGGTTGCGGCCCGCGTTCAGCACGAGATCGAAAATATGCGTGACGGAACGCGTGATAAATTTGACGTCGATGCGATCAGAAAAAGTTGGAAAGCTGAACGCCGAAAGTCCCGCAAACAGGAACCGGTCATCGATAATTAGGCAGGCAATTAAAAACTAGTATTTAAGCGGACGCGTAAACTCCTCCGCGGTCAGATCCGCCGGAAATTAATATGAAGATCCTAAAATTCGTTGTTTGTATCGCAATTATGTCCGTTTTATTGATATCGGTTACTGCCCAAAAAGTAGCTGATGACGCCACATTCAAAGTCGATTATGAAAAGTTTGTGCTGCCGAACGGCCTGCAGGTGATTTTTCACATAGACCGCTCGGACCCTGTAGTCGCGGTTTCACTGACGGCCCACGTTGGCTCGGCACGCGAAAAGGCCGGTCGAACCGGATTTGCTCATCTGTTTGAACACCTTCTATTTCTCGAATCCGAAAATTTAGGTAAAGGCGGCCTCGACGCAATGACCGCAAGGATCGGCGGTTCGGGTGCAAATGGCTCAACGAGTCGCGATCGGACCAATTATCTTCAGACCGTGCCGAAGGATGCTCTCGAAAAAATGCTCTGGGCCGAGGCTGATAAGTTAGGCTGGTTCATAAATACGGTCACGGACCCCGTACTCGCCAAGGAAAAGCAGGTCGTCAAAAATGAGAAGCGGCAGAGCTATGACAATAACCCGTACGGTCACACCTCCTACGTGGTCGATAAGAATCTGTATCCGGCCGATCATCCATACAACTGGCAGGTGATCGGATCGCTTGAGGATCTGCAAAACGCTAAATTAGAAGACGTCAAAGAATTTTTTCGACGCTGGTATGTGCCGAACAACGTGACGCTGGTCGTCGCCGGCGACTTTGATACTGGCCAGGCAAAAAAGTGGGTTGAGAAATATTTCAGTGAGATCAAACGCGGTGCGGATATCACTCCGATCGAAAAGCGTCCCGGAATCGTGAAAGCCACGATAGATCTGTATCACGAGGACAATTTCGCAAACGTGCCTCAATTGACCCGGGCTTGGCCGGTCGTTGAGCAATATCATCCCGACTCATACGCTCTCGATGTGCTCGCGGATTACCTTACACGCGGCAAAAAGGCCCCATTCTATCAAGTGTTGGTCGAGGACCATAAACTTACGTCAAATGTCAGAATGTCTAACGACACCGCCGAATTGGCCGGTCAAATGGAGCTTTCGGTCCGGGCTTTTGCTGATAAGGACCTAGATGATGTTTCAAAGGCGATCGACGAGGCATTTGCCAAATTTGAGAAAGAGGGAATTTCCGAAAAGGACTTAAAACGCATCAAGGCGGGTCAAGAGACCCAGTTTTACAACTCGCTATCGAGCGTTCTGGGCAAAGGCGTCCAACTCGCTCAATACAGCATATTTGCCGGCGACCCATCATTTATTGATAAGGACATCAAGAGTATTCTCGCGGTCACGCCGGCGGATGTGATGCGGGTTTATCAGAAGTACATCAAAGGGAAGAATTATGTTTCGACCAGCTTTGTGCCTAAGGGCAAACTGGATCTTGCGATAAAGGGATCTAAAAAGGCGGAGGTCGTCGAAGAAAAGATCGTTCAGGGAGCGGAGGTCGCCGTGGATCCAAATGCCGCGGCAAAGTATGATCGGACACCATCTACATTCGACCGTAGCGTCGAACCACCGTACGGGCCAACTCCTGAAGTGAAAGTACCTGCCGTCTGGGAACAAAAGCTTTCAAATGGGATGCGGGTTTTCGGGATCGAAAATAGTGAGGTTCCGCTTGCTCAATTCGGGATCGTCATCGAAGGTGGCCTTTTGATGGAGGACATCAATAAGGTCGGCGTTGCAAACCTGATGGCGAGCATGATGACACAGGGGACCGCACGCAAGACGCCACAGGAACTTGAGGACGCTATCCAGCAACTCGGAGCCGTTATCAATGTTAGTGCGGGCACGGAGGATATTCGGGTTTCGGTAAATACACTTGCAAAGAATTACACCGAGACGCTCGCTCTCGTTCAGGAGATACTGCTCGAACCGCGTTGGGACGCAAAGGAGTTTGACCTGACAAAACAAGGCGTGTTAAGCCAGATCCGACAGCAGCAGGCAAACCCGAACGAGATCGCTCAGAACAACTTCAACCTGCTGATCTACGGAAAGGACAACATCCGGTCACATAATATTCTGGGGACTGCCGAGACGGTAAATTCGATCACGATCGACGACCTAAAAGCGTTTTACGCCAAAAACCTTTCGCCCTCGATCGCCCGAATGAACGTGGTCGGCGCGTTGAATAAGGCCATGGTCGTCGGATCGCTGAAGAGCCTTGCAAAGGCTTGGAAGGCCAAGAGCGTCAGTGTCCCGAGCTACAAAACTCCGGAACCGCCCGCAAAGTCACAGGTGTATTTCTATGATGTCCCCGATGCCAAACAGTCGGTCCTGCGATTTGGCTATCCGGCACTTGCGGCAACGGACAATGATTTCTATCCGGCGACAGTTATGAATTACATCCTTGGCGGCGGTGGTTTTGCGTCGCAGTTGACGCAGCAACTCCGTGAGGGCAAGGGCTACACCTACGGCATCAATTCGGGTTTTGCCGGGACCCGCAGCCCCGGGGCATTTCTGATCGGCAGCGGTGTGAGGACAAACGTCACTCTCGAGTCGGCCCAGTTGGTCAAAAGCATTCTGCTCGACTACGGTAAAAACTACACGGAGAAAGATATGGAAACGACCAAGGGTTTCCTTATCAAGAGCAATGCAAGAGCATTTGAAACCGCCGCTGCCAAGCTGAATATGCTTGAAAACATTGGAAAGTACGGTTGGAAACCGGACTATGTGAAGGGCCGCGAGCAGATCGTTAAGAGTCTGACCGTTCAACAGATCAAGGATCTTTCGCAGAAATATCTTAATGCGGACAAGATGATCTGGCTAGTCGTTGGCGACGCTAAGACGCAATTGCCACGGCTCAAGGAACTGGGTTTCGGCGATCCGATCCTTCTGAATATGTAGGTCGAGATATGGCATTACGAAAACTCATATTAGCGCCTGCTCTAATACTCGCGACGTGGTCGGCGTTTACGGTCGTTGCGCAAACGCCGCTCAAGATCGACCGCGAAGCCGCCGCCAAACAGGTCAAGGCCGAGTTTTTGCACGCCTGGAATGGCTATAAGCAATATTGTTGGGGTCACGACGATCTCAAACCCCTTACGAAGACCTGTCGCGATTGGTATGGCGAGTCGATACTGATGACGCCGGTCGATTCGCTTGATTCACTTTATTTACTTGGTTTTAAGGACGAGGCTGACAAGACGCGCGAGTATATTGCCAAAAATCTCTCATTCGACAAGGACATAACTGTTCAAAACTTTGAGATCACGATCCGTATCTTGGGCGGACTTTTGTCTAGCTATCAGATAACAAATGATAAACGGCTGTTAGCTCTGGCGGACGACCTCGGGCGGCGGTTGCTGCCGGTTTTCGAGTCGCCGACGGGATTGCCGTATAAAAACGTCAATCTCAAAACAGGAAAAACCTCGGGTGAAATATCAAACCCGGCTGAGACCGGCACGCTACTTATCGAATTTGGCACATTAGCGAAATTAACAGGAAAGCAGATCTATTACGACAAGGCGAAACGTGCGTTGGTCGAGACCTATAAACGCCGCTCACCCATCGGCCTGGTCGGAACCAATATCAACGTCGAGACAGGCAAATGGACCAACACCGACAGTCACATCAGTGCCGAGATAGACTCGTATTATGAGTATTTGCTCAAGGCCGCGATACTGTTCGATGATCAGGATTGCCGCAATATGTGGGAAGACTCAATAGCCAAGGTCCATTCCTATCTCGCTGACGAAGGTCCCGGAATGTCCAAGCCGAATGTGCAGGGCCGCGAGGTTGTCGCCGATCTTTGGTACGGCCACGCTGATATGAACACCGGTAAACGAACTGAAACGACAACCGGGGCATTGGACGCGTTTTTCCCCGGCCTACTCGCCTTGGACGGCGATCTTAATCGAGCCCGTGCACTACAGGACTCAATGTTTAAGATGTGGCAGGTCAATGGCATCGAGCCCGAGGTTTATGACTATAAGTCCGGCAAGACCGTTGCCGCCGGTTATCCGTTACGGCCCGAGATCGTCGAATCGACTTACGTCCTTTACCAGTACACCAAGGATCCGAAATACCTTGCGATGGGCAAGATTATGTTTGACGATTTCGTGAAACATTGTCGGACAGATGTCGCGTATGCGGGACTCAAGAGTACTGTCACCAAGGAAAAGACCGATTATATGCACAGCTTTGTGCTGGCCGAGACCTTCAAGTACTTTTATCTATTATTTGCTCCGGATAAGACGTTGGATCTCAAGAAAATAGTATTTAATACGGAAGCACATCCGATACAAAAGACGTGGAAGTGAGATTACCCGGACAGCTACAAAGTACACCGAGATTTTGAAAAGCCATTTTGAGCAACTTTGATTGGAATCCAAATGAGTGATCAACAAAATTGAAATACTCTCGCTGCGTGCTTCGCAGTATTGTGGTGAAATTATTCTTATGGTCAAAACTAAGGCAATTGCTAAAACTGAAAAGCGTATTCTAATTACCGGCGGTACCGGATTTTTGGGTACGCACATTGTCCGACAGTTTCTGGATGCCGGCGAAACAAATCTAAAAGTGATGGCCTCACGCGTTCCGGTGTGGATGAAAGACGCGGGCGTCAAAGCGGTCGAAGGCTCGGTAACGAATCGCGACGATGTTGCAAAGGCTTGTAAGAACGTCTCGGCGATCTTTCATCTCGCAGGCAAAGTGTCGCGGGATAACAACGATGCTGCTGCGATGAACAGGATCCATCTCGAAGGCACCCGCGTCTTGTGTGAAGCGGCGACGGAGGCGGGCGTCCAGAATATGATTCTCGCGTCATCGAGCGGGACGATCGCGGTCACCGAGGACGACCAGATCGTTGATGAAACCTACCCACCGCCGGTCGATATCATCCTGCGTTGGGCGTACTACGCTTCAAAATACTTTCAGGAGCGGGCAGCGATCGAAAATTTTAATCGTGACGGCCAGCGGCTTGTCATAATGAATCCATCGCTCTTGCTCGGGCCCGACGACGAACGTCTGAGTTCAACCAAACCCGTGCTCGATTTTCTAGGAAAAAAGGTGCCTTACAGTCCCGGCGGCGGATTGAATTTTGTTGATGCCCGCGATGCCGCGGCGGCATTTATTTCCGCTCTAGAAAAAGGCAGACATCAGGAAAAGTATCTGCTCGGTTCCGAAAATATGACGTTTGAGCAATTCTTCGGCAGACTATCGAGGCTCTCGGGCGTGGCGGCACCGATGCTGAAAGTTTCGAAAAAACTTGCAATGGCCGGGTCGAGTATCATTAGTTCGTTTTACAACAATTGGGGCAAAACATCGCCCGTAATGCCTTCTGAGGTCGAACAGGCCGAGTGTTTCTGGTATTTTGATTCGTCAAAGGCGATCACTGAACTTGGATTTGCACCTCGTGACTCGCAAGAGACGCTACAGGACACGATCGCCTATTTGCGTCGCAATTTTCTCGGCGAAGGCGTATTTGACTAGGCAACGGTTTGGACCGTCAGCGATCGGTCTGAAAATAAATTCAATTCCTAAAAAAGAAAAAGAAAAAGAGAGCAGTATACCGCTGGTCCACATTCTTTGCATATCCGATCGTCCGGCGGGAGCTGTCCTCGACCGTCCCGTTCGAATTGACATAACCAAGGGTGTTGCGGCTGGAGTTTTCGGCGGTGCCGTTCGAATTAATGTAGCCCAACGTACGCCGACTACTGTTTTCAACAGTGCCGTTATTGTTAAGATAGCCCAACGTTCGCCGACTGCCATCCTCGATCCTGCCGTTCGAGCCGATATAGCCCAGAGTGCGGCGGCTACTGTCCTCGACTGTACCGCTTGACGAAATATAACCGATCGTACGCCGACTGCTGTCCTCGATAGTTTGTGCCGATATGCAGACCGCAAATGCCAATATTGCGATCAAAATGAGTATTGGTCTTTTCATAAAACAATGAACGCGTCGCTGTGCAATTCTTGCGTCGCGGCCTGGCGATATTTCCCGCGGGGAGTGCCGAAGGTTGGCCACAGATATGTCGCTTCCGTCGCCACACGCAATGTATTATACCATTCCGTCATAGAGCACTGACCGACGCTCAGCCCAAACAAATCGGTGCAATTATTGTGAACAACACGAGCTTCTAAAGTTCCCGGCCGGACAAGTCTAAACCCGCGTTCCGACGCTGCCACAATCTATTTGCGATATAGATCACCAGGCCAATTCCAACCATTATTCCCACGGTGATGCCCTCTTTGAGAAAATCAACGTTGGTCAAAAGCCAAATGATCAACGCCAGCGACAAGACGGCAGAAATGATTCCTAGCGGAGCACTGAACGGCGGTGGCGGCATTTCCTGTCGCCGACGAAATATCGGTAACGCGATTATTGTCGTGGCATATACCAACAGGCGCGTGATCGTTGCGATCGCAACCGCCGTCAAAAATGATGACTGAATGGTGAGGATCAGAATTACGGCCGATGTTGCCAAGATCGAGACATACGGCGTTTTCAACTTGGTGTGAGTCTTTTCGAAGACCGCCGGCAGATCGCGCTGTTCTGACATCGCAAAGAGCAGACGGGTTGAACTTAAAACACCCACATTGAGGTTGCCGAATATCGAGATCAAAGCCCCGACCGTGATCAGAGCGGCTCCAAGCGGGCCAAGAAACGTCGCGGCCGCATCGGCGATCGGACGTTCGGAGGCCGCAAGTCCCGGCAGTGTCCCGATACTTATGATTTGGACGAGAATGTAGAGGATCGCAACGCCGCTGAGAGCTGCAAAAAGCCCGAACGGGATCGTCTTTTGCGGTTCTTTGGTTTCGCCCGATAGTACGACCGATGCTTCGAAACCGACAAAAGCGTAGATCAAAAGTAGCACTGCACTAGAGAACGAACCGTATTCCGGTAAATTCCCAAAACTGAAATTCCCCGGTTGGACAAAGAATGACCCGATAACCACGAAGATCAAGAGCGGCACTAGTTTGCCGACCGTAAAAATATTGGTCATCACTGCCGATTCGCGTACACCCAACAGATTAACGATAGTGATCACCAGCACCACCGAACAGACGATGATGAGACGCGGCGTACCTTCGCCGGCACCGGGAACGAAGAACCCCAAATATGTGGCAAGCAGATTACAGTTGGCCGCAAATGTCGCGACGCGCACGACCCAGTACAGCCATCCGACCTCAAAGCCGACCGCCGACCCGAAAGCCTCTCTTGCGTAAAGATACGGACCGCCCGTCGCCGAGAATCTACTTGCGACCTCGGCATAGCACAACACGATCAAACCAATGATCAGGGCACACGCGGCAAACGCCAAAAGGCTGTAAGACCCGATCTGTGCAAACACCTTTGCGGGCAAGCCAAATATGCCGGCTCCGATGATCGTATTGACTACCAAGGCCGTGAAATCCCAACGACCGATACCGCGGACGAGCTTTTCTTCTATCATCTGATTTTTTTAGAACTGCTTTTCGTTTATACTCTGAAAAACACATTGCGTAAAGATTTGCGGGAGAAAAATTAGATGAAGAAGCTGCTGACTATCGGCGTTTGTTTTGGAATATTGTTTCTATTTTCGTCAGTCGGATCTGCGCAGCGGGTAGCGGCAAAGTCCGAGATCGTTCCGCAAAAGGGTTATAAGGCGGTGGTAGTTCACGAGTCGCCTGAGCTTGGAGCGATCCTCGATTCGTCGATCAAGGCGATGCTTGCCAAGTTTCCATCGGTCGTGTACAAACCGGGCGAACTCTCGGCCACGCTACTCGACGTTCGCGATCCGATGAATATCCGCGGTGCTCAGTATAATGGCGAGCTTAAACTATATCCGGCGAGCGTCGTTAAAATGTATTATCTGGCCGCACTCGAACGGCAACTCGAGGACGGCAAGGTGATAATGTCGCCCGAACTCGCTCGCGGCGTCAAGGATATGATCGTCGATTCGTCCAACGAGGCGACGCAGTATATCCTCGACGTCCTGACGGGCACATCGAGCGGTTCTGAATTGCCGAGCAAGGAGTTTGCTGCGTGGCAGTACAAACGGAACCGTGTCAACCGCTACTTTTCGTCGATGGGCTACACCGACATCAACGTCAATCAGAAAACCTTCTGCGAGGACGCTTACGGCATCGAACAACAGTCTCGCAAATATAAGGGCGAAAACCGTAATATGCTGACGACCAATGCGACCGCACGCCTGATGGCTGAGATCGTGTTGGGCCGGATTGCCGGACCATCGGGCACCGCCAAGATGATGGAATTAATGAAACGCGACCCATTTGCCGCGACCAGTGACGACGGCGACCAGGCACACGGCTTTACCGGAAAAATGATCATCGACCGCAAGATGATGGATACGATGCTTTGGTCAAAGGCCGGGTGGACGAGCAAATCGCGGCACGACGCGGCGTACATCGAGACCGTCGACGGCCAGAAGTTTGTGCTCGTAATATTCACTGAAAATCACGCAAATGAAAAAGGCCCGATCCCGGCGATCGCGTCCGGTGTGATCGACGGCCTGCGTAAAGGGAAATAACAAGATGAAAAGGCTTTTCATATTATCGGCGTTTGCCGCGTGTATTAACTTTTTTGCTCAGGATGCGTCGGCTCAGATGAAGTCACGTGTCAGATTTGCCCGCGGGACGCATTCGGCAACGGTTACTGCAACGGTGAAGGGCTTTGCCTATCGCGACTATATAGTCGGATCGGGTGCCGGACAGACGATGACGGTCTCAGTTAAAGGGACCAATTCATCGACCATTCTGACCGTATTTGCCCCCGACGGTTCAAATGTAGACGGGGCCGCAGAAACCGATCAATATTCGGGTGAATTGGCATCGTCGGGTGATTATGTAGTTCGCGTCGGAATGATGCGCTCCGGGGCACGGCGTCCGGGAGCGACGACGACATTTAAGTTAAAAATTACAGTTCAATAGATCTGAGGTACAAAATGCAAAAGATTATCGTTCGTATTGTTTTGGTATTGGCGGCGACGGCACTGATGAGCGTGTCCGCATTGGCTCAGGGCAGTTATAAAAAGCCGCCCAAAGAGATCTTGGACGTGCTTAACGCACCGACGACGCCGTCCACCTCGATCTCGCCGACACGCGATAAGATGGCACTCTTAACGCCGTTACGTTATCCGCCGATCTCGGAACTTGCTCAACCGATGCTCCGCATTGCCGGTCTGCGCATCAATCCGAATACCAACGGCCAGCATCGTCAGCCGTATTCTGTCAGCGTTACGATCAAGAATGTGTACGACGGCAAAGAAATGTCGGTTGTTCTGCCGGCCGGGGCTAAAATAATCTCTCCGCAATGGTCGCCGAACGGTAAGAATATTGCCGTCGGTAACATTACTGCGACCGGTGTCGAACTCTGGATCGTCGACACCACAACTGCTCGTGCGCGCAAAATAAATAACGTAATGCTCAATACCGCGTTCGGCGGATTTGGATGGGAAGACGACCGAACGATCTCTGCCCAGATCGTTTCTCGCACCCGCGGTGCCGCACCGGCATATCAAAACCTCACGCCGACCGAACCAAACATTCAGGAAACTTCGGGCCGAACGGGAGCCGTTCAGACGTTTCAGGATCTGTTAAAGTCGCCCAATGACGAGCGTCTATTCGAATATTACTG
This sequence comes from Chloracidobacterium sp., assembly GCA_016720705.1. Lineage (NCBI taxonomy): Bacteria > Pseudomonadati > Acidobacteriota > Blastocatellia > Chloracidobacteriales > Chloracidobacteriaceae > Chloracidobacterium > Chloracidobacterium sp. Next base: position 495,176 of record JADKKB010000007.1, on the reverse strand, counting down.
CACGTCGCAGATCGCCCGGATCGATATCGGCGGCAAGGTGACGGAGATCGGTGCTCCGGGTATCTATGATGATGCCGAATTTTCGCCGGACGGCAAATATATTCTCGTTTCTGAGATCACGCGGCCGTTCTCATATCAGTATCCGTCCGGCCGTTTTCCGAAAAAGGTCAGTATCTGGAATACCGACGGCAAGCAGGTCGCCAGGATCGCTGACGTTCCGCTGCAGGACAATCTGCCGGTTCAGGGCGTCCAGACCGGGCCGCGAAGCATCGCCTGGATACCGAGCGAGTCTTCGACATTGATGTGGGCCGAGGCTCTCGACGGCGGCGACCCGCGTAAAAAGGTCAGCCCGCGTGACAAACTGGTCAAGCTGTCGGCGCCGTTTACGGGGTCCGCGACGGACGTGCTCAAGGTTGAAAATCGCTATCAGGGACGTGCCTTTGGTGAAAAGGACGGTCTGATGCTGTTTTATGATTACAACCGCGATGCCCAACGTCGACGCATATTTATGACCGACCTTCGCAACCCTACGTCGATCAAGTTGGTATCGGATAATAACGTCAACGACCGCTACAACGACATTGGCCAACCGGTGATGAAGATGATGCCCAACGGCACCAATCTAATTCGTCAGTTCGGTGACGAGATATTTCTTTCCGGCAACGGAGCGTCGCCGGATGGCGATCGGCCGTTCCTTCGCCGGATGAATCTAAAGACACTTAAGACCGATGAGATCTTTCGTTCGAACAAGGGCGAGTATGAGAGCTTTGTCGCGATAGTCGATGATAACGGATCGCAATTTATGACGCGCAAAGAGTCGCCGTCCGAACCGCCTAATATCTATCTGCACCAACGTTGCCCGCCGGACACCAATTGCCTGGCCGTTTCCGACCGTAAATTGACCGAATTTACCGATCAAGTCCCCATTCTTCGCGGCATCAAAAAGCAGCTCGTCAAATACAAGCGAGCTGATGGTGTCGATCTATCGTTTACGTTGTACCTACCGCCGGGATACAAAGAGGGAACTCGGCTGCCGACCGTCGTGTGGGCGTATCCGCTCGAATTCACGGACTCATCCACCGCCGGGCAAGTGACGGGCTCGACGAGCCGCTTTACGCAGATCGGCGGTATCTCGCACCTATTCTTTTTACTGCAAGGTTACGCGGTGCTCGACGACACGACGATGCCGGTTGTCGGCGACCCATTGACGGTCAATGACACATTCGTCAAGCAGATCGTGGATTCGGCCGCTGCCGCGATCGATAAGGGCGTCGAAATGGGTGTCGTCGACCGCGATCGGGTCGGCGTCGGAGGCCACAGTTACGGTGCCTTTATGACGGCAAACCTGCTTGCCCACAGCGACCTTTTCCGGGCCGGTATCGCCCGTAGTGGTGCTTATAACCGGACGCTGACGCCGTTCGGATTTCAATCGGAACGCCGTACGTTCTGGGAAGCTCCGGATCTGTACGCTAAGGTCTCGCCCTTTTTTGTCGCGAACAAGATAAATGAGCCGCTCCTGATGATCCACGGCGAAGCCGATAATAATCAGGGCACATTCCCGATCCAGTCCGAACGCCTCTTTGCCGCCATAAGCGGACTAGGCGGCACGGCAAGGCTCGTAATGCTTCCGCTCGAATCCCACGGCTATGCCGCCCAGGAATCGACCGAGCATACGCTCTATGAGATGGTTCAGTGGTTCGACAAATACGTCAAAAACGCGAAACCCCGCTAGTCGTCGGCAGTTTGAAGACGAATGGGCCGCCCGCTGTTGCGGGCGGCTCTTTTATTTTGCAATTGGAACGGTGATCACGGGGCAGTGAGAACGTTTGATGATCTCGGTGGTGCGGTTGCCCAATGATTCGTCGGTGAAAAGATCGTGGCTGACACCAATGATAAGAATGTCGGCGACCAGATCGTCGGCTTCTGCGAATATTTGTTCGAGGAAATCGCCGCGACGGACGATCTCGTCCAGTTTGCAGCTATCGCGTTTTTCGGCCGGGATTCGCTCGCAAAGGTCCTCAAACCATCGGTCGTCTCGCGGATTCTCGCCTTCGCCCACCACCCGAAGTACTGTCAGTTGTGACGCGAGTCCGTTCGCGAGTTCCAGGGCGAAATCAATTGTCCGCTGCGAATCATCATCACTCTCGACCGCACAGACGATCGAATTGATAACGACCTTGTCCGGAACCTCGACTTGCGGATTGACCGTGAGAACAGGCGATCGGCTTTCACGCAATACGGCCTCTGCCACGGAACCGAATCTGAGCTTTTCGATGCCGCCGCGACCGTGCGTGCCGAGGGCGATCAGGTATGTGGCGGCCTTGGCCGCCTCGTCGAGTATTGCCTCGATCGGTGGATCGTTTGCCACCACGGCATTCACGTCACCATCCGGGTCAAAGGCCGTGCTGATGTAGTCATTGAGATCGGCCCGCTGAGCATCGTCAGCGTCGCGCTCTTGGCGGCCGATGTCGTCGATCTGCGACGATGTGAAATACGGCGGCAGTTTTGCGTCGCGGGCGTGAAGCACGGTCAACTTCGCACCGACCGCCTTCGCGATAGTATGGGCAAACTTTAATGCGGCGAATGACTGCGGGCTCTTGTCGGTCGGGCAGAGCACGACTTTGTCGGTCGAAATGATCTCTTCGCCCACGTGCTTCTTGCGTTCGCTCATATAGAAGAGCACCGGCACGGCCATTCGCGAAAGCAGGAGCGAGGCGACCTCGCCGGCCATCAACGAGATAGCGAGCCCCTGAAATATCGGGTCAAACAGCATCACGGCCGAGCCGACGATAACCGCCGCGGCCGTCAGCATCATGGGCCTAAACCGTACCGCACCCGCATCGACTACTGCATCGACCAGCGACATTCCGTGCTTCATCCGCAACTCGACAAAGTCAACCAAAATGATCGAGTTCCGTACCACGATGCCCGCCCCGGCAATAAAGCCGATCATCGACGTCGCCGTAAAGAACGCCCCCATTAGAGCGTGTGCCGGCAGTATGCCGACGAGTGAGAATGGGATCGCCGCCATTATCGTTAGCGGCGTCTTGAACGACTGAAACCAACCCACGACGAGAATGTAGATGAGCACCATCACGGCCGCAAACGCGATGCCCATATCGCGGAAGACTTCGTATGTGATGTGCCATTCGCCGTCCCACTTCATCGAGTATTTGTTTGTCAGAAACGGCTGTGACGCGACGAATCGTTCGAGGGCATACCCTTCGGGTAATTTCAACGCCTCGATCTTGTCGTTCAGGCCAAAGATCGCGTAAACCGGGCTCTCGATCGCACCGGCGACGTCCGCGGTGACGTAAACGACCGGCATCAGGTTTTTGTGATAGATGCTCTTGTCGTTTTTAAGTTCGCGGATCTCGACGAGTTCGCTGACCGGCACAAGATTGCCCCGCGTGCCTACGACCTTGATCCGCTGAATGTCCGCGAGTGTGGAACGGCCTTCCTTCGGTAAACGAAGATTGATATACGCGTCTTCTTTCTCGTTTGGCAAATGCACCAGTCCGACATTCATACCGCTGATCGCGACCTGCATTGTTTGGGCGATCTGCTCGGCGGTGATACCGTTGATCGCCGCCTTTTCAGTGTTGATCTTGAGGTTATATTTGGCCTGATTGTCCTCAACGAACCAATCTACATCGACCACACCGTCCGTGTCCGTAAATATGTCGCGTATATTTTGAGCGATCTCGATCTGTCGCTCGTAATTGGGGCCGTAAACTTCGGCAACGATGGTCTGCAAAACCGGTGGCCCCGGCGGCACCTCGGCTACCTTGACGCTGGCGCCGTACTTGGCACCGATCTGGTTAAGGGCGGGGCGGACGCGCTTGGCAATGTCGTGGCTCTGTGCTGATCGGTCATCCTTGGAAAGTAGATTGACCTGAATATCCGCCACATTCGACCCGCGCCGCAAGAAATAGTGACGAACTAAACCGTTGAAATTATATGGTGATGCCGTACCCACATAAAGTTGATAATCGACCACCTCCGGCACCGTGCCGACGAAATCAGCAAGCTCGCGGGTGACGGCGGCCGTTTGCTCAAGCGTCGAACCCTCGGGCATATCGACGATCACCTGAAACTCGCTCTTATTGTCGAAAGGCAACATCTTGACCTTGACGAACTTGAGGAATATGAGCGATACGGATGCGAGTAGCAGCAGGACGACTCCGCCGAGAAATGCATATCTCCATACCGGAATGCTGATGATCGCGTGCATCACCTTGCGGTACAAACGCGTTGTAAAACCCTCTCGCCCGTGCTCGTGCTTGACGTCCCGCTTTAGCATCTTGAGGCTAGCCCACGGCGTTACGACAAAGGCGACGATCATCGAAAAGATCATCGCTGCCGAGGCGCCGACCGGGATCGGACGCATATACGGCCCCATCAGGCCGCTAACGAACGCCATCGGCAGGATCGCGGCGATAACGGCAAATGTTGCAAGAATGGTCGGATTGCCGACCTCATCCACTGCCCGGATCGCAATATCGACGAGCGGTTTGCCCTTATTCTCCGGCAAGGCATAATGGCGTGTCATATTTTCGACGACAACTATGGCGTCATCGACCAAAATTCCGATCGAAAATATTAGAGCGAAGAGCGTGATGCGGTTGAGCGTATATCCGTAGAAATAAAATACGGCGAGCGTCAGGGCAAGTGTTACCGGAATGGCGATCGCTACGATCCCCGATTCGCGAATGCCGAGCGTCAGCAAAATGAGCAGAGATACGGAGGCAATGGCGATCATCATATGCCACAGTAGCTCGTTGGATTTCTCAGCGGCTGTCTCGCCGTAGTTTCGGGTGGTCGTTACCCGAATGTTGCCGGGAATGAAAGTGCCCTTAAGTGACTCAACCTTTTCAAGTATGTGTTCCGAGATCTCAATTGCGTTGGTGCCTTTACGTTTTGCTACGGCGATCGTAACAGCCGGTTCGATCGCGTTAGAATTGACCTCGCCCTTGGCCTCGTGATCGTTTGCGGCAACCTTACCGTACATTACATAGTCCGCCGGTTCTTCGGCACCGTCGCTGATATCAGCGACATCGCGGAGGAATACGGGCCGATCATTGAAAACACCTACGACGACGTTACCGACATCCTCAGCCGACGTCATAAATGAGCCGGTTTCGACGATCGTTTCGCGGTTTCGATTAGAAAAGGTTCCCGATGTTCGTTGCTGGTTCGACTGCTGCAACATCGGGATAATGGCGGCCGCAGCAATGTTTCTGGATGACATTTTGGCGTCATCCAACAAAACGCGAACCTGCCGCCGCTGACCGCCGATGATCTTTACTTCAGAAACATCGACGATCTGCTTGATCTGCTCCGACACCTCCGCGGCGACGCGGCGGAGCGTAAAATGATCGTAATTATTACTCGAAAGCGTCAATGCCAGGATCGGAACATCGTCGATCGAACGCGGTTTGACGAGCGGCCGACTTGCCCCTTGCGGGATCATATCCATATTGGCGGACATCTTTTGATTGAGCCGCACGATCGCATCTTCTTCGTTTTGTCCGACCTTAAAACGCACGATCGCCATCGACATTCCGGGCGATGAGGTCGAATAGACGTACTCGACACCCGGAATTTCCCACAGAAGCCTTTCCATCGGCTTGGTTACACGTTCCTCGACCTCTTTTGATGTGGAACCGGGCATCTGGACCATCACGTCGATCATCGGCACGATGATCTGCGGTTCCTCTTCGCGCGGTAGCATCACGACGGCACCGATACCGAGCAGGATAGCCGCCGCTATGATCAGCGGCGTTAGTTTGGATTGTATGAATGCTCCGGCAAGTTTGCCGGCGATACCGATCTCGTTCATTGCTTACCTGACCTTTGTGCCGTCATTTATTGCCTTGACGTCTGACGTAACGATGTCGTCGCCCTCTGAAACGCCGGTCAATACCTCAATATTGCCTTCGGAAGTCTTGCCCGTTGTGACGATCCTAAACTGGGCGATACCGTTCGCTCCGACCGCATAGACGCCCGTCAACTGGCCGCGTTCGACTATCGCAGTGAGCGGTACGGTGATCGCCTCCTTCTGGGCGACGGGGAAGCGGGCCATTCCGTAAAGGCCGGTCCTGAGTAGCGGGTTGGCTGCAAGATCGATCTTGACGGTATAACTACGACTAGCAGCGTCGGAGGTTGGCATGATCTCAGCGACCGTGCCCATAAACTCGCCCTCGCCTATCGCGTCGATCCGGACATTGACACGATTGCCGATCCTGATCAGTTTGCTACGCGATTCTTCGACCGCAGCCTCAAGTCGATATTGTGAATTGTCCTCGATCGATAGAAGCGGTACGCCGGGGCCCGCGGTTGACCCGGATTCTGCAAACTTTTTGACCACGACGCCCGAAACCGGCGATGAGATACGCGAATAGCCTTGGAATACCTGTGTACTCGAAATGTCGGCTCGAGCCTGGTCTATGCGAGCGTTGAGCTGCTTTTTCTTGGACAGTACGACCTGCACGCCGGCTTTAGCCCGGTCGAGTTCGGACCGAGCCATTTTGAGCCTGGATTGAGCCTCGTCAAATTCCTGGGCGGTTGCCGAACGGCGTTCAAATAGTTCCTTGTAACGGTCAAAGGTAACTTGTGCTAACTGCCGGTTCGCCTCGGCCGTCTGGACGGCTGCATTAGCCGCCTCAACGGATCTGTCGATCTCGATCAGCCCGGCCTGAGCCTCTCTCATACCCGCCTGGGCTTTCTGAAATTGTGCCTGGCTCTCGCGATTGTCGATCTCGACCAAGACCTGTCCCTTCGATACCGTGTCTCCCTCGGCAACCGGAAACGACACGATGCGGCCCATTATGTTGGCAGACACCTGCGTCGTGGTCTTTGCCTTAACGGTGCCGGTGGCCTCATAGAAATCCTCGATCGAGGACTTTGTCACTTTCGTGATCGTTACGTTGCGGGCATCGACGGCCGTCTCGGGCTGTTTGGTCGTCTCCGTCGCCTTGCCGCAGCCGCCGGCGAACATCGCGGCCGCCCCGAGCGAAATTATAAGTGCAAACTTTCTCTTCATTGTCATCACCGTTTAATCAAAGAGCCTGACATCGCTCAGGCGTCCAGTCGCGAGCAAGATCGAAGCAAAGCTAACGTAATAGTCGTATCTGGCCTTTAGAATATTCTGTTTTGCGGCGACCACGGCGGACTCGGCACGCAAGACTTCGTTAAATGTCGTCAGGCCGAACTTATATCTGTCCTGGACGATCCTCAGAGCCTCTTCCGCATACGCTGTGCTCTTAATAGAAACCTGTATCTTGCCGCGTGCCGTGCTGTAATTTTGTAGTGAGCGTATGACATCGAGCCGGATCGCGTCGGCCAGATTTTGCTTTTCAAGTTCTGCCATCGAAACCGCTTCCGCGGCCTGTTGCGTCCGGGACTTTCGCCCGGCGTCGAAGATCGTGTATGTCAGATTGACTCCGACCGTGTAGTCCGAACTGCCGTTTGCAATGTACGGCGAGCTATAACCAAAATTTCCAAAGCCGTCGACCCTCGGGAGTTTCTGATCACGCAATGCCTGCGTTTGGATACGGCCGTTCTCGACCGCTAATTCTGCTTTCTGATAGTCAGGCCGATTCTCGAGAGCGATGCGGATCAGAGCGTCACGGTCATCGACTGGAAAGTACTTTTCGCGGAGGTCACCGGTCAGTTCAAGCTGAGTTTCCGGTTTATCGCCCAGCGTTATATTGAGTGTCGCGAGAGTAGTGACCAGATCGTTTTCTGCCTCAAGCCGGTTCTGGGTGGCATTAGCTAGTTCGACCTCAGCAGCCAGCAGGTCAGCCTCAGTCGTCATACCGACATCGACCATATCCTTGGTCTTTTTGCGGTTTGCCTCGGCCGATCTTATCGCTTCACTACGGACCTTTATCATTTCGGTGCCGAGTACCGCGCCGTAGTATGTATTAATGACGTCGAATCTTAGTTTCTGCCTGATGGCCTCAGTCTGCAATTCAGCCTGGCTTTTGGCCGCCACCGCCTGACGCACCCTTGAACGTATTTGATATTGATCAAATATCGGCATCTGTGCACCGACGAGCGAGCGAAAATTGAAAATACCGTTGGGGTGATTCAATAGGTCAACTTGAAAATTCGCCGCTCCAAAACGCCCTTGTTCGAGCAACGATCCAAAAACAAAGACCGGATTGTTACTGCGGATCGCCGACTGGCTGAATTGCACGAATGGCAACCGTCCGGACTTCGCCTCGTTGACTTTTTCCGCGGCGATCTTTACACCGGATTCGGCTATCTTAGGCTGTATGCTTTTTGTAAGTGCGGCTTCGACCGCATCTTTTAGATCAAGCTTTACAGGCGTCCGGTCCTGTGAAAACAGCGGTAACGCCCCGGCCACGATGACCAATGCCATAATGGCGAGCCTCGATCTGCTAAAAATAGGTTTTGACCAGTTCATCACGGCGAAAGCTTCCTCGTCCTAGCTGCTGCAAAGTATTGGCAGGTCAATTATTCTTAAAGCCCGCCGCCTGAAGTATCGAGATCATCGGGCACCATTTGGTAAATGCCGACTGAACCAGATTGAGTCCGACGAATCCCGTAAAGTAAAAGAAGTACGGGCTGACCCAAAAGCCAAGGACGACGCTTATAAAAATGAAGCTACCCGCGATCAAATGAAGCATTCTATCAAGTGTCATTTCAATTTCTCCTATCAATCAAGCTTTACTGTATAACGATATAGTGATACAGTCAACCCAGCTCGATGCATTTTGGTGCAGCACAAAAACATCGGTAGTGGGCGGCGTTCTGGCGGGTCGAGCATTATGCCGGTCATTCACTTAGAGAGATGTATCACTTTGAAGTAATATGGAAATAACGGTCAACAGCAATAGATTTTGTTATAAAAGCTTTGCCGTAGAGGAACAGCCCGAGATGGTTAGAAACGAGATAGATGATGGTGCTCTTGAACTGATCGCGAGCCGTTTTCGGCTTTTGGCAGAACCGATGCGGCTAAAGATCCTGCACGCCCTTGGCGATACTGAGTTGAGCGTAGGCGAACTCGTCGAAGTGACCGGTGCCAATCAGGCAAATGTGTCAAAGCATCTCGGTATTCTGCTCGATGCCGGTGTCGTTTCCCGCCGCAAGGACGGATTGAGAGCCATTTACAGGGTTTCGGATGAATCTATCTTTGCTTTGTGCGATGTCGTCTGTTCTAGGCTTGAGCACCAACTCGACCAGCATCGTGACGCTCTCGCGACCATTCGAAGCTAGTTTCCTACACCGTAGATCCGAATTGTGAAACTTTTCCGCGCCGATTTCGAATACACTTGTAACTATTTTTCGCATTTCTCATACAGGAGTGATTATGAAGGCATTTCTTCGGAAATTTTCGCTGACCGCGTTGATCGCGGCGATCAGTTTGTCACTGGTCGGAGCGATTCCGGTCCAGGCTGCTAAATCGGCAGGCGGCATCACAGTGCCGGTGACCTATTACAAACTTTCTAATGGGCTGAAGGTAGTACTTTCGCCCGAACATTCGGCACCGCTGGTGACCGTCGCGGTCTATTACAACATCGGTTTTCGGATTGAACCGCGGGACCGCACGGGGTTTGCACATCTCTTTGAGCATTTGATGTTTCAGGGCTCAAAGAATCTCGGCAAGATGGAGTTTATCAGGCTCGTCGAGAGCAATGGCGGTGTGCTGAATGGTTCGACGCGATTTGATTTCACCAATTACTTTGCCGTAATGCCGTCGCATAAGACCGAGACGCTGCTATGGGCCGAGGCGGACCGTATGCGCGGACTCGACATTACTCAGGAAAATCTGGCAAATCAACAGGGTGTTGTCGGCAATGAGGTCAAGGTCAACGTGCTCAATCAGCCGTACGGCGGATTCCCCTGGATCGACCTCCCGATGGCGGCGTTTACCAACTGGTATAATTCGCACAATTTTTATGGCGACCTCAAGGATATCGAGGCCGCTACGTTGGCCGATGCCAAGACGTTCGCCGGTAAATTCTATCAACCACAAAACGCCGTACTCGTCGTGACCGGTGATTTTGACGAGGCTTCGGCGAAGGGTTGGATCGAAAAGTATTATGGCAATATTCCCTCGCAAAAGGCGGAAGCTATGCCCGATCTGACCGAACCGCGTCAGGAAAAGGAAAAGACGGTCAGTCGCACCGACAAACTCGCCAGAAAGCCCGCGATCGCATTTGGCTATCAGATGCCGAAACGCGGTACGCCCGAGTATTACGCGATGGGCCTGATCGACCAGATCCTCGTCCAAGGCGAGGACAGTATGCTTTATCAGGCGTTGGTCAAAGACAAGAATTACTCGAGTGGCGTCTCCGGCGGTATCAATTCTGCACTTGGAAATATGTTCAATTACAATGGCCCGATGCTGTTCGACGTCAATCTGGTCCACGATGACAAATTTACTCCGCAGGAGATACTGGCGACGACCGATGCCGTTATAGCTGGTATTCAGAACAAACCGGTGGAGCAGGCTCTGATCGATAGGGCGATCGTCAAACTGCGATCGGGACTCTACGATACGATGACTCAGTTCGGCGGTTTTGGCCGGGCCGACCTGCTCGCGAGCTTTGCCCTCTTTGACGACAAACCGGACAATATCAACCAGATCGAGGCAAACTTCCGAAAAGTTACGTCTGCACTGATCCAAAAGACCGCCAAAGAGTACCTCCGCAAAACAAACCGGACCGTCGTGATACTTAACATCGAAAAGGCGGTCGCAGGAGGTCAACAGTAATGAAGAATTCTATATTTGAAATGAAAAAAAGGCTTTTCCGATCTCAGCGTCTATGCGTCGCGGCCGTAATTCTGGGATTATTCTCGGTTGCGGGATATACCCAAAAGGAAACTCCGCCGGCGGGCGGCCAGCCAAAGGCTTTTGTATTTCCAAAACAGGACACGTACAAACTGCCGAACGGAATGACCGTGACACTCGTCCAATACGGAGCGGTGCCGAAGGTCGCGATGCAAGCGGTCATCAGTGCCGGTTCGCTTAACGAAAAGGCAGGCAAACGATGGATCTCGGATATCGTCGCGACGATGCTGAAGGAAGGCACGGCGACGCGCTCGGCCGAGCAGATCGCCCGTGAGACTGCCGATATGGGCGGCAGCATTTTTACGTCGGCATCGACGGACAAAACGACGGTCGGCGGCGAGGTTCTTTCGGAGTTTGACACACGGTTTGTCGAACTAATGGCTGATGTCATACGTGATCCCAAATTCTCAGCCTCTGATCTCGAAAAAAATCGTGAAAACAAACTCCGCGAAAACGCCATTGGGCGTGCGCAACCGAGCAACATCGCTTGGGAAAACTTTCGTCAGACGATATTTCCCGGTCATCCGTACGGTGAGATATTCGCCTCGGATGACACGATCAAGGGTTACTCACTGGACGACGTCAAGGAGTTCTACAGTTCCCAGTTCGGGGCGGCCAGAACGCACCTTTACATCGTCGGCCAATTTAACCCATCAAATGTAAAAGCGGCGATCCAAAAGGCATTCGGCAGTTGGAAAAAAGGGCCGGATGCGATCCGCAGTATTCCAACAGTTGCAGCCAAGCGATCTATGACGGTCATCGATCGTCCGGGAGCCCCGCAATCAACGATCTACCTCGGGATGCCGGCAGTTTCGCCGTCAGATGCAGATTTTATCAAGTTTACGGTAATGGACTCTCTGCTAGGCAGCTCGTTCGGATCGCGTATCACGTCCAATATTCGCGAAGCGAAGGGTTACACCTATTCGCCGAGTAGTATGATGTGGAACCGCTTCAAGACCGGCTACTGGATCGAAACGGCAGATGTCACGACCGAGGCCACCGGAGCATCGGTCAAGGAGATACTCTTCGAGATCGAGCGTCTCAAAAGCGAGCCACCGACTGCGGCCGAACTGCAGGGTATCAAGAATTACCTTGTCGGAATTTACGTCCTGCAAAACTCGGCCCGCACCGGCGTGATCGGCCAGATCGAAAGCGGCAATTACAACGAATTGGGCAAGAATTACCTCGATACCTACGTCCAGAACATCGCCGCCGTGACTCCGGCCGATGTCTCGGCTATGGCCAAGAAGTATCTGTCCGCTGACAAGATGACCCTCGTCGTCGTCGGCGACCGCTCGAAGATCGACGAACAGCTAAAACCTTACGGTAATTAGACCGTACATCATCAATTTGAAAAAGGGTACTCGCATCGGGTACCCTTTTTCATTTGATCGCAATTGGTGACCCGGCGCTTGGTCACCAGCGGCGAAACAGGTTAAATCCGATGATCAGGTTTTTCGGTGACAGCACCAGATTGCTTGAGTTGTAACGGCTGGTCGTCGTCGCTTGGGTGTTCGACAGCGTCAGCGTAAACGAGTGTTTGCCGACCGAGTATTGAAATCCGATTCCCATCGACGGTTGCGATACATTTTTGAACCCAATGACGTTGAAATTATCGTCATAGAGCGTGTCGATCCGTCCGAGCTTAAATCCGGTGCGGGGTGTGAAATCAAAGATTCCCATCAGGCTCGGCGTAATCCGTACCGACACTCCCATACCGAACGATGCTCCGTGGGTCGGCAACTTAAACGAATTGGCGATCGTTGCCTCGGGATAGTAGTCCTCGGGACGCGGGTTGAAACGGTGCTGGCCATTGGAATTGAGATGGATGGCCGGCGAGAAAAATAGAAACAGCCGTTTACCAAGTCGCCTTGAGATCATCGCTTGGAAATTATATGTATATTCCTGCGTGAAATTGTGGTTCCCCTCGACGCTGGCATACGCCGAGAAAGCGACCGGCGATCTTTTGGTCTGGTCCGTGAAATGGTAGCCGAGCCCGACCTCGATCGTGCGGCACAATCCTCGCATACAGAGCGGCGAGCGATATGCACTTACATAGAGTTTGTCGGTGATACCGTAGCTGACGCCGAACGACGATGCCGACATACTGTCGAACCCGAGCAGCAGCGGACCGCTTTCGGACAAGGGATGGATCGGCTTTGAAAAGCGGTGCGTGAAGTTCATGTTCCAGGTGCCTTTTGGCACCTTGCGCGGCGTCGGCACGTTGACGAGCCTCGTGTCGAAGGGTTCGTCGCCCGGCTCGTACGCGTAAAAATCTTCTTTCGGCTCGTCCTGGGCTACGGCTGCCGTTGTCGGGGCAGATTCGTCAGCAGCAGCATTTGCCGTAACGGCGGAGAGTTTTTCGACGGCCTTGGTGACCGTATTTACCCGGAGGCGTTCGCCTTTGGATTCGATGATCATCATCGTCGGATCATTCGGGTCGACGGTGACCTTGACGTCATCGGCCGCCGGCTTCGGCGTTTCGGCTGTTTGAGCAATGCCGAGGGCCGGCAGAGCAAAGAGTATTGCCATTGCGGCAAATGAAATAATTGCGATTGACTGTCGGGATCGTCTGTCCATTTTGTTCTCCAGTTTCGAGGCTAAGATCGTGGTGACGGAACCGCGGGGGTAGATCCCCGCGGCTCCGTTACCGGTGAATACGGACTATTGGGTAAACAGTCCGGCAAGTGCGGTATCGGTGGCGGCACCAAATTGCTGTGCCGACATCGTGCTCGTACTGCTTAGCCGCAGGTACCACGTTCCTGACCGATAGACACCGACGTCAGATTTACCGTCGCTGTCAAAATCGCCGGTCACCGGCGTATCGGTTGCGAGCCCCCAGGACACGTAAGCTGCTGAGCCGTTCGAGCTTTGTTTGATGTACCAGACGCCGTTGCGGTAAACGGTCGGGTCGGTCTTGCCGTCACCGTCAAAGTCGCCAAGGACGATCTTGTCGATCGCGACGCCCCAATTCTCAAATCGAACGGTCGATGTCGAGCTCTGGAGGATGTACCAAACCTGATTTGACGGTCGGAAAACGGATGCATCCTGCTTGCCGTCACCGTCAAAGTCAGCCCGCAGCGGACGGTCGCCCGACGTGCCCCACGGAACATAGGCCGTGTTTCCAGCCGGATTGTTGAGCGATCCGCGGTAGTAAAAATAGCTCTGCGAACCGGCACCGCCAGTGCGATAGACCGCAGCATCCGCTTTGCCGTCGCCGTCCCAGTCGCCGACCACTGATGGGTCATCGCCGGTTTGGCCAAATTGCTCAAATCGGACCGTGCTGGTCGTGCTCTGGAGTATGTAGAATCCAGCGGTCAAGGCGGGGCCCGATCGCCAGACAGCGACATCCGTCTTATTGTCACCGTCGAAATCCGCCGGCGTCAGCGTGTCGGATCCGAGCCCGAATGGCGTCGCACTAAATTGCGAATTCGCACTGCGGTTGACGTACCACATTCCGTCAGCTGCTCGGTATACACCGACGTCGGATTTGCCGTCGCCATCAAAGTCTGAGAATACGTGCGGCCTGATCACGACTGCCGGCGGTGCCTGTACGATGGTGTTGGTCGTATAGGTCTGGTCGCCGCTTTCGCTGCCGTCATTATTAGCCTGAATGCCGGCGGCATAGAAGGTGACGGCTCCGACATTCGTGGTTGGTGCGGTCCAGTTAAATGTCCAGGTTGCGCCGCCGAGCTGATTTTGAAATGTACCGGCAGTGGTCTGTTCGATATAGCTTCGGCCGCTGCCGGCGATGATCTTGGTGGTTGCAGCGATATTCGCAAACGTGCCGGCCATCGCGTTATTTGCAAGGGAAGTTAGCTCAAAGCCCCAGCGTTTTCTGGTGGTATCCGCGTTAATATGTCTAACTTGGATCGTATAAGTTTGGCCCGGCGTGTAACTGGCCGGAGCCGTGATCGAAAACTGACCCGCTCCGGTGCCTGGATTGTGGCAGGACGTGCAGTTTTGCTCGCCCGGAGCACTCGTGCGGGAGGCAGGCGGTCCTGATATCGAAGCGTTGGTCGTGCTGACAAGGTCTCGGCCAAATGTAAATGCAAGGATCGCAGATCCGGCAAAAAACGTTAAAACTACCAACTTGATCCTGAAAATATTGAAATTCATAAAATAAATCCTCCTGTCCGAGTACTCCTTGTCGGGTGTGACATTGCTGAAGTGATCCGAGCGGTTACCGCCGGAATCCGCGTGAGTAAGCCATAACCTCACGGATCTGAGTCGGGGTCATACTGCTCTTGAATGCCGGCATTTCGCCGCTTCCGTTGCTAATCATCCTTATGCCCTTTGCATCAGTAACATTGCTTTTTGTCAGGTCACCTGCGTGTGTCTGCCGACCTTTGGCAGTTTGGCCACGCCCATCAGAGCCATGACACCTGGAGCACGATGCCGCGTAGTCGGAACCACCGTCTGACATCATCGGACTGGACTCGATGGGTGCGTATTTTGCCATCTTGGCGTTTGGAACCGCCGCAAATACCACCGCGAGAATGATAATAAATGGAACTGAGGCTACAATTAGTCTTACCCGGTTAGAGATGGGTTTTGCATTTTGATTTCTCCTGTATTTGTTTATTTGTTTTGATCAACCTTGGCGGTTTGCACAGTGTGCTCCACCTCGCTGTCGGTTTCGGGTTTCAAAGATCTGATCCAGGAAACGAGTTCCTGTTTCTCAGCTTCGCTAAGTTTGTCGTGGTATGCAGGCATTTTGGTGCTGCGGCCGACGGATTTTGGGTCGTTAATTATCGCAAGCACGAGATCGGGTGTCAGTTGATCTTCGTCGCGGGAGGTGACGCCGATCAACTCAGGGAACTTTTTGGTGCCTTCGCCGGCGGCACCGTGGCATTTCGCACAACTCGTTGAATACACCGGCGGAATCGCATTCGGCGAACTTTCAGCCATCACATCCATGCTTGCTGTTTCAATATTGGAGTTTTCGGGTGACGTTGTGTGATGGGGGCCGGATTCGAAATTCGTTTGCGGCTGAAATTGTGAGGCCCGAAACACAGATTCGTCGCGTTCCTGCTTGGCAAGTTGTTCGGCTATGCGAGGCTCGCTTGCGTCCTGATACATTGCAATGCCCGTAAGTGTTGTCGCAACACCGACTCCGATGACATAAAGGGCGATTAACGCTATTCGCTGTAAACGGATCTGGCGTGTTATCAAAATCGGTATCGCGATCAGCCCGCCGATGATCAACGCCGGAAATCCCGTCGCCAGAACTGCCGCGAGCGAACCGTCTGTATATTTCTGCATCTCGAACAGCCACAAAAATTGTGGCCCGGGACGGGGTAAATATGTTGCGGTATCGGCGATCGGCGGTCCGAACGGGGCGGGGTATGAGCTAGAAAAGAGTGCCATCGCAGCAAAGGCGACCCCGACGACGATCATATTTCTGGCAAATTGGCCGCGTGCCCAATTGGCGACCGTTCGCTCGTCTACATTCGTTGGGGCTTTCGCAAAAACAAAGACTCGCAATATCGCGGCGGCAACGACCATTGTCGGGATCACGTAAACGTGCAGGCCGTAAAATCTGGACAAGGTCAACGTCGAGATCGCCGTACCGTCGATAAGCCACGCCCGGGCGGTCTCACCAAAGAACGGTGCATTTCCCGCAAGACTCGCGGCAATATTTACACCGTTGATCGCTCTAGCATCCCAAGGCAACGCATAGCCGGTTGCTCCCGCGGCAAGTGCGAGGGCCAACAAAGCAATGCCGAATATCCAAGCCGTTCGCTGGCTTGCGTACGTTGCTCGTATGATCATTTGCAGGAGGTGCAAACCGGTGGCGATCGGCAAAAGAATCGACGAATGATAGTGCATCGAACGAATCCAGGCCCCATCGCGAACCGCCAATTCGATAAATGCGACCGTAGTGTAGGCAGTCGTTACTGCCGGCACGTAATGGAATGCCAGTAGAATGCCGGTGATCATCTGTATCATCAGCAACATTGCGAGGACGCCGCTCGTAGTGCGTGCCCAGGCCTTCGCCCCGTCCTCCGGCTCTCCCGAAATGCGGAAGATCAGCGATTTGACCTCGGTCTCACGTTCGATCCACCGACCGAACCACGAATTCTGAATATTGAACTCTGCAGCCATTCTGGTCTCCTCTTATTTTATTTTGATCTGAAGTTTGCCGTTCTCGATCCGCGATTCATATTCGGTCAGGTCGCGGGTCGACGGGCCGGTGAGACGCTGTCCGCTATCGCTAAAAAAGCTGTCGTGACATGGGCAAAGAAAATTTTTTGTTTCGCCGTCCCAAACGATCGGGCAACCCTCGTGAGGACAGACCGACGAGAGTACCTTGTTCTCGTGCTGCGGTAGCACATAGACGGATACATCCTCGACGGTTTTGCTCCAACCCGAACGACAAGTAACCGAGATCGTCTTTTCGATCGGTTCTTCACCGGCAAATTCAGCAGCTTCGCTTAAGGTCTTCCACGACTCCTCAGCTACCGTACCGTGGGCAGGTTCCAGTGATCTTTTCGCAGCAAGCGTCATCGACGCTCCGACGATTCCGATCACTCCGACAGGTAAGATCGACAAAAAGGTGCGGCGATCTTTGCGAATGGTCTCTTTATCTTCTTTTTTCATTTGTTTGAATAGGCGGGATCGCAAACGTTCCGCTCTAAGGTTAAGTCACGGAAGTGTTTAAGAAAATACAACAATACACAAAAATATTGTTACATCAATTTGGGAGCACGGCTGGGCGCCGCGTCAAATACAGTTCTTAGGCGGAATCTACCGAAGTGAAGTTAGCGGAAAAAATACGAGCGGCATACTATCCGAGATGCCGCTCGCTTCTAGTGGGTCAAGGGGACTTTTTCGATCCGCAGGCTGACATCACCCGCAGTGATACTCAGCGTGTACTCGCCAACTGGAAGCGAGTCTAGATAAAATTCGCCAAAACTACTGGTCTGAACCTCACGGACATATTGGCCTGATTCGACCTTTATCAACGCATCTGCGAGTTCCGGAAAGATCTGCCCGGCAAGTGCACAAGTGCTGCCGCTAATGTCTATCCGAATGTCGATCTCGAATTCGCCTGCCTGGAACAAAAGTTGTCGGGAATCGAAACCTGAAAATCTTTCGTGCACAAGTGTTTGCCAATCGTCGAATATAAGAGAAGCGATATTGATTACGAGCTTTGCCGGTTCTTGGCTTTGAGGGCGACGCTGAAAAATATTTAAGATCCTTGCGGTTGCGGCCTGCGGGACGATCTCGCTGGCAACCGGGCGGGGATATGCGTATAGATCAATTAACTTATGATACGTGCCGCTGCAATCCGGACAGAGGGCTATATGGTCGGCAATGCTATTATTCAATGTCGCTGGCGACACGCCGTCGAAACTGTCCAAAAATTGTGGTAATTCAATGTGCCTCATACAATTGCCGGATGCGAAATTCCGATCTCATTGGTTAAGTCATTTTGACTGGTCAAAAAATACACCCGTAGCATCGTTATGGAATGAATTTTAATAATTTTTGCAGACACCGTGCCTTTGTCGGGCCGATACTCCCCAACGGCAGTTGGAGGTGTTCGGCGATCTCGGCGTAAGGAATAATCTCGCTATTCAAGTAAAGCATCATCAATAGTCGGTGGCACCGGTCATCTAAATGCGTAAACGCGGCCTCGATCTGTGTTTCGCGCTCGAGTCGGATCAGGGTCTCGTCGGCCAATGGCGACTTGTCAGGTATTTCAAAGGCCTGCTCGTGCAGGTCATCGTCGATGGAAATCGGACGGCCTCGTGTCTCGCGTTTGATCAGATGGATGGTTTTGTGTCGGGTAGTCGTGACGAGCCACGCTTTGAGAAACTCAGGCTTTTCCAATTGGTCAAGTTTTTTGAAAAGCGTAATGAAAACTTCCTGAAGCACGTCCGAGGCCAGATCGCGGCTTAGACCAGCCCTGCGCGGGATCGAGAATAGAAGTGCCTGATATTTAAGGGTAATGGCCTCCCAGGCGGATTCGTCGCCGTTGCGACAAGCCATCACCAATTCTTCGTCGGTGAGCATCATCTATTGTCCCAGAAAGATCCCGAACGGAGGTTGCAAATCAAATTTAAGGCTCTGAATTTATGATCGCGAAAAATGAATGTTACGGATTATTGGTCACGGCTTCACCTGCGTCTACTCGACGGGTGATCGCACCGTTGCACGTCGCTGCGGTTGAACGTAAGTGCTCGAAGACTGCGTTCGGCGACATCGACGAAAATCGACTCCGGACTAATGCTGAAATTCCAGCAACGACGGGTGCTGCCATCGACGTGCCTCGCCAGACACCGTAACGGCCGCCCGGAACGGAACTTACGATTCGTTCACCCGGTGCCATAAGTTCGACCCATGACCCGCGCGTCGAAAAGCTGGCTACGGTGTCGGCGGCCGTACTGGCACCGACGGCGATAAGCCCGTGCAGGTCATTTTCGGCGGCAGGATAGATGCGTGTGTTGTTGCCGGTATTACCGGCCGAGGCGACGACCAATATACCTGGATGGACGATCATCGGCAGGTCCGGATCATCCGAATTGCGTCCATCATTTGTTATCGCGTCAAGTATCTTGCGGATCAGTGGTGCCTGCTGCGTGGTGCCAAGACTTAGATTAATAATGTCCGCACCATCGTCCGTTGCGTTGTCGCCATCGGGGTTTGCGGCAAAGATCAGTGCGTTGGCCAATCGCCAGATGTCGCCCATTCCGTCCTGATCCAATATCCGGATCGGGATTATTTTCGCTGCAGGGGCTACCATCGCAATTATTCCAGAAACATGTGTACCGTGGCCGAATGCTCCAACATGCGGAAGTCCAACCTCAGACGGATCGTGGTCGCGGTCAACAAAATCGTAACCAGGCAATAATTTTCCGGCAAACAAAGGGTGTTGAACGTCGATTCCGGTATCGATAACCGCAATCTTGATATTTTGTCCACGGTTCACAGCGTGAGCGACATCGAGGTTGACCCGGCTGCGCATCCACTGAACGGAATAACCCTTAACGCCTGAACCGATACTCCACGATCCGCCGATGCTCCACGATCCGCCGAGACTCCAGGGTAAATTGCTTACATTCGGAGACCCGACGGTGTAATTTGGTTCAGCCAACACCACACGGTGAAGCGGATCTGCCAGAAGCAGGGGTATTAATTCGCTAACAGTAATACCCTGAGTTGCACGTAATCTAAAAATCGGTTTGTTGCCAATCTGCCCGTGCTGCGGAAGCGACAGCCCGTATTGGGTCAAGATCGCTTGAATATCTCCGGCCTGGCCTAGCTTTACAATAATCTCATTGTTTGAGACCGGCGATAGGTCATCTTGCCCGTTGCCGGTTCCGATAAAGACCGCCAGAATCAATACCAGTATGGACGAAAACTTACTAAATAACTTAGGTCTCATTGGCCGATTTCCTCGTAATGGGGAGAATGTCGTTCTGAATAGATTAGTCCCTTTTACGTTAGTCCTCAAATTGATTCAAAAAATACATCTGCCACAAAATAATTTCTTATGGCCGGCCGGACACTATGAACGGTGTCCAAAAATAGGGATGCAAGCCCCCGTCGAGCAACTCCAGTTGGGATGAGCGAAGCGACGATTGGACTCCATTCCCGGCACGAAGATGCCTGTAAAATGACGTCATTAGCTTGGTGGTTATCCCGTCATTAACTCGCCAAAGACTCATCACCAGCGAACCGGCGCCGGCCGCAAAAAATGAACGTGTAAGTCCAATCATCTCCTCGCCGCGGACGATCTCATTGATTCCGCTGTCGCACGAACTCAATACGACCAAGCAGCCCGCAAGAGGGAGGTCCTCGATATCGTTAGCAAATAACTCTTCGCAATCCAACACCAAAGATGAAAAACGCGGATTGTCCGCTCTGTACTTTCCGTGGCACGCAAGGTGAATGACTCCGCTCCCCAGAATATTGGCCTTCACGCCTTCGACCGTGGCATCGGAGCCGAAAAGCAATTGATGCTTTTCGAAATACGACGAAACGGCCTCAATTTCAGCAGCCACCAAGGGCGTCGTTATACTCGGCACACCGATCACTAAAGCACTTCGCGTATCCGCGGACGCCATTTCAAGGCACCGGCTAAGAATTGAAGCACTTGGCGCGTACGAAACGATTTGGGATTCGGTCAGATATCGCCCGTCTTTCATCAGAGCTCCGAAAGGCAGTCGATGCATCATTCCTGCCGGAGAAAGTATCAGTTGACCTTTTTCCGTCAGGTTGCCCAGCGGACCAAGCAACTCTTGATACAATAGATGGCCGATCCTATCCGCTCGCTCCTGAGCCATTCGACGACTTGCAGGTGAGAGCCTGTCGATGATCCTGCCGGTATTTAACTGAAACAGATACTGCCGAATTAGCTCATTTATCTTATTTTCGTCGGCGTAATTAGCGACCGCTTCGAACCCATCACTCGTCACAATAAATGCGGTGATCCGGCCAGCGATCGAAGCGAATTCGACAAAAGTCGAATCGCCAAGTTGTTCTTGTAATCGGCGAATGTCAACATTTGTGCCCGAGGACATAGCCGTTTCATTGCTTGAAAATGTTCGTCGCCGAAGCTCGGCATATTCGTTTTCGCGGCGAGCGGTCAATTGACGCAATTCGCCGATCTGCTTTCGCTCCTCAGCCCCAGACAGCGAACTTCGGTTTAGCCGAGCGTGGAGCCAGTTCAACTCCTCGCGGATCACAAGCATTTGTTTGCTACTTTCGGTATCGTCATGCGAGCGGACTCCGTCGGCAAGCGAGCGGCCGCGAGATCTCTCGTGCCATCGAAATGCTGACAAATAGTCTCGCTCAGCAAGACAGATCTCAACTAAACCCTCATATGGCAAGAGCCTGTCAGCAAAGAATGATGTTCTCAGTTCGTCGCAATTCAGTGATGAGCGTGACAATTCCACGATTTCGACTGCAGCCTCGAAATGCGTCGGATCTTTGGTTAATCGCCCTATCGACGTTCTGCAAAGGTACTCGACCTGCCTTGAGTTTCCGGTTGCCGCCTGAAGCGTATTTTGCAATTCAAGGAGTGATTCGGCATCTCGCCCGGAAGATCGCATGATCTCGCCCAATAGCCAACGGGCATTAAGTTCGAGCCGAAAATTCTCACCGCGACGAAACGCGTCAAGAGCCGTCTTGACATTAGCTTCGGCCAGTTCAAATTCGCCAAGATCAAGTTCGATCGCTGCTTTGGCCAAATTGACCGACGCCAACGATACGTCATTGCCTTCTCGATCAAAAAGCACTTCAGCGAGTTCCAATTTCTGCTGCGCCGTTGCGATTTGTCCGGAACGAAAAAGGGCAACCGCCTGGTTTTTAAGGCACCGGGCAAGTTCTGCCTGCATACCTAACTCCGTATAGTTTTTTTCACAGCGGCCATAGCAAGCTGTCGCTTCGTTGAGCAGATTTAGTTCGAGATATATGTCTGCGATCTCCAATTCACAATTTACCGACTGCGCGGGCATCCCGAGCGAATCGTACTTCTGCCTCGAACACTCCATATATTTGAGTGCAAGGTCATACTTTCCCTCCAGCAGGTAGAGATTGCTAAGGCCGGTTTCGATCTCCGCCGCTGTGACGGTCAGCCCGAGTGATTCCGCACGGGTCAGGGCTTGGCTATATAGTCGCTCAGCATCGCGAAATCGATTTTGAAGGGAATGCACAAATGCCTGACAATTTTCGACCATAGCAAGCTGCCTCTGGTCGCCGATCAAAGTAAACCGTTGGTGGGCGGATTCGAGAAACGGTTCGGATTCCCGGTAGAGGTCTCGTCGCCAAAACAGATTGCCGATATTGTGTTCGATCTTGCCGGCAGAGTATTGATCGTTGTGTTCGACAAATATCTCGCGGGCGGACACGCCGCACTGGACCGCCTCTTCGTATCGACCGAGCATCGCCAAGGCATACAGTTTGCCTGTTTGCGTTCCCGCGGCAAGTCCGGTCATCTCCAGCGACATAAAGACTGCCTCGGATTCATTGATCCGCTCGATCGCTGATTCGAGCCGTCCGTCGACCAAACAACTAATGCCTCGAGCCCAACTAGCATAAGCACTAACGACTTTTTCGCCCGAAACCGTCGCCAATTCATCAAGCACATCGACGACGGATGCTACTTTTTGCGGGTCGTGTGTCCAAGCCTCGTAACAAATTTCCTGAAGTGCCGCCGCCATCTGGGCGGGACTCGCGGGCTGAGCGAGCAAAATCAATTGCCGGCTCTCTGCCGGAGATTCGACAAGTTTTCGGGCAAATTCGACCAAGTTCATTGCTTACAATGTAATCCCAAAAAATGGCCGACTGACAATAACGTCGATCGTCCTCTCTCGTTAACGATTTGTATAAATGCAATAGCGGCCGAAATATTCGGAATATACTGATGAGGGCGAATCTTATAGAAACGCGCCGTTTGGCCTCAAGCGATGCCGCACTATTTACACCTTAGTGTCGACGCGGTGGAATATAGTTGTCCGAACGACGTAATTGTGCCCATTGCTGATCACATCGTCATCTTAAAGCGAGATGCCTGCTCGCGTCAGCATCGTTTCGAAACTTGCCTTGTCCACTGATTTGACGTATGCATCCCTTGGTTCGACCGAGCCATTTTGGACGTGTTCGAATAGGGCGTCATTGAGCATAACCATTCCGAGGTTTTTACCGGTCTGCATCGCTGACGGTATCTGAAACGTCTTGCCCTCGCGGATGAGATTGCTGATCGCCGGCGTGACGATCAGAACTTCGAGTGCTGCGACACGGCCGCCGCCCTTCTTTGGCAATAATGTCTGGGCAATTACGCCTCTAAGCGATTCGGACAGCATAACGCGGATCTGTTGTTGCCGATCGGCAGGGAACTGGTCGATGATGCGGTCCACCGTGGATGCGGCAGTCGTAGTATGGAGCGTGCCGAATACGAGGTGGCCCGTTTCGGCAGTCTCGATCGCGATCGAGATGGTCTCGAGGTCACGCATTTCACCGACCAAAACGATATCCGGATCCTCACGGAGAGCGGCACGCAGGGCATTCTTGAACGAGTCCGTGTGATTGTGCACCTCGCGCTGATTGACGAGGCATTTTTGATTTTCGTGAACGAACTCGATCGGGTCCTCGATGGTGATGATGTGGTCTTCGCGGCTTTTGTTGATCGAGTCGACCATTGCGCACAGGGTCGTCGACTTTCCGGAACCCGTCGGACCGGTTACTACTACGAGGCCCTTAGACAGCGAGCACAGATCCATTATTGCTTTGGACAAGTTGAGTTGCTCGGCGGTCAGGATCTTAGACGGAATGATGCGAAACACCGCACCCATTCCTTTGCGATCCATATAGATATTGCAGCGGAAGCGGGCAAGTCCCGGAATCTCGTAAGCGAAATCGGTATCACTGCGTTCGGCAAACTCCTGCTGGTTTCTCGCAGGCATTATCGACATCAGCAACGCTTGCATCGTCTCGCGGGTCAAAACTGTTTCGGCGGATTCGAGCGGCTTCATCTTGCCGTCTTGACGCACCATTGGCGGCACGCTCACAGACATGTGCAGGTCAGACGCACCAACCTCGGACATTTTGACGAAAAGGGCATCCATCCGGGCGGCCATTTGTGGATCGCTTACTGACGGTGCGAACCCGATCTGGCTCGGCGGAGGCTGCGGCGGGGTTGGCGGGTGCATTTGCGGCGGCGGTTCATACGGCGGCGGAACGGCGGCCACAGGGGGTTGAGGTGGCTCGATCGCTGCCGGTGCCGGCTGATCAAATGTTGGCGGGATGTATTCACCCGTAAAATCGTCGCGGCGAGCGGGAGGTTCATAACCCGCAGAGTCAGAGAACACTGTCGTGTATTCCGGATCGCTAACTGATACGACTTCAATGTTAGGTGAGTCAAACACGATATTGTCTGCGGACTGAGCGACCGGATCGTCTAGGACCAGTTCGGTACTGATGTCAGTGAGAACTGACACATCAGGATTGTATTCGACGCCAGCTGATGCACTTTCAAAAACGTATTGACTGGCGTTTGGTTCCGGGGCGATCTGAGTTTGCGGTTCAACAGCCGGAAAAGGCACTTCGGCCGGCATCGGAATCGTCGGTGCCTGAGTCGGAAGCGTGTCCCGCATAGTGATATTCGGCGACACATCACTGAGCATCGGCCGGATGGTGACGTTGAATCCCGCCGGCGACTTTTGAACGAGGAACCCGAAGTTGCCGAGTTCGTTACTGTAAACAAATTCGACCTCGGTATTGTGCGGCAAAGCCGCCTTGGTCTCGGGCGGGATCAGTGGAAATACCATCATACTGATCTGCGTACCCAAAAGCGGGACATTTGTCACGTCCGTGGCACCGGAGACAGAGACGAGATATGGATTCTTCTCGGGCTCCAGATGAAGTTCTTCGCTGCAGGTTGAGAGTAGTGATTTGAGGAATTCGTTGATTTTGTCCATATTGCGTACAGAACGCCTTGTGTGGGAAGTCGATAGAAAATACGCTCGTAAAGCCGAACAAAACGGCCATTTGTGAGAATAACACAGTTAAACGAAGTTTGTCAGCAGAAAATTTTGCTGAAGTAAAAAAGGGATTTTGGGCCAGCGAACTAAATTGTGAGATTCTCGCGATATTCGCCCCAGATAGCACGGAGAGCGTGACTGATCTCGCCGACTGTAACGAAGTATTCGACGGCCGTAAGAATGTGCGGCAACAGGTTTTCTTCGCCCGATGCGGCCTCCGCGATGCGTTTCAGTGATCTGTCCGCGGCAATGCTGTCACGTTTAGCCCTGACAGCTTGAAGGCGTTCAACTTGATCGCGCCCGATCTGCTCGTTGACCCGTAGGATCGGTATCAGCGATTTTTCGTCGATCTGAAATCGGTTGACACCGACAACAACCGCATCGCCTGACTCGACGGCCTTTTGGTAATCATAGGCCGCGTCTTGGATCTCGCTCTGGACATAGCCCGTTTCGATGGCGCGGAGCATTCCGCCCATTGTGTCTATTTTTTCGATGTAATCGACGGCGATCTTTTCCAGTGCGGTCGTGAGTTGCTCAATGGCGTAACTCCCCGCCAGCGGATCGACCGTGTTGGCAACGCCGGATTCATTTGCGATAACTTGTTGTGTACGCAGGGCGATACGGGCGGCACTCTCGGTTGGCAGCGAAAGTGCCTCGTCCATCGAATTAGTGTGCAGTGACTGGGTGCCGCCCAGCACAGCGGCGAGTGCCTGGATCGTGGTCCGTGCGATATTTACCTCCGGCTGTTGAGCGGTAAGCGTCGAACCAGCGGTCTGAGTGTGAAAGCGGAGCATCAGCGACTTGGGGTTCTTAGCTCCAAATCGGTCTTTCATTATTCGGGCCCACAGTCGACGGGCGGCGCGAAATTTAGCTATCTCTTCGAGCAGATCGTTATGAGCGTTGAAGAAAAACGAAAGCCGCGGCCCAAAATCATCGATGTCTAGCCCAACATCGATCGCTGCCTGAACGTAGGCGATGCCGTCAGCAAGTGTAAATGCGATCTCTTGAGCCGCCGTTGAGCCTGCCTCTCGGATATGGTAGCCCGAGATCGAGATGGTGTTCCAGTTCGGTACCTCGGCCGCACAGAAGGCAAATGTGTCCGTGATCAGCCTGAGACTCGGTTTGGGTGGGTAAATATACGTGCCGCGGGCAATGTATTCCTTTAGAATGTCGTTTTGGATCGTTCCGCTGACCTTGTCAAAGGCGACATTTTGCTTGCGGGCGACCGCCAGATAAAGACATAAGAGCGTCGAGGCCGTCGCGTTGATCGTCATCGAGGTCGAGACCTGATCGAGCGGAATACCGTCAAAGAGCGTCAGCATATCGTCTAAGCTATCGATAGCTACACCGACCTTTCCGACCTCACCCTTCGAAAGCGGATCGTCGGAATCGAGTCCGATCTGCGTCGGCAGATCAAAAGCGACGCTCAGGCCGGTCGTGCCCTGCGAAAGGAGATATTTGTAACGATGATTCGACTCCTCAGCCGTTGCGAAACCCGCGTATTGGCGCATTGTCCAAAATCGGCCGCGATAGAGATTGTTACGGACACCGCGAGTATAGGGGAATTCGCCCGGACGGCCAATATCAGCTTCATAGTCGATCGGGGTCGTATTCTGAGGGTTAAAATCATTGGGCAATTCAATGCCCGACGAGGTTTCAAATTTGTCGCGACGCTCTGCCATACTGGCCTTAGATTAGCATAATTCGGAGTGATTTTTGACTTCGACCCTTGGCTTGCGTAGCATTTCAACTAATTAGTAAAGATCGAATAGTTAGTGTGACTTAAAAGGCGACAAATCGCCCGCGAGCTCACATTGACCGAGGCAGCAACTTCTTGAACTACTACAATTACTATACCGAGATCGAAGACACGTTTATCCGGCGGCGGGCAAAGAATCTTTTCCTGAGTCCGCTGGATTGGGCTCTGATCGAGGCCTGGCAGGAACGGGGCATCCCACTGCATATCGTTATCAGGTCGATCGAATCGGTGTTTAATGTCTTTGACAAGCAACCTGCGGGTACGCGTTCGATCAAGAGTCTTTTCTATTGTCGCGAGGAGGTCGAAATTCAGTTTGCAGAATGGTCACGCTCCCAGGCGGGAAAAACTGTCGGTGAGGCGACTAGCCGTGCCGATGAAATGTTTTCGATGGAACAGATCGCGGGCCATATCGCTGATGCGATCGCCGCCCTTTGTGCCTGCCGCACGCCCGGTTTAACTGAGGATATCGAGCGATCGATCAACCGACTCGAAGAATTAAAGGGCAATCTGACCGATCAATTCGAGGCGATCGACGGCACGCTTTTGGATATAGAAAAATTACTCGAACGTTCGATGGTGACAAATTGGGATCCTGAGCATCTAAACAGTTTGAAAAAGCAGATCGCTACCCAACTCAAAGAGTATAAAAAGAGTATGGAACCAGAGGCATATGCCAATATGTTCGAGCTAATGCTCCTCAAACGATTACGCGAAGAATCGGGTATACCACGGTTCGGCTTGTTTTATTTATGATTAAAATTTTGACTATTTTCGTCCTGATTGCAGCGTTTGCCGTCACATCACTCGCGCAGATCAAACCGCGACCGACTCCGCGAAAGCCGTTGGCGACCGTTCCGTCCGATGAAAGCAAAAAGCCGGATGATGAAAAAGGTTCGGTCGTCGGACGAACCTACACCAACACCGCCTACCGATTCGAGGTCGAATTTCCGATGTCTTGGCTCATTCCGGGCGACGATTTCGAGCAGACAATGAAAGCCCAGGGATTTGACCTCAGTTTGAAGGCCCCGGCGACTCTTACGCCAATGGGCCAGGCCAAGGTAAATGACGCACTCAAGCGCGTCAAAATACTTTTGACGGCGTATCGGTCAATGCCCGGATCCGACGGCAACTCCATAGTCCGCATATCCACCGAGGATCTCAGGCCGAATCCGCAGATCAAGGACGCCGTCGACTACATTGACGCGATCCGTGCGACTTATCGTTCGATGAAACTACCGCCTGATTTTCAGTATTCCGAAACTGACGCCGAACAACTTGGAGCCGCTCAGTTCGCGTTTCTTGATACGACATCGATCGAGGGTAAAAAGCGAATGTACGCAATGATCCGCAACGGGCACGCGATCTGTTTTGTGATTTCGTACACGAGTGATGAGGACCTATTTACTCTGCGCCGTATTCTGGAAGAGGGAAATTTCGATCTAAAGCGTTAATGAGTCCATTTCGATAGTTTCGTGTGATAATCAAATCGAGTTTTAAAAAATCACAAAAGGAGACCTCGATAATGAGCACACTTAGGATCAAAAAGCTTGGCGTCCTTTCGGTCGCAAAAATGTATGCAGCGATGGCATTTGTCATTAGTTTACTAATAGCGGTACCGTACGGGCTGTTTATAATTATCTTTTCGCTCATTGGAGCTGCCGGTGCAAGGGGCGATGCCGGCTTGATGCTTGGCGGAGGCGGGATCGTTATGGGGATCGTCGTAATGATCGCGTTGCCGGTGATCTACACCTTGATGGCGTTCGTCGGTGGTGCTATCGGGGCACTTATCTATAATCTCTTCGCCGGATTTGTCGGCGGAATCGAGATCGAGGTTGAAAACGTAGCTTGAGTCATAAATATAATCTAGGTGAAGAACTCGACGTAACGATCGAGAAGATCGTTCCTCGCGGTTTCGGGCTCGCATTTGCGGAAAATTTGACAGTCTTTGTGCCGCTAGCGGCGGCGGGCGATCAAGTGCGAGTTCGGATCAGCCATATTAAGCACAAAACGGCGTTTGCGGACATCGTATCCGTTATCGTTCCGGGAGCTACCCGCGTATCGCCGTTATGCGAGTATTTTGGCGTGTGCGGCGGATGCGACTTTCAGCAGATCGCTTATCCGGGACAACTCCAGGCCAAGTCGGATATAATTCGTGATTGTCTGCACCGCATCGGTAAGATCGACATCGAAAGTATCGATGTTATCGCGAGCCCGCAAGAGTTCGGATATCGCTCCAGGGCAAAATGGCATCTTGACCGAATCGAACAAGCTGTTGGTTATTTTCGCCGCGACTCGCACGATGTGGTAAATGTCGACAAATGTCCGATCCTGACCTCTGAAACCCAATTATTGCTCGAAGAAATTACTGAACAGATCGACTGGGCAATGCTTTGGGATGATACGGCCGAGATGGATGCTGTCTGCGGGGACGGTGGTCAATCATCGACATTCTCGAATGAGATGGCCGAGCCGACATCAGAAATAACCGCGACGGTCGCCGGGGAGGAATATTCATTTTCCGCGCGGAGTTTCTTTCAAGCAAACCGGTTTCTCGCCGACAAACTTATTGAGTTCGCAGTCGGCGGAGCGTCCGGTTCAACGGCACTTGACCTTTATTGTGGCGTAGGTCTTTTTGCATTGCCGCTCGCGCGAAAATTTAGAAATGTTATCGGGGTCGAAGACAATTCCGTTGCCGTCGGGTTTGCCAAGAGGAATGCGGCCCGTGCAGGACGTAAGAATATCGAGATTCGGCGAGCAGGGGTTCGTGACTTTTTGAACTCTAGCAATCTTGCATCGACCGATTTCATATTGATCGATCCGCCACGCTCCGGAGCGGAAAAGGGCACGATCGAAAAGATTGCCGATCTGCGGCCGAAGGAGATCTCGTACGTTTCCTGTGAACCGTCGATATTGGCTCGTGATCTGAGAATATTGCTCGATGCAGGCTATCGGATCGACAAGATCGTCGGGCTTGACCTGTTTCCCCAGACACACCACGTCGAGTCCGTAGTTCGGCTCCACGTGGATTCCAAAAGTCAGAAGTTATCTTAGCCCTTCGATCAGGACGGCGTCGTAAACCCATTTACCGCCGATACTGGCGAACCCGACTCCATCGGGTGAGAGCGAGAAATCAGTGATTTCTTTCTCGCCGAGATCAGCCAGAAAGTTGGGCTTACTTTCATCAAAGGATTGATGCCAAAGGGAGTTCCTCGCGTTTACAAATGAGACATAGTTGATCGAGCGTCCATCTACAGACCAAGTGAGTTTGACCGGACGCGATTTTCCTTCGGCGTAGTCGAGAACCTTAATCTGCCGGTTGTTACGGATATCCAGAATACCGATCTGCCATTTTTTGTCCTTAAAGAAATATGCTACCAATTCTCCGTTCGGGGAGAGTGCGGGTTCGACGATCTTCCGTTCATTCACAAGCATTTCTTCGCCTCCTTCGCTGGCAACCCTCCACAGATTGAATCGAAAGGCTGAGACATAATAGACCCATTTTCCGTCCGGTGACACAAAACTGGGCTGGCCGCCTTCGTTTTGAGTTAACTGGATCTGATCGGTCCCGTCCGAGTTCATTCGCCATAAGTGGTTTGATCCGGAACGGTTTGACGAAAAGTAGATAAATTTGCCATCGGGGGACACCCGCGGGAAAATGTCACTTGCCGGATCACTAGTCAACTGGCTCTGGCTTCCGCCCTGACCATTAATTGACCAAATATTACTGTCGTCTGCCTGATAGACAATGTCTCCATTAGGAAAGAACCCAAATGCACGGGCCGCAACAAGTTCGGTTGTCTGTCCCCCAATTGTTCGACTTAACCGAAAGCTATTTGTGACCTGAGTGGCTACCATCCGCGATGTCTTGTTATCGAGACTGATCGCTCCATAGTTATCCGTATCATTTGTCAATGGTTTGGCACTTCGCGTTTTCGGGGACAGCTGCCATATTTTGGCGTTTCGATCCAACGCTTCCATTGCCACGAACAGCAATTCATCACCGGCAGGCAGCCATACAATGCTTTTGATATTAAAGAATCCGCGACTCGTTATAACCCGCTCATCACCGGCAAACAGATCAGTTTGAAAGAGCTGAAAATCTCCTACGCCGTTATTAGATTGCCCCGATGCAAAGACGATAGATCTGCCGTCGGGTGAAAACTGATTAGCGCTGATGCGATTTGGACGTGGCCTGGATACGATCTTGCGTTCATTAGTGCCGTCAATATCTGCAGCAAAAAGAGAACAAAAATCGGCGTCTGAGTAAAGGCAGCGGACAAACGATATTTGGCGGTCATCCGGTGAAAGACTTATCCAACCCTCGGTCTTTTCGACAATTTTCGAGGGAATTCCACCAAACGCCCCAACCCGATAGATCGCTGTCTGAGCATCGTCCGCCGCCGCCTTTCGTACGAAATATACGTATGAACCATCTCTCGAGAAAGCGAGTCCCAAATAATGATCGTCTGACAGGGGTGTCACCTGTATATTTTCGGCAGTCGCGAGGTTCCGTACCCATAGGTTTTGTTTCGTGCCGCTTTCACGTGAATAAACAACGAACTTACCGTCAGGTGAGATCACGGCGTGACGAACGTTTCCGGATCTTGAAAATGCTTCGGATTTGAAAGGTGCCGACATGATCGGGTCCAGATGATCGGCCTTTCCGAGACTGCCAACCGCATACCATGCAAGAGTGATCAGTAATGCAAGGCAGAGAGCAAAGACCCCTGAACGCCGTTTGCGTGATGCTTGCCGATTTGTCCCATGTATTGCCGCAGGCGGCACCGTTCGGTTCGCAATTCCATCTTGCTCCAGGTTTGTGCTCGCCCCAGCAATGAATCTATAACCACGACGCGGTACGGTTTCAATAAAACGGGGGTTCTGTGAATTATCGCCAAGAGCTTTTCGTAGCTGATTAATAGTGAACGTCAGATTTCCCTGTTCGACGAAACTGCCAGCCCAAACGGCCTCCATAAGGTGCTCTTTTTCGACAAGGTGCCCGCGGCTTTCGAGCAACGTTACTAATAGCGAGAACGCCTTTGGCGTCAGTGCAACCGGCCGTCCATTTCGAAATAAAATTCGCTCACTGGAGTCTAAAGTAAATTCACCGAACTGAAAGCTGTTTATTCCCAACGACATACAACGTCTAATAACTTTCTAAGAAATATCTCGCCGCGTTCAAAGGACTGGATACATATAACGGCCGTACACTTATTTTAACTTTGCTATCGGACGATTCTAACACGACTTAGCCCGTTCTGAATAGGGATTTCGTGTATGTATAAGGAGAAATATGAGAGAAAGATCTGTCGGCTTACTGCCCTTAGTTGTGCTGGTTTGGCTATCTTTTTGCGGCATTTCAATGGCCCAGTTTACAATTAAGCTACCAAAGATAAAAAAAGAGCAACCAAAGACGGAACAAACACCGAATCCCGCTGAAAAGGACCAAAGCACAGGCCGAGCAGTTGGCGGATTTGATGTACTCTCACCTCCCAAGGCTGATTCCATCCCACGCTTACTGCGCGATTCGCTAGAGATCAACGTTAGAACCGAGAGCCGATATTGGAAATTTCCCAAGCAGGATAACTACAGCAGTTGGATTCCGACCGTGAAATTCAATGTTTTCTTCGATAACAGCGTAAATCTGCGTTACAACGCCGAGTGGACAAATGCGGATGGCACGCCTTGGTTCACTGAACCACTTCGGTTCGGCAGCGGAGGAGCCGATCAAACTGTCCGCATTTCGAGTGACTTTTCACAGGACTTTGATAAAACCTCGACTGTAACCACGGGAACGTACGGTCTAAAGATCGTCAATACAAAGAACAATGAGATCATTTTTCAGGGCAAATTCAAGATAGCCAAACATCCACTTTTCCCCGGTGACCCGAAATACAAGAATTCGTTTCTTTTCTATACGGATAACGATTGGCTGCTACCGACCGGGTATGTCGGATTTCAATATAACGACAGTTTTGAGAGTGCGCTGAAACCGAACGTTTACATGTGGTTTAAGGGAAACCTAGACGGCAAGGATATGGAGGCTCGGCTTTATTTCGGTAATCAGGAGATTGCCTCGACGGACGACGGCGGAGCGATCACTCCTCTCTTTGAACGCGGCGAGGGCTGTTATGAAAAACCCGAGGTCTGCAAATACAGGCAATGGCTTTTCAACTGGGACAAGTTTATGGTCGAGAACGAAAAATCGCAGAGGGAACGATTTCCCAAATCATTTTTCACCCGTGACAAGCCGGGCGAATACACCGCAAAGATATTTCACCGCGGCACGCAGGTGCGTGAGCTGAATTTCACAATCGACAGTAAAGGATGGATCGCTCGAAATGTCTGGTCCGATCAGATGTTCCTTACAAATTTCAGGATCGTTGTGCCGGTGAAAGTTATGGGATCGGTCGATAAATGGAACGCCGCGACACCCAAGTCGGACGCATTTTACGGAAATTCCTTGACAGGATTCTAGACCGGACCAACCAGGAGGAATTTTATGAAAAGAATATTGATTACAAATTTGGGAATCGCCCTCTTCACCCTATTGATGTTCAGCTGCGGCTGGAAACCCGAGGTCACGGCCGTGCCGATGACAGCACCTTGGTCGGCGATGAACTTGCCGGTCAAAGAAAACACCGTCGTTTGGAAAAGCGAGCCTAATGAGTTTCGAGCCGTTCACAAGGACGACAAAAAGACAGTTACGAAAAATTACACCGACGCTCTCAAAGCACAGGGTTGGCAGTTGGGAAAATTTGACCAGTCGGGCGACCGCTACTATGTCGAGATGAACAAAGGTAGCGAGAAAATCAATTTAGAATTCTACGATTTTAACAACACCGGAGTCGTTATTACTAAGTGATGATCCGAGGCTTCAGGATTTTCGTTGCACCAAACGCTGTCCTTGCTCGGAACTTGTTTTGACTGGAGTGCTAGCGAGATCGGTTGTTTTCACGAGCTGCAAAGACCCACAATTGGTGGGCCACGAATATTATGTGCCAATCTGCGACTCCGAAATCGGAAGCATATTACACGAATCGGTCGGCTGGGTTTTAGTCAACATTCGTGATCATGGGAGGAGAATTTTATGGGCGATCTAGCAGACGAAGTATTCAAACCGATCAGTTGGACGATTTGTAAAGATCCGCGATTGGCCGGACACGCAATATGCGGCCCAGTGAGCAACTCAGCGAAAAAAACGCTTGAGATGCTTGAAGGCGAGCTTGACGAATTGGACAACTCACTCTCGGTCGTCGAATTCGCGACCGAATTCGGGCCTTACGCAGACAAAGTACGAGCTTTGAGGGGGAAGATCGGCGTGATCAAAAACGCTATCTCGACGCCGCTCGCTTACGCAAGCTTGTACGACGACAGCTATAAGTTAGTCAACGACATCAGGCGTATCAGGAATTTTGATCCTCGAACGGATCCGGTGGGAGCGGCGAAGGCTTATGGAACTGCGATGCAAAGTCTCGGAAAGCTTGTCGAGAAACTGCCTCCTCCGGCAAATGCTGTTGGCTCCCTCATTGCTGAAATGGGCAAGATCTTTGCGAAGGTCGTGGGCGATATCGTTCCTAGCACCAGACCGACAAATGTTCGTGTTCAGGAACGGGCTAGGCAGGGCGGCGACTTTGTAGATATTTAGGGGAATGAACATGAGAAATTACATTTTGTTTTTCGTTTTCATTTTCGCGATCGCTGGGTGCGGTTCCCCAAAGACAGCTACCGAAACGGCAATTCCGGTTGGTGAATTGCGTGCCGAGTATTTGCAATCGAAGGACGCAACTAAGGCCAAGTATTCAGGCAAAACAATTATTGTAAAAGGTTGGGTCGGAAGCTCTCCGCTAATGCCGAAAGGACCCACGGAAACCGGATATTTGTCGCTAAGCCAAAAGGGCGGAGACTTGATGTTCATGTTGAGTTGTCAATTCAGCGATGCAGACAAAGCGGCATTTGCAAAGATCACGGCCGATTCGATCGTGACTGTATCGGGTGTTTTCGAGGACGATATGTCGGTCGCGCTGAAATCGTGCAAAGTCGTTACTGAATAGCACGGTAGCTGTGCCTCGGCGGAAGACTTAATGCCGATCTACATTCATAAAAACGGTCGGCAACTTGGGCCTTTTGAAGTGGCTCAGGTTCTGGACATGTTCCGTAACGGTCAGCTGTCACCGAACGATAAAGGGATTAGAACTGGTGAAAGTCTGTGGTAGCCGTTAGGCGATCTATTTCCGACTTTGAATCCATCGGTGTCGCTAGCGTCGTCGGCTAACATTGTTGCAAATAATGGTGGCTGTCGAAAAGCATTTGGAACCGGACTGTTGCTCTTGGGATGTCTTCTGTTTGTGGTGGAGGGTTTTTGCCGCTTAAATCGATTCTTTTCGACGGCGGAAGAAAAGGCCTGGCTTGCGAAAATGCGGATAAGGCAAGGGTAATAGCAGAGCTATCTTACAAAGAGTATGAATTGGCTAAAGGAACCTCTAGAGAAACCGAAAAGGCGGAGGAACTCAGTAAAAATACCAAAATAATGCAAGGGTCGAGCGAAACTTGTTCGGAAATAGACTCAAGCCTCTTTCGCACAAAACTAGTCCTTATCTTCATCGCTATTTTCGATTGATTTTGGCAACTATCGGAATTTTCGACAGAACAACAAGGCGACTTGTTTGAACAAATAGGAAGCAGTTTTTGCGGATCGTCGAATCAAGGGTTACGGATATATGGCAATGAATACGAAATCAAAGATCATTACAACTATCGCAATTATTTTCGCCACGATGAGTCTATGGCAAAGCGTCAGAGCTGTGCCGGGCGACCTTGATACGACTTTTGCTCAAGGAGGCATAGCACGATGGGGTTTTGGCGGTGGTAGCGATGGAGCATACGCTGTTGCGGTTCAGCCGGATGGCAAACTAATTGTCGCCGGGACCAGTAGCAACGGTGCAGTAGTGGCGCGTTACAACACCGATGGTTCGCTCGACACCTCGATCTGGACATCGGGAAGAAGTTTTGACGTATTTTTGTCGAGGGGCGAAATCGCCGCCGTGAAAGTTCAAACAGACGGCAAGATTGTTGTCGCAGGCACGATTGTGAGTGACTTCGCCGTGACTAGGTTCAATACGGACGGTTCGTTGGACTCTTCATTTGGGTTCGGCGGACGAATGACTACATCGATCATTCCTGGCTTAGTTGCTAGCTCAATGGCAATACAGCCAGATGGGAAGATCATTGTTGCGGGATCGCGTATTACCAGTACTAGAGAGTTTTTTGCTCTCGTTCGCCTCAACATAGACGGTTCGCTTGACAACACTTTTGACACCGACGGCGTAGTGACTACCACAGTTAGTGCTGGGACTGATAGAGCTTCTGCAGTAATGCTTCAGGGAACCAAGATTCTGGTCGTAGGCACCGCTCGTCCGATCGGGCTCGCTAACTTTGCCATTGTCCGATATAACTCCGATGGTTCGCTTGATTCTTCATTTGATACTGACGGCATTGTAATAACTAACATTGAGGGTGGTTCCTTGCAAAGTTACGCGACAGCAGTAGGACTTCTGCCTGGAAATCCGGGAACAGGAGTTCCCGATCGAATCGTCGTTGGTGGATCTAGTCAAACCAACAAGTTTGCGGCCGCCCGTTACAATTTGGACGGCTCACTCGACACCTCTTTTGACGGCGATGGGAAAGTAACTGTACAGGTCGGTTCATCCTACGGGGGAGCCACCGGGATGCTGATTCAGGCAAGCGGAAGTGTAACGCGAAAAGTAATTTTGACAGGTTTTAGCAGTAATATTGAAGGGCAATATGACTTTGAGCTCGTTCGATTGAACTTGAACGGTTCGCTCGACACCACTTTTGACGGTGACGGTCGAGTCACCACTCCGATTGGTTCTTCCACGGACATTGCGAACGCTACGACATATCACGAAGGGAAAATTGCTTTGGTCGGCTACTCTTGGATCAACAGCGATGATTTTGCTCTTGCCCGATACAATCTGGATGGTTCGCTTGATACGACATTCGATACGGACGGAAAAAGAGTTGATGACTTTGGTAGCTTGACAGCGAGAGCCAAATCTCTTGCGATACAGCCTGACGGTAAGATCGTCGCTGCTGGTCTGGGCGGATTGATGCGTTTCAATGGTGACGGCACGCTTGACGATCTGTTTGACGGTGATGGACGAGTGTCTTCGTTCGAGAACAACGGACTAGCAATTCAACCTGACGGCAAAATTGTTACGGTCAGTTATCTAGCGGGTATTGGGGGCTTCAACATGACCCGCTATAACTCGAATGGTTCGGTCGATATAAGCGTCGCTACGGTCGTTGGGACGAGCGAAACTGTTGCGACCGCGACCGCCATACAGTCAGACGGCAAAATTGTTGTTGCAGGCTATACGGTTTCGCCCGGAAATGATAGCGATTTTGCCGTCGTGCGCTACAACTCGAACGGCACCCTTGACAGCTCTTTCGACGGAGATGGCAAACTGACCACTGATTTTGACGCGGCTGAGGATCTTGCAAAAACGGTAGCGATTCAATCAGACGGTAAGATCGTAGTCGCTGGAAAGGTTGGCGGGGCTTTTGGTGTCTCGCGGTACACGACGAACGGTTCCCTCGATAGTTCATTTGGCATAAATGGAAAGGCCATTACACCGGCCGGCACCATTACTTTTGGCGACTGTAAGTCAGTTGCGATCCAATCGGACGGTAAGATCATCGTTGCAGGCTCCGCCAACAATCCATCTGATTTCGCATTAGTTCGATTCAACTCGAACGGCTCGCTCGACACGTCATTCGACGGCGACGGTTTTGCATTCATTTCAATCGGTGTAGGTTCTGATGGTGCAAACTCAATTGTAATCGAACCTAGTGGAAAAATATTAGTCGCGGGTTTTGCTGATAGTGGAACAAACAGTGATTTCGCGATCGTCCGATTCAATTCCAACGGCTCGCTCGATTCGTCATACGGTATTGCCGGTAAAGTCATTCTTAATATTTTCGTGAGCGATATCGGAAACGCGATTGTTCTAGATTCGTTGGGCCGAGCCGTAGTAGCTGGCGAAGCCGGCGGAATGTTCGGTCTTATCAGACTGCAGAACAGTTCGGTACGGACGAAATTCGATTTCGACGGTGACAGTAAGACGGACATTTCGATATTCCGACCAAATCTCGGTGAGTGGTGGTATCTAAAATCCTCTAACGGCGGAAATGCCGCGTTTCAATTTGGCGCGGCGGCGGACAAGGTCGTACCTGCCGATTATACCGGCGACGGTAGAGCTGACGTTGCCTTTTGGCGACCGAGCACGGGATTTTGGTATATCTTGCGCTCCGAAGACAATTCCTTTTTTGCGTTTCCTTTCGGTGCAAATGGTGACACGCCTGTTCCGGCCGACTACGACGGCGACGGAAAGGACGATCCCGCTGTTTTCCGCCAAAGTAGCCAAACCTGGTTTATTCAAAAGTCATCAGGCGGGACAGATATTATTAGCTTCGGAGCGGCGGGCGATAAACCTGTTATTGCCGACTATGACGGCGACGGCAAAGCCGACATAGCGATCTTTCGACCAAATGGCATAGTCGGTTCAGAATGGTGGATCCGCCGCAGTTCAAACGGTAGCGTATACGCCCTCCAATTCGGCACGTCGGCAGATAAGCCAATGCAAGGCGATTATACCGGCGACGGCAAGGCAGATGTCGCGTTTTGGCGACCTTCGAACGGGAACTGGTTCATCCTGCGTTCCGAGGATCTTTCATTCTACGCGTTTCCATTCGGAACAAACGGTGATATTCCACTTTCCGGCGACTACGACGGAGACGGGAAGTCCGATCCCGCTGTTTTTCGTCCATCATCCAATAATTGGTTTGTACAAAGGTCAACGGCAGGAACGTTGATTCAACAATTTGGAATCGCCGGAGATCTGCCGGTCCCAAATGTTTTTGTTCCATAGATCACATTTAAATACGCGAGGAATTATGAATTACCATCCAATCTTAAAGTTTACATTTCTGATCGTTTGCTTCCTTGCCGTTCAAGCTTCGGCGCAGACAGACGATGAGCCATACGACACGGGAGCCTTTGACCGCATAAAGTGGGGCAACAATGAGTTAATAAAGCCATATCTCGCGTGCTACGCCAAAAAACACAATCTGGAACTTCTCAAAGTAACCGACGGAGCCTTTCGAGCGCGCGGATTCCAAGACAGCAAGGAGATGAAGGCTGCTTTGTTGGAAGAACAGCCGCAGCTTGCCGAGATCGGGCGGCAGTTGAAAAGCCAGCTCAAGTCGCGTCCGAACACGGGCAAGTCGTACCAATACAATCCGGGTATCTGGGAAGAGATCATTAGTAATCTCGCCGAATATATGCCCTGCGCGATCGGCGGAGAACAAACGCGGCGATCGTCCGAGAGCGTTTATATGAAGATGTATTTAGAGGACATCAAGAAAATGCAAAAGGAGGTGGATGACTACGACCCCGCCGAACGCAATTATCTAGTAAGTGCTTCAACCGCCGACTATCTTCTATACGCTGTTTCGAAACGTGAACGAGCTAAATGGCTCGCAGATTCTGAAGAATTTAAGCCGACGCTCGATCCGCTGCTTGACGCTCTCGCCGCTTCCGCCGCAAAAAAAATACCCTTGTATAAGGTATTACCTTCGTGGTTCAAGTTTCGAGATGCAGCCGCGGAGAAGCAGGCAATGGGCATTTTCAAGACTCGGGCGACGATCAAGGTCCACGGCATCGGTGTCGAGAACGCTGGCTGGCAAATTCAAAAGGACAACTATGGCCTGTTGCCGTCTTATCGCTATAAGAACGCTAATATTTACTATCGCGATTCGAGCGATGACCATCCTTATTGCCGCGTCGCGAGCGTCCGCGTCAAACAAGATTATGCGGGCGGCGGTCGGTACAGCCCGGAAGTGTATCGCTCGAGTGCTCGGATCACGGTAATTGGCTGTCCGACGGGTAAATGAGCAAAGAAGAGAAGTTTAGCCAACTCCCAAAGAATACTTCATAAACATAACTTAAGGATGCTGATCGGCAAGACTTAGCCGACAAGGTAAATACGGAGGGTCCAATTGAAAAAAGAACAGGTTCAGATATTGCGAACATCAATCGTTTTGTTAGTTACCGTAGGCCTGATTTTATCGTTTGTACTCAACAAACGGCAGGTAGTCGTATCGGCAACACCCTCGCCGATTAGCCGCGATGTGAGATCGAAGATCTACTTCGAGCAGAATCGCGGTCAGGTTGACGAGCGCGCAAAATTTATCTCGCGTGGTGCGGGCAGTACGATGTATTTGGCCGCGACCGAGGCGGTTTATGTGCTGCCGATGCCGTTCGCAGGAGATGGGGAGAAGGGGAGACAGGGAGACAGGGAGATAGGAAGGCCCGACGAAATAGAGCCGCTTGGGCGAGATGTCTCCGCGTCTCCACGTCAGGCGTTCGCACTGAGGATGCAGTTTGTCGGTGCGAATCCGGCGGCTGAGGTTTCGGGTGATGGCGAACTCGCGACGCGGGCAAACTATTTTCGCGGGAACGATCCGTCGCGTTGGCTGACCGACGTTCCCGCGTTTTCGCGGGTTCGGTACGAAGAGATCTACGAAGATATCGACCTTGAGTTTTACGGGAATGCCGAAAACAAAAGCCAGTACGATTTTATCGTCCAGCCTAACGCCGATGCTTCGCAGATCGAATTGGATTTTGCCGGAGCCGACTCGATCAATATTGACTCAGAAACCGGCGATTTGCTGATAAACACTGCCGCCGGAACGATCAAGCAATCCAGCCCGTTCAGCTATCAGCAAACAAACGGAGCCAAGTACGCCATTGCAAGCAGCTACGAATTGACCGGAACGACAAGTGTTCGTTTTCGGCTCGGAGAATACGACCGCTCAAAACCACTCGTCATAGATCCTGCTCTCAACAATCTCGCCTTTTCTAGCTTTCTCGGCGGAGGGGGCAGTGATTCGGGCCGCGATATCGCCGTAGACGGAGCGGGCAACGTATTTGTCATAGGCACGACTTCGTCTGACCTATTTCCAACAACGAGTGGTGTTTTCGATACAACATATAACGGTGGTAGTGACATTTTCGTATCGAAAATGACCCCAGATGGCGCCAACGTAATTTTTTCAACCTACATCGGAGGAGATGACACCGAAGAAGTAGCTTCTATGGCGATAGATGCATCGGGTAGCATTTTCGTGGTGGGGGATTCACGAAGTGTAAATTATCCCACCACCGCCGGAGCCTACGATGCAGTCTTGACCGGGGGCACTCTTGATGTCGTCGTATCCAAGTTGAACGCAACCGGAAATCAACTCATTTATTCGACGTTTATCGGTGATATTGGCTACGAGCTTGGCCTAGGAATCGCCGTCGACTCAACCGGAAATGCGCTTGTCACCGGCTATACTAACGGTAACTATCCCACGACGCCAGGAGCCTACAGCACGACATACAATGGCGGCAGCTTTGACGGGTTTGTGAGCAAATTGAATCCGAGCGGCTCTGCCCTAGTATATTCAACGTTTCTAGGCGGAAGTAACTCTGATTTCTCCCGAGCGATTTCCATTGATAATTTCGGAAACGCAATTGCCACCGGCTCTACTCAAAGCGGGCCTGACGGAAACGGAATAGGCTCGTTTCCAACTACCGTCGGAGCATTTGACGCAACTTATAACGGAGGCTCCGATGCATTCGTGACAAAAATCAATCCGACCGGAAATGCACTCGTGTTTTCGGGATTTCTTGGAGGATCTGGCTATGATAATGGATTTGCTATAGCGTTAGACACACTCGGAAATATCTATGCAACCGGTAATACAGCCAGCGTGGACTTTCCGGTTACGTTAGGAACTTATGACAACACGTACGGCGGCAGCGGTAATTTCGATATTTTCGTTACTAAGATGTCACCTGCTGGCAATACGCTGTCGTATTCGACCTACCTCGGCGGGAACGGTACAGAAGACGGAAACGACATCGCTGTCGATAGTTTTGGCGCCGCATATGTCACCGGACTAGGTGGCGACACTTTTCCGATTACGGCAAATGCGTTCGATCCCGTTGTAAGTGGCGGTTGGGATGCGATTGTATCGAAACTGAATCCGGCCGGTAGCGGACTCACGTATTCAACGTTTCTGGGTGGCTCGCAGGGTGATACGGGAAGGGGCATCGCGTTGGATGCCGCCAATAATGTATACGTGACGGGATTTACTACGTCCTCGGAATTTCCGACGACGGCGAATGCTTTTCAAACCGATTATGCAGGCGGTTATGATGCTTTTGTTTCGAAGTTGGGAAACTTTGCGATCAAGGGGCGCACCGTCGATGTAACAGGAGTTGCTGTTCCAAATGCGATGATCGCGCTCAGTGGGTCGAGTTCGGAGACAAAACTTACAGATGCGGCGGGTAACTTCATTTTTCTTGATGCTCTCCCAAATCGTTCCTACACCGTATCAGCTTCGCGGGCCGGAACCGTGTTCAATCCATCGTTGTTTAACCTGCCCGTTCTAGATGATAACCGTAATTTGTTCTTTGTCGCCGGCGGTGCTCCGGGCGGCGGCGGCGGCGGGAGTAATATTTCGTTCGCTGCGGATAGTTTCTCAGCTAACGAATCCGGCGGAGCGACGACGATTCGTGTTTGGCGCGATATAGGCACGATCTCTTCCACGGTGACGGTGAATTACGCAACGTCGGATGGCACGGCCGTCGTCGGCAGCGACTATATTGCTTCGAGCGGCGCG
Organism: Chloracidobacterium sp.; assembly: GCA_016720705.1. NCBI lineage: Bacteria > Pseudomonadati > Acidobacteriota > Blastocatellia > Chloracidobacteriales > Chloracidobacteriaceae > Chloracidobacterium > Chloracidobacterium sp. Next base: position 452,347 of record JADKKB010000007.1, on the reverse strand, counting down.
TTGATGTTCGCTCCCGGCGTGACCGAGAGAACGTTCAGCGTCTTCGTGCGGGACGACCTGTTGACCGAGGGCATTGAGGACCTCAACCTTACGCTCAGCAATCCGACCGGCGGAGCGACGCTTGGTACAAGTGCGGCGACGTTGAATATTGACGACAACGGCGAGCCGCAGGTACAAACTACCGGTTACACGCTTGGTATCGTTAGCATTCCCGGCTCGCTTAAGAACAGGCATATCGTCGGAATCGCAGCTTCGAACACCGACGGAACCGTGTTTGTTGCGACCGACAACAACTTTATCGAGCCCCCGACCGGGCTGACAAATAGTTGCGGTGCGCAGCCCGTCCAATGGAGCTTCGACCTTTTCCGAATTCTTCCTAACGGCAATACTAACTTGCTCGGAAATTATCAGATCCCGCATCGTTCCCTCGTAAACCTCGAACTGAATCCAGTAGACGGATTGCTCTACACGGTCGGCACCGACCGCAGGATTTACAGCATTAATCCTGCGGGCGGGCCGGCTGCGGTCTTCAACGCGGACGTTGGGTTCGACACCGTACGTTACGGCCTTGAGGCGGACGAAGGCGGCAATCTAATAATGATGCAGTACGGTTCGCCGAACAGCTTTTACCGTGTCACGGCGGGAACTGGAGCAACATTCCTCGGAAGCTACCTCAATGACTCGGCGAATTTTGGCGACCGGTTCGGTATCCAGCCGGACGGTGACTACGTCGTCTATTCGGACGCACCGGAAGGACGAACGCCGCGCGAGTTTGAGATCGACACGACCGGACACATTGACGGGACGCCGTTCGCTTTCAATTATCTGACGGGATCGAACATGCGTACACTTGGTTCGAGTTACATTCTCTCCAATGGTGCGGTCAATCCGATAGCGGGCGACGTATTCTCGTCCGGCGGCAACTGTTCGGCCGGATCAAGCGTTATCCTTGCGACTGCAGCAGGCGGCAATGCGTCGTCCGTTTCGAGCACATTTATTAGCGGAATCGGAAATAATTACACGGATGGGATGGAAAACTTCAACGCCCGCGGTGTGACCGATCTCGATTTCGGTGCTCGGCGTGACGGCCTGCCCGGAAAATGTCTGTATTTTACTGACGACTTTAATGACGTCATCTACTCGGCATGCGGATTTGCTCCGACCGCAGCTAATGTTTCGGTTTCAGGCAGGGTTTTTTCGCCGGACGGATTTGGCTTGCGTAATGCGAGCGTGTCGATCACCGACACACGCGGCAGTGTCCGAAGTACTCTAACCGGTTCATTCGGCTATTTCCGATTCGACGAGATCGTCGCCGGCGAATCGTATGTCGTTGCGGTCCGGTCGAAACGCTACGTGTTTACTACTCGAGTTATTAATCCGTACGAGGAGTTGACCGGTGTCGATTTCACTCCGGAATAGCGGGGATGTTGCCTACAAACTCCCACTATTTTAGACAAATCATATATTCATATGATTTGAGACACTTCTTCGCCATTCGAAAGTTCGAAACGTGGAGTCATGAATTGCGACCGGCTTTATCTAGGGGGGGGGAATTTTCAATATTTTCAGCTTTAGCCGAACAATAGGCAAGTATTATCGTACTGATATCAGAATTGAAAGCATTTAGTCTCAAGCCGGGGTTAAAAACCTTCCATTACACTAGCTAAAGCTTGTACCAATTAATAAAATCTATTCATGGCAAAGAAGAAACCCGACGGTGAAGAAACATCGACCACTTTAACTAAGAGCCTTTCCGTGCGCTGTAGATATTGTGGACAGAAGAATGCAGTAAAGGAAGGATACGTAAACGGCGACGCTGTATGCGGCAAGTGCAAACTCCCGTTGTCGAACGCACCGCATAAGAAGTTCGCGGCCCTCAACAAGCACGAATACATCCACCCGGCCGACAGCAAGGCACTTGCGGCATTGCGAGCTATTCCGGGCATCGACACCGCCCTTAAGAAGCTTCTGGCCGTTACCGGTGAGTCCGCGATCCGCGTGTCATTTATGGCGTCCGCGATCAAGGTCACACCCAAGCAGTGTCCGGACCTTTATGCAAAGCTCCAGATCGCCTGCACGACGCTTGGCGTCGATATGCCGGATATGTTCATCCAGCAAAATCCTATGGTCAACGCATTCACCGGTGGCGTCGAACGCCCGGTGATCGTCCTCCATTCGGCGCTGATAGAACGCCTTACGGATGAAGAGACTCTGGCGGTAATTGCTCACGAAGTGGGTCACATACACGCCGAACACGTACTTTATTTGACGGCTGCACGCCTGATGGAAGCTTTAGCAAACCTGTCGGTCGCCCGACTGATACCGGGAAGCGACATAATTAAATTTATAGTTTCAGCAGGCATATCGAGTGCACTACTCGCGTGGTCACGGCGTGCCGAGCTTTCCTGTGATAGGGCCGCACTGCTTGTAACGCAGGATCCGCACGTGATCGGCCGTACAATGATGAAACTCGGTGGAGGCACGCTCGCGTCAAAGGTCGATTACGACCAGTTTCTGGAGCAAGCTCGCGAATTTCAAACGAATTACGACGAGAACAAACTCGACAAATTCTGGGCCGACATCATCAACGCCGGCCTCTCGCATCCATTTCCGGTCTGGCGGGTCTCGGAGATCCTGCAGTGGGTGGAAACAGGCGATTACGAACGCGTGATGAATGAACATTAAGGTCAATGTTGATCGTGATGACAACCGTTGAAAGCCAGTCTGACGCGACCGTCTTGGCAGAAAAACTCGTCACCGGGCAGTTTGCGGCGTGTGTCCAAATATTGCCTGCAATGATGTCCGTGTATATCTGGGAGGGCGAAGTGCAAAAGGAAAGCGAGCATCTGCTGTTGATAAAGACAACCCGTGAAAAATGGGTGGAAGTCCGAGATTTCATTTCCGCAAACCACAGCTATGACGTACCTGAAATCGTCGCGATCGATGCGGAAAAGGTCGCCGGCCCATATCTCGAATGGATCAGCCGCTCACTACAAAACTAGCTAAAAAAGTGGACGGCAGTAAACTCTCTGCCGTCCGCAAGTTCAGTCTAAATTTCAACTTCCGATCATTTTGCGATATCAACCAATACGCAAGGCTCGAGCGTCATTGTCTTGTCCTCGCGGATCGTAAAGGTGCCTTTTACGGTTGCTTTTGGAGCCTTATTGCTTTTTGCAAGGCCGTTAACTCTATCCTCGATTCCCGGATATTGCGAAAAGTCCCCTTTGCATTCAATGCCGTTTCCCGTGACAGATGATCCGTAACTATAGCCTACATTTAGCGTATCTTTGCTAGCATGATTGATGTAGCCGGATACGGTGATCGTCCGCCCCGGAAACTCGGTGGCATCCATCCAGTCTGAGGAGAGTTGGAGGTTGTCGGCAGTCGTCGTGATCGGCGGCTTGTCGGAAACCGTCGCGACCGTCGAGTTTGAATTCGGATTCGTCGCCGCATTTGAATTCGCGGTGTTTACCGTCTTAGCATTAGCTCCATTTGACGGAGGCGTCGCGGTACCACCGCAGGCAGAAAGCAAGGCGATTCCGCCGCATACCACCGATGCGATCAGTGCATACGGTGAAAATTGAAATTTCATAGATCGTTCTCCTAAATGAGTTTGTTATTTTCGATATAGCGGGTATGTGTATATCAAAAAGCCGCCAAAACCCGCAATTTACCTTTTATAGTCGTTATCGATCCCCGCATAACAGGTTTTGATGATGAAATCGACAGCGTCGCGAGGCGAGTCCGTCAGATGTATTAGGCCAATGTCTTCGGCGTTGATCATCTTTTCATTGATCATCATCGTGGTCAGCCACTGCAAAAGGCCCTGCCAGTACTGTGAACCAAAGAGCACCACGGGGAAGTTTCGGATCTTGCGCGTCTGAATTAGGGTAAGTGCCTCAAATAGCTCATCCATTGTGCCAAAACCGCCGGGGAAGATGATATAGGCGTTACTGTATTTGATGAACATGGTCTTGCGGACCATAAAATACTTGAATGTCAGTGATTTCGTAAGGTATGGATTTGCCTGTTGTTCGAACGGCAATTCGATATTGCAGCCGACCGAGACCGCACCGGCCTGATGAGCACCCTGATTGGCAGCCTGCATAATTCCGGGCCCGCCGCCCGTGATGATCTCAAAACCGGCGGCACCAAGCAGGTAGCCTGTTTCGCGGGCTGCTTCGTACATCGGTTCACCTTCGCGAGTTCTGGCAGAACCGAAGATCGACACGCCGCGAGTAATCGTTCCCAGATGGTCAAATCCGTTGACAAACTCACCCATTATGCGAAAAACGCGCCACGAGTCTGAGGTCCGATATTCGTCCTCGAGTTCAGGAGAACGCAAAAGTACCTCGTCGTCGGTGAGGTGCCAGTAGCCGGGTTCTTCCTGACGCTTCTTAACGTCAGCGACGGTTTTCGGGACCGCGGGTTTCTTTCGCGGTGCTGATGATTTTGCTTTGTTTGATTTAGATGTTGCCATTAGACCCCCATAATGTTGTAGCCACAGTCCACGTAAATCGTTTCGCCGGTGATTCCGCTCGCGAGATCGCTGACGAGAAACATCGTTGTATTGCCGACTTCCGCGGCCGTCACATTGCGCTTGAGTGGCGAGCGTTCGCCGATGTAGCTAAGGAGTGACCCCATATTCTTGACGCCTCGGGCCGAGAGCGTGTTGATCGGGCCGGCCGAGATCGCGTTGACACGTATATTCTTGGCGCCGAGGTCAGCTGCGAGATACCGTGTCGAGGCTTCGAGAGCGGCCTTTGCGACGCCCATCACGTTGTAGTTCATAACGACCTTTTCGGCACCGTAATAGGTCATCGTCACGATACTGCCTCCGTCATTCATCAACGGTGCTGCCGCTAGAGCGACCTGCGAGAGCGAAAAAGCGCTGATCTCAAGTGCCGTGCGAAATGCCTCGCGGGTGGTGGCGACGTATTCGCCCTCGAGTGCCTCTTTTGGAGCAAAAGCGATCGAATGGACTATGAAATCGATCTTTCCGAACTTTTTCCCGATGGCGTCGAATGCAGCATCGACGGTTGACTGATCCGCCACGTCACACGGCACGACGATACAACCATCAAGGGTGTCGACAAGTTCCTCGACGTTTTCCTTCAAACGGTCGGCCTGATATGTAAATGCCATCTTTGCCCCCTGAGCGGCGCAAGCCTGAGCACAAGCCCAAGCGATCGAACGCTTGTTGGCAACGCCAAAAATGACTCCAACTTTATTTTCAAGCATCATAAGTATTCTCTATCGGCGAGTGCAGGTCGCGACCGGGCACTCAATCCGTAACGTAAGTTCTCTGTAGTGATTCAAAATCTAAAAGTCGTATGTCGATATCGACCGGAGTATCAGTAAATCGTCTTGTGATCAGCATCCCGCGCAAGGCTTCCTCTTCGGCAAGCGAGAGTTGGGTCACGAGCACGAGCATCAGCTTGAGCCTCAACCTGAGTTTCATATCCGCAAGATTTTTCTTGGCTATGCTGATCTTTTTAAGCATCGACTCGATCTTGTCCTGACGCACATCCGGCACCACTAAAAACGATACTTCGATGCAAGTGATCATATCCTGTTCGATCAAAATAGCATCAAATGGCGTGCTCCCGAGTTGAACGTGGCGGAGCAGCGGCAACTTTTCCTCCTGCTGTATCTGCCGCAGAGCTAGATCCTCGGCAACGATATATGCCGAAAGAAGGTCGCCCAATGAATCGTCGTCAACACCGAGGAGCCGTGATAGCTCCTTGACCTCGAGGTTTACATTTTGACGTTGCAGCTCAGGTGTTGCCGCATCCCACTTGACCAAACGCCGGTCGCTCGTGGCATCAAGGCGTCGATTTCGGTTGACGCTCAACACGAAAAAGGTGGCAAATTGACGCTACCGCGGCGACCATAAACCCGACGACCGGCCAGATGCCGGCCTGGACGGCACTCCCGATTCCGATCGCCAGACAGACGAATGCGATGGTGCCGGCAATAAAAAGTGCATAGCCATTAGAACGGCGTTCGAAACGAGCTAATGGATTTTCGACGTTTTTGTCCATTCTTAAGCGACGTGCCCCAATCCGGAGCGGTAAAAGGCGTGTGTGTTATCGCCGTTTTTCGATCTAGGTCTACGCGTTCGTCGCTCTTTCAAATGGAATATCATCAAAGTGCGTCATTGTCTTGAACGTCTTAAAACGCTGATTGATCTCGGGATAATCGAGACCATCGACACGTTCGGTGCCAAACTTCTCGACATTGAACGAAGCCATTACCGAACCATAGATCATCGCCCGTCGGAGAATGTCGTCAGTGATCGACGTGTGACTGGCGAGATAGCCCATAAAGCCGCCGGCGAATGAGTCGCCCGCACCTGTCGGGTCAAAAACGCTCTCTAGCGGATATGCCGGCGTAGCAAAGTAGCCGTCCTTGGTAAACAAGGTCGCCCCGTACTCACCGCGTTTGATAACGACGGCCTTGAGGCCGAGGTCCATTATCGCTCTTGCGGCCTTGTGAATATTAGGCTCGTCCGTAAGTTGCCGTGCCTCGGCGTCGTTTATAATAATGCAATCGACGACCTTGATGGTCTCGATGAGGGCGTCCTTCATCGACGTGATCCAAAAGTTCATCGTGTCCATCGCGACAAAGTTGGCGTCAGGCATCTGTTCGCGGACCTGCTTTTGCAGCATCGGCAGGATATTTGCGAGGAACAGCAACTTGGCGGACTTAGAATTGTCGCTTAGCTTCGGCTCAAACGTCTCAAAGACATTGAGCTGCGTATCGAGCGTGTGAGCCGTATTCATATCATAATCGTAACGACCCTTCCAAAAGAAAGTCTTACCATCCGCCACGACTTGAATGTCGTCAGTGTTGATATTGTGACGTTTAAATACCGACCATTCTTCGTCGCCAAAGTCGCCGCCGACTACGCCGACCGCGTTCACCTGTGTGAAAAAGCTCGCCGCCAACCCAAAATGCGTTGCCGCACCACCCAATATTTTGTCACGCTGACCAAACGGCGTCTCCAGCCCGTCAAACGCGATCGAACCAACTACAGTTAAAGACATAATGTATAGAATCTAGAAGTCAGAATTCGGAATTCAGAAGCGACTGCGGACATTCTAGCTTCCGCCGATTCGCATCTGGTCTCTGACTTGTCACCATTTTACACGCGTCGTGCAATTTTAGCGATTTACGTCAATAAAAAGACGTTTCGTGTACGCTGAAAGCACGGTCGGCAGAAACTGGGTAGGTTTCGTCTGGGTATAGGGAACCGTGTCGCAAGAACCTCGACGAGTGTGCTTAGACTATCTCCGCTCCTGGTTGATCCGCCAGGGCGGATTTTTGCGGTTGTCGCCGGCGGTGAAGAGGCAGATCTTGTTGCCATTCGGATCCATCAGGTAAGCCTCACGCCAGAACCAAGGTCGGTCCGTTGGTGGTTCGGTGAATTCAAGGCCGAGGGCTGTGAGGCGGTCGAATTCGGCGTCAACGTCTTCGCATTCGAAATAAAGAACGATGCTAAGAGAAGGCACGCTTGTTGACACTCGCGTTTCTGCCTCGCTGACCGACAGAGTCGATTTGCCATCGGGACATTCGAGCCTAGCGTATCGCGGTAAGGAATCGACGATTCGCGTGAGACCGAGCTTTTCGAAAAACTCGACCATCTCTGTCGTCCTATCACTGTATATTGTGACTTGGTTGAGATCCATTGCTCTATTAATTGCCACTAGCTTTAGCTAGTGGCAGGGAAACTAAAAAGACCCGGCTTCAGCCGAATCTTATTTGGGCTGAAGCCCGATCTATTGAATCAAGCTGACCACTAGCTAAAGTTAAGGTTAACTTATTTTGATTTCAAGACCGTCAAAGTCGTTTCCGCATCGGCCTTGTATTTGCTTTGCGGGTATTTTTCGACGAGCATTCCGAAATACATCACCGCGTCCTCGCGCAGTTTGGCAGGTGCAAATTTTACCTTTTCCTTTTCGGATTTGTAATCGATCTTTTGCTTGCCTTTGTTTTCGGACAGATAATAGCTGCTCATACCCGCAAGGTACAGAAACTCGTCGATCTTGGAAAACTCGGGGTACGCGGCAAACGTCTCTTCGAACCGGAGCAGAACCTGCTTGTAGGCCTTGCGGGCCGGGCCGAATGCCTGCCAGGCAACGTCGAGATTGTGCTTTGCGTCCGCTTCCATCAGCGGATCACGGTCGATCGCCGGCGTGACGTTGCGCTGGGCAAACGTCCCGAGTGTTAGCGTTCCGAGAATAATGACGGCGAATAAGAGAGACTTTGTCTTCATAACTTATTTCAGATGACGCGAAACGGCGATGAGTTTCCCAACGATCTCGGGGCCTTACCGATATTTCCCGATGATCGCCTCGAGGCTTTTCAGCGTTTCGGCAGGCCATAGATCGGGGGCCGTAAAGATCGCGTTCTTGGTCGCACCGGAAAACTGATTCGGCGTCTCTTTAGCGGCAACGCGTTTGACGGCGTCTTTTAGGACTAGCTGAGCGTTGCGGACGTTCTTATTTAGATATTCGATGACCATCTCTACGGTGACGTCGTCGTGGCCCTCATACCAGCAATCGTAATCAGTGACTAGAGCAACCGTCGCGTAGGCGATCTCCGCCTCACGGGCGAGTTTGGCTTCCTGCAGATTTGTCATCCCGATCACGTCCATTCCCCATTGGCGGTAAACGTTGGATTCGGCCTTGGTCGAGAACGCCGGGCCTTCCATACAGATGTATGTTCCACCGCGGTGGGTGGTCACGCCCACCTCGCGGCACGAGGCCTCGAGAATGTCGCCGAGTTCGTTGCAGACCGGGTGAGCAAAGGTCACGTGCCCGACGATGCCGTTGCCGAAAAAGGTCGATTCCTTTGCACGGGCAAATGTGCGGTCAAAGAACTGGTCCGGTATCAAAAAATCCGTCGGCTCATATTGCAGCTGCAGCGATCCGACCGCCGAGACCGACAAGATGTAATTGACGCCAAGCATCTTCATCGCGTAGATGTTCGCCCGATAGGGCAGTTCGCTCGGGGTCAGTTTGTGCCCGCGTCCGTGCCGCGGCAGAAAGGCCACAGTCACCCCGTCCAACTCGCCGACGATAAACGAATCCGACGGGTTGCCGAACGGCGTATCAACCGCGATCTCGCGGACATTTTCGAGTTCCGGCATCTGGTACAAACCACTGCCGCCGATGATTCCAATATTTACGTTTTCCATTTATCCCTTCTATTTTACAGGCGCAGTCTCGCCCTTGCCGCATTCTGCGCCCTCTACAAATTTCTTCAATTCGCCGCTATCACGTCTCTTGACTAGTTCATCAAGGGCGGCGAATTTCGTTTTGGGCTTAACCTTGACCATATTTTCATAGGCACGAAGCATACTTTCCATTCCGGCCAATTGTGCGGCATTGTCATCCTTTGCCTTGACAGGATCACTAAGCTTAAACGCCGCCATCGCAATCGTGTATTGGGCCAGGAGTTCGTCGGCGTTCTTATTCTTTTTGTCCATCGTCGCCGAAAACATTTGCGTACAGATCGTGACGCTGACATCGTCGGTTTCGATAACATACCGCATCGCCCACGATCGAAAGTCCTTTGCCTTATCAACAAACGGTTCGACTTCCAATATTTGGGATGCTTTTATTAGCGTTTCTCTATCACTTGGTTTATCTTGTGCGACCGAAAAGTGGGCCGTCATGCTCGCCAAAAACAACACGGAAATAATAGTTAACGTTTTCATCATATATTTGCTCCAAGTGTCGATTTTCTAACAGCTATCTTCCCATTTATTTCGGTCAGCGTGCAAAGTGGTTCTTGCGTGTCGTGATAGAAAAGACAAAGCCAATTTTCACGCACGGCCTGCGGGAGGATCTTTTTCTTGAATTCCAATGTTCCAACCGGATAAAGGTCAAAGCCCGCGATCCAAGCGAGCGGCAAATGGTGCCGCGTCGGGATCAGATCGGCAAAGCCGTAAAGCGTGCGGCCGCCGCGATCCAATCTCACTGTCTGCATCGTTTCGGAATGTCCGCGGATCTGCTCCAATCTGAGGCCTTCGACGACTTCGTACGAATCGGGCATTAGCTCGAGTTGGCCGGACTCCTGCATAGGCCGCCAATTTTCAGACAGATAACTTGCTCGGTCGCGCTCGTGCGGGTGCTCGGCGTGTTCGAACTCGCTCCTCGATAATAAATAGCGGGCGTTGGGGAATTGCGGTCGAAAGCCGTCCAGTTTCGTGCCGATAGTGTTTCCGCCGGCGTGATCGAAATGTAAATGGGTATTAACGACGATCGTGATGTCGTCGGGCCGATATCCGGTGATCGTAGCAAGCGAGTCAGCAAACGGCCGTTTGCGGTCGATGCCGTACATTGCCGTTTCGCGATCTGTCCACTTTTCGCCGATGCCGGTCTCGATCAAAATGCGTTCATTCGGCGTTTCAATGAACAGACAGTTCATATTCAGCCGGATCCGATTCAGATCATCAGCCGGACAAACGCGTTCCCAAACGACGCGAGGGACGACTCCGAACATCGCCCCTCCGTCTAATTTGAACTCCGCGTCGGGAATTATCTCGACGCGGTAATCGCCTAGGTTCATTTACTTTTTAACTTCCGGCTTTTTGGGAGCAGGCGGAGCAGGCTTGACTTCCTTTCCGTCTTTGCCCGGTTTGCCAGGTTCACCCGGCTCACCCGGTTCCGATCCCGGAGGCGGCTGCATCTGCTGCATCTGCTGCATCTGCTTCATCTGTTCGTCGGTAACCTGCGGGACCGTGAAATCGGTCGGGACCTGAACGTTGTTTGCCGCGACGATCTTGTCCACCAGTTCTTTTTCCTTGTCGGCCTCGAGCTTGGTTCGGACATATTCCTTGACCGGCATTTCAGGAGCGTTCGGCTTTTCGGGATCCTTGAAGTTGGTTGAGATCAGGATGTGTCGAACGTCGTATGTCTCGTCCTTGGCTGCTGCATCTTTTTTGCCCAGCTTTCGCTCAAGCTTTATGATGTGAAAACCAAAGTCGGTCTCAACTAGTTCCGCACTTATCTGTCCGGGTTCGAGTGCAAGAGCCGCAGTTTCAAAAGGTGCCACCATTCGGCCCTTTGGCACATCGGCATAAAGACCGCCCTTACCGGCTCCGGCCTCGGGGCCCTTGTTGCCGGGATCTTCGGAAAACTCGTTGGCAAGTACGGCAAAATCCTCACCGCTCTTAGCACGGTTCAGTATCTCCATTGCCTTGTTGCGCTTTTCAGTTGGGCTCAATTCAGGGTGCTCCGCGATATATTTATCAATATCCTCGTCCGTGACCTTCATTTTGTCTGTCAGCGTCTCAGAGTAGATACGGGCAAGAAACTGTGCCTGCTGGAGCTTTACCTGAAGGCTGATGCGGTCGACCAATTCCTTAGGTACTTCGCCGGCTGCGGCCTTGGTGTCGTACTCTTTCTTATAAATGCGGATCTTAGCGAAAACTTCTTTGGCCTGAGTCTTCTCTTCTTCCGATATCTCGCGGTTTGCCATTTCGGGGTTACCGGCCTTGAGAAGTGCGACCTTGGTATTCAGAAAATCCTCAAATTCTGCAGCGTGAGTACGGCTTTCGGCCGGCGTGCCGAGTCCCAACTTCTCCATCAAGCCGGCAAAGCCGCCTGTAGGTGCTGCGGGGCTGTTGTCCTCACCCCAATACTGATTGATCATATCCTCAGTAATGAACCCAAACGGCGGCATCGGGCCTTTGTCTTTGTTCATCTCGCGATCATAGTTGACCGCGGTGATCTCAGCCTTAATATTTTCGAGTTCCTGTTTGTTGTTGGGTTCCGCGGTTAAACCGTCAGCCTTGGCCTGGCTGGCAAACGCCAATAACTGCCTGAGACTCTCAAGCTGCTGCTTTTTAAGTTCCGGATCTTCGTTCAAACGCTTCAAGATCGCCGGATTCTGTTTCGAGACATCGGCCAGCAACATTTCGACCTCTTCGCGGCTGATCTGATTAAACGATTCGGTCGAGTGCCCGCCGACCTTCTTTTTCCAAACAACGAGTCCAGCACCGATCGCAATGATCACGCCGACTAAAATAAGACCTTTAGTTAAATTGCTCAATTCGCGAAGTCCTCACTTACAAAAAATCAAATGAAATTCAAACGGATATAATATCAAAACGCCGGGAATTAAACTAATGAAAACGGTCAATGGCGTGTTTGCACCAGTTCGAGCAAAACGCCGCCCGTCGTCGTCGGATGAACGAAAGCCACAAGACAACCCTCGGCACCGATACGCGGTTCATCATCAATTAAACGCATACCTTGCGATTTTAGTTTCGCGAGCGATGCCGCAATGTCATCGACCTCGACCGCAATATGATGAATGCCGCCGCCTCGTTTCTCCAGAAACTTTGATATTGGCGAATCTTCGCTGGTCGGTTCGAGGAGCTCGATGCGACTCTCGCCGAGCGGGAGCATCGCGACTCGTACCTTTTGATCTTCGACGATCTCGGTATGTATATTTTCAAGTCCGAGTGCATCTTGCCAGAACTTCAGAGCTTCGTCGATGCCGTTTGTGGCAATACCTAGATGGTTGATCTTCATATCTTTTTGATGATCTCGTCGATTGCCGAATACGGATCATTTCGCTTTTCGGCGACCGCGAGCGAAAGTGCTTCGAGTTTCTCGGTAGTTCCGGGTTGCATCAAGAGATCACTCAATAGCCGTTCTTGTAAAAGTTCCAGCAACCGCCATTTTGCAATTGCCTGACGGCGCAAGATGCTCGATTCACCTTGCAACTGGTATTCGTAATACGATGCAATGGCCGTTGCCAATTCATCTATGCCCTTGCTTTCAGTGGCGACAGTCGGAATTATCGGCGGATGCCACATATCCGGGCGATGTGCGAGGGAGAGCAGTGCCTCGAGTTCTTTTTTCGTGCGAAGGACACCGTCGCGATCAGCTTTGTTTATTACGAAAACGTCGCCGATCTCCATTATGCCCGCCTTTATCGCCTGAATGTCATCGCCCATTCCCGGTACAAGTACGACGACCGATACATCGGCCGCTTTAACGATCTCGACCTCATCTTGGCCGACTCCGACGGTTTCTACTATGACCTTTTCAAATCCGGCTGCGTCGAGGATGGCGACTGCGTCAACAGTCGCTCGCGAAAGGCCGCCGAGATTGCCCCGCGTCGCCATAGAACGAATGAAGATATTCTTATTCAGTCCGATCGTGCCCATTCGGATACGGTCGCCTAAGATGGCACCGCCGGAGAAGGGACTCGATGGATCGATACAAATTATCCCGACTCGCTCGCCCTCTTGGAGGTAATGTAAAGCGAGTTTATCGACCAGCGAGGACTTGCCGGCACCGGGCGAACCCGTCACGCCGATGATCATCGCCTTACCGGTGTTTGGGAATATATTCTTCATCATTGCCGCCGAGCCTTCGGCGCCGCGTTCGATTCGCGAAATGGCCCGTGCAACGGAGCGGGTGTCTCCCGCCAATACTTTTTGTATAAGATCTTGTTCCGACATCATTCCAATACCAAATTGATAGTTTCGCATTCTTTCGGGCGAATGCAAAAAAAGACAGGGCAACAGCGGCCCTGTCCCAAAATTCCGATCTTTCGCTGACTACATTCCGCCCTCATCCGCCGATGGCCCGTACATCGACGGCACGGGAATATCATTAAGGCGAAGATAGACGGAAAGCTGTCCTCGATGATGAATAATGTGATTCATCACAAAAGATCGCATCACAGCGACCTTTGGCATTGTCATATAGACCTGATCGCCATTTCTCATCGTCCAGTCAGTCAGAAATGTCTCGTCGGACGTTTCGCTGATAATGAGCTTTGCCTTGGCAATATGATCGTCAAAGAACGCGAGAAGCTCTTCATTAGAAGTCGGCTCAAATGGCGTAAAGTCCATTGTGGCAAAATCCAGAGCATCGCTCTTGAGTGTTTCTTTGGTCCAGCCGAACATTTCCGCACAGTGGACTGCCAGTCTGCCCATCGCCATCGATTTTTCGTGTGGTTTCCAGCCAAATTTGTCGGCCGGAACTCGCTCGAGAACGTGGCGGGTGACCTTCGCTTCGTTCTCCAATTCTCCCAAAAATGCTTTTGCCAGTCGGCCCGGACCGGCGGAGGTGCTTGTGCTCATAAAATGTGTTAACTCCTTATTCGTAATTAAATCAGAGGACGATTGTAACACAGCGTTGCATCAATGCAACGACACGTTGAAAATTTTCACCTGCTTATAGTTATCTTAATTTAACTGGCTAAAACGAACTCAAGAGATTCTTGGCAATTACGACCCTCTGGATCTCACTGGTGCCCTCGCCGATGGTGCAAAGCTTGGAGTCACGCCAAAACTTTTCTGCCGGATAATCTTTCGTATAGCCGTAACCGCCGTGGATCTGAACGGATTCTTCGGAAACGCGGACTGCGGTTTCCGAAGCAAAAAGCTTCGCCATCGCTGATTTTTGTGTGACGGGCTTTCCGGCGTCTTTGGTTGCCGCAGCTTGTAGAGTCAAGAGTCGAGAACATTCTATCTGGGTCGCCATATCCGCGAGTTTGAATTGAATGGCCTGAAACTTTGCAATAGGTTTTCCGAACTGCTCGCGTTCTTTCGCATATTTTACCGCAGCTTCGTACGCTCCCTGAGCAATTCCGACAGAGAGAGCGGCGATCGAGATACGCCCGCCGTCGAGTACCTTCATTGCCTGCATAAATCCATCGCCTTCATTGCCGAGACGATTTTCGTCGGGGACGATACAATCTTCGAAAATCACCGACGCAGTCTCCGATGCCCGCATTCCGAGCTTGTTTTCTTTTTTATCCGAGCGAAAACCTTCCATCGATTTGTCGAAGATAAATGCCGAGATGCCGCGGTTGCCTTTATCTTTGTCAGTCACAGCGACGGCGACCAGAGTGTTGCAAGCGATCGCGTGAGTAATAAAATTCTTCGATCCGTTCACCTTCCAACCGCCATCGACACCGACGGCGTTTGTTCGGGTGCCTGAGGCATCAGAACCTGCCTGCGATTCGGTCAATCCCCACGCACCAAAACTCTCGCCGGTTGCCAGCGGCACTAGGTATTTCTGCTTTTGTTCCTCGGATCCGAACATATATATGTGATTCGAACACAATGAGTTATGTGCGGCGACGGAAAGCCCAACGGAACCGCAGACGCGTCCGAGTTCCTCAATGATCGTTGCGTATTCGACATATCCCATTGCGGAACCGCCGTATTCTTCCGGAAAAAGGATTCCCATCAGTCCCAATTCAGCAAGTTTAGGCCGCAGTTCGGCAGGGAAGTGTTGGGTCTCGTCCCATTCCATTACGTGGGGTTTGATCTCGCTTTCGGCAAATTCGCGAATGCTGTATTTGATCTGGAGCTGTTCTTCGGAAAGTTCAAAGTTCATAATGTTGATATATATAACAAACAGTTATCATCGCATAATCAATTGTTTTGAGGCAATCGGGGAAACTATTGGTGTGGGGCGACACACTAATTTCGACTTCTACCGATAATCTCGACGAAAGAATTTAACGATACGCGATGATTGCTAGGTGTATAATTGTGAAATGGATTGGAAAGAGAACTTGCTAACAACAGACGAGCAGATCCGGGAAATGCTTGGCGACACCAAAACGATCGCGGTGTTGGGCATCAAGCCTGAATCGCATTCGGGCCAGCCGGCATTTTATGTGGCGAAATATATGCAGGACGCGGGTTTCAAGATCATTCCGGTGCCGGTCTATTATCCCGACGTGACGGAAATACTGGGCGAACCGGTAGTTCGCGATCTGAGTAAGGTGCCGGGCGATATCGATTTGTTAAATGTATTTAGGCGTTCGGACGACATTCGCAAGCACACGCTCGAAATTATTGCCAAAAAGCCAAAGTATGTATGGTTTCAGCTCGGAATTCGGAACGACGAGGTCGCCGAACGACTTGCGCAGGCGGGCATCAAAGTTGTTCAGGATCTATGCTTGATGGTCGAGCACAGGGCGTTGATGTAAATATTTCCTATCGTCTCGCGGGTTTCTTTTTTCCGGTCGGGTTATCACGAAACGACTGGACCTCTTCTTCGGTCAACAATCGCGATTCGCCTACGGGCAAGTACTTGTCAGAGATCGGGCCGATCGAAATACGTTTTAATTTTACGACCGAATGACCGATCGCATCGAACATTTTGCGGATCTGTTGATTGTGTCCCTCAAATAGCGTGACCTCAAACCAACCGTTCTTTTCGGTTGCGGTCAACTCAGTGATCTCAGCGGGGGCGGTCTTAAACCCATCCTCGAGCAGAATGCCGCGGCGAAGCTTGTTTATAGCGTTGGCATTGGGCAGTCCTTTGACCTTGACGTCGTAAACCTTCGGGATCATCTTCGACGATGCCACATAATTAGTGAAAGCCCCATTATTAGTGAGGATGATCAAACCCTCGGTATTGTAATCGAGTCGGCCAACGGGATGGAGTTTCGCTCGGCTTTTAACAAGGTCGGTGACGAGTTTGCGGCCTTCCGGGTCGGCAGAGCTCGAGAGATATCCTTTTGGCTTATTTAATAGCACGTAGATATCGACGCGGGACTGGATCTTTGTATTAATGAGCTTGCCGCGAACCTTTATGTGATCTTTTTCGGGGTCAGCCTTGGTGCCGAGTTCGGTGATGATCTCTCCGTTGATAGTCACGTCGCCGGACTTAATAATTTCGTCTGCCGCCCGCCGCGAAGCGATCCCGGCTTGAGCGATAAGTTTGTTCAATCTCTCCTGCATATAAGACATTGCACCACAGAGGCACAGCGGATACAAAGAAAACAATTAGAAATCTCTGTTATATGGTGATCACGGTGTGGAAATTTACTGAACCAGATCCTCGAAATCCTCGATACTCGGCAGTTCAGACAGATCTTTCAGCCCAAATTGAACCAGAAATTCCTTGGACGTGCCATACATCATCGGGCGGCCGACGGCTTCTTTGCGGCCCTTGGCGACGATGAGACGTTTGTCGAGAAGGGTTTTGATCGCCGAAGCAGATTGGACGCCGCGGATCTCAAGTATCTCCGGCACGGTCACGGGTTGTTTATATGCGATAACCGCAAGCGTCTCCAGAGAGGCGAGCGAAAGTTTGGCAGACGGCCGTGTGCGTAGGAACTTTCGCACGTCGTCGTGCAGTTCCGTACGGGTGGCGAGTTGCCATCCGCCGGCGATCTCGCGAAGTTGCAGGCCGCTGCCGCGTTCTGCGTATTCTCGGACGACTTCTTCGATCGCTGCCTCGATGCTCTCACGTTCTTCGTCCAAAACCTCAGCAAGCAGCTTGGCAGTGATGGGTTCGTCGGCGACAAATATCAACGCTTCGACCAGAGCCATAAGCTCTGCAGGCGATCGTAGCTGCTTTTCTATTACATCCAGTTCCATAGCGTGAATTTTACCGCAGAGTCACTTGTTAGCAGAGTTAGGAAAAGAAATTTAACCGCAAATGGACGTATGTAGACATAGATAGAAAGAAACGACCAGGTTGAAATCTTCCTCTGCGCCTTTGCGTCTCTGCGGTTCATACTTTTCTCAAAATGATTTCGCCGAATGTTTTACTTTGGAGCAGTTTGACGCCTTCGGTCCGGACGATCTCCAAAACCGCGATGAATGCGGTGACAAGTTCGCGGTGCGAGTGCATTTCCTCAAAGAACTTGAGCAAGTTTATTTCGCCCGTCTCGGTTATCCGTCGATGGAGCGTTTTTATCATATCCGCGAGCGAGATCTCTTCGCGGGCGATCTCCATTTTTACTTCGTCGACGTGCCGGGCAACTATCTTTTGAAATACCGTAAGGATATCAAAGACGGTCGCGTCGATCTCGGCATTATTATCATCTGATTCGATCGGCCCGCGAGTAAAGATGGCTTGCTCAATGGTCGAGCGTTCGTAAAGCATTCCGGCGGCGGTCTTAAATTTTTCGTATTCGAGCAAACGGTCGACTAGCTCTTGCCGCGGATCGTCGATCTCTTCGTCCTCGGCGGCCAGAGGATCGCGGGGCAGCAGCAACTTCGATTTGATCTCGATCAGTGTCGCGGCCATTACCAAAAAGTCGGCGGCGACCGAAATGTCGAGCCGCTTCATCAGCCGAATATATTCGAGGTACTTTTCGGTAATGCGGGCGATCGGGATGTCAAAGATATTTGCTTGTTCTTGTTTGATCAAAAACAGAAGCAGGTCGAGCGGGCCGGCAAAATCGCCTATCGAAACAGTAATGTTATCGCCGGACTCCGCGCCGATCCGCGCTGTTTCATTCCCGAAATCAAATGTATATTTTTCCGGTGTTGTTTGCATTTCTCAGTGACGGATCGGTGTCAAAATGGCCCAAAACCAATTGCTCGATGTCCGGTCATTCCGATCTGATCAAGTTGTACCTCCTCCCTGCGGATGCCATGTCTATAACGTAGCTGATTTGCTGATTCCTCGAGATATCCGAATCGCGACTCCATTCCTTTGGCCCGTGAACATTTCCCGCTTTTCGAAGGACCCGCGAAAATGACTTCTTACCGTCGCTTGGCAGAGCTACGCCGGCAAGAAACCCTGCTTTGAGACCAGCGTGGTATGAGTTTACCCGAATCGAGTCCATCTCGCTATCGAAGGCATTGATACTTATGTAAGGCCGACTAAAACGAGTAGCAACTTGGTTCCATCTCCAGCCCAAGATCGCCATTACAAAGCCCTGCGAAAATCCGGACATTGACTCCTCGCTTTTTGCCTCTTGTCGGGCCTGGTAATAACCGGAGCCCAAGGCGACCCAAACGCCAACAGCAGTTACGACTGGCAAACCCGCTGTCAATGCAAACGATCCCGTCGCTGCACCCGTGTACATCAATCCCCCCTGAGTTGCCTCATATAGGGAAATGATCCCACCATAGTAGGCATCGAGCAGACCCGCTTTTGAAATTGCGGCGAGGGTATAAACTCCCCCAACCCGCGTCAGTTGTTGCATCCATTCTTGCGTTACAGATTCAAGTGACATCGTCGTTCTAATCCTCCCTTGCCGTTTATAAAGGTCATGGTCCGTTATTCGGTGAATAAGACCCGAAAAGTGCCGTCTGCTGGATTGACGTAGCCCACCGGCGATTTTGCAGAAGCCACATGAAGAGATAGTCTTGGACCAGCACGGGATCAAACCGATTAAGTCCGGAGAAGATGAGGGTATGGTCGGTCATTGGTGGCCCGAGACCGGATCCGCCGAGTTCGCGCAAAATATCGAGCCGACGAATCAATGAATTCAAAACGACGCGGGAAAAAAGCAAAGCGGGGACGACCGGCGGTATTTATCTATTCATCGACGGCGTGAGCTTTCAGATCCTCGAGCGAAACTACGGTCAAGGCCGCTTCGTGCGTAGCCCGTAAATAGACTCGCGGAGCCATTCCGGCATTTAGTGCCTCACGCCAGCGGAGCATACACAGACACCATTTATCGCCCGCAACAATGCCGGGAAACTGATATTGCGGCATCGGAGTCGAAAGGTCATTACCCGCTGCTTTTGAAAAAGCTAGAAACTCGGTCGTTGCCTCGATACAGACCGTATGGCGTCCCGTGTCGTCAACGCCCGTGCGGCAATATCCGTCGCGATAAAATCCGGTCATCGGATCAGTGCAGCAGCTTTCGAGCACACCGCCGAGCACATTTTTAGGCTTCGGAGCGTGTCCGTTGCCGTTTCCATTTCCATTTCCGTTGGTATAGCTCATTTTATGATGGTACGCTTTGGCTGATTTGATGTCACCGCGTTGGTCGAAATTTTTTCTACAGTATTGCCGTCCGCGTTGTCGTTGATGATCGGGCGTTTGCCATTGACGTAGCGAGAATATGTGATGGCGTTGTTGGTGCCGTTGAGGACAAATTCGGTTGCGGCGTCGGCGGTAACTTTATTGCGATCGCCGTTGAGCATTATCTGGCGGCAAGGACCTTTGACGGTAATGATATTTTCGTTGCCGTTTATCCGCAGACGTTCGAAGGCTTTGCAAACTGCCGGGATAGTCTGTTTGTAACCGTTGACCGATATTGCGACGCTTTCGCGGGTCGCGTCAATGCTGACGACATCTGCCGGATCGACCGGAGCCTCTGTCGGTACCGGTAAAATCGTCGGCGTCGGTGTGCCCGAAAAATCTTCCATCTCGCGTTTTGCCGTATCGCTACGCATATCGCACGACGAAATTAGCGTCACCAAAATCAGCAATGCGATCGATATCCATTTCATAAGAATATTTTTACCACAAGTATTAGGATTCACCACAGAGCCACAGAGAGCGCAGAGAACAGAGGGATCTGTTTAGTCAAGATCGCGAGGACGTTCGCTGTTTTAATGCCCTCTGTGACCTCTGTGACTCTGTGGTAAATCTTCTCTTACTTCTTTAGCAGTTCCAATGCCCTTTCGATCGGACGGGCAAGAACGGCACGCTCCCCGACCTCGACGATCGGACGCTGAAGGGTGTTGGGAAACTTTACCATCAGAGCTATGACATCGTCGTCAGGCGTTTCGACAGTTATGCCGGATTCCTTGACCGCCGCATCGCCCTTTCTAAGTGCATCAAACGGACGCAAGCCCGTCTTGGCGATCAGTTTGCCGAGATCATCCTCGGTAAACGGTTGGCTAAAGTAGTTGACCTTGTCGTGATCTATGCCGTTTTCACGAAACAGCGTCGCAAGATTGCGGCAGGTCGTTCAGGTAGGTTTTTCGTAAACGATGATGTTGGGCATTCTATAATATTATTATTGGCAATTGTCTGCTGAACGATAGTGTTCGACCAAGATCACCATCATTCGTGTTCTGAATCTTCCGATCTCTTTGCTGATCGCAGTGTGTTTATTACCCAAATCGGAAAATCTGGCCGAAGTCGTGTCGAGAAGCGGCGAATATTTCTTCTTTTGCTCTTTGAGCACCTCGCACGATGTCGTTTCGGCAAGCTTTTTCTTTAGCATCACCGTTTGTGCCTTTAGATACTCATCCGCCTTATCGAGTCCGCCCTTGTTTGGTTCTTTATCAATGATCTGGGCAGTCTCTTTGGAGACATTGTCATATTCGGTCATGAACGCGTCGTAGCTGGTGCAAGCGAAACTGACCAGCAGGATCAATGTTGTCAGGAAAGTTAGTTTCATTTTCATTTTGAACCTTACTTACAAATCTCGCCATTAACACTAACGAATTCCGGTACGAGAATAGACATCTTTCAATGTTTCCGCTGCTATCGAACGGGCTTTTTCGGCTCCGGATTTGAGGATATTGCCGAGCGTGGCGTCGTCATATTCTTTAATGCGTTCCTGGAAAGGCCGTAGGAATTCGATAGTTGCCTCGGCGAGTTCGCCTTTGAACTGGCCGTAGCCTTTGCCTTCGAAATTAGCAACACAATCCTCGGCGGACTTTCCGGTAAGTAACTGATAGATCGTTAAAAGATTGGCGATCGCCGGTCTAGATTCGTCAAAGCTGATCTCGGTGCCCGAATCTGTAACGGCCTTTTTGATCTTTTTCGTGATCGTATCGGCATCGTCAAGCAAGAATATCGAACCATTCGGATTCTCGTCTGATTTCGACATCTTTTTCGCAGGATCCTGTAAGGATTTAATATTCGCTCCCGCCTTTGGGATGAAAGGCTCCGGAACTTTGAATGTATCGCCAAAATCGCGGTTGAAACGTATTGCCAGATCGCGGCTTAGTTCGAGATGTTGTTTTTGATCTTGCCCGACCGGCACAAGGTCGGTTTGATAAAGCAGAATGTCGGCAGCCATCAAGATCGGATAAGTAAACAGCCCGACACCGGCCCTCTGCTTCGCCCGTATTTCCGACTCGTGTCGATTTCCAGAACCATCTCCGGTTCCATCACCGTATCCCCCGCCTGAACCGTGACCACCTCCATAACCCGAACCTTTTCCATCTCCTGAACCCGATTCATCCCTATATTTCCTAGTTTTGTCTTTGAACTGCGTCATCCGCTCGAGCTCGCCCATTCGGGCAATGCACGATAGAACCCAGGTCAACTCGGCGTGTTCGGGAACGTCGGACTGGATAAATATCGTCGCCTTTTTAGGGTCAACACCTGCGGCGAGATATATTCGAGCGAGGTCGAGCGTCTTTTGCCTGAGACTTTGTGGGTCCTGCGGTAAGGTTATTGCGTGGAGATTTACAATGCAGTAAAACGATTCGTACTCGTCCTGCAATGCCACCCAATTCTTGAGAGCGCCGAGATAATTCCCGATATGTAGCTCACCTGTCGGCTGAGCACCGCTGAAAATGCGTTTCTTCATAAACTAAAACCAGGGAGTGAGGAGCAAATATTGCACAAGGCTAAAGACCGGCCGAATAATGACACCGATCACGCCCCAGTAAACCAAAAGCATAAGGATCAGGAAACCATATTGCTCCATCAACGCAAAAACCGGCTGAAAACTCGCAGGCAAAAATGTCGATAAGACCTTGCTGCCGTCAAGCGGCGGAAACGGTAGAAGATTGAACACCGCGAGCGAGACGTTGAGCATGATCATATATTGCAGGAAAATGATCAGTGGCTTCATTAAGCCCGAATCGATATTTTCAGCAGTAATGACGTGAAACTCAAGAAGTGACTTGAATATCACAAATCCGATCGTCGCAAGTATTAGATTGGCACCGATGCCCGCGATCGAGACCATTACATTCGCCTGCTTGTATTTTGTCCACTTTCGCGGATTTACAGGCGTCGGTATGCCCCACCCAATTAGTGGAATGCTACCCAACGCACCTCCCGCCGAACCTAAGACAAATCCCAGTATAGGAATCAAAAGTGTGCCGATAGGGTCAGTATGCTTGACGGGGTTGAGCGTGACTCGGCCGAGCATAAATGCGGTGTCATCGCCGTATTTGTAAGACATCCAGGCGTGTCCGGCCTCGTGGGCGGAAATCGCCAGAAGCAAGACCACCATATAAACGACTAAGTGACTGATTAAATTGACGAGATCGATATCACCCATAATACTGCTAAACTTCCTTGTCGGCGTGAAAACGGACGCGGTCAAAATACGTTGAAATTAAGGCTAGATTGTGCCATTCTTTTCATTCAAAATAAAATCAGCATCTCAGAAACTGACGGTGTATAAATGGTTTTACCGACGGAATTTATGCAGGATCATATTGTATGCATCGCGAGTGAGTTTAAGGGAAACGAATTTTTAGAAGAGGCTCACAAGGCAGGTTGGTACGTCACGCTCGTGACACGGGAACAACTGCTCGATCACGACTGGGTATGGTCCTGTATCGATGAGGTCACGACAGTCGAGGATAACGCTCAACCAGTTGATTATGTCAGGGCCGTGACCAATCTAGCCGGTTCGAGGCCGATCGACCGTATTGTCGGGCTTGACGAATTTGACGTGATAACCGCCTCTCTTGCCCGCGAACATCTACAGATCGACGGTATGGGCAGTTCATACCTTAGGCGATTTCGGGACAAGTTGACGATGCGTAATTTGGCGTCAAAGTCGGGAATACCGTGTCCGGAATATATTGGTGCGTTCAACACCGAAAAAATAGATAAGTTTCTAAAGACAGTGCCTGCCCCTTGGGTCGTAAAACCGCGGCACGAGGTCTCAGCATTTGGCATTCGCAAATGCGACACCGCCGAAGAGGTTTGGGATGTGCTTAACGACCTCGATAATCGCAATAACTGGCGCGATCATCCTTCACAGTTTGTGATCGAACGATTTATCAAAGGCCACGTTTTTCACATCGATTCGGTGGTTTGTAATGGCAAGGTGGTCGCCTGCGGCGTCAGCCAGTACGGGACAACGCCATTTGAAGTCTCGCATTATGGCGGAGTATTTACGTCATCCATCGTCCCATACCGATCGAAACAGCGAAAGCAACTCGAAGTAATGAATCGAGCACTGCTTATGGCCTTTGAATACGACCGAGGCGTGACGCACGCTGAATTTTTGCAGAGCGACGACACCGGAGAATTTTATCTACTGGAAGTCGCCTGTCGCGTCGGTGGAGCATATATCGCCAACGTGCTCGAACACGCCTGCAACTTCAACCTCTGGCGAGAATGGGCAAAACTTGAGACCGCCACCGATGAACGGCCGTATAAACTGCCGAAGCTCCGACGGGACTTTGCCGGCATCACACTCGCACTCGCTAACACTGACGCGCCGGACACGTCGCATTACTCGGATCCCGAGATCGTCTATCGAGTAAATAAATCCAAGCACGTCGGCCTGATCTTCTGCTCCGACGATCAGAAGCGCGTTTACGAACTGATGGGGCAATACACTAAGCGGATCACCAACGATTTTCTCGCTGTTGCACCGGTAAAGGAAAGATACGACGATTGATGAAACGATCAATCTTAAACCTTTGGGCGGTTGGTGACCGTCCTTTTCTTTTGCAGGAGGCTCGCGTATTCTAGGTCTTTTTATGCCAGAGCAAACAGCCCATCAGATAGATCCGCCATCGATGCTCGACCACGATCTAAACAAGCATTTTCCCGAGCTTTTGAAGTTCGAATCGACAAGGGAAATGCACGCTTCGCCTATCTGGGCCGAGATCAGAGACGAGGCGGAGCGTGTGCTGAATGCCGTTGTCGGCGAGAATTTTTCCGAGCACACCTCCGATGCGGCAGATGCCGGCAATGTTCAAGCTCTTGCATGGAATATCGAACGCGGGAATATCTTCGACGGCATCGTCGATGCCCTAAAACATCACAAAGAGCTAAAAAATAAAGACGTGCTGCTACTGACCGAACTTGATCACGGGATGGCCCGAAGCGGCAATCGCTTTGTGGCACAGCAGATCGCACAAGAACTGAAAATGAACTACGCATTTGCGCCGGTTTACGTTGCTCTTCAAAAGGGAAGCGGCGTCGAATCGGCGGTGGATGGAGATAACACGCTTTCGATACACGGGCTTGCGATGTTTTCGCGTTACCCGATGTCTAATATCCACGCGGTACCTCTGCCAAACGGTAAGGACAAGATGTGGGGTAAAGAAAAGCGTCTCGGCAGTCTCCGTGCGCTTTTTGCTGACATCGAACATCCGGCAGGAAAGTTTCGGGCGGTGACGATCCATCTCGACGCACATTGCTCACGTGCTCACCGAAAGATGCAGATCAAGATAGTTCTCGACCACCTTGAGACCCTCGATCAATTGCCGGTGCTTATCGGCGGCGATTGGAATACGACCGGATTTAATTCGCAAAGCGGTACAAGAGCGATCTTCGGCTATTTTCGCCGTGTCGCGATGGGGCCGAAAAACGTGGCACTCAATCATCTGCCGCACCCGGAGCGATTTTTTGAACGACCGCTTTTTTCGATGCTAGAGGCACGCGGATTCGAATACAAGTCACTAAACGAGATCGGGGCGGGAACACTGCATTATCATATCGAGAGCATCGAAAAGAACACGAACTTGCGCGACTGGGTACCGGAATGGTGCTTTCCGTTCATATTTTGGGCTGCCGGGCGCGTGGGAGGAAAGGTGTCGGTCCGGCTTGATTGGTTCGCGGCCCGGGGCATTGAGATCGTACCGGGTACAATGCCGAAAACCATCGGTGAATTGACCGATAGCAATGGAGTTCCACTCTCAGATCACGACGCGATCTCGGTTGATTTTCGAATCTTGAAAGCGGCTGAATAATATGCTAAAAAGGTCGGGTGTTTTTACTCTAATAAGGATTGGAAGTGAGTTAAATTATGAAATCAATAATTCTTGTTGCATTAATATTTGTGTTGGCTTGCAGTGTTGCATTTGCGTCGAAGCCTTTGAGGTCGAAAGTCGGCGAACCGAGTATGTTGAAGCCTGGCCGTTGTCTTCTCGAAGTTGATGGAAAAAAATATATTTCCGGTAGCTGCCGGGTCGATCTCGCAAAGGGCGGTTCGTTCCAGGTCTATGATCTTAAGAAACACGGGTATTTTGCATACGTCAATGTAAACGGGAACAGCGCTGAGGGATATTGGAACGAAGATCCAATGGCCACCCACGCCCAATCTCCGCTAGGCACGCTCACGCGCAATGGTGCGTGTTGGCAGAATGATCGTGCTAAGGTTTGTGCATGGCGTTAATCTTTATGCACGGGGTCGTTTAGACTATGCGTTAACAAAACGATAGACTTGGGATTATGGAAGTTTCATTTTGTCAGACGCTCAGCTTTAATGCTGATTCATTCGAATACGAATCGGTTTCCGCAGAAAACGGGAACGCCACCATTATAAAGTTTGCAGTGAACGAAAAACAGGTCAGCCCGGGCGACGTTGTGGTCGTGCTCGGCGGCGAGGATATCACGTTTCACGGCATCATCGGCAAGATCGAGGACGGATATGCGTACGCTTCAGATCCGAAAGGTTCGTTGTTGCCCGCTGGAGCGATAAACTGAACGATCGAGAATTTGCCCTGACGTTACCGATGATCTCGATTCTCAGTTGTAGGAAGACAGCCATCTTGGGGATGTAGCTCAGTTGGCAGAGCGCTGCGTTCGCAATGCAGAGGCCAGGAGTTCGACTCTCCTCATCTCCACCAAAAAAATCAGAGGGCGAGCCGTGAGGTAGCCTTTTTTCATAACCACCCGTTACTGCAGGTGGTTATGACTTATGATCCGACCAACCGGATAGACTCCTATCTTCTGATTTAAGTAATAAGGTGAGCGTTCGTAAAAGAAATTGAGGCGTGCTCTCGGATTTTTGGCGAACCCTTCGTCTTTTAACTTTGTTTCGAACTCGGCTTTAAGTTTCGGATCTTTTGCGAGCATCTCGACAGCGACTTTTTCTATCTGATAGCTTTCGCCGTATTCTTTTTGTTCGAATATAGAGTTAAAAAATCCCCAGTAGACGAATGAATCTGGTCCGGCGGGTTCGAGCAGGTGAATCGCGACGTTTGCAGTGTCCTGATCGAGCCTAACAACAACCGAACCGGCGGCGTATGTTCGCGTTTCGGCTATCGGCAAAGGTTTACAACTTAGTGTGATGCGGTTCTCAAATGAGTTTGTAGACCATTTTGGTTCGGTCAGCTTATAGCTTTCAACGTCCATCGTCTGAGCCTTTTTCAAAATAGTGAATTTGATACCGTGCAGCTTTAGCACGTCGATGACGTCTTTGTATTGCGGTGGGACGATGTAGGCGAGAGGCGGTGCAACTGCCGTGACGACCTTGCCGTCGTCAAACTTTTTGATCGTGTAATCAGTTGGTATCGTGCCGTAAACTAATCGTTTGGCGCCGGATATAGGCGAGTCATCGATCCTGTAGTCCAATCCCTTAAACGCGATCTCAGTCGCTTTATCAGTGACACCTAGTACTATAGGGAATTTAGCATTCCGGTCGTAGGTCCTACCCAGAGCAGAACTTTCGTCGTCCGCTGTTTTGTTTACGGCAAAAAGCGAAGCCTTGGACTTGCCGATCTCCTCTATAAAATATCGCAACGTGTCGTAGGTGCCGCGAACTCGAGACTTGTATGGTTTGTAGACGTGCGTTTCGATCAGCAGACCGGCGCGGTTTCGGAGCGGGGTGTAACCGGTCGCGAATCTTGGTGTGGCAATAAAAGTTGCGATACCACTCGTCACTTCGCGTCCGGCAAACTCGATGTAATGCGTCAGGAGATTGCCCTCACTTGCTACGTTAGGCACGACGACACCGTCGAAATGCTCGTCCATCCAGTTCTTTACCGCCGGGTTGACCTCTTGGAAATGTGCGTATTCGTATGTGAGATTATATTGAAAGTCCGCACCGTCGGTAACGTGGCAATCAACAAATGCGTCAGGCCGCCAACGATTCCACAACCCGAGCCAGGCACGCGTTTCGGGGGCGTCGGCCTTCATATAATCGCGGTTGAGGTTGAGGTTCGAAGCGTTGGCACGAAAGCCCATCTCGTCGGGGCCGTTCTGGTTCATACGCATAAACGGATTTGAGTTTTCGTGGCCATCGACGTTGTAGATGACCTCGAACAGGATGACGACGTCTTTGAGCAGGTCGAGTCTAGTCTTGGTGATCGCAATATCGCGAAGCAGTGCGAGCCCGGCGTCTTTGCCGTCGATCTCGCCCGCGTGAATTCCGGCTTGTATCAACACAACGGCCTTGCCCTGCTTGCTCGCGATCTCCGGGGTAAAAGCCTTGCCGCTTGCAGCGATCAGCAAAGGCATATCCCGCCCCTCGCCACTCTTGCCGTAGCTCTTATAAACAATCAAACCACCCGAAGCCGCCGCCAGCTTCTTTGAGTAAGCCACCGCCTCGTCGTAGGTGCTCGTCTTCGCGTAATTCGTCTTCTCCGCAGTCGTCTGCCACGCTGGCGGCAATATGCCCGTCTCGCTCTGCGAATAAACGTTAGCCATAAACAAAAATCCCAACACGAACAAAGCCGACAGTGTTTTCATAGATGCAATTATACGACGGAACAATGCGGAATCTCATACATCGGTTGAAAAGAAGAGAGTTTGGCATCAGACATATATCGCTGAGTTCAAGACTACGTACCTGTCCTCTTTGGTGTATTTCAGCTTATCCATTTCTTTAAATACAAATGAGGGTAATTTTAAGCCGCCTTTCTGAAACATTACTCGCAAGATCTGTCGGCGAATATACTTTACCGGTTGTTGAAAGCGCCCTCTTTCTGTTGCCCGGTCAAACTCTCCGTAAATCTTTATCGCCAGTTCATCATCTTTTTTCTTCTCAACAGCGTCTTCGATCTTCAGCTTAAAGTCAGCGGCGATCTTTTCCCACTCGGCGTCGGTTTTAGGGGTTGAAGAATCAGGATAACGTTTGTCCGCCGCATCTCCCAAGGCTTTTGTAGATCTCTGAAGCTCCTCCGTTTTCTTACGCATTTCCGGCGTGATCTGGCGTGCTTGCTCATTAATTTCTGCGGGTGTTGGGGTTCTCCGGGTGGGCGTGGGCGTGGTCGTTGCGGTGCTGTTTATCTTCGCGAGGGCGTCAGTCGCTTGTTTATTTTTCGGGTCCAGTTGAAGGGCTTTGTTGAAGTCGGCGATGGCTTCGTTTTTCTTGCTGAGGTTGTAATAGGAGATGCCGCGTTCGGAATAGGTCGCGGACATCGGTGTGGCGATCTCAATGACTTTTGTGTAATCGGCGATCGCTCCGGCGTAATCCTTTAGCCGATTTTTCCCTATGCCTCGGTTCATGTACGCTTTGAACGCTCGCGGGTCTAGCTCGATCACACGATCGAAATCGACCCTCGCTGCGATCTCGTCGCCTTTGTAACTCTTAACGATGCCGCGAACGTTTAAGGCATTCGTGTTTTTTGGGTTTAGGTCGATCGCCTTTTGTGCGTCTGCGAGAGCGAGTTCGATCTCCGAATCGGATGCGGCGGTGTGCCCATTCGAACTCGTTCTTAATTCATTGCTTTTGAAGTAGTGACAACGCGCACGCTCGGCGTAGTTGTCGTCATTCCTCGGTGCTGAGGCGATCAACGCCGTATATTTCACAATGCACGTATCCTGCGCATTTTCCGATTTGACCACGCTCTGTGCCGAGACGACGCACATCAGCATCATCCCCAAAACCACACACGCAAAGATCCCCTTGATAGTTCGTTTCATAAGTTTTTTAGTGTTTTTAATTCCCCTTGATCGACAGAAGCAGTTTGATAGATTAATCTTCCAGCACGTTGCAAGCAGATTGTGCTGCCCACCCTCGTTTAATGTAATTATACGCTTAATCCGGGATTGTCAGAACTGCTGGGGTGTGTCTGGGGTATGCTACTATGAACGCGGGGAACAATATGAATCTTGAACCGGTAATGAGCAGGCTAAGAGCAGCATGTAACGCCAAAGATATTGCGATGCTGGGCGTTTTTGGTTCGGTCGCACGCGGGGAAGACACTGCGAATAGCGATGTCGATCTGCTTATTCGGCTCTCGAAACCGGTCGGCCTTGTCGAATTCATCGCCCTCGAAGATACATTCACAGAGATCTTTGGACGCAACGTCGATCTCGCCACCGAAGCGTCGCTTCACCCGCTGATCCGTCAGAATGTCCTCGCCGACCTGCAAGTCATCTATGAAAAGTAGGCACGACCGCCTCTACCTCTACGACATCATCGAATGCTGCGACCGCGTGGCAGATTATATAAACGGCGTCCGCGAAGAAGATTATCAGGTGAATCCGATGCTTCAGGACGCTCTCGTGAGAAACATCGAAGTCGTCGGCGAAGCTGTCAAGAATCTATCGCAAGAGATAACTGACGCACATCCAAACATCGCCTGGAGCCAGATCGCACGCATGCGTGACAAGATCGCTCACCATTACTTTCGCATCAATCTCGACGTCGTCTGGAAAACCGCAACCGACGACCTACCCGCACTCCGACCCCAGATCGCCTCGATCTACGAGAAAATAGAAGAATAAGTCACCGCCGGCACCTTCCCCGTATCGCTCTGCGAATAAATATTACCCACAAAAGCAAAAGCCAACCCGACCGCGATCATCGGTGATTTCATATGAAGCGATTATACGATGAATTGATGTTTGGTAGAACTTGAAGGGGGTTTAGGTTAGGGAATACTTGGAATCAATCGTAAAAATGTAATGAAAAGATAAAGTCCGACGAGTGCAAGCATGATCCAGGCGATAGTTCTGACCAAGAGTTTTGCAATTACAGGGTCTTTGGGCCTTCCCATCGACCTCATTGCTTCTTCATCATTCGACGACCGAAACAGAAAGATACTTCCCACTAAAAAAAGCACTATAAATATGATCGTATCAATGTTCAGCTGCCTTTAAGTCGTACTCTGCGAATAAATACTACTCATAAAAGCCAAAAGCCAACCCGACCGCGATCATCAATGATTTAATATGAAGCGATTATACGACGAATTGGGGTTTGGTAGAACTGTCGATCAGAGCATTCAACTTGCCCATCCATGCATCACAGACACAGTAGTATATTTAACCGAATTGAATTATCGTAATCTTGTGAAGGTGTCAGGATATTTAAAAACAAGTCTTTTTGCCATTACACTATTATTGTTGGCGGCCAGTCTTTACGCTCAAGTAAACAAGCCGACTAGCATCACTTCCACCCCTATTCCATTCTCTAAATCTCAGGACTTCATCGATCACAAGACTAAGATAGCTGAAGTAACCTTTCCCGGTATAGATTACGACTATCTTAACCCTGAAGACTCAGATGATAGACCCGTTCATATTACTGACCTTCTCAAATATCTACGAGATAATCGATGTCTAATTGAGGCGGGTCAGCTATTCGATGCTGAAAGCGTTGGAAATGCGTTGAAAGCCACAAAACAATTTCTCTCCGAGCGGGGATATATCGCGGCCAATGTCGTCGTTTTAGGTGAAAAGCTGCAAGGTGAGCAGATGAAACTCATCTTTTCGATTGAAAAGGGTTTTCCATCGCAGATCTCTCGCATTGTTTTTAGAGGTTTGAAATATTTTACCAATGAAGAACTTGCTGACGTTTTAATAACATGTCTCGGAGATGGTTGGCGAACGTACGATAAGCGAAAGATCGAATACTGTACGATGAAATATGTTAGAGAAGCTATGTTCTCAAAAGGTTTCGCACAGTTAAAGATCAAGAGTATATCCCGACGATATGCAGGCGACAGTTTTGAGGTCCTCATAGACGTCGACGAAGGAATTCGATATACGTTCGGAGAAATTACGGTAGAAGGAGCAACGGTTTTTAAGGAAAAAGAAATCCTTGAGCTTCTTGGATATTCGACTGGAGATATTTTTAACGGTAAAGCATTGCAGGATTTTATTTATGAAAAACTTGCCGATAAATATACTGAAAAAGGCTATGTTCAGTATAGTTCTGAATTCGAGCCGAAATTTGTGCAACCTCCGATTAAAGGAATGGATCCTTCGATAAATATCAGGATCCTGATCGACGAGGGGCGTCTATTTAAGTTTGATCGAGTAGAATTCGCCAGACTCTCGAAAGAAGATGCGGATAATCTAATTAAGAAGTTCCCCTTAAAGGTGGGCGACGTTTTCAATGAGCATCTAGTTAGAGCATGGTTTACAAAATTAAATGAATCTGGAGACTATAAACCTATCAACGTAGACTTTGATATTGAAATTCGTGAGGACGAAGAGGAAGCGAAGATTTTTATTTATGCCAAAATAGCCAAGTCCGACAAATGAGGTTGTAAACCTCCCCTGATTGTTACCCGTCTAAATTGGAGTTTTCGGGTTAAGGAGAACGTGTCCGCATGATGCTCTGGGAGGCATGCCTCCCAGAGCATCATGCGGCCGGCGGCGGTTGTAGAAATCGATCCACTTGGCCGTTAGTTCTCGTACCTGGTCCAAACTTTCAAAGATATACATATCGAGGATCGCCTGACGATATGTCCTGTTAAAACGCTCGACGTAGCCGTTTTGCATTGGGCGTCCGGGTTTGATGAACGCGAGCTCGACCTGGTTCTGCTCGGCCCAGTCCGCGACTGCTACGCTCGTGAACTCCGGTCCGTTATCGAATCGGATCCGCTGCGGCAGGCCTCTCGTTTCGGCGAGCCGGTCAAGCACTCTGATGACCCTTCTGCTTCCGAGATTGAGATCGATCTCGATTGCCAGCACCTCGCGTCGGTGGTCGTCGATCACGTTAAAGGTGCGAAACCGACGTCCGTCACCCAATGCATCGCTCATGAAATCCGCCGACCAGCTTTGGTTCGCACTGACGGGAACCGTCAATGGCTCAGGATGCCTCGTCGGAACACGCCGCTTATACTTTCGACGCTTGTTCAGCTTCATCTCGCAGTAAACACGGTGCACACGCTTGTGGTTCCAACCGTGCCCGTCGGCTTTGAGCAGATCGTAGAACTTCCCAAATCCGAGATCGGGATGGTCTCTGGCGAGATTGCCCAGAGCTTCGATCAACGCCGCGTCGTCCCTTTGTTGCGGCGAGTACCGATACACCCGTCTCGATATCAACACCGCTTCACACGCACGCCTCTCACTAAGCTCATGTTCCGTTTTCAAATACCCGACCGCCTCTCGCCTCAACGGCGTCACCAGCCTTTTTTTCGATCAGTCCTTTCAACGCTCGGTTCTCTAAACTCATCTCCGCGTACATCGCTTTCAGCTTTGCGTTCTCTTCCTCAAGCTCCCGCAGCCTCTTGATCTCGCTCGCTGTCATCCCGCCATACTTCGCCTTCCAGTTGAAATACGTCGAATCCGAGATCGAATGCTCGCGGCATACCTCAGCCACCTTCCGACCGTTCTCCACCGCTTTCAATATCCCCAATACCTGCCCTTCACTAAACTTACTCCTCTTCATCTTCAGCCTCCTTCTCTATCCTATCTCAAAGGCCGAAATCTCCACTTACCAGTGGTTACATTCTAAGGGATCCTTACAAGGTCACAGTCGAGTGAGTTTTATATTAGGAAAAAGGCCGCGGGTGCGGCCTTTTTTTGTGCGTGGTTTTAGATGGGTTAAGGGGTTGGTGGCGTTGGTGGATCCTTATTCTTTGGTGCTTCTTCGATGTGGGCGGCGGAGTGCCAGGCGGCGATGGCGCCTTTATCGCCTAAGCAGAAGTTTGGGGCCATGTTGGTGACGGTGGCTTTTAGGGCGACGAATTCGGCCATTTTGGCGTTGATCTCGGCGTTTTTGCCGACGCGGCTGCCGACGGCTGAGTCTTGTTGGCCAAATGCCGCTTCGAAAGCGTCGCAGGCGTCGGTGGCACTGCGGCCTTCGGCGGTGAACGCGGCGGACTCGCCGGTCATTGTCTCAAGGTCGTTAACACAAGCCGTCAAAGCCGCGCATTTAGTTTCAAACATTGTGCCCGCAATGATGAGGGCAACGTAATCGACGATCCATTCGACCTTTGTCTTTTGACTAGTGCAGTCCGAGCTTTCCAATTCGTTCACGATTTTGACTCCCGCACACGATTGTTACTTAAGAAATAAATCGCGATCGTCATGATAAAAGCGAGGGCGGCGGCGATGGTTACTCCGTAGAAGGCGGTGGTGTAGTCGCCGTTGTTTTGGTCGGCGAGGTAGCCGGTAATGCGGCCTCCGATGGCGGCACCGGTGACTTCGATCAGAGTAATCAGCCCGAGAATCTTGCCGATCTCACGGCGGCCGAAAAAGTCCGCGGCGAGGCGTTGGAGCAGCACGAATGTACCACCATAACCGAGTGCAAAAGGTAGCAAAAAGAAGATCGAGTTTGCCGCCGTCAATCCCAGAAGCACCAGCGATGCCGCAAACATCACTAGCGAACACGCGACTATAACGCGAACCGCACGAAACTTATCGCTCAGGTACCCGGCGAGGAATTTGCCGCCGATACTTATGGCAAACAATGCCGACTGTGCAAACGCTGCCGTCTCCGCCGAAACCCCGATCTTCGGCGTTTGCAGGTACAAGATAAACTGCTGGCTGGTCGCAAAGATCGGATAAAAGACAAGTGCCGCACACGCCGCAAACGCCCAAAACAAGGGCGTCCGTACCGCTTCCCCAAGAGTCATTCCGTCGGCACTAACTGCTTGGTCAGAGACCTGAGCATTCGCGGCGGGCTCTTTGACCAAGAGAATGATCGCCGGAAGCAGAGCTAGCCAAACTAGCGAACTAAAGGCCAGCATCGCATATCGCCAACCATAGTTGGCGATCAGCGGTGCCGCTACGAGCGGTATTAAAAACCCACCAAGACTCGTGCCGGTCAACACAATTCCGAGAGCGGTTCCGCGGCCCTTGTCGAACCAGTTTGAAACCAATACGACGCACGGTGCAACGCCGACAAACCCCAGCGATGCGCCCATCAGAAGCCTTGCGGCGTACACCATCTCTGCCGTAAACGCCTGCGAATGAACGATCAAGCCTGTGCCCAACAATCCGCAACCGACCAGCATCATCGGCCTCAGCCGAAACTTTGTGATCAGCCATCCGCCGATCACAGAGAAGACGCCCGACATCAGAAATGTGATATTCGCGGCATTTGCGATAAAGCTTTCGGCTCGTGCAGCATCGATCGCACCAATGGCGACAAACTCTTCGCGAATCGGCTTGTAAAACGGCGGCAGGCCGCCGATCGCCAGGCCGTTGCTGACAACGAGAGCGAGCGTTGCGACCACGACGATCGCCCAGCGATATTTGACGGGGGTTTGGGTCATACGAAATTTGGCCGCAAAAGCGAGTGTTAGCTGTACGGACCTAAGTACTACTTAGCACTCATCCAGTCGTCGCCGACGCCTATCTCGACTACGAGCGGGACGTCGAGGGTGGCGGCGGATTCCATTTCGCGTTTTATCAAGACCTTAGCGGCGTCGACCTCCGAGGCCGGGCCCTCAAACAAAAGTTCGTCGTGAACCTGCATTATCATCTTTGTTGCGAGTTTCTCTGCTTTCAGAGCGGCGGCGACACGGATCATCGCGATCTTGACGATGTCGCTGGCCGTGCCCTGGATGGGCATATTAATGGCTTCGCGTTCGGCACGCGAGCGTACGGCAAAGTTGCGGTCGTTGATCGAAGGGAAGTGCCGCCGGCGACCGAACAGCGATGTGATGTATCCCTTTTCACGAGCTTCCAACGGGGTTCGATCCATATATTCGCGAATGCCCTTGTAGGTCTCGAAATAGTCCGCGATGACCTGCTTCGCCTCAGATCGACTGATACCGACACGTTGCGACAGACCGAAAGCCTCGACCGCGTAAGCTATACCAAAATTGACGATCTTAGCCAGACGACGCTTTTCTTTTAACTCTTTTTCGTCCTTTGCACCAAAAACGAGTCGTGCGGTTTGCGAGTGGATGTCCTCGTTATTCTTATACGCCTCCAGCATTCGCGGATCTCGCGTGATGTGGGCAAGGATGCGGAGCTCGAGCTGCGAATAGTCGGCGGAGATGAGCTTGTTGCCTGCTTCGGGAATAAACGCCTTGCGAATTCGCTGACCGAGTTCCGTGCGAACAGGAATGTTCTGCAGGTTGGGTTCGGTCGAGCTAAGCCTGCCCGTCGCGGCCACGGTTTGATTCAGACAGCCGTGAATTCGGCCGTCCGACGCGATCATTTTAGGCAATGCGTCAGCGTAGGTCGCCCGGAGTTTATCGAGTTCGCGGTAATCAATGATGTGTTGGGCGATCTCGTACGTCTCAGCGAGTTCGACGAGGACGTCGTGACTTGTCGAAATCTGTCCGGTCGCGGTCTTGCGGCCAGTCTCGATATTGAGTTCACTAAATATCTCGCCGACCTGTTTGGGCGATCCGATATTAAATTCGCGTCCGGCGATCGTCGTGATCTTTTCGCGAAGCGATTCAAGCTCTTTCGAAATAAATTCCGAAAAGATAGTAAGGCTCTCACCGTCGATCTTCATACCTGTCAGTTCGATGTCGATGAGGATCGGTATCAGTGGCAATTCGACGTCTTTGTACAATGTTTCGAGGCTGTTCTCGCGAAGTCTTTCGCTAAGGATCGGTGCAAGTCGGGCCACGAAGTCCGCATTTTCAGCAGTGCGGAATGCGGCCTCGTCAAATCCCTCGGGCACCGTATGTTGAGCGTCGATATCAGAATATATCTGAGCAAGAAATGGGATCGGATAGCTAGTCCGCGTCGATTCGAGTAGATATGCCGCGATCAGAACGTCATCCTTTACTCCTGCGGGGCGAATCCCCAATCCAAGAAGCGAGCCGAAATTCCGCTTTTCGTCATAGACCGATTTGATGTAGTTCTCGCTTGTCAGAATATAATTAAGCTGACGGAGAGCTTCGATCCGGCCGCCGGCAAATCCGTCAAGATCAACGTAAAATGCCTCGCCGTTTCCGAGGCCGAATCCGATCCCGTGTGGAGCAGGTTTTTCAAAGCAACTGGCTTTTTCGTTAGCATTCGAATCATTTACGTGAAAGCTCCATTGCGGCGTCTCAATAAGCCGCCCGATCATCTCGTCCAACAAACTACTGCTATTCACAACCAAATACTTGCTGCTGACGTCGGAGGAGTTCCTCGGCTGCGTATCAAAAAGACCACCATCAGAACTCGTGGCTGCCTTGATCCTTGACGCGGTGTCGGGACCTGAAAACTCGTTAGTCAGTGTCTTGAATTCGAGTTCACGAAACAGTTCGTACGCGAGATCTCGGTTAGGCTTCTGGGCTTTTAGAGCCTCGATGTCGAGGCTGATCGGGACAGATGTGTGAACGGTGGCTAGCTCGAGCGATTGTCGGATGATGTCCTGATTGTTTTGAAGACTCTCGCGATAGGTCTTGTGCGTAATCTTTTCAGCGTTCTCCATCGCGCCGAGTGCCGAGCCGTATTCGAGCACAAGCTTTAGGGCTCCCTTTTCGCCGATTCCCGGAGCACCGGGAATGTTGTCGACCGCATCGCCCATCAGGCCGAGAAGGTCGACGATCTTATCCGGAGGCAAGCCAAACTTATTTTTGACCCAAGCTTCGTCGCACCACTCGATCGGTGGAACAGGCACTTTGCGTTTAAGATTCTGTGAGTTTTGCCGCATTGCGACCACATATGGGTCGCGTACGAGTTGGCATAGATCCTTGTCGTTGGAAACGATGACAGCCTGCATTCCCTTGGCCGCGCATTCGTTAGCAAGCGTGCCGATAATATCGTCGGCCTCAAATCCGTCCATTTTCAGGATCGGTATATTAAATGCTTCACAAACGCGAACAATAAAGGGCAGTTGTGAAGCGAGATCATCGGGCATTGCCTCGCGGTTAGCCTTGTATGCATCGAACGAATCGTGACGAAACGTTGGGGCGGCGGTATCGAAGACGGCCGCAACGTAGTCAGGCTTTTCGTCATTCAAAAGCTTTCGGAGCATATTTGTAAACACGAATACCGCCTGGGTCACCTGGCCCTTGCTATTCCGCATAGGTTCCTGACGCATACCCATCGGAGCAAAGAAAGCACGGAATATATGAGACATCGAGTCGATCAGAAATACTCTTTTCATTGTGGCTTAACCTTAATATAAAGCGACCTGTTGACACAAGTTTTACACATTGCTGCGAGTCTGGGGCCTCGCTCCCTAATGGCGACTTCGCATCGCCGTTCAAGCCGGAAAGGGTGCGTACCGCTGGCCGTTTGACACAATTTATGACGTGAGTTATTCTTTACGTTCGCCTGAAGTAGGGCGATAGTGTTTGTGTCCGGTTCGTCTAGGGGTTAGGACACCGCCCTTTCACGGCGGCAACACGGGTTCAAATCCCGTACCGGATACCATCCTTATTTGAAAGTTTTGCATCTTAAAACTTTAATAGAATTCGCCGCACATCGGCGAATTTTTTAGTTTGGGGGTCAAATGGTCAAAAGATACGCGTTAGTTCTGAGCTTTATTCTGTTTGCGTGGTGCCAAATTGCGGCCCAGTCAAAGGTCGACACTCTTTTGGTTTTGCCATTTGAGAATACGTCAGACAAAGCTGAATTTAATTGGGTCGGTGAGAGTTTTGCTGATTCACTATCCAATCTTCTGCGTGTGCCGAATTTGAACGTCATCTCTAACGATCAGCGAAAGATGGTACAGTCAAAGCTTCGGATTCCTCTGACC
The DNA here is from genome assembly GCA_016720705.1 of Chloracidobacterium sp. NCBI lineage: Bacteria > Pseudomonadati > Acidobacteriota > Blastocatellia > Chloracidobacteriales > Chloracidobacteriaceae > Chloracidobacterium > Chloracidobacterium sp. Next base: position 413,935 of record JADKKB010000007.1, on the reverse strand, counting down.
ACATTGCCGAGTCTCGCGACGTCACTGAAACTCGCACGCGAAACAAACGCCACTATACTGGTTTCCGGCCGTTACAATATCATTCCTGCACAGGGCGATTCTGCGGCCACGATCAATGTTACGGCGAAGATCGTCCGCGTGAATGAGGGTCGATTTATGAGTGAAGAGATGCCGGACGGGCGGCGAATCACACGGGACATCAACCTAAACGATGCCCTCGGCAACCTTCAATCAGTTCAGGGCCAGATCGCTTACCAAATACTCTACCAGCGTGATAAGTCGCTTCCGTTTTCACAAAATCAGCTGATCGAAGCAGCTAGCAAGGTGCCGGCACGGGCGTTCGAGGCCTATATTAAAGGACTTCTGACACCGCCGGGTGAGGCTCGAGAAAACTTCTTAAAGAACGCGATCCGGCTTTATGCCGAGGCGTCGTCGGATGGAACCTATTCTGACGCGGCACTCGAACTCGCCCATCTGTATCTGGGCCAACGCAAATTTCCTGATGCCATTAATTACTTTGAACAAGTAATAAATACCCAGCAACAATGTCGTGACAAGGCCAAGGCCGAAAATCGAGTGCCGCAGTGTAATGACGATGTATATGCCGAAGCATCGTTCTATATAGGACTCGTGCATTTACAGCAGTTTAATTTTGAAAGATCAATTGCCGTGTTGAGACCATTGGCCGAGGATATGAAATTGACGAGCGTTTACAACGCGCTCGGTGCGATCGTCGTTCAAGCCTCGCGGGCCGAAAAGAAGAATCCGGCGCGAGCCGCCGGATTGCTTAACGAAGGCGTCGAATTGCTAAAGAAGGCCGCCGAAGCTGCGACGGACGATGGCAATGTTAAATTCAATTATGGGGTTTCGCTATACCTAAGCGGTAATCTGAAGGATGCTGCAAATCAATTTCGCTCGGCAATAGTTTCGAATCCAAGAGACGGTGAAGCGTATTATATTTTGTCTAAGACGCTGGGCGAGCTTAAAGAATCGACAGCGGGTGATATGGACAACCAGGCTCGACGCTACCTGACAAACAATAACCGATTTGCCACGCTCGAAACAGAGTGGGCCAAATCCAGATCCATAACAGGAATACCGCTCAGGGTGGAACAGCCTTCGCGCAAGGATTTCGTTGCGGTTATCTTGAGCCGCAAGCAGGGCGCGGCCGTCCAACCGCAAATGAACGAATCCGACACACTGCTTGCCCAGGCACGAACGCTGGTCAAAAATGGTCAGGACGACGAGGCGATGGCCGTTCTGCGGCGGGTTTTGGCAAGCGAACCGATGAGCGCCGAAAGCTATCTGTTGCTCGGGAAGATCCATCTTCGGCGCGGAGATATGGACCAGGCGATCAGTTCGTTCAAGACATCGATATTCTGGGACAATCGTATTATTGAGGCGCACGTTTCGCTTGGCAAGATCTACGTAGAAAAGGGCGACTGCCTACAGGCAAAAAACTATGCCGCCTCTGCGTTGGAGATAGACGCGGAAAATCAAGAAGCCAATGGGTTACAACGTTTGTCAGAAAGGTGCTCGAAATAGTATGCGTTTACCGCTTCATTGACTTTCGGAAGGTGCCCAAGTTGTAAGACTTGCGAAATTCCAAAATTATTTATATTCCAAAAGCCCAATTAATATGGGCTTTTTGTGATTGTGCGAGTATTAAATATCTCGGCATTGGCTGAATGGCGAATTCTGTGGCACGCCATATGCATTAGAGTAAATCGGCTAGCTTGATAATTTAGTCAAGACCCCGCCGCCATCACTTCTCCGAGCATAGTTTGCCACTGTGCTTGAACACCTTCCGAGCGTTCCTTCAGTTGTCCTTCCATTAAGAGCCCGGCCGAATCGGCCGGGCTTTCCTTCGTTTAAGCACCCGAAATCATTGAGGCCCTGATAAATACACGGTAATCGTTCATTCTGAACTGAATCGCTCAATGCAATATTAGACCTGCGTTCAGCATTCAAGCAGTCTGACCGAAATCTTGTCACCACCTGTGTCGTATTGACAGATTTTGTCACTACGAGGCTGACGGAATTTGTCTTATCAGTCAAAATGAACGGTCAAACTGATTTCCAAGTGTTTGTATCCTCCCGCATCACAAATCCGAAGCAAATTCCTGCTAGAATACCTGAATGACATTCGGGCTTATTAAGCGAATACTCCCAAGTTGGAAAGGTGCCATGATGGCAACCACGTCAGCCATTATTCTGATTCTAGCTTTTCCGGATTTCGAATTGTGGTGGATGGCGTGGTTCGCCCTCGTCCCGTTGATGCTTGCGGTTGATCGCGAAAAGGCTTCGGTGGTTCGTTCGTTCGTCACTGGTTGGATATTTGGGACGGTCTTTTTCTTCGGCACGTGCTGGTGGCTGACTTTCGCGCCGATCCATTACGCGGGATTTCCGCCGTGGCTAGCGTATTCGGGGATGGTCTTCATCGCACTCATCGTCGGGGTGTTTCCAGGCTTGTTTGCGGCGATATTGTCGGTACTTTTACGACGATTCGGGTCGTGGGCATTTCTCGCGGCTCCGTTTGTTTGGGTGTTTAGCGAGTTTTTGCGGTATTGGGTGACGGGGAACAATTGGAATGCTATTGGGTACTCGCAGGCGTTCACTTTCAGTAGCAATTCAGCAGTAATTTTAGTTGGAGATTTGACCAAGTCGTTGGTCGGAATTGGCGGGCAGGAGCTTGTCGGCTTCTTGATTTTGTTTATAAGTGCTGTATTTATACTTCCCATTGTCACGCGAACTCGACGATCCTACCTACTTTTAGGTTGCCTAATCGTTAGCTTTCTTTTGTGGGTCGGGCTATACGTGGTAGCGTATCCACCGATGCTCGATTCTCGAGCGCGGGGTATTGCAACGGTCGTGGCGATCCAACCCAACGTCCCGATGTTGGGCCTTGATTATCAGAGCTATCAGCGGCTCCGCCAACATCAGATCAACCTCGCCGAAGCCGAGATCAATAAACTGCCGACCGACAATTGGCTACCGGTAACCGTCATTCTGCCCGAATCGCCGATGAACTTTATGTACAACGACGATCGTGAGTTTCAGCAATTTATTGGGGATTTTGCGCGCCGAAATAATGTGAGTGTGCTGTTTAATTCGGCCGAGCCGGACGCGACGAATGGGAAATATTTTAACTCGGCGGTGATGGTCGGGCCTGACGGCAAAGAGGCGGCGCAGTATGATAAAATCTTCCTTCTGCCGTTTGGCGAAGCGGTTCCGGCACCGCTCGAAGGCATTTTACCGGGATTTGTCGGGAATTTTTCGTATGGACGCGAATACGATATTTTGCCGGTCGGCGATGCCAAAGCCGGCGTAATGATCTGCTTCGAATCGCATTTCGGACAGCTTTCACGGCGATATGTGGCGGATGGTGCGGACGTGATCATTGAAATGACCAACGACGGCTATCTCGGCCCAACACCTGTATTGCGGCAGCACCTGGCAAACGCTGTGTTCCGCGCTGTCGAGACAAATCGACCGGTATTGCGTGTGACGAATGTCGGCGTCACCGCCTACATAACCGAACGCGGCGAGGTGCTCGATCCGGCTCCGACATACACCGAAGCCACCCGCGTCTGGAGCGTTAGTAAATCGGACGGCTCGCAGACGTTTTATGTAAAATACGGCGACTGGTTCGCGTGGTTGTGTACCGTCGCGACATTTGGATTATTGGGATATGCGATTTTTCGACGACGACAACCGACGGTTTGAGTGGACATTTTGCGTCATTTTCACAATCGTCGTTTTGTATTTGGGCAGTTACATAATTGTTCGAATGCGAAACACATCGCCTTGCGAGGCTGACGGTTGTTACTACGAAGTTGTCGACATTCCGCAAAATGGATATTGGAAAATCTTCGTACCATTGATGGCAATTGATCACAAATACTTTCGTGTCGAATTTCTAACCAAATAAATTAGTATTGACTCTGCGACCTCAGCAATCTCTGCGTTAAAATATATTCTAAACGCAGTGACCGCGGAGAACGCTGAGAAAAACAAAGAATGGAACTCACAGACCTACAAACAAAATTCGACGACATCAAAGATAAAGTTACACAACTTGGGAGGTTTCTTTGACGCACCTGCAAAGCTTGCTGAGTTAGAGCGATCCGAAAAACTAATTTCCGCGCCCGGTTTTTGGGACGATCAGGCGACTGCCCAAAAAGTCGTTCAGCGGCGGAGTCTGCTCGAAAAGGCTCTGTCCAGGCACGCGGCGTTTGAGACGGGCGTTTCGGACGCTGAGGTTTTGTTCGAATTTGCGGCCGAAGACCCCGATTCGGCGATCGAACTTGTAAAACTGATCGACAAGCTTGAGTCCGACGTCGATCTCGCCCAGACCGAGAGCCTTCTTTCCGGTGAAACGGACGCGAACAACGCGATCTGCTCGATCCAGGCCGGTGCGGGCGGCACGGACGCTCAGGATTTTGCACAGATGCTGCTCCGGATGTATTTGCGTTGGTGCGAAAAGAAAGGATTTAAGGCCGAGATCATCGACGAGCAATCGGGAAGTGAGGCGGGCCTGAAGTCGGCGACATTTCGCGTCGCAGGCGATTACGCTTATGGATTGCTCGCAACCGAAGCAGGCGTTCATCGGCTGGTGCGGATTTCGCCGTTCAACTCGGGCGGCAGCCGCGAGACTTCGTTCGCTTCGATGTTCGTGAGCCCTGAGATCGATGAGAATATCGAGGTCAATATCGAGGACAAAGATCTCCGCATAGACACATATCGCTCCTCCGGTGCGGGCGGCCAGCACGTCAATGTTACAGACTCAGCTGTAAGAATCACGCATCTTCCGACCAATATTGTGGTAACGTGTCAGAACCAGCGTTCGCAGATACAAAATCGTGCGGTCGCGATGCAGGTGCTGAGGTCGAAGCTGTATGAGCTGGAACTCGAAAAACGTCGCGAGTCGGCGTCGGAACTCGAGGCTACCAAACAAGATATTTCGTTCGGCTCGCAGATACGCAATTACGTGCTTCACCCGTACCGTTTGGTCAAAGATACGCGAACCAAGCACGAAACGTCGGACGTCGACGCGGTACTGGATGGCGATATCGACGAATTTATCAAAGAGTTTTTAATGTATAAGAAAGGTGGATCCACGTCGAAATAAATGAAAGTTTGCCCGACATGTAACGAGACCTACAAGGACGACGACATCAATTTTTGTCTCGCGGACGGCACCACTCTGCTCAAGAAAAAGGGGGGTAAGGCTGCAAAGCATTCGCGCTTCAATGAGGTTGTCGCGGTGATCGTCGGGGTTTTAGCGGTGCTCATTTTCCTTTCACTGGTGACCAGCAGTCCGGATGACCGTTCGTTGATCTCGACCGGTGTCGGTTTGCCATCGACCAAAAACTGGGTCGGGGTCGTCGGCGCAAACATCGCCGCCGTTCTGTTGAGTGGCTTTGGGTGGACGGCTTATCTGATCCCGATACTCATTACGTTGATGGCCTGGCGTGTATTTTTATCAGACACGCTCGTGCCGAGTATTTCGCGAGTTGCAGGTTATATCTTCTTTGCTGTCTCGCTATCGGGGCTGATCTCGCTTGTAGGCGGATACGGAGCGATCATCGGCGAGGCGGCGGCTCTCGGCACTGCATATTTTATCAGTAAGATCGGGGCAGGCATATTGCTCTCGGCGGTGCTGATCTGTTCGATTTTACTGATCACCAATTTTACGTTAAACGGTTTCCTTAGCCATTTCGATGTTGCTTGGGAAAACTTGCGAATTCGTATTGATGAATGGCGGGCAAACCGCAGAGCAAGCGAGCCGGCGGACGATTCGGCACGAAAGCGTGCGGACAAGCGACGCGAAAAACGCGAGCATATCGGTGATGCGGTGCCACCGACGATCTCTGTGGGCGATGTCGAGGCAATGGCAAAGGCACAAGCCGCCGCCGCCGCGTTGCGAGAAGAGCCGCTGTTTGCGGACGAACCGATCGACTCGATCCCGACCATCGATACCCGCGAAGAGCAGTATGAGACGCGTAAAGTACTTGACCCCGAGATCGAAAATATTCCTATCAAGGCGAAAAAGGCCCGCGATGAGCCGAACGAAGATCCCACATTTGAGGAGCAAGAAAACGTGGCCAGGGTGGGCAAGCCGACGGCGGCTCAGGACTATGAGAACTACATCCTGCCCGGTTCGGAGCTTCTCTCGGAAGTCCCGCCCGCGTTGACCCATAAGGAATCCGAGCTTCGGGATGTTGCGACTCTGCTTGCGAAAAAGACGGCTGAGTTCAACGTTCCGGGCAAGGTCGTACACATTGCTCCCGGGCCGGTCGTGACGACATTTGAATTCAAGCCTGATGCTGGCGTCAAATATTCACGCGTTACTGGACTGGTGGATGATCTTTGTCTGGCTCTGAGAGCTCCGTCGATACGTATCGATCGAATCCCGGGCAAGGCGTACGTTGGAATCGAGGTGCCTAATATCAAGCGTGAGACCATCTTTCTACGCGAAGTGATCGAGTCGACAAAATTTACCGACTCTAAGTCACTGCTCACGCTCGGGCTCGGCAAGACGATCGACGGGGCGAAGTACGTTACGGACCTCGCGAAGATGCCGCACCTTTTGATCGCGGGAGCGACCGGGGCTGGCAAATCGGTCGGCGTCAATACGCTGGTGATGTCGATCCTCTACAAGGCGAAACCTGACGAAGTAAAGTTCATAATGGTCGACCCCAAGCGGCTCGAGCTTGGGCTGTATGCCGACATTCCGCATCTGTCGACGCCGATCATCACTGACCCGAAAAAGGCGGCGACGGCATTGCGTTGGGCGGTGACCGAGATGGAACGCCGTTACAAGGACCTTGCCGGCTACGCGGTCCGTAATATCGACGGCTACAACGAAAAGATCAAGCTATATAAGGCCGAGGGCCGGCTCGATGATAATGGCGAACCTTACCGCAAGCTACCATACATCGTCATCATCATTGACGAACTCGCCGATCTGATGATGGTTGCCGGTAAAGAGGTCGAAGAATCGATAACGCGTCTTGCACAGATGGCTCGCGCGGTGGGGATCCATCTGGTGCTCGCGACCCAGCGTCCGTCGGTGGATGTCATTACCGGACTGATCAAGGCGAACTTTCCGGCACGTATCTCATTTCGCGTCTCCAGCAAGGTCGATAGCAGGACGATCATCGATGGCAATGGGGCTGAGGCTCTGCTCGGTCAGGGCGATATGCTATTTTTGCCGCCCGGCAACAGCAATGTCACGCGGGTCCACGGTGCCTATGTCGATGAAAACGAGATCGGGAAGGTGGTCGAATTTGCCAAGGCACAGGGCCGCCCCGAATACGACCGGACGATTACCGTCTCACAGGAGGAAATCGAGGACGATGGCGAACTGCCCGGACGCCGCGACCCGCTCTTTCACGACGCCCTCAAGTGTGTTGTCCAGGCCAAACGCGGTTCGACCAGCTTGCTCCAACGCCATCTGCGGGTCGGTTACGGCCGTGCCGCTGCCATACTCGACGCAATGGTCCGCGAGGGCTATATCGGCGAAATGGACGGCTCGACCCGTGCCCGACCGATCCTCGAAAAGGCCTACGAATACCTCCAGGACCTCTCGGAAATGGAGAATGAGCAGTAGCCGGCGCCCTTCAAAGCCAAAAAAACAATTGATGCACTTGGCGGATCTCTGAATAGTACTTATTATTAGCGGAAATGCTACTTAGGCTTTCAGGTTGGTTGATACTCGTTTCATCTCTCGTTGCGTGTAGTCCGAGAGTAGTAGTGGAGCAGGCTTCCAACCGAATTCCTCAATCGCCGAGTGCGGTAAACATAAACACGGCAACGGTGGCTGAACTCGAGAAACTGCCGTATATCGGTCGTAAAACGGCGGAGGCGATCGTCGAGTTTCGAACGGCGAACGGGCCGTTTCGTCGCGTTGAGCAGATACTGCAGGTCCGCGGGGTGAGTGAATCCCGTTTCAAGGTTCTGCGAGATTCGATCAAAACTGAGTGAGCGATTTTCGATGCCTGACGATCGTCGATTTCCAACTTTCAATCACCAGCCATTACTATGGCTCAGTTTTGCCTTGGTCTCTGGCATCCTGTTTGCCAACTCCTTTGCGTTCCCGACAACAATTTTGATTTTGATCTGCGTCGTTAGCGGAATCGCCGCTATTATTCTCCGAACCAAACCGATAGCAACAGCAATAGTCCTGATTGCGTTTTTCACGGCCGGGATGATTTCCGTGCAAGTCGAAAACAGCGGTGTCCGATCAAACCGAATTCGAAGCCTGATCGACAACGGCCTAGTTGCAACCGATTCACCGGTTGAATTGGAGGGCGTAGTTTTTCGGGCACCGGAACCTCAATCCGAGGGGATGGTCGTGGATATTGATACATCAAATATAATCTATCGTGGATCCGACCGATCGGTTGCCGGTCGTGTCCGATTGTATCTGCCGCAGACGTCTGAGCCGATATCGAGCATCCGGGATCTGAATTATGGTTCGCGAATACGCGTGACGTGCCGTATTTCCCGCGACGATGCGTTTCAAAACCCCGGTGTTCGGAACAGAAAGGAAATGCTCGACAGAATCGGGATCGATGCGACGTGTAGCGTCAAAAGCGATCTCCTTGTCGAAGAGGTGTCAGTTGAGAGTGTCTTTTTGCCTTTGAAATGGATCTACGACGTACGCTCCAATTTGATCAGGATCTTTCAAAGGGAGTTGACGCAACCCACGGCAGGAGTAATGATCGCCTCGCTTCTCGGCAATCGGTATTTTCTCGACAAAAATACCGCCGAGCTTTTCCGTGAAGGCGGAACGTTTCACATTCTGGTTATTTCAGGTCTGCATATCACATTCTTCGGCGGATTGTTGCTGTTTTTCGTGAGACTGTTCACCGGAAATCGCTGGATTCAGTTTGTCGTGACAACGTCCATAATATGGTCGTACACACTTGCGGTCGGGGGCGATCTGCCGGTGACGAGAGCGGCGATAATGTTCACCGTATTGCTGTTTGCATATGTAATACATAGAAATGGGACGCCATTGAATTCTCTGGGCGGGTGTGTACTTTTTTTGCTTGTGTTGCGGCCATCGGATCTATTTGACCCATCATTTCAATTGACATTCGTTAGCGTGGGATCGATCGTCGTTTTAGCGTATCCGTTGATCGAAAAGCTGAGGCAGATCGGTAGTTGGACTCCGACGCAGGACGCACCTTTCCCCCCAAATGTTCCTAAGTGGCTTCGAAGGACGTGCGAGATCGTATTTTGGAATCCGGACGCGTGGTCGGTCGAGATAAACCAACACGTTTGGTCTGCCTCGCTCTACCGTTCCGAACTTCCTGAGTGGTGGCTTCGAGGCGGGTTGCAGCGGGGGTTACGTTACATTTCCGAGGGAGTGATCGTCTCGTTGATAGTCCAGATATGTATGCTGCCGCTTAGTATTGTTTACTTTCATAGAGTTACGGTCTCGGCGGTATTTCTAAATCTTTGGGTAGGTTTTTGGATCGCGATCGGGAGCTTATCGGCAGTACTTGGATCTCTATTCCTCGCAATCGGCAGGCTCTTAGCGGTTCCATTTTTCAAGACTGCGGAATTAACTAATGTGGTTTTGCAATCGGCTCCGGAGATCTTCGCGGAAAATGGCTGGGCAAGTTTCCGTTTAACTGCGTATTCCGGGACAGGCACCGTGATCTATTTTATATATTTTGTGCCGATCGTGCTTTTGGCGTATGGGCTTGCGGTATGGAATCCGATGGCGACACGATCGCCGAAATCACGCGACGTAAATGTTTTCAGTGCGGCGGGTGCGGCTGTCGCACTGCTCGCTATCTTGTTGATCACACATCCATTTAGTTCGGATAGGCCCGATGGGAGGCTTCACGTCGACTTTTTGGATGTCGGACAGGGCGACTCGACTCTGGTGACGTTTCCAAATGGAACGACGATGCTGGTGGATGGCGGCGGGCGGCTCGACTATCGCGGAAAGGACGGCGAGGGCGACGATTTCGAACCGGATATACGCGGTATTGGCGAAGCGGTCGTTTCCGAAGTTCTTTGGCAGAAGGGACTTTCACATATCGACTATATTGTCGCGACTCACGCTGACGCCGATCATATTCAAGGGCTTACCGATATTGCCCGCAATTTCCACGTCAGTAAGGCACTGATCGCCCGCTGGCCCTCTGACGATCCCGATTTTAAGGCGTTTGCGGACAAGGTGCGGCAACGCGGCATCCCGTTCGAATTTGTTTCACGCGGGGAAGCGTTCCGCTTTGGCGATGTGGCGGTCGAGGTACTTCTGCCCTTTGCGGACGAAAGGCTGAATGAACCCTGGGGCAACGATCAGTCGATAGTACTTCGGATCTCGATGGGCAGCCGTTCATTTTTATTGACCGGCGACATCGAGGCAGTGGCCGAGCGGCAACTATTGGGCGGCGGTGGGACGCTCCGGGCGGATGTCGTAAAGGTCCCGCATCACGGCAGCCGCACATCTTCGACGCAGGAATTCATTGATGCCGTTCAAGCCTCACAAGCGGTGATCTCGGTCGGGCGACGCTCACCTTTTGGGCATCCCCATCGTGACGTCGTCGAGCGATGGCAGGCGGCGGGTGTCGGTGTGATGACCACCGGCGAACGTGGAATGATCTCGATCTCGACGGACGGACGGGAGCTAAAGGTCGCAACGTTTATTCCATAAAGTGAAAAGGGCCGGAGCTAAGATGCTCACGCCCTTTGGTGCGTGTTCGCGGACCCGCCGGATCTACATCGCGGGCGACTCGAACATAAAGGCGAGTTTCCAGGCATCGCCTTCTTTGATATCGTTCTCGACGGATGGAAAGGATCTTAAGGTCGGAACCATTGTGCGGTGAGCGCCAATAAAAAGGCCGAAGCTTGAAACTCCGGCCCTTTCGTTATTAAGTGGATCCTAGACGGTTAGCGGGGAATGTCTGTGTAGAACGCGTTCTTCCACACATCGCCTTCTTTCATATCAAACGAAGCGACCCAGACGGAAGGTGTAACGGGTTTGCCGTCGCATTTGCCTTTCGCGTCGGCTTTGTAGGTGACGAGAGCGACATCTGCGGTGAGCGAAACCGCTTTGGGATCGCTGAATGTATATTCGAGACCCTCGCATTTTGGCTCGGACCAGTTCTTTAATGCCGCGGCACGATCAAGAGGGCCCATGCCGGACAGGTAAACAAAGTCCTTGCCCATGACCGATTCGACGCCTTTAGCGTCACGTTTCACCCATGCGTCCCAGCCGGCCTTTTCGACCGACATCAGGGCTTCTGTCAGAGCATCAGGTTTGGCTTCGGCAGCCTGGGCCGCCTCTTTCTTAGCTACAGCTGCCGGTTTCGGGGCTGCCTTGGGGTCAACGACCTCATTCTCTAAGTAGAGCAATGATTTCCACTTTTCGCCTTCGCGGACATAAACGCTCGAAGACCATACCGCCGCAGGGACCTTCGTGCCGTCACATGTGCCGTCTTGAGTTCCCTTGAAGGTCAGGACTGCGACATCGGGGCCGATCATGCGCATTGTGTCATCCGACATCGAATAGCTCTTGATCTCGCACTTCGCTTCGCCGAAGGCTTTCATCATCCCGGCTTTATCCTGACGGCCGTCCTTCATGCTGAAACCGACGGACTTGTCCGAAAGGTTGTCTTGGTTCCATTTAGGATCCCTTGTTTTCCATGCCTCCCAACCGGCCTTTTCGATTGTCATTAGGGCCTCTTTGGTCGGTGCTGCTGCGACCGGTTTAGCAGTGTTGGCGTTGGGGTTTGGTGCGGCGTTAGTCGCCGGGGCATTGTTGCCCGCAGGTGCGCCGCAGGCCGTCAAGATGAAAGCTGCCGCTGTGGTCAATGCAAAAGTTGTGAACTTGGTCATAGATCGTCTCCTATATGTGTTAGTGAAATCCGAAAAACCTAAAGTTCTCGAGTCAATCCTCGTAAGGCGTAAAGCTGGTTTGGCTTGAGTTGGCTAATTGTTGTCCGATTGATGTGGGAAGTCAAGGAAAATTATCTTCCGTGTCGGTCCGACGATAGTCACAGCGCAAAAAGGCCGGAGCCCCATGGCCCCGGCTTTACCGTATTACGGGTGCATCGCAATGGTTACATTGCGGGCGACTCGAACATAAAAGCGAGTTTCCAGGCATCGCCCTCTTTGACATAAACGGCGGACTGGAAGATCGGGCCGTTCGTTTGCCCATCGCAAGTGCCGTCGGCGGTACCCTTGAGCGTAAGCAACTCGACCGTCGGCGACAGAGCGGTGGCAAATCCGTCGGCAACGCCGACCTTGTTGATGCCCTCGCACTTCATTGTTTCAGTCCACTGTTTGATGACCGCTTCCTTCCCCGACAGATAGCCGCCGAGCGGATCGATGAGTGCCATATTTGCTGACATTATATCGCCGAACGCCTTGGCATCTTTGTTCTTAAAAGCTTCCCAGCCGGCGGTATGCAGTTTGACGATGGCGTCGGTGTTTGGGCTCGGCTTCGGTTTGTTGGCTTCTTCCTTAGCGGCGGTCTCGGCGTCCTTCTTAGGCTCTACTTTCTTCGCCTCTTGCTTGGCGGGTGCCGGTGGTGGTGCTTTCGGGTCGATGATCAGCGTCTCGCTGTGAAACGCTCCCTTCCATTGGTCACCGTCGCGGATGTATATGCTGGAGGCTCGCGTCGGGCTCGGCAGTTTCATCGTCGCTCCGTCCGGGCCTGTGCAGCTGCCGTCAAAGGTACCCTTGTAGGTCGTCACATACGTGTCATCGTTGATCTTGAACATCTGCGGATCTTCGATGTTCCAGGTCTTGACGTCGCATTTTACGGAACCGATCATTCCGGCCAGCTCGGCCTTATTCATACGCATTCCTTGCTCAAACGAGACGAATTTGTCGGATAGGTTGGCCTCGAAATATGCCTTGTCGCCCTTGAACCAAGCTTCGTTCGCCTTTTTGTCCATATCGAACAGGGCTTCCTTGGTCGGCGCGGTTGCGACGGGTTTCGCCAGGTTGGCGTTGGCGTTGGTGTTAGCGGCGTTTGCCGGCTTATTCTCCGCGGGTGCCCCGCAGGCGGCGGCGATCATCGCGATCGTTGCGACTAATAGCGTATAGGTCAATTTGTTCATAAACGTCCTCCTGAAATCTTCTGGCGAAGAAACTAACAAAACACAAAAGCCCAAAAGATCTTTGGTAACAAAAACCCCTTGAGCGTTCCTTCAGTCGTCCTAATTGGGTATAGTTTTAACACTGCCACAACATATTGTCAAGCAGAAAGTTCTGCGATCAGTGCTTGAAGTGCCGGATGCCGGTGAATGCCATCGCGATGCCGTGCTCGTTTGCGGCGGCGATCGACTCGTCGTCCTTGATCGAACCCCCCGGTTGGATGATGGCTGAGACGCCGAAAGCGGCGGCTTCGTCGACATTGTCGCGAAACGGAAAAAACGCGTCAGACGCGAGTGCCGAGCCTTTGAGCGGCAAATTGAACCGCTCGGCACGCATCGCGGCGATTCTCACAGAATCCACACGGTTCATCTGACCGGCACCAACGCCAAGCGTTTGCTCACCGTTGGCAAAGACGATCGCGTTCGATTTGACGTGCTTGCACACCGTCCAGGCCAATTGCATCGCGATCAATTCTGACTCGGTCGGTCGTCGATCGGTGACGACGTTAAGATCGGCCGTAGTTAATTGATGAACGTCGGCGTCCTGTACGAGAAATCCTCCACCCAACTGTTTGTACTCGAGAGTTGAGCCATACTCCCTGCGAACTCCGTTACAGTCGTGCACTCGCAGCACGCGTAGGTTCTTTTTACTCTTGAATAATTCGAGGGCGTCGGGATCGTAGTCGGGGGCGACGATGACTTCAGAAAAAACTTCTATGACCGAGCGTGCAACTTCCGCGTCGACCTTTCGATTAAAAGCGACAATGCCGCCGAATGCCGAGACCGGATCGGTCGCGAGCGCCCGTCGGTAAGCGTCGATATTTGCGTTGCCGATGCCTACGCCCGACGGATTGGTGTGCTTGATGATCGCGACGCCGCGTGTGTCGAGATCGGCGACGAGATTCCACGCCGCCTCGGCATCGACATAGTTGTTGAACGACATCTCTTTGCCGTGCAGTTGCTCCGCTCCGGCAATGCCGCCGCCGGTGCCGTCGTCATACAATGCGGCACGCTGATGCGGGTTTTCGCCGTAACGCAGGTCCGCGACCTTGGCGAGTTCGATGATCTGGAATTCGGGCATTCCGCTGTTGTCCGATGTCTGGCCGCTAACGGAGGCAGGAGCTTCTGACTCTTCGTCATCGGCTTCGATGAACATAAGGCCACCGAGCGGATTGAGTGGTTCTAGGAGCTCAAGGTCTTCGTTTGAGAGCTGACGGGCAAGATACGATGAAATCGCCAGATCGTAGCTGGCCGTCCGCGTAAATGCGAGAGCCGCGAGCCGCGAACGCGTTTCAAGTGATATCGAGCCTTCGTTAGCGTCCATTTCACCGATGATCTCGTCATACAAACGGACGTCCGTGACGACCGCGACGTCACGCCAGTTTTTGGAAGCCGAGCGGATCATTGCGGGGCCGCCGATATCGATATTCTCGACCGCAACTTCGAGATCGACGCCATCATCTGCGATCGTTTCTTCAAACGGATAAAGATTGACGACCACCATATCGATCGGCTCGATGCCGTGTTCGTTCATTGACGCAACGTGACCGGCATTATCGCGAAGAGCGAGAAATGCGCCGTGCATCTTGGGGTGCAGAGTCTTTACACGGCCGTCCATCATTTCCGGAAACCCGGTGACTTCCGATACGTCAATTACCTTAAGGCCGCTGTCGCGGAGCGTCTTTGCGGTGCCGCCCGTCGATACGATCTCGACGCCGTGACGAGCCAGTGATGCGGCAAAGTCCGCCAAACCTTGCTTATCCGAAACGCTCAAGAGAGCTCGTTTGATCTTGCGTAATTCGCTCATAAAATCAAAAAAGCGGCCACTTTGACCGCCGCTATTCCCAAAATATTATCTGTGCGTCCAATGTAGAACGCGGTTTTGTATAAAATCTAATCGGTATTCTCGGTGCACGCTCACGGACCTAAAAGATATAGCGTCCGAGTAACAGCAGGCTTAACAAGAAAACCATTGCGTAGATAATGACCTTGATAAGACTCATAATGGACTTTATGCTAAAGTGATGCGTTCCGCGCAAAGTAACCAAAATATTATTTTAGTCTCGTACATTTGGCGATGTCAAAAAATATCCCTTCAATTCCAGCCATTTTAGCCGCAACCATAGGGATTTTACAATTCTTTACATTTTCCTTTGCTCAGGAGGCCCGGATCGATGTCGATCTTGCGGCAAACGGTCGTCTCGTTGCCACGATCCGCGGTAAATTTTCGTCGCCAGCGGAACCAAAGACCACGAGCGAAATGTGGTTTCTCGATGATATTGCCGGCGTCAAAGACCTTTTTCGGCGGCGTTCGTCGGTCGCGATCTATGATCCGTGGGGATATCTCATCGCAAACCAAGTTTTTAACGGCACGGTGCGTGTTCACGGCGATATCATCGGCGGCTTCCGATACTCGATCGATCTGGCTCCGCTTGGACCGGCTTCTGCTCCTGCTCATACATCGTGGGCCGACGCGAGCGGCGGCGTGCTGATGCTCGATGACTTGCTGCCACAGTCGATCGGACGAAAGTCCCAGATCACACTCAAACTGCCGACGGACTGGAAGGCGTTTGCGGCCGAAAGCGAGATCGCCCCGAGCGTGTACGCCGTCGATAATGTCGAGAGATCGGTCTTTTACATCGGGCCGAAGCTTCGGAGTCAACGCGTACAAGGCGGCGATACTCCATTGGATCTCGCTCTTTCGGGTGAATGGCTCTTTACCGACGCCGAAGCCGCAAATATGGCCGGATCGATCTTCGATTCCTACAGCCGTCAATTCGGTCAGTTGACCACAGCACCGCGCCGCGTATTTGTAGGCAAATTTCCGGTGCCTACCCGCATTGGAGCCTGGGAGGCCGATACGCGCGGGCGGAGCGTGACCATTTTGTCGGCCGATATGCCGTTTAAGGCACAGTCGATCCAGCGGCTTCACGAGCAACTGCGGCACGAGCTGTTTCACCTCTGGTTGCCGAATGGCGTCAATCTTGGCGGAAATTACGACTGGTTTTACGAGGGATTTGCTCAGTACGCGGCGCTCAAGACCGGTGTGGCGACCAATCAGATCCGATTTGACGATATGCTTTCGACTCTTGCTCAGGCCTACAATATTGACCGTATCCAACCCGAGCGTCGGTCGCTGATCGAGGCCTCGATGCTGCGTTTCTCGGGCGGCAATACGACGGTGTACGCTCGGGGCATGCTCGTTGCCTTTCTCATCGACATCACTCTTATGCGATCGGCCAAAGGCAAGGCGTCGGTCGAATCGCTGATCCGCGAAATCTGCATAAAGTATCCCATTGACGGCCCGAGAGTGGACGGCAATGCGGCGATCCTGACGATAATGCGAAACCGAAAAGAGCTCGGACCGGTGATCGATCGGTATATAACGGGCCGGGAAGCCATCGAGTGGCAAACCGATCTCGATGCCGCCGGCATCCAAGCGATCGGCGACGCTCCGCTGACAAAACTTTCGGTCAAGTCCGCCCCAACCGGCCGACAAAAGGAAATCTTGGACAAGTTGGGTTATAATAACTGGCGAAAACTGACCGGGAATCTTAAATGAAAACGAAGTTAACAATCCTATTTCTCCTTGCCGCGTTTACGTTAGGTACAGCTAGCTGTACATTTATCGATTCGACCGTAAGCGGCGTCACCAATGTGCTTGGCACCAATGACAAGGCAACGGTGATCGCCAAAACTGCTCAGATACGGACATCGTACGCCGTCGTTGCGGCGGATCTGCTCGAGGTCAAACGCGGTGACCAACTCGACATCGTCGATCAGATCGATTTCGAAAAGGTTCCGTGGTTTCGCGTCCGTGCCCACGACGAAGCCCAAACCGAGGGTTGGATCGAGGCCCAGAATGTGATCACCAGCGAAACTCTGGGCAAATCTAAAAAGCTGGCGGAAGAGTTTCAAAATACTACGCCGCAGGCGTCCGGCATTATTCGTTCGGCTTCAAACCTCAGATCCGCACCGGATATGAATCCGGAAAACGTGCTGTTCAGACTAGCTAATGGCTCTACTTTCGAGATAATGTCGTGGAAATTCGTGCCTAAGCAGGAAGTCCCCGATGTCGATGACGCTCCGAAAGGCCAGCAGAAATCCGGAAAGCGTTCGAAAAACAGTGAGATCGAATCCGCTAAAGAAGCAGGCGAACCGGATAAACTGGAGGACAAGTACGACATCTGGTATCAGGTCAGACTCGATCCGTCGATCTCACCCGCACCGGCCGGATGGCTTTTCGGTCGCCAGGTCGAACTGCAAGTGCCGAGCGATATCGTATTTTTCCAGCAAAACAACCGCAAATTCATTACGTGGCAAAGGCTTGACGCCGAGACTGCCGATAAGGGCACGGTCGGCCGCGGTTCGACTCCCGGCAGTTGGGTTATCCTGACCCGGACTAATGCCGTTAAGCCGATCGACGGTGTCGAGCCCGATTTTGACGGCATCCTTGTACTCGCATTCGACAAGTACGATCAGAGTTATTACACCGTGTGGCGCAATGCTCCGAATACCGAGGTGTGGGGATCGCTCCCGCTAAAGGTCGAGGGTAAGGGCGACAATAAGACATTCACTCTACAAATACGCAACGCCGAGGGCCGAATGGATACTAAACAATTCGTCGTCTTTAAGGATAAATCGCGGATGAGGGTAACTCCGCCCGAGGATATTGCTCAGTATCAGACCAAGACGAAGTAACTACTCTATGAACGACGCCGAAAGCCCGTTTCCCGAGCCATTCGAGATCGAGATCACGGACTCGATCGATCTGCACTCGTTCAGCCCAAAGGATGTGAAAAAGGTCGTCGAGGCTTATCTGGTCGAGGCACACCTTAAAAGGTTTACGATCGTACGCATAATTCACGGCAAGGGTGTCGGCGTCCAGCGTGAGATAGTTCGCAGCGTGCTTGCTGAGTCCGTCGTGGTCGAATCATTCAAAAACGCACCGGAGTTCTCGGGGAGTTGGGGAGCGACCATCGTCAAACTCAAGCTCGACTAGGCGTCATCGAGCACCTCGGCCCACGATTCGTCTTCGGCGTCAGCGGATTTGGATCGATCAGCAGACGGCTCATATATCGCCAACAGGGCATTCTGCTTGGCGATGGTCGCCTCGGCACGTTCGAGCCTGCCGGCCAGACGGGAAGCCCGCTTTTCGACAGTGCGGACGTGTTTTTTGCGTTCGCGGTCGATCCGGTCAAAGTAGAATATATAAGCAAACTGAAATCCGGTTAATCCGATCAGCACAAAAAGCAGGCCGATCAGAGCATACATCAGCATTTGGCAATCACCCCTCGATCAATTTCCTATAACTTGATCTTTACACAATTATAACCTTGACCCGCCGTACTAGGAAAAGTAAGAATTAGCTTACGAATTTTAAGACTACCGGCAACAGACGGCGAAGAGCTTTCTAAATTTTAAGATATGGCAACAATGACGTTAACACTCGATTACACACTGCTCTGCGATGACGTCCGGATCGAGATGGGCAATAAGATATCGCTGATGGGCATTTTTCAAAACATAATGGTCGAAAAATTGCCGGTATCACTAATCAAATTTGCCGTGATCAATCACTGGAGGGGCGAGGGCAATCACCAGACCGAGGTCCGCATTCTCTCACCCGACCGCTCGAACGTCGTTGTCACATCGCAACCGACGACCATCGAACTCGCCGCCGGAGGGTTTACCGATAACGTGAGCTTTTTCGTCAATGTCGTTTTCCCCGATGCCGGCACATATTGGGTCCAGACGATCGCCAATGGCGGCGTGATCGACGAATTTCCCCTGATCGTCGCCGATTCGGCAAGTATGGAATCGATGCGCCCGGCGGACGAGATCTCCGAGACGATAAACTAACGGCCATACAAAGTTGCTTTGCCGGCCTGTCCGAATCGTCCCCTGCTGTCCCAAATTAGGGCAACTTAATTTGAAACAGTTGCCTTACACGCTCTGTCACGCTAAGCCGTGCGTTTGCTGTGAGTTACGGGCGAAAAGTGTCCCTAATTAATTTCCTTCCCCTCAGGTTCACAAAATGTGCTTGGAAATCCCATAACCGCTGTATTTGTTGACTCCGTCGTAAGTTTTCAAAGATCCGTTGATTGGTTAATTTATATTATATCATAAATTGCAACGATACAGCAACATTGCATAGATGCAACGAGGCTCGACGTAAAGGTAACTGAGATCCGAAAAACTCCCCTCCTTACCAAGGAGTGGAGTTTGATGATTCCGGAATCAGCACCACGGGTTCGCCGTTGGCGTCACCCGTTGCTTTATGCTGCCGCCCGCATTCGCGGGCTTATGGGAACGTTTTTGGGCTGTTGGCATGCGAATTCACAGCCTCCGCTATGCCGGAGAAAGGGCGTATGCTGGCGAGGTTGCTTGCGTTCGCGGGCGGACCGTGTGCCGGGCGACGGCCCTTGCTTTTCCGGGGATGCGGCAGATCGCTATTTCTCGTTTCTGTTTCGGTCGAGGGTGATGGCCAGGCGGTAGATCGCGGGTTCGGCGACTTCGATCTCTTTTGAGCCGGAGGTGCCTTCGTATTTGGCGGTAATTCGGATTGTGGCGGAGCCTTCGGGTTGGCGAAAGGTAAATTCGCCGCTGATGTTGGTAGTTCCGCTACCGAGTTTTTTGACCGAACCGTCAGAATTTACGCGTTCGATGTCCACCTTGGCGCCGATGACGCTGGTGCCGTCCTTAAAAAATACGCTGCCCTTAACGATCACGAGCGAGCCTTGATCGGGCGAGAGTATGAGTTTGTCACCAAGGTCGCCGATACTGCCGCCTTTTATATTTACCTTGTAGAGAACGCCGCTGGAATAGCCTTTGGCCTCGAAAACTAGATTATAGACCCCCGCTGTAAGGCCATCGATGGTAAATTCGCCTTTCGAATTGGCGGTTGAGGACTTAACGTCTTTGCCGTCTAGGCGGACCGTCACGGTCGCACCGGCAATGCCGCCGCCGCGCGTACTACGGACTTTGCCCTTGATGCCGCCGCTGCTCTGAGCGAGTCCTGAGGCGGCAAAAATCAAAATGGCGGCGAATACCGTCAAAATGCTGAGCGAGGGGCGAAACTGAAATTTACTAACTTTATGCATTGGCAACAGAGTTTGCCGAATCATTGCGATATTCGGCGGCTACATCATTGATGATGTTATCCAGTGTTCGGGTTGGCTGATAGCCGATCAGGCGCTCCGCTTTTTCGAGGTTCGGCACGCGACGCTGCATATCCTCAAAGCCGGCTCCGTAGGCTTCGTCATAGGAAATGAACTTGACCTCACTCGTACTGCCGGTCAGGTCGATGGCCCTCTGTGCCAGCCCAAGGATCGAAACTTCCTCGCTGTTGCCGAGATTGACGACAGTGCCGAAGCACGCCGGAGTCTCGATAAGCTTGGTCAGGCCCTCGATGACGTCGGCAACGTGGCCGAAACAGCGCGACTGGCTGCCGTCGCCGTGGACCTCGATCGTCTCGTTACGCAAGGCAGCGTGGACAAATCGTGGGACGACCATCCCGTATTGTCCGGTCTGACGCGGGCCGACAGTGTTAAAGAGTCGGCAGACGACGACCGGAAGCTGCGTTTCCTTCCAGTGGGCGAGAGCCAGAAACTCGTCAAGCGTCTTGGCACAAGCGTATGCCCAGCGGTGCTTGTCGGTGCCGCCGGTGAGCAGATCGTCATCCTCGCTGAAGGGAATCGTAAGGCCCTTGCCGTAAACTTCGGATGTGCTGGGGATCAGCACTCGTTTGCGGTACCGCGAACAATATTTGAGCACGGCATCGGTACCGTGAAAGATGGTCTCGATCGTCTTGACGGGCTGCTCCATTATGAGGCGGACGCCGACGGCGCTTGCCATATGATAGACGCGGTCGGTGTCGCGGATCAGGCGTTCCATCAGGCCGGCGTTGAGCACCGAGTCGATGATCAGGCGAAAACCGGGTTTGTCTTCTAAATGGGCGATATTTGAATATCGTCCGGTCGAGAGATCGTCGATGACGGTGATCTGATGGCCCTCGGCGATGAGTTTGTCGGAGAGATGGCTGCCGATAAATCCGGCGCCGCCGGTGATGAGTATCTTCATAGTCTTAGTTTGCGAGAGTTCGTTCGAAATATTGTACCGTTTTGAGCAGTCCGTCGCGAAGCGGAACTCTCGGTTCCCAACCCAGCAAAGTCTTGGCGCGTTCTATATTCGGCTTTCGCTGTTTAGGGTCGTCCTGCGGTAGCGGCAGATGTTCGACATCGACAGTCTTGCGCGTTGCCAGGCCGACTTCAGCGGCGAGTTCGTTCATCGTAAATTCGCCGGGATTGCCGATATTGACCGGCATATGGATGTCGTCGCCCTCGGTATTCATTAATCGGACAAAGCCCTCAACGAGGTCGCTGACATAACAAAAGGAACGCGTCTGTGTGCCGTCACCGTAGATGGTCAGCTTTTGTCCGCGGAGAGCCTGGACGATGAAGTTTGACACGACCCGACCGTCATTCTCAAGCATTCGTTCGCCGTAAGTATTGAAAATACGGACTATACGCGTATCGACGCCGCTTTGCCGGTGATAGTCCATCATTAATGTCTCAGCGACACGCTTGCCTTCGTCGTAGCAACTGCGGAGGCCGATCGGATTGACGTTGCCGTTGTAACTCTCGGTCTGCGGATGCTCGAACGGGTCACCGTAAACTTCGCTGGTCGATGCCTGCAGGATACGAGCCTTGACGCGCTTTGCCATCCCGAGCATATTGATCATTCCCATCACGTTGGTCTTGACCGTCTTGATAGGATTGTACTGGTAATGGACCGGGGAAGCGGGACACGCCAGATTGTAGATCTGATCGACCTCGAGCAAGATCGGTTCGGTCACGTCGTGGCGAACCAACTCAAACGCTTTGTTGTCCATCAAGTGGGCGATATTTGCTTTGCGGCCGGTAAAAAAATTGTCGAGGCAAATGACCTCATTGCCTTCGTTCAGCAACCTTTCGCAAAGGTGCGATCCAATAAAACCGGCGCCGCCGGTGACGAGAATTCTCATATTGATTTCACCACAGAGTCACGGAGAACACAGAGCGTAATAACCTACGGTACAAATTCTTGAGAGCGTTCTCGGTGCCCTTTGAGTCTCCGTGGTGAGTAAGTCTTATTTTAAGTTTTTTTCAAAAAAAGCCAAAATGCGTTCGTATTCATCAGTCCAACTCTCGGGGCGGACAAAGCCGTGATTTTCCGACGGATAAAGCATCGTTTCGAAATATCGCGTTTTGCCGAGCCGGATCAGCTTTTCGATCATCTGGACGGAATCCTGAACGTGGACGTTGTCGTCGGACATTCCGTGCAGGATGAGCAGAGGGCGTTCGAGCTTGTCGGCGTATGTTATCGGTGAACTGCGTTTGTACGCCTCGGGATTCTTATCAGGAAATCCTAAGCGTTGTGCGGTGTAACCGGGCGATGACGCGTAGTAATTCCTCCAGTCGAAAACGGGGCGAAGTGCCGCCGCGGCTGCGACCTTGTCGGGGGCGCGCGTGATCAGCATTCCGGCCATAAACCCACCGTAACTCCCGCCGTAAACACCGACCTTGTCCTTATTGACCGCATAGTTTTTGACCATAAAGTCGATCGCATCGACGTGGTCGTCCATATCCTTGCCACCGAGAAAATCGTACACATCGGTTCGCCAATCCCGCCCGTAACCGGCCGAGCCGCGATAGTCGATGTCGAGCACGACATAACCTTTCTGCGTCAGCAGTTGGTTGAACATAAACTCGCGGTAATAGTTGTTCCAGCCATTTATGACGTTCTGCAGATAACCGGCACCGTGGACAAAGACGGCCATCGGATATTTTTTCTTGGAGTCGAAACCCGCGGGGAGATAATACTTCGCCGGGATCTTTTTACCGTCGCGGGACGGAATATCAACAAAATGAGCGACATTCCATTTGCGGGCGGCAAACGCTGAGGGAACGGTGTTGGTCAAGCGTGTGATCGCCTCGCCCTCGCGGCAGTCGGAGCAGACTCGCTGTGAGTAGAGGTCGTCGGGCGTGTCCCATTGCGAAAAGCCGTAGATCAGTGTCGGAACTGCGTTTTTCTCATCCATCTGCGGGCCGGTTTTCATTCCTTTTTCGGCAGATGTCAGTTTCCAGCTTTCGCCTTTCGCGGATTCGTAAATGTAGAACTGACGCTCATCAGCCGATTGCTCGGTCGACGAATACGCAATATCGCCGCCAGCCGTCCACTTTGCCCACTCGACCTGCCAATTGCCTTTGGTCAACTGCTTTACGTTTACATTGGTCGTATAACCGGCATCGGCCGGATTCTCCTGACGAACCGCACCCGACGGATTGGGCTCAGCCGAACGCTTTTCGAGCGTTGCGAGATAAATATGGTTGTAGCCATCCTTTTCGGAGCAGAAAAGTAGCTGGCCGGCATTCGTCGGGTTTGCCTCAATAATAGCCGAGAGCGGAGCCTGCCATTTATCATCAGTCTCGTCTGCGACCGGGATGATCTGTTCGTCCTTGCTGCCCGCGTGAAAGACGTAAAAGAGCTGACGGCGTTTGGTGTCCTTGTCGACGCGATCAACGATCAAACTGCGGTTGTCCGCCGCCCACACCGAGCGGCGAAAATTGCCGACACCTTCCGGTTTAGGCAATTTGACCTCAAAAGGCGTGTCGCGGCTGCCGTCCGTCGGCGTGACAAATAGTTTCTGCTCCGCCCATCCGCGGCGGACCGATCCTGCGGCCGTAAATTCATCCAGATAATTTGGGACGACTAGGGCACGATTTTTCGAAGTATCGGACACCGTGTAGGCGAGCATCGAACCGTCCTTAGAGACCGCAGCACCACCGACACCGATGTATTGAGCAAGATTGGCCTCTTTGGTCAACTGCACCGTCGTTGCGTCCGCAATGTTGAGAATAAATAGGTTACCGCTCTGCTGGTAAAGAATGCGGTTGTTATCGACAAAGCGTGCTCCAACCTCAGCAGTCTGGGTTTTGGTGTAGCGTTTTGGGACCTTTTCGCCAAGCGTCAAAACATACATATCGCCGCCCTGCGAAAACAAGAGCCGCTTGGAGTCGGGCGACCACTCAAAGTTGCCAAGCTGATTTTCGCGGGATTTGACGAAATCGTCTTTGACGATCAGGCCGTAATCGAGTTTGTTAGCCGGTGTCGGCGTGGCCGCAGGCTTAGGCAGATCGCTGACCCGTAAGATCACCTTAGCGTCATTTCTGGCGGTCGAAGACAGATAGAGGTCACGCGGCAGTTTTCCCTCGGCGTTCCAAAGGTAAATGACCAACGTCCCGTCGGGGGAGAGCTTTTCGCCCTCGACCCGCGTGCCCGCGATCGAAGGCTCAGCCATGATCTGCGGCACGGTAAGGGTTTGAGCTTGCACGCCCAAAACAAGAAAAAAGACAAAGGAAAAAAGGGGAAATACTCGTTCGAGACCGCAGTTATATTTCATTGATTATTATTCTTCGTCGAGACTTGCTTCGCGAAGCGCGTATAGAATTTTTAGACCGGGTTGGTCTTTTTCACGTCCGGCTGATTCCTTTGCGGAGATCAAGCCATCGATCGAAAGAATTTGGACATCATAGTCATAGATTTTCCATTTTTCAGATACACGTAAAACATCTTCAAAACCGATCATTGCATTCTGGAGCTTTTCGATTCGTTTTTCCGGAGACAAACGTAGATTCTCAACTATCTGGGTCAGATCGATCCCAAAATCTCGGGCCTCGGCTATTTTGCTGCCGGGCCGCGGGTTGAGAAGTTTCTCTTCCGGTGTTCGTTTCATACCTCTATTTTACGGCAATTCCAATGCTGCCGCACGTTTTTCTGCTTTCTGAGCCTCGGTCAGGCGGCCGTAGTCGTAGATCGCATTTTCCCAGGTGCCGTACATTGCATTGGGCAGGACGATAAAGCGATCGCCGAATTGATCTCGGGCTTTATCGGTCTCGGCAAAGCGGTCAGCGATCGATTTCTTTTCAAATACGTTAGAAAAGTCGTCAAGGTTATCGCCCATCAGCATAACGATGCGAAAAGTTTTGGCAATGGCTGTGCGGCGAGCCTCTTTACCGGATTCGGATGCCCTGAGGATGACGTTATCGTCAGCGATGTCGGTAAGTCCAACCTTTTTTAGATTGTCGATGGTGGCCGGTTTTTGCACTCCATCACGGTTTGATACGTAAAAGATCTTGGCACCCTTGGAGACCGCGTAATTCAAGAAATCAACGGCTCCGGGAATCGCTTTTGCCTTGCGCATATCGCCCCAGGCGTACCAATCTTTAAGGTTGAACGGCGCGTTATTAGCGATACTGTATGCCTGAGCAGGTGAATTATCGAGAATGGTCTCGTCAATGTCCACTACGATAGCACGCGGCATCTTACGCTCGGCTTTAGGCAGTTTCTTGACGTTTTTCTTCTCAAGGGTGGCGTCGAACCGTAGGCGAGCTATATTGAACGCCTGATATGCGAGCGAGCGGTACTCGGCGGCCTTCTGCATATATAGCGTGCCGCCGACCTGGTATTGGAGCACCGCATTCGTCTGCGGCGAGGTGCCCTGCGTCGACGCCGGGATGCCAAGCAGAAAATACGTCGATATCACGGATAGTGTGATCGTTGCGAATGTATTCAGAATTTTCTTTGTTCTCATAATTACCTCTTGTCTGCGCCGGTTGGAAAGATTATAAGTTAGCTATGCCCGAATTGACGAAAACGGAAACGGAAATTGAAGAGACGGATTCGAGTGAAGCGGACCGAACGTGGGAAACCGACCAGCGGAAGCGCAGTTATTACTATGATGATGCGTACGGCTACGAGGCCTACGATCCGGACGCGGAGGCAGACGAAGCAGACGAGGACGGCGAAGAATAAAAAGCGGCAAAGATCACGCAACCTTTGCCGCTTCAGACTCAATATTCGAAAAAGTTCTATTTCTTCGGCCGTTCGTTTGCCTTTAGCACCCGCTTTCGCAGGCGGATAGCCTTCGGCGTGACTTCGATCAACTCATCATCGGCGATGAATTCGAGGGCTCGTTCGAGCGACATTTCACGCTGCGGGACGAGGCGCATAGCTTCGTCGGCGCTGGTCGTACGCATATTCGAGAGCTTTTTCTCTTTGATCGGATTGACGTCGAGATCGACCGCACGGGCATTTTCGCCGACGATCATGCCTTCGTACACCTTGATCTGCGGCTTGACGAACAGCACGCCGCGTTCTTGTAAGTTGTAGAGGGCGTATGTGTTTGTCTCGCCCATACGATCAGAGACGAGCGAGCCGGTCTGACGCGATTTCATCTCGCCCTGATGTTTGTCAAAACGCAGGAAGAGCGTATTGAGCAATCCCGTTCCCTTTGTTTCCGTCAAAAACTCACCACGAAAACCGATCAAACCACGCGACGGCACTTCAAATTCCAAACGCACGCGGCCCGAGCCGTTGTTGACCATCTTGGTCATTTGGCCCTTGCGGCGGCCCATCGCTTCGGTGACTACGCCGATAAATTCGTCAGGTACGTCGATGACGACCAGCTCGATCGGTTCGAGCGTTTGACCCGTTTTCTCGTCCTTTTTGGTGATTACCTCAGGTTTTGAGACCTGAACCTCATAACCTTCGCGGCGCATCATTTCGATGAGAATCGCGAGCTGCAACTCACCGCGGCCTGAAACCTTAAACTGTTCAGCGGCTTCGGTCTGTTCGACACGCAGGGCGACGTTTCCAAGCAATTCACGGTCGAGGCGTTCTTTAATCTGACGAGAAGTGACAAACTTGCCGTCGATGCCCGAAAACGGCGAGGTATTGACACCAAAGATCATCGCGATCGTTGGCTCGTCAACGTTAATAACAGGCAAAGCCTTCGGATTATCGACCGACGTGATCGTCTCGCCGATCTCAATATCGTCAAACCCGGCAAGAGCAACGATCTCGCCGGTGCCTGCTTTGTCCTGGGTCCTACGTTCGAGGCCTTCAAAAACGAAAAGCTCTTTGACACGCGTCTTTTGGATCGAACCGTCACGGCGTGCAACCGCAACTTCCTGATTTTTGGAGATCTCGCCTGAGAAAATACGGCCGATCGCCAAGCGTCCGACAAAAGGATTATAGTCGATATTCGCCACCAGCAATTGTAGTGAGTCGGCGCGAATGGCGTGCGGAGCAGGGATCGTCTCGATGATCTGGTCAAATAGCGGGATTAGATTTTTAGATTCGTCCGTAAGCTGTTTTTTCGCGATGCCGTCGCGCGATATCGAATAAAGAACCGGGAACTCGATCTGGTGGTCATTTGCCCCGAGGTCAATAAACAGGTCGTAGATCTCGTCGAGCACTTCTTCGGGCCGCGAATCCTGACGGTCGATCTTGTTGACCAGAGCGATGCAGGGAAGTTTGAGCTCCAGTGCCTTTCGCAGCACAAAACGCGTCTGCGGCAAACATCCCTCAGCGGCGTCAACGAGCAGCACAATGCCGTCAACCATCTTCAGAACTCGTTCCACCTCACCGCCAAAATCGGCGTGGCCCGGCGTGTCAAGGATGTTGATCTTATAGTCGCCATAGCGGACCGAGGTGTTTTTCGCCATGATCGTGATACCGCGTTCGCGTTCCAGATCCATTGAGTCCATAACGCGATCGACGACCGTCTCGTTGTCGCGATGTGTGCCGGATTGTGCCAACATCGCGTCGACGAGTGTGGTCTTGCCGTGGTCGACGTGAGCGATGATTGCGATGTTGCGAATAAATTCTTTACTGATCATAGTTGTAATCCCGAGCCAAAAAGGAAACGAGTATAATGACTTATTAAAGCCAGAAACGCAAAATGCCTTACTTATAAAGGTTGATCTGTCGTATAGCTTCGTAAAGAACAATGCCGACACTCGTAGAGAGATTGAGACTGCGAACGTTTTGGCTTGCCATAGGGATCGTCAGGCACGAGGCGGCATTTGCGTCTAGTATGCTTTCCGGCAGGCCTCGCGTTTCGGGGCCAAATACAAGGCAATCGCCGTCCTGAAACTGCCAAGAAGAGTAGGGGATATCGGACTTGGTAGTAAGGTAAACAAATCTTGACGTGGGAAGGGCGGCATAGAGTTCGTCGACGTCGATATGGCGGTGCAGGTCGACAAATTCCCAGTAATCCAGCCCCGAGCGCTTGAGCGTGCGGTCGTCCATTCTAAATCCCGTAACGCCGACGATATGCAGCGATGTGTTGGCCGCCGCACAGAGACGTGCAATATTTCCGGTGTTTGGCGGTATTTCCGGTTCGACCAGAGCGACGTGCAACATATCGTAATCTTATGCCGTACCGGGCGTCTCGGCAAAACGCTTATGTGCATCCTTTCGCCGACGAACCTCATCCATTGAAAGTGTTTGGAACCCTTGTCGATGCTGATAAGCTCGTCTTGTGTTACAATCCGTTCTTGCGATTTTTGATCCAAAAACAGGAGACCTATCTGGTGTTGTTGCACGTAAGATCATTATTTCTCTTCACTTTGACCGTTTTGATGGCGACATCCATTGCGTTTAGTCAGGCAACGCCTGACAAAAAGGACGAAGCCACGCCCACGCCCACGCCGCCTCCGCCGTTGGTTACGCGTGATCCGACCAAGCCGGTTACCGCCGAGCAAGTGGTCGAATCTGCGATCGTGTTCTACGGTTTTCCGGCAGGGCGGCCGACGCTTAATCAAATCCGCAAGACCACATTGGAGCGCGGCAAGATGACGGCGGCAAATGCCGAAGGCAAACTCGATGTCGGCACCTATCACCGCTGGATCATACGTGGCGAATCACTCGATAAGGAAAAGGTCCGGATCGATTATGACACGCCGGGATCGAGATTTTCGCTCGTTTATAACGAGGGCAATATCTTTGGAATCTTTAACAATACGGTATTTCCTCCGCGGGCGGACCTTGCCACTTCATTCGAAAATTCGATGTACCGCGGCCTCGAGGGAATGCTGCGTTACAAAGAAAACGAGTCGACGATTGAACTTGCGGGCAAAGAAAAAGTATACGGTGTTGAATTTTATTTTGTTGACGTCACGGACAAAAAGCAGCGTAAAACGCGCTATTATGTCAGCGTTAAATCCTTTCGGGTGATGATGCTAACGTACGAAGAGGGTGGCGTCAGCTATAAGCGTAGGTTTTATAACTACAATTACGCCCAAGGGACTTTGGTGCCATACCGGACGACCCTGACCGCCAACGAAAAGTTGGTCGAAGAGACCGAGATCGGAACGGTCACATTTGGTCAAAAGGTCGACGAAGAGCTTTTCAAACAAACCCGATAATCTTTTTTTGCAACTTTTTAATGGACCGGTTGGTGTTACTCCTTGCAAACGACATTTGCCAAGGAGAACACTTATGAACCGGTCCATTTTTTTGCCAAGGCTGCTGACGTCATTTTTTATGATTGCGATGTTCGCCGCCACGGGACTAGCACAGTCGGACACACGACCAACACCGGACAGAGATCTCGATATTACTCTGCAGGTACTGACCGCAACCACTGATCCGGTCGCAACAAACGACATTCCCGCGAACCTTTTGCCGATCGCAAAGCACCTAAAAGCCGAGCTCAGAATCGCAAATCTTCGCCTCGCAGGCACCTACGTCGGCCGTACTTCGACCAGCGGCGGTTTTGAATACAAAAGCATATCCGAGAGTTTGTTGCCTGTAGCCGACGGCGAACCACCGACATTCTTCGAGTGGTCACTCAACGGTATCCGAATGGGTAGCGGAGGTATTTATGCTCAGTCATTTCGATTTGGCTCACGGATCGCTGTGAAAACGACGGGCCTTGTCGCAGAAAGCGGCAAGTCAGTACCCATATTCAATTATGAGTGGATCGGTCTGAATACCGGTAGGATCGGAATACCCGAAGATCAGCCGATCGTGCTCGGTTCGCTTTCGCTGCCGAAAAATAACTCAACTCTGTTTTTGATACTGACCGTTAGGGCGGCCCGGTAGCTATCTAACGAAATTCGGGGAACTAAATTTCGCCGCCGGCGTGTTATAAAACGAGGGTTAGTTTTGTTTTGATCGTGATTGTATTGTAAAACGTATGAATGTATGGCTCAGGACAATATCGGCTCATTGGACGCGGGGGGATCAAAAAACACCGTGGCTGAAGAGAAATTGTCGGACCACCAACTGATCGAGGCGACCAAGAACGGTGACGAAAATGCGTTTGCCGAGATCGTGGCCCGTTACCGCAATCCGCTAACAAATTACCTCTATAGATTTTTGAACGACTACGAAGAAGCGGTCGATCTCGCACAGGAGACGTTCGTACGGGTTTATTTTGCGATCGACCGTTACCATACGCAATATGCGTTTTCGACCTATGTTTACCGGATCGCGACCAATCTGGCGATCAGCGAGATCAGACGGCGTAAGCGGCGACGACTATTGTCACTGACCGGGCTTTTCCAGTCCGATGAGGACAGTGACGTCGAGTATCAACCGGCCGACACTGCCGCACTGCAGGACTCGCAACTGGTCGATGACGAACGCGACCGGACCATCGCCAAGGCGATCGCGGCACTGCCCGAAAAGTATCGAGTGCCGATCATCCTGAGGGATATCCAGGGCAAATCGTATGATGAGGTCGCTGAGATAATGGGACTTCGGCTCGGGACGACCAAGTCACGGATCAGCCGCGGTAGAGGATTGTTGAAAGAGAAGTTAGAACATTATTTTTAGGTGAGATGAGCAACGAAAATAAAAATTTAGAACGGTTCCCCGATCTGTCTGACGACGAGAAACGAGTCTCCGATCTGCTAGGCACACTCAAGCAGGTCGAAGCTCCGGGGGATTTTGACGTTCGCGTCAGAGCCAGGATCGCTCAGGGCCGGCCGTCGTCGTCTGCGGCGACGTGGATGCCATCGTGGGCCCGATACGCTGTTCCATTGGTGCTAGCGGCCGCGATCGGCGGATACGTTGCTGTGGATAGATATACGCGACCGGTTGAAACCGGCGATCCGGACTTAGCCCGAACAGCGGTTGCCGAAACGCCGCTGCCGCCGCCTGCGAATTCGGTTGAGATATCTAACACCGTTGCAGCCATCCTACCGACTGAGTCGCGGGCCAATAATCTTCCGCCAAAGTCTAATACGGCATTGCCCAAGCCAACGGAAACTCTGTCGGGCCGTGACGCGGATACGTCCGGTGGCGGGTCATTTGTCGAGGCGGTCAGACCGGGAAAGCGAATATTGCCGAGGGGCATCGACCCCAACGCCGCACAACCCATTCGGCCGCGTGACTTTGATACAAACACAAAGATCCCGGTTGACGAAGTCCTTACGGTCATCGGCGTAAAGGCCCGATATCAAGCGTCAAATTGGACTGTCGAATCGGTGGCTGACCACAGCAAGGCGGGCGATGCCGGCATTCTGCCCGGCGACGTGATCGAAACGATCAATGATCAGACACTTGTCGAAAAAACGACATTTAGCGGCAAATTTGTCGGACGCTCGATCAAGGTCAGACGAGCGGGCAAGACCGTCGTCATCGACCTGATCCGGAAATAAACCGCTAGGGCTTGGGAGTGTCGTTGACAGTCGCGTCCTTGACCTCGGTCTGGAATTGCCGATAGTCATAAGATCGGATCAACTGATTGACCTCGATCCCCTTTACCAGCAGTACGCGAACAGATAGGTTGATATCGGCCTGGCTGGGTAGCCAGATCTCGTTGTTCACGCGTTCCTGTTCGAGTGTGAACGACGCTCCCTTTCGCAATTTTGCCAGCACACCGCCGCCGACCTTAAAGCTGTCGGCAAGCACCGCCTCAAGGCGAGCGACCTGCTTGTCCTTTTCGTCGATCCACATTACGCCCGCAGTCTTGCCAAAAAATTTGAGCATACTCTTGGCGTTCTTGAAGTCGAAATTGGGGTCGGGCTCAAAATCGAACACGATCACATCCCGTCCGCGAAACCGCTCACGGCGCGGATTGGTCAATTTTGACGCCCTGAGCACCTCGGCGGTAGAAATACGCCGGCTTTCTTCGGACGGTGCGCCGTTGGAACCCTGTTTGCCCATCTTTGCGTCCTGTTTTGCGATCTCGCGTTCGATCTCTTCGACGCGTTTGCCCGCCTCTTTATCCTCATCAGCCTGTTCCTTTATATTTAAGGCCCGACCATTCTTTTCGATCAGACGGCGGATCCGATTGCCCTTATAGAATGAAAGCTGGTAGGTTTCCGAGCCCGTCTCACGCAGAACGCCGTCTTTTCCGAGTTCGCGTTTGATGCTCTTTTGCGTGTACGAGTAGCTGTCGAGCAATTCCTCGACCCTATCTTCGTTAGATCTGAGATCATCCAAAAGAGCCTTGATATCCGGCAGCGGTGCACCGGAAATGGTGGGGAAATCAAATTCGGCCCTATCGATCGGGCGATTGACGGCGATGTCGGCCAGCGTGATCTCGAAGGCCTCGCCGCCCGATGAAAGCTTCATTTCGAATGGCTGCATCGTGCCGCTGACCGCTCGATAATCGCTATAATCCGTCGTCTCGATCGCGTCACCCGCGGGCATTTCGTCGCGGAGCAAAAGGCCGGACAATGCATCGAAATACAGCTTTATATTGAGGCCTTTGGCGGTCGTGATGTTAACGACATTAACCTGCTTGCCGCCCACGCTCGAGCGTCCGCCACTGACGATCTTAGATTTTTCTTTCTTGGCGTTAAGCCAGAGGCTACCGCGAAATGCCGCTTTTGCCTGAAATTCAACGCTCGCGACCCCGGTCAGAGTTTGCAGGCCGTCACGCGAATTTCGCTTCCACCCGGAACGACCGTTTGAGCCTGATTCGATCTCAAAGCCGTCGAGGTCGTATGCGATATTCAGCAGATTCGGCTGGGCTGATCGATAAATGTATTTGCCGCTGACACCATCGGAGACGCGTTTGATCGTGCCGGTACGCGTGGTCGTGCTAACCGCCAGAAGTGTTTTTCGACTGCCCAGAGCCTTTTCGGCCTGCTTGAGCACGGCGGACGTAGATTGTGCGGACGCCGCGACGGAAAGTAGTACGGCGAGCGAGAACGATATTAAAAATTTCATTTATCAGTACGACGCGGCGTCAAAAATAAGCCGAAGAAATATAGAGCGATCGCAAAAAATTGGAGATATCCGGTACCCGCCGAATATCGCGGCAGATCAAGCAGCCAGGTAAAGGCTTCTTTCGCCGGGTCCTGGATCAATCGTTGTAGCCAACCGGCATCACCGGTCGCGGTAAGATTAGCGAGTACCAAATACTTTGCAATAAACGCTATGGCAAATAGGCCGCCGAGGCTTCGCAAAAGCTTTTTGGTGTCAAGATCTAGGAAAAGGTTGTTCCAAATAGTCCACAAAAAGCAAAATCCGATCACCCAAAACGGCAATCCCTTTTCCGGTATCAGCGAATTGAAGATCTGCACGGTTGCCGCAAACATCGTCACCAAAACACCGCCGTTGGCTATATTTTGCAGCGTCGGAATATCATCGGAAAACCAACCGCTGAGATCAATCAGTCCGGCCCGGATGATCAAGATCATCAGAGCCGACGCAAAAATGAGGCAGATCAGGGCGGGCTTCAGAAATACAAATGCACTGTCGACCGCCCCCAGTCGAAGTCCGCCGAGCAGCGTGACCGCCAAAAACAGTATCGGCAGAAAGACGTAGATCTTCATCGCCGAGGGGCGAACCGCCAGTGGCGAACGACGCGCGACGACAATCGTATGGACGTCGTCGGATTCGCCTATGAGTGTGGCAGCGTCTATGTCCGGTTGGTCGTCGTGCATTATTTTCGCTCCCGCATAAGCTTTAACGGATTTAGGTCTGATGGCGTGAGTTTTAGGCCTTCGTCAAATTCCAACTTTAATTCGATAGCGGTCTTTAAGCCCAAAGCGGCGTCAGACGACCTAAAATTCGGGTCAATGCTGACAACGCGGTTTGCGGCCGAAAGGCCCTGGGAAAAAAGAGCATCGTCATTCGAAAACCGGCCCCAACCTTGCCGGTAAAAGCTGTACGCAATATAAAACTGTGTCGCCGCATCGCGTTTTTCGGGATCGGCACGATCAAGTGCGGCACGCGCTCCGGCAAAGTCTTCCGTACGAAATGCCATCACGCCGTGTTCGAATTCGGCCTTATCGATGCTGTACGTCCCGATCGCGACTTGCCCCTTGGTCGACACCTCCGCCAGCGATCTAGGCTCGGTCCAGTATAGAAAGGCAACAAGCACCAAGCCACAGATGACGATCGCGAAGCTTGAAATGTGGATATACTTTTCTTTCATTGGTATAATCCTTTCGTAAACTACAAGTCTATACTTTTTTTGTTCGCGATTGCCATTCGTCACACAGGTCCAATGCGTTTGAGAATACTTCTAATTCCGATACTCTTTTTTGTTGCGGTAGCCACGGTTGCCACCCAACCACCGCAGCCCGCCTCGACCGAATGGATTCGGGTTCGAAGCGACAACGGCGAGTTCAATATCGAAGTTCCTAAAAAGAACAAGCACTACGGCAACAAAACCGGATTTACGCTCGGCAGATCTTTCGGCGATTCCTTCGTTATGGCCGATATGAATTTAGTCAATGCGTTTGCGGACGGAACATTAGTCAGCGTCGAGTCTTATAACGCTTTTGAGGGTGCACTGGATGCGATCTATGACAGAGACTCTTTACGAAAGTCCGACATCGTAACCTCCAAGACAAAAGCCTCCGGCTATACAATTCGTCAGATAACAAAGAAAGCCGACGAATTCTATATGATCCGTCGATATTTTAACTCGAAAGATCAGATTTACATTCTCACCGCGGCATCCCGAACGGGCGAAACTCCCACGATGCGGCGTTTTCTCGATTCCGTCCAGTTCACACCGGGAAAAACGAAGCCCGATGCAGATAAGACCATTGCAATGTCGTCTCTGCCACAGGACGAACCTCGTGTCGAGATCTTAGACGATAAACCGGCCGCAAACGCAAAATCCTCGGTGGCAACAACAAGCTCCGGAACGGGAATTGAAAAGCTCGTCATCGTCAATAGGCAGATTCCATCATATACCAACGCTGCCCGTCAAAAAGGCGTAACGGGGAATATCAGAGTTCGCGCAAAATTTTCGGACGAGGGTTGGATCTCTGATCTTTCGCTCTATGAAAAGCTCGACGGCGGGCTTCTACGCCAAACGCTTTTTGCCGCTATCAGAATCAAGTTTCTACCTCAACAATCTGACGGCAAACCGATTTCAGTAACCAAAACCGTTGAATATTCATTTCTTATCTTTTAATTAATTTATGAAATTACTTACATCAGCCATCTTATTTTTCGTACTTGTATTGCAGGGTTTCGCACAAAGTATTAGTGCGGACCTAGTCATCACAAATGCCAACATTCGTACGATGGACTCCAAACGGACAGTCGCACGATCGGTAGCGGTGGTGAACGGCAAGATAGTTGCGATCGGTTCGGAGGCGGACACCAAGCCGTTGATCGGTGCGAAAACGCGAGTTATCGACGCCAAAGGGCGAACCGTCATTCCGGGGTTTAACGATGCTCACGTCCATTTTTTGGAAACGGGACAACAGCTATCGCTGGTCGAGCTGCGGGATGCCCCGACGCCTGAGGAATTTGTCCGCCGGATCAGGGATTTTGCGGCGAAACTGCCGAAAGGCCGCTGGATATTGGGCGGAAAGTGGGATCACGAGAACTGGAAGCCGAACACATTGCCGACCGCAGCGATGATCGACGCGGCGACGCCGGACAATCCGGTCTTTATCGATCGGCTTGACGGCCATATGGCACTTGCCAATTCGCTCGCAATGAAACTGGCGAGCGTAAACAAAGACACGAAAGAGGTTGATGGCGGATTGATAGTTCGCGACGCGGCGGGCAATCCCGCGGGCGTTTTTAAGGACGCGGCGATGTCGTACATCAATAGAGTCGTCCCGGATCCTTCGTTCGACGAAAGATCGGATGCCGCCATAGCGGCGACCGAACACGCCGCATCACTGGGCGTGACGAGCGTGACTGACGTTTCGGCAGGTACCGATATCGGCGTCTATCAGCAGTTGATGCGGCAGGGCAAGCTCAAGACACGCATTTATGGTTGTTCGACGCTCGCCGACTATAAACGTTGGGAGCGTACCGGTGTCAGATCTGCGTTTGGCGACGCGATGCTGCGTGTCGGGTGTCTGAAGGGTTTTGCAGACGGCAGCCTTGGTTCGACAACCGCTTGGCTTTTCGAACCGTATCTCGACGACCCCAAATCGACCGGCCTGCCGAGCGATGAGATAGCCAAAATGCCCGAACTCGTCTTGGCCGCGGATAAAGCCGGGCTACAGGTCAATATTCACGCGATCGGCGATAAGGCAAATGCGACAGTTCTTGATATTTATGAAAGGACCGCGGCCGCAGACGGCCCGCGCGACCGCCGGTTTCGAATCGAGCATTCGCAACATTTGCGGCAAGCGGATATTAAGCGATTTGGCAGCCTGAAGGTGGTTGCGTCGATGCAGCCGTTTCATATCATCGACGATGGCCGATGGGCTTGGAAGCGAATCGATGAGAAGCGCCTGCGGGGTGCATATGCGTTTCGCACTCTGCTCGATACGGGGGCGGTACTGGCGTTTGGGTCGGACTCGCCTGTTGCACCGTTAAATCCGCTTTTCGGTGTTTACGCCGCCGTTACTCGCCGTACTCTTGATGATAAGAATCCGAACGGATGGATCCCTGAACAGAAAATTTCCGTCGATGAGGCCGTGCGGGCATTCACTTGGGGTTCGGCGTACGGCGAATTTCAGGAAAACGTCAAAGGCACGCTCGAGATCGGCAAGCTCGCTGATATGGTCATCCTTTCAGACGATATTTTTACGATCGACCCGGTAAAGATCAAGGACGCGAAGGTGCTGATGACGATCGTGGACGGCCGCGTGGTCTTTGAGAAAAAATGAGGTTACTTAGCAGAAGTTTGGCGTTGGTGCTGATCTTATGCAGTCAGCACCTCGCCCAGATGCCTGCTGATCTGATCATCGTCAACGCAAAGGTTCGAACGCTGGATAAGAACGGCCGTGTCGCCGAGGCAGTCGCGGTTTCGGGCAATAAGATCTCGGCGGTCGGCACGACTCTTGCGATATCCGCAATGGCCGGTCCCAATACTCGTACGATCGATGCCGGCGGGAGAATCGTCCTGCCCGGTTTTAATGACTCGCACGTTCATTTTACAGCGATCGGCAATATTTTCTCCTCGGTCGATCTGTCGAAAGTGCGGTCGCCCGAGGAGTTTTCCCGCGAAATAGAATTGATCACGAAAGTGATGCCTCCCGGCCGTTGGATACTCGGCCGTGGTTGGAATGAACAGAATTGGACGCCGGCTACATCACCGACCAAGGCTCTGATCGACAGCATTTCACCCCAAAACCCTGTGCTGGTTTACAACGCCGACGGCCGTTCGGTTTTGGTAAACAGCGTCGCCTTGGCAATGGTACCGATCCGCAGCTTGTCCGCAACTGCGGCGGACGTTGAACGCGACGCACAGGGCGAACCGACCGGCATTCTTCGCGGCCGAGCCATCGATGTACTTTCACGAAAAATACCGCAGCCACACGTTCAGCAGTGGCCTGACCTGATCCGGACGGCATCAAACTACGCGGCGTCGCTAGGCGTGACAAGCGTTCAGGACGTCCATTCGGACGAATTGTGGGACATCTATCGCCAACTCGATGCCAGCGGTGAGCTTAAAACACGAGTCTACGACTGCGTACCGCTGTCGAGTTGGCGCAAATTGGCAAACGAGGGCGTTCAGGCCGCATCGGGCGTTTCGATGGTCCGAACAGGTTGTCTCAAGCACTATTCGGATGGGGACAAAATAAGCATCCGAGAGCTTTTCGAAGATATTTCGGGTGCGGATAAGGCGGGATTGCAAGTGATGATCCACGCAATGGGGCCAGCCGCCAATGACGAGATACTTACGATCTTCGAACGTGTCATTGCCAAAAACGGCCTGCGAGATCGTCGATTTCGCATAGAGCACGTTTACCGGGCCAGAGCAGTCGATCTGCCGCGATTTGCACGCTCGAAGATAATCGCGTCGATGCAGCCCTGGCTTTTTTATCAGCCCGGACGGCGAGATTCTGAATTTCGAACATTGCTCGCATCCGGTGCTCAGATGGCTTTCGGATCCGACGCGTCGATGACCGATCTCAACCCTTTGCTTGGTATTTATGCGGCGGTCGAGAGCGGACTGACCGTCGATCAGGCAGTGCGAGCATACACGGTCAGTGCCGCATACGCTGAGTTTCAAGAGAGCGTAAAGGGGACGATCGAATTAGGCAAACTGGCCGACATAGTTATGCTTTCGGATAATATCTTTAGTATTGCCCCGCGAAAGATCCGCGAATCAAAGGTGATATTGACAATAGTCGGCGGCAGGATCGTTTATCAGGCCGACGAGCCGCGATGATCCGAAATTGGGTTCGAGTATGGCCGACCGAATCCAAATTGCGGATCTCCGGATATCAAGAAGGGCGGCAATATAAGAATACGACTTCAGTTGATGGCAAACGGACAAGTAGGCGATATAATGATATATTCTGACGTCGATATGCGGGTCTTACGATCTAATACGGAGGCGGTCGGAAAATTGAGGTTCCTACCGGGTCAAAGCGGCGGGAATATTTGTAGAGAGCAACGTTACGGCCGCAAGATCTGCCGGCCTAGAAAATGATCGGAGTTTGACTTAAATTATGAAAAAATTAATTGCACTTATTGGATTGTTTGCGGCATTTACTTTCTCGGCGATGGGCCAGGAAAGTGCAAAGGCGGCCACGCCCACGGATAAGGATAAGACCGAAGCGATTCCGTCCGACGGATATCTGAAACGCGGAACGGCGATCGGTAATTCTAAAAAGGTCTCATTGAACAAGCTGATGAAAGACCCGGCTAAATTTACGGGTAAAACCGTACGAATCGAGGGCGTCGTAGTTCGGTCGTGCAAGTCCGAGGGTTGTTGGGCCGAGGTTGCTGAAAATAAGGAAAGCAAGAGCCTACGGATCAAGATGAAAGATCACTCATTTTTCATCCCGCTCGAATCTGCCGGTTCGTCGGCTCGTATCGAGGGCACTGTCGCTGTTAAGACACTGTCCAAGGCACAGGTCGATCATATGATCGAAGAGGACGGCGCGAAATTTGATAATCGTAATGCTGACGGTACGGTCGTGGAGGTCTCGTTTGAGGCTACCGGGATCGAACTGAAGAAAGCAACTAAGTAGTTTTACTGAGAATCGTATGAGGCGGAACCACGTTCGTCGCATACGATTCTCTTTTTTTGTATGAAACCGTTTAAGATCCGAGATATTCTCATCGACCCGCCCCTCATCCTCTCGCCTATGGCCGGGGTGACGGACTATACCTTTCGCCGGTTGATCAAGCGGCGCGGCGGAGTTGGTCTGGTCGTGTCTGAGTTTATTTCGGTCGAGGGCCTGACGCGGCATAATCCCAAATCAAAACGGCAGATGCGTTTCGATCAGGAAGAACGTCCATATGCCGTGCAGATCTTTGGCGGTAAGCCTGACCGAATGGCGATGGGCGCCGAAATGGCTCAAGAGGTCGGCGCCGACATTCTCGACGTCAATTGTGGTTGTCCGGCCCCGAAGGTCGTCAAGAATGGCGGCGGTTCGGGCTTGCTTCGCGAACCGGCATTGCTTGAGACCATCCTCAAAGAGATTAAAAAGACCATCACCATCCCGCTAACCTTAAAGCTAAGGACCGGTTACACAGAATCGTCGATAAATGTCGTGGACGTCGCAAAAATGGCCGAACAATGCGGCGTTGAGCATATCCAGGTGCACGGCCGAACGCGCGATCAGGGCTACAAAGGCCTTGCGAACTGGGAACTGATACGTCAGGTAAAGGAGGCGGTCAGCATCCCGGTTTCCGGTAACGGCGACATCACAACTATCAAGTACGGTATGGACCGTTGGGCCGAATCCGGCGTCGATGGCATTCTGATCGGCCGTGGTGCGATGCAAAATCCGTGGATATTTCGACAGTTCGCCGACGCTCTGGCCGGCCGCGAACCGTATCAGCCCGATCTGCGGGAGAAAAAGGATGTGTTGCTCGAATTCTTTTCGATGTGCCGCGAAGAAATGCCTGAGATCGTGAGCCTCGGTAAAATGAAGCAACTCGCGGGACAGTTCACAAAAGGCCTGGTCGGCGGAGCCCAATTTAGACAGACGCTCTACCATTCACACTCCGCCGCAGAAATACTGGATAACATCACAATTTATTTTGAAACGCTCTCAAACCGCGAAACTTTTGGCGACGGCGTCACCGAGGCTGATCGCGACCTCGAAATGGATTCGTGTGACGGCGGAATGGTCATCCCGACCCGCGATGCCGACACGAGTGCGGCAAACGCGTGAACTACGTTAATATGCTTAAAATGAGGTGTCCTATGAAATTTATGAGATCGATGCTTTTCGGCCTCTTGGTGGTCGTGGTCGCAACCGCATTCGTTAACGCGCAAAAGCTGAAACCGGAGGAAGTTGCCGCCAAGAATCTTGAGTCGATCGGGACGCCCGAGGCTCGTGCGGCGGCCAAGACGCTTATCGCTGTCGGAACGGGAACTGCCAAGTTTCTCTCGAATGCCGATCTGCAGTCGAACGGGCGCATCGTGATCGCCTCAGAGGGCACTAAGTTCTTTTTGGGGATCAATCTGGAGTCAACATCAAACCGATTTGCCGACGAGCTTTACACGTTTGATGGCAGTAATTCGTCGGTTGGACTGCCTCGGCAGGGGAATCGGTCAGCACTCGGAAACTTTGTTCAGTCAAACAAGATGACGCTCGAGCAAGGCCTCTTGGGCGGTTCGCTTTCGACCGCATGGGTGATAGCTAATATTGCCGAGAATAAAGGAAAGCTGTCGTTTGACGGCACCAAAAAGATCGACGGTAAAGAGGCTTATGTGCTCGGCTACTCCAAAAAGGGCGGCGGTGATGTGGATGTGTCGCTATATTTCGACAAGGATACTTTTCGACACGTTCGGACGGAGTATAAACGGATGTCGTCCGCCGGCATCGGCCTCAGGCCCGAAGATTCGACCAAGTATGACGAGACACGATTTAAGATCATAGAGGAATTTGGCGATTTTCGAGCCGAATCCGGTCTGACGCTGCCGCACACCTATCGGATCGTCTATTCCACCAGCGGACAGCGCGGAACGACCGAGATCGAGTGGAAATTTACGTTGACCGAGTTTGCTGCAAATCAGAAGCTCGAAGCCTCGACATTTAAGGCACCTTAGGAACCGGTTATGTCCAGTAGATTGTTCCCTATTTTTACAGCGGTCTTGATACTTGCGGGGTCGATAATGGCTCAGGAAGGCGGCAAGACCGAAGTTGCCGGCAAGGAAGTCGGGCCGATCCGTTCGTCTGCAGCTTATGCCGAGATATTGCTCCGTAAAACGGAGTTACAGTCGGACGTCGAGTCATTCCTGATCGACTATACCGAACAGAACCCCAAGGTCGTCGATGCTCGATTTGAGCTTGCAGCCCTCAACAAGGAGATCGACAAGATATTTGCAGTACGGCCGTCCGAGACCACAAAGCTAACCTCGGCACTTGGTAAATTGGTGCTGAAAAAGGTCGAGCTTGAGACTGAACTGTCGCGTCTATTGAGATCTTACAGTGCCGATCATCCCGAGGTGAAGCGTATGAAGCGTAAGGTCGAGCTTTATGCTGCTGCGGTCAAAGAGATCCTCGGTTGATCGTCTAAAACGGAATAAAATAAGGGCGTATCCTTTGCGGGATACGCCCTCTTTTTGGCTAATGTGATAGGCGTTAATTGCCCGGCTTTTCCGTTCGCTCGTCCGCGAAAAGTATCGGGGAGACGATCGGGCGATAGTTTTCACTGATCTTGATGTACGCATCCTCGCGAAGCTCTTTCATAAACTTTTTCTGCTCGTCAACGATCTTTTCATTGGTCATCGCGAGTCTGACCGCACCCTCGTCAAACATTGCCTCAGTACTTGCGTCTGTTCGTTCGTCAACACGGAGAATACTGATTCCTGTCTCGTCGCCCTCGACCGGTTCGGCTATCGAACCGGCCTTTACGCCTGCCAAAACTTTTGCGAACACTTGATTAAGGTCTCGAACCGGAAGAGCATCAAACTTGCCCAATGTCTTAGCCGCATCAGGACGGTCCGAGTTTGCGGCAACTAGTTTGCCAAAGTCCGCCCCTCCGCGTGCCTCGGCAACCAGTTTTTTCGCACGTTCGCGAATGGTAGCAGGATCACGACCGGCAAATGACAGGAAAATCTCACTCAGACCGATCATTTCCGGTTTGGTAAATTTGCTCTTATTCTTCTCGTAATAATCCTTGATGTCTTTACCGTTAAAACTCCAATAGAGCTTGCCCTGCACTTCGCGTTGGATCACACGTTCACGCGTGATCTGCTTTCGCCACATTTCGCGAATGTCCGCCGGATCGACGCCCTGTTTGCGCATCTCTTCGTACATTCCGTCGAGCGTCTTCATATCGTTTTGTTTCATTATGTCAACAAAACGAGCGTTGATCGCCGCCTCAACCTCGGATTCGAGTCCGAGTTCCTTTGCTTTTTGGACGAGCAGTTCTTCGTTGATCAGATTGGCGATAAGTTCGCCTTTCTTTTCTGCGACCATCTTTTCGGCATCTTCGCGTTTGGTGCCTTTTTGCAGTTCCAGTTCGATAATGCTCTTGGTTTCGCGCTTGATACCCGACAGCGTGATCACGCCGTCATTTATCTGAGCGACTACCTCGTCGATCACCTTAGTCTCAGTTTCCTGAGCAGGCGTTATCCCAGCAAAAAGCAACAGGCCCATACAAATCAGACCTGCGATCCTGAATAATTTCATTAATGACTCCTAAAAAATGCCAAAGACTCTTATATCGTTCCAAGCAAGAATTTGCAAACTGTCGGGTTTGATGCCGAACCTGCGGCAAAGGTTTATTTATAGCTTTCGGATGATAAAAGGGTTGGAATCCGCTCGGATTGGGTGTTTTTATATATTAACGGGATGTACCCGACTTCGCTCTAACCGCTAATGCAA
Organism: Chloracidobacterium sp.; assembly: GCA_016720705.1. Lineage (NCBI taxonomy): Bacteria > Pseudomonadati > Acidobacteriota > Blastocatellia > Chloracidobacteriales > Chloracidobacteriaceae > Chloracidobacterium > Chloracidobacterium sp. The sequence goes on along the minus strand of JADKKB010000007.1, from coordinate 370,791 downwards.
AAAAAATGCCTTGATTGCCGACTGGTAAATTACCCGCAACTGGAGATATGCGTCCGGTGCGGGGCAGGGCTGCCGTCCGCCACGCGTGTTCGAACGTTTTGGCGAGCAATAGTGCGGCGGGCGTGGATCTGTGTCGTGGTGATCATTATCGTGATCGGCGGATTCTATCTGTCACTGATCGGTTCTGCAAAAAGATTGACGCTTGTACAAAAACAGACGGTGGCGAGAGCGATCGACGTGCTCCGTGAACGCGGTTTTACGGACGAGGTCTTTTTGCTTGAACACGTTACGGCATACCGGGCCGAGGACAATTGGCTTAACGCGTCCGTACCAAAAGAGAACGCCTATGCCGCGACCAACTTTCCGTTTGAAATAATGACGTTGTACGATGATTTCTTTGCGTATCCTCGAGACGACGTCGAGCGTGCCGCGGTCCTACTGCACGAGGCCAAGCATCTGCAGGGAAAGGACGAGCACGACGCGTATGAATTTGTCTGGAAAAATAGAGAGCAGCTCGGATGGACCCGTGAATATTACCGCGACTCGCCGGTCTGGCATAATACTCGAAATCAGACCCGCGAAGTCGTACCGATCTTATTCGTATGCGAATTTAACGAGGCTCTCGACTGCACGGAAACGACACGTTAGCCGCGGACGCTTTCAAGCGTTTTGCGTGCCGTCTCGATCGGATCCGCATTTTTGACCGTCACCCGCAGAATGCCGCTTGGCGAAAAGCTCGAACCTTCGTTCTCATCAATAAACAGAAGCAATCTCTCCGGTGCGATCTTGGCCGTCCCGCCGAGTTTGATCGCGACGCCGTCCGCCGTTCGGTCGACGGACACGATCGCCATCTGCTCGGACAATTTTCGCAGCCGGGCGTATGCAAAAAGGTTCTCGACCGAACGCGGAATGCGGCCGTACCGATCCTCGATCTCGAGATGGATGCGACCGATCTCATCTTCGGATTCGGCGGACGAGATCCGCTTGTAAGTACGCAGACGCTGACTTGTCTCGTAGATGTAATCCTTGGGGATCGAGACATCGACACCGAGATTGATCGATACGTTGGTTTCGTCGGCGATGTCGTCGCCGCGTATTTCAGCGATCGTTCGCTCGAGCATTTTGGTGTATAGATCAAAACCGAGTGCGTCGAGGTGTCCGGATTGCTGCCCGCCGAGTATGTTGCCTGCACCGCGAAGTTCAAGGTCGAGAGCGGCAAGCCGAAAGCCGGCGCCGAGATCCGAAAATTCGCGGATCGCGGCAAGTCGCCGGCGGGCGATCGGTGTAAGTTCAAGTTCGCTCGGTATCAACAGATATGCATACGCTCTGCGATTCGAGCGGCCGACCCGTCCACGCAACTGATACAACTGTGACAAGCCGTAATTATCCGCTCGATTGATGATGATAGTATTCGCCCTCGGAATGTCGATCCCATTTTCGATAATTGTCGTTGCGACGAGGATGTCGTACTTGTAATCAATAAAATCAAGCATTGCATCCTCCATTTCCTTTTCATTCATCTGCCCGTGGCCGATCGCGACGCGGGCCGACGGCACTATCTTTTTGATAAGTGCGGCGACCGCTTCGATCGATTCGACACGATTGTGGATGAAGAAGACCTGGCCATTGCGAGCGAGTTCGAGTTCGATCGCCGAGCGGATGACGCCTTCGGAAAACTGTACGACCTGCGTATTGATCGCCAGACGGTCGCGGGGCGGCGTTTCGATCACCGACATATCCCGCATTCCGAGCAGAGACATATTTAGCGTACGCGGGATCGGAGTCGCCGAAAGCGTCAGTACATCGACTTTTTTCTTAAGCTGCTTGAGCTTTTCTTTGTGGCCGACGCCGAACCGCTGCTCTTCGTCAACTATCACGAGCCCGAGTTTTGGCAGTTGGACGTCGTTAGAAAGTAGCCGATGAGTGCCGATGACGACGTCGACCTCGCCTTTGCCGGCAAGTTCAGCGACCGCCTTTTGATCCTTGCCGGAACGAAATCGTGAAAGCAACTCAACCTTGATGGGAAATGCGGCAAAGCGTTTCTTGAACGTCTCGAAATGCTGGTACGCGAGCACTGTGGTCGGCGTCAAAACTGCAGCCTGTTTGCCGTCCATCACGGCCTTAAATGCCGCACGCATTGCAACCTCGGTCTTGCCGTACCCGACGTCGCCGATGATCAGACGATCCATCGGCATTTCCGATTCCATATCGCCCTTAACGTCTGCGATCGCCGACGCCTGATCGACGGTCAGATCATACGGAAACGCGTCTTCAAACTCGTGCTGCCAAGGTGCGTCGGGCGGAAAAGCGTGACCCCGCACGAGTTTGCGTTCGGCATAGAGCTTGAGCAATTCGTCGGCCATATCGCGCATCGCACGCTTGGCCTTGGCCTTGGTTTTTTGCCATCCGATGCCGCCAAGGCGGTCGAGTGTCGGCGATGTCGCCTCGCCGGATGAATATCGCGAAACGAGATCCATCCGCTCTACCGGCACAAACAGTTTTGTGTTGTCCCCGTAGATCAAAAGCATAAATTCGCGTTCGGATCCCTGTGACGAGATGGTCTGCAGCGATTCGAAACGGCCGATGCCGTGATCAATGTGGACGACATAGTCGCCTGCCTTGAGGTCGCGAAAGTCTGAGATGAAGGCACCAAGCCTTGATTTACGTGATGCCGAGGATTTAGTGACCGCCGCCGAAGCGGCATCGCCCGCGATTTCGCCGAAAATGTCGCTCTCGGTGTAAGTGACGGTTCCGAACGCCGGAAGCTCATAGCCGCCCGAGATCCTGCCGACGCGGATCGCATCCGGCGGCAGAGGCGAATTGTATTCGTAAAGTATCTCGCGAACGCGCTCGGCCATTCCGGGAGTCAGTACGACGATCTCGGTTGCCTTGTTGGTTGAACCTTTCCCATTCGCAAGGGTCAATTGCCCGACAAATGCCGGAATATCGCCGTGAAATCGGCGCGTTGTGCGGGATATCAATTCGATCTCGACGGCTTTTTCAACCGAGGGGAATAGGAAGAGCGGTTTTGAAGCGTCCGCTTCGCCCACGGCAAATTCCTCGTCGATTACCGCCGCCGTGCGGCCGAGAGCCCGCAGCTCGATCCGAGCGTGTCGCTCTAGCCGAGACCTCAGTTCGTCGGCATTGAGGAATAGTTCGCTCGGTTCAAGCCCGATATCGCCGGACTCGTGGGTCGCGACGTAATTGAGGTTGACGTGATCGTATATCTCACTGAGCGTGAGCTCGATCAACGACGGTTCGTCTATAACAAGTATGCAATCCGGTAAATGATCAAAGACGGTGCCGTCGAGTGGTTTTACGAGCGGCATCAGAAATTCCCAGCCCGAAAACGTTTCGCCCTCGGCCGCAAAATCCGTTCGATCTTTTAGGTTTCTAAAGTATTTATCATCCGAAAACCGTTCGCGTGCAAAAAATGCCCAGTCGATCAGATCTTGCGGCGTGACGGCGGCCTCACGCATCGGGGCGATCGCAACCTCTTTGATCTGGCCGATCGAAAGCTGTGTGTCAGCGTCAAAGTTTCGGATGGAATCTACCGTGTCGCCGAAAAATTCGATCCGGGCCGGAGCGTCGGCGTCGGGCGACCAAACGTCTATGATGCCGCCGCGGACGGAGAATTGACCGGGGCCAAACAGTGGTTCCTCACGAACATAGCCGCCGGCAAACAGTGTCTCGATCAAGGTCTCGGGCGGAAAGTCTGCGTCACGGCGAAGCACGCAGCCCATCCCGGCGATCGCCTTGGGCGTGACCGTCCGTTGGATCAGCGAACGTGCGGGCAGAACGATAAATCCCGTGTTTTGCTCACGCATTTGCCAGAGAGCTAGAGCCCTTCGCTCCTGAGTCTCGGCGTGGGGCGAGGTGCCCGAATACGGATCGGCCTCAAATGAGGGTAGCGAAATGACCTTGACATCAGCACCGCAGAAATATGAAAGGTCGCCGAGCCACGATTCCATATCGCTATTTGAATTAGTGACGACTGCAAAAACTCTGCCCGTTGCAGATCGAAGACGGGCCAGTACTGACGCCTTCGCTGCCGCGGATGTGACGCCGCTGAGGTTGATCACACGAGATCCGCGTTCGATCTGCCGCTGAAGTTCGTCGAGTTGGTCCGCCATAAACACAGGTATCCGCAGAAAACGCTTGCCCGGCATATGCGTTCTCCTGCGGAATTTATATTTTGCCATATTTGGTCGAAGTTTGCTGTCGTCGAGGCGGTTAACTATAATCAGATATTCAATTATGAGCATTACTGCATTTGAAGACATCATCGTCCCCAACGACCAGACCGAAGCACGGCTAGCGTCGCTAAATGAATTGCGTGAATTGGTCGGCAATGTGTACCCAAACAAATTTGACCGTTCAAAAGTGAGCGGAAGCGACGACACGATCACCGCTCTTAAGGCCTTTGAGCCGGTCGCCTTGATCGTGGATGAGATCAAGGCCGTCGTGGCGACGCTCGCCGAACGTGAACGTCCGCCGGTAGAGATTAAGGATGCTCTGAACGCGCGTCTCCGAGAGTTTGGAAACGTCCGCATCTCGGGCCGTTTGACGACGCCGACGCGGGGGAATTTTGTTCATTTGACGGACGGCATCAGCAAATTGCAGGTCTATTGCGATAAAAAGGGCGGTGCGGCGCTGATTAAAAACGACGGCAGCGACACGATCGATACTGAGAACGGCTGGGCGGCTTGGCAGTTGCTCGATCACGGCGATTTTATCGGCGTCGAAGGCTATCTCTTTATCACAAACACCGGCGAGCTTAGCGTTCACATCGAAAAGCTACAATTCCTCGCCAAGGCAATGCTCCCGATGCCCGATAAAATGCACGGCATCGCGGACGCCGAGATCCGCCAACGCCAGCGTTATTACGATCTGATCGGATCGTCGCTTATGGTCGAGCATGACGGGCTAACGACGCGCGAAGTTTTCGAACGCCGGGCGAAGATCATCTCCTCGATGCGGCGATATCTCGAAGACGCGGGCTACGTCGAGGTCGAGACGCCGATGCTTACGCCAAAGGCGACCGGTGCCGCGGCAAAGCCTTTCGAGACGCATCACAACGCGCTCGACATCAAGCTATTCGCCCGCATCGCGCCTGAGCTTTACCTCAAACGCCTCGTCGTCGGCGGTTTTGAAAAGGTTTACGAGCTCAACCGCAATTTCCGCAACGAAGGCATCTCGCACAAACACAACCCCGAATTCACGATGCTCGAATTCTACTGTGCCTACATGGACGTCGAGGGAATGATGAATTTCTGCGAAAAAATGATGCAGGAAAGCGTCCAGAAAGCGACTGGCGGCCTGACCGTGAATTACGAGCGGAACGAGATCGACTTCAGTAAATTCGAGCGGATTTCGATGAATGAATCTATTGCACGGGTTTTACCAGGTGATGCTAAAAGATATGGGTCTTCAGATGTTGAAAGAGTCTGGCTTGAAGATATAGGTTTTCTTAGGCGATTGTGTGCTCTTAGAGAACTGAAAGTCCGGAAATTTAATTCATTACATGTATCTGGTTGGTCAGATGAGGAATTGGAAAAGAACCGCATCGCCGCTGAAGAGAAAATTAAGAAAGAAAGATTTGATCTCTGGGAGAAGACAAAGCTTTTTGAAACGTCTATGCCGACAGCCGAAGAAGCGGGGTTTCGAGTTCCTGATTCGATATGGGAAATTTCAGTTGATAGCATTCTGCGGAAATTTAAAAACTTGGAAGCAGCACAACTGACTGGATTAGTTGATCTGTTTGAAGAGTTCGTCGAACCTGATTTGATTCAACCAACTTTTATCGTTGATTACCCAAAGTCGATCTCGCCGCTATCGAAAGCCTCGCCTGCGAATCCGAACATCGCCGAGCGTTTTGAGCTGTTCATTAATGGGATGGAGGTCGCGAATGGTTTTAGTGAGTTGAATGATCCTAAGGAGCAATATGAACGCTTTGTGGATCAGATGACGGCCCGCGAGGGTGGTGACGAAGAGGCGATGGTGCTGGACGAAGACTATATCCGTGCCCTGTCGTACGGAATGCCGCCCGCCGCCGGCATCGGTATCGGGATCGACCGTTTAGTGATGCTTTTGACTAACAAACATTCGATCCGCGACGTTATTCTCTTTCCGCACCTTCGGCCCGAAAAGAGGGAAGAAGAAAGTTAAACGCATTTGATAGCTCAATAAAAAGCAGATCAGGATAATGCACATTTACCCTGATCTGCTCACATCTCTTTTACCTTACTGCTACTCGTTGACCATTACAGTTACCGGGTCGATCATCGAGGCACGCCAGGCAGGATAGAGAGCACCGAAGAGGCTACCGCCGATGGCGATCACGACCGCCGAGATCATCCAACCAGCATTGAACTGAAACGGCAGCTCAAATTTGTAACCGATCGCCCACGACGCAATAAACGATGTCGCAAACCCCAGGATCGTGCCCAGCAACCCGATCATAAACGCCTCGCCCTCGATCACCTTGATGATAAAGCTCTTGGACGCGCCGAGCGATTTGAGGATGCCGATCTCCTTCCGGCGTTCGGTGATGGTCGTGTACATCGAGAGCAGCACGAAGATGGTCGAGACAAATGCCCCGAGCCCGACCAGGACCCGCAGAAACGTGTTGAGGCCCGGAATGCGTTCCTGAGCGTCGATCACGAGTTCACGTGTGAGATTGACCTTGTTGCCGGGAAGTTTGGCGTTGATCGCCGCGGCGACAGCGTCCGTGTCCGAGCCGTCTTTTAGTTTGACGAGAATGTATGTGCATTTGTCGGCCGCCCCGAGTGCGGCCTGCATCGCTGCGAGCGACATCTTGATCCGCGAACCTGACGGCGGCTCAAAAACGCCGACGACCTTATATTTTTTACCGCCAAAGAGATCGATCTCGTCGCCGAGCGATACTTTGTCTTCGCGAAACTGACGGTTGTCCAGTATGACTTCGTCCACCGCAACTGCCCCACGTCCGCTGACCAGGTGCATATCGTTCATCGCCGCAAACGGTTCCCAATCGACACCATCGAGCTGCAAAACGCCAAAGCGGCCTTTGGTATTCGGCGTTATGTATCGCCCGACCGGAACGACCGACGCGACGCCGTCGATACCTCGCAATTTCTCGACGTATGCAGTATCGACGTTCATATTCGAACTCGTAAACTCCATCCCGCCGGCACGCGAAAACACGATCTCGGCCTTCCAGTTGGTCGCCCGTTTGGCCATATCGGTGGTCATTCCGCGGGCGAGACCCGTGAAAAGAACGACAAGAACGACGCCGAGTGCCACTCCGATCACGCTGATCAGGGTGCGAAACGGCCGAACACGTAAGTTTGCAAAAACCAATTCGAGCATTGTCTAAATATTCTTGATCCCGCGGCGTTCACGATACGAATACCGCACCTTGGCCAGAGCCACGGCCAGCATCATCAGGATCACGCCGTCGATCCCCCAGTACTTCAGGATCCCAAGATCCTTTCCGCCGCCGTATGTCCAGATCGACCTATTTGCGACGGCCCAACAAACCATTTGAGTAAAGACACCCCAGGCAACAAATGCGATCGCCGCCGCCCCAAAGGCTCCGCGTCGCAGCAGATCCAGGATCTCGTCGGGAATGAAAGCCATAAAATCCCAAACGAGCTTTGGCAGCCTTGAGATGTCGCTAAATAGCGAACGGCTCTCGTGCTCGCCGACGATCAGCACGTTTCGCCGCATAATATAGAATGCAAAAAGCGACGAAAAGATCGAAAAGCAGATCGAGCGGACTATGGCTTTGTCAGTATAATCGGCCGTTTCCGTGAAATGGACAAATCCCGATTGCACTCCGTACTCAAATAAATGGCTGACCAGCGGCACGACCAAGAGGATCGATACGGCCGCCTTCCACGCGGGCTCGACCCGCCGCATCGCCTGTATTAGATATCCCGTCAGCCCCGCAAATAGAAATCGAAAAACAAACTGTACGGCCGCCGCCGCGAGCGCCAGCTTGAGGCTCTCACGGGCAGCGAGATACGTTATCAAAAAGATCGGAGCTCGAAACGCAGAGCTCAGTATCGCACCTTTGTAGTTCCAATGACGGATAAACAAGCTCGGTTCGTGCAGCAACGCCAGCCACGCCTCGCGGATGGTCGGTGGTGTCGTTACGGCCGGAGCCTCTTGAATTACGATCTCGGTCATTTGTGCGTTCTTAATCTTTCGTCAGTTCGACGTAATTAAACTTTTTCGAATCTGCTGAGTCGGTAAACAGGTCTTTACGGCTTTGAAAATCGTCAAATATCCGGTCATAAGTTGCGATCAGATTGTCCGTGGACGCTTCACGAGTGTTAGCAAGTGCGGTGCGAAGAGCAAGCTCGGTCTTACGGGCACGAAGTTCCGGGTCGGCAACGACTTCGCGAACCGCTCCGGCAAAAGCTTCGCCCGTCGGTTCGACCAGCCAGGCGTTGTCGTTGGTCGCATACGATAAAATTCCACCGGCATTTGGGGCGACCGTCGGCACGCCGGATGCCATCGCCTCAAGCGGTGCAATGCCAAAAGGCTCACGCGGATTCGGATGCACAAAAATGTCTGCCTTGGCATAGTAACCGGACAAAACACTTTTATCGAGATGCCCGAGTTGGATGATCCGTCCCGGACAATATTTGTCGCTCTGCTGCTGCAGCCATTCTGACTGCGGCCCGGCACCTGCAACCAGCAGACGATAGTCGTGGTCCGGGTCAACGGCAAGCAGTTTCATCATTTCTACGAGCAGGCCAATATTCTTTTCGGGTGAGATGCGCCCGGCGTAGAGCATCATAACGGCGTCGTCGCTGATACCGGTTTTGCGTCGCATCTCGATGCCGATCTCGTCGGAGCCGCGGTCGGGCGAAAATTGCCAAATATCGACACCACGCGGGCACACCAGGATCCGGTCTTTGACCGGAACTCGCGGAGCACCGAAAAACTGCCAGCATTTGTTAAAAAACCACTCAGACCGCTTCGGATTGTCCTCCGCACGATACGAACGGTAAAATTCGTCGGCCGTGTACGCTGAATTTGCGATGTGATAGTCAAAGCTAGGCAAGTTGTAATTGCCCATAACCCGCCGTGCGATCCATTCCCCGATCTTGCCGCCGACTAGAAATGATCCAATATTATCGTCCATCCGCTCGCACGAAAAATGGACCATTACGGGCTGGCCAATCTGTTGGAAATGATGTCCGCGGACCATTACGCCGATCATGCTCAGCGTGTATTTATCGGTCACCTCGATCAGATCGGGCTTTTCGTCCAACAGGATCTTTCGGATCGCCGAATCCGCCAACATATACTGCCACGGCATCATTATTCGATAGCGTTTATCGAAAACAGGCGAGTACTTTGCGGGAACGTAGTAGATCTTTGCGTATTCGTTAACGTCCTCAACCGCGTCGATCTCTCCCGGCACTATCAGACGTATGTATCGCTTATGCCGTTCTGCGGCGGCGAGTAGATTGTTGTACGACGTACTGATCCCGCCCGAGTTCTTGTGATAGTAATTGGTGATGTGGACGGATCTCAGCGGCATTCAGTTTATATAGTGAAAATCGTCAAAAACGATAAACTGAGAGTCTATCACGCAGCCAATAACGCGGCAATGCAGCGAGATTCTGTGAATCTATACAAATTGCCGGAGGGGCGCTCGGTTTAGTGAATGTCAGAGATCGCGGGACTAGGAATCAGTCGCCTTGCGGGCTTTGCGGCGACGGCGCCAGACTAGCGGAAATGAAATGAACTCAAAAGCGATCCAAGGCATCCGGGTAAGGTCTCGCCAGAGTGACTGCTGACTCTCGTCTCTGACAAGCAATGCACCACGGCGCATTGCAAACAGATTGAAAACTGCCGAAATCGCCGAGACGAGTACCGAGATCGAGATCGCCTTTCCCTTGCCGTTGACTCCGGTCTGTTGATCGTAAGCGGTCTGTACAAAATATTCGACTACGTGGCTGAATGCGGCAAGGACTAGCGGAACCGTCAGCACTGCGTGCCAAGGTGGTTCGACACGGCTGAACGATTGAATTATAGATCCGTTTACGCCGCCAAAGATCAGACGAAAAAATGATTGTGTTAGAGCGGCACCAATTGCCAATCTAAGGCCATCCTTCTTAAAAACGTATGTAAAAAAGAATATCGGAGCTCGCAGAAGAGCACTCAGAACCGCCGCCTTCCAATTCCAACGTAAAATGAGTGATTGGAACGGATGGCGGAGCAGACTCAATAAAACCTTGAGGACACTTGTCTCAAATTGCGGGGCGACCACGACGGCGGCTTGTGTAGATTCAGGCATTTGCCTCCGGATTCTTCGACGCGTCGGTTAATCGGATTGCCTCTCGGTAACCATCGTACACGCCCTCAAAGATCGAGTCCCACGAGCTTGACATTGCACTGTCTCGAGACATTTTTTTCATTTCCAAAAGCTTGTCCGGACTATCATAGAGCATCGAAGCGTATGTAACGTAATCGTCCAACGACTTTGCGACAAAACCGGTCTCGCCCTCGCGTACAATGAATTTAGGTCCACCCTTGTCAGACACGATCGCCGGCACACCCGACGCGTGTGATTCCTGCGTCACATTTCCAAACGCATCCGTTTCTGAAGGAAATAGGAATACGTCCATATTCGCGTAAGCCTCGGCTAGATCGTCACCTGAAATAAAACCGGTAAACTCCGCGTTCTTAAGGTGCTGCTGGAGATATTCTCTCTCGTTGCCCTCGCCGACGATCAGCATTTTAATATTTGTTCGCCCAGACTCGATCAGTGCTTTTTCGATCTCGATGAGCGACCTGACGTTTTTTTCGGCACGAAGCCGTCCGACAAAACCGAAGCGGATCACGCCGTCGCTGACGGTACGTTTGGCCGGACTAAATATATCGGTATCTACACCGCGGCCCATCAGGCGCGACTCACGTTTTGTTCGCCGGCCAAGTTCGTTGACCAATTCCTGATTTGGCGAAAGGATCACCTTCGGCATCTTGTAGTAGAATACCGAACCCTGAAATATTTTGCGCTCAGCAAAACTTGCGAGGGGATTTACGAATCCGTTAGGCAAAAAACGTAACAGACGTGTAATGCGGCTGGCCGCAAACTCGTGAATATTGGTATGCCACGAGCCCAGCATCGGGATATTAAGCTTCCAAGCAAGGTACGATCCAACGATACTTACATCGTTCAGGCCTGTAATATGGAGGATGTCGGGCTTAAATTCACGAAGCTGTTGCAGGACTTTTCGAGTATGCCGCTGGAATAGTGGGTCGTATGCAAGCTCTTCGTCAAGCTTAAATGACAGCGGCGACCGCTTTAGCTCTAAATGCGTAACGCTGCCGTCCACCTTAATGCCGGGATCGGGGCCGGCGTGGATGCAGAGGTATGGATGCTCATTTCGGCGGGCGTACTCAACCAGCCTTCGGCAGGTCATAGCCGCTCCGTTCACTTCCAAATAGGAATCGGGGAAGAAGGCGACACGCGGAATTTCATTCACAAATATTCCTGATAACGATCAACGGCGGGAAGGCCTGCCGTTGAATTTAATTAAAATGTCTTGCTAAACCGGTTCCGAAGAAAATTCGCCGGAAATATCGTCGAGTTGAGGAATCTCAAACTCGGTCGCTTCGGGACTCGACGGAATACGGTCCTTTTTCTTTCGGACAGCTCTAAATACCGGCCGAACCGCCGGGCTGCCGAAAAAGCCCAGAGTTTTCACCGCGATGCGAAGCCACGCCGGCCCGCCACGATCCCATCCGTGGGACGAAAGCGGCACAACGCCCTGGCCATCATTTCGGTCATAAAACACGCGATCGAACCATCTCTGCCGATGTTCGGCAAAATCGGGATAGTGACTCAGTATCTCCGAAAATGATTGCAATTGCCGTGAGTGGAGCGGTTGCTCGTACTCCGGCATCAGAGCGACCTCGCTCCGCTTATCAATTCGGATCTCCTCGACAAATTCTTCAAATGTTTCCGCGCGAGTCAGATTGATAACCGTATTTGGTTTGCAACCGTGGCGGTCACCACCGGTTGCAACCGGAATGCCGAGAGCCTCCGCCATTTCAATAACGGCCTTGTTTTCTGACCAACTGCGGAATCCGTTGATCTCAAGTGCGTGGATCCAACGCCCGTGGACACGGAGAAAATCCTTTAAGAGCAGGTCGTGGCGTTCGGCCCCGGCCATCTCGATGTCCCAGATCGGGTGATTTAAGATCACCAGAACGTGAGGCAGATCGTGAAGCATCGAAAAAAGCTCATTCAGGCGTTCCGTATTCTGAACCTCTACATTAAATGTATAGTCCAAGAGCAATTTCGTGATCTCGGTCGCCGAATGCTTAGGCAAATTATGCACGCCGAGGTGAAAATAGCCGTACTCGTACGGGACGGTCCATTCCATCGAAATGGGGATCAATTTGCCCGAGTCGCCGTCTGTGATCGAATAGTTTCCATTTATATGATCGTGATCCGTCAACGAGACAAAGGAATCCAGATTGGCGTCGCCTATCTGTGCGGACTCGATATCGTAAACCATCTGCGGAGTGAGGGGCGGTGACCAATATGCCGATGAAAAGTCAACGCTGTGGCCTTCACGTTCGAGATAACGATCGCGCTCCCTCCGCCAGAAATACGCGATGATCGGCAATTTTGAGGCATAATGCGGCACGAAGTCCAACATTTCCTTTGAGTATTCGGTGTGGCAATGGAGAGAAACGCCGGTCTTTGCACGATCAGAAAGATCCTGCTTTTTTCGGAGAATATTCAATTTTGTTCGTTTCAAATCCATAAGTTGAGGCCGAAATAACTACCCCGTAAAGATATAACGCTAACAAATAACACAGGTAAAGGCAATCGTTATGCGTCCCGAACCACGCTTCGCCTGTTGTGTTTATAATGGTGCAACTTTAGCCGAAAAAGTTGTCACAAAGTTTGCGGTTGCGGTGTTTTGTGTCTAGAAGGCAGATTGATTCGGACAAGGAGACGCTATTATGAGTTGGATTTTTACTATCATATTTTCAGGTTTACTATTTTCTTCAAACGGCAGCACAACAAATGTTCCGGCACCTGACCAGGCCGGTCCTGAGTCGCCGGCAAACGCTACCCGGCAGGACGAAACGGAGCGATTTGAACAGACGTATCCGCTTTCCGCGAACGGCCAGGTCCGGGTCTCAAATGTAAACGGATCGATCGTCGCTGAGGCTTGGGATCGCGACGAGTTCAAACTGGTGGCCCTAAAGACCGCCAATTCAAAGGAAAGGCTCTCGGAAGTCGAGATCAAGGTCGACGCGAAGCCCGACTCGATCACGATCGAAACCAAATACGATAGCTGGAAACAAAAGGGCGGGGAACGCTGGAAAAATAGCGATAAGCTCGTCGTTGACTATCAATTAATGATACCGCGCGGTGCTGTATTGAATGAGATCGAAACGGTGAACGGGTCGGTTACCGTTTCGGACTTTGTGAATATCACCAAAGTCTCAGCGGTCAACGGCACGGTGAAGGCGACGAATCTACGCGGCACCGCGGAACTGTCAACCGTAAACGGCGAAGTCGATGCCGACTTTACAACGCTGGACGCCGGAAGCCGGATTTCACTTGAGACAGTCAACGGTCGTGCCAATCTGAGGATACCGTCCGATGCGAGTGCGACCATCAGGGCCGAGTCGCTTAACGGTAATATATCGAATGACTTTGGCTTGCCCGTCAACAAAGGCAAATATGTCGGCCGCGATCTTTATGGAAAGATCGGCAGCGGTGACGTCAAGGTCAAAATGAGCAGCGTCAATGGTGATCTGAAAGTGTCGCGGCAGAATGACGGACGAACGTCCAGCCCGGCGACCAACTTGCTGATGGAGAAGGATAAAGACGATGAATCCTGGGATAGCGATGCGAACCGAGCCATCGGGATGCCCCGTGTCAATACGGCAAAGGTCAACAAAGAGATCGGAAAAGCAATTAAAGATTCGGCCAAAGTCTCGAAAGCGGCCTTAGAGGAGGCCCGAATCGAAATGGAAAAGGCACGGCCCGAGATCGAGCAGGCAATAACCGAAGCGATGAAATCGGCCGATGTGCAGAATGAACTCAGACGAAATCTCGACCGGGCCGGAGCTATTTTAACCGGAATGTCAGATGCATCGTTTGAGCGATCGGTACCGAAGGTCGAAAAAAAGAGTGAAACATTCAAGGTCAAAGGAACCCCGAAACTGATCGTCGATGTACGCGGGGCGTCCGTTAAGATCACCGGGTGGGATCGGGATGAGATCAAATACTCGATCTCGCAACTCTCAAGCGCCCGCAGCCGAAAGCTACTTGACATCAGCGAAAGACATGACGATTCCGGGTTAGAGCTTACGGTTCGCGATCTCAATGAAGCGGTAAACGAGAGTTGGCCCTTTGAAGGTGGGCTTACGCGTTCAATCGTCGAGATATTTGTCCCGCGAAAAGCCGCGATCAAGCTCTCAACCGATGGTGAGATCAGGCTCGAGGGCATCAACGGTGAGATCGACCTAAAGGGCGATGAGCAGTCTATCAACGTCCGCGATGTCGAGGGAAAACTCCATTTTAGCAATACGAGCGGCAGCGTCCGTGTGATCGGATTCAAGGGCGAACTTACAGCCGAAACCAAAGATGGTGATCTGAATCTCGAAGGTTCGTTTGATAAATTGACCGCGCGGGGTGATTCGGGAAGCATAACCGTCACACTATCTGACGCTTCAAACGCAGATATCGACGCCAAGTCACCGGAGATCAAGCTTCAGGGCCTGTTGGCCACAACGCTCAGCAGCAGCGAATCGTCAAAACGGCTACGCATCGGTAGCGGTGGCCCTACCTATACCGTCACCACTGATGGGGCGATCATCCTCCGCAATTCAAACGAATTGCGTGCTGCAAGATAGATAAAGTTCTCACAAGACATTCCGCCGTCGCAAAATTGAAACTTTCCGACTGACAAATCGTTTTAGACAGTGCCTAATATTAACGTGCCGCGTGAAGTGCACCGCATTTTATCCCCTATATAGTAATGAGATCTTACGCAGCAGTATTTGCAATATTATTATTCTCGCAGTTAGCGATCGGGCAGACGACGTCGACATCAGCTTCTGGGCCTTCATCAACGACTGCCGGAGCGGGGAAGCGAGTCGGCAATATCGAGGTTCCCGCCGAAAAGACAAGGCCCATTGTCGTACCTCGAAATGCCGCTTCGATCGTGATCGACGGTAAGGTCGATGACGCGGCCTGGCAACAAGCGGCTGTATTTAAGGACTTTTATCAGACAAACCCCGGCAATAATACAGCACCGTCAAAACCGACCGAGGTTTTGATGATGTATGACGAAAAAAATCTGTACGTTGCTTTTCGATGCTGGGATGAACCGGACAAGATCAGGGCGACGCTTGCTAAACGGGACAATGTCTTTAACGAAGACAACGTGAGAATGTGGCTCGATACCTACGACGATCAAAGACGGGCATACATCCTTGGGTTTAATCCGCTTGGGATCCAGCAGGACGGCATTTTTACCGAAGGTTCAGGGGCTGATTTTACCGTCGATATTGTAATGGAGTCGAAGGGCGTGATACTCGACTGGGGATGGTCGGTCGAAGCTAAGATACCCTTCAAATCATTGAGGTATTCCGCAGGAAAGGGTAAGTATTGGGGCTTTAATGTTGCCCGTAACATAGATCGGTTTAACGACGAATTTGATCAATGGATGCCGGATGATCGAAATATTTCGGGTACGTTGATCAAGCACGGCAAGATCACAGGGCTCGATGAGGTCAAATATGAACGTACCCTCGAGGTCGTTCCGAGCATCACCGTTTCCCAAACCGGAAATCGAAAAAGGACGATCAACAATGCAGGATTTGGGACTCTGGGCCCGTATGATCCGGTCTTTAACCCGATCGGCATCCGCGATCCAGGCCGCTTCGTCAATGATCCCGTCAAGCCCGACCTAAGCGTAAACCTTAAGTACAATCTTTCGCCGAATGTGACTCTCGACGCCGCTGTGAATCCTGACTTTGCCGAGATCGAGGCTGACGCACCTGTGGTCTCGGCCAACCAGCGTTTCCCGATCTACTTTGAGGAAAAGCGGCCTTTTTTTCTCGAAGGTAAAGATATTTTCAGTTCGCCGCTGCAACCATTTTATTCGCGGACAATTGTCGACCCTGATCTGGCGGCCAAACTAACTGGCAAGATCGGACGCAACACATTTGGCATTTTAGTGGCGTCGGACAATGCCCCCGGCAATTACTCGGATGATGAGCGCGGCGAATTGCTGAACTGCCAACGGGCGAGAGAGTTTGATCCGCCGAATAATAAACGCCGATGTGGCATAGAAGAGTTTATCGACAAAAACGCATTTTTCGGCGTGCTTCGCCTTAAGCGTGATTTTGGGAAAGAAAACAACGTCGGATTCTATGCGACAGCTCGAACATTCCCTAAAAATCGGAACTTTACCGGTGGCTTCGACGGCACCTTTAAGCTTGATCCGAAGACGGTCATGAAGTTTCAGGTTCTCGGGACCCATTCGCGAAAATTCTTTTATGACCCAAATCTCGATCGAGCAAAATATCGGACCGGAAATGGGTTTGGCTATTCATTCAATATCGATTACACGACCGACCGTCACGGTTGGTTCCTCGAAGCCGAAGGCACCACCGCTGATTATCGTACGGATGCCGGATTTACGAGCCGCACCGATACAAACTCGTTCTTTTTTGCCAATCGGGTTAGCACAAAGTCCAACCCCAATGCGACCATCATCCGAGCCAATTGGGTTCAGTTCGCGAAGTATGGACTGGACTGGAAGGGCCGCACGCAATTCGGGTTGGTCGGAAATAATGTGGATCTGAGTTTGCAGGGCAATATGTCAATTCACGCCGAATTCGGCGTTCAATATGAAAAAATCTATGAGCACGAATTTGGTCCAACTCGAAATCCAGCAAATAATCGGCTCGGTGCATTTTTTGGTGATCCTACGCGTTCAGCGACTCAGCCTTATGTCAGCATAAACGCCAACAAGACGGTCAGTAAGCAGTTTTCGATCTACGGATTTGTTGGGTCTATCTTCAACGCGTTCGACTACGATTTTGGCGCCGGACCGAGATATCCGCGTTCGAGTCCCGCGTTTTCGACTTATCTAGGCGGCCCCGAATATCAGACCTACATCGCCGGGCTTTATGCATACCAAGCGGATCCGATAAACAATCCATATCCGAATTTTGCCGAACCGCCACAACTTGATCCGGGTAGCGGATGGCAATTTGATGCAAACGTGGGATTTGAGTATAAGCCGTCTGAACCGCTGAGAATTTCGATGGATTACACTAAGAGTCGTCTAACGCGAAATGATAATAAGAAAACGGCATACGATACGAATATCTTTACCGTGCGATCTACGTATCAGTTCACTCGCTTTATTTATGTCAAGGCACGTTGGGACTACGACACGCTAAATTCGAATGCCAGCGGCCAGTTTCTCTTTGGCTGGAACCCGAATCCGGGTACGGCTTTCTACGTCGGGTATAACGATAACTTCAACTACAAGGGATACAGCCCATTTACCGGGCAGTTCGAGCCCGGATTTGAAAGAAACAGCCGGACATTTTTCTTACGAGCATCGTACCTTTTCCGTAAAAGCTTTTGATCTAACTTAAACATCGATAGGTCGGGCGACAGGGCAAATTTCCTGTCGCCCTTTTTCGTGCTGTACAACCTCGGCCTAAGAATCCACAAAATACGCATAACACGTTATGCGAGCTCTTAAGTATGCCTGTGGAAAAAATCGATAAAATTCTGTAAAAAATCTCTTGTATTAATTCAAGTATTGCTGTATAACTTACTCTAGAAAAATTGGTTTACGTTCTCTACCACAACAAAAGCAAAGGAGTTCTTATGAAAATCGCAAAGAGTATTCTCGTGGTGTTTTTGGGATTGGCCTTAAGCAATGTCTTACTAGCATTGGCTCTGGTCACCCCGGTAAACGCACAGGCCAAGGATCTGAACATCGCCCTCCAGCGTGGATATCGGACAGGTTATTCTGACGGATATATGTCCGGTTACCGTGACACGATCGACAGCCTCGCCAAAAACTATTCGCGTCACGCCGACTACACAAAGGCCGACCGGGCGTTTAACCGCGATTATGGAACGGTCGAGGATTACCGCGACGGATACCAACAGGGGTTTGAGTCGGGCTATAACACGGGATTTGAAAAGCGTTCATTTGAATCAGCCTTGCCTACGAATATCAAAAAGCGAGGGATGATCCCGACCGGTTCGCAAAGCAATAGCGTGATCCCTGAAAACAATGTTGCAGAGAATCGTGTCGCGACAACTGCCGCAACCCAGACCGAAGTTAACTACGCTGTCAGTGATTCGCCCGTTAATACCTTTGTGACACAAAGCGGAGCGATAGTGATCATTCCGCGCGACACCGAGCTTTTGCTCGAATTGCAAGAGGATCTTAGCACCGACAAAAGTCGTGAGGGGGAGAAATTTACGGCAAAGGTCGTGTCGCCGTCCGAGATCGCAGGAGCGATCATCGAGGGGCGTGTGTCGAGGATCAAATCTCCGGGTAGGATCAAACGGCGTTCAGAGCTACAGCTTTCATTCGACCGCATTTTGTTAAATGAAACGCGATGGAGCAACTTTAATGCGACCCTTACCGAAGTAATGCCGGTCAAGGGCGACAATATCAAGGTCGTTAACACTGAAGGTACGGCCGTGGGCAAGAGCTCATATAAGAGCGATGGCATCAAGATCGGCGGGGCAACCGGTGCGGGGCTTGTCGTCGGTGCAGTAGTGGCAGGGCCGGTCGGTGCGGCGGTCGGAGCAGGGCTCGGAGCAGCTTTTGGTGTCGGAGCCGTCGTTATCGAGCGCGGAAAGCACATCAAGTTGAATCGAAATCAACAGCTGCGTATCAAGACCGCGTACGAAACTCAGATCAGATAGATAAAGTTTTACTTACCGGCAAACCATTTGTGAGTGTAAGAGCATCTCTATTTTGTAAGGTTTTATCCACGAATTCGAAGCAAGCCTTGTGTGGTTCTCCTTTGGAGGCTTGCTTCGAATCGTGGGTAATTTTTTTATACTTCCTCAACGTGGTCGACAGCGGAAACGATCTTCACACGGGAATTGGTGCTTTTGAAATTTCGGCTCTTTGGGGTGATGAAGTACTGACATCAGCTCTCGCAAATTTACGGTAGGCCCCCGCCTTACTTGTAACAACGGCCAACCTCATTATAAAATGACTGTTTGGATAAAAACGCAAATTTAATAGAGAGTCGATATTAAAATGAGTACAGCAACCGAATCATCAGCAACCGCCGGCCTTCGCGGAGTCGTGGCAGCTCAAAGTGCCATCGGCGACGTGGATGGCGAGAAGGGAATTCTTATATATCAGGGTTATGACATACACGATCTCGCCGAACACTCAACGTTCGAAGAGGTCATATATCTCTTGTGGCACGGAAGACTGCCGAAACAGGATGAGCTTGATGGACTGAAAGCCGAGCTGCGAGCAAACTATGAGGCTCCGGCTGAGGTTATCGCGTTAATGAAGCAATTTCCGAAAGACGCTGATCCGATGGACGTACTTCGGACGGTGGTCTCGGCGCTGGATTTTTACGACAAGGACGGACACGGGACCGACCGGGCGAGAGCGACCAAGGCGGCGACCAAACTTACCGGGCAGATCGGAACCATCGCCGCGGCCTGGGATCGGATCCGTAATGGAAAGGAAGTAATCGCGCCGGATCACGACCTTAGCATCGCGGCCAACTACTTGTATATGACCCGCGGTGAGCGTGCGGACGCCGATGAAGAAAGGATGTTCGACGTCTGCCTCATTCTCCACGCCGATCACGAGCTAAACGCTTCGACATTTACGACACGCGTCGTTTCCGGAACACTGGCCGGAATGTACGGTGCTGTGACTGCAGGCATCGCCGCCCTCGCCGGACCACTGCACGGCGGAGCCAACACCAATGTTATGAAGATGCTCCTCGAGATCGGCAGCCCTGAAGCCGTGGACGGATGGCTCGACAAGGCACTCGAAGAGAAACGTAAGATAATGGGCATCGGACACGCCGTGTACAAGACTGAAGATCCGCGTGCTACATGGCTTCGCAAATATTCGCGTCATATGGGCGAGAAAAAGGGCGAGATGAAGTGGTACGAGATGTCGCAGCGGATTGAGCACCTTATGCTTGAGAAAAAGGGAATGCACCCGAATGTCGATTTTTACTCGGCATCGACGTATTACCTGATGGGGATCGCTCTCGATATGTACACTCCCATCTTCGCCGTCAGCCGAATTTCAGGCTGGACGGGCCACATTCTCGAGCAGTACGCTAATAACAAACTCATTCGGCCGCGTGCTGAGTATATTGGAGCACGCGATCTCAAATACGTACCGATCGCCGAACGATAATAACTAACGTCAGACTGCAGAAGTCAGGAGCACGGCAGCCTCACACGGGTTGCCGTGCTTTTTTGCTCAAATATGCTGCGGAGCGTAATTCGACACACGTTCCCGGTCAGCGTAAAATCAGTTTATAAAATGAATCAATCAGGAACAATCAAGTCGGTCGAGCCTAAATACGCGATACCTGGAGCGGAGATTGCCATCGAAATCGATGGTTTTTCGGCAAATATGCGTGGCGGCAATGGAGTATTTGTCGGAGGGGAAAAGTGCCGGATTGTTGCGGCATCATCGTCCAGGGTGTTGGCCGTCGTTCCCGACATTGTCGGGTCGATACATACTCAGATCCATTTAGAGGTCGAGGGCAGGCAAAGCGAACCATTCCCAATTGTGATCGGCAAGAAACTAGCCGGCGGGATGCATATAGTCGCCAATCCCGCCGTTGATCCGCTGGATGATGCACTAATACTTACGCGTTCAGGTTCTCGCGGCCAACAACTCGATGAAACACTGTTTCGGCTTGAGCCGGATGGATTTCTCGATGATATGCCCTACGAGATACTTAATCCGACCGGTATCGCTTTTGACCGCGAGGGCAGAATGTTTGTGACAAATCGAGCCCGCGGCGAGGTTTATCTGATGGACCGTGATGGGACTAGCTCGGTTTACGCGACCGGGTTAGGGGTAGCGACGGGGATCGCCTTCGACAAAAACGGCGAGATGTATGTCGGCGACCGCTCAGGGACGATACATAGGGTTAAGGAATTAGGTATCGTCGAAACTTTCGCCGTTATTGAGCCGTCTGTTGCGGCATATCATCTGGCTTTTGGCCCGGATGAGCAGTTGTATGTCTCGGCACCCGGACTCGCTAGTTTTGATGCTGTTCACGTGATCGACCACGAGGGATTTGACGAGCGATTTTTCCGCGGGCTCGGTCGCCCGCAAGGCCTGGCATTCGACAAAGCGGGAAATCTCTACGTTGCAGGCTGTTACAGGGGCCATCACGGCATCACACGAATTTTACCGGATGGCTCTGCCGGCGAGCATTTCGTCGCTGGAAACAATGTTGTCGGCCTTTGCTTTACGCGAAAAGGCGAGATGATCGTCGCGACAAATGACAGCGTCTACTCGATCCCGTGCGGAATTGAGGGCGTGTTGCTTGGATAAGAGGTTTTGCGGATCCGGTGATCAGTTTGGCGTATGCATAAGTTTCTAAGTTGTGTGTTGATCGCTACGTGCCTTGCTGTTCCCGCTTGTGAGCGGGCAGAGAAGCTCGCAAAGGGCTTTCCGACGCCTCCACCCGAAGTGGTGACACCGACTAAACCTTTAAGTAATATCGAATTTAAGCCTGACCCGGAACTGCTAAAGCAGATCGAGTCGATCGCTGCCGAGGCAAAGGG
Organism: Chloracidobacterium sp.; assembly: GCA_016720705.1. Lineage (NCBI taxonomy): Bacteria > Pseudomonadati > Acidobacteriota > Blastocatellia > Chloracidobacteriales > Chloracidobacteriaceae > Chloracidobacterium > Chloracidobacterium sp. The sequence continues at coordinate 348,971 of JADKKB010000007.1, read as the reverse complement.
CAAGGTCGGGGTTGCGGCCGTCGAACTTGAATCCGGCAGGAGCGTTTCGCTGAACGGCGATCAGCGGTTTCCGATGCAGAGCGTCTATAAGTTGCCGATTGCGATGGCAATGTTATACACAGTTGATGCCGAAAAGTTTGCCCTCGATGAGCAGATCGGCGTCACGCCGGTCGATATGGTCGGCCCGGATCAGCATTCGCCGATCCGCGACAAGTTTCCCAACGGAACCGCTCTCACCGTTTCAGAGTTGATCAGATCTGCGGTGTCCGAAAGCGATGGAACGGCTAGCGATGTCCTGATGCGTCTGATCGGTGGTGCTGACGAGATCCAGCTTTATTTGTCTGCTATCGGCGTTAAGGACCTGGCGGTGATCAGTACTGAAAAGGAGTTAGCAAGCGATCCGCAAGCTCAGTATCTGAATTTTATTACGCCGAATTCGGCAGTAACATTGCTTAGAAGTCTGCACGAGGGGAATGGGATCTCGGCCGAAAATCGTGAGCTGCTGTTAAAGTTAATGGTCGACACCGGCACCGGTGCGAAACGGCTAAAAGGTCTTTTGCCGCCGGCAAATGTGGTTGCACATAAGACGGGAACGTCGTCGACAAAGGACGGTATTACGGCCGCAACTAACGACATCGGCATTATTACAATGCCCAACGGCCGACATATCGTGATCGCCGTTCTCGTATCTGACTCGCCCGCGGACGAAAAGACCAGGGAGGCTGTGATCGCAAAGATCGCTAAGGCGGCGTGCGATCGTTGGAGCAATTAGAGAAACTCGGGTACGTCACAAAGATCAAGATTCATTTCAGATTTATCGGGTCAACATACAGGGCCATTTCAACATCCAACTAGGTCGGTGTATTATGAAAATGAAAACTTTCTAGAAGTGTAGGCGGCGCAGTCAACTGTTTAATCAGTATAATTTCGATCAGGCTGGAGGATATGTCGATGAAGAAAAATTCGATCTTAACGATCATTGCAGTAGTTTTGGCAGGCGGCTTTGTATTTGTGGTCAGTGGACTTACCGGATCTCGGATAAGTGCACAGAAAGCAGATCCAAAGCCTATGCCAGACGTAATTACGCTAGCTAAAGAAGCAAAGCTCGGTCAGGTCACATTCGACCATAAGAAACATACGGGTGGTACCTATACTATCGATCAGAGTGGAGCCATAGCGTGTATAGCGTGCCACCACACGGCACGTCCGGCGGCCGACATCGTGAAATTTCCGCCGCTGAAGACCGCTTGGCCTGCGGATCGAACGACAACATTGACGGCTGAACTTTATGCGAAGGATCCTGCCGGTGCCGGAGCAAATGCGTGTCGAGATTGTCACGCACGCACCGGTGATAAGCCGAAGTTGCTGGATGCGATCCCTGAAGTCAAACACGAAGGAAGCGCAGCGGTAATTTCGCTCAACAATCAGCAGGCATATCATCGAACGTGTGCCGGATGCCACACTGAGGTCAAAAAGACGGTGCCGACGACCAAAGGGCCGACGACCACACAGTGCACGATGTGCCATAAGAAGTCGGCATAGCTAGTACACGATCAAAGGTAAAGGGACGGGCAATATCGCCCGTCCCTTTTTTCGTTTTCTCAGAGTGCAGGACTAATTCTTTCCGGCGCGAATGTCAGCGATCCGCTTCTCGAATGACGCAGTGTCTGCTTTATCTGCTTTGCCTCTAGCGATCGCGGCATCAGCCACAGCGAGGCCACTTTCTCTGCGACCCATTGCGAACAGGATGTTGGCTTTTCCTGAAAGATTGCCAAACGTCTCTTTAGCTTTGATCGACTCGTCGGCGGCCTTTAGCGCCTGTTCGAACCAAGCTGAGGCAACGTCGTTTTGCTTGTTTTGCGACGCGTATTGTGCCGCCCTGAACGGCGTACGCCAATCATCGGATTTAGCCGAAGCGAGCACCGCTTTTGCATTCTTGAGCGTCGCTACCGGCACATCGACCGAGATCGTGAAAGGTACCCAGATCTTTTCCCAAAGGATATTGACCGTTGCCGAATTCTCGGTCACGGGGTCGATGGTGAATAGCATCCATTCCTGACTGTGTGGTGAGGATTGGGGCTTTGCCTTGACACGGAGTGTGTCCTTCTTGGCATCGTAACTGAAGCTGCCCCACTGATTGGCAACGGAGTTAAAGACAACCGTCCATTCGGTCTTGCCCGGGATCGTATGCAGACTGTATGCTCCGGCCGCGAGCGGTTGACCGTTGATCATCACATCATCAGTAATGATGAACTGCGTCGCATCATTAGCCCCGGTGCGCCAAACGTGACCGTAGGGCACCATCGGTGCGTCAGCGGCCCGCGTATTGCCATTATCAAGCGTCGCTTCACCCTTGGCGTTTAGTTCGGCCGTAGCGTCGCCCCAGACCTTTCGGCCCTTTACGCCCGGACGAAAATAATTGATCGTCACATCCGTGACACCGATCGTTTGCGTCACGCTTGCCTTTTGACTGGCATTAGGCATTTTCAAAGCGCCGGCCTGGGCCGACGCGATAGTCGCAGCAAACACTAAAGCGACAGCGGACAGAAATATAGTATTGAAGATTTGTTTCATCGACATTATTACTGGTCTCCTAAAGGTATTGTTACGTACTTAGTATGACGCCCGCGTAGGCGAGTTTCAACTTACAGATGCCAGATCTCCATTCGATCATCCGGAAAAACGGCTGATATGGTTGAACGGCCATCCCAAATGGTGTCTGCATATTAGGCGGATCGGCACTTTGCTCAGCAAATGGCGTGATCGGTCGCGTGGCACGGGCATTGCGACAGCAAATCCCGGAGGACTTAAATAGTCATGAAAAATATTAATCTCAAACGCACATTGAAGGGACTCTCGCTGGTGGCGGCATTTGGTTTCGGCCTCATCCTGCTCACGGGAACGGACGTCAGTGCTCAGGGCCGCGGACGTCAGGACAATCGCCAAAACGATAATCGCCGTGACGATCGTTATAACAATGGCCAGGATCGCTATAACAACGGAAATTACAACCCACAGTACAACGGTCGTGGGAATAATAATTATAAAGCTACAAAAAAGGCGTACGAACGCGGGTACAAAGAGGGAATTAAACAAGCTAAAATGGATGCCCGTAACCGTCGAAACGGCCAATACGGCAACAATGGCCGCTATGGTAACGGAAGCTACAACGGCGGCGGATATGGCTCACAAATTCAACAAGCGTATCAAAACGGCTATAACCGAGGCTACCGTGACGGAATGGATCGATACCGCAACAACAACCGCAATAACCGTGGCGGCATCTTCGGAAATATATTTGGCAACTAACAGTTTACCCACGCCGCAAGGGGTCCGGAAAGTTATTTCCGGGCTCTTTTTTTGTTAGGTCGAACGATCGCCGGATCGTAAAGATTAGAAAAATGCACGGGGCAAACTACTGTTCGCCCCGTGCTTGTTTTGTCATTAGAAACTGCTCAGTTCCTATTCATCTTCTTCGTGTGCCCTTACACGACCTGCGGCGACCGCTTCGTCAATGACCTTTTGGGCCAGATTGCCGGGCAGCGGATCATAATGCGAGAACTGCATATGATACGACCCGCGAGCCTGCGTGACGGAGTTAAGCTTCGACTGGTAGTCGAGCATTTCAGAGAGCGGCACCTTGGCCTTGATCACTTGCTGCTTACCGCGCGTCTCCATTCCGGCAACTCGGCCGCGTCGGCTGTTGAGGTCGCCCATAATGTCACCTGAGACTTCCTGGGGTGTAAAAACCTCTACGTCCATTATCGGCTCGAGCAATGTCGGCTTTGCCTTGTCGATGGCATTGCGAAACGCCTTACGGCCGGCCGCCCGAAACGAGTGTTCGTCCGAATCGACCGCATGATAACTGCCGTCGATCAATGTGACCTTAAAATCAACGAGCGGATAGCCGGCGATCGCTCCGGTTGCAGCGGCTTCGATGATCCCTTTCTCAATAGCCGGGCGGAAATTTTGAGGAACGGATCCGCCAAAGATCTTATCGACCCACTCAAATCCGCCTCCGCGCTCGAGCGGCTCAAAGATACACTTACAATCGCCGAACTGGCCTCGGCCGCCGGACTGCTTCTTATGTCGGCCTTGTACTTCCACCTTTTGCGTAAGGGTTTCCTTGTAGGGGACCTTAGGCGGATGAAGCGTAACCTCGACGTGATAGCGGTGCTCGAGTTTTTTGACTACGGTCTCGATATGCAACTGACCGGAACCCGAGAGTATAAACTCCTTGGTCTGCGGGTCACGATCAAAGTGCAAACTCGGATCTTCCTCGAGTATCTTGTGAAGTGCCGACGAGATCTTGTCCTCATCGGCACGCGACTTCGGCTCGATGGCAAATGCGATCGCCGCCTCGGGATACTCGACGGGCGGAAATACGATCGGGTTTGCTTTGTCGCAGAGCGTGTCGCCGGTCTGGGTGTCCTTTAATTTGACGACAGCGATGATGTCGCCGGTCGCCGCTTCATTGACCTTGTCGAGATTTTTGCCGGCGATGACGTGTAGTGCACCGAGGCGCTCCACTGTATCGTGCGTCGAGTTGTAGACGGTGGCATCGTTAGTGACCTTGCCGCTGACCACCTTCATTACGTTGATACGCCCGGCAAACGGGTCAGCGATCGTGCGGAAAACGTATGCGGAAAATGGCTCGTCGCTGCTATATTTGCGCGAGACGCGGTCACCCTTCATATCATAGTCCGTAAATCCGTATTCGGCCTCGTGCGTCGCCGGATTCGGTGCAAATTCGACCAAGTGGTCGAGCAGGATCTGAATGCCGATCAGATTGGTCGCCGATACCGCATAAACGGGACATAGCTTACTCGCGGCGATCGCTCGAGCAAGATTCGGCACGATGTCTTCCTCGGGAAGAGTGCCGGTCTCAAAATATTTCTCCATTAAGTCGTCATCCGATTCGGCGACGATCTCGATCAGGCGTTCGCGTGTCGAATTGAGCACCGCAGTCATCTCGCTCGGGATCGCGATCCCCTTGGCCTTGCCATCAGCGTCAAACTCGTACGCCTTTTGATGCACGACGTCGATGACGCCGCGAAAATTGACTTGATTGCCGATCGGTAGCGTGAACGGCACGATCGAACGTGCAAACGAGTCGGTTGCGGTCTCGATCGCGTGGTCAAAATCGGCATTTTCCTTGTCGATCTTGTTGATGACCATAAATCGTGGCAGCATAAACTCGTTAGCGTAATTCCAGGTCTTTTCGGTCTGTACCTCTATGCCGTGGACGCCATCGACGACCACAAGGGCACAGTCGGCGACGCGTAACGCGGGGCGAGCGTGTGATACAAAAGCGGCATAGCCCGGCGTGTCTATTAAATTTATTTTCGTGTCTTGGTATTCGACGTGTGCGAAATTGCTATTAAGGGATATTTTGCGTTCTATGGAATCTTCGTCATAGTCGGTGACCGTGGTGCCCTCGTCGACCTTACCCCATCGTCCACCGGCACCGGCGACGTGGAGCATCGAACTGACGAGCTGGGTTTTACCTGCGTCGCCGTGTCCAATGACAGCGAGATTCCTGATGTTATCAGTTGTAAATGCTTTCATTTTCGGCAAGTTCTCCTTTCGTTGTAAAAGTGCGGAATTTTTGGGCCGCCCTGCGATCGTCAAGGCTGTGGCGAAGACAGCAAACCCTCAACAACAACCCGAAGAAATCAGTTGTGTGTAATTTGTAATTTATACAACAATAACGGAGATAGCAAGACAGCGGTCGGCGTGTGGCATTTTTACACAATTTGAGCAGGTCCGGAACCGGTAAAAACTTCGTATCGGGCGTAAGAAGGGCTATAATATCGATATACGAAGGTGATCCGACCGCAATAGCTTGTTTAATAATCCGGCAGGAGACCCAGGGAGAAATACAATGCCTTTACGAAATAGATTCGCATCCATTCTTATCGTTTTATCCTCGGTGTTGCTGTATTCGCAGGTCGCATTCGCGACGGGGGACGTCGATCCCGGATTCGTTCCGGTACCGGCCGGGATATTGCAATCGCAGAGTTCGATCGGGCTCATAGTGCAAACGGACGGGCGAACGATCATCTGGGGTGCAAATTTTGCGGTCGACGCTCAGGCGAAAGGACAGATCGCTCGACTGAACGTCGACGGCAGTGTCGATACATCCTTTGCTTATTGCGGGTGTCTGCTTGGCGGGGTTACAAATGTTGGCCTGCAGCCGGATGGGAAATTGATCGTCGCCGGAACTTCGCTTAGTTCACAGTCCAAGGTGGTTCGGCTAAATACGGATGGAAGTCAGGATCTTTCATTCAATAGCGCGTTCACCCTGGCTTTTGTGTACTCTGCATCCGAGTTTTTTGCAGTGCAGCCGGACGGCAAACTACTGGTTACAACCGCCGGCAGTGTGGGCAGTGGATTTCACGCCGGATATCTAGTTCGTCTTAATTCTGACGGTTCGACCGACACGACCTTTACTCCGGCGGGCTATGATGGCGGGCGAACGATATTCGGAAACCTTCGGTCGATTGCGATCGACGTCGCCGGAAAGATTTATTGGGCGGTTACCACCTATTCGGGCGGCTCTTCGGGAACGAGTTTGCGCCGTCTGAACGCAGACGGAACTAACGACAGTTCATACGAGGCCCCGAATATTACCGGCGCATTTGGAAGCGGATTGGATATCCAGTCGATCATCCTGCAGACAGATCAGGCTTTGGTGGTCGGCGGACGGTTCGATACCGTTAACGGTGTCGCGAAAAAAGATCTTGTTAGGATCTTGCCGGCGGGAAATGTCGATCTCACGTTTAACCCGCCGGCGTTGACTTCGTCGGTTCAACAAGTTGGCGTCGTAACGGGCGGCAAGGTCCTGATCACGTCGGGCGGTAAGCTGATGCGTTTCAATTCCGACGGTTCGGCGGACGCATCGTTCATTCATCCCGCCACCGTTAATTTAGTTTATAAAAAATGGGCAGTCGATCCGCTTGACCGGATAATATTCTTTGGACAATCGGATGTTTCGACCGACCGATATTTCCGTCTAAACTCGGCCGGCAATGTCGATGCCTCGTTTTATCCGAACGCCGGCATATTCGGCACGGTTTCGACGATCGTTCGACAAAGTGACGGTAAATTTGTCGTTGCAGGCAGTTTCACACGGATGAACGGCACTTTGCGTCCATCATTTGCGCGTATCAATGTGGACGGCACAATCGACAACAGCTTTGATCCGGGAATTGGCTTCGACGTCATTCCTCGCGTGATGGTGTTACAAAGTGACGGCAAATTACTCGTCGCCGGCGATTTTACGAGTTATAACGGCACGCCTAAAGCCGGTTTTGCCAGGATCAATTCGGACGGTACGCTGGATACGGCATTTGTGCCCTTGATCAATTCCGTCTATGACATTTCTATTCAAGGCGATTCGAAATTACTCGTCTCGGGCGGATTCGTGACGGTTAACGGTGTTACCCGTGAGCGTGTGGCTCGACTAAACTCGGACGGTACGCTCGACACGACATTCACGGCCGTGATCTCGAGCGGTACAGTCTACGCGGCGGTACAGTTAGATGACGGCAAATATCTCGTCGGCGGGTCATTTACCGGTGTTGATGGTTTTAACAGGTCGAATCTTGTTCGGTTAAACAACAATGGGACTATCGATCAAGCGTTCAATCCCGGATCTATCACATCGGTCGACACGATACGAGTTTTAGCAGACGGCAAATTCCTTTGTCTTATTGGCTTCGGCTGGCCATCAGCGATCGTTAGACGAAATTCAGACGGTACGGCGGATACTACTTTTGCTGCACCGACATTTACTTCGAACAATAGCTCAGACCTCAGGCTCCAAGCTCTAACGGTGCAGTCCGATAACAGTATCCTGATCGGCGGAACCTTTAATTATGTCAACGGGGCATCGCGAAATTACTTTGTCAGGCTGAGTGCGGACGGTCAGCTAGATCAATTGTTCATGCAGTATGGTGCAAACGGGGCGGTGCGGACGCTGGCCGCTTTGCCGGATGGAAATGTGGTCGTTGGCGGTGATTTTTCGCGGATCGACAGTTCGACAAGGGCAGGTATCGCAAAGGTCATACCTGGACTGTTCGCGCGGGTCACGCCGTTTGATTTTGACGGCGACGGTAAGGCGGATGTGTCGGTATTCAGGCCGTCTGAGAACAAGTGGTACGTTTTGCGAAGCAGTGACTTTGGACTGACGCAGCAGATATTTGCGATCGCCGGCGATGTTCCCGTGCCAGCGGACTATGACGGTGACGGAAAGACGGATATCGCTATATTCCGCCCATCGAGCGGCGATTGGTGGTCGCTGAGTACGCTCGACGGCGGTCAAAAGTATGCACATTGGGGAGCGGCAGGCGACATTCCAAGACCGTCTGATTATACTGGCGACGGCCGGGCCGATTACATCGTATTTAGACCGTCGACAAATCAGTGGCTAAGGATGAGTAGCTCTAATGGTTCGTCCGACAACAAGAATTTCGGGCTCGCAGGCGACAAACCTGTGACCGGTGATTTTGACGGTGACGGCAAATCCGACATCGCGATCTATCGTCCGTCGGACGGAAATTGGTGGTGGCAGAGCAGTGTCGACAATATTCAGCGGGCGACCCGTTGGGGAATCGACAGTGATATACCGACACCAGCTGATTTTGACGGTGACGGTAAGACCGATTTTGCTGTATTTCGTCCGTCAACCGGTGTCTGGTACATCATCAATAGTAACAATGGTTCATTCCTGATCGGCCCATTCGGTACGCCGGGCGATAAGCCCGTTGCGGGCGATTACGACGGCGACGGAAAGGCCGACATCGCGATATTCAGGCCGTCAACCGGGATTTGGCATCTATTGAGGTCGACATCCGGTTACACGGGATTCCAATTTGGCATCAGCACTGATATTCCGACTGAGAATGCGTTTATTCCGTAGGAGTCGGTGTCATCGGGGTTAGAAAGAGCAGTCCTCGAAAGCTGCTCTTTCTTTTTGTGTGAATTCCGCTGCAATTGCGTTGGTGTGGTATTATCAGCCTTTCTATTTTTCCTTTATGAGTGATTTTCAGGAACGACTTAACAATCTGGATATCGGACTCTTTGATAAGATCCCGAGCCAATCTACCGATCACGACAGGGCATCGCTGCTCGCGTGCGAACTCGCGGTAGGCGAACTTACACCGGGGTTCAATTACCTTGAGATCGGATCTTATCTCGGCGGTAGTATTCAGCCATACCTGCTGGATGACCGATGCTCACGCGTCGTTTCGATCGATAAGCGGCCTGAGAGCCAGCCGGACGCACGTGGTTATGATTGGGTATACCAAAATAACTCGACCGAGCGGATGCTCGAGCTTTTGAAAGAAGCGGCCGGAAATATCGAAAAGATCACGACCATCGACGGCGACACGGCGACGATCAAGCCGGGAAGCATCGAGGGCAAGATGCATCTTTGTTTTATCGATGGCGAGCACACCGATGAGGCGGTGTTTCGCGACTTTAGATTTTGCCTCGATGTCTTGGCGGAAAACGGGGCGATAATGTTTCACGATTCGCAGATCACCTATAACGGCATTGCGACTGCGGTAAAATATCTCCAGGATAATGGGACCAAGTTTCACGGATACATCCTGCCGAATCTGGTCTTTGTCATAGAGATCGGTGATTTTCCTATCCACCGTCACCCACGAGTGATGGAGAGATTGGTCGACAATCACAATGCTTATCTTTATTCACTGCAGGACGTGGACAAATATCGCCGGTTTGCCACCCGATTCCCATTTGGATTTTTGCGAAGAGCATTGATCAAAGTTCGCCGAACCAACGTTAGCCAATAACGGCTGCAAACAGGTTTATCGAAAAACATCGACGGGGCCGCTGAATTGAAAAATGGCGGCCCGATCTGCGCGTTTCCGTGTTAAAATTCGCTTCAGGGCTTTAATCTTCCGGCAAAAACAAAACGCGGAAAACGTCTACCACTCGAAAGGTCATCGAACCTTTCGGCAAAACGTTCCGTTATTTACATCGCTTCGCGATTGCGAGAGGAAATCTAATGTTGAAAAAGTTAAGTGTCTTTCGATCGGCTATATCGATAGTGTTGATGTTGTCGGTCTCGTCAGCTTGTATTCAGGTTTTTGGACAGGATCTTGTGCCGGTGAGCGACATTACGGGTGGTTCAAGCGTTTTCGTTTTCCGAAACTCTGCCAAGACCTCAAAAAAATACTCGCCTGCCGCGCGCACAGGACGCACTAAGGCTCAACGCCTGGAAACGGTTAAACGGATCAAGATCCAATACGAGACACTAGCTAAAGTACAGCCTCGCAGAGCCCGGTCGACGGTCGTCGATCCGGACAATCTGCCGCCAAGCGTACGGACGATGCCCAAGGATCAGGCATCGCGTCTTTTTGCCGGCGTCGGTGAATATTATATTGATCAGAATGACCTCGAAAACTCAATGAAGTTTTTCCGCGAATCCGTCACGCTTGACGCTAAAAATAAGAAGGCCGCTGATGGACTGAGCGACGCTCTCGCCGCCAAGGGTAACGACCTTCTTATCAAGGACCAGTCATCGACGGCAAAGGCGTTTTTTCTTGAGGGCCTAAAATTTAATGCTAATAACGCAGCGGCATTATTTGGGCTCGGTGAGGTATATAACGATCTCGATCAGGCCGATCTTGCGATCGCAAGTTATGAAAAGGCTCTGGCTAACGACAAGGCACTGTCGGAGATATATCTGCCGTTAGGTGTGCTTTATTTCCAAAAAGGCGAGATCGCAAAGGCCGATGAATTATTGACCAAAGCCCTTGCGATCGCACCGGATATGGCGGAGACCCAGTTGTTTCTCGGTATGATCCGACTTTCGCAAAACCGAAACCCCGAGGCACTGGCGGCCTTTCAACGTGCAAAACAACTCGACCCGAACAATGCCGAGGTATTTTTCAACTCGGGTGAAGCGTTAATGCGGACTGGCCGAACCAATGAGGCGATCGCCGATTACCAGAAAGCGGTTAGCCTTAAGCCGAAGTACCTTGAGGCCTGGACTAGCCTCGGCGAGGCATTTTATAGCACCGACAAGTATGCCGATGCGGTCATCGCGTATAAGCAAGCCGCTCGACTCAAGAACGACAGCGGCGAAGTTTTTGCCGCACTGGGTGACGCCCACCGTATGATGGGCAATTTTACCGAAGCGCAATCCAATTATGACCTGGCGACGCTCTTTATGTCGCGGAGTAAAGATTTTGGTAAGGATGAGATCGCCGATATTTATAGCAAGGTCGGGTACGTGATCGGGCGTCAATGTGAAGTCAATCAAAGGAATTTTGTTCCTTGCCAATGGCCTGCGGCGATCAAGGCACTTGAAAAGGCGGTCGAACTCGGCGGCGGAAATGCGGCCGACTTTGCCAATCTCGGTTGGGCGTATTACAACGCTGCACGTATCGATCAGTATGAAAAGCGAGAGTCGGATCGGCTGTTAAAATTGCAATCAGCAAAGATAAATCTCGAAAAGGCGGTTGCGGCAAATCCGGTTTTCGTTGAGGGACCTCAGCTTAATCTTGGAATGACGCTAACCGATCTCGGCGATTATAGCGGTGCGGTCGATGCATTGACTAAGGTTGTGAGGAAGGAGCCGAAATGGGTCTTTGCATTAAACGAACTTGGGATCGCCTATCGCAAGCTGAATAACTATAAGGATGCGATCAATAACTTTAAGAAGGCGATCGACAAGGACCCCAATTTTGTAAGCGCTATCTACAATCTTGGCGAGGCCGAGTTTAGAAACGGCAATCTGAGCGGCGCAAAACAGGCGTATCAGAAGCTTGTCAAAATGGGTCAAAAGAATCTCGCCGGTCAACTTGAGCTGATCTCGATGGGAGCGGTAAAGAAATAGTCTTCTGTGCCACCGGCTATCAAATTGCGATCAAATACGCCGCTCGCCCCGTTGACCACGCTGAAGGTCGGCGGCGCGGCTAGATATTTCGTCGAGGTATCTTCTGAAGACGAACTGATAAAAGCACTTGGATTCGCGAAAGAAAACGACCTTAACTTGTTTATCTTGGGCGGCGGCAGCAATGTCGTGATATCAGATAGCGGGTTTGACGGACTGGTCGTCAAGATCGCGATCAAGGGCATGATCGAGACCGCACGAGAAGGGAAGCGGGTCGAACTCTCGGTCGGTGCGGGCGAGGACTGGGATAGTTTCGTCGCTTTTGCAGTTGACCGAGGATTGACGGGCGTCGAGTGTTTGAGCGGCATACCGGGACTGGTAGGCGGCACTCCCATCCAAAATGTTGGAGCCTACGGCCAAGAGGTGAGTGAGACGATAGTATCTGTTCGATGTCTGGATAGGCTGTCGGGTGCAATCATCGAAATGGCGAATGCAGATTGTTCATTCTCATACCGCAAGAGCATTTTTAACTCGACCCACCGAGACCGCTACATCGTAACGAACGTCAAATTTGAATTGATCCGTGACGGCGTGCCCAAATTAGCGTACACGGAACTCATCGAAAGATTTTTGGGCCGTGATCCGAAGCTGAGCGAGGTTCGTGAGGCGATCTTGGCGATCCGCCGGTCGAAATCGATGGTCATCGACCCAGCCGATGTAAATTCACGCAGTGCAGGGTCATTTTTCAAGAATCCGGTAATATCCGCAGCGGAATTTCGGGAGTTGATTTCACAATTTGGTGATATGCCAAATTATCCGGCAGATAACGAAAAGGTGAAAATTCCGGCAGCCTGGCTTATCGAAAAAGCGGGCTTCGTGAAAGGCTTTAAGCTTAGACGGGCGGGGATCTCGACCAATCATACCCTCGCGATCGTCAACAACGGCGATGCCGGTTCAAACGACATTATTGAACTGAAAGAACTCATCAAAAATAGCGTCAGTTCAAAATTTGGAATTGTGCTTGAGCCTGAACCCATATTTATCGGTTTTTAGCTTATGCAAATTTTTTACCGAACTACGTCCTTCTTAGGTATAATCTACGTTTAGGTTGAGGTTTATTATGGTATTTCGTTCCCCGATATTAAGATCGTCGATCGTTGTTGCTGTCCTATTTTCGCTGATGCCGCAAGCGACTGCGGTGCGTGCACAGGACCTTGTTGCCACTGAGAGCATAGGTGGTGGCGGGAGTGCATTCGTATTTCGTAACGGAAGCAAGAAACCGCAGGCGAGTTTCGGCTCGGCTTATTCGTTTTTGGGTGAGGCCGCGGGTGGCGGAGCCAATGCAAAACGTACCAATGCCCAGATCGCGGCCGCGGCCAAGAGGCGGCGAGCGTCCTTGATCGCTGCACGTAAGAAAGCCGCTATAGCGGCGGCAAATAAAAAGATCGCATTGTCTAATACTCTGACAACTAAGGCAGAGGCCAATCTCGACGGCGGACAAACAGATCTTGCGATCACGAATTATCGTGCCGCATTAGTTCAGAACCCCCGAAACAAGCGTGCAAGCGACGGCCTTAGCGATGCTCTCACTGAAAAAGGCATTGCGGCGGCCGGTGATGCAAACAGCGAATCGGCCATTGTCTACTTTGACGAAGCGATAAAGCTCGACAATAAAAATGACGTCGCTTATGCGAAATTGGGCTCGATCTATGACGGCAAAAAGCAGACCGCAAAAGCGATACTCAACTATGAAAAGGCTCTCGCGATCGATCCGACCCTTGGCGATATAAATACCGCACTAGGCCTGGCGTACCTTGATGCGGGCGAGCTGGCAAAGGCGGAGGCGTGTCTGGCCAAGGCCGAATCAGCGGGTTCGGACAGCGTTGAGATGCGTTATCTGAAAGGATTGGTGCTTTATAAACAAAATAACAATGCCGCCGCCCTCGCCGCATTTGACCGCGTGCTGGAACTCGACAGCAGGAACCTGATGGCAAACTATTATCGCGGGCATACACTGAATCGGATCGGCCAAAATGATGCTATCGTCGCCGCTTATACGCGGACACTGGACATTGACCCCAAATTTACGCCGGCGGCATTTGAACTTGGCGTGTGGTACTACAATGCAGGCGATTACACTAAATCGGCTACGTCCTACGAGACAGTGATCCGTAACGACCCTTCAAACGCACAGGCTCACGCTAATCTCGCAAGTTGCTATCGGCAACTTGGAAGATTCGCCGACGCAAATGCCGAATACAAGATCGCCTCGGAAACGATCAAGACACCCGAGCTTTACAGCGAGTGGGGATTCTGTCTCGGGAAGACCAACGAGTGGGATAAATCCGTTGCCAGGCTCGCAACCGCACGGGAATTGAGCCCGACGGCAGTCGACGATTCAAATATGGGATGGGCCTACTATAATTCGGGTGTTGCAAAAAGGGAGGCCAAAGACGAGGCAGGTGCCAAGGCCGACTTCGAACTCGGCAAGTCATTTCTACAAAAAGCCGTCGAGAAGGACCCAAAGTTGGATGCAGCGTACTTGAATCTCGGCTCGACGCATAATGGACTGGGCGAGTATCAGGCAGCAGTGACCGCACTGAACGTAGCGGTAAATCTGAAACAAAATTGGGTGATAGCGATAAATCAGCTCGGTCTCGGCTATCGCGGCCTTAATGATCTCGGAAATGCGGTGGCGACATTCCGGCGGGTCGTAGACCTGGACGGAGTGAACTCATTCGGCCTATTTAATCTCGGCGAGGCATACAATGCGAGCGGGAACAAAAAAGAAGCTAAAAAGATCAACGACAAGCTCAGAAAGCTTAATCCCGTGCTTGCCTCACGACTCGATAATGTACTATCAGGGAAGATCGTAGTCGATGCTGCTAAGCAAAAGATCGAAAATAAGATCCCAAAGGTTCCGAGGATCCCATTCTAAACGATCCCGATCATCGAATTTGAAAAGTGCGGTTATATAGACCGCACTTTTTTTGTATAATCGGTTGTTTACAAATGCCAAAACGCACTGATATACATAAGATCCTAATAATCGGCTCCGGCCCGATTGTCATTGGTCAGGCGTGCGAATTCGACTATTCGGGAACGCAAGCCTGTCGGGCGCTCAAAGAAGAGGGGTTTGAGGTCGTATTGGTCAACTCAAATCCGGCAACGATAATGACGGACCCCGAGATCGCCGACCGCACTTATGTCGAACCGCTAACCGTTGAGACCGTAACTGCAATTATCGAAAAAGAGCGTCCCGATGCACTATTACCCACCGTCGGTGGACAAACCGGACTTAATCTCTCCGTCGAATTGTTTGAACGCGGGGTTTTGGATAAATTCGGTGTAAAGCTGATCGGGGCCAATATCAACGCGATCAAGGTGGGCGAGGACCGCGAACTATTTAAGGCCGCGATGGACGAGATCGGTGTGCCGTCGGCAAGAGGCGGGTTTGCTCACACGTGGGAAGAGGCTAAGAAGATCGTTGAAGAGACGGGTTACCCTGCGATCATCAGGCCGAGTTTTACGCTGGGCGGCACGGGCGGCGGTACTGCCTATAATCCGGAGGAATTCGAAGAGATCGCCAGAGGCGGACTAATGGCTTCGCCTAACTCGCAAATACTGGTCGAAGAGTCGATCTTGGGTTGGAAAGAGTTTGAACTCGAGGTAATGCGTGATCTCAAAGACAACGTCGTTATCATCTGCTCGATCGAAAACTTCGACCCGATGGGCGTCCATACGGGTGATTCGATCACAGTCGCACCGGCGCAAACGTTAACGGATGTTGAGTATCAGCGATTGCGTGATATGTCGATCGCCTGCATTCGCAAGGTCGGTGTCGAGACGGGCGGATCGAACATACAATTCGCCGTTAATCCTGAGAATGGAGACATTCGTATTATCGAAATGAATCCCAGGGTTTCGCGATCGTCGGCACTGGCGTCTAAGGCCACCGGCTTTCCGATTGCCAAGATCGCTGCGAAATTGGCGGTAGGCTACACACTCGACGAGATCCCAAACGACATTACAATGAAGACGCCGGCATCCTTCGAGCCGACGATCGACTATGTCGTAACTAAAATACCTAAATGGGCTTTTGAGAAATTCCCCGGGGCCGAAGACGTACTCGGAACACAAATGAAATCGGTCGGGGAAGTAATGGCGATAGGGCGTACGTTCAAGGAATCGCTGTTTAAGGGGTTACGTTCGCTCGAAGCGGTTAAACCGTTGCGTTTAGTAGATGTTCCGGATGCAGAATTACAACGCAAACTAGCTCGGCCGAATTCGCAGCGATTCTCCTATTTGACGTACGCTGTCCAAATTGGATATTCGCTCGAAGAGATACACCGTCTGACCAGGATCGACCCGTGGTTTCTGGACCAACTCAAACAGGTTATGGATCTTCAGGACGCGATGGGAACTATTCCGCTACAGGAGATATCGCGTGACCTAATGTTGAGTCTGAAAGAGTGTGGGTTGTCCGATCGGCGAATCTCATTTCTTACGGACTCACCTGAAGTAGAGGTTCGTAACTATAGGCAAACACTGCAGATAAGGCCGGTCTATAAGCGGGTCGATACTTGCGGAGCGGAGTTCGAATCCTTTACGCCGTATTTATATTCTACCTACGAAGAGGAGTGCGAAGCAGAGCCGACGTCGCGTCGTAAGATAATGATCCTTGGCTCTGGCCCCAACCGGATCGGCCAGGGCATTGAATTCGACTATTGCTGTTGTCACGCAAGTTTTGCACTGCGAGAAGCGGACTTCGAGACGATAATGGTCAATTGTAATCCGGAGACGGTGTCGACGGATTACGACACTTCGGACCGATTATATTTTGAGCCCCTGACCTACGAAGACGTGATGAATATCGTCGAGGTCGAGAAACCGGAGGGTGTCATTGTCCAGTTCGGTGGTCAAACGCCTTTGAATCTCGCCGACAGGTTGCACGCCGCGGGTGTGCCGATCATAGGTACTTCGCCCGACTCGATCGATCTGGCTGAGGATCGTGAACGGTTTGGGGCGTTACTTGCAGAACTTAAGATTCCGTGTCCGGATAATTCGAGTGTCACATCAGCTGATGAGGCGAAAAGTGTTGCAAACAAAATAGGTTATCCTATCATCGTGAGGCCGAGTTTTGTGCTCGGCGGGCGAGCGATGGCGATAGTTTACGATGATGAGTCACTAGATGAATATATGCGCTCCGCGGTTGATGCTTCGCCGGCAAAACCGATACTGATAGACAAATTTCTTGAACGTGCTGCCGAAGTGGACGTCGACGCACTCGCCGATGACGACACGGTGGTAATTGCCGGGATACAGGGCCATATCGAGGAAGCGGGTATTCACTCGGGCGACTCGTCGAGTGTCTTACCGGCGCAGAAGATCGCCCAGGAACACCTTGCAACGATCCGCCATTATACTAATCTGTTGGCGAAGGCACTCAAGGTCAAAGGGTTGATGAACATTCAATATGCCATTAAGGACGACCGCGTTTACGTTCTTGAGGTCAATCCGAGAGCGTCCCGGACGGTGCCATTCGTCGCGAAGGCCACGGGCGTGCCGATCGCAAAGATCGCTTCATTGGTGATGGCGGGCCACAAGCGTCTGGCCGATTTTAACCTTCCGGATGTCCTGCCGGTCCCCAAGATATTTGTAAAGTCACCTGTTTTTCCTTTCAAGAAGTTTGCCGGAGTTGATCCGATACTTGGGCCGGAAATGCACTCGACGGGTGAGGTTATGGGAGTCGGGGCGACATTTGGCGAGGCATACGGAAAGGCGATGGAAGGTGCGGGCTTAAGGTTGCCGCTAAGCGGTCGAGCGTTCATCTCGGTCAACGAGGTAGATAAGGGGCAGGCGGTGTTGCTCGCAAGGCGGTTGAGTAACCTCGGATTCGATCTAGTGGCGACATTCGGGACTGCCAAACGTCTACACGAGGTCGGTTTAGAGTGCGAGACGACTTTTAAGGTCAACGAAGGCCGTCCCAATATCGCCGATCTGATCCGGCAAGGCGAGATCGCACTGATCATCAACACGCCGCTTGGTAAAGTGTCACATTTTGACGAGAAAGCGATCCGAAAGGCCGCTCTACAATTCAATGTTCCGTGTGTTACTACCATCACGGGAGCGGAAGCATTGATCGAGGCGATAGGGACAAAACTCACATCAGAAACTCTTACGGTCAGAAGTCTGCAAGAAATACACGCCGAAAAGAGTGTGACGGCGGATGAGATACGATGATCAATTACATAAAACCCATCGAATTCTTGACCAATCCTGAACTTTACACTAACTTAGTGTAAAGTTTTCTAAATTATAGTTTTCCATAATAACAAATGAGTGAATCAGATGACCGTGAGATCATCGGCGGGCATCTGCTCGTTATCGGTGGGGCGGAAGATAAGTATAATGAGCGTCGTATACTTAAGAAATTTCTTGAACTAGCCGGCGGCGACAAGGCAGAAATATTGATCGTTCCGGTTGCATCGGATTTCCCCGAGTTTGCTGCAGACGTGTACACGCAGGCCTTCAGAAATCTCGGTGTGACAAATCCACGGGTTTTGCGAGCGACCTCGCGACAGGATGTTGTCCAAGCGGATGTCGAAAAGCTTACGGACGGCGTAACCGGTGTATTTATGACGGGCGGTGACCAGATGCGCCTTGTGTCGGTGCTAGGTGGGACAAAACTTGCTGAGAAACTTCGCAAGATGGTGCGCGACACCAATGTTGTAATGGCGGGTACGAGCGCGGGTGCGGCGGCAATGAGCACATCGATGATCGTCCGCGGCGATGCAAGTTCACATCCCCATAAGAATGCCGTAAAGCTTAGTCCCGGGCTAGGCTTTCTGAAAAATATCATCATCGACCAGCACTTCAGCGAACGCGGACGCATCAGTCGTCTAATAACCGCAGTGTCATACAATCCGTACAACCTAGGCATCGGCATTGATGAAAATACTGCGATCATTCTTGATGGTAAAGGAATACTTGAGGTCTTCGGGCAGGGGTCAACAACGATCGTTGACGGTTCAGAGATTACCTTCAACGAGATAGCGGAAGTCGGTGATAACGAAGCGTTTAGCATCTGTGGTGTCCAGTTTCACGTATTACGTGATGGGCTCGTTTACAACTATCTCGATCGGTATCCGATGCCTCCGCCGAATGAATTCTTGCTGCCTGACCTTGGCTAATTGAAACAATGGAAATACTCGAAATTCGCACACTTCGCGGCCCTAACTACTGGAGCGGCTATTGGAAAAAGCTGATCATAATGCGATTAGACATCGCTGACTATGAGGAACGGCCGACCGATAAGATCGAGGGCTTTTACGACAGGCTCAGGGATGTCTTGCCATCAATTGCGACCCACGGTTGTAGTTATCAGGAAGAGGGCGGATTTCTGAAGCGCGTGGAGGAAGGCACTTGGGCCGGACACGTGATCGAGCACTTCGCGTTGGAACTGCAGACGCTCGCAGGGATGGATACCGGGTACGGTCGTACGCGGGAAACAGACGAACGCGGAATCTATAACGTCGTTTTTAGCTATCTCGAGGAGGAAGTGGGTCGATACGTCGGTCGTGCCGCGGTACGGCTCTTTTTGGATCTTGCCGAAGGACGGTCCACTCAGGAAATCAAAGATGAACTCGCAAAAGAGATTCAGGAAATGCGAGAGATCCGCCAAGACGTACGCTTTGGCCCGTCGACGGGTTCATTGGTCGAAGAGGCCGACAATCGCGACATTCCGTTTATTCGTCTAAATGATCAATCGCTTGTCCAACTTGGATACGGCGTCTATCAAAAGCGTATTCAGGCGACGACAACGGTCAATACAAATATGATCTCGGTCGATATCGCGGGGAATAAACACGCTACCAAAACGCTACTCGGCGATATGGGCGTGCCGGTTCCGAAAGGCTATCGAATCCGCGATATTGAAGATCTTGAGGATACTCTCGACAGCGTTGGTTTTCCGGTTGTTATCAAGCCGCTAGACGGTAATCACGGCAAAGGTGCAACGGTCGGGGTCAATTCGCTCGAAGAAGCCCAGGTCGCTTTTGAAAAGGCCAAAGAATATTCACGATACATTATTGTTGAAAAGCAGTTGATCGGTTCGGATTTTCGGGCTTTGGTAGTAAATAATCGCTTGATAGCGGTCGCCGAGCGTGTGCCGGCACACGTCATAGGCGATGGTAATACTTCGATTCAAGATCTGATCGACAAAACTAACGCGGACCCGCGTCGCGGTTACGGGCACGAAAATGTTCTCACTCAGATCGATATCGACGGCCAAACAATGCGGTGCATCCGAAAAGCCGGATATGAACTCGAAAGCATTATGCCGGCCGGCGAGGTGCTTCACCTTAAGACCACAGCAAATATATCGACCGGCGGGACAGCGATCGACTGTACCGACGAGGTGCATCCGGCAAACGTCTTCTTGTTTGAAAGGATCGCTAAGATTATCGGGCTGGATGTTGCCGGCGTGGATGTTATTGCTCCAAATGTAAGTGAGCCTTTACGGGAGAACGGTGGCGGGATCATCGAGGTGAACGCGGCTCCCGGTTTCCGAATGCACTTGGCTCCGAGCGAGGGAATTGCTCGAAACGTGGCTGAACACGTCATCGATATGTTATTTCCGCCCGGGACGCCGGCAAGGATCCCGATCTTTGCGATCACGGGCACGAATGGCAAGACCACAACGACGCGACTGATCGCCCATATCTTAAAAAATAGCGGCCGAAATGTAGGGTTTACGACAACCGACGGTACTTATATCGGCAATCAGCAGATCGTGACCGGCGACAATACGGGCCCGGTCTCGGCTCAACTCGTACTTAAGGATCCGACCGTGGATATTGCGGTATTGGAAACTGCCCGCGGCGGTATAATTCGCTCGGGGCTTGGATTTGATTACTGCGATATTGGTGTGGTGATGAATGTCGCCGCCGACCATTTGGGGTTAAAGGACGTAAATACACTTGAGGATCTTGCCCGCGTCAAGTCCGTTGTGCCGCGTGCGGTCTCGAGGAAAGGATACGCGGTGCTTAATGCCGAAGATGACCTCGTCTATGCGATGAAGGAAATGGTCGAGGGGAAGGTCGTCTGCTTCTCGATGGACGAAAACCACCCGAATATCAAACGACGAGCCGAACGCGGACGCGTTTCGTGTGTTTACGAAAATGGCTATGTGACGATACTGAAAGGCAAGTGGAAGGTTCGGATCGAAAAAGTGGTAAACGTACCGTTGACATACGGCGGCCGTGCCGAATTTATGATCCAGAACGTGCTGGCCGCGACACTCGCGTGCTTTGTCCACGGCGTTTCGCTCGAAGACCTGCGTGTTGGACTGACGACTTTCAATGCGGGAACGGCGCAAACGCCGGGCCGACTTAATTTTGTTGAGATCGGCGATGTGACAGTACTTATGGACTATGCCCATAATCCCGCCGGCCTCAGAGGTTTGGCTGACTTCGTCCTAAAACTACCTAATAAATACAGAACTGTTGTTCTAAATGGTACCGGTGATCGTCGCGACGATGATATCCGCGAATTTGGTAAGATCGCGGGCGACACATTTGACCGCATCGTGATCCGCACGGGCAATTACCTTCGGGGCCGCGATCCTGAGGAACTTCATACGCTGCTTCAGGAGGGGATTGCACAGAGCACAGCAACCCCGACCGTGAGGATCATTCCTGATGGCCGGACCGCTATACACCACGCGATCAAACACGCTCGAAAGGGCGAATTGGTCGTTACGCTCGCCGACCTCGTGCCAAAGGATATCGCCTACGTTCAGGAATATCGGGACATCGTAAATGAAAAGAAAGCGGCCGAGTAGAAATTGTCTGTTAGGGGTTTGTTTCGGCGGTGACACTGCCGATTGACGTAATCAGAGATGTGCGGGACTCGCGGGCAATTAGGATGAAGTTGTTTCAGAATCGTAATGACAAGATCCCGTCATTTCGAAGCGAGCCTGAGGAGATAATTTTAAGGCTTTTAAGGTTGGGGGAATGATGCTTTGATGCATCATTCCTTTTTTCTATTGACGGTAGATGGCAATCGCCGTCTCACCCTTCGAATTTACTGAGCCGCGATACATTCCTTCGGAATTGAATGGCAGCGAGATATTGCCTTGAGCATCGACCGCGATGAGGCCGCCTTCGCCCTCGAGTTTGGTCAAGTGGTCGATCGACTCTTGAGCCGCATCTTCTAGGCTCAAGCCGCTATATTTCATTCGTGCGGCAACATCGAAAGCCGTTACGTTGGTCATAAAATATTCGCCGTGCCCCGTGCAAGAAACGGCACAAAATTCGTCAGCATACGTTCCGGCCCCGATGATCGGAGTGTCGCCGACGCGGCCGAACTTTTTGTTGGTCATTCCGCCCGTCGATGTTGCGGCAGCCAAATGGCCATTTACGTCACAGGCAACGGCACCGACCGTGCCGATGGGTTTGGGATGCACCGCACCGGCGTGATCGAGTTGGACACGACCGGCGGCGATCGCTTGTTCGAGCTGTTTCCAACGGTTATCAGTATAAAAATAAGCGTTGTCGGCAAGTTCGACATTCATTTCTTCCGCAAAAAGTATCGCACCTTCACCCGCGAGCAGTACGTGCTCCGTTCGCTCCATTACGAGACGGGCGAGCCCGATCGGATTTTTGACATTGCGGATGAAAGCGACCGCACCGGCCTTTTTCGAATGGCCGTCCATTATCGCCGCGTCCATCTCGTTTTGGCCATCGTGCGTGAAAACCGAACCGCGGCCCGCATTGAAAAGCGGGAAATCTTCGAGTTGACGCACTGCGGCATCAACCGCGTCCAGCGAGTTCCCGTTTGCCTGAAGCACTGCCCAACCGGCACGCAGTGCATTCTCGATGCCGGATCGATACTGGGCTTCGAGTTCGGGCGTCATTTCGGATCTAAAAATCGTACCGGCTCCACCGTGAACAGCTAATGCAGGTTTGCTCATAAATAGATTTTACCGCAAAGACTCCGAGCCGGGGAGTTTTTAACCACAAAAAAATGTGGATGACGCAGATAAACATTTATTTTCGGGTCTGAGCGATCTGTGTCCATCTGCGGCTAAGGTCTCCCATCAAAGCTTGGCATTTCTCAATCGTAAGGCATTCGTGATCACCGACACCGAACTAAACGTCATTGCAAGGCTCGCGATCATCGGTGAAAGCAGGATCCCAAAGACCGGGAACAGCACCCCGGCGGCGATCGGAACACCGATAATGTTGTAGGCGAACGCGAAGAACAAATTTTGACGTATGTTCTTCATCGTTGCCAGACTCAGGTTTCTAGCCTTTAAGATGCCGTGAAGTTCGGGCTTTAAGAGTGTAATATCAGCAGACTCGATGGCAACGTCGGTACCGCTGGCGAACGCAATGCCGACATCTGCTTGTGCCAATGCCGGAGCGTCATTCACTCCGTCGCCTGCCATCGCGACTATTTTGCCTTGTAATTGCAATTCTTTAACCTTGGCTGCCTTGTCCTCGGGCATTACTTCGGCGAAGACGTGGTCGATCCCGAGTTGTTTCGCGACACCCTCGGCGGTTGTTCGATTATCCCCGGTCATCATCACCACTTCGATATTTCGGCGATGGAGTTCGTCGATCGCGGCCTTTGCCGAGGGTTTGATCGGGTCAGAAATGCCTATCACGCCGGAAAGTTGGCCGCCGACTGTAACAAATACAACGGTCTGTCCTTCGTCCCGCATCACGCCGACGGTCTCATTCAATTGGTCGTCGATCTCTCCAGATTCTTTGCCGATCGTTACTATCTGCTCATTAATAAAACCGCTCAGGCCTATCCCTGTTTTTGATTCGAATTGTATTACAGGCAATAATTCAAGGCTCAATAGATCGGCTTGGGCGAGAATCGCATTTGCGAGAGGATGTTCGCTATTTCTTTCCAGACTCGCCGCGAGTTTAACGACATCTGCAGCAATATATCCTTGAGTCGCGACAACACTTTGTACACTCGGCCTTCCTTCGGTCAAAGTTCCTGTTTTGTCCACAATAATGGTGTTCACTTTTTCAAGCGTTTCCAAAGCCTCGGCCTTTTTGATCAAAACGCCGTTTTTTGCTCCGTGTCCGGTACCGACCATTATCGACATCGGGGTTGCCAGACCGAGGGCACAAGGGCAGGCAATGATCAGCACTGAAACGGCGGCGACTATCGCGTAGGCCAGACTGCCTAGGGCGATCCAAACGATAAACGCGATTATCGCCGCGATTATTACTGCCGGGACGAAATATGCCGAGACGACATCTGCCAGCCTTTGGATCGGTGCCCGACTACGTTGTGCCTCGCCTACCATTTTGACGATCTGAGCGAGCAGAGTTGCACTGCCAACCTTTTCTGCACGCATCGTAAACGATCGATTGCCGTTGATCGTGCCGCCAATAACACCGTCGCCGGTGTGCTTTTCGACAGGGAGCGATTCGCCCGTGACCATTGATTCATCGATCGTGGTATCGCCTTCGACTATACGACCGTCTGTAGGCACCTTTTCATTCGCTCTGACGAGCAGTAACTGACCGACTTGAACGAGCTTTAGATCGATCGCCTCATCCTTACCATCGTGATGTACCACCGTTGCAGTCTCCGGTGCGAGCCTGAGCAATTCCTTGATCGCGGTTGACGTTTGTGATCTAGCCCGGAGTTCCAGCACCTGACCCAACAGTACCAGTGTCGTTATCACTGCGGCCGATTCGAAATATCCCGGCACAACGCCGGAGTGCGGGTCGATCATTGCCGGAGGAAAAACGCCCGGGACAAATAATGCCGCGATGCTCAATAAGTACGCTGCTCCCGTGCCGATCGCGATCAGCGTGAACATATTCGGGCTGACATTTTTGATCGAGGCGATCGCTCGTTGATAGAACGGAAGGCCACACCAAATAACCACCGGAGTAGCTAAGACGAATTGTATCCATAATGAAATGACTGCCGCCCGCCCGTGCGGCAATGTCGGAAACAGCCGGTTCAGATCTACAAACATTTCCGCCATTGCCAATACGAACAGCGGCAGTGTGAAAATTGCCGCGATAGTAAAGCGGCGTTTTATATCTAAATACTCAGGGTCCGGACGGTCGTCCAGCGAGATCTCTTTTGGTTCGAGTGCCATTCCGCATTTTGGGCAGATTCCCGGACCGATCTGGACGATCTCGGGGTCCATCGGGCACGTGTATTCTACGTCGAGAGGAAGGTCCTCGGTGGGTTGCGGATTCAGATATTTTTCCGGATTTGCCGCAAAACGGTCACGGCAACCGATCGCACAAAAGTAGTAATCCGTTCCATGATACGCAAAATTGCCCGCCGCCGAATCGGGAAGCACGAGCATTTTACAAACGGGATCGACGTGCGGTTCAACGACCGTTTCGTCGGGCTTTCGCATTCCCAACTGAACCGTTGGCTGTGACATAGAAACATTTTATCGCATTCCGCCGAAAAAGCCTGGAAAAACACCCAAATTGACATTTTCTAGTAGTAGATAGATCTATGAGATCTGTCACCTTAACCGAAAAGGCAATCGCTCAATTGAGTGAACGCAAAGCCTAGAGCCGCGGAGATGCGGAAAGTCAGGCTGCCGAAGTGGGGTCCAATGAAGAATAGAACCATCCTTTTTATAGGTTTGATATTCGCGATAGCGGTTTCTGCCTCAGCTCAAACAGACAAGTTACAGGAACAGATCGCTAGAAATACTTCAGCGCCTTCTGATTTCACACGGCCGCGGGTTATCCCGGAAAAGGCAGCAGCAGTCAAAGCGTCGATAATTGTAAATACTGCGTCGATCGAGCACGTTGCCTTTGATCTGATCAATAAGAAGCGTGTCGAGAATGGATTCAAACAGCTCGAATGGAGCGAAGACGTCGCCAAGATCGCGCGCCAACATTCGCTCGATATGGCCGAATTCAAGTATTTTGGACATCGCGGGCTTGACGATTCGATGGTGAGTGATCGAGCGGATCGTTCAGGATTGAAGAAATGGCGATCGATCGGGGAGAATATCGCATTCAATCGCGGCTACAAGGACCCGGTCGAGGTCGCAGTCGAGCTATGGCTCAAATCGCCGTCACATCGGCAAAATTTGCTGAAATCGGACTGGAGCGAATCCGCCGTCGGGATCGCGGTTGCTGATGACGGTTCATATTACTTTACACAGGTGTTTCTGACTCGAAAATAATCGACTGAAATACTGTTTTCGAATCTGAGCGTGCCCAAGTCAAACGACTTCAGCACGCTCATTTACTTTCAGTCCGCCTCGCTTTATTCTTTAGCGATGCAAGATCCGTTTTCATTGCCTTCATTCGCAAAAATAAATTGGATCCTGCGTATATTGGGCAGACGTGAAGATGGGTTTCACGAGCTTTGCACCGTGTTTCAGACTATATCGCTACACGACACTATCGCTTTCGAAGCAAGCGACAAACTCGAACTTTCTTGCGACGATGGCAACGTGCCAATCGACGGTCACAATATTATTCTACGAGCGGCCGCGGCTCTCGAGACACATTTTGGAAAGCGTGTGACGGGCAGAGTCCACCTCACAAAGAGGATTCCGTCGCCCGGCGGTCTCGGTGGCGGTTCATCTAATGCCGCAGTAGCTCTTAAAGGCTTTATTAAACTCTGCGGCCTTGGGCCTATACCAGAAAGGGACTTATTGCTCATTGCGGAAGACCTCGGTGCGGATGTGCCGTTCTTTCTGAATGGCGGGACAGCGTTAGGTATTGGGCGGGGTGATGTGGTTTCACCCTTACTTAGGGAAATTGGCTCTGAAAACCTACTTGTCGTGACACCGAACGTAAATGTGGCGACTGCAAGGGCATTTGCATTATTAAATGCATCAACCTTGACATCCGACGATCAAAAACATAATCTTACTGTTTGCCGAAACCAGGCCGATCTTCTTGATCTGTTTAGTTCGGAGTTGAAAAACGATTTTGAAGCAAGCGTTTTCGACGCTTACCCTGAGGTCAAGCGTGTAAAAGATACATTGCTCGAGCTAGGTGCAGTAAATGCCGCAATGAGCGGCAGCGGGGCCTCGGTCTTCGCAATATTTGACAAAACAGAGACACGGCAAGCTGCTATAAAAGCCCTCGATCACGAATCGACCTGGCGAAAGTTTGCCGTAGCAACTATTTCGGGGTCACAGTACCGCGAAGCACTTCGGTGTTAGGTTGTTTCCGATCAGTTTCTAAAAATTCGCAATGGGGCGTAGCCAAGTGGTAAGGCACCGGTCTTTGGATCCGGCATTCGTAGGTTCGAGTCCTCCCGCCCCAGCCAATTTCGATTCCGAAACGGACAATCTTTCTTAACGAAGATCGTCCGTTTTTTTATTGAAATGAGCGTCACTGGAAAGATCAAAGTATTTTCGGGCACTGCCCACAAGGAACTCGCGGAGGAGATCTGCGGGGAACTTGGTTGCGAATTGGGCAAAGCGACGACCGACCGGTTTTCGGACGGTGAGTTTAATTTCCAGGTCGGCGAGAATGTCCGCGGCTCAGACGTCTTCATTGTGCAGCCGACGTGCCCTCCTAGTGATAGGCACCTGATGGAACTGCTGATAATGATCGACACTTGTGTTCGGGCGTCAGCGGAAAGAGTGACGGCGGTAATTCCGTATTTTGGCTATGCCCGCTCGGATAAAAAGGATCGGCCGAGAGTGCCGATCGCCGCAAAGTTGGTAGCTAATTTGCTTACAACCGCCGGAGCTCAGCGAATTTTGACGATCGACCTGCACGCATCGCAGATACAAGGTTTCTTTGATATTCCGGTCGACCACCTTTATGCGGCGCCGATCGTAGTTGAGTATTTTAAGGCGAATCCGATCGAGAATCTTATAGTTGTATCCCCGGACACCGGTGGTGCCGAGCGTGCCAGAGCCTACGCGAAAAGGCTAGATGCCGGTCTTGCTCTTTGCGATAAACGCCGCGAACGTGCCAATGTGGCAGACGTGATGAACATCGTCGGCGATGTGAACGGCAAGAACTGCCTCATTATCGACGATATGTGCGATACGGGCGGTACGATATGCAAGGTTGCAGAGGCATTGCATAAAGCCGGGGCCAACGAGATCTCTGCTTGCTTTACGCACGGTGTTTTGTCCGGCAAAGCAGTTGAGAATATTAGCGGTTCGCATCTAAAAAAGGTGATCGTGACCAATACGATCCCGATCCAAGACAACGGTAAACCGCTGGTCGAAGGTGGCAAGATCGAAATTTTAAGCGTCGCCAAGCTGTTGGCGTCAGCGATCAGATCGATACACGATGAGACGAGTGTCTCTTCGTTATTTATTTAGTATTCGTCGAAGCATCGATGTAAGCGGCAATATTGGCAACGTCGATCAGGGACAGAGGAAAGAGTTATGGCAGAAAAAATAGTAATTAAAGCAGAGAAGCGTGATACGCGCGGCAAAAACGAAAACCGTCGACTCCGTGCTTTGGGCAAGATCCCGGTCGTTGTTTACGGCGGCGGATCGGAAAGCCTTGCGGCCACCGCTGAGTTAAAGGACCTTGCGGCGATCATCCGTTCGGACTCGGGCATCAACACCGTTTTCTCACTCGATATTGAGGGAGAGGGCGTCAATGATGTCATTTTCCAGGCTCGTCAGATCGACGCCGTCAGGGGTCGTCTGATCCACGCCGATCTTCGCCGTTTTTCTAAGGGTGAAAAGATCGAAATGACGGTCCAGATCCACTTGACAGGCCAAGCGGCCGGATTGCAAGATGCCGGAGCAGTTTTGACGCAGGCTCTGCGCGAGATCAAGGTCTTGTGCGAACCGGCGAACACGCCTGAGTCGATCGATGTCGATGTGACCGATCTGGCGGCTGGACATTCTATTCACGTTTCGGACCTCAGTGTCGGAGCCGGAATCGAATTGCTTGAAGCTCCGGAGACCGTAGTTGCGACGATCGTGACGGTTAGCGAGGTCGTGCTTGAACCGCAGCTCGAAGCCGGAGCACAACCCGAAGTGGTCGGTGAAACGCCCGGTGATGGCGGCGAAGCTTAATCGAGGACGTTAGACGTTGAGTAAATGGCTCATTGTCGGGCTCGGTAACCCGGGCGACAAATACGATCGGACGAGGCACAACGCGGGTTTTATGCTCGTCGACCGTCTCGCCGCCCGACTTCAGACACGGGTCTCAAGAGCGGAATGCCGATCATTGATCGGGCGAGGGGTAGTAGGCGATAACGCGGTGGAATTGATAAAGCCGCAGACGTTTATGAATCTCAGCGGTGAGGCAGTCAACTGTCTCGTCGCAAAGCCCGAAAGAGTGGGTTCACAACTCATCGTCGTGTCAGATGATCTGGCATTACCGTTTGGCAAGATTCGCATCAGGCCAAAAGGGTCGCACGGTGGACAGAACGGGCTGAGATCGATCATCGATTGTTTGAAAACGCAGGAGTTTATCCGGGTCAGGATCGGAATCCAACCGGAACACCCGATATCGAGTGCATCGAATTTCGTTCTGGAGAATTTCTATAAAAGCGATATCGAAAAGCTCGACGAGATATTGGATACTGCGGCGGATGCAGTCGAAATGATAATCGCTGATGGCGTTGATGCCGCGATGGCGAAATTTAATTAGTTTGAAATATCGGGGTTCGGCCGATTGGCGATTGACCCGAGCAGCAGGATCCTTACTTCATTCCAAATGAGAATGAGGTTGGTTAGCCGAAAGGAGAAAGGAAATAAATGGCAAATAGAACGTACGAAGTTATGTATATCGTCAATCCGGAGACGGAAGGCGAGAAGATCGAGAAGCTAAACGAAGCGGTTGGTAAATTGATCGAAAAAGAAGGCGGCGAAGTCGTTCGCTTGGACAATGTCGGCATTAGAACGCTGGCTTATCCGATCCAGAAAAAGACGGAAGGCCACTATGTCTTGTTTGAGGTCAATGGAACCGGTCAGGAGATCCTCGAGCTCGAACGCCGTATGCGCGTAAACGATCTGATCTTGCGCTACGTCACGGTCCGCGTCGATGAGGATCGAAAGGCCGCAGACAAACGCTTGGCAAAGCGTGAGGCGAAAGCTGCGAAACGCGCAAAATTCCGCCCGACAGAAGAATCGACGGAGGTGTCAGCCGAGGCTTAAGCGTCGCCCGACAAGGAGAAAGTTATGGCAGAGAAAGAGATTGAATTGATGGACGATAGAGGCGGTTTCGGTGTTGGTGAGGACGTGATCGGTGATCGCCCCCGCCGCTTTCAGCGTCGCCGACCGCGACAGTTGGTTCCGGATTATGTCGATTGGAAGGATGTCGATTATTTGAGGCAGTTCGTTCCTGAGCGTGGCAAGATCATGCCGCGCCGCATTTCGGGCATTTCGGCGAAAGATCAGCGTCGTATCGCAACTGCGATCAAGCGAGCGCGTTCGATGGCAATGCTGCCGTTCGTTGCCGACTAGTAGGAATTATTAATCGGATCATTGTTTCGGCATAGAGCTAATATTTAGCTCAACGACGCGGTCCATTACCAAGAGGATTGAACATCATGGCAAATACAACAATATTATTACGCGAGGACATCGAACATGTCGGCGGCCGCGGCGAGATCGTAAAGGTCAAGGCCGGTTACGCCCGCAACTACCTGTTGCCTCAGGCGTTGGCTACGCTCGCCACCAAAGGCAACGTTAAGCAGATCGAACAGGAGCGTGCGGCACTTTTGAAAAAGGCTGCGATCGAAAAGGCAACGGCTGAAGCTCAGCTCGAGCAAATGTCGAGCATTGCACTCAAGTTCGAGCGCAAAGCAGGCGATCACGGAACGCTGTTTGGCTCGGTCACATCGATGGATATCGCTGAGGCTCTAAAGGGCAAGGGATATGAGATCGATCGTCGCCGAATCGTACTGAAAGACGCGATCAAAGAAACCGGAGAATACACGGTAAACGTCAAACTTCATCGCGAAGTAACTCTTTCGGTGCCGGTAACAGTTAGTGCAGAAGGTGGAGAAGCTCCGGTCAAGGAAGAAACTAAGGCCGCCGAACCGGCAGTTGAACCTGCAGTTGAGGCTGTTGAAGCGACGGAAACCGACGCGGCATAAGCCATTTAATGTGAGTTGGATAAATCGTTTCGGATTCTTTGAAAGGGAATCCGTATGAGAGTAAGATTAGAGGCTGCAAACTTAAATTTGCGGTCTCTTTTTTCATCCGTTGTGGCCATCTCACGATCCAAACGGTTTTTTAACTCATTTATCTGGAGCAGTTACACGTAATGGCAGGTGCATTTCCCGACGTAAGACGCGAACAATTTTTAGAGAAACCGTTGCCAAGCAGTGAGGACAGCGAGCGAATAATTCTCGGCGCTATTCTTCTGGATAATTCGGTGATCGCTCAGGCGGTCGAGCACCTCAAGCCGGAGGATTTTTATTCGCCGCTTAATCGCCGGGTTTTCGCTGCGATGATCGCCCTTTTTGAAAAGCAAAAACAGATCGATCCGATCCTGATCGGCGAAGAACTGAAGAAAGAAGGTTCGCTCGAATCGATCGGCGGCACAGCAACTATCACTAATCTCACATTTGGCCTACATCATTTCTCAAATGTAGAAGAGTACATCAATGTGGTTCGGGAAAAGGCAGTCGTTCGAAATCTCATCCGCACGTGCAACTCGATCACGAGTGAGGCACTCGCCGAAGAAGAAGATGCGGATGTCGTGCTCGATCGTGCCGAACAGGCGATCTTCGCCTTAGCAGAAGCCAGAACGAATCAGAGTTTTTCGCGGATCGCTCCGATAGCTGACCGCGTCCTGATACGGGTTCGCGAACATCAGGCAGGAGGAAACAGCGGCATTACGGGGCTGTCGACCGGTTTTGTTGAACTCGATGAAATGACGTCCGGACTGCAACGAACCGATCTGGTGATCGTCGCCGCCCGCCCGTCGATGGGAAAGACCGCTCTTTGTCTGACACTGGCGCAGAACGCTGCACTGCAATCGAATGCTGTCGTAGCTTTATTCTCACTCGAAATGTCGAAGGAACAGTTGGTAACGCGTATGCTCGCCTCCGAAGGGCGGATCAACGCTCATCGTTTTCGAACAGGCCACCTTGTCCAAACCGAGTGGGAACGACTATCGCAAGCGATCGGAGAGTTGAGCGAGGCTCGACTGTTCATCGACGACACTCCCGGAATCTCTGTACTCGAAATGCGTGCAAAATGCCGCCGTCTGGCTGCTGAGCAGAAACAACTTGACCTGATCGTCGTCGACTATCTCCAACTTATGTCCGGCGGTAAGCGTTCGGAGTCCCGGCAGCAAGAAGTTTCGCAGATCTCGCGAGAACTCAAGGCCCTCGCCAAGGAACTTGACGTTCCGGTAGTCGCACTTTCCCAGTTATCGCGGGCTCCTGAGGCTCGAACTCCTCCCAGACCACTTATGTCAGATCTTCGCGAATCAGGAAGTATCGAGCAGGATGCCGATATTGTTGCGTTTATCTATCGCGAAGATTACTACAAACCGACAGACGAAAACCAGGGACTTGCCGAATTGATCATCGCAAAACAGCGTAATGGCCCGACCGGTTCGGTTAAGCTTGCATTTCTTAAAGAATTTACCAGATTCGAGAATTATTACGGCGGCTAGATCGTTTTGTGGAGGCAGCTTATGACAGATGACTTGCGGTTTCCGATAGGTGATTTTGACCGGAACTACGAGGTCTCGTCGAAAGCGAGAGCATCGAGGATCCAGGTCATTAATGAACTCCCGGCAAAGCTTGCCGCAGCGCTTAGCGGACTGGATGATGATCAACTCGATACACGTTATCGCCCGGAGGGTTGGACCGTGCGTCAAACCGTACATCATCTTGCCGACAGCCATTCAAACTCGCTGACGCGGTTCAAATTGGCTCTGACCGAGGATACACCGCCGACTATCAAAACATATTTCGAAGAGCGTTGGGCCGAACTCGCTGATAGTAAACTTCCGATCGACGTATCGATAGCGATGCTTAGTGCGATCCACGTGCGCTGGGAAAGACTTCTCCGATCGATGTCCGACAATGATTTCCAGAAGAGCTTTATTCATCCCGAAACAGGGAACTGGCCGCTCGAAGGTGCGTTGGCTCTTTACGCCTGGCACTCCGAGCATCACACGGCACACATTACGCATTTGCGTGAGCGAAATGGCTGGTAGGAATCTTCACCGCAGATGAACGCGAAAAAAGCAGATATGAACTAGGTAAATAGAAGTCCTGATCTGCGACCATTGGCGTGTATCTGCGGTTGATGCAAAGGTATAGCTTATGACCGAAGCACCATCAAACCGACTGATATCACTGGATGTTTTCCGCGGAATGACGATCGCGGCGATGGTGCTCGTAAATAACCCGGGTACCTGGTCGCATATCTACGACCCGCTCGAGCACGCCCCGTGGCACGGATTGACGCCGACGGATTGGATCTTTCCTTTCTTTTTATTCATCGTCGGCATTGCGATCTCGATCGCTCTCGGTAAAAGGATCGCCGAGGGCGTCACGCGAAGAGTCTATTCCAAAATCGTCTCGCGATCGGCAATGATATTCGGACTCGGGCTTTCGATGTCCGTAATTCCATTTTTTCAGTTTGCGGCAACGGACGCACCGGACAGCCTCAAGATGCTGATCTGGATGGCGATGGCGGGCGGCCTTTTGTTCTTGCTACTCCGCAATTTCAAGATCGCCGGCATTTTGCTAGGTTTGAGCATCGCGGGCATTATCGGGCTCAATCTGGGCGGGTACAATGTCGTACCATACAATTTTGGCACGATGCGGATTTCGGGTGTGCTGCAGCGAATAGCGGTGTGCTATTTGGTCGTCTCGATCATTTTTCTTCATACAAACTGGAAGCAACAACTTGGTATCGCCATCGCGATATTGCTCGGATATTGGGCGATGATGACCCTGATCCCGGTTCCCGGTTGTGAAGTCACCTCGATCGGCGACAAAGCCTGTAATCTGGCCGCCTGGCTAGACCGAACTATATTGACCGAAGATCATATCTGGCGATCCGCTAAGGTCTTCGATCCGGAAGGCATTCTCTCGACGCTTCCCGCGATCGCAACTACCATTTCGGGCGTATTGACCGGAACTTGGCTGATCTCCAAACGCGACACGCTACAGAAGTCAACGGGAATGTTTTTCTTCGGCGTCGTATTATTTGCCGCCGGATACATATGGAATAGCTATTTTCCGTTCAACAAGGCTCTATGGACAAGTTCGTACGTTCTGGTCACATCGGGCCTTGCCTTGCTCACGCTCGGGGCGTGCTACTGGCTGATCGACATCAAAGGCTACAAAAAGTGGGCCAAGCCGTTCGTCATATTCGGCGTAAACGCTCTGCCGCTCTTTGTCTTTTCGGGTATATTTGCCCGAATGATCGGTGCCTATCGCGTAATAGGTGCAGAGGGGCAACCCGTCGTGATCCAAAAATGGATCTTTGATAACGTGTTCCTGGCGATTGCCCAACCCGTCGACGCGTCGCTGCTCTACGCGATCTGCTTTATTCTTCTATGGCTTTTCCTGATGTGGCTCTTGTACCGCAAGAAAATCTTTATAAAAGTTTAACAATGTCCGACAAACTTCAGTTTGTCGTTCAAAGTGTCATTGCCGGGTCGGATAGAAATCGGTACTCAACGCGACCTACGAGCTAAGTTGGCTCGTCAAACTAAAGTTTGACGGACAATGAAAGTCCGACAAACTTCAGTTTGTCGTTCGAAGTGTCATTGCCGGGTCGGATAGAAATCGGTACTCAACGCGACCTACGAGCTAAGTTGGCTCGTCAAACTAAAGTTTGACGGACAATGAAAGTCCGACAAACTTCAGTTTGTCGTTCGAAGTGTCATTGCCGGGTCGGATAGAAATCGGTACTCAACGCGACCTACGAGCTAAGTTGGCTCGTCAAACTAAAGTTTGACGGACAATGAAAGTCCGACAAACTTCAGTTTGACGAAATTCAGCGTGACAAAGTGGTACTTGTGCGACGGTGCTCAACGCCGTCCCTTGACCAGGCCGACTCAACAAACAAAAGTTTGTTGGACACCAATGAATCATTTCGGTTACAAGCAAGTTTACCGACGGAAACGACCCCACATCCATCCACCCGGAGCGACACTGTTTGTAACATTCCGGTTAGCTGGGTCGATTCCGCAAGAACTGGTGAGAAAATACAAGAACGAGCGGATGATCCACGAACGAGCTATCGAAAAGGCCGTCGAAAGCGATCTGACCGGAGATAGGACCAGTATAGAATCGGTAAACGTGATCGATTTTCACCGGAAATGGTTCTCGCGATTTGACGCAATTATGGACATGGCCGCCTCAGGTCCGAGGTGGCTGTCGAGCCCGAACATTCGGAAGATCGTC
Source organism: Chloracidobacterium sp. (assembly GCA_016720705.1). NCBI lineage: Bacteria > Pseudomonadati > Acidobacteriota > Blastocatellia > Chloracidobacteriales > Chloracidobacteriaceae > Chloracidobacterium > Chloracidobacterium sp. The sequence continues at coordinate 313,759 of JADKKB010000007.1, read as the reverse complement.
AGCGACAAACTCCTTGACGGCGATGGCCCGAAATATCAGTTAGACGCCTTCAGCATAATGTCGAATCACGTTCACGTCGTTTTACAGCCTAATCTTAACGAACGCGAAATGACCGAAATAAGAACTTCAAAAGGAATACGTTTTGAGTCCAAACAGGACACGCTCGCCGAAATTATGCAGTCCATTAAGGGAAATACCGCTCGGCAATGCAATACGTTGTTAGATCGAGTCGGTTCGTTTTGGGAAGCGGAGAACTTCGATCACGTCATTCGCCACGGTGCAGGATTGCAAAAGGCGATTAGATACACGCTAAATAATCCTGTAAAAGCAAAACTAGTCGGCCACTGGACGGAATGGCCGGGAAATTATCTCGCGAAGCGATTACAAGACGACCCCGGATTCGATTTCAGTTAAACGTCAAAATGTCCGACAAACTTCAGTTTGTCGGCCGCAGCCAGATTTCGGTAAAGCGTTGACATTGGGATTCAATGCTCGCTCCCCGCTAAGTTGGCTCGTCAAACTAAAGTTTGACGGACATTGAAAGTCCGACAAACTTCAGTTTGTCGGCCGCAGCCAGATTTCGGTAAAGCGTTGACATTGGGATTCAATGCTCGCTCCCCGCTAAGTTGGCTCGTCAAACTAAAGTTTGACGGACATTGAAAGTCCGACAAACTTCAGTTTGTCGCTCGCAGCGAGTAATCTGTAAAGCGTCGACCTTGGTACTCAACACGACCCCCGTGCTAAGTTGGCTCGTCAAACTAACGTTTGACGGACATTCTATTTGATCTCGAATGCACGTATCTCAGTGGCGAGTTCCCGTGTAAGCTGTTCTTTTTGCCCCGCAAGATCGCGTCTTTCCTTTTCCATCTCCTCAAGCCGGGTCTCCTGTTCGCCAGCCTTAGCGATGTACCTTGCTATCAAAGCCTTTGCCTCGGCGGTTTTTGAGAGTGCCTCGATGTTCTCGCGGAGGCGTTTTTGGTCAGCTTCGATCTTTTCGACCTCATCGTCAAAACTCTCGAGCTTGTTGTCGATCTCGGCGAGTTTCGTCCGCAGATCGATCAGCTTTTCAAGTCGTGCCCGTGTCGCTTCATCGATGTAGCGTCGGGTGACAAAGAGCGAGAGATCGGTCTTTGAAAGCGATGAGAGCTGATAGGTGTCCATCAGTGGCTGACGAACCGATAGCTTGAGCTGCTTTTCCTCAAGCGGGGCGAGCTCGACACGAAAACGGTAGTATTTTTGGGTTACGTAATCCGGTTTTGGCGTATCTTCGGACAGTTCCCAATCGTCGCGTTTTAGATATTCGATATAGAGCACTTTGGGCCGGTCGGTCTGGTTGGATATGTCGTACGTTTTCTGCTCCGCCCTGAAGTAATGGACTTGGAGGACACCGTTGACGGCCTTGACCAACTTGGCCGGTTCGCGATCGCCGGTTTGGCGGACACGGACGTGCGTGCCGAGATCGAGGGCAAAAGATATCAACCGTTGCTCTTTTGGCTTTAGGCGTTCCATAAGGGCTTCGCCCGCATAAGCGTTACCGTCGATGACCGTGAGGCTACCGCTTTCCAGCGTTAGATTTGTCATATTCTTGAGCAAAACACCGCTGAACGGACGATCCCGACGGGCGGATTCGTTATAGATCGAAACCCGCTCGCCGTCCATTTTGGTCTGAACGATCGGAATAAGAGCGGAGCGATTCTTTTCGACCGTGACTGGTTGCTCGATACGATATTCAAACAGGTCACCGACCTCTTCACCGCTGGCAACGGCCGAAACGCCTGAATTCGGGCCTGTAAGGGCATCGCTTACTTTCGTAGTGCTGAGAACCATGCTGTTATTCGAATTTAACCCCGCGCTTCGAAAATTTGTCACTTCCTGTCCGTCTATAACAAACGTATTCTCGGTTCCTGACGCTCCGTCCACCGTGAAACCGCCCGCCAAGGCCTCCGGTCGCACGCCGGGCACAACCTTTAATGAACTTGTAAATTGCCCACTTTTCGGAAGGTTCCCGATCTGTGCGTTTGTCACATTAGTCCCGATCGAAGTACCACCCGTACCACTTCCAGAACCCGAACCGGTTCCAATTCCGCTCTGGGGTTCATATATCTGTGGCTCAAGCTGTAGATCCGACGGGATCGGAACGACCGGGCGATATCGATAGAAGGGCTTTTGTAGATTCTGAATAAAGGAGATCGGCGAACCTGATACGAGCGACATCTGTACTCCACTCCAGTCCTCGTCGCTGACGTTATCGACGATCGCCCAACCTTGAAAGAAAGGCTTGCCGTCGGCGTCGAGCACGACGCGGTAGGTTGTCTTCCAGATCGGGGCGGCGATGGTATAGCTTACGACCATTTCGCGTTGTCCGGTGCCGGTGCTGGTGACAGTGATGGTCTTGGCGTCAAGCCGACGGGTCGATGCAGTGGCGTTGGCAAACTCGTTTATGTCCTTTCGGGTGCCTTCGTCGAGCAGTTTGACGCTGCGGACGTCTGCGAGGTCAAAGCTCGATATCTCGCCGCTGTCCGACGCGATCACGAGAACGCTGGTGATCTGTACTTCTTTTTCGGTCTTGATCTGTTTGCGTTCGATCGTCAGGATCGAACCGGTCGCCGTGCCTTTCGTTGACGATACGATCACTTTGGCACCCTGTAACTGCGAGAGCACCGACGATATGCCGCCGCCGTCACCCGAGACAGGATTAACCGAAAACGGGATCTCCGCCATCCTCGACGAGATCGGTGCCGACGAATTATAGCTCACCGCTCCGATCTTGCCCTGGCCGAGATCGAGCACGACCATCGATTTGAGTACATCGTCCACCTGCGATTGCTTGAACGGCAGATCGACCTCGGCATTGCCCGTGACAAATCCGCGGCGCTCGACATAAGCGACGCCGTTCGAATACAAGATCACCCGACGGATCGGCAGGGAATTGGCGGGCTTGCCATTGCTGGTCAACGCCGGTCCGGCCAGCGGCGGTGTCCGACGAACTCCCCTAACCTGGGCCTGAGCTGAGATGGAGCACACGAGTATCAAAAGGGAAATAATCTGTTTTCTCATTATTTTAGGTGTCCTTGCTTTACAAAGTCTTTGCCGTTTCACGCTAAAGGATGGTTCGAAGGTGTAAATTGGTTGCTTTGGCGCCAATTAACCGACCATTGAGACCGGACATTGTCGCGAATTAAAAAAAGCACGAACCGGATCGCGTCCGAATCGTGCTTTTACGCGACTGTTTGTGGCTGCGCCGGTTTAGCCCGCGGCGGCTACTACTTTTTCGGCGGCGTCTTGCATGCCTTGGGCGGTTAGGATACCGATGCCGGATTGCTCTAGGACGCGGCGGCCTTCTTCGACGTTTGTGCCTTCGAGACGGGCGACGATCGGGATGGTTAGGCCGAGATTTTTGTAAGCCGCGACCACGCCGTTGGCGACCATATCACAACGGACGATGCCGCCGAAGATGTTGATCAGCACTGCCTTAACATTTTTATCGGCGAGCAGGATCTTGAACGCCTGTTCGACACGCTCTTGGCTAGCACCACCACCGACGTCGAGGAAGTTCGCAGGCTCACCGCCCGCGAGCTTGATGATGTCCATCGTCGCCATCGCGAGGCCGGCACCATTGACCATACAGCCAATGTTGCCGTCGAGCTTGATGTAGTTGAGGTCGTGCTTGGACGCCTCGATCTCAAGCGGCTCTTCCTCGGCAAGATCGCGTAATTCGATAAAATCTTTGTGACGGAACATCGCGTTATCGTCGAAGGTGACCTTCGCGTCGAGTGCGATCAGGCGACCGTCCTTAGTCAGTAGAAACGGATTGATCTCGACGAGCGACGCATCGATGCCCTCGTACGCCTTATAAAGTGCGAGCATGAATTTCGACGCTTGGCCGATCAATTCAGCCGGAATACCGAGCCCGAAAGCGAGCTTGCGAGCCTGAAATCCTTGCAAACCGACGGACGGATCGATCGTTTCCTTTAATATAAGCTCCGGGGTCTCTTCAGCAACTTTTTCGATGTCCATTCCGCCTTCGGATGAGGCCATAAACACATTGCGGCCCGTCACACGATCTAACGTGATGCCGAGATAAAATTCGCGGTCGATCGGCAAGCCTTCTTCGACGAGGATAGTTTTTACTTCTTGACCCTCGGGGCCGGTTTGGTGAGTGACAAGCTGCATTCCCAAGATCTCAGATGCAAGTTGATTAGCCTCTGCAGGCGATTTTGCGAGCTTTACACCGCCGCCTTTGCCTCGACCACCGGCGTGTATCTGGGCCTTGACGACTACGATGTCGGTACCGAGTTCCTTGGCCGCTGCCTCGGCTTCTTCCGGGGTACGGGCGACGATGCCACGGGGCACCGGAACGCCGTATTGTTTCAGGATTGCCTTGCCTTGATATTCGTGAATTTTCATAGAATTTTGAACGAAAGCGTAAAAAAGAGTTTAACTTCCGGGCGTTCAAAAATCAAAGGCCGAACCTCTTGCGGCCCGGCCTCGATGTTTGGAAAGCCACTGTGATCAGTTGGATGTGGTCTTGATCTTTATGCCGATCAGCTTCCAGGTGCCGTCATCCATCGTATATTTGAGTTCAAAATTCGCCTGTTGGGGCTTGGTCGGATAATGGCCTTTGACGATCAGGGCATCGACGCCCGAGACCTTTTCGATGGTCGGTGCGGGCGTCAATGTTGCGTCGAGCGAGGCGATGGCCTTTTTGAAATTGTAATTCTCCTTGTCGTCGACAAAATCCTGAAATGCCGTTAGCATTTCATCCTCAGTGGACGAATCACGCCAGACCTTGGCCGTCTTTTTGTGAAAATCCCCAAAATCGCCCGACTGGACAGCATCGCCGAAATCAAAAAATGTGGATTTAACGAGTGTTTGGAGTTTTTCGTCCGACGGTATCACGGGTTTGACGTCGCTGGTGCTCGTATCTGAACCACCGCCGCCGGTCTTTTTATAGACAACGCCGCTGAGAGTCATCTTATCGCCCACAGGAGCCTTGTCGATGGTAAAGCTGGGCCCGAGGCTTGCCATCGTGATCTTGAGCGTTTTGGCCGTTTCATCGACCGCAACGCCGCCGCCGGTGATGGTCGTGGAGCCCGACTTATAATCGCCGCCGCCATCAGCTCTGATCGTGATGGTCGAACCGTCATCGCCCTGCCAAACCCCTACATAACCGGACGGCGGCGGTGTGCCTGATCCGCAGCCTAGACCGACGATCAGGAGGATGCCCAACGCAAATATGAGTGAAGGCGACGAGCTATTGCTTTTGTAAAGGTCAATTATGTTCATAGTGCTCCGTTTTGCAAATGAAATATTTACACGACCGCCGGCCGACAATTACGGTATATTTACGACGAGTTTTAAGAGTTTCCACTCACCGCCTCGCATCACGTATTCAAAATCAAATCGCACTGCATAGGGCTTTGTCGGAAACTTACCGGTCGCCACGAGGATCTTGAGGCCTTTTTCGCTGCGGAGCGACGGAGCCGAAGTGAAATCGGCATCGGCATCCTTAACCTTTCTAAGTATCGGGACGACAAGCGACTTTTTGCCGATGTACGACTTAAAGGCCGTGCGCATCTCATCAGCGCTATAAGTGCTCTGAAAGTCCGAAGACGCGTTGGAGCGCAGATCATCAAAATCTTCGCTTTGGATCGCCTCAGCAAACTGTGCGACCGAATCCTTCACCAGTCCCTCGACAACGCTGTCTGACGGAACGTCATTTGAAGGCTTCTCGGTGTCGATCGGCGTGTCTCTCGACTTTTCGGTGTCCTTTGCGATGTTCGAAAGGTCAAAGCTCTTGTTGCAGTTGCAGCCGAGGGCGATACTGCCCACGACGGCGAGTGCGATCAGTCCGCTGATCAACGCATTTTTGCCAAATAGGATCTCATTAAAAATTTTCTTCATAAGTTTATGTCGTCGCCTCAATCCTTGCGCCACGGCTGAAGCAGGTTTCTCCAACTGTCGGATGTCCGCTGGTATTCGCTCTCGCAACGGACGGCACGCTCCTTGGGCAGATAGCCTTTAAGCACGATGTTTTCGTATTTAGTCGAATTCGATCCGTAGATCATACACAGCGAATTATAAAATCGCTGTTCCTGCAAAAGATGCTCGTCCGCCAGATCCTGACGACCGTTTGTCCGCCGTTTGGACTCGATCGCAAATGCATCGGCAGCGGCGAATACGGCATTCACGCCCTCTTCGCCCAGTTCCTCAAGATTGATATAGGCCGAGGCTCGATCGGCGGCGTCCTCTTCGTTGCCGGTGATCGGTAACTTATATGTGTCTATCAGTGCGTGTCCGATCTCGTGCAGAAAGACAAAGCGGACCGCGTCAAACATCTTTTCGTACGCCCTCTCATCCGAGATGCCGCTTGAGCGAAACACCTGATAGAAATGCTCCATCATCTCGTAACACACGGTAACGGTCTGGTCATTAGAGTCGTAAAATGCGTTGACCTCGCCGCAGTCTTTGGTTCGGAGCGTGATGTCGTGCGGCAACACAAGTGCCTTATTCAACTGATCGGCGGCCTTCTCCATCAGGCGTTCCTTGCGGACTTGGCTGTCGATCTCAGCGTACTTCCGGTTTGTCACGGCCACGTGTTCCACCAGAAAATCGCCTTCGTCCTTGATTGAGTTCTTAGGCGAGTTGGCTCTTTTGTCATCGGCCGGGGAACTATTGGCAACCTTTTTCTCGGGCGTCGAGGAACCCGACTCCTGATCGCGGTCCGAGCGGCATACGCAGGCCGTTATCAGAAAAAGGATGCTGATAACCAACGCCAAATTGATCAAATTGCGATCCATACCGTACCCTGTTACGCCGAGATAAGTGGATTAGACAAGATTGTGCCTGCGGTGTCAAACAAATTGCCGCCAAAAGGCCCATAATGCCGAAAAAGACCGGGCAGGCCGACGTCCCTGCTCCGTTAAGCCAGCCGTATTAAATTCTGCTTTCTTAATCCTCGGTCAGGCCTTTGTAATACTGTCCCATTGCCCGCTACATTTATCGACGAGGGCCTGTGTGATATGCGAGACCGCAGGACGGTATGCGTGAAATATGAAACATCGCAGTTGGTCCGCTCGTAACGTCAAAGAACAAAGAGCAGTTTAATTCTATCTCGCTTAATTAAATATTATTTTGAGGAATCTATGAGCTATGTAAAATTCGCCCGGCGGCTTGCCGCGGGATCGTTGGTAGTGTTGTTTGCGTGCGGTTCGATATTGCAGGCTCGGCCGCTAAGGTCGTTTTCGCCGTTAGTCGAAGACGAAAATCGCCCGCTGCCGGCCGTAAACTGGATCAGAAGCCGCACGATCGACGTCAAGCACATCGACATCGATCTGAGGTTCGACTGGGATAAGGAACAGGCTTTTGGCGTGACGGCCGTAACGTTTGCTCCATTTGCAGATACTGACAAATTTGCGCTCGACGCGGCGATGATGACCATAAATTCGGTAAAGCTCGCAGGCGGCGGAAACCTGCAATATGCCTACGAGGCCGCGAAAGGTAATGACAATCTCGAGATCACGCTCGACCGCGTTTACAAGGCCGGCGAGGACATTAAGGTCGTCATTGATTATGCGACCAACTATGTAAATAAGGTAGATGATAATGAGACGGCGATCGGCAGTTTTGGACGTGGGCTGAGGTTTATTAAGCCGACGGCGGACGATCCGAACAAACCGCGTCAGATCTGGTCGCAGGGCGAATCGGAATTTAACCGCTACTGGTTTCCGTCATACGATACGCCCAATGATTTTCGCACTACGGATATGAGGGCCACGGTTGCCAAACCATTTACGGTCGTAGGCAACGGTAAACTGGTCGAGACCAAAGAAAATGCCGACGGCACGCGCACGTTTCATTGGAAAATGGAACAGCCTTATTCAAACTATCTGACCTCAATAGTCGTAAGCGAGACGACGCCGGTCATTCAGGATTTTGATGGTGTGCCGGTCTATAATTACGGCTACCCCAACGAGACCAAGGAGGTTGCCGCAACGGTCAGGAACTTGCCGGCGACTATGCGTTTCTTCTCGCAGATCACCGGTGTCAGATATCCGTACGCCAAATACTCGCAGGCATTCGTCGAGGAGTTTGGCGGTGGAATGGAAAATATTTCGGCCACCACGCAGATCGAGGAAATGATCCACGATGAACGTGAACTGCTCGATACTGATAGCGAGTCACTGCAATCGCACGAGCTCGCACACCAGTGGTTCGGCGACTATGTGACTTGTCGCGACTGGGGACAGATCTGGCTCAATGAGAGCTTTGCGACGTATATGCAAGCTATGTGGACCGAAAAGCTAAAAGGCCACGATGAGTTTATCTACACCGAGATCCGCAATAACCAGGATGCGACGATCGGAGCTTGGCGGCAGGGCAACCGCCGACCGATCGTGACGAAGTACTATGCCAATAAGGATGCGATGTTTGACACGTATGCGTATCCCGGCGGCGGTTCGGTGCTGCATATGCTGCGGAAGCACCTCGGCGACAGAGCGTTTTATGCGTCACTCAAGCATTATTTGACCCAAAACGCCCACCAACCTGTTTCGACCGAAGAACTGCGGATCGCGATCGAGGAAACGACCGGGCAGTCGATGGATTGGTTTTTCGACCAGTGGCTTTACCGAATGGGCCATCCCGTTTTTGAGATCACTCAAAACTACGATGAAGCTAAAAAAGAATTGACGCTCAACGTAAAACAGACCCAAAAGCTCGATCTCAACAACGAGTACCCGCAGACCAAATATTTTCAGACATACGTCGATGTCGCCGTCGACAACAAGGTCGAACGCGTCTGGCTCAAGCCTCAAGAGGAGAATGTTCTAACATTCAAGTCAGCCACAAAGCCGAAACTGGTCAATTTTGATTACGAGGGTACGTTGCTCAAGGAAATGACCTTTGAAAAATCGGCCGAAGACCTATTTTACCAAATGGCCAACGATAAGGATCCGGTCGGCCGCCATTGGGCAATGGCTCAACTTGCCAGCAAGAGCACCTCCGAGGCCGACAAGGCAAAGTTTATCACTGCTTTGATCAAAACGGCGGAGAATGATCCGTTTTGGCAGGTTCGCCGTGACGCTCTCGCAGAGATCGCCAATATCTACCTGCCTAACGCGATGCCCGGGCAGGAGATCCCGGCAATTAAGCTAGACGCCAACGTCGAGGCGGCGGTAATTCGTCTGACCAAGGCCAAGGAACTTCAGATCAAGGGCGACGCAATGGAATTACTAGGCGAGACCCGCGATAAGAAGTATGCCGATATCTTCGTGGCTAATCTGAACGACCCGTCCTATCGGATTATCGGCCAGGCGTCGATGGCACTGGCTCGTGTCAAAGACCCGCGTGCCTATGACGCTCTGATAAAGCTGACGAAAACGCCGTCGTGGAAGGGCCGTATCCAGATCGCGGGACTAAAGGCTCTGGGCGAGCTTGGTGATAAACGAGCGTTTGACGCCAGCTATAGCATCGCGACGGACAAGAATCAGTCGATGGGACTCAGGACCGCTGCACTGGTCGTGGTCGGTAAGACAGGCAAGGGCGACCCAAGGGCGTACAGTCTGATCTTCGAAAAGTTCAAATCGGCTTTCGACTCGGGCAATATTCAGGGAATCCAGAACGGAATTGTCGCTATCGTCAAACTTGGCGATCCACGGGGCCAAGAGGCGATCGATATGCTCAAGGCCAAGTTTAAGAATAATGCAGGTGCGATGCAGTGGCTCGCGTCGCAGGAAGTAGCCTTGAAAGCGGCGAAGCCGTAAATCTAACCGCGGTACAAAAGCAAAAGACGGCGGGCCGAAAAAGCCCACCGTCTCTCATTTCAGATATCTCGAGTTTTAGTTAGACCCATCGGGAATGATCTCTACCTTTACGTTGAAAGCACCCGAATTGTCATCAAGAAAGCCTTCGTTTATACCGAGGAAAAGGGCACCATCGCGGGTCGCGACAAATTCACGTTCGGCTCCGATGTATATGAAATCGTTGTTGTCATCGCCGATCACGGCGATGAGAGCACCGGTCGGAACATTCTTGAGCAGCTTTTGAGCGTCGTCGAGTTCAGAAATACCAGACGCGGTCGATGACTTACCCTTGCCAAGCGAGATCTTGCCATCGCCCGAAACGCGGATCTTTTGGCCCTTTTTCAGCACCCAACCTGAATTGGTCCAACCATTAGCAGTGTTGTCCGCGAGCACTTTTACATTCCAGACGATCGGCTTCATCGTGCCGCCGATCGGCTTCGTGACCGGCGTTGTTGTATTACCTGCGTTTGCCCCGATGCGGACGTTGTCGGTCGTGACCACCTTTGGCGTTGATGCCGTGCTGGTATTGACCATCGTCGGTTTGCCGGAGTTTGAGGATGAGGGCGTCGTCATAGGCATCTTGTCAGGTGCGTCGAACTGGATGGAATCGATCTCGGAAGCCGAGTAGGTCATCTGTTTCATTCGCGACCCTTCGCCGATGGCGATCGTAAACTTACCTCCGGCAAAGCTGACGATGCGACCTTTTAGAATGCTGCCGTCCTTTAACCGAATGGTATCGGCAAAGGCCACGACGGACATCGTGAGAATGAGTGCGGCTGATATAGCGGTTTTGATAGATCTTGAGCTAAATGACATATTTTCTCCAGCAGTTGCTAGTTTCGACCCTTTTTTAAGACTGGATCGGGCAAGCCTCAGTTAACCGCAAAACAGATGAAAATCAGGGGCGTTTAGTTGCAATATTTGCGAGATGTGCAAATTCTGCCTAAATAATACAAAAAAATCCTAAGGTTGTAAATTAAATAACTAACCGTAGATGGTTGATTACAGCGAGGTTGTGAGGATAACAGACACCTCAAAGTTTTCCACATGTGGAAAACTTTGAGGTGTAAGCGTAAACCATTGTGGAAGAGCATCGACCAATGTCTTGGAGCTACCGCCCAATTTGATCTGACGGTGTGCTAATGTTCCTTGAATTAACCACGAAAATATGAAACAAGTTAGTTGTGGATTGTATAAATTCGGTTCAATTTGAGCATATTGCCTGCGACGCCCGGGAGGTGTTGAATGAAACAGATAATTAGGTCAGCCATCGCTTTACTTTTAATAACTCTTGGAACCTGGGCACAAACTGAAAGCCCGACTCCGACTCCGACACCCTTGTCGAAGATCGATCAGATCGCTGAGCAGAAGAAATTGATCGAAAGGGAAACCGAATTGCTCAAGGCCCGTATCGAGTACCTCAAGGCATACAATGAGGCGACCGGCGCGAGCGGTATGAACAGGGAAAACAGCGGCGGTAAGACCACCTTTACCGCGCCCGATCAGACGCCGGTCATCGAGGTGACATCATTGAGTTATGAAGCACTCGATGAAGTCGCAACGAAGGTCGATCAGCACCTTAGACCGCATATCGGCCGCTATGACCGCCTGGTGTTGTTTTATGAACCCGATTTTCTAGCTCTTTCCCGTTATCGAATATATCGCGAACAGGCGAAACTTGCCCTCGCGAACTATGAGGTATTGGTCAAGGCCGTCAATGACGCCGCCGGAAGTGGCGGGCAAAAGTCGGTCGGTATCGAGTCAGTTAGCGAAACTCGCAGCGGCGGCCTGATCACCGCTCTCGGTCTGCCGTCGATCGCCGGTTCCACGATCAGATCCGTTGCTGAGCTTATTTCGCTTTTCAGAACCGACCAAACGATCACCGAATCAATGGATACGATCGACAGGAAGGGAGCGGTTAGTGCAGTCATCGCGGGTCGTATGCTTAGCTCAAACAGTGGTCTGCTGGTGTACAATCCGGAGCAGTTCGTGCCAGAGTATGACGTCGGGATCAGCGACGACAATTCGTTTTACAACACTCTCGCAAGGCTACAGGCCGCCAATGCATATATTGATTATTTTATCGACTCAAATAAAAGGCTCGTCGAAGGCCGCCAACCCGGTGATGAATTAGCTCGATTACTGGCATCTGCCAAAATTGTGAAAACACAACTCGCGACGATGTCATTTGCGATTACGCCCGACATCTTTCCGGAAACTCCGTCGGAAAAGATAGACGCAACCGAGTTTAGAAGTATGGTCAGGGCCGAGAAACTGGATCGATTTCTTAGGAACGGTAGTGGCGGTGCCGGGATCTTACGAGTCCGTCTGCTCGCGTCAGGCGGTAGCCGCAGGGAAAGCCGCAACCTCTTGCTTGGCAACAAGACGGACTATAGCGGTAGTGCCGTCATCGAACTGTCGCTGTATGACGCGGACGGCACGATGCGGTTGTCTGAGGTGATCAGGCACCATACCGGATTTAGAAAATTCAAGCCGAAGTTGAATATCCAGCAATGAGGTATTCCAACGGACCTACCGCCAATTCTTTTCTTCGAGTATTTGGATATAGTTGCTGCGCTCGTAACCCGCCGGATCGGACACGTGTTGTTGGCTCATCGCCCCCTTAAATGAGTCGATAGAGACGAATTTCATTTCGGTCATATATCGATCGAGATCTTCGAGTATGTCGGCGATCCAACCGATGCCGTGCTTGAGGATAGCTGACGCAACCATCGCTACATCCGCACCGGCGAGCAGATATTTTATCAACTCTTTAGCACCGTGAACGCCGGTTGTCGCGGCGAGCGATGCCGGAGTCCGGCCATAAAGTACCGCGATCCATAGCAGCGGCAGTCTGATCTCAGCCGGAACGCTTAACTCAAGGTTGGACAACACTTTAAGCTCATCGATATCAAAATCGGGTTGGTAGAATCGATTGAAAAGTACCAATGCATCAGCTCCTGCCATCGTCAATTGCTGACACATATGGCCGACCGACGAGAAGTACGGGTTGAGTTTGACGGCAATCGGTATTTTGACCGTGCTTCGTACCAATTGCACGATATCGAGATAACGCAATTCGACGTCAGTGGACGTCAGCCTGAGGTCGGCCGGGATGAAATATACGTTTATTTCGAGCCCGTCCGCACCGGCCTGCTCGATCTCGCGTGCGTATTCGATCCATCCGTCCGCCGTGATTCCATTCAGGCTGGCGATGATCGGGATATCGACGCGCTCCTTAGCCTTACGAATAACTTCAAGGTATTGGCCAGTACCTACCGAAAACTCCTCAAGGTCCGGAAAAAAGTCCGCTGCCTCGGCAAATGCGTTTGTGGTCGCCCGTAGTACCTTATCGGTCTTGTCAGCCTCGCGGCGGATCTGTTCCTCAAATAACGAAAACAAGACGACAGCACCGGCACCGGCGTCTTCCATCGCGGCGATATTATCAACTTTTTGGGACAAAGGGTTTGCGGACACCACCAGCGGCGTACGTAAGTTAAGTCCCATATATCGTGTGCTTAGATCGAGCATTGTTTTTGTTTCCTATAAAACCGGCTGAAATGAACTTGCACCGTAACCGGCCATATCCTCATATGTTTTCCAACGGAGGTCGACTATCTCCTGAGCGAGTTGCATAAGCCGCTCAGCCTCTTCGGGTTGAGTCTGCGTCAAGACCTTGTAACGAAGCTCATTATAGGCGTATTGCCGCAACGAGATCGTCGGCTTGGGCGAATCGAGCACGAACGGATTCTTGCCGTTCTTGCGGAGCTCCGGATTGTACCGAATAAGCGGGAAGTAGCCGCTTGCAACCGCCAATGCTTGTTGGTTCAGCCCTTTCTCCATATCGATACCGTGAGCGATGCAATGGCTGTACGCGAGAATTAGCGAAGGCCCGTCGTATGCTTCAGCTTCGCGAAGTGCGATGAGCGTTTGCTGCGGATTGGCTCCCATCGCGATCTGGGCGACGTAAACATTGCCGTACGAGATCGCTTGCAACGCGAGATCCTTTTTGCCCACTCGCTTGCCGGCCGACGCGAATTTTGCCGATGCCGCAGTCGGTGTTGCCTTGGACATCTGGCCGCCGGTGTTTGAATAGACCTCGGTGTCGAGAACCAGGACATTGACGTTGCGCCCCGTCGCCAGGGCGTGATCAAGTCCGCCGGCACCGATATCGTATGCCCAACCGTCGCCACCTATCAACCAGATGCTGCGGTGGACAAGTTGGTCGGCCATCGACAATAAATGGTTAGCCTGGTGAACATCAAGCGACGACAGCTTTTCCTTTAATACCGCGACACGCATTCGCTGAGCGTTGATCTCACTCTCGAGATGTTGCGGCGCGTGAATAAGGTCATCGACGAGTTGGTCACCAAGGTGCGGTTTCAGTTCCTCAAGCAATTGATGGGCGGTACTAAGTTGCTTGTCCGCTGTCATACGCATCCCGAGGCCGAATTCGGCGTTGTCTTCGAAAAGGGAATTTGACCACGCCGGCCCGAGACCCTGTGCATTCTTGGTCCAGGGCGTCGTGGGTAGATTGCCGCCGTAGATCGAGGAACAACCCGTGGCATTTGCAACGAGCAGACGGTCGCCGAACAATTGTGTCAAAACCTTGATATATGGGGTTTCGCCGCATCCGGCACACGCTCCTGAGAACTCGAAATACGGTTCAAGAAACTGAACACCGTGAACGGTCGAAAAATTGACATCGGTCTTCTCGTTTGCCGGCAGATCCTCATAAAATGCGATCTTGGCACGCTCCGGAGCGAGTTCCTTTGGCTTTTCTTCAATATTGATGGCACGTTTTCCGGTCGTACGGTCCTCGACCGGACAAACTTCGTAGCAAAGGCTACACCCGGTGCAATCCTCGAGATACACCTGCAAAGTGAACTTTGTTTCCGGAAAGCCCCGGGCGTTGATGGGTGCAGATTGAAATCCTTCTGGTGCCGCCGCCAGATTGTCGCGATGATAAAACTTAGAACGGATCACACTGTGCGGGCAGACAAAACTGCAGTTTCCGCATTGAATGCACGAGTCGGGTTCCCAGATCGCGATGCGGTTAGAGACGTTGCGTTTCTCCCATTTGGAAGTGCCGCTCGGGTAAGTGCCGTCGATCGGCAGCATACTGACGGGGATGTCGTCGCCGCGACCGTCGATCATCATTTGGGTGACCGTTTTGACAAAGTCAGGTGCCGCACTGGGCATACCCGCAAAAGTCGGGAGTTCGGCGGTGGTTAACTCGGGCACCGTCACCTCAAAGAGATTCTCGAGAGTCTGATCTACTGCTTCAAAGTTTTTATCTATGACCGACTGGCCTTTCTTGTAGTAGGTCTTTTCGATCGCCTTTTTGATCTGAGCGATCGCGTCATCCGGCGGCAAAACGCCCGAGAGAGCAAAAAAGCACGTCTGCATAATGGTATTTATGCGGCCGGCCATCCCGGTCTTCTGGGCAACCTCCGTCGCGTCGATCACATAGAATTTTATGTGCTTGTCGATCAATGCTTGTTGCACCGAAAGCGGCAGGTGATCCCAGACTTCATCCCGTCCGTAGGTGCTGTTGAGTAGAAATGTTGCACCGTCGCGGGCGAAGGAGAGCATTTCCTCTTTTTCGACAAAGTTGAACTGGTGGCACGCAATAAAGTCCGCCGAACTGATCAGATACGGAGCCTTGATCGGCTTCTTGCCGAATCTTAGATGTGAAACAGTCTTTGCACCTGATTTCTTGGAGTCATAGACAAAATATCCCTGTGCCGACAGGTCGGTATTTTCGCCAATGATCTTGATGCTGTTTTTATTTGCACCGACCGTGCCGTCGGCACCGAGCCCAAAGAATAACGCCTGTGTCCAATCAGACTCGTCTAGCTTGAAGCTGTAATCGACGGGGATGCTTGTGTGACTAACGTCGTCGGTGATGCCGACGGTAAAATGATTTTTCGGAGTCTCAGAGTTCAAATTGTCGAATACAGCCTTTACCATCGCCGGCGTGAATTCCTTAGATGAGAGCCCGTATCGGCCGCCGATAATGACCGGCATCTCGGGACGAACGCCTGCGGAAACGGCCTCCATCAGCGTTATCATCACGTCTTGATAAAGCGGTTCGCCAGACGCACCGGATTCTTTGGTGCGATCGAGGACAGCGATGCTCTTAACTGCTCCCGGAAGCGCCGCCAGAAAGTCCTCGGCCGGAAACGGCCTGTACAGCGTGATCTGCAAAACGCCTACTTTCGAGCCTTGGGCAGACATAGACGCCGCGGTTTCTGCGGCGGTCTCAACGCCTGAACCCATAACGACAATTATGCTCTCTGCGTCCTGTGAGCCGAAATACGTGACGGGCGAGTATCTCCGGCCCGTAAGTCCGGCAAATTTTTCCATTTCCTCCCTAACAATCCCGGGTACAGCAGTATAAAACTCATTAACTGTTTCGCGGGCCTGAAAATAAACATCCGGATTCTGAGCAGTACCGCGGATGAACGGCCTGGAAGGATCGAGACCACGTTGGCGGTGTTCGATAACAAGTTCGTCGTCGATCATTTGGCGGATCTGTTCATCATTGAGGAACCGTATCTTATTGACCTCGTGAGAGGTCCGAAATCCGTCGAAAAAGTGAATGAAAGGAATCCTGGACCGCAGCGTTGCAGCCTGAGCGATCAGGGCCATATCGTGGGCCTCCTGAACGCTGGCTGACGCGAGCATTGCAAACCCGGTCGTCCTCGCGGCCATAACATCCTGATGGTCGCCGAATATCGATAATGCCTGTGCGGCAAGCGAACGGGCAGCGACGTGAAATACCGCTGCAGTCAATTCGCCGGCGATCTTGTACATATTCGGTAGCATCAGCATCAAGCCCTGAGACGCTGTGAATGTCGTCGTCAGCGAGCCCGTCTGAAGTGCACCGTGGACAGTGCCCGCGGCGCCGCCCTCGCTCTGCATTTCGATCACTTCCGGGACGTTTCCCCAGATATTCTTTACGTCCTTGGCCGACCATTCGTCGGCAAACTCTGCCATCGCAGATGACGGTGTTATCGGGTAAATTGCGCATACTTCATTGACGCGATACGCGACGTAAACCGCCGCTTCGTTGCCGTCAAGAGTGACGATTTGTTGATCTTGCAGGTTCATTTGTTTGACGCCTCCGGTTCAGCGGTCATCTCGATAGCGTGACACGGGCATTGTTCGAAACAGACGCCGCAGCCCGTGCAAAGATTGTAATTGAATTTGTATCGCTTGCCGGGCCCGAGCTTTATTATGGCGTGTTCCGGGCAAGCCCCGAAACATCCGTCGCACTCGAAACAATTTCCGCACGACAGACAGCGTTCGGCCTCAAAACGGGCTTCTTCAGGAGTCAATCCGGCAACGATCTCATCGAAACCAGCGACTGCTTCCTCAGGCTCAATATGCAACTGCTGCTTGGTTTCGGCGATTGTTCGATACCATACGTGAAGTTGTTCGATGGTGACCAGCGGATTACTGGCCGGTTTTTGATAGACCGTTCCGGCGAGCCAAGAATTGATATTTCGGGCGGCTTTTTTACCGTGCCCCGTCGCGATAGTTACGGTTCGCTCACTCGGAACCATATCGCCGCCGGCGAATATGCCCGGATGTCCCGTCATCATATATCTGTCGACAACGACCGTCCCATCGTCCTTAAATTCAATGCCGGGAACCTCACGCAAAAAGTCCGTATCGGTGTCCTGGCCTAGAGCGAGGATTACGGAATCGGCTTCCAACGTCTCGAATTTGCCGGTCGGGAACGGTTTGCCATCGCGTATCTCCATCTCTTCAACGGTGATGGACGTCGATTCGAGATTCTTTATCGTTCGTAGCCAATGGATCTTGATGCCCTCGCTGAGGGCCTCGTCTGCCTCAAAGTCGTGTGCGGGCATATGTTCGCGGTCGCGGCGGTAAATGATCAACGCTTCTTCGGCTCCTAGCCGCTTGGCGGTGCGTGCGGCATCCATCGCTGTGTTCCCGCCGCCATATATCGCGACCCTTCTGCCGATATGCGGGGCATTACCCAATTCGACGTCCTTCAGGAAGCTCACTGCGTCGAGGATCTTTCCGGCATCTCGAGCCGGGATCGCGGTCTTTTTGCCGATATGGGCACCGATCGCGATAAATGACGCGTCAAATTTGCCCTCTGACATTTCAGCTGAGATATCGGTAACCTTTCGGTTGAGCGTTATCTTAACGCCTAGATTTTCTATCCGCCGTATCTCAGCCTGGAGTATGTTTCGCGGCAGACGGTAAGCAGGGATGCCAAAATTCATCATCCCGCCAGCCATCGGTCCGGCCTCATAGACGCTGACATCGTGGCCCAGTCGGGCCAGATGATATGCAGCCGACAATCCGCTCGGGCCGGCGCCGATAACCAGAACCCGTTTTCCGCTAATTGATGCGGGCTTGTAGAACTCCCAGGAGTTTTCGATCGCCATATCGCCCAGAAATCGTTCGATCGAGTGAATGCTCACCGGGCTGTCAAGTGATGTCCGATTACACGAAGTTTCGCACGGGTGATAGCATACGCGGCCGTGGACCGCCGGCAGCGGATTTTCATCCGTCAACTTTTCCCAAGCTTCCTGATATTTGCCCGCTTGAGCTAGGTCGAGCCAGGCCTGTATGTCTTCGCCCGCCGGACACGCACTGTTACACGGTGGAAGAAAATCCACGTATTCCGGCCGCTGCGTCCTGATCGGCCCAGTCCCGGTGCTATGTCCCGCCAAATCCGTTTTCGTCGTCAGATCTGTCTTTAATATAGTCATCTTATCCAAAATGATAGCCGTTCTCAGCCGTTATCAATGTGATTCAGGTCACGTTCAGATATAGAAAATTAATTAAAACAGCATCTCACCGATCTTTTATCCCGCTCCCGCGCAAAAAAAGAGGCCCGACAACCCCGTCGAACCTCTAAATAAACTGGAGCCGGTGATAAGACTCGAACTTACGACCTGATGATTACAAATCAACTGCTCTACCAACTGAGCTACACCGGCATTTGCGGATGACCGCAAGCGAAAAGGATAGCAAAAAGTCGTAAAACTGTCCAAACGAAACTGAATGAAAATATGTTGAACAATGAAAAAAGATGTTGACCGCGGAGTCGTTAAACTGATATGATTTAAAGAGTTTGCCGGTCAATATTTCGACCTCGCCCGCACTCTTTGGTCATATTAAGCTAAATCGACTCACCTGTTACCTGAGTAGTCAAAAGGAGAAAATCGTGAATTTCCAAACATTTTGCAAGAGAAGTCTTTTTTCTGCGTGTATCATCGGCGCGACGTCGGCGATCATCGTATTTGGTCAATCGCCGAGAGCGACACCAACGGTCGTAATGCGTGACGCGGCTAAACCAAAAGCTGTTGCGGGTAATACAAATCTGTATTGTGCCGGTTACATACAACAGAGTGCGATGGCAACGGGCAACCGGATCATCGGCGGCAGTACCGAAGCGGAAACGTATAATTATGATGAAAAGGACTATATATACGTCAATATGGGAACCGATAAGGGCGTAAATGTCGGCGATATGTTCTCGGTGGTTCGCCCACGAGGTGAGGTAAACAGTCGTTGGTCAAGCAAGGCCGAACTCGGTTATTACGTCCAGGAACTCGGTGTGGTGGAAGTGGTCCGCGTTAAAAGCAATTACTCGGTCGCCCGTATCAAAGTATCTTGCGACAGTATTCATCTAGGCGATATCGTTCAACTAACGGCGAATCGAGTCAGTCCCATCGCCGATATGAGCCGTGAATTCGATCTATTCGCTGACGCGTCCGGAAAGGCTCGCGGGCGGATCCTGATGTCGCGTGACGGTGTCGAAATGCTCGGACGTGACTTTATCGCATACGTTGATCTAGGAATGGATGACAACACGCAGGTCGGCGACCGTTTGACGGTCTATCGTCCGCTCGGAAATGGAAATATTACACAAATCCCGCAAAAAGAGGCAGTAAGTGCTCGTGACGAGAGCTTTCAGAGCGATGTGTATCGAGGCGGCAAATTCTCAAATCAGGCCCAAAGGCGTGATGGCGACAAGGCCAATGGGCGCGTCGTCACTACGGCAAAAGCGAAGTTGGGGCGACCTGACATACGCAAAGTCGTGGGCGAAGCGGTTGTGTTGAACGTTAAAGAGCGAACCGCGACGATCGTAATTACGCGAACCGCACAAGAGATCCACACGGGCGATTGGGTCGAGATACAATAAAGGCTTTTTGAGTTTGAGGCCAATGACGGCGGGTCGTACTTAAAATGCGGCCCGCTTTTTTATCTTTCGGATTGAGCCTGCATAGCGAGCTTTTTGCGTTCGACAAAAAAGTATGAAAAATAGTCCCACATCGACCAGATCGATGTGATGACGGCGACCCACAATGCACCGCGACCGACAAGATATCCAAATACCTTCCAGTCGTTTGCCGAGATCGATAAGGTGGTCAGATTGCTGAATGCTACCCGTACCTCCTCGACCTGCCAAAACATCGCGGGATAGTCGAGTCCAAAATTCGACACCGGAGGTGTTCCGTTGGCCGCTGCGATCAGGAGTGCGACGACCGCGACACACTGTGCCCACATTTTGATCTTGCCCAGATTTTGAGCCTGTATCACGACGCCTTCGCTGGCCGCGACCGACCGAAGGCCGGTAATGATAAATTCGCGTCCGAGGATCAATACGACCGCCCACGACGGTGCCAAGTGCTTTTCGACCAAAACGATCAGTGCGGCAGAAATCAGCAGTTTGTCGGCGATCGGGTCCAGAAACTTGCCAAGGGTCGAGACCTGATTTCTGCGTCGAGCCAGATGTCCGTCAAGGATGTCCGACAACGATGCGATCAAAAAGACCACGACGGCAAGTGCGTAGCCGCTAATGCCAAACCAATGCTCGGCAACCGGCGTCAACAAAACGACAACCAGTAGCGGTACAATGACTATTCGGCCCAACGAAATGTAATTTGGCAGATTCACAACAGTTACCAAGAGTGTAAGCCGACTGGTGGGAAACTTCAAGAATTCGAGACCAAAGACCGAGAAAGGGCGGCCGATGGCCGCCCTTTCTATATCGAGTTTCGCAAATTACTACGGAAGAAAATTAAGCTGCGAAAACGTCCCGGGGAAGTTGATCAGATTTGGAAATACCGCGGCTTGGTCACCCGGAGAAAGGCCAAACCAACGAGCAAACGTCGAGGCGTATTGATCGACCGACGTTGTCGGGATCCAACGCCCTCGCGGTGCCGATCCGCTATCGGTATCGTCGCTGCCACCCTGAACGTGTGTCGGAAAATATGATCCTGTGCCATCCGGTCTCAGACTGCCGTAAAAATCACCACCTTGCACCGAACCGCCCATTACGAACATATGGTTGCCCCAAGCGTGGTCAGAGCCAACCGTCGCTCCGGAACCCGCCGGATTAAGCGTCCGCCCGAAATCTGACAATGTGAATGTCGTGACGTCATTACTTACACCTTGCACGGCCATTTCATCATAGAAGGCACGCATAGCTTGGCTGTACTGGGTAAATAGATTGACCTGACCCGTCAACTGACTGGTATGGGTGTCAAATCCACCGATCTGGACGTAAAAGACCTGACGATTTACATTGAGATCCATACGCTTTTTGATCAAGCGTGCGACCTGCTTGAACTGACGGCCGATACTCGTCGTCGGAAACGTGACCGTCACTTCTTGCGAAGTTTGAAGTGCAGAATTTGCCTGCATTGCAAGGTCGGTGACGTGGCTGGCTGCAGCAATATAATTTGACGACAGATCCTGTTGTCTAAGCGCGTTGAACGCGTTTAATCTAGCAAGGGTCGAACCAGTCGGATTTGTTCCAAATCCTGCGGGATTCAACACATTGGCCAATGAGGTATTCGAATCGGAGATAGCAAGCGGAAGTGTCGTCTGACCCGCGGTAAACAACTGCGAACCGGCGATCGACGTGATCATCGGTATCAATCCTGTCGGATTATTTGCACTGTTCATTCGATCCGCGATCTTTCCGCCCCAACCCGTAAATGCCTGTGTATTGGAAATGCTCGTTTGAGCCTGGTTGACCTGATCCGAATGCGAAAAGAGCTGATACGGCTTTTGGAATGCCGAACTCTGATACTGAGCCTTGGTCAACGGCCGGACCAAATTGCCGACGTTCGGAACGATCGCCAGTTTACCCAAACCGTAAAGTTCGTGAATGCCGTTATTAACGATCGTCGTCCCGTTAATGGTTTGAGGCCCGAGCGACGGATGTAGGCCGTAGGTCAAATTACTGATCCGAGGAACCGTGATCGGTAGCAGTTGAGCCTGCGGTATGGCGAGGCCCTGGGTGTTGCGCGCCGCTGAATACGCAGCATAATTGCTGACGGTGGCATCACTGTGATTGGGTATGACTAGATTATTACCGTCATTACCTCCGGACCAGAACAATAGCACAAGTGCCTTGTACGAATCTCCGCCGACAGATTCGCTGTCGATCGCGCGTTGAGCCATAGCGCTCATCGCTCCGAGGTGATTCATCTGGGTCGCAAGTGCGACCATCCCAAGGGCACAACCGCCTGATTTTTTCAAAAAGTCACGTCTTGTTTCTTTCATTGATGTCACCTCTGTACTTGATATTGTGACGATGTCGCCACAAGGTAAATTGCCTGTCGAACACGCCCGAGATTGTCGGTGGTCGAGATGCTCGTAATTGCCGGCAGGATAGTCGTTTTCATCTGAGCCGACATCGTTCCGTGCAGCAATCGCTGATTGAGTTCGTTAACCAGAAGGTTTCCGGTCGAGTCCGAAGCGGACAGAGGGATCAGGTCACCAAAATCCAAAGTTGTGCCATTTGGCGAATTCGGAATACTCACCGTAACCGGTGCACTAGTTGGGCTAGGGATCTGAAGTGTCGAAAACACAAAACGGTTGACAAAGTTTGCTCGGGTGATCGATGTACCGGTTGTCAAGATCGCAAACTCGGGGCCGAGGAGCGTTGTCCCGGGCACCTTGTAATCAGGCGGATAATAATTGAACACCGTGGGTGAGAGGAATGGCGTTTGTGCCATTCCGGTAAATTCTCCACGACCGACAAGATATCCATCGGATCGAGCCAAGCCGTCCGCTGATCGAACATTGAAGGCACGAAGTATGTTGGTTGCAAATAACACCGGTTCCCGGAGCTTGCCGAAATTCGGATCCGTTTTGACATCTCCACGGGCTTCGGGGTCGAGCAAGATGGCCTTTATGACGGCTTTCATATCCCCCCGGACCCCTGAGCCATTATTGTTGAAAACGGAAGCAACGCGGCCGACGTATGCGGGCGTTGGATCGCTTGTGACAAGGTGTTGGATCAGTATTTTGCCGATGTACGGTCCGACATTCGGATGGTTAAATATATTATCGAGAGCCTGATTCATCGAATTATTGGCGTAGATCTCGATGTTTGGAAGCGTTGTGCAGTTCGTACACGCCGCGACATTTGTCGTCGTCGAACCCGGGTAGCTGAGCAAAGTTTTTGCGGTCAGGTCGTGCCTATTATTTCCGACGGTGGTAACACCATTGTTAAGCAGGAGCGGATCTATATAGTTGACCGTTCCAACCGCAAGATTTGGGCACATAGCAGGCGTCTGGCAGAATCCCCATCCGGTCAGCACCTTGGTCATATTGTTTACGCCGGTCTGATCATAGGTCGGTATAGGTTGGTTGTTGCCATCGAGCATCAATGTGCCGTCCGGGTTGAGCATAAATAGCCCGACCGTAAACAACTGCATTATTTCGCGAGCATAGTTTTCGTTCGGATTTGTACGGGTGCTGATCGCCATATCGAGATAGCCGCCCATCGCAGGATTGAGCGTCATTTCTTTCATAAGGTTGCGAAAATTGCCGAACGCATTCTTCGAAAGCACCTTATGGTACTCGACCATATGGCGACCCTGTTGGACATCGACGCCGGAAGTGACCCAGATCTGATTCAGTGCCCAGACGACTCGATGGCGAAGTTGGAAATCGCTATAAAAAGCCTCTCGGAAAAACCACGTCTGCGGTTGGTACATCGTGTACGTGTCGCGAACGCAAGTAACCGGAACATCGTCGACACCGCCATCACAGAGCAGATCGGTGCCTTGATTGGCCGGCTTTAGCGGCTGATTCGGATACGGGTTCTCGTCAGACGGATAGCCTGCAGAGAATTGTTCGGCAAGCCAGGTCCGGATGCCGATCCTTCGGATCCGTGCATCGAGTGAGGTGGTCGGGCCAAACGTCGCTTGTTCGAGAAAGCGCATACGGTCGCCTGACCAACGATAACCGACAAAATCAGGAGCATTCGGGGCCTGGACAGTGCTCTTGCTGCTACGCGAGCCATTGTAATCCACGGGTGTCGGAACCGATCCGGGATCGTCGGCAACATTCCCGCCGACTTCACCAATTCCCAAACGCACTCGATTGCTGCCAAGTCCCCGCCAAGTCAACTGGATCAAGATATCACCATCCTGTTGTGGTGCGGACCAATATCCGATCTCGTCATTGAGGTCTGCGGTTATTGCGAAAATGCCGGATGTGCCTTTCGTGATCTGCTCGATCGCGACAACCGGAAATCGATATTGGCGTCCGTTCTTGTCGGTGCCGTAGACGCGAAATGCATTTGCCCCCTCGCCCGGCATAAGGCTTATGTTGGTCGCATAGATCACGACCCGTGACCCAAGAGCGAAAGCCTTCGAGTCCGTCTTTGCTACATCTGCGGACGAGGTTAAAACCACATCTGTAGCAATGGCTCTGGTTGACGCGGATTCCGATATAAGCACCGGCGTCGGCGAATTGGGGTCGGGGTCTTCTTGTGCGAATGCGAAGGCGGCGAATGCGGACAACACAAGGGTTATCGCCGTCATACGCTTCGCTGAACTCGTGATCCAGCTATACATAACCGTTTCCTCCTAAGAACTGAAAAAGAACTGTCTTCATTGACGGTCGGGCGCGGCGGGGATGGCGCCGTTTAAAAATGTTTTACCTAATGAGATTACACTATCGACGGCAACAATTCAATCGTTTTTTTTGTTGCTATCGCAGGTCGATAATGACGTTAGATGGAGTTCAGATCAATTTGGTCGAATAAAAGCGACAACGATGTCGGAAATTAAAAGGCATTCGGCTGCGTAATAGGAATATCGGTCGAAACCCCGAGCCGCGTGACCCACCAATTCGCGTCCGAACTCCTCAAAATGAACCACGTCGCATCGATCGGACGAAAGATCGCGATATCGGTTCTACCATCGCCGTCGTAGTCGCCCGGGACAGGTTTATCGCCGTCGACGCCAAAGACCGTCTCAGAAATTTGCCCGGTAGAACTGTATCTGATCCGCCAAATAAGTCGGCCGCCAATAAATCGACCGCCGGCGACATCGGTCGTTCCATCGCCGTCATAGTCGCCCGGGATCGGAAAATCGACATCCAAATATGTGACGATATCGGGTTCTGTGTATCCACCCGTCATTGGCGAAGTCCAAATCTCAAATCGTGAACTGCGTTGTTGATTCGAAGTTTGGATATGTACGGCGATATCGCTGAAACCGTCGTTGTTGTAATCGCCGAAAGCAGGTGTCCGTCGAGTCGACTCCTCGTCACAACGATCCATCACATCCTTTTGCAAGAGATTCTCACCGTCTTTGACCACAATTCCGTAAATATCACAAGGCTCATTAGGGTCGGACCTATCTGTCCGAGACGAATAAACGGTGAGATCTGCCTCCGGGCCGCCGACAAAATTCCGGCTATTTATGTTTCCATAGCCCTTGTGATAGGTGACCGAAAAGCCTCCAGTCGAAAAGTTGATCCAATAGTCACTGGCTTCCCAAGGGAATTTTAAGGTTGATTCCCAACTCCGAAAAATTGCAAGATCGGTTTTACCATCGTTATCGTAGTCCGCGGGAGCCGGTCGGTCCCCGCCGGAACCCCAGGGCTGGGCGATAATTTGTTCGGTAAGGCTACTATAATAGTAAAAATAAGACGCTCCGCGTTCCGTGAGAGTCCAGTCGCCCTCTCGGTAGACTGCAATATCTGTTTTGCCGTCGCCGTCAAAATCGTATAAAACACTCCGGTCGGTCGCGGTGCAGACGACTGAGGAAATAAGTACCAATCCTAAGGATAAGGACAAAAGTATTGATCCAGTGAACGACAATTGATATGAAGTTCGTAAATTTGAGTTCCAATCCCACATTGAAGTATTGCTGAGAAGCTATATTATGTTCAGAATTCACTCAATATTGGCGTTTTTTCTATCGTTTACCAAATGACCAAGTTCACAATTGACGTACCTACCGATTTTTCGTTTTATTTTACCGTGCGTAGTCACGGTTGGTACGATTTAGCGCCGTTTCAGTTTGACGGGACTCGATTGAATTTTGTTGCAGATCGAGGGCCGCACGGCTGTCCGGTAAATGTGGGAATCTACGAACATCCCGATGGACTTGAGATCGAAGTGTCGTCGAAGGATATCGACACAGAAAGCGTAGGTAGAGATGTCCGACATATTCTGCGGATCGATGAGGACTTTGCCGATTTCTATTCTCGGTTGGACAAGAGCAAGGAAATTATCTGGGTCCAAAAGCATCGAGCCGGCCGGTTGCTTAGATCGACGACCGTTTGGCAAGACCTTGTGAAAACTATCTGTACAACCAACTGTTCATGGTCATTAACGCGAATAATGGTCGAACGATTGGTTGAGAAACTCGGTGTTAAAACAAATGATGGTACGCACTCGTTTCCCACGCCGGCGGCAATGGCCGGGGTACCGGAGTCGTTTTATCGAGATGAGGTCAAAGCCGGCTACAGATCTCCATACCTCAGAGAACTTGCACTGTCAGTCGCTATGGGCGAGTTGGACCCTGAGGCTTGGTTGACATCCGACCTCCCGACGATTGACCTAAAGAAGTTGATGAAACGGGTCAAAGGCGTCGGCGACTATGCCGCTGAAAATCTCTTAAAGCTCGTTGGGCGATACGATGGACTGGCACTCGATTCGTGGTTGCGGTCTCATTACTATGCAAAACATAACGCCGGTAAGAGGTGTGAGGACATCAAGATAGAGCGTCACTATCAAAAATATGCCGAATGGCAAGGCCTTGCGATCTGGTGCGATATGACTGAGGACTGGTTTGAAGAGAATCAGGCAAATCCTATTTGACGCATCTCGTAAGTCGTTTTTGCTTAATAGTTTGCATTAAGAATCAAAATAAAAAATAAGTGATAATTCTTCGACTTTTCACATTGGTCACTCGTCATATTTACGAGGCGAGGTGTTCGCTCGGAATGATAAATGTGAAATAAAAAGGAGAAATTATGAATAAGAATAGACTATTACGTTTGATGATCGCGTTTTCGGCATTTGTGATCTTACTCGGCATCGCTGACTCCAGTAGTGCTCAACCCAGACGAGAAGCACGCGGACGAGCAATGACCAAGCGACAGGTCAAGACGGTGATCGACCGTGTCGAAGACCGTGTCGACAATTTTGTAAAGAACTTTGATAAGTCGCTCGACCGGAGCAGACTCGACGGATCGTCACGTGAAGATCAACTGATGAAACGGGCACGCGATCTCGAGGCAGCAACCGACGAACTTTCCAGAGAGTTTGGGCGGCGTGACAAGTGGGGCGAAAATAAGGACGAAGTCAGGAAATGCCTGAAGATCGCGAGCGACATCGACCTTAGCGTCAAGCGTAATAAGTTCGGATCGGTGACCGAAGGAAATTGGAGTCGGGTGAGGTATGAACTTAACACACTCGCGGACATCTACAATCTGCCGAAGGTAAGTGCGATGATCTACGGTTAGAACATTGATCCAAGCCGTTACGTTTCGAATGGCAGGCATCAGGTGCCTGTCATTTTTCTATAATCGCAATCTCATTTTGTAGTATCATAAGCAAATTCAAGGGCGTAGATAGTTTTGATGATCGAGACCGGAAAGACATTACAAAATCGCTATCGGATCGATAAACAGATCGGCCAGGGTGGAATGGGCGCGGTTTATGTCGCAACAGACGAGCGTTTCAATAGTATGGTCGCCATCAAAGAGACCCTTTGTATGGATGACAACTTTCGAAAGGCGATCGAACGCGAGGCCCGACTGCTCAATAGTTTGAAGCATATAGCACTTCCGCGCGTTTCGGATCATTTCGAGGAGAATGACAGTCAATTTTTGGTAATGGAATTTATTCCCGGGGAAGATCTGTTTTGCATCCTCGAGACTCAAGGGAAGCCGTTTGAGATCGATCAGGTATTGAAATGGGCTGACCAATTATTGGACGCACTCGATTTTCTGCACAATCAAGAGATGCCTGTCGTCCATCGCGACATCAAGCCGCAGAATCTGAAGGTCACGCCGCACGGGCAGGTGGTCCTGCTTGATTTTGGACTGGCTAAGGGAAATCCGACCGACGCCGGGCACCACACGGCGGCGAAAAGCATTTTTGGCTATTCGCGAAACTATGCGTCGCTCGAACAGATACAGGGAACCGGGACAGATCCGCGAAGTGATATTTATTCGCTGGCAGCGACTCTTTATCATCTACTGACCGGGAGCGTGCCGGAAGATGCTCTGACCAGGGCGATGGCAGTTCTCAGCCAGAAACCGGATCCCCTTATCGCGGCAAACGCCCTTAGGTCGGAGATTCCTGCCGGCGTCGCAGGTCTATTGCGAAAAGCTTTGGACCTTAACGCGAGCGAGCGACCTCATACGGCACGTGAGATGCGGCAGATGCTTGCAAATAACAGCAACTACGCGTTTCTCGCAGTTTCAGATCAAAATGCGGTCGATCACACGGAAGCCAACGTATTTGCCCAACCAACGCAATTGATGCCGGCCCGGACGAGTACGGGAGGTCAAAAGCCAACGGACGCTAAAACCGAAGTATTGACGTCGGAAGTTTCTCAAATCACTTCCGGGGTACTTTCCTCGGAGCGACCTCATTCAGTTAGTTCGGCAGGTTCGGCAAACGGAGTAGCGATGGATACGCCCAAAATGCGGGGCGGCCTTGTCGCAACGGCGGCGGTGGTGATGTTAGCGATGATCGGAATTGCAACCGCCGGAGCATATATCTACGATCCGGCGATCTTCGGGTCTGGTGGCGCGTCCGGACAATCCAGTCGAAACACTAATATCGCAGCGGGTAAGACCGTCGCAAACGCCGATTCATCGGAGAGTACTATCGGAAATACAGCGATCGACAGCAACGTTCGGAACGACTCAACGGTTAATCCGAATCCTGTCGTGAGTGAGAGAGATAAGTCCGGCGATGTGGCAGGGAAACAGACGGGCGGGACGAAATCATCAAAGTCAGCAGATACCGTTGGGCCGGGCGGCGAGACAATTGATATTCAGGCACCCGATGATGAAGATCTCCCGGGAAATGTGGTGATCAACAGTAGGAATCCTGATGGATCCACAACCACAATGCGGATCAGAAACCCCGAGCAACCGGTCAAGGGAAGTCCTACAGGTCCGATCAACGATGTTCCGATGATAAACGGCGTCGATATGAGCAAATTGACACCTGCCCAACGGCGAAAAGTGCGGGATGTGATGCGCCGGGCCAATGGTAACCCAACGCGAACTCGGCCGCCGTCCCGCCCGCCATACTAAGCTTTCGGATCGTCGGTACTAGCCACGTTCGATCGTCCGTTCGAGCAATTCATTCCACTGCTCTATCAGATGGACTTTTGACTCGTCGGGGTGAGGAGAAAACTCCAACAATGGATGGTATGTGATCGTGACCTTTGTGAAAAGGTTAGGATATTTCTGTGATCGCGGCCAGATTCGGTTGCCGCCGCTTACAGTTACGGGTAGAATCGGGACGCCCGCCTGAAGTGCGAGGCGTACTGCACCATTTTTGAACGGCAACATCTTGCCATCGGCAAACTCACGAGCACCTTCCGGAAAGATAATTACCGCGGCACCATCGCGGAGTGATCTGAGGGCGACTTTTATCTTAGACACGCTTAGTCCGTCGATCTGCTTTACAGGAAATGCCCCGAGAAACCTGATCAGGCGGCCAATAATCGGCCAATCGAAAGCCTTTTCGATCGCCAAATAACGTATGTGTCGGCGCATCGGAATGCATATCCAAACGGGATCGACGTAGGTCTGGTGATTGGACGCGATCACAAATCCTCCGTCGGTCGCGGCGGGAATATTCTCCTTTCCGTTAAATCTGACAAACCATAGCGGTTTGCTGATCAGATAGGCGAGCAGGCGCACGAGATCCACTGCAAATTGCGGTGGATATCGATCGGGTGTTCTGAAGGTCACTAGAATCGGTCGGTGCTGGTCTCCGACCTATCAGGTTAAGGTCAATACCGCAGAAGTTCAAACCCTGCACTTGAATAATCAGCTGCGATCGGTGTCGATTCGTCGGCGGGTTCGTCTTGGGGTTCTTCGACTTTGGCCTCCTCGACTTTGGCCTCTGCAACCGGCTCCGCACTTTCGGCCAAGGCCTCACGTGCTTGCATAATTGCCGCTGCTCGCTCCGCGTAAAGCTTTTCCATCGGAAAGCTGTTTTCTAAAAACTCAAGGTGGATCGAATTGCCGTTATCCGCGGGCTTACAGTTTCGAACGATCGCGATCGCGTAGAAATCGTATTCCTTACACGCAAGTTTCACCCGGTCACCGATCTCGGCGGACAGTTTACAGATGGCCGAAAGGCCTTTCGCACTTATGTTGTTGGTGACAGCGGTTTCCTTGTCTGATGGGAGTCTGTCCTTCTTGATAAGTGAGATCGTGACATCGACCGAAGCCCATAGTCGCGGTGTTTGACGCGGTTTGAATGCGGATTCTGACTCGGTGAATTTCCAGAGCCCGGAATCAGTTACCCCGGTTATACGGTATCCCTGGAGTGGATCGGCCTTATAACTTTCGGGAACATCCTTTCCGATGAATCCAACACCGATATGGAACGTTTCAAAACCGTCTTTTTCGACGGCATTGCAATATTGGACCAATCCCAATACGGGATACACCTTTGCCTTATGGTCGTACGCTCGGTATTCGACCGGCATCGGTAGTACAAGGGAGATCAATCTACCTACGCTACACCGTCGCGATAATGTAAATCCGGCCCCGTTTCGGGATACGGTCGTGACATTCGTTATCTCTTTCCAGTTAACATCATCGGCCTCTTTAACTTGGACAAGGGTTCGGAGTTGGGTTGATGACCTTTCGGCCGTGCGTTTTTCGTTGTTGGGATGTTCCATTTTACTTCTCATAAATAATGCCTTGGAGAAGGGGTTGGGGAGGCATTGTGGGTTTAGTTTCTTAAAGATATCATTCGATACCCTCGAGTGGGAAAAATCGATCGATAAACTCAATGTGCAGTCGCGTAATGCCGTCCGGGCCGACGCGCTTTCCTCGCACAACTGAGATTATCTGAATATTATGACGCAGACTGGTAACACGTATGAAAGATCCGGCCTCTACGTCAAATTGGGTGAACACTGCGGCTCCGCCAAGGCTGATGTTCTCGGTGACAGTCGTTTCCGACTTTATAACGTCACCGTTCTCGTCCATCAGTTCGAGAATGAGCGATTCCGGAATGTGAAATCTTGTCTGACGCCTTAGATCCTTTGGGAGGTCACTATCGTCTTTATTAAGGTCGGCCTCGACAAGGTGCCAAAGACCTTCGGATTCCTGATGAGTGGTATCGTAAAGCCGAGCTGGGTGGCTGTGATAGCCCTCGGGCGGCTTTTTGCCTACAAATGCGACGCCTACGGAGAATAGTGGTTCGCCCGAGCGTTGTTCGATCGCGATACACCGGCGTACTAATGCCCAGATACGATATTGAGCTTCGCCGTAATCGAAGCACCGCAACTGTCGCGGCATAGGGATCGTCAACAACATTAGGCGGCCGCGCTTGATTGGTCGTTTGAGACTGAAACCGGCACCGAAAGCAGAAACGTCTGAAAGCCTCGTGATCTCATTCCAATTGACCGTGCCGTCGACGAGTACCTCAACTCTAACGGGCAACGGAAGCGAAATTCGCTGAATTCGTCTATTCTCTTTTTCTGCGACGCTTGGTTCCATTCTTCGGTCCTCTAATAGGTTTCGATATATTTTGGTTTTTATTGAGAACCCAGCGAGGAGTCAAAAGTAGGGTTCTTTTCTTTTGGGTAGTTAAGAAATCTGATGGTAGGATCTTCACCTACTAAACCTAATGATATACAAAATCGAACAATATTACTACAAAAATTTTCGATATTAGATTCCCGTGGAATGGTGCGAACCTAAGCTTGTATTTTGTTGCGAAGCAGTGGTCGCGGTATTTCGATCACGCGGCACTTGCCGACTTAGCCGTCATCCCGACCCGGCTGAAAATCAATCTCTCGACCGGGAAGTGAAAATCGACGAATTTCAAATGAAGAATATCTTGGAGACCAAAATGATTCCGCCGGCGCAGGACTTCAGCGATCGCGTAGAAGTCCATGTCTGCACAAGCGAATTTGATCTTGTCCCCGACCTCCGCCGGTAACTTGGAGATTACGGCCACGCCGGCGGAACTGATATCGCAGGTCACGGTATTTTCTTTCAAAATCGTCCGCTCGTTTTTTTGGATCAGGCCGATCTCAACTTGTAGTTTGATCCTGATCCTTGGGAAACGGCGATGTTTGTATTGGCTGGAGCATTCGGTCAAATCCCATGTGCCGTCGTCATTCTGGCGCTGTAACCGATATGCCTGAAGCGGATTTGAAAAATAGCTATCAGGGAAATGTCTTCCGATAAACATCACGTTCACTTCGTACAGGGATTTCGATCCTTTCGCGGCTACTTGAGAATGTTGTATCAGGCCAATAACTTTATATAACTCGTCATCGTGACTGAAAGCACGAAGCTCTCGCTCGAGCGGGAGCTCAAGCTGTATTAATGTGCCTACGCGGCATTCACGGGATAAGTCGAAAGAAGCGCCAAACCGAGACACTATTCTCACTTCGGTGGTTTCGAACCTCAACTCATCAAATGTTTCCCGGATGCAAACGCGGCAGAGGGACGGCGACGGTCGCGCAGTTGTTTGTTTCGTACGGTTTCGTTTGGATTTTTGTTTTCTGGCCATATCGGGAGCTTAAATCCGAGCATTGAAATCACATCAAAGTTCCTCTCACCGATACCTTCCAATGGAAATATCCGGTCAACGAACTCGATAATAAGGCGGGAAGAGTCTCCTGGACCTTCGCGTCGGCCACGTACAATAGCAAGCAGCTCAACGTCGTGCCTTTTGCTCTTGACCCTTACAAACGACCCAAGCTCCGAATCGAACTGGGTAAAAACGACCGCCCCGCCTAAACTGATATTTGTCGTAACTGTGGCCTCGGTCGAAATACTGTCGTGTGACTCGTCCCGTACCTCGAGGACAAGATCCTCCGGAATCGGAAAACGAGTTTCCTTTCGGCGTTCGGCCCTGCCTGAACCTCCCTGAAACCGGCTACCGGGATCAATTACCTGACAAAATCCATCGGGACCGAACTTACCTCGCGAGATGCTTTAGATGCGTGTCGGGTGTTCAGCAAATCCTGAAGGCGGCGATTTGCCGACAAACGCGCACGCAGTTGCGTATTTCGATTCCGTAGTGCCAACCGCGATACGAATGCACCGACGAACGATCACCCATACCGCGTACTCCTTTTTGTCTTGGTCAAACCTGCGCATATCAGGTGGTAACTCTAACGACAGCAGTACTATCCTGCCTCGCCTGATGGGCCTTCGCATGTGAGAGCAGACACCGGTCGCGGAAGCATCTTTGGCCTATGCTGATTCCTCCCATGTTACGCCGCGCCCAGATTTCACCCTGGCCAGAACGACGAGCCTAAGCGAATAATGATAATAGCTACGATTTTCAATCGAGGTTTTAGTGGCTGGCATAACTGCATATCACGAGAAATCGATTGAAATGAAACATGCTAAAGGATGAGATACTGAGTGCGAACGTCTCAGGGTGTTGCGTTGCAGGCTATCAAGCCTGTAGACTTGATAATACATTAGATTTGGATCTTAATCCACACTTTTTTTCGGCTGTTAACTTTTGATTCGCTTAATAAAAATCTAGCGGACTTTTGACTCTTAGTTTCCTAATATTACTGAACATGGACGCACTAGAACGTAATCAGATCAATATCGAAGACGAGATGCGGCGGTCGTATCTCGACTATGCAATGTCGGTCATCATTGGCCGAGCACTGCCGGATGTTCGCGATGGGTTAAAGCCGGTTCATCGCCGAGTATTGTGGGCGATGAACGAGCTTGGAAATACCCACAACAAGCCGTACAAGAAAAGTGCTCGTATCGTGGGCGATACGATCGGTAAATATCATCCGCACGGCGACACAGCTGTTTACGATACGGTCGTCAGACTCGCGCAGGACTTTTCAATGCGCTACCCGCTCGTTGACGGGCAGGGTAATTTTGGGTCGATCGACGGCGATAATGCGGCAGCAATGCGTTACACCGAGGTTCGCCTTGCGAAGATCACGGGCGAAGTGCTCGATGATATCGAAAAGGAGACCGTTGATTTCCAGACGAATTACGACGAGTCGCTGTCTGAGCCAAAGGTTTTGCCGACGCGAATACCGCTCCTACTCGTTAACGGTTCCGAAGGCATCGCGGTCGGAATGGCGACAAAGATACCGCCGCACAACTTAACTGAAATATTAGAAGCGACGATCGAACTGATCCGCAACCCGGCGATAACGATCGACGAATTGATCACATTTGTTCCGGGGCCTGACTTTCCGACCGCCGGATTTATTTATGGCCGCGAGGAAATTCACCGTGCATATAAGACCGGCCGAGGGATTATTCAGGTTCGAGCACGGGCGGTAGTTGACGAGATCGGCCGCGGCGATAGGGTGAAGGACGCGGTTGTCATCACCGAACTGCCGTATCAGGTCAATAAGGCACGCTTGATCGAAAAGATCGCGGAGCTGGTTCACGAAAAGCGCCTCGACGGTATCTCCGAGATCCGCGACGAATCCAACCGCGAAGGTATGCGCATCGTCATTGAGCTAAAGCGCGATGCTGTCCCGCAGGTCGTCCTCAACAAGCTTTACAAACTGACGCCGATGCAGTCGTCATTCGGCATCATCAGCATCGCTATCGTCGACGGCCAACCAAAGGTACTGACGCTCAAGCAGATGCTCGAGGCCTTTGTCGAATTTCGCCGCGAAGTGGTCAGGCGCCGGACCGAGTTTGATCTGCGAAAGGCGATGGCACGGGCTCATATTTTAGAGGGCTTGAATAAGGCGATCGACGCACTGGATTACATAATCCCGACAATTCGCAACTCGCGTTCGGTGGATGAAGCCAGGCAGTGGCTGACCGCAAATCTCGCGACCGCAGGCGAAATAGCATCGTGGCGCGGTGTCACCGGCGACAAGTCGAAAGAGCAGTTCGTCAAAGAATTGCATAAGGTCATCACGAGTCTGGACTTTTCAGACATACAGGCGCAGGCGATCCTTGATCTGCAGTTGCGTCGCCTGTCGGCGCTCGAACGTCAGAAGATTCTCGACGAATATGCCGAGATCATCAAGTACATTGCCGAACTCGAAAATATTCTCCAAAACGAAAGCGTTTTACGTCAGGTCATTACGGATGAACTCATCGAGGTCAAACGACTTTTTGGTGACGAACGGCGGACCGTTATCGTGGATGCCGGAGTCGAACTGAGTATCGAGGACCTGATTCCCGACGAAGACGTGGCGATCACGGTCACCAATGCCGGCTACATCAAGCGTACGCCCGTGACGGCGTACACCCGTCAGGGACGTGGTGGCAAGGGACGTCTCGGGGCTAAGGCGAAGAATGAAGACTTTGTCGAGCATCTATTTATTGCCTCGACACACGCTTATCTGATGATCTTCACCGATGATGGCCAGGTCTTTAAGATGAAGGTCCACGAGATCCCTGAGGGCGATACGTCAGCACGCGGCAAGGCCGTGGTAAATCTCGTACAACTCTCCCAAGAACGCAAACTGGTGGCAGTTATGCCGGTTCGCGACTTTGCTGAGGAGATCTATCTGACGATGGTCACCAAGCAGGGCATTATCAAGAAATCGTCATTAGCCGATTACCAGAACATTCGTGCCTCGGGCATCAATGCGATCAACATCGACGAGGGTGACGAACTGCTCGATATCATCCGCACCGACGGAAAGCGGCAGATATTTATCGCAACACACGACGGAATGGCTGTGAAGTTTAACGAGTCTGACGTTCGCCCGATGGGACGCGTCGCACGCGGCGTGCGTGGCGTAAATCTCAGGCAAGGTGACTTCGTTGTTTCAGTATGTGCCGTCTCACCCGAGGGGACTGAAAAGATCCTTTCGGTTTCTGAAAAGGGCTTTGGCAAGCAGACGACGGTCGATAGCTATCGCCTGACGAAACGCGGCGGCATCGGCGTCATCAATATGAAGACGACCGAAAAGACCGGCAAGGTCGTTGCGGCATTTCCGGTCGAGGACGACAGCGAGATCATGATCATCACCCAACAGGCCAAATTGATACGCTTGGGCGTCGACAAGATCCGCGAAACTGGTCGTAGTGCCCAGGGCGTCACGCTCATCAAATGCGGCGAAGACGACCTCGTAACCTCAGCCTCGCTGCTAGCGATGGACGAAGAAGACGATTAGTCGGATAGCCGACCTGTAGAAAGTAAAAAGAGCCTCGCCGATCGGCGAGGCTCTTTTTTATTGCTCCATTTGAGCTATTATTGTGCGACGAAGTCTAGATTTTCGATTGTGTTGTCTACCGTCAGGACTCTCGATGTAAAACTAAATCGTTTGGACGAAACCTGAACGATGTATGATTGGCCTGACTCGATGCCGGTAAAACTGTAATAACCAAGCGGTGACGACAGCACGCTTCTGGTTGACCCGTCAGGGGAGGCGATTGTGACGGATGCTCCGCTTACACCGATTCCGTTCGCTAGTAAAACGCGACCGGATACAATAACATTTCCTGCGGTGGGAGAGCTACATCCTGGGAAGACAAATTTACCGACACGAGTATTCCAGTCCGTTCCTACAGCGGCGTAGTACTGATTGGTATACCAAAACGTGCAATCATCCACAGGGTCCACCGACATAGAACTGTAATCACCCCATCGCGTATAGGTCGTTTGAACACTGCGAGCCACGGACGGTAGCAATGTGACCTCACTTTGCGGCAATGTCCCCGGCGTGTCACTCGCGAGCCGGCCTGCATATCTGATATCCGGAGCCAACGTCAAACTGGCGGCAGTATATCCGATCGCCATATTTCCTAATCGATCAACTGCAAGAGATCCCATAAACCTATTTACGCCGTCGGCTCCATTATTAAAAATTTGCTGTTGGACGGGAGTTGTTACCACAGTGCCGCCTGTAACATTGATCTGGGCCCATTGAATGCTAACCGGAGTGCTGGTGGAAGCCGTGCCGGTCGAATGGTTAACCCACACGGACTCGACGCCGCTGATATTTCGATATTGTGCCTGCATCATCATCCGCTCGTTAAGCGTTTCGATCGAACCGCTCCCCCCTGCCGGAACTGGAGAGGTGGCGGACCCGACCGTGTAACTCGACTGGGTTACATTTGTCGGTCCACTGAAGGTAGAAAGTGCAGGTGTGGTGAAATTAACACTAAACTTGAACACTTCGAATGCGTATAGCGACCCTGATTCACCCACAAAGTAGGCTGGAGTACTCGGCGGCGGCAGGGTGCCGCGATAATTAGCAGGGATTACGGTAAATCGGCTGGAGCCCATATCTACTACCTGAACATCATTGGCAGTAAGAGTTAGTCCGGCTGCCATTTTTGCAAAATTGAAGGCGTATGCTCGGGCCCCTTGGTACGTCGCTGCCGAACATGATGAATTTGTGCAATCGAACATATTGGTGCCCATATATAGTGCGTCGCGCCAAATGCCCATTTTGGGATAATCCGGTAGCCATGGATGTGTAGCGTCATCTGATCGGATAGCATAAAGCCACCAACCACCCACGACTGGATCGCTGGTTTTTGATACGGCTACACATTCGTAGTAGGGGCCGTCCTTAGTATTGCTCCATGCAAAGTCGGCCACGACGAACCTGCCGGTGTTCGGGTCATGCACAACGGTCGGGTCGCCTTTATTGCCCGTATCACAAGGCGTCCCCGATCCCGCTGCCGCCCATAAGGATGCAAACGTGAATGTAGACAGTGTCGTGCCGGCCTTATTGAAGATTCGAACTGACGAGTTTACTGCTTGAATATAGTGATTTACCCCGACATCGCCAACCGTATCGGGCGGCCAACCTGCTCCGTTTGCCGTAAGATTCATCCCATTGAAGGTAAGTGCAGGGGTCGGCATCGGCGCGAGCGGAATGATGTCCGGCCTGGCCAAGGTTCGGTCTGTTGGTACGATCTCTGTCTTTCCCGTTTTAGGTGTTTCGAACTCAAATTCCGGGCGACTATTGAACAACTGTCTCATCTCGTTTGTGACTTCGTCCGAAAGCGAACGAGTGTCGTCATTGAAACTCGCTGGACTTGAAGGGGTCCCTGTTCGAACCTCAAATCTAGACACATCGTTCTTGCGAACCTTTATCCTCATCTTGCTCGAGTTTGCAGACGTGCGCCCCGAAATTGTTGGTTTAACAACCTGTTTTTTCTTAATGGCGCGCGTGTTCTGGGCAATTAGTGTAGTAGCAAAAAAAGCGATTGCGACAAACGGCAAAAGCACGACCCAGAATGATGCCCGCTTTCTAGACTTATCAGGCAACGTCAATCGATTACGTAATACAAACATATTCACCTCCGGTTTTCTGCAGGGGAGAAGTAAACTATGTATCCAAATCCGAGCATTTGGCGACAGTCCTTGTAGGTGTCTACTATAAACAACTCCACTGATTCCCCGCCATCATTGCCGGGGCTCCGTTACCGTTGCCTTGGCAGGGGGTGGTTGAGCGGCGGCAGTCGGAGCAGTAGACCATTGTTCCGTTTGGTTTGCCGGCGGGCAGAGTGTTGACCGGCATTGCGGGGAACTGGACACCGGAGCCGAACTGGACGTCGGTACCAAAGAATGTCGGGTGGCCTTGGACCTGGCCTTCCGACGGTTGGCCGGTCATAAAGACGACGGTAGCTCGATCAAAATTGGACTTGCCTAAACCGCGACAACCTAGAATGTAGCCGTCGTAGCAGAATCGGTCGCCGGTCGAATAAACGCGGACGCGATTATCGGCCGACCACGTCTTAGCTCCATACAAACTGCCGGTTGAGACGAGGGTGCGGCGAGCCTTGAAAATGATCGGATCCTCAAAGATCGAGTTAACGATCGTGATCGGATAAGAATAGTCGCCCGCATTGGGATTTTCCACAGCGTTGTACACGATCGAAGCGGTCATCGCCTCGGCTTGCGACCCGATGATCGTCGTTGTTCCGCTATCGAGTATGTTGATAAAGGTACCGCCGAGTGCGTTTGAAAAGCCTCCGCTGAAGGTGTCCTCGATCAATACCATTCCGACCCTTTCAAAGTGCATCGAGTTGGCATTTTGTCCGTTCTGCTTTCGCGGATTGACGAAAAGGCTACCCGTTATCTTCCAGTCAGTATTGCGGGAGTTCACAAAAAGTCCTGTGTCCCGGTTAAATATAAATCGACAAGCGTTGATCTTGACGTAGTCAAATTGCCATGCGAGGTTTGTCTGCGGTAGTCCATAGGCGTTAATGCCACGATTGAAATTCTGAAATGTGACCCGATCAAAATTAAAGCCCTGGGATGAGATGAATGCACCGTAGGCTTCGAAGCCGTTAGTGTCATCGTTGCTTTGGGAAAAAAGCTCAATATCCCTGAATGACACGTTTTCAGTGCATTCTCCGATGCGGAACAGCGACGTTTTTGCACCGCGTAGAGTAATTCGGGCTGGGTTCTTGCGAGTCAGATCACTGGTCGATGCCATCGAATGGAGACCGTTCGTTCCCTGAATGATCACGCCGGAAGGGACCGTCACCGGCGAGGTGATCACATAGTCGCCGTCGGGAATCGTTAGCGTGCCGCCATTATCCGTAGCCAACGCGGCCATCGCACTCTTAAACGCGATCGTGTCGTCGGTCTGGCCGTCACCGACAGCACCAAAATCGCGGATATTATAAAATCCGCGCGACCGCTCATCGGATTTTGCGGCAACGATATAGGTTATTGGGCCCGAATACTGATCGCCTTGAAATGAAATGCGATATGCCTTGTCCTCGCCCTGAAAGCACCACTTGTAGTCGGTGTCGGCAGCACGAACTTGTGCAGTCGTGGATGTCTTTTGTATCAGCGATGCCCCGGAACCGCCGCACGACGAAACCTTCATCGCTGTCGATGGGTTTAGGTCAGTGATCGTAATGGTCGTCGCAGGCGGTACATATCGAACCGCGCAAGTCGCTTTTGTGTGCGTCCGAGCGGCATCGACGATAACGTTATATCCATCGAACCGATTTTGAGCTGAAATTGAGGCAGCAAATACCAGAATGGTAACGGCGATCATTGCAGTCATTTTCATAATGACCTAATTATCGCGTAATCGATCTATATCGGCAATATTTGATCCGTCGAAGTTTAGAAATATGGGCAAATGATCATTCGTCAAACAATCCGGCAGCAATGCCCGCCGACGGCGGCGGGGGAATTCGGAAATGTTCGTAGGCTCGTCGGGTGACAGTTCGACCTCTCGGAGTGCGATTCAGAAAACCGATCTGGAGCAGATATGGTTCGATGATCTCCTCGATCGACTCTTTTTCTTCGTGAATGGCGGCCGAGATCGTGCTCAGGCCAACCGGGCCGCCGTCAAACTTCTCAATGATGGTCTTTAGCAATTTGGCGTCGATCTCATCAAGTCCAAAGC
Source organism: Chloracidobacterium sp. (assembly GCA_016720705.1). Taxonomy (NCBI): domain Bacteria; kingdom Pseudomonadati; phylum Acidobacteriota; class Blastocatellia; order Chloracidobacteriales; family Chloracidobacteriaceae; genus Chloracidobacterium; species Chloracidobacterium sp. Next base: position 273,132 of record JADKKB010000007.1, on the reverse strand, counting down.
TGTCGACCTCCATTCGGTCGAGAGCGTCGCCGGCGACGTGCTCGTTGATCCGACCGTCGTGATCGACCTCGGCAAAGTCGCGAACACGCCGGAGTAGACGATTGACGATCCTCGGCGTTCCACGCCCGCGGCGGGCTATCTCGAGCGATCCACTCGCGTCGATCTCGACGTTCAAAATTCCGGCTGAGCGTTCGCAGATGGTTTGCAGGTCTTCGGTGCCGTAGAAATCAAGATGAAAGACAATGCCAAATCGCCCCCGAAGCGGGGCCGTCAACATTCCCGGTCGTGTGGTCGCACCGATCAAAGTGAATTTCGGCAATTCGAGTTTGATCGAGCGGGCGGCGGTGCCTTGACCGATCATAATATCGAGGCTGTAATCCTCCATCGAGGGATACAGTATCTCCTCGATCGCAGGATTTAGGCGGTGAATCTCGTCGATGAATAGCACATCGCCCTCGTCCAGATTTGTCAGGATCGCCGCCAGGTCACCTGCCTTTTCAATGATCGGGCCGGATGTTGATTTGAGCGCCGCGCCCATTTCGTTCGCGACAATATTTGATAGAGTGGTTTTGCCGAGTCCGGGCGGGCCGGAGAGCAGAATGTGGTCGAGTGCTTCGCGGCGTTTCAAGGCTGCTTTCATAAACACCCGAAGGTTTTCTTTTACCTTCTTTTGTCCGATGTAGTCACCCAACTGCGTCGGGCGCAGTGATGTGTCAAACTGAGTCTCCTCGTCTGAGCCGGTATTGCGAAGGTCTATTGCCTCAGGTGTATCCACTTTCAAAATAATAGCCCTTTAGCGTACAAAGCCAAAATATCCATCGAGAAGGCAACGGTGCAGTGAAGTACTAACCCGAGCCAGATCGTACCGTTCTTGTAACTGATCCATCCTAAAAAGATGCCGGCGAAAATGGCAGCAAACGCCTCGGGCATCGGTTTTTGAAAGTGGATCATACAGTACGGCACTGTCATCACGAGGATCGAATAAAAACCAAGCGAAGGTTTTAGGCTATGAACCAGAAAACCCCTGAAGAAAAATTCCAGTCCGAAAAACTGCAGGAAATATACGAGTTCCCAGATGATCAGTGTCGAACCAAGGTATGGATCACCGTTATAGACCTTAAGAAAGGGATATTTACCCGAAAAACTAGATGTCAGCGACATCCAGTAAACTATCGGCAACATAACAGCGATGCAAAAGAAAAGTAGTTTCAAGAAGCCTTTCTCGATGGCAAATGCGATCCCAATGTCACTCAAATTCCGCTTTTGTACGAATTTTACGAACAATACGGGAATAACAAAGTAGAAGGTCATCGAAACCGCTACCCACCAGATCAGACTGTATAAATTGTTGGCGGTCGGACGTGCAGCCTCATCTCCAATCGCGGCAAACCGCGTATTCGCAAGTATCGCTGCGAGGTAGTCGGGATTTTTGAAATATGTGATACAGGTCAACCCGATGGCGGCATAAACCAGTGCAAAAAGTGCTTTGTGGTCAAGGCGAGCAAGGTCGTTGCGTAGATGTCGGGCGATCTCGAGCATTTGAGGGCGTCTATTTTGCCAAAATTTGCAGGCCGCGACGAAGCAGTTTTTGAACCGACATTTCGACGCCTTCCTGTGCCGCTTGTTTGAGAGACTTTTCTGCCAAAGGCCTTTGATACCCCAGGTTGGTGAGTGCTGAGACAGCGTCCTCGAATATATCGTCGGCCGGAATTTGAGCTCCGCTGACGTTATCCAAAGCAGAGTTACCGCCCTGCACAAGTTCGCCGACCTTGTCGCGGAGTTCGATCACAAGCCGTTCGGCGGTTTTGCGTCCAACTCCCGGGATCGATGTCAGACGTGCCAGATCGTCGGTGCGAAGAGCCAGAATGATCTCGTCCGCACTCATTCCCGACAGCATCGTAATACCTGATTTTGCACCGATCCCTTGAACTGAAATCAGACGAAGGTAAAGGTCACGTTCGCGCAGCGTCTTAAACCCAAATAGCTGAATGGCGTCTTCGCGGACGTGTGTAAAGATCCGCAAACTAATTTCGGTACCGATATCACCCAACTCGTAAAAGGTGGACAACGGGATCGAGACCTCGTACCCGACGCCGCCGACGTCGATGATCACAGTATTAGCGTGCTTTTCTAAGAGTTTGCCGGACAGGTAAGCGATCATTGTGTATTGCTCGGTAAAACGCTGAGTTTAGATCAAAATATCGGTATCGGCAACGATGCAGTTAGCGTTTTTCGAGTTTGATCGGTCTACCCGTCGATGAGTCCTCGGCCTTGTACGACTCGTCTTCTTTGATACAACGTATTGTCGCTCCGCTATCATCTTACTATTATTCCGAGTCTTGATCGTGAGCAACGCGTCGTGATTATTGGTGCGTTTGTAGACTTGGGCGTCATTTAACTACGACAAATGATTTTGCAACCTTGAACTTTACCGTAGTGCCGATCCTTACCACTCACGGGTCAAGATCAGGAAGAATTTTGGTGAAATTTAGGTGCGCGATGAAAAAGGCTTTTCACGAGCCGTTCGAAGTTATATGATAGATGTAGCGGATGTCGTCCATTGAATAGCTTTGGTGTTTTACGGTATCCGCCACGGTTGTGTGTTAACCGTCTTTTTTTGAATCCGATCGGGTGATGCCGACGTATTTCCTTTATAGTGATCGAATAGTAGTATTGAGGTTTTAATTAAATGGACACGAAGGGATTTATTAAACGTATTGTGCCGTTCATCGGGGCTTTCTCGTTGGGGCTGTTTATTGCGAGCTTTTTCGTAACTATCGGCGGCGGACGATTCGGCAACCGCCATAGGGGAATGAATCGGGAATATAAACGCCAGATACGTGTCGAAATGGAGCAACTTCGGCAGGAGAACTTTGAATTGAAGAGCCAGATCCGAGAACTTCAGCAAGATCTGCCGGCAGTTTCAACGGATGCGGATTTGAGGAGTATGGAAGAGTTGCCACTCGGCCACGTTCCCCCGCCGGCGACACATCACGTTCACCGTTAGAATTTTCGATATTCGATTCCACAGGTTAACTGGCACCGAGTTGTTATGTTAATCTGTGGATTCCTTGTTTATGGACGAATCTCAGGCTAGAAAACTGATCGTTGAGATCGGCAAATTACTTTACGAACGAAGCTACGTTGTGTCCTCGGACGGCAACGTAAGTTTTCGGCTTGATAACGATACGGTACTTGCGACTCCGACGATGACGTGCAAAGGACGAATGACGGAGGATTGTCTGGCTCTGACCGATATGGACGGCAAGCCGCTGACTGACAAAAAGGCATCCTCGGAACTCGCGATGCACCTGCTGATCTACAAGATGCGTCCGGATATAAAAGCCGTATGTCACGCTCATCCGCCGCACGGAACCGCCTTTGCCGTCGCGGGCCTTGCGATCGACAAGCCGATTCTTTCGGAAGTCATACTGACTCTCGGTTGTGTGCCCTTGACCGATTACGGTACACCGTCCACAAATGAGTTGACCGAGGCTATGAAACCGTATGTCGAACACCACAATGCACTTCTGATGGCAAACCACGGTGCGGTCGCATACGGCGAAGACCTCTGGCAGGCGTTTGACCGCCTGGAGACTCTCGAACACACGGCCAAGATCGCGATACTCGCCAAAACACTCGGGGGCGCCGTCGATCTGCCGGCCGACGCTATCGAAAAGCTTATTAACATCCGAGAGAAAGCCGGATACCTGACCGATGCCGCACGATGTCAGTCGTGCGGGTATCTACATGACAATGGGATCGTGTGCGGTTCTAAGAGTGAGCCGAACGTAGAGACAGGCGGAAATGGTGCGAAAGTGTCGCTGACGCGAGAAGAATTGATAGAGCTTTTGAGCCAAGCGGCCAACTTGAGTTAGACTTAACAAAACGTAGAGTTCTACAAGTAATTTTAGGAGCAAAACTAAATGCAAGAAGCATTGGGAATGGTTGAATGTAAGGGCCTCGTGGCAATGATCGAAGCGGCCGACGCAATGGTCAAAGCTGCCAACGTACAGCTCGTCGGATACGAAAAGATCGGAGCCGGATTTGTCACTGCGATCGTCCGCGGAGATGTCGCCGCTGTAAAAGCGGCAACTGATGCCGGGGCGGCAGCCGCCAGACGCGTCGGTGAACTTGTGAGCGTTCACGTTATCCCGCGTCCGCACGCAAGCGTCGACGAAACTTTACCGATCGTCAAAAAGTAATTGATTGCGGTTCGACGGTGAAATCTATCGCAACTGCGGGCAACCAGCAACGCACAAATGATAATCGCACGCATTTTAGGCACTGTTGTGTCCACACAGAAAGATGAACGGCTATTGGGCAAGAAATTGCTCATTGTTAAGCCCATCAATTTGGATGGCTCGGATCAGAGCGGCTACACGGTGGCGGTCGATACTGTCGGTGCGGGTTACCACGAAAAGGTGATGGTGGTTTCCGGTTCATCGGCGAGACTCGCTGAGGGCAACAAAGATTGTCCGGTCGATGCGGCCATCATCGGCGTGATCGATGAGATCGATTTTACCGCCGCCGGGAAGTAATTCTACAGATTCCTCGTTAATACTTAAATGCAGATCGCTCGTGTAATCGGAACCGTTGTCTCGTCTGTCAAAAATCAGACGCTCGAGGGCCGAAAGATGCTGATCGTGCAGACGCTGGATGCGGATCTCAACCCAAAGGGTTCGCCGATGATCGCACTTGATGCCGTCGGTGCCGGTACGGGTGAGTTGGTCTTTTGGTGTCGCGGAAAAGAGGCTTCGTTTCCATTCAAACGCGACGAGACGCCGACTGACTGTACGATCGTCGGGATCATCGATTCTGAGGCCCACGTTTTTCAGGGATAGATAAATTAAATGCTTTTGGCAAGGGTTATCGGCAACGTCGTCGCAACGCAGAAAAATCAGCGTTACGAGGGCACGCGTATAATGCTTTGCCGCCAGATCACTCCGGAGGGCGAAGATATGGAGTACACTTGCATCGCTCTGGACTCTGTCAATGCCGGCGAGGGTGACACGGTAATAATCGTTCAGGAAGGTTGGGGAGCATCGACCGCGTCCACGGGCCAGGCCGGTGCCGCAATTGATTCGGCGATAGTTGGGGTTGTGGACTACATTGATCTTTTGCCGGGAGTTACTAAATAGTTTTGGAAATGGAAAGCGGCAATATCAAAGACCTGGCTTCACAGATCGCCCAACTTATCACTGCCGACTCGAATCCGAGCGACCTCGCAGCGATCAGAACATTACTCGATACGATAAACGGACGCCTCGACGCACTGGAGTCTTCACATTCGAACGACCAACGACGATCGTTACTTTCTGCCCAGAAGCACCCAAGCCTGCAAAAACTCAAAATGCTCGAAGCGTTGGCGGATACTGTATTCGCAAATGAACCAGACGGGGCGACTTGCGGTTTTGAACCCGGAAACAAGCCCTGCGATCATTGCTCGATGTGTAATTCAAGAGGATTTTAGCCGGTCACGTCAAAACTAATTAAAAGGACACGAAACAAGGTGGGATGATCCCGATCTGTTTCGTGTCCTTTCTTGATCTGAGCACAAGTCAACTACGGCTTAGTCGGTGCCGCGTTCACCGGTGCTACCGGTGCCGCCGGTACGGGTGGAGCAACGGGTGCCGCAGGTTGCGTCTTACGCATTGAATTAGCATCACCTACGCTCGGAGCAGTCTTGGCTGCCGGGTCAGCTTGGAAAAATGGTTCTTCCTTAAAGCCAAGCAAGCCTGCGGTGAGCACGGCCGGAAACGAGTTGCGAGTGGTGTTATAGGACGTAACTGCATCGTTAAAATCCAAGCGAGCAGTGTTGATCCGATTTTCCGTACCCGAAAGCTCATCCTGCACCTTCATAAATGCTTCGTTCGATCGCAACACGGGATAGTTTTCCTGAAGACTCAAAAGGCGTCCGATAGTGCCGCCGAAACTGTTGTTGGCGTCGATCACTGCCTGCTTTTGCTCCGGTGTTTTGTCGCCTCCTGGCGTCGTCGGTGCCGCGCCGGTTGCATTCAATAGACGCGAACGGGCATCTGCTATCTGGCCGAATACTTCCTGCTCTTGAATACCCGCCATTTTGGCGGTTTCGACTAGATTGGGGATGAGGTCAGCACGTCTTTGGAGCGCACTTTCGACGTTCGCCCATTTGCCCTTGATCTGCTGCTGCTTAGCCGTAAGGTCATTGTAACTGCATCCGCTGAGGCCGAATGCCGCAAACAAAACTATTGATAATAAAATCGCTCTTTTCATATTAGATCTCCTGATAGTGATAAATTTGCCAATAAACCGCGGTTTGTCACTGTCCGGCGGCGTCCACTGCGTCGATTACTTTCTCGATCTGCTCCATATATTCGCCAAAGAGGGCGTTTGCAGAAATCTCATTCAATGTTCCGGCTGCATTATTTTCACGGATATTGAATATTTTCTCAAACGGCGTAATGTCTACGCCGAGGTGCTGAGCCGTCATTTCAACGATCTCGTGTTTTGTGACCGGCGGGTTTACTCCCTTGATGATCAATACGGCACGAAATAGAGCAGCAAAGCTCGAAAGACTTTCGGCCATTAGTGCCGTGAGGCCCTCGACCGACATCGACGCTGGTATATACTGTCGTCGAAGCTGGATGAGTTTTGAGCGAAGCTCGTACTCGGCCTGATGCCGCAGAAATTTGTCAGATATGTTAAGTCCTGCCAGCACGTCGGTACCATAAAGCACTTTGTGGGCGATACTCATCTGGTAAAACTCGATCGGGAAGACGTCCGCCGCGTTCTGCAATTCCGAGACGGTGAAATATACAGGAACAGGGTTTCCCATTCGCCGCCATTCACGTACGCACCCGTGAGCACTGCGAAGTTCCTCGGGACCGATCTTTTTCAATGCGATAAGAATATTGAAATCCGATTGACGAGGGACGAAGTCACCTGCCGCCGCAGAACCGTAGAGAATGACCGAGGCCAGGTTGCTGCCGTGGGTCGATACCAGATCGTCAATAAATGCCTGAAAGTGCTGCTTCATCTTCTACCAATCTCCTCCGGACCCGCCGCCGCCGAAATCACCGCCGCCGCCGAATCCGCCCCAATCACTGCCGCCCGATGACGAACCCCAGTCACCTGACGAAGACGAAGATCCACCTGAGCCACCGCTAAGGATACTTCCTATGATCCACGGCAAGGCACCCGATCCGCCTCCGCCGCCTCCGCCAAATCCGCCTCCGCCCCAACGCCCTTTATCGCCCTTGGTCGGACCGCCCTTTCCGCGCGAAGCGACGACAACGATTATGAAAAGAATTATGACCATCAGACAGCAAAACAAAGTGCCGCCGGGCGATCCGTCGCCTCCGCGTGACGCTGTCGGCGTCGCACCCGGCTTTTGTACAGGTGCATTTCCCTTGTTTCTGATCGTCTCAATATATGCGTCGATCGTATCCGCAATACCTTTTCCGTAATTGCCTTTTCGGAATTCAGGTACTAAATATTGACGCTGTAGGCTGCCCGCAACCCCATCCGGGAGTTCATCCTCGAGGTCCTTACTGATCTGCGTGAAGTACTTTCGGTCATCTACGGCGACGAGCAAAAGGGCACTTGGGTTGTCGTCGAGTTTTGATCCGATCTTCCATCCGCGAGCAACAGCCAGCGAATAATCAACGATCGCTCGATCACCGGTCGACTTAACCGTCACTACCGCGATCTCGACTGACGGTGAGGTAGTCTCCTTAAATTGTTTGAGTTTGCTTTCGAGTTGTTGTTTGGTCACGGCGTCTATGACACCGGCATAATCATTGACAAATCCGGTAGGGGCCGGCAATGGTGAAGTGTTTTGCGACCACGGTTGGTCCTGGCCAAATGCAGGAATAGCCGCACAAAACAAAACCAAAACAGCCCCGAATAAGCCGATCCGATCAATTAAAGAGGTTCTTCTCATTCAATATGTAACGATCCCAATAACTATATCAAAATAATACGATGGGTGCCCGAGCTATGTTCGGGGTTTCGGACGATTGTCACTCACTTCGACGATCTTGCCGCGAAAAACATTTACAACTCGACGCACAGCGGGATGGACTGCTGCGTAAGCCTGGAGTTCGTCGTCGGTTGGGCTAACTCCCAACTTTGGCATTTCTGAGGGCGAAATATCGTCTTCGACAGTTGACATCATATCGCTGAGGTCATAGGCCACCGCCGCCGCGATCTTCGGTGCCGTTACCGGACGCGGGATTTGTCGGGGAATCACCGTTTCTTCATCCAATAAAGCTTTAATAATTTCCGATTTTTGACGGATCGGAAGCAGATCGTCGCCGGTCACCTGTAGTTTGAACTCGTAGTAAGCATCAAGATTCTTATCGTCGAAATGTGCGAGTTCGTCCGCGGTGGGTGGCGGCAACCGCCGCACAGGCATTTTGGACGGATCGGATCTAACTTCCCGCGTCGGAGCAATCGGAGCAACGTTGATCGGCGGTGTGTCGAAAACTTCAAATCCGGGATCGAAAGGCGGCTCTTCAAAAATGTCGTTGTCTGGAGGGAACTCCGGTTCTTGCCCATTCGGGGCAACGGCATTTGGGGGCGGTTTCGCCGTTTCCACTTCAACTGGCGTTACGGCAACCGCAACTTCAACGGTCTCTGCGGGAGGCGGACTCGCAAGAACAGAAGCGGCGAGATTGGCTATTTTAAGAGTTTTTTTTTCTTCGGGGGCGGCATGCAGTGAGGATGCAGGTGGCGTGGCTACAAAACTACCGCCGGTGATCGATTCGAGCCGCCGTAGCAGATCCTCGACCGGTTCGACCCGTCTGAGTTCAATGAGTTTGATCAAGCCGATCTCGATCACATATCGGGAATGTGTCGCTTCTTTAAGTTTCGTTTCGGTTTCGGCGAGTGAGTTGAAAGCTCTAAGTATGTCGGCCTCAGTCGAACCGCTACTCAACTCTTTCATCATTTCCGGGCTGATGACTGCAGTTTCAAAGAATTTCGGATCGTCGCCGACGACCTTATAGACCAGCATATCGCGGTAAAGCCCGAGCAAGTCGCGACAAAAGTTGCGAAGATCGTGGCCGCGTCCGACAAGGTCATCGACGACCGACAAGATATCTTTGGCGTCGCGTGCGGTGACCGCCGTGATAACGCGGGTCATTATCTCAACGCCGGCAAATCCAAGCGAACTCGCTACATCGGCGGCAGTGATCGCCTCTCCGGAAAAACTGATGACCTGGTCGAAGTTTGACTGTGCGTCACGCATCGAACCCTCACCTGATCGGGCGATCTCGCGAAGGGCATCTTCGGCAATGTTGATCTTTTCAGCATCGGCAATCAATTTCAGACGATCGTATATCTTCTGTAGCGGAATGGTTCGAAACTGAAATTCCTGACAACGCGACAGGATGGTATCGGGCACCTTATGCAGTTCGGTCGTCGCCATTACGAAGACCACGCGTTCGGGCGGTTCTTCGAGCGTCTTTAGCAGAGCATTGAACGCCGGCTTAGAAAGCTGGTGGACCTCGTCAATAATAAAGACCTTGTAACGATCGCGAGCAGGATTGAAGTTGATACTTTCAATGATCGTTTCTCTAACGTCATCGATCCCGGTATGAGATGCGGCGTCGATCTCGAGGACATCGATCGAGCGGCTCTCGGAAATCTCCAGGCACGAAGGGCACATTGCCTCATTCGCTCCGGAGCACGGCGTCAGATTGGGCCCTGATGTCTTATGGCAATTGAGCGATTTGGCGAGCAGTCGTGCGGTCGTCGTCTTGCCGACGCCGCGGGCACCGGAAAACAGGTACGCGTGGTGCAAACGGTCGTGTTCGAGAGCATTGCGCAGAGTGTGCGTAATGATCTCCTGACCGGTTACCTCTTCGAATGTTTGTGGCCGCCATTTTCGGGCGATTACCTGATAGCTCATTGTGAATATTGAATTGTAATTCGTTACGCCGGATTAGTAAACGCGAACAGACGAAGAGCTCTCTATAACGGCAGTGGTAATACGCTGCAATAGATTTGATGAATATGTAAAAATGCCCGCCGAATTGGCGGGCATTCTGTCTAAGAGTGATTCGGTTCTATGCCGTAAGGGGGCATCTGCTATTTCACAGATTGCAGTCTTTTAGCAATTTTTTGGACATCATCGAGAACACGTAGGAGGTTGCCGCTCCAAAGCTTTCCGATCTGCTGCTTGGTGTAGCCACGACGAACGAGTTCGAGGGTGACGTTAAACGTCTCGCCTGCGTTGTCCCACCCCTCGACGCCGCCGCCGCCGTCAAAGTCCGAACTGATGCCAACGTGATCGATACCGATCTTTTTGACAAGGTAATCGATATGATCGACAAAATCCTTAACATTTACATCGGGTGCAATTTCCTTGAGCCTTTCCTTAATGATCGGGTTTGTCTTGGCTCGGAATGCGGTGATGCGTGTCATATAGCCATTACGATCGGCCTCAGACATTTTCATTACATCGGCTCTCGGGATGATAGTGAACTTCTCCTTTTCTGCCAATTCCTTTGAGATCTCGGCTGTCTTGGCAGCTCGCAACTCGCTTTTGGCCTTGCTGACATAGCTTCGGAATGCAACGGCCTGAACAACGCCGCCATTGAGTTTGATCAGTTCCAGTTCTTCATCCGACAGATTGCGACTGTGATCGCAAAGAGCTCTGGCACCCGAATGTGACGCAATGACGGGAGCCTTGGTCAGCTGCAACGCCTGAATATTCGATTGCTTGGAGGGATGAGAGAGGTCGACGATGATTCCCCATTTGTTCATCTCAATGATCGCTTTTTTGCCTAGATCACTAAGGCCGTTGTAAAGCCACTTGTTATCACTCTCGCCTGTGTTGGAATCGGCAAGTTGGCTGTGCCCATTATGTGCCAGAGACATATATCGTGCACCGAGATCGGCAAACTTTCGTATATTGCCAAGGTCGGTGCCGATCGGATATCCGTTCTCGACCCCGATCATTGCGATCTTCTTGCCGGCCTTATGGAGGCGTCGCACATCATTCGACGTGAGTGCTAGCCCGATCTTGTCCGGAGCGATCTTCTCAGTGAGTCGGTGGATCGCATCAAACTTTTCGATCGCATTCTGATATGCCTTTCTATAGCCTTCTTCGGTGAGGTCGCCCTGGCCCGTATAAACGATCATCCAGGAGACATCCAGTCCGCCGCGGATCATTTTGGGGATGTTGACCTGATTTGGGAGGTCTTGCGTATAGTTGACACTGTCAGTGAAGTTTCGGGTGTCAATATCATTATGCGTGTCCAGTGTGATCACCTGTGCGTGGATCTTTTTCGCCTTGGCGACGAGTGCGGCATCGTTGCCGATCGTCTGTGCCAGCGTCCCAATACCCGAAAACGAGAGGATTACAAATGCCGCAAGCGTGCAACTAAAGATACGTTTCATATATTTGTGATCGAACGTAATATTTATAACATTTGGATGACACAAAACAGAAAAGCGAAAAAGGCGAAAGGGAATCCCCATCGGGAAACATCCTATCGCCTCTTTCGATCAATCATCCTCGTCGCTATGCGACACAAGCTATTAGCTATTAAATATTGGTGGTCTCAGACTTTACCGCAACACAAGCTGAAATCGCTACCGTTGCTCGATTCCTCGCCTAGCGGAGTTCACAACTCAAACCTTGTGCGGAGCCTGAGACCATATGGCGGAAAGGGTGGGATTCGAACCCACGGAACCCTTTTGAGGTTCACTACATTTCCAATGTAGCCAATTCAACCGCTCTTGCACCTTTCCGTACTAAACTAATTTTCAAAGAAGCCGCGAACTCACACGGCCGAAACGTTAACCTGCCAATTCTTCAATGATAACCGTTTCCTCGACGATTACCGAATCAGATGCGTTCCCGTCATCGCCCAACCAACTGAAAACAAACCCGGCTAACAATGCACCGAGGATCGGGGCAAGCCAGAATAGCCATAATTCGCTAAATGCCCATCCCTGAACAAATACTGCGGGTCCGGTACTGCGGGCAGGATTTACCGAAGTATTTGTCACCGGTATCGAGATCAGATGGATCAAAGTAAGGCACAATCCGATCGCGATCGCAGCAAACCCTTTCGGAGCACGTTTATGAGTGGAACCTAGGATGACGATCAGGAAAAAGAACGTCATTACCACTTCCGACACAAAACACGCAAGGATCTCGTATTTACCCGGTGAATGCTCACCAAATCCATTGGCAGCAAACCCGCCAACCAAGCTAAAACCTGCTTTGCCGCTGGCAATAATATAGAGTATTCCAGCTCCGGCGATCGCCCCCAATACCTGAGCCACGATGTAAGGCAGCACGTCTTTGGCGTCGAAACGCTTTCCTGCCCAAAGACCGATCGAAACCGCCGGATTAAAATGCCCTCCGGAAATATGCCCTAGAGCAAAGACACCTGTTAGAACCGTAAGTCCGAAAGCTAGTGCAACTCCGGCAAACCCGATACCCAAGTTTGGAAACGCTGCGGCAAGCACCGCACTACCGCAACCGCCAAGTACAAGCCAGAGTGTGCCGATAAACTCGGCTGTCAATCTTTTGGTCAATGGCATAACTTTGTAGCCCTCCGATTAATTTATGATCGCTGTATGAGGTTAGATATAGCCTTAGTGCTTAAACCAAGTAAGTGCTGTTACATTCTAATGGTCTGACAATGTAATGGCGGAGAGGGTGGGATTCGAACCCACGGTACCCGCAAAGGTACAACAATTTTCGAGACTGCCCGATTCAACCACTCTCGCACCTCTCCGCGAACTTTCAATAATAAGTGTTTGGGTTCGAAAATATCAAGTTCGCGAACTATTTTCGTCTTGAGCGAAAGAAGGATCGTAATAATTCGCGGCACTCGTCCGCTAAGACGCCGCAAGTAAATTCGATCCGGTGATTCAGTTCGCTACCTTTTCCGATCCCAAAATGAGTATCAATAGCCCCAAACCGTTCGTCGTTAGCACCGTAAACTACCCGCTTCACACGAGAGGTGACCAAAGCCCCGGCGCACATTGCGCACGGCTCAAGAGTCGTATAGAGCGTCACGCCCGTTAAGCGGTAGTTCTCGACAACTGTTGCCGCCGCGCGAAGAGCCACGATCTCGGCGTGGGCAGTAGGGTCACAGTCCGTTATCGTACGGTTAAATCCGGAAGAAAGTAATTCGCCGGTGTTACTGATGATGCAGGCTCCGATCGGCACTTCACCGATATCCTGAGCCGCACGGGCGGCATCAAGCGCGAGCATCATCCATTTTTCGTCATCTTCATCTAGCACAGCGATATTCTATCGCAATATCCCGCCGGTGAACTACGCACCAACGAGCAATATTTCTTGCATACATCAACCGAAAATGTTAAACCATATACTTGCAGGGATTTGACCACTCACCCCAATTGTTCAGCCCGTTCAGCTTATGAATGAAGATGTCCGGATCGGAACGCAGACCACAGACGACGACATACACACGACCAGCGTCCCCGAATCCTTTCGGGCGTTCGCGGATGAAGTGCGGCGGCGCAACCAAACACCGAAATCGACGCCGATAACGATCGCACAAAAGCTGCAGCCGGCTGAATTTAATACCGCAATGGTCCATTTCTATCGTGGAGAGGTCCAGCGATCGAATGTATGGCGTAGTCGCCTGGATGCGACGACCAACTGGGCGGTTATCACGGCCGGAGCAACGCTCTCATTTGTTTTCAGTTCCCCGCAAAATCCCCATTTTGCGATTCCGATAAATACGATACTGGTCTCGATCTTCCTTTTTATGGAGGCCCGCCGTTATCGTTATTACGAGGTCTGGGCCAATCGCGTGCGTGTGCTTGAGACAGGCTATTTCGCCCCGATGCTGTCGTCGCGGACGATACCGCCGGATACGGAATGGGCCGAACATATTTCGTCCGATCTTATCTCGCCGCACTTTACGATCAGCGAATGGGAAGCCGTCGGTCGCCGACTGCGGGCTAACTATCTCTGGATCTTCATATTGCTCGGACTCAGTTGGCTACTAAAGGTGTATATTCATCCGGGGCCGCCGACCACTCTTTCGGAGTTTGTTGCCAGAGCATCTGTTGGATTCGCCCCGGGATGGATAGTAATGACGTTTGTGCTGATGTTCAATTTCATTGTCATCTTTGTCGCTTTCAGCACGCTCATCCTTCGTGATTCATCAAGCGAGGTTCTGCCGCTCGAAGATTTTGAATGGCACCCGCTAAAGCAAGTTTCAGATTGGGCAGAAAACAATCTTAAGCGACGCAATACGATCCGCCGATCGAAAAGGGCCCGCCAAAGGATGCGAAGTGTGCACAAGACTGAAGTATAGAATTTTGTTTTAGGAGTAAGCCTTTATTTATGACCAACCCTCTAAAAGATCTCGGTACTGCGTATGAAACCGAGTATTTTCATCGTAAGGAAAAAGAACTGATCGCCAAGATGAAGTCAAAGCTGGAATTCGAGAAATCGAAAAATCTGGCGATCAAATGTCCAAAATGCGACGGTACGCTGGTCGAGTCGGATTTTGAGAATATCAAGATCGACGTTTGCGACAAATGTTCAGGGGTTTGGCTTGATGCCGGTGAACTGACACAGATCGTCGATCACGAAGAGAAGGACGCCGGATGGTTCGGCAAGCTATTTACATAATTATTCGGGGAGCGAAATGAGAGCAAAACATTTGTTGAACTTTATTGTGAGCCTGACGCTTATTTTGAGTGCGTCAGGAGCTTTCGTTAATTCGGCAACTGCTCAGGCGGTCGTCGCGGCCAGATCGAATAAAGTCGAAGAACGTCAGCTTAAGAGTAAACTGATGGCTCGCGATATGCCTTATCGTGTGATTTTACCGGCCAATTACTCAACAAAGCCCAATGAGAAGTTTCCGGTGATCTATTTACTTCACGGCCTGACCGGTAATTATAAGAACTGGATCGACAAAACCGATGTCGAGCAGTTCTCGTTCGGTTACGACTTTGTGATCGTCACGGCCGAGGGCAACAACGGATGGTACACCGACAGTGCCACGGTGCCTAACGATAAATTTGAAAGCTATATTATTAAGGAATTGATCACTGAGATCGAAAAAGACTTCAGGGTAGTCGGCGACCGCGACCATCGGATGATCGCGGGATTGTCGATGGGTGGTTACGGATCATTAAAGTTGGGGCTCAAGTACCCTGAAATGTTCTCGCTTGTCGGAAGCTTTAGCGGGGCACTCGGTGCGGCGACCTGGAGTGAAAAAACCGCAGGGTCGAATATCGGGAAGCCTCTGGAACTGATCTACGGCGCCGACGGTAGCGAGACACGCAACTCAAACGATATCTTCAAGATCGTCCGCGAATCTACCTCGGAACGCATAAAGGGCTTGCCGTTTATCTATCAGTCTTGCGGGACAGAAGATTTTCTGATCGCAAACAACCGTGAATTTCTCGCATTAATGAATGAGAAAAAAATTGCACACGAATATCGGGAGCATCCCGGAATACACGATTGGGTATTTTGGAATGACCAGGTGCGAGAGTTTTTGGCAGTAGCCGACCGTAGGCTGAGGAAATAATATGAAACGATTTGCAGTGCTGTTTTTGTTGATTTTAGGTTTAACGGCCGGAGTCTTTGCTCAGCAAAAGACAACCGTCAAAAGTGCGTCAGCCGCGAGGTTGTTGGCCGGAAAACACAAACTCGCGTTGCAGTGGATCAGTTGGGACTATTTTGGAAGTGCCGTAGTCAAGGTAAATAAGGGAGTCTATTCGGTCAAAGGCGAGCAAAAGAGCCGCGAGAATAACGATTTTGTTACGGTTGACGGGTTTATCACGTCGATTTCGGCAAAGGAATTTACGTTCGACGGAACTATTATCACCAAGATTAGCCATATCAACGGTGGGGTTGCTTGTGAGCGAAAGGGCGAGATGATCTTTCGTATTACGGGAAAACGAAAATATTGGCGTATGCAGCAAATAGATAATCCGTGTGATGTCGCCGCTGATTATGTTGACATTTTTATGCGGTAGAATGTGATTCAGCATTGTCATATTGACTTGGAATCCAAAGACGTTGTGATTGCGATCATCGCGTTACATACCGCTGATCTTTTCGCATCACGTATGAAGTTTCAGTGTTGTAATGATGAAATTAGAGGATGCTAAATTTTGCCATCGAAACTGCTCGCGAGGCCGGGCAAATCCTTCTCGAAAAATTTGATCGCGGCATCGCGGTTCATAAAAAAGGTGATATCGATCTCGTCACCGCAGCCGATCTGGCGAGCGAAGCTCTAATTATCGAACGCATCAAGTCCTATTACCCGCGGCACTCGATACTGGCCGAAGAGTCGGGTAACGCAGTGGTGATCGGCGGTGAAAATACGTGGAAATGGATCATTGACCCGCTCGACGGGACGACAAATTTCGCTCACGGATATCCGTGCTTTTGCGTAACTATCGCACTTGAGCACGACGGCGAGATCGTCATTGGCGTGACCTTCGACCCCACTCGAAATGAGCTTTTTGCTGCTGAACGCGGCGGCGGAGCTTCGCTCAATGGTAAACCGATCCGTGTGTCGAATTGCGAGGATCTCGGTGATGCTCTGATAGTCACAGGCTTTCCTTACGACATCAAACATCGAAACGATTTTGCCCGCCACTTGACGGAAATGCTCTTGTCGTCAAGAGGGGTGCGCCGTGACGGCTCGGCGGCGATAGATATGGCGTATGTGGCGTGCGGCCGATTCGACGGTTTCTGGGAAGAGGGGTTAAATCCCTGGGACGTCGCCGCCGGCGTACTCCTGATCGAAGAGGCCGGCGGGCAACTGAGCTATTACGACGGCAAGCCGTTCAGCATCTATTCGCCGCCTATTTGCGCCAGCAACGGCCTGCTACATTCGCAAATGCTGAAGGTACTTTCATAAAAGTACACGGCTCCGGGAGATACGCATCGGGAAGCGGTGTATCATTTGCCCTGCTGAAAATGGCCGATGTGAATCCATTTAGTAAATGCCACGTCGTGTTTTAAGTGCTAAAGAACACGACATCAGTCTTTCCGTCGGCATCATAGTCCTCGGCGATCGGCTTGTCGCCGACAGTTCCAAACGAAAACAACACGTATTTGCTTTTCGAACTCCAAAGCAATTTCAGGTGCCAAGTTGACAATCCAGTCGAGACGTAAATTAAACGTCGCGTATCGGCGACGTTGGCTCATTCATATATTTTTTACTAACCTCGAGTGTCCCAATTTCTATTCGAATCATTTACCGCTTTAATGACGTGTGATAACCTTTGAAATTGGTTCAAATCAAATATATATGTCATGGTTTCGCCGAGACAGTCCGAGGATAGACGGCCAAGGGGTCGACGGAGAAAGGGTAGTAAAGACCGAGGGTATTTTCGTTAAATGCCCGGAGTGCGATAGTGCGCTTTATAAGCGGGAACTTACGGAATCACACGAGGTTTGCACGCATTGTGATTACCATTTTCGGTATACCGCCGAGGGGAGACTCCGCGATCTTTTCGACGATGCTCGTTTTGAAAAGTTAGACGAGGAGGTCGCGTCAGGCGATCCGCTCGGATTTGTCGATTCCAAGCCATACACAGATCGTCTAGATCAGGCGATCGCATCATCCGGATTGCCCGAGGCGATCATATCTGCCAAGGGCCTTGCCGGTGGACACCTTGTTTACGCCGGTGCAATGGATATGTCCTTTATCGGCGGTTCGATGGGCTCGGCCGTCGGTGAGAAGATAACGCGGCTGATCGAGTACGCCGTTAGGGATCGCGGTGCGGTAATAATCTTTTCTGCTTCGGGCGGTGCCAGAATGCAGGAGGGCACTCTGAGCCTTATGCAAATGGGCAAGATCTCCGCCGCACTTGCCCGACTACACGAGGAAAGGCTGCCTTTCATCTCCGTTCTTACAGATCCGACTACCGGTGGTGTTACGGCGAGCTTTGCGATGCTCGGTGATGTCATTCTGGCGGAGCCTAAGGCTCTGATCGGCTTTGCGGGGCCGCGTGTCATTGAGCAAACGATCAGGCAGAAGCTCCCAAAGGGCTTTCAACGCAGCGAATTCCTGCTCGAACACGGTATGGTCGATATCGTCGTTGACCGCCGCGAAATGAAGGCGACGATCGTACGAATGCTGGATTTTATGATGAATCCCGCAGTGACAGGCTGAATATGCTAACTGACGTTCTTGCACAGATATTCGAACGCGACCTCGGCAAATTGCAAGCTGAGGTTCGGCAATACTCAAACGAAAAGGACCTTTGGAAGAAGAAAGGGGAAATTTCCAATTCGGCCGGCAACCTGACCTTACACCTTGTTGGCAATCTCAAGCATTTTATCGGTGCAGTTCTCGGCGGTATAGAGTATGTTCGCGACCGTGATCTTGAGTTTGCAGATGTTGACGTTTCGCGTGATGTATTGCTTGCCGCGATCGACGAAACGGCGTTGGCCGTTAATGATACACTTTCGAAATTGACACCCGCCGACCTCGAAAAACAATACCCGATCAATGTTTTCGGCCATCCGATGACGACCGAGTTTTTCGTCGTACATCTTGCTACTCATCTCGATTACCATCTCGGGCAGATCAATTACCATCGGCGGTTGATGGCATAATTAACCAAAGTGAATTTTCGCGAGTCAGAATCCTACCTACTGTCGCTCGGCAACGAGGTTTCGACAATGAAACTCGGACTCGAGAACATCATGACGCTGCTCACCGCGCTCGACAGTCCCGAATCAAAATATCTGAAAGTCCAGGTCGCCGGCACCAACGGCAAGGGCTCAGTCTGCGCATTTCTTGATTCGATTTGCGTCTCGGCGGGCATCAAAACCGGGGCATTTACCTCGCCCCATCTCATTTCGATAACCGAGCGAGTGCGTATAGACGGCATCGACATAACCGAAGTTGAATTTGCGCGGCACGCGACGGTTGTCCGTCAGACGGCTGAGATTCTGCTGGGATCAGGTGAACTCGAATATCTCCCAACCTTTTTCGAACAGATCACAGCGATCGCTCTTTTCGCGTTTGCTGAGGCAAAGTGCGAAGTCGCCATTCTCGAAACGGGCCTCGGTGGTCGACTCGATGCAACGACCGCCGCAAATGCTGAGATCGCTGCGATCACGCAGATCGATTTTGACCATCAGGAGTATCTCGGACAAACCTTGTCCGAGATCGCATCGGAGAAGGCGGCGATCATTCACGCGGAATCTGCCGTAGTTGTCGGCGGTCAGAACCACGAAGCTGGAAATCTGATCCGAAAGCGCATTGCCGATCTGGGACTCGAGGCGAGTCTCAGCGACGACGTTAGCGTTTTCAGTGACGGCCAGACCGTTCGGTTTCAAACCAAACGCGATATTTACGAAGTCGCACGCCTTGGTCTGACGGGCCGACATCAGCTCGAGAATGCCAAGGTCGCGATACTTCTGGCCGAAACTCTGAAAAGTCATTTCCCGATATCGGCGGCTGATATTGTCAGCGGGCTGATCGACGCCCGAAACCCGGGCCGACTTGAGCGGATCGGTAGATTTCTATTAGATGGAGCTCACAACCCAGCAGGAGCCGCCGCCTTAAGGGAGTATTTGAATGAGGAGTTTGCCGGGCCGATCACCATAGTCTTTGGAGCAATGCGCGAAAAAGACATCGATGCCGTCGCAAAACAACTATTTCCAAGGGCGTCGAAGCTGATCCTTACGAGCCCAAATAATTCACGATCAATGCCCCCGGGCGAACTCGCATCGCAATTTGCCGCAGGCATGCCGTTCGATGTCGTGTCAGTGACGGACGACGTTTCGGCGGCGATCGAAAGGGCGTTAGCAGTGACGCCGGATGATGGGATCATATTGATCACGGGCTCGCTCTACCTTGTTGGCGAAGCCAAGAAAATATTGAATAATTGAATCATGTATAAATTAGTCTTAATTCGTCACGGTGAGAGTCAGTGGAATAAGGAAAATCGGTTTACCGGTTGGAAAGACGTTGACCTTTCGGAAAAGGGCGTGGACGAGGCTCACGCCGCAGGCCGTCTCCTGAAAGCAGAGGGTTTTGAATTTGACGAAGCATACACCTCAGTATTAAAACGAGCGATTCGAACACTTTGGATCATTCTCGATGAGATGGACCTAATGTGGGTGCCCGAAACAAAATCGTGGCTACTCAACGAACGCCATTACGGAGCTTTGCAAGGGCTCAACAAGGCGGAGACAGCGGCTGAATATGGCGAAGAGCAAGTGCTGATCTGGCGACGTAGTTTCGACATTCCGCCGCATCCTCTCGAACTGTCGGACGAACGCTATCTTGGTAACGATCCGCGCTATCGATCGATCGGTGAGGGAAGATTCCCGAGTGCCGAGTGTCTCAAGGACACTGTGGCCCGCGTGGTCCCATACTTTCAGTCTGAGATCTTGCCAAAGATCCAGTCCGGAAAACGCCTGATAGTCGCGGCTCACGGGAATAGCCTTAGGGCTCTGGTAAAGTATCTCGATAATATTGCAGACGACGATATCGTAAACTTAAATATCCCGACCGGCGTTCCGCTTGTTTACGAACTAGATGCTGATCTAAGGCCGATCAAGAGTTACTATCTTGGCGACGCCGATGCCGTCAAGGCGGCACAAGACGCAGTCGCAAGCCAGGGCAAAGCGAAGTAATTTAGTCACGTATATTAGTGTGAGTCATTTGTTCTCGGTATCGAGATTGGTGGTTGCGGAGAAATCATTATGTTAAAACGCCTCTTTCTATTCACATCTTTGTTCGCGGTTTTCGCAGTTGCGAGTGTTCAAGGGCAGCAGTTTTCGATCAAGACCGATTATGGGTTTCTATTTGTCCAAAACGACCCGGTCCGGTCGTTCACCTTTGAGATCCGCGGCAAAGAGGTAAAGCCCCAAACCAGCGGCGAGAATCCCGCTTTTATGGTGGACGGCGTTTTAGTGCAGGTGGTTTTTGCCGATACCCAGGAGTTTGGTACGCCGGTCAAAGGGCTTTCTGATGAAAGGGTGCTCGACCTTCATCGCAAATGGGAATCGGATTATTTGTCCGGGCCATTTGAAGCACAGTTAAAGGTTAATTCCGAATTCAAGACCATTGCAGGCCAAACTGTCAATATTTGGAGTTTTGTTCGTCCGAAATATTCTGAAGAATTTGATCGTGACTGTTTCGTCACGGCGGTCGTAGGGTCGCACGTGCTTGGATTAAACTCGCCAATCGCCAAAAATGACAAGCTCGATCGTTACGTGACTTTACTTTCGGCCGTTATGTCGACGTTGCAGTTTAGTGATAAGCCATTTGATATCGACAAACTCGCTACTCCCTTTAGGGCTAAAAAGCAGATCGGTCGATAATTACTTAAGGATCCCAAAATGAAAATATTCTATCGATCATTGATGTTCGTGCTCTTGGGCACGATATTCGTTTCGGCGGCGGCGGCACAGCGTTCGACGACTAAGGTCTCGGACAACGATATTGCCGGCGGACTCAAAGAGGCTCTGTCCAAGGGCGTCGGGTCAGCGATCAAATCGCTTGGCAAAGAGGATGGCTTTCTCGGCAATGTCCGCGTTAAGATACCTCTGCCGAACTCGCTGCAAAAGATCGAAAAGGTCGTGCGTGTTGCGGGGCAGGGAAAGGCGGTTGACGAATTTGTTGCCTCGATGAATCACGCAGCCGAAAAGGCCGTTCCCGTTGCCGTCGATGTGTTTGTCGATGCGATCAAACAGATGACCTTCGACGACGCCCGCAATATCCTTTTCAGCAAACAGAGTGATTCGGCAACGCAGTTCTTTCGCAAAACCAGCGAAGAGACTCTGCGTGAAAAGTTTCGCCCGATAGTCGAGGAGTTTACCGCCAAGACCGGCGTCACTCAGAAATACAAAGCGATGATCGGCAAAGCCGGATTCGCCGCCCAGTTCCTGGGCAAAGACGCGACCGACCTCGACGCTTACGTCACCCAAAAAGCCCTCGACGGCCTCTTTCTGCTGGTGGCCGACGAAGAAAAACAGATCCGCAAAAATCCTCTGGGACGAACAACGAGCCTGCTCAAAAAGGTTTTCGGTGTCCTGCGATAACTAATATAGATGACCTGGCAAAAAGCTCTATTTATTCTCCTGATATTGGTTTGCCTTTCGCCGTGGGGTTCGCCGCCGTTGGCTTTGGCGTTGGGGCTTGTGCTGGCTTTCACGATCGGTAATCCGTTTCCGGAGTTGAGTGGTAAGCCGACCAAGTACCTTCTGCAAGCGTCGGTCGTGCTGCTCGGATTTGGGATGAATCTCGGTGAGGTCTTTAAGGCGGGCAAGGACGGCATTCTATTTACCATCGCAACGATCTTCGGAACGTTGATACTCGGTGCATTGGTCGGTAAATTTCTCGCAGTTCGTTCGAAGACATCTACGCTCATCTCGTCCGGCACTGCCATCTGCGGCGGCAGTGCCATCGCCGCTGTCGGGCCCGCGATCAACGCTGATAAAGACGAGATGTCGGTGTCGTTGGGCATCGTTTTCGTGCTTAATTCAGTCGCGTTGTTTCTGTTTCCGATCCTCGGTCACGCGTTAAACCTCTCGCAAAACCAGTTTGGTGTCTGGGCCGCCATCGCGATCCACGACACAAGTTCGGTCGTCGGTGCCGCCGGCGTGTATGGTCCTGAGGCACTCGCGATCGCCACGACCGTCAAACTCGCCCGTGCTCTATGGATCGCGCCCGTCGCTCTGATGTTCGCGTATGTTTACCGCGAAAAGGATTCGACAGCGAAGGCAAAGGTCGCGATCCCCTGGTTTATCTTTCTATTTCTCGGAGCAACCATCGTGCGGAGTTATGCACCCGTGACGATCATGGTGCCGAGCGTCTTTGACGCCCTCGTCAATCTCGCCAAAGCCGGAATGACCGTGACGCTCTTCCTGATCGGTGCGAGCCTGACCAGGGCCACGATCAAATCCGTCGGCATTCGCCCGCTTTTGCAGGGCGTTTTGCTGTGGATCGTTATCTCAGTGACCGCACTCTTCGCCGTGCTTCGCATTTTATAGCCCACATTTGCTAAAATACTCGTTTCGGCTTTACATAGGATTCTGATCTGTAATGAGTATCAAGCAGATAACCGTTCGCGGAGCTCGACAACATAATCTAAAGAACATCGACGTCGATATACCGCGCGATCAATTCGTCGTGATCACCGGACTGTCGGGTTCGGGCAAATCGTCGCTCGCCTTTGATACGATCTATGCCGAAGGGCAGCGTAGATACGTCGAATCGCTCTCGGCGTACGCCCGCCAATTCCTGGACCAACTCGAAAAGCCGGACGTTGACAGCGTGGAAGGACTCAGTCCGGCGATCTCCATCGAGCAAAAGACCGTTTCGCGAAGCCCGCGTTCGACAGTCGGCACGGTCACTGAGATCTATGACTTTCTGAGATTGTTGTTTTCGTCGATCGGCCAACCGCATTGCCACAAGTGCGATGCACCTATCACCCGCCAGTCAGTTGATCAGATCATCTTCGGCGTGAACGAACTGCCCGAAGGCGAGCGCGTGATGATACTCGCTCCGATCGTCCGCGGCCGCAAAGGCGAATTTAAGAAGGAACTAGAGAAATTTCACAAAGACGGCTTTCTGCGTGCCCGCATCGATGGCGAATTGCGTCAGCTTGATGAGGACATCGTGCTCGACAAGCGTAAAAATCACACCATCGAAGTTGTCGTTGACCGATTGTTGATGAAAAGCGGCGTGCGTGAGCGTCTGGCCGAATCGGTGAAGATCGCACTGAAACTCACGGGCGGTGCTGTCCTCGTCTCGGTCGTCGATGGTGACGAAAAGCTCTATTCGGAAAAGATGGCGTGTGTGGACTGCGGCATCAACATAGCCACGCTCGAACCGCGTTCATTCTCATTTAACTCAGCCTACGGTGCCTGCAAACGGTGCCAGGGTATCGGCACCGTACTCGAGATCGATATCGATAAGATCGTTCCGGATCAAAGCGTTGCCGCCGGAAAAGTTGATTTTCTAAGCGGCGTTGACCCATCCGGGGCGACATTTTTGCGTTCCGTACTTGCGGCAATAATCGAAAAATTCTCGGGCGGCGACAAACTCGAACCGCCGACCGGAAAAGAAAAGCCGAAAAAGTCCCGCCGCAAAAAAGCAAAGGACGGCGGCCCGGATGACAACGAACAGGTTCAGAGCCTTTTGGACATCAAATTTGCCAATTTACCGGCTGAGGTGCGTGAAGCTTTCTTTAATGGTACGAAAAAGCGTGTGACTTTTCGGCACGGCGATTACAAATTTGAGCGGGACTGGCTAGGTGCCGTGCGGGCTATGCGTGAACGCATCGCAGATCCACCGTCCGAAAAGATACGAGCCGCGCTTGAGGAACTGATCGCACCGCTGCCTTGCCCAAGCTGTAACGGACGGAGGCTACAGCCGGAAAGCCTCGCGGTCAAGGTCAACGGGCTCGGGATCGCGGATTATACCGAACTCCCGATCGCGGATGCCGTCAAGCGATTTGACGCGATCAAACTGGGCCCACGCGATGAGAAGGTGGCAGGGCTCGTATTAAAAGAGGTGTGCAATCGCGTTGCCTTTCTCGACGCGGTCGGACTCGGCTATCTTACGCTTGACCGGTCATCGGCGACGCTCTCCGGTGGCGAAGGCCAGCGAATACGGCTTGCAACGCAGATCGGCTCGCAACTGCGGGGCGTTCTATACGTTTTGGACGAGCCGAGCATCGGGCTTCACCCGCGGGACAACCGACGACTACTAGACACGCTTCATCAACTGCGCGACCTCGGCAATACCGTTTTAGTTGTCGAACACGATGAAGAAACGATCGAGCACGCAGATTACGTTATCGATCTAGGCCCGCTCGCCGGTACTCACGGCGGGGAGGTTGTCGCGACCGGAACGCCCGCGGAGATCCGGAAAAACAAGTCGTCATTGACCGGTCAATATATGAGCGGAAAGCTTTCGATCGAGGTGCCTGACGTTCGCCGCCTCGCAAACGGCAACCGCATCAAGGTCAAAGGCGCAAAGGCTTACAACTTAAAGAATATCGATGTCGAGTTTCCACTTGGACTTCTGACCGTGGTGACCGGAGTTTCAGGTTCCGGTAAATCGACGCTTGTTGAAGAGATCCTCTATCCCGCTCTGTATAAGCACGTTTACAAGTCTGCGGTCGAACCGCTCGAACACGACAGCATCGAGGGCATCGAACTGGTCGATAAGATCATAGAGATCGATCAAAAGCCGATCGGCCGTACGCCGCGTTCTAATCCGGCTACGTTTACCGGGCTGTTTACGCCGCTTCGCGAACTATATGCGATGCTACCCGAATCGAGAACGCGGGGCTACAAGGCCGGGCGGTTCTCGTTCAACGTTAAAGGCGGACGTTGCGAAGCGTGCGAAGGCGGCGGTCTGAAACGCATCGAGATGAACTTCCTGCCGGACGTTTACGTTACTTGCGACGTATGCCGCGGGCATCGATATAACCGCGAAACGCTGGCAGTCAAATTCAAAGGCCTGTCGATCGCCGATCTGCTCGACACGACGATCGAAGACGCTCTGCCACTGCTCGAAAATATACCGGCGATCCGTCAAAAACTCGAAACGCTGCTCGACGTCGGCCTCGGCTACATCAAGATCGGCCAGTCCTCGACGACACTGTCGGGCGGTGAGGCACAACGAATTAAACTTGCTAAAGAGCTGTCGAAACGTGCAACCGGCAAGACCATCTACATCCTCGACGAGCCTACCACGGGACTGCATTTCGCGGACGTTCATAAACTGCTCGATGTTCTGCAAAAGCTCGTCGATACCGGCAACACGGTCATCGTCATCGAACATAACCTTGACGTGATAAAGAGTGCAGATTACATCATCGATCTCGGCCCCGAAGGCGGCTCCGGCGGCGGTCGCGTAGTCGCCACCGGCACTCCCGAAGAGGTCGCAAAGGTCAAAAAGTCCTATACCGGTCAGGCACTGAAAACCGTATTATAAAATCTCCTTGTCGGCGGAAATACCCCAGCCCCAGATATGGCATATCTTGGTGTTACGAACAATGAGTTTTACCAGATCAACCTGAGAGCAAACGAACTAATCTCTTTCGCACTTGTGGCAGATCGCCACCGTCCCCCGCTATTTGACCGCGGATCGCGGTACGTCGATCGTGACGGAGATCATATCCTTTGACGATAGCGACTTCGGGTCAACATTAGAGCCCGACAAAGAAAGAGTGCTGACGCCTAGGGGATATGATCTTTTACCGGAAGGGACGAATGGTTTGGAAATGGCATTACGTATCTCCTCCGGCAAGGCTTTCCCGGTTATCATTCGAGCGACGACATCGACTTCGATCGCAAAGAACTCATACCCGGCGACATCCGTTCGGTTATACAGGCTGAATGTTACGGATTCTAACTTATCGTCTTTGCCACCGGCCATAAAAACAAACGATGGTCCCATACCGGACGAAGATGCCGGAGTATTCTTTCCGGAGAATTTCGTCGTCGCGTTACAAGAGTCCCCGTTGTACGGAACACGGGTCTCAAAGATCGGGTCGTCGATCAGCTTGCATACTTCCTTCATCGAGGTGGAGCCATTGTTCGCCACCTCGATGCCGCCGGTCAACTTTGAGATCTTGGAGCAGGATATCGATCCGAATATCGCAATCAACATCAGGAATATTATCGATCTATTATTTTTCATGGTATATGCTTCAGCCTAGTGGTATGAAGTCTAAATTCTTGACCTTTTTAGTTTTCCCGTCCGCGAGCTTAACGTCTGCTTCAGCTCCGTTTACTGCGGTCACGGTGGCAAATTTCCATTCTTCGGTGTCACTTTGCGGTTTTAGTATCACGTAGTCTCCGACAGCGGGGAACGGATTTGTTGCCGTGGGGTATGGGGCCACTTTGTCTAAGCCGACCGTCCCGTCGCTCCAACCGTTTTGCCAATCGATGTCAATATTGTTAGCGTTCACGTGCTTTATTATCGCGACGTGCCAACTTCCAAATGACCACTGGGCCGCAACTTTCTCGCCATCTTTCGGTTTCCAATCCTTTGGCAGGACAGGCTTCTTTGACTTTCCGAGGTCGTCAAAAGCTCGAGTCTCAATAGTTTGTTTAATGATGGCCGTGGCCGTCGGTGATACTTTTATCACTTTATCGGGAGCAACGTTCAGTTTTCCGCCGGACGCTTTTTCAACCTCAATGAGATCAGCCGTGACATTTTTTACTTCACCGCCTTCCCAATAGATCTCATAGTTGAAGGCGACGACATTGTCTCCGGGTTTGACGTCCGCTTTTTGTCCCTTCGCCGGAATGGCATAGACGTCGGCTGAGTCTGCCTTCGCGATCTTGGTGCCGGCACGGATCTCAAATTTTCCGTCTTCGATCTTTTCAATTTTGCCTTCGCTGTAAGTGATCGGTCCTGATTTGAACAGCACCGTTTCACCAACCTGGGGTGTTCCGCCGCCGCCAAGCTTAGATGTTATTCCGCAACCGGATAGTAGGGCGATTGCTACGATCAATAGTGTTAATTTCATTTTGTCTCCTTGTGATTACTGTGTCAGAAGTGGAATTCGCGTCATTCGCGGCAGGGTATAGATCTCTTCTTGCCGATATTCCTTTCTATCCAGCAACTTGTGCGAGCGGACAAGATACCCGGCCTCATTGCGGATCTGATTAGAAACGCCAACGCTGCTCCAGGGCAGATTGGGCCCGTCGCGATACAGGCGAATTCGGCGAACAGCCTCGATCCTGTCAACCGCTTTGTATCCGCTCGGCGAGCTATGCATCGGCTCGCCATTATAAGATCCGTCAAAATAGATCGCTCGGAAGACTCCGACGACATTGAACGAAACAGAATTAGGAGCGTGCCATTCCCAGTCCGGATCCGGTGCGAGCCGGAGGCTTTCGTATTCGCCGATGATCGAATTGCCGTTATTGAATTCACTTATTTGAGCAGTTTGAAATGCCTGGTTTATCTCGGCGATGGTCGGATTGGATTTGCCCTCGTAGGTGTTCGAAGATGTAAACGACCTCCAAAAACGATACCGTCCGCCCACAACGTCATACGCAGCGTAGCCCTCAACGATGAGGAATTCGCCCGGAGTATCGGTTCGCACTTTCGCCTTGAAGTTTCTCGTCCACGTATATTTTTTATATGTCGAGCTCCAAGCTACCGTGCCAGGCGCGCCAAATGTGATCGAAACTGTCTTTGGACCCATCAGATCTTTCTTTAATTGCGCGACCGACGGTTGACCCATCGACGCCAAAGCACCTAAACTCATCATCAACACTACGAGCAAGGGAGCCACGATAATAAA
The DNA here is from genome assembly GCA_016720705.1 of Chloracidobacterium sp. Taxonomy (NCBI): domain Bacteria; kingdom Pseudomonadati; phylum Acidobacteriota; class Blastocatellia; order Chloracidobacteriales; family Chloracidobacteriaceae; genus Chloracidobacterium; species Chloracidobacterium sp. The sequence goes on along the minus strand of JADKKB010000007.1, from coordinate 244,878 downwards.
TTTTCTTTTCTGCATTGATCTCCTTAATTTTTCCTCAAAATTCGCAATTTGCTGTTAACAGGTATAAGTCTGCGGGGGAGGAGTTGTCCTTTGGAATTCGTTAGGTTTTTATTAGGTTTACCAAATGTCTCGTAAACATCAGCATTTTTATGAATTTGGCGAGTTTCGGCTCTACGTGGAACGGCCTTCTCTTGTAAGAAATGGAGTTCCAGTTTCCATTCCGCCGAAGGCTCTGGAGGTTCTCAGTCTACTGGTCAGTAGCGGGGGCGAGGTCGTTTCGCGAGCTGAAATACTGGAAAGCGTCTGGAGCGACACCTTTGTAGAAGAAAGCAATATCAATTACACGATCTCGCTCCTCCGAAAGATCTTGGGTTCGAACGACCACATCGCGACCGTACCGAAGCGCGGCTACAGGTTTAACACGCCGGCAATTCTGGTAAAAGATGATGAGCAGTTGATAACGGATCGATCGACAAGCGAAAACGCGGTGCCAACTCCATTGCCGGCGCCGATCGCTCCTCGAAAACGCAGTTCGATCGTTTGGCCCCTGGCGATCGGGTCGGTACTGATCATTATGGTGCTCGTCCTTGTCCTTTATAAAGGACAGAATGTCGCTCGAGATGTGGGGGGCGATGACGCGAAAGGTGAGATAAAATTTCAGAAGCTGACGGACACCGGCGACGTCGCGTACCTTGTGATCTCGCCAAACGGTGAATATTCCGCTCACGCCCGCTCGTCCGACCTTTACCTTAAAGACCTTAGATCCGGTGGGGAGATCAGGGTCGAGACGGGAGATCAGGGAAAGATCGGCTGCCTCCAGTTTTCTGCCGATAACGCGAATATTTTCTTCGGATCATATCTGGAAAATGCCTCTGGCAAGATATCTCAGGTTCCGCGAATGGGCGGATCGGCAAAGCTCGTCGCTGAAAATGTTTGGAGCGGTTTCAGCCTGTCGCCGGACGGCAATTTCTTAGCGTTCACGCGAAAGTTTCCCGCGGAGAACCGCACAGTTGTAATAGTTAAAGATCTTTTGAACGGATCTGAGATCGCGTTGGCTGAGCGAACGCTGCCGGAACAGTATTACTGGAATAACTACCCCGCTTGGTCGCCCGACGGCAAAAAGCTTGCCCTCGTCGTCGACACATACACGGAGCACTTCGTCCGCATAACCATCATCGATATCGCTAGCGGCAGCGAGGAACAGATCAGTGTGCCGTCATTTAGGAATGTCGAGCAGATAGTGTGGGCACGTGACCAACGATCTTTTATCGCCGCAGCGAGTGCCGGCGAGAGCTTCCAACTTTGGCGTATCGCCACGCCGTCAGGGGAGGTTAGTGCGATCACGAATGACCTCGACTCATATCTCGGCATATCGACGACGCTCGATGGCACGCAATTGGTGGCGCGTCGGCGAACGTATTACTCGAACATCTGGGTGGCATCTCAGGAGAATCTCGACGACCTTCGCCAGTTGACTGTCGGCAGTTCCAAAAACGACGGCTTAAAAGGTCTGTCGTGGCTCGACGACGACCGGATCGTCTATTCCTCCAACGCCGAAGGCCTTCGCGACTGGAATCTGTGGACGGTTCACTATAAGGACAGATCCAGACGGCAGATCACATTCGATAAGACTGTTCAGAACGATTTCCCATCGGCCTCAGGGCTCAGCGACGTTACCTATTTCAGTTCGAATCGTAATGATGACACTCAGATCTGGCAGGTCAATGCGGCGGGCGAAAATCTGAAACAAGTAACCGACGCAGCCACCGAGGCGGCATTCTTTCCGCAGGTGACTTCCGACGAAAAGGCGATGTATTTCCTGCGGAAAAAGATAGGTTCAACGGTGATCGCAAAACGCGATCTGGCCGACGGCCGTGACGTCGCACTGTCATCCACGCCGATATACGCGCCCGACAACTTTCTCGCCCTGTCGCCCGACGATCGCAATCTTGCATTTCAGATATTGGCGAATAAAAACGATCCGGAACTGAGAGCCGGCAAGATAAAGATCGGTGTGATCGATACTTCAGATACGTCGCTGGTCAAGACCTTCGTGTTGCCGGTGGCGAGCGAGTTTTTCACCTGGCGACTCGGCGAAAACGCTTTCGATTACGTCGTTCATACGCCCGAAGGTGCTCGAATTATGAGGCAGAAGCTAGATCCCAAAGCGGAACCGGTTGTTGTCCTTAAACTTCCCAAGGACGATATCTTCGGCTTGGCTTGGTCTCGCGATGGTCAAAAACTCGCTATTTCGCGCGGCCAACTGCTTCGTGATGTGGTTCTGCTGACAAATTTTGCTTCACACTAGCCGCGGCGTTGATAAAACTTCGGACGAAGCCCTGCAAACGTCAGACGAAGCGAGTTAAAACGCAGCCGAAGGCCTTTTCATCGATCGCGAAGCCCTGATCCCCAAGATCGAACGCCAAAGCAACAAATCCGCAGGCCAACGTTCAGCTACCGACGCCCGGATTTCCACTTGCTAAAGGGCACTTATGGTGTATTATTGGGGAAAAGCTTTAACTTGTCCCCTAAATCACTAAAATTAACCGACCGGGAGTCGACCCTAAGGAGATATAAAAATATCTATGGAATACGCGTTTGACGGTATCAGCGACAAATTCCTTTTTCGCCGCAAGATGGCCGACGCCGATGCATTCGACGCGAGCTTTGCCTCCGTCGATAGCGCCGTCGCCGAACACATCGCTGCCCGCGCCGATATTGAAGCCGAGGTCCGCGACTGCCAGATCATCGTCCGCACCCTCGACGGCATCGCCCGCAACGTCTACGCCACCAACCCCGGCAGACTAGCCGCCTGGCTCGCCGCCTCCCACGTAGAAAAAGCGCCCAAGAAAAAAGACCCTCCGGCACCCCCAACGCCGTAGTTCCTGTCAGAACCGCAAGCCCCCCCCCCGCCTGAGGAGGGGTGACCGAATGTCGGGGTGGTGGAAGCAGCGACCGGGTTCTTAACACTTAACAAAATCGGCGGAGCCTAAACCACTCCGCCAGCTTTGCAAAATTATGAACGACACAATGCAACGAAAACGCACCTCCGGCTACATCATCGAAAACGTCTTCGCCGACGCGTTGACGTTCGTGGAAATCCGCCACCTACGTCAAAACACCGGCGAAGAAGAAACGCTGACACCTTAAGATTTTTTTCCGCGGGGATTTAGTATAATTAACTATTTATTAATTATTGTGGTGTAATACTAGCATAGCGACCAATTTGGATACCGCGAGAGAGTCAGCGAATGCCCAAACAAAAGACGATCAATAAAACCTTAACTTTTTCCGGGCTCAAGCTTGAGCAGGCAATATTTGAAGTGCGTTCGTACAATCGAGGGCACCTTCCTGCTGTGGTCGCCGACTTTTGGGATACGGTAGAAAAGACGCTTGAGGTTTCTATCGTGTACGGATTTCAGGAAGCGGCATCTGTTGCGAGACTGGGAAAATCATTGGAACTGAGTGTAGCCTCAGACAGATTTAGCGTTATACAGTTCTTTCCTTCAAAAGATCTAAAAGAATATTTCCATACGGCAGCGAAAGTCTTTTCCGCATATATTGACCATCTCAGAACGGAGAATATTGCAAGAGTAGGCTTTCGTCTAATTTATTCGATGGATTTTGACGATCCAATGTCGGTCGCAAAGCAGTTTTTACAGTTGCCGTATGTTTCGGTTCCTGACGGGCTAACCCTAGCTGAGAGCGGTAGGCCGGTAATTCCGACTTACTCAGTTGGGTACAATGATGGGCAGAAGGCAATGGTCTACAGGCTGATGGGAAATACCGGGAAGCTATCAGTCGACTTGCCGCCTATTTTGGCTCATACAAGTGACTACCCTGAAACTATTGAAAAAATCTATAATCAGTTTGTATTTGATGTTGACGTATTTACTTCAGCGCCTTTGCTTACGGGCGAGCTTATCGTAATTGAATGGTTAGAACAGGCATACGACGCGGTTCGAACTGACGGCGTCAAGTTCTTTGGTAAATAATCATGTATAGCGACAACCTAACAACAATAGAAGTCGGCGATCAGACGGATCACATATTTCGGAGAACGTATTACTCGGATCAAAGATTAGATAAAATGGTAAGCAAGACCGAGGCCACCATCACAAGTGGGGTTCGTGTTATACCGACAGCCTTTGCGGTCGAACAAACCGGCGGAGCTTTGATAGGTGTACCCATCAACGTGAATAATGTGCACCGTAAAGACTTTGAGGGAACTTCGTTGACGGATGCGCCAGTCGAGCGGGCCTCCATCTATTTCAAGCGGGAACCAATTTCAAACGAATTACGTCGTGCAATTTACCTGCTCGACCAAGGACGAACATTGATCGCAGAAGCGAAAGGCCTGCTTTTGGATGGGCGGGTGCTCGAATCCGATGAGAAGGTTATGGGGTTTCGGGAATACTTGCCCGAGCTCTTCTGCCTTCGTACGGTCAGCGACAGTTTTGGAGCGGTGATTAACGCCACCCAGAACGCTTTTGCCAATAGGAAAGGTATGCCCCTAAATGCGACAGACTTGGGGGCCGTAGATGAACTGTTAAAATCCCTCGTCCGTGAACCCGCCATGACCTTCGAGGGAGCAGTGGCCCAAATCATGACCTTCGAAGAATCAGGGTTCGTTGTCGAGTCCCCCACGCTCGGTGGATTTCTCGATCTAGTGGAAGCATTTCAGGCCGAATTCGCACACTCTAATGATAAAGCTTAAGGCCTACGTAGAAACTGCTATTCTTGCAGATGTCCTCATAAAGACTGGAAGCGAATCCGATGCGGCAAAGGATGCCCTGAGGCGATACAAACACACGTTACTGCCGGTTTACGCAATAAAAGAATTTAAGGCTGGACCGCTGGCCTACGTAAGCTATCTCAACACCAAGTTGCTCGACTGCGGGTCGTATCCCGCAACACTCATGGCTCTTTCACGGGTAGTTAAGCAGCCCAATCGTGTTGCCACCTGTCTGCGACTTCTTAGCGAGCTTCACAATGAAATAGTGAATCAACCGCAGACTCCTGGTCTCGTGACTCAATACGGTTCGCTTGCTGAAGCCGATAAACGTATCTACGCTTCACTTGTTTATGAATCGAAGGTTCTGGTTTTGAAGGCTTGGCTAAGGTGTAGCACTTTGACGACCGAAATTGTCGATGATCTCGTCTGCTATGAACGTGTGGCTCCGAAAGTTCGGAGAAATGGACGATATAATCTTCAACCAACAACGTGCAAAACCGAAGATTGCTGTATGACTTCCAAACTTCGTGACCGCTCGATTGAACTAAACAAACTCGTAACCACCATCAAGAAAGAGCCAGCGAAACGCGAGAACCCTCCGCGTCAGAGAGTGCTCCATGACCTAGCAGTGCGCAAAAATTTTAAGATGAAGGACAAGGACTGTAAGAATCTAGGTGACGCTGTCTTCGCACTTTTCTGTCCGGCTGATGCTGATATCCTGACAACGAACATTTCGGACCATCGACCTCTCGCTGAGGCACTTGGAAAAACTGCCGTTTCGCCGAAGGACGTCGTTTCTTCTAAGCCTTAATTCCTCGATCTTGCCTTCTTCGGGCGAGATACGGTAGCTCTTGGCGGCGGTTGTTTTGCGGGGGACGAGCAGTGAATATGAGAAATGAGAATGGAAGGTCGTTGATGCGGCCTTTTTTTATTTGGGGTCGGGGTCTTGGTCGAGGTAGAAGAGGGTGCGAATCCAGGTGGCTTCGGCGGGGTCGGTTTTGTCGAGTTCGTCGGCGGTTGTCTCTGCCGCGTCCTGTATCTCAAGCAGGGCGAATTCGAGGTCGTTGCGGGAATCGACCAGCTTGACGGTTGATGCGTACTGGGCGGCGAGGGTAGATTCATCGCGGATGGCAACATCTTGGCTTTCCTTATTTGGTACCTCGGACGGCGTTTTTATCGGGTTCGGCGTAATTCCATTTTGTCATTTCCTTTTCGACGAACGGGCGGAGCGGTACGGCGTACTGATAGATCTTCGAGAGGTTTGTTTTACGTGTGATCTTGACGACGTCGAGATCGTTGGAGCCCGTTGCGGTGTTTCGTTTGTCGTACCAATTGTAGATCTTGAGGGCTTCGTCAAAATTTCCTTTTGAGAGTTCGTTGTCAAACAATAGCCGGACACCTTTGCTGCCGTTGAGGAGAGCAAACGTCGGGTTTTTGATCAGCGACAGCCCTTCGCCATCGCGAACGTCGATAAATTGCCACCCTAAGTCTTTGTGCTTATCAAGTGCGGCATCGGCCGGCAACGGCCAGACGCTGTACTCCGCGTCGATCTTGAGAGCTTCGTAGGTGAGCGGAATATTTGACTTGCCGTACAACGCCTTGCGAAATGGTGTCTCGGCGAGTTGAGCATTAGGGTAGATGTTTTCGGTGACGTGGGCGTCGTATAGAAAGTATTTACTGCCGGCCTTATTGAGCATCAGCACGTGAGGTTGTTTTCGCTTTTTACCAAATTCTCTAGCCTTAGCGAGCGAATCAAAACCGTCCTTCGGGCCGATCGCTTCGCCTTTGAAGATCACGTTCAATACAGGGACTGACGCATTTAGCGATGGATTGATCATCTTCTGGCCCGAGAGATCATATTTGAAGATGTTCGCTACGATGTTCGATTCATTGCGCAGGGTCGCAGCCATTTCGAGGTCCTGTTCTGCTCCTTTGCGTCCGACCTGTCCGCCGATCTGCCCGATCAAATAGGCACGAAACGCATATGCCTTGTAGCTACGCGGATTTTTCTTGATCGCCATATCGGCGTCGGCGAGAGACTTGAGACGATTGTCGTCGATCGTTTTGCCAATGTCCGTATATGCCACGTTCGGCCCGATCCATTTGTTATTCCAGGTAAAGAGCTTACCGCGTTCGATGTAGAGTAAGTCGTTGTCAGGAGTCTTCGCTATGGCCGCGGTTAAGCGTTCGATCTCCGGACTGCTTTGCGCCCGAAGCTGAATAGATTGTAATGCGATCAGAGATGTAACCGCCAAGATCAACGCTAATAATGATTTCATTTTTTGTGTTCGAAACTATTGAACTTATGCAAAATAATAGCAATTGTGAGCAAACTTTGTCGTTGCAAATACTCGGAGTAGTCTTCGGCATGTGGCCAGTTTAATATTGTGCGAAAGTAACGATCGGTGCTCGCCGGCTTGTGACTGAATCGATAATTTCGTTAACCGTGAGTTTCGCAATTGAAAAAATGCAGAGTGGAATATTTATGTCCAATCGGCCACGGTAACTAACGAGGAATAGATTTCTCATTGAAAGAGCGGACGAATAATTTGCAACGGCGACCTCCTATGACGTAACACGCCAACTTCGAACTTCGATACTGAAATAACGTCGGTCGCTGTCCATAAATATATCACACGGGATCATTACAACTCTCGCATCGGCGGACGGACCGGTCTCGATCCAAGCAGAAGTCGATCAAGTTTTGATATACTGACCGAAACCGTATTGTCAGGTTATTACAAAAAATGAGTAAAATTACACAAGAACAAGTTTTAGAATCGTTAAAGCAGATCATCGACCCGGATCTGCTAAAGGATATCGTGACGCTCGGATTTATCCGGGACCTTCAGGTCAGCGGCGGTGACGTATCGTTTACGATAATGCTGACAACGCCCGCGTGTCCCGTAAAGGAACAGATGGAATCCGAAGCGACGAGGATCGTTTCAGGCCTCGACGGCGTTGACAACGTCAAAGTCAAGATGGACGCCGAGGTACCGCAGGGACGCGGCATTGCGAATAACGTCGCTATTCCCGGTGTCAAAAACATTATTGCGGTCTCGTCGGGCAAAGGCGGAGTAGGGAAGTCGACGGTTGCGGTCAATATGGCGATCGCACTCGCGATGAATGGTGCGAAGGTCGGCATTATGGACGCAGACGTCTATGGCCCCAATGTGCCGATGATGCTTGGGTCAGGATACGACCAGCCCGAGGTTGAGAATGGCAAACTTCGGCCGATCGTCGCTCACGGTATAAAAATGATCTCGATGGCCGTTCTCGTGCCTAGAGATAAGCCCATGATCCTCCGCGGGCCGATGTTACACGGGGTCGTCCGCCAGTTTCTATCGGATGTAAATTGGGGCGAGCTTGATTACCTGATCGTCGATATGCCGCCGGGAACGGGCGATATCCAGCTTTCGCTTGCACAGTTGGTGCCGGTACAGGGAGCCGTACTCGTCACCACACCGCAGGACGTATCGATCTCAGATGTGCGGCGTGCGGTTAAAATGTTTGAGACCGTTAATGTGCCGGTCCTGGGCGTTATCGAGAATATGTCGTACTTCATTGCCCCGGACACGGGTAACAAATACGAGATCTTTGGGAAAGGCGGCGGGCAGAAGATCTGTGACGAATACGGACTCAATCTCTTGGGCGAAGTTCCCTTGGGTATGGAAGTCCGCGAAGGCGGAGATAGTGGAGTTCCGGTCGTAGTGTCATTTCCTGATTCACCACAGGCGGCCGCATTCCGAAAGGTTGCCGAAGAGGTCGCCCGTCAGGTGTCGATCGAAGCGATGAAGCCGGAGTTAGTGATTATGTCGCGGGCTCAGTAAAACCAAACACTAAACAACATCGAAGCCGGTATTCCGAAAGGAATACCGGCTTTTTTTGACGTTCAAGACGAGCAAACTTGCAGTGGCTCCGGACGAAAAAGACGTGAGCACAAAAATGTTGATTAAATATAAACAATGTTATACAATTACGGGCGAGCGTCTCTCCGACGTTTTGCCATAGCAACTGAGTCTGACAAAGCCGGCGCCGATTCCTTGTTATGTGCGGCATTAAAAACAAGCTCTATGTATCCGAGGGTACCGGAGACCGACGTCTGATTGACACAACCTTTCTCTAATTCTGGGTTTTTGAATCTCGAATCATCACTTGTGTCAGTACGTCAGAAAATCCTCGTCGATCGGGGAATTCGCATATATGAAGAGATCCTACCTAATACTTGTCACCGTTATCATCGGCCTTTCGGTCTGGTCCTTTCTTCCGTCCAAAACGTCGGGTCAAAAGTACAAACTGCGAATGTCGGAAAACCCGGTTCCCGGACGTTATATTGTCGTTCTTAACGACGAGGCTATAGGCGAAGACGCGGTCGCTCCCGTAGTAGAGGCTGAGGCAAATTACTTAGCCTATGTCTATGGCGGCAAGGTGGGCGGGGTCTACTCCAGTGCTCTACGCGGCTACGCAGCGGAGATGTCGGACGAGCAAGCATCCGCATTGAGTCAAGACGATCGAGTTGCGTTCGTCGAGCAGGACGGTGTGATCTCGGTTTCGTCGACCCAGTTTAACGCCGGTTGGAATCTGGATCGTGCGGACCAGAGAAGTATGCCGTTGAGCACGACCTATGATTACACGTCGAGTGGAATTGGCGTTCATGCCTACATCCTGGATACCGGGATTCGATGGACACATTCAGAGTTTGAGGGTCGGGCAAACGCCGTTTACGATAATATCAATGACGGCCAGAACGGTAACGACTGCAACGGACACGGAACACACGTCGCGGGGACGATCGGAAGCTCGACGTACGGAGTGGCCAAGAATGTGACGTTGCATTCCGTCCGGGTACTGCCGTGCACGGGCAACGGGCAAATCTCCAATCTATTATTAGGGATCGACTGGGTCACTGCTAACCACGCAAGCCCTGCAGTCGCGAACATAAGCATCACGGCCGCCGGCAGCTCATCAGCCCTTGAGAACGGGCTCACTAATTCGATCGCATCGGGTGTAACTTATGCGGTGGCGGCAGGTAATAGTGCCTTTGATGCGTGCAGTTTCACGCCGGCGAGGACGCCCAACGCTCTCACGGTCGGTGCGACCGACGCGACCGATACACGTGCGGCGTATTCAAACAATGGAGCCTGTGTCGACGTATTTGCTCCCGGCACTGCTATATTGTCGCTCGGTATCGCTAGCGACACCGCGACAGCCACCCTCGGCGGGACGTCAATGGCGTCGCCGATGGTCGCAGGGGTCGCCGCATTGTATCTGCAGTCAAACCCCGCCGCAAGCCCAGCTACGGTCTCACAGGCGATCAAGAGCACCGCAACGAGCGGTGTACTGACATTGAACGACACAGTCTCGCCCAATCTATTACTATACTCATTGCTAAATTCGGGTCCGCCCCCGACACCGACACCGACTCCATCGCCCACGCCAACTCCGTCGCCCGCGCCGTCGGCTGTACGGGTGAGGAAACGAGTTGTGAACGACAGCGGAACGTCGTCGATCACGGAGTTCCCTTATTCCGCAACGAATCTGGCGGCATCGAGTTTTGTGCTCGCGAGCAACACTGATTACGTCGACGCGAACGTTCAGACCAACGGCTCATCAACTTCGATCCAGGTATCTGAAGTCCCGGTTTTGGGTTGGCAGCTTGTCTCAATAGAGTGTGCTGAGGAGTCGGTCGGTGGAACTTCGATCCCCGACACAACGGTTGATCTGGCCAATCATATGGCAAATATCATTGCCCAGTCGGGCGAGTCGATCACTTGCACATTCACGAGTGGGCCACAAGCACCAACCGCATCGAACGTATCAGTAAGTGGACGAATATTGTCAGCCGATGGTATCGGTGCGAGAGGGGTCGCACTCTCGATCTTCGATTCCAATGGCAGATCAGTAAGTAATGCTCGCACAAACGCTTTCGGGTATTTTACGTTAGTCGATCTACCAGCCTCGCAGTCGTATGTGTTGGTCGTGTATTCGAACAAGCGGTACACCTTTGCAAACAGTACAAGGTTACTTACGTTAAACGACAACGTGTCTGATATTGAATTTATCGCCGACAACTAGCGATATTCATAAGTATTGGCCCCAAGCCACAGAAAATAAGAGGAAGTGCCGGAGTCGATCCCGCACTTCCTCTTTCTTATTTCGATCGCACGCAGCAACTGTCCCTCGCCACCTACGGTATGTCGTCGCAGGATACGGATTACGGGTCGAGGTGGTCGCCTCCCCCAATTCATTAGCGTCATCCGAATCCAATCTATTTTTCGTCCGAACGTTTACGGCCATCTCCGAGGCAGTTTTGCATTTGTGCGCAATTTTTACTAACTTTTGCAAAAATTAGTTGATCTTCCGTTCCATTTTAAGGAAATAGATCGGCATTGGATATATCGTGTTCTCAGACGCAATCAATATTCACTGATGTCTGGCACAAACTGGTAATTTTATTGGATCTTAAGCCATTTCAGGATCGTTATCTGGCAATGAAAGTAAATCGAGAACAAACACTTTTCGCCAACGCAAATGGAAAACGAATTCCGACTTGTGAAAAAGTTTCTTGACATTCCGTTAAGAAGCTTGTTTAGTAAGTATATACGCTCTTGATGCAACTATTCCGATGGGCACGTGCAAGTTTCTGGTCGTCTGCCTTCGGAAATTATGGAATTTGTCTTATATTAACCATTTCTTGCAATTTCAAAAGGTGGATGACGGTGATTGGCAATTCTTGTTCCATTAGAGGAGCAGTATTAAGGATAAAACAAATGAATATATTACTCTCAACGCGATCGAATAATAAGTTTAGATTGTATGCAACTCAGTCACTAGTGATACTCGTGATGATAATGGCCTCGTTTTATGGAAATACCTGGGCTCAGGCCCAGCCTGGGGCTCAGAATGCCGAAACCGTTCCCGTGAATTCGCTTGTTATACCAATGGACAACGTGAATCAGGGCAACGCTAGCGGTACGACGTTTAATCTTCGTGCATACGGTCTTGCAAATAACCTTCTCCAGAATAATATTCCGCTCAAGTGGGCGATCAAGTACAACAAGGGAAAAGACGATATTGATCTCTCGGCGGTCGTAACAAGGATCGCCGGGCCGAATGGTGTCGCGAATGGCACTGTAAATTTTTCCGGTGGGCCGTTTATCGTCCCGCCCGAGTTCAGGACACTTGCGGAGCCGCTGATCACGGCGTTTAATAACTCGATAAGTCCTGATTCAAACGACGTGACGGTCTATCGAGTCACTACTGCGACGGTGACGGATATTCGCTACACTATCACCCATAAGCCGCTGGTGGCGATCGGACCCGATGGCGGTAATTTCGGAACCGGCGTGTATCAAAGTTTGCTGACCGCTGCACTGATCCCGAATTACACGTCGGTAACAGACGCTTCGATGCAGCCCACATCATGCTACACTCTGGCTGCCCAAGCACACTCGGTCGTGACGACGTGGGTCAGTAGCTACAGCGGATTTGTCCAGAACGGAGGAAACCTGCTGCTCGAATGTGCATCGATCAATACCTTTGAGAACAATGTCGCAAACGGTCATTATCAGACCACGAATGGATATTCTGTCTTTGGGACGAACGATAATCCTCGTTCTGATGTTTCCGGTACGCTCATTTATCCGAACGGATATATGCCCTTCAATCAGTTCGTCGGAGCCCTGAACGGAAACCAGGACGGTGCTGTAACCGATTTCTCGTTGGCGAGCGGTTCGGCGTATCAGAACGGTACTTTGATCGCGGCCCGTCACGACAATGGTAGCGGCTCCAATCGAACGGCAAATGTCGCAACCGTATCAAAGGTCGGCAATGTCGGACGCGAAGGCGGAAATGTCTTTGCACTCGGTGGTCACGATTACGATCGAGGCACCGCAACCGATCTTAACAACATCAACGGAAAGCGTATGATCCTAAACACGCTCTTCGTGCCTGTCACGCGGCCCTGTTCGCAACTCGCTCAGCCTCAGGTCGAGGGTTATAAATCCGTTAGAATGAAAACTGACGTGGCACCGGTAGGACTGAGCCAGAATGATATCGTTACTTGGGAGGTCACCTACATTAATCGAAGCCTGGCTCCGGCAGTGAATTTCCAGATCACGGACGCGATCTCGAATCTTATGGCGTATCAGGCGGGATCGTTAGTGGTGACGGCGGCCGGTGCGTCGACCAACGCAACGGCGAATCCGTTATTTAACGGTGTCGGAAACACCAATATGTTGGCATCGGGAGCTCAACTCGCGTACAACGGTCGAATCACGATCACATTTGATGCGAAGATGCTACTGCCCGCCGCCGTTATCGAGAATCAGACGATCGGGACGGGCTCTAATGTCCCGACTTTGGGTATCAAGTCTGACAGCATCGATAATAATGACCCTCCGGTGGTTTATAGCGGTGCGGGCGGCAATGTGACCGCTCCGGTTGGTAGCTTCGTTCAAGATCCGTTCCAAACGAACTCTACCATAGATCCGACCGTGATCAACTACATTGTGCCGACGGCGGCTGGCGTCACAATAAGTGGACGCGTGATGACGTCACAATTGATGGGAGTTAGAAATGCTGTCGTGATCCTAAGTGACCCGGAAGGTAACGTTCGAATGACAAGAACTTCGGCTTTCGGTTACTACAGCTTTAGTGATGTTGAGGTGGGAATGTCTTACGTCATTTCTGTTGCCTCAAAACAGTCAGTGTATACCCCCAGAGTGGTATTGCTGGAGGATGCTGTAGACGGCCTTGATTTTATTGCGGGACCGTAGGGCCGGTTAAATTGACTAACTTGTTGCCCCCGCCTGACCCAGGCGGGGGCTTTTTTGAGATGGCTACCCGAGTTGCCGCTCGAAACAGTTAGCGGCGTCGGAATCAGATTTTAACGTCAATATATTCGGACTATTTCATATTGATAAGCTAGGCAGAGTGTTTAATTTCTGGTACGTCTATCAGCATCAATAAATAAATGTTTGAAATGCAAATGTCGTAATTGATACTTGTCATATGAAGTGGAAATCGGTAATATTGATTTTAATGTAAGGATTCGGTCTGTCGAATCGTCATTATTAAAAGAAGGAGTTATTCATTTTTATGTCAGCAGTTGCAGCACCAAGTTGTGATTTGAACGTATCGGAGGCCGCATCCGTCGAAATCAAAAAGTTTCTGGCTTCGGAAGACGATCTACCGGAAACGGCCGGGCTTAGGGTTCGCGTCGTGCCAGGTGGATGTTCCGGATTCCAGTACAGCCTTAATATTGAGGAAGAATCACGTACAGGTGATTTTGTACTTGAGAAATACGGCATCAAACTCTTCGTTGATATGTTTTCGGCACAGTATCTCGATGGTGTTGTCGTTGATTACACGTCGAATATGATGGGGGCTGGATTCACATTCGAAAATCCGAATGCGTCCGGCGGTTGCGGTTGCGGTACCTCATTCTCGGCCTAGTTTGCCAATCGCGAAACAGTTCTAAACGACGGCCGGAATTATTTTCCGGCCGTTTTTCCTTTTATCTGGAATGCCGCCGCGATTGCGTGTGTCTTGAACTATCACAGGACAACTGAAGGGACACTGAGGGCGAAGTGGAGAACAGCGGGGTTTGTCGATCAACTGATCGGCAGGCCCCGTTTTGCTTGCGTTTGCAATATGGGTGCTGATGAGCGACAATATTGCACAGCTTTGGTAGAACGAATAATCGACAAGTAGCTTGGTAATATATTTGAGCGGTGCATTTTTGGTGCAACGCGACTATTTGTCGTTTATATAGGTTAGGTGGCCAGATCGGCGCCGTCCACACTGTCCTCGTTCTCGATCTAATTAAACGGAGAAATAATTGATGAATTTTAAGAAGACGCTCCTCGTAGCGGTATGCACGTTGCTTGCCGTGACTGCATTTGACGGAACCGTAGCGGCACAGCAGCGGGATCGAGTCGTTAAGACAACATCCAGCCAACCGACCAACCAACCGCCGGTTTACACGCCGAATCCGCAAGACAGTTCGAGAACGACTTCTTCATCACGCCCAACCCTTACTAATCAAATCGTTGTTGTCGGTCAACCCGCTGCTGAAAAGCCATTGGTCAAGAAGACCGCTATGGCGACGTCGACTTCAGGCTTTGCGGCAGGCAAGACGGCGTACGGTTCGGGAGTCAGTGCCAAGATAATGGCGGGCATCCAGGCCCGATACGGCATTCCTTACCTATACGGTTCGACCGGACCTAATCGATATGATTGCTCGGGCTTTGTCTGGAGCGTATTTACGGAAGCCGGGGTTCCGTTTACACGTGCGAGTGCTCGTAGCTTATGGGCAAGTTCGGTCGAGGTATATGGCGATGATCGTTTCAAATTCGGAACGCTCGTATTCTTGAATGGATTGGGTCATATGGGGATCGTCGCGGATGAGAATGGTTTCTATCACGCTTCGTCGAGCAAAGGGATCACGTACTCACCGTTTAAGGGATACTGGTCGAGCCGCATCGTAGGCTTTCGTAAGCTGATGCCGCAAAGCTCGTCTGCCGATATGTCGGATCGGTAATTTCCTAATAAATATCAGAAACGGGCCGGGCATCATATGATGCCCGGCCCGTTTGTTTGTGTGAAAAGCCGATCAAACGATAAAGCCGGGCCGGGAATGCAGATCCTTGCGTTCGTAAACAACGGCGACCTTGTCGACCGCAACGTATGCGACTTCTGCGGATTCGTCCCGCAAATATAGCACTCCGCCTTTGACGTCGATCACCTCTCCGCGAAACGTAGCACTCGCTCCGCAGGCGACATCAACGCTTTTACCCATTAAGCTTCGCAATAACTCTTCCATTTAGTAAAACCCTCCAGATCAACTGATAATATTGATGGCCCGAAGTATGGGTTTGGAGCCCAGCACAACCGGCGTCTCGAAAAATGTTATGATCGGCGTCCTGACATTGCCCATCTGCTTTGAACATTCTGTTGGCCAACATCACTTGTGACCTGAGCACCACGCATTTGATAGGCAAGAGCGGCAGCAATCACGGCCAGATCCTTGTCTGATTCGGATATCTCTGCCGGTTTGCGGCGTTCGGTGAATCTTGGAATAAAGCCGGTATCCAGATTGCCGGCGATAAACTCCTCATCTTCCATTAAGGCACGGAAAAACGGAAGAGTTGTTTTGATCCCGCCGACCTCATATTCCATTAGAGCACGCCGCATCCGGTCGATAGCCTCGTGTCGCGTCCGTCCGTGGACTGCGAGTTTTGAGATCATCGGGTCGTAATAGATCGACACATCGGCACCCTCATAAACACCACCGTCATCACGAACGCCGGGGCCGTGCGGCAGTCGAAGTCGTTCGATCCGGCCAGGCGACGGCATAAAATTCGTTTCCGGGTCTTCTGCATAGACGCGACATTCAATAGCGTGACCGCGGATCGAAACGTCATCTTGGGTAAACGAAAGCTTTTCGCCCCAGGCGACATTGATCTGTTCGCGTACGAGATCAAAGCCGGTTACCAACTCAGTCACCGGGTGTTCGACCTGCAGACGCGTATTCATTTCAAGGAAGTAAAAAGACTTGTCGAGGTCCGACACAAGGAATTCGACCGTTCCCGCACCCACGTAATTTACTGCCTTTGAGACTTTGATAGCACATTCACCCATTGCCTTTCGCAACTCTGCTGAGTTAATAGGTGACGGTGCTTCCTCAACGACCTTTTGGTGCCGCCTTTGTATAGAGCATTCGCGTTCGCCAAGATATACGTGATTTCCGTGCGTATCCGAAAATACTTGGATCTCAATATGGCGCGGACGGACTACCGCCTTTTCAACATAGACCGCATCATCGCCGAATCCAGCGAGTGCTTCAGATTGTGCACCTTCGAGCGCGGATTTCAGCTCAGACTCGTTAAAAACAAGCCTCATTCCTTTGCCGCCGCCGCCGGCTGATGCCTTTAGCATTACCGGATAGCCAATCGCGGCCGCAGTAGTTTTTGCTTCTTCAAATGAAGCAAGCGGTTCGGTTGTTCCGGGAACGATCGGCACGTCGGCCCCGATCGCGATCTTGCGGGCAGACATTTTGCCACCCAGTCCTTCCATCGCCTCGGGCGGCGGGCCAATAAACGTTATCCCGGCCTTAGTCACTTCACGGACAAACTCCGCATTTTCGGACATAAAGCCATATCCCGGATGGATCGCCTCGGCTCCCGCCCGTATGGCAACTTCGATGATCTTCTCCGCGCTAAGGTAACTCTGTGCTGATGCTGGTGGCCCAATATTGTAGGCTTCGTCCGCCATTCGCACGTGCAGAGCGTCCTTGTCGGCATCCGAATATACCGCAATGGTTCCGATCTTCATTTCCCGGCAAGTTCGAATGACGCGGCACGCGATCTCACCCCGATTTGCTATTAAGATCTTCTTAAACATTTATTCAATTACTGAATTGCCTTGATTTTTGGGGTCGTACCGGATCCCAACCTTTGCTCCCGGCGCGTATTTGATGCGCTCTTTTTGCTGATCCTCGGTCAGATTATCCGAAGATTCAAAATCAACGCCATTAAGCGTGTAAGAGTAGAGAGCGACCTCGAACCCATTGCTATCGACAAATGTATCAATGATGACACCGTCGGTGATACGGCCGTAGGCAAGGAGCTCCCGTCGCCACTCATCCGGCGTTATTCGCTTTTTCCTGAGTACCTTATCGAGAAAGCCCATTATTATTCCATTTCCAAAGGCGGTTTATTATACTTCGCTCGAAGCTTGTTTATTGC
This sequence comes from Chloracidobacterium sp., assembly GCA_016720705.1. Taxonomy (NCBI): domain Bacteria; kingdom Pseudomonadati; phylum Acidobacteriota; class Blastocatellia; order Chloracidobacteriales; family Chloracidobacteriaceae; genus Chloracidobacterium; species Chloracidobacterium sp. Next base: position 227,394 of record JADKKB010000007.1, on the reverse strand, counting down.
CGCTAATACCGTGGGCCTCTGGATGATCCGTGCCTCGATCGGCCGTTTTCCGGGAATATCAAGCATTATCAATCCGAGTAAAATGGTCAGAATGCCTTGGCCCGGAATGCCTGGAAGCGACAGCACGATTCCCAATAGAATCAAAAACACCCCAAATATGTTCTTAAGAATTACTGCTCCCCATCTTACGAGCCACGGACTACCGGGTAAAAAGTCGCGCTCGTAGTGAGCCGCAAAATAACGAGGAGGAATCTTTACCATCACGATGCCGATCGCCGCAAAACTTAGGGTGAGTGAGACCAAAAAGAGTGATACACCCAGCAATACATTGCCAAGCGTAATTGATGCCCAAAAACCGTTGAACCAATCACTCATTTTCGCTCTGGCGGACCCTCTAGTTTTCGGAATTCGAGCCAGATATAATACATACGGTGGATCAGGGTCCATACCGAACCCACGGCCAAAACCCAAAGCACCTGAGGCATTCGATTGGCAAAATAGGCCGTCGATTCCCAATTCCAAGTCGAAAGTGAACCGATGATGAACAATACGACACGCTCCGGGCGCTGAAGAAACCCGACATTCGCCTTGACTCCGAGCCCCTCGCTGCGTGCCGTCGTATAGCTTACCATTACGGAAGCCATCAATCCGACACCTGCGAGAAAAACGTTTAGCAGAGAGTGTTGCGGTGAATTGCCGGCATAAAAGATCATTATCCCGACGAAAACGACCATATCTGAAAGCCGGTCGAGAGATGAATCAAGAAAACTGCCAAACTTGGTCACGCGGCCCGATAGACGTGCGACGTTACCATCCAACATATCAAAGAGATTGGCAACGATCAGCACGATACCTGCCCAAAAGAACTCGCCTAGACCAAAGAGAACTCCGCATCCAATATTGATCGTGACTCCGATCGTCGTGAGGATATTCGGCGAAATTCCGGCCGAAGCAAGAGCTCGGACCATCGCGTTGATGATCCGCATTGCTCCTCGTCCTATTCCGGCTCCCAGCATATGGTTATGTTTGCTCTCGGACTATTTCTCCTGATCGTGGATCGTTGTAAGTCGGCTGATCTCGAAGTTTCGCCAGCCAGTCGGCGTTTTGACCTTTATCTCGTCACCTTCTTCTTTGCCCATCAAAGCTTGTCCAATCGGTGATACGGTCGAGATCAACCCTTTCTCCGGAGCACTTTCCTCGGAAGTGACGAGCCGATACGTAACTTTTTCTTCTTTTTCCAGATCAAAAAGTACCACGGTCGAGCCATAAGCAATGCTGTCCCTCGGGATCTTTGATATGTCGATCGAATCGACCTCCATCAATCGCTGCTGCAGCATACTGATCCGAGCCTGCACCATAGACTGGCGTTCCTTTGCCGCCTTGTACTCGGCGTTCTCGCTCAGATCTCCAAATTCGCGAGCGTGCTGAATCATCTTTGGCAGCTTAAAATGCAGGTCGTGTTCCAAAGCATCCAATTCTGCCCGCAATTTCTTTTTGATCTCTTGCATCTGACTTAACCTCAAAAATTCAAATATCCCTATCGAATCACACCGCTAAAGGTCCGTTTCGCGCGGTGCGGCAAACGAGATGCCGATGTCGCGAGCAGATCTGACCAACTGTCCGTCAATTGCAACCGTCTTGATCGCCATACAGGCATCGGAGATCGGCACGGTGACGACCGTTCCCGCCTGCCAAGCTACCATCTTTCCGGTCTCACCGCTTGCCAGTGCCCGCACCGCACACGCTCCAAAATTGGTGCCGAGCATTCGGTCGAACGCATTGGGGCTCCCGCCACGCTGCAGATGGCCCAGGACCACGCATCGGGATTCCTTGCCGGTCAACTCTTGTACGCGGTGACGAACATAGTTACCAATACCGCCCAATCTCAGTTCATTCGAATCGGAGTACATCTCACCTTTTCCGACCTCTTTTGCGCCTTCGGCAACCACAATATTTGTGAATCGCGAGCCACTTGCTTCACGCTCTAACACCTTTCGCACCACCGAATCGAACGAAAACGGGATCTCGGGGATTAAAATGATGTCAGCACTGCCGGCAAGCCCGGCGTGCAGTGCGATCCAGCCGGTATTTCGCCCCATAACTTCCAAAATCATCACGCGATCGTGGGACGCGGCGGTCGTGTGCAATCGGTCGAGAGCCTCGGTTGCAATATCGATCGCGGTCATAAATCCGAAAGTGAGTTCGGTTGCTGCGAGGTCATTGTCGATCGTTTTTGGCACACCGATTACCGGAAAGCCGCGTTTATGAAATTGTTCGGCGATGGCAAGCGTCCCTTCGCCGCCCAGCACAATCAAGGCCTCGATCTCAAGGATATCAAGATTCGCCAAGGCTTCACCGATAGGAAGTTCAGGGAAGATGATCTTTCCATCAACGATCTTCATAAAACTGCCGCGGTTTCGCGTGCCTAGTATTGTGCCGCCGCGAGGAAGGATGCCGCTGACGCTTTTAGTCGTCAGGCTCATAGTTCGCGGTTCACCGAGAATGCCTTCAAAGCTATCCTCGATGCCGATCACCTTCATTCCATATTCGCCGATCGCGGTTCTCACGACCGCACGAATCACTGCGTTCAAACCCGGGGCATCGCCGCCGCCGGTTAAAATTCCAATCTGCTTATACATAAAAAAACTAGTTCCTAAAGCAAACAATAAGTTTACTTCAGGAACTTATTATTTCGAAATTTGGTTAACGGATTCGGTTATGACCTCATGACCGATGCGGTCTCGGTCAGCTTTGCGGCCTGTGACATTGACTCGATTGCTTTTAAGATCTGCGGATCCGTCTCGAGCAATACCTGAACGCCCGCCTCGGTCGAATAATTGGCCGTTGCCAATTCTTCGCGGATACGCGTGCGGCAGTAATCCAATTGGCTATTAAGATTCTCTGAGGTCAGTCCATTGGCCTTTTCATTTGAGGTGAACCCGCGAAAAGCATCAAGCAACCGGTCATTGACGGCAAATTCGCCGGCAGCAACATTAGCCCGAAAATTCTGACGTTCGGTCCGATAGGTCTCTAGCCCGCTGATCTTGCCCGCGACCAGTTGTCGCACAAAAAAGAATGCAGCCTCGTTAATACGGGCTTTTAACGGATTACCGATCGCCGCCGGAATCCGAACGTCCGGTTCGATTCCGCGTCCGCCATAGAGAACACGACCATCCGGCATATTGACCGGGCTACCCGCAGGTTTGGGGGCAACGTCAGATTGGTCCTGATCAGGTGAATCCGCCAGATGCGTGTAATAGTCGTAGATCGAGCCGCTCGAATAATCGCGTTGTAGCGAACGGCCGTACGGAGTGTAATATCGTGCCGTCGTTAGCGTTAAGCCCGTGCCGAATGGCAAGCGAAACACTCTCTGCACGAGTCCTTTCCCGAAACTGTCACTACCAATCACCAAGCCCCGCCCGTAATCCTGCACTGCTCCCGCAACGATCTCTGCCGCCGACGCAGACCCGCCATTGATCATAACGACTAGTGGCAAAGTCTCGTATCCGACATCGTAGGTCTTTAATTCTCTAGTCGCAGCACCGCGGGCGGCCTTTACTGAAACAACGGTCTTACCGCTTGGTACAAATTTACTTACGACCTGAACCGCTTGTTCGAGAATTCCGCCAGGGTTGCCTCTGAGGTCAAGGATGAGACTTTTCATTCCCTGTTTCTTTAGTTCGGCGATCGATTGCTTTAATTCCTCAGCCGTTGTTTCCTGAAAACCACCAGTCAATCCGACGTAGCCGACAGAATCGGGCAACATAAAATAGTTTCTGATCGAGGGAAGCGGAACTCCGCCGCGAACGATCTCGAGGTCGATCGGATTTGCAGATGAAACGCGTTCGATCCGAATCTTAACCGGAGTACCTTTCTCGCCTCGGACATTTTTGGAAACCTCGCCGCTCGACCACTCTTTCGCATCCTTTCCCTCGACGCTCACAAATCGGTCGCCATAGCGAAGACCGGCCTTTTCCGCCGGAGTCCCGGGGACTACGGACTGGACGTAAACGCCGTCACGATGCTGCAGGATCGAAACACCGATACCATAGAATTGCGAAGATTGTTCTTCCGAAAGTTTTCGAAATTCGTCCCGTGTAAAGTAGGATGAATGCGGATCAAGCGTCCAAAGCATTCCCTGTATTGCACCGTCTGAGATCTTGTCACTATCGATCTTCCCGGCAAAATTTGAATTTACTACATCAAACGCTTCGGAATATTCTGATGTGATACGCTCGGGCGTGATCGCCGAATCAGCAGAGGTGATCGATGGCATACGGCCGAGCAGGCCGCCGATAATCGAACCGGCCACGATCAAGATGACTGCAATTAAAGGAAATTTCTTATCCATTGTTCTGCTATCGCAAAAAAACAAATTATACCATAGCGGACACTTAGCAAATCACAACGGGTAGGTGCCTGAACCGTGAATTTACATTTAACTGTCTACCAACTAACATAAAGTCTTTATTACGATGAAGCCAGACGTATCCATAGTTGTACCCGCATTCGACGAACAAGACCGACTTGGGGCGTCAATTGAGAGAATTCTCCAATATTTGAGTGCCGACGATGCTCAGCGAACCGAGTTGATCGTCGTCGACGACGGTTCGACCGACCGAACATCCGAGATCGCAGAGTTGGCGGCGGCAAGTTTTCCATTGATCACGACGAGAGTGATACGTTATAAGGAAAACCGCGGCAAAGGCTACGCAGTTAAGACGGGACTGCTCGCGGCGAACGCGGATATCGCGGTTTTCAGTGATGCGGACCTTTCAACGCCGATCGACGAGATCGATAAACTTGTAGCACCGATTCGATCAGGCGAATGTGACGTGACGTTTGGTTCGCGTGCTATTGATCGTAGCCTTATTGGAACTCATCAGCCCTGGCGACGTGAACAGGGCGGCCGCGTAATGAATCTGATCATCAAGAAAATGTCAGGCTTGAAGTTTTTCGATACCCAATGCGGCTTTAAGGCTTTTAATATGCGGAAATTTCGTCCGCTGCTCGATTTGATGACGATCGACCGTTTTGGTTTTGACGTCGAATTTCTTTACGTCGCCCAGTATCACGGACTAAGACTAGCGGAAATACCGGTGCGTTGGAACGACGTAGCCGGTTCCAAGGTCAGTGTCTTTCGCGATACGCGGCGGATGTTCAGCGAACTCAATCAGATCCGGCGAAATGCAAAAAGGGGAGCGTATGACCTGAAATGACTGCAAAGTTAAATGTAAATATTGATCACGTCGCAACGATTCGCGAAGCCCGCAAAACCATCGAGCCCAGTGTTGTCGCTGCAGCCGTAATTTGTGAACAAGCAGGTGCAAACGGCATCACGGTTCATCTCCGTGGTGATCGCCGCCACATTCAAGGTCGCGACATTGAGCTTTTGCGCGATGTTGTAACCACCTATTTGAATCTGGAAATGACCTCCACCGATGAAATGGTCGAAATTGCAGTCCGAACTAAACCGGATGCGGTGTCGTTAGTTCCGGAAAACCCAAATGAGATCACTACCGAAGGCGGGTTAAACGTTGTAGGTAATTTCGAAGTCATCCAAAAGGCGATCAGTTCATTAAAGGCGGCAGGTATATTTGTTAGTATCTTTATCGACCCGGTTACTGAACAGATTGATGCCGCACATCGGGCAGGAGCACAGCAGGTCGAGTTGTGTACGGCGGAGTATGCGGAATTGACTTTAAGTGCCCGAGCGGTTCACGGTGAAGGTAAACTGCGTGCCGCGACCGAGATAGAACGCATCAGGCACGCATCCGAATTTGCCGAAACGCTCGGGATAATCGTCGCTGCCGGCCACGGCCTAACGTGTCGAAATATCGGCGAACTTGCCGCAATCCCGCAGATTACCGAATTTAACATTGGTCATTCCATCATTTCGCGTGCGGTATTTGTCGGCCTTGACCAGGCTGTCCGCGAAATGATCGACGCCATTCATATCGGTAGCTAGTTGTGGTTGTGAGAATCTCACTTACTGATAGATTCAACGAACTTTGTGCGAGGGCAGGGATGTGCCGTATCTGTCCCGACTTGGCTGACAAAACTGCGGTTCTGAGTGAACTCAACGGATCACTGATGCCTCGGGTACTATTTTTGGCTGAGGCTCCCGGACGGCAGGGTGCGGACCGGACGCGTCGCCCATTCTATGGCGACAAATCAGGGGCGAATCTCCAAATATTGCTGGACTCGATCGGGCTATCGCGTGACGAAATATTTATTACTAATTCCGTCTTATGTAGCCCGCGTTCGACGACCGATGCTAATCGCAAGCCGACGATAGCCGAGATCAGGAATTGTTCGTCGTTCCTTCGCCGCCAGATCGAGATCATCGATCCGTCGGTGGTGGCGACCCTCGGCAGCGTCGCTCTCGAAGCCCTAAAGGCAATTGAAAGTCACGCACTAAAGCTGAAAACGAACGCAGGCACGGTCAATGACTGGAATGGGCGTAAACTCGTACCGCTTTATCATCCGAGCCCACAAGTCATAGCGATGCAGCGTGGTTTAGGGCTGCAACTGGAGCATTTTCAGGCGCTAAGGTTGGTCGGAGAATAGCATTTGCACAAACGATTTCGTCAAACAATAGAGCAGTCTTACAATTATGGAACCGAAAGATATTAGCGACTACCAGAGTATCCAATCTGAGGGTGCAGGTTATTTCGAGCAGGAACGCGGACTAATCTGTGTTTGGGGGCGAGAATCGGTGCAGTTTCTCGATGGGCTGATCTCAAACGATATGAAAACCCTCGGGGACGGTGCACAAATGTTAGCTGCCTTTCCAAATGCCCAGGGTCGTCTGCTTGCGGTAGTCCGAGTGCTACGACAAGGTGACCGGTTCTTTTTTGAAACTGAGGCCGCCACCCGGGAAAAGGTTTTCCAGAATTTGTTTAGATTCACATTTGCCGGGGATTTCTATGTTGAGGACGTTTCGGATCAATATCGTTTCTTTGAACTTTTCGGCGATGCCTCCGAAACTGTTCGATCAAACAGCCACTTTGTGTTTGCGTCGGAAAGATCGTCGTGTCACGTTGTTGACGTTGCGACATTGGGTCAGTTCACAAATGCCTTGACGGCAATGAAGGCGGTCGAGATCTCTGCGGCATTAAATGAAACACTTAGGATTGAGAATGGAATCCCTAAATTTGGAATAGATATGGACGAAAATACGATCGTTCCGGAACTGGGACTGGATGGTCTTATTTCGTACAACAAAGGCTGCTACATCGGTCAGGAGATCATTGCAAGGATCTATTTCCGGGGTCACGTGGCCAAACGTCTCTCGGGCCTCGTTCTGGACAGTATTGCAGATGCAATATTTACGCAGGATGCCGACCTCGAACTTACATCCACTGACGGTAAGAATGCCGGTCGTATCAAATCACTGACGTATTCTCCAAAGATTGGCAAAACGATCGCTCTGGCATTTATTCGCTATGATTACCTCGAGCCGGGAACTGAACTGGTCGCCGGGGGCATCGCCGCGACCGTTACCGCTTTGCCTTTTTGATATAAGGGTCGTCTCGCCAGAGACAGAGAGTCAATAACTCCTCGTTCACTGTGGTAAAATCGTTCATATCATATATGGACGACATTGACATTGATCTGCCCAACGCAAAACTTGCGTACACCATCATTCAGTCACTTCTCGAAGGCCACGAAGCCCTCGGCGATTTACTCGTTGTGATGGCCCACGCTCTGGACGAAGATACCCTAAAAGCACTTGCAAATACCGGCGAGTGGCATAAATATCTCGAGTCAAAGCGTGCACTTGAAACAACGCACCTACAAATCGAGAAACTTACCGAAGAACTGAAAAGGCTGGAAAATGTTTGATCTTATCATTATCGGGGCCGGTCCTGCGGGCATCACTGCGGCGTACGAGGCTAAACGGAACGGACTGTCTCACCTCGTTATTGAGAAAGGCCTGATCGGTAACACGATCTATAATTATCCGGTGGGATTGACAGTATTTTCGACAACAAACGAACTCGAGATCGGCGAAGGCCGGATCGATCCCGCACGTGAAAAGCCGACCCGCGAGGAACTCCTATCGTATTACGTTCGCATCGTCTTAGACAACGAACTTAATGTTCAGACAGAGGAATCTGTAACCAAAGTGGATGTCGTCAACGATCACTTTAAGGTGTCGACCGACAAGGGCGAGTATCTCGCATGCAACGTTCTATTTGCAATTGGCTCAATGGATTACCCTCATCGTCTTAACGTAAAAGGCGAAGACCTGCCCAAAGTGCATTTGCAGTTTCGCGAAACTTATCCGTGGGTTAGAAAGCGTGCAATGATAGTCGGCGGAGGGAATTCCGCCGGAGAGGCGGCTTTGTTCCTTGCTCAGGAAGGTGCTGAAACCACGCTTGCGATCTTTCGGAAGGATTGGGAGAACACTGATCCGAAGCAAGGCTGCATCAAGTATTGGGTTAAACAGCCACTCGAGAAAGAACTTCAACATAAATGCCTTAACTTATTCTTTTTAGGTAAGGTTATCGAGATTCGCGAAGGCGAAGTGGAACTTGAATCGGAGGACGGCGAACGAGTAATTCTTCCAAACGATGTTGTCTTTGTCCTCATCGGCTCGGATGCAGATCTAACGATGCTCAGGAACCTTGGGGTCGAGACGATCTCCGGGAAATACGGCGAAGTTCCGGTATATAATGAGGAGACATTCGAGACGAATGTCCCCGGAATTTATGTTGCTGGACATTTCACCAATCAACGCCATATCAAGGGAGCGATCGACGCCGCGAAACAGTTGATACCGAAACTTGCCTCGCGAATTCAATCAGTAGCGAAATGACGATCGCACGTGCACGCGAAATCCTAAAACACCAGTTCGGTTACGATTCATTTCGGATGAATCAGGAGCCGGCGATCGAGGCTGTCCTTCGCCGCGATGATTGCGTGGTGCTGATGCCGACCGGTGGTGGTAAATCGCTCTGCTATCAGATTCCGGCGTTGATCCTCGATGGTTTGACGATTGTGATCTCGCCATTGATCGCCCTGATGAAAGATCAGGTCGACGCACTACGGAATAACGGCATCGCGGCCGCATACCTTAATTCGACGCAAACGGCCAAGGAACAGGTCGAAGTTTTCAAGGACGTCCGAAGCGGCCGTCTACGGATGCTCTACGTTGCACCGGAGCGACTACTGCAGAGCGGAGACCAGTTCATTGATTTTCTTAAGTCGATCACCGTATCGCTGTTTGCGATCGATGAGGCACACTGTATCTCTAGTTGGGGGCACGATTTCCGACCCGAGTATATGCAGCTTGGGCGGCTAAAGTCGAGCTTTCCCGATATTCCTATAATCGCTTTGACGGCCACGGCGGATAAGCTCGTCCGCCGGGATATTGTCGAGCGGCTTAATATTTTGCGGGCCGAAGTGTTTGTCTCGAGTTTTAACCGGCCCAATATTTTCTACGCGGTTGAGCCGAAACGTAATTCCTACAGCCAGCTACTGGTTTATCTCGACAAACGACGAGACGACAGCGGGATCATATATTGCCTAAGCCGGGCGTCCGTCGATGCTCTCGCTGCGGACCTGTGTGATGAGGGTTACTCGGCGTTGCCGTATCACGCCGGATTGGGAAAGGAGACTCGCGATGAGAATCAGAGCAAGTTTCTTTCTGATGAAACGAAGATAGTTGTGGCGACGATCGCCTTTGGAATGGGAATTGATAAATCGAATGTGCGTTTTGTCGTGCATATGGACCTGCCTAAGAATATCGAAAGCTATTATCAGGAAACCGGCCGTGCTGGCCGCGACGGTCTTCAGAGTGACGCTTTGCTGTTTTTCAGTTGGGGCGATGTGATCAAACTCAAGGGATTTGCGGCGGTCGAGGGCAATCCGGAACAATCTGCGATAATGCTACGAAAGCTTGATACGATGGGCAAGTTCGGCGATATCACGACGTGCCGGCGAAAATTCCTGCTCAACTATTTTTCAGAGGAAACTACGGATGTTTGCGGCAATTGCGATAATTGTAATACGACATTTGAACGGTTCGACGGTACCATCATCGCCCAGAAAGCATTGAGTGCGGTCGTTCGTACGGGGCAGCACTTTGGTGTCAGCTATTTGATCGATCTGCTGCGGGGCTCGCGGGCAAAGACGATCCGTGACGAGCATAAAAATCTGAAGACATATGGAATCGGTTCTGAAATATCAAAGGAGAATTGGTACGACTATTTCAAAGATCTGATATCTCAGGGCTATCTGTCACAGACCGAAGGTCAATATCCGGTGATCGTCCTTACCGACAAGAGCGATGCGATATTGCGCGGAAATGAAACGGTCGAGTTGATAAAGGTCAAAGCTCGCGAAGATAAGGGTTCGTCATTAGTCGGCAGCATCGAATACGAATATCTCAACGACCTTTTTGACGACCTTAAGCGTGTAAGGTCAGTGCTCGCTCGCGGCGAAAATGTGCCGCCATACGTGATCTTTTCGGACGCGACTTTGATCGAAATGGCGACATTTTTGCCGTTGAACCTGTACGATCTACGGAAAATGTCCGGCATTGGCGATCTCAAGCTTGCCAAATACGGCAATGACTTTCTACACGAGATCAGAGACTACTGTCGTCGAAATGCTTTCGAAACACGGATCGATCTTAAATCACCGAAGCGTGAACGCCGGCAACGGACGAAGCGAGGGTCGCGTGGAGACGATACGTATACGGTGTCGCTGAAAACATTCCAACGATGCGGTTCCATTAAGGAAACCGCCGTTGCCCGGGGCCTCGCCATCAGTACGATCGAAGGACACCTGGTTCGTTTTATCGAAACCGGCGACATCAAGATCGAGGAGTTGGTCGTTGCGAATAAGATCGATACGATCTGCAAAGCACTTATCGAAACCTCGTCAAATGGCGCGATCGGTCCGGCAAAACAGTTGTTGGGCGATGACTACTCTTATGCTGAGATCCGAGCGGTGGCGGCCGAGCTTTGCCGGAAAAAATAAGAACGGCGAAGACTCTTTCGGAGCCTTCGCCGCAAATTGTGACAGCAGAGATTTCTATTGCTTATCCGCTTTGGTTGCCCTTACCATAACGCGTTGATTTTGGAATTTCTCTGCGATATTTGCCGGATTGATCTCATAGCTTGTTACGCCAAACGTTTCATCAGCATTTCCGCCGACCGTCTGCGTCCACTTGTAAGGCAATTGAACTCCGCCGACTGAGCGATAGTCTGAGAACTTAACACTATAATCAGCCATCGCCGTATCCGGGCCTTCCATTCGCCGTGTAAACACCATTGTGTCTTTTGGTGCCTCGCCGGAGTTTCGGGCTTCGGTTCTAAATTTCATCACCTGCGGCATTTGGTGTCCCGTGTAGTTCATCATCACCGGCAGGTTCGAGGATTTGCTGAGGAATATCTTGAACGAGGTGCCGCCAAATTCGGCTATGACAATGTTGCACGCCGTGCCGTCAAGGTCTGACTCGCCTCCGAAGGTATAGTTGACGTCCATACCCTGCGGCGCAGTCATAAGCAGGCTGAGCGTCAGACGCAGCATCTCATTTTGTCGCATCCCACCGTGGAGTCCGCCATTGGTCTCTCTGTCGAACACAACGCTTTTACCATCGCCGACCCAATTGATGTTTTCTCCGGCGTCGGCACGCCGAACGATTATCGCCTTGCCGTCCGTTGTGGGGAATTCCGCAGTTCCACTTTCCTTCGCGATCGCGATCTTCTTACCGGCCTCGGTTCCATTGATCTCCTCGACGGTGCCGTCCGGCTTTTTAATAATGATCCGTCTGAAGTTGTCGCCGGTATCTCCGCCGTCCATTGCGACGACCTTATCTGCCTCGGCACCCGTCAATTCCTCGACCGTTCCATCATCTTTCTTGATAATTATTTGCCGTTCGCCGCCGGTACCATTTGCATCAACGGTAACGTTTATTTTATCTTTCGAACCGCTGACCACCACGACATCGAGTTGTTTCGTCATTTGAACTTCGCCGACCGTATTGCCGTCGTGCTTGCCGAGCTTCATCATTCTCATGAGCTTATCCGGCAATTGCAATGCGATCTCGGACTCGCCTTCTTCGCTCCGGGCAAAGCCATCGACGCTGAATGTCTTTGTCGTTTTGCCTACGATCAGCATACTTTGCACGGCGGTGATGGCATTTTCGCCGCCGATGGCGATCCGGGCCTTTCGAACCAACTCAAGAGCTTTCTCGTCCGACTTGAATTTTGCACCAACCTTTTCGATCAATACCCCTAATCCCACAAAAAATACTGAAACACATAAGATCGTGATGATAAACCTTTTCATAACTTGCCTCCAGAACCGTTGAGTATAGGCGAACGAAATCAAACCGAATAATACTTCATTTTGGAGAAAGCACGTAATTGCGTCTTCGATGCTCGTTCGACATTTTGAATCATATCGATATCGCTGGCTCGGGTGATTAAGACAAAGCAAAGAAATTGTTAAGGATGTAAAATGAGCGTAAAGTGTATTGTTTGTGAATTGCCGTTAGTTGCATAATGCCCTTAGGGTTTGTAGGCCGTGATTTGCCGCCGTCATCGCATCCCAGATCAATATGAAGCGTTCTTGGAGCAATCTGGTTCTTTTTGTGTGCCTCACCGGCCTATTGGTGGTGATCGGCGGATTGCAGTATCGATGGTTGAGCCGGATAAATGAATCAGATGGCGAAAAAGCTCGGAAACGCGTTTCTGAACAGGCCGAACGATTCGCGGCTGACTTTAATCGTGAGATACAGGGCTCTTATTTTAATTTTCAGACCGACGCCGCGACTTGGCGAACGGGCGATTGGGCTCAGTTCAATGAGCGCTACGACTTTTGGCGCGAAAAGGCTTCGTACCCCGACCTGATCCGGGATTTTTATTTCTTTGCTAACAATGAGCAGGATGCGCCCATTCGTTATGATCGGCAGTCGCGTTCCTTCGTTCCGGCGGAACTTACCGATGAACTCCGGAAGTTACGGGCAGAGTTTGGCGACGATTCTAATTTCAAACCTGTTCTCAGCGATGTATTTTCATTCGTTTTGCCCATCCACGACGTCGGTCCGACGTCGGAACGGATAATGATTCGCACGACGGGCCCGGCGGCTAAGCCTGCAATGAAGATGACGCCGAAATTCGGATATCTATTGATCAGGCTTGATCCGTCGACGGTTAAGGAAAAACTGCTTACTGATCTGGCCGCTAAGTATTTCGGCGATGGTGAGTTTAACGCTGCCGTGGTCGATGCGTCTGGAAACAATGTCTTTCGAAGCCTAAACGGGGATGCCGTCGATGCTGAGGTGCCGCTGATCGACCTTTCGCCCAAGAATTTTATCTTTTTTGCCAATCGCGACCTTGCTCGGTCTATTGAGGCTGAAAAGCGGCCGAACGTTGTGATGAGTTCAAGGATAGAGACCCATTCGATGACTCAGGAGCCGCAGTCAATGTCCGGCGATCGTTCGATCAAGATCGAGGTTAATCAGGATGCCGAGCGCAGCACATCAATTTTTACCGCAACGGCCTCAGCACAAGATCCCGCGGCCGGGCCGTGGCGTCTCCGTGTTCAACATTCGTCGGGTTCGCTCGCAACATTTCTGACCGATACTTTTCGACGAAATATGGCCGTTGGATTTGGCTTATTATTCCTGCTTGCCGCGGCCGTGATCGCCATTATTGTTTCGGCGTGGCGTGCCAAACTGCTGGCACAACGTCAAGTCGAGTTTGTTTCCAGCGTTTCACACGAATTTCGAACTCCGTTGGCGGTCATATCTTCGGCGGGCGAGAATCTGGCTGATGGCGTGACCAACGATTCGGAGCAAGTGTCACGGTACGGTTATCTTATCAAGTCCGAGAGCCGAAAACTATCGACAATGGTCGAACAGATACTGGAGTTTGCCGGTGCGAACTCAGGGCGTCAAAAATACAATTTCACGGACGTGTCTATTGACAATTTGATAGCCGAAGCTATCGCCGAATGTCAGCCGATGCTCGACGAACAGGGAATCGCGGTATGGGCGGATGTCGCCACATCGCTGCCCTCCGTGATGGGCGACACGAATGCACTTGCCGGAGCAATTCAAAATCTGATCGTAAACGCGGTCAAGTACGGCAACAGAGAACGGTGGGTCGGGGTCTCTGCCGAAAGCGTCGGCGGAATGGTTAGGATCTCAATCGAGGATAAAGGGCTAGGGATGTCGAAATCCGATCTGCGGCAGGCGTTCCAACCATTTTTCAGGTCGAGACAGGTCGTAGACGCACAGATCCACGGAAACGGCCTTGGGCTCAGTTTGGTAAAGCAGATAGCCGAGGCACACGGCGGACGCGTTGCGGCAACCAGCGAATTAGGAAAGGGAAGCAGGTTTACGATCGAATTACCGTTTTCCTAAGTTTCGGACGTGATCATCAAGTGCAGAAGTATTGCATCATTTATGAAGATACTCCTTGTCGAAGACGAACCCGGATTGATTTTGACGCTCACTGACCGATTGGTGAGCGAGGGGTTTGACGTCACTTCGGCCGCCGACGGCAAGGCCGGATTTGAAACCGCAATTGCCGGAAAATTCGACCTGATGATCCTCGACGTAATGTTGCCGAAGAAAAATGGGTACGACGTCGCCCGCGACCTTCGGCAAAAGGGCGTGGAAACTCCTATCCTGATGCTCACGGCTAAAGGCGAGACCATCGATAAAGTACTCGGGCTCAAGCTCGGAGCCGATGATTACTTGACCAAACCTTTCGAGGTGATCGAGTTGCTGGCGCGAATTGAGGCTCTTTTACGAAGGTCACCCAATCAGACAAACGGCACGACCGCAGACGTATTTCGTTTCGGTACGGTTACGATCGATTTTAAGCGTGCCGAGGTGTCGAAGGGCAAAGCTCGGGTTGACCTGTCCGCGATGGAATTCAAACTACTGCATTATTTGATCGAAAATCGTGGTAACGTTCATTCGCGAGATCATCTCCTGGACGCGGTATGGGGCTACGACGCGATGCCGACCACCCGCACGGTCGACGTTCATATAGCCTGGCTACGTCAAAAACTAGAGGAAAACCCGCGCCACCCGCACTATATCCAGACAGTTCACGGTCTCGGCTATAAGTTCGCGGCGTGAGGTATCACGTACAGGATGACCGCCGCAAAATGGATGATGCTGCCCGCGAGTATGAAGATGTGGAATATGGCGTGGTGATGCTTGATACTCTTCCAAGGGAAAAAGATAACACCAAGCGAGTAAGCAACGCCGCCAGCAATGGTTAAAACGACAGGCATTACCCCCAGAATCTGCCATAGTGGCTGCACTGCAAAGACTCCGAGCCAACCCATAGCCAAGTAGGATATTACGTTCAAAGCCGGCCAACGGTCACGGATGATTAGCTTGATCACAATTCCGATCACGGCAAAGGCCCAAACCGCCAGGAAAAGATTTCGCCCAAAATCATCAACGGCGATCACAAGTCCAAACGGCGTATAGCTTCCTGCGATAAGCAAGTAAATACAGCAATGGTCAACGATCTGCAGATTTTTTTTAGCGCGGTATGAGGTTACGCTATGATAAACGGTTGAGGCACCATAGAGGACGACCAGTGATATGCCGTAAACAACGCTTCCGAAAATTACGATCGGATCTCCGTGGATCCAAGAGAGTGCCACTAGAGCGAAAAAACCCAGCAGACTCAACAAAAAGCCGACTCCGTGAGTCAGCGTGTTCGCAAACTCTTCGACCGGAAGTTGGAAAAGATGGGTTTTAATTCGCTTCGTCATCCTACTTCAAAGATGATATCAGACAATTACTCGTTTGAATGTAAGACTTTTGTCGCGGCGGACTAAAATTCGGAGTCTGCTGCCGATCGGTGCCGCCGTGCTACACCGGTGCGATACGCGGCTTCCTCTACACGTGCCGCTACCGCCTCGCCAACGCGACGGTCAAACACAGACGGAATAATATAGTCCGGATGCAATTCATCTGGCCCGATGATCTCCGCGATGGCGTGTGCTGCCGCTAGTTTCATATCTTCGTTGATGCGCGATGCACGGCAATTCAACGCCCCGCGAAAGATGCCCGGAAAACACAGAACATTGTTGATCTGATTCGGATAATCCGAACGGCCGGTTGCCATTACGGCGACAAGCCCTACGGCATCTTCCGGCATTATTTCGGGGGTCGGATTGGCCATCGCAAAAACGATCGGGTCCTTGGCCATCTCGGCCAGATCGCTCTCGTCAATGACGCCTGGGGCCGACAGTCCTAAAAAGACGTCTGCACCTTTGATCACTTCGTGGATCGTACCTTTCTCATTTTCCGGATTAGTATTTCGGGCATACCAGTCCTTAACCCAATTCATATTTTCTTTTCGACCATTGTAAATGGCTCCGGTCGTGTCACAGCCAATTATATTCTTGACACCGGCCGCCATCACGATCTTAGAGCACGCGACGCCAGCGGCGCCGATTCCATTAACGACGACCTTGACGTCTTCCATCTTTTTGCCCACGATCTTTAATGCATTTATGAGAGCGGCAAGCACGACGACAGCAGTCCCGTGCTGGTCGTCGTGAAAGACCGGAATATCCAACTCCTCTTTAAGGCGATCCTCGATCTCAAAGCACCTTGGGGCTGAAATGTCCTCCAGGTTTATTCCGCCAAATGCAACAGAGATATTCTTGATGGTCTCGATGATCTCGTGAGGGTCTTTCGTATTCAAGCAGATCGGGAACGCATCGACGCCGCCAAACTCCTTAAAGAGCTGGCATTTGCCTTCCATTACAGGCATTGCGGCAGCCGGCCCAATGTCGCCGAGGCCGAGTACGGCAGTGCCGTCCGAAACAACCGCGACCGTATTCTTTTTGATCGTGAGATTGTAGACCTTTTCCGGATCCTTTTCGATCGCCTGGCATACGCGGGCAACGCCGGGCGTATAGGCCATCGAGAGGTCGGAACGCGTCTTTAACTGCATCTTAGATGTGATCTCGATCTTGCCGCCAAGATGCATAAGGAACGTACGGTCAGATACGTGAACGACCTCGACGCCGTCGATAACGCGGGCCGAATCAACTATTTCGTTAGAATGTGCTTCGCTTGCGGCATTTACAGTGATATCCCGGATCAAGAAGTCCTTTCCGACGCTGACAATGTCGATGCCCTCGATATCTCCGCCGGCGTGTCCGATAGCGGTAGTTATCTCGCCGAGCTTTCCCGGACGGTTTTGGATGCGAACTCGGAGGGTAAGACTGTAACTTGCGTTTGGTGTTGGTGTGTGGCTCATATGATGCGTTTGGGTCTCCGTTCCAAAGTGAAACGGAAACGTTAGACTGCGAATTGAAAAGTATGACGAAAAACTCGTTCGAGGGCAAACTAGCGGTGGGCAATGAAAGGGTTGGGGACGGGATAATTGTGCTTGCTAAGTGATCGGCCTGATATGGGTCCGGTAAATGCCTAATATCTCGACGTGGTCTGCCGGCCGGCGTATACTCTCGTCCTCCCCACCAAACCCTGCTGAACGAAGTTCGATGTCCGAGCCCTTTCGATAGTATTTGCGAAGGAAGGTCGTAGTGCCGTCCACAACTGCGACTACGATAGTTCCGTCGCGAACGAATTTACGAAGTTCGATCAGAGCAATATCGTCTTCCTTAATACCGGAAGCCTCAAGTGAGCGGTCAAGGACACGATATGCCCGTATACGCGATGCCGTTTGATATCCGAGCATAAACTCCGGCAAGACCACAGGCCGCTTTTCCCACGGTTCACGATGACCTTCGAAGGGTGCCTCCAACCAATCGATCTGGACTCCTCCTGACGGGACTTGGTTACGATCTGACGCTCCGACCTCGATCGAAAAATGGCCGTCCGACCGTTCACGGGATAGAAGCCCCTGGGATTCAAGTTCGGATATTATTCGGACGATTCCGGACCGCGATCTCAAGCCGAAATTTCGTGCGATCAAGGCATATGATGGCCGATAACCGTGCGAATCAATAAATCCTTTGATGAAGTCGAGGACCTCCCGCTGTCGACGCGTCCGAGCCTGCATACCGTGAATTGTAACATCGACGATGCGACATTTATTATCGGAAGGCACTGCTCCCAAACAAAAGCTGACTCGTGAATGTTATAATCAGCATTCGGACGGAGGTTTTTGACGATATTAATATAGTTCACGGCTTTACTCGCGGCCTCAAGCATAATCAATTAAAACGTATCGAAAAGCTCGGTACCCGTCGGATCGCGCCTGATGCGATCGTTTCACCCGAACTCGCGCGGCAAATGTCGGAGATATCGCACGAAACCGGTCGGCAGGTTGGAGTTCTCATCAATCGAAAAGGACAGATCGAATATGTAATGGTTGGTACTGCAAAGGGGATCGAATTACCTGATTTTGGACGTGCCCGAGTGTCGGAAGACCGTTTCCGAGGTCTGCGATGCGTACATACACATTTGCTTGGCGAAAAACTTACGCAGGACGATCTCACAGACTTGGCACTTCTACGGTTAGATCTGATGTCGATAATCCAGGTCGAACGAAAGGGCGGACTGCCTGGTTTGGTCTACTCGGCTCACCTTGTGCCGACGAACGCTGAGAATCTTGAGGCTGAGGCTCAATCGCTACCTTACGAATTTCTCGAACCGAATATCCCGTCACTACTCGATACGGATTTCATCTCTCTGATCAACTCACTCGAGGATGAAATGGCCCGAATACGGTTAACCGCGCGGACACGCCAAACTGGCCGCGATCGAGCGATCCTTGTTGGGGTGACTACCGGAGACGTCGAATTAGCGGAGGAGTCGATCGCCGAATTGAATGAACTTGCCGCTTCCGCCGATGTCGTGATCCTCGATACGATCATTCAGCGCCGCCCGCGGATCGACCCGAAAACCGTTCTCGGAAAAGGCAAGTTGGACGAACTTCTGATTCGATCGATGCGACTCGGGGCAGATATTTTGGTTTTTGACACCGAGCTTTCACCGGCACAGGTACGTAGCCTGAGTGATGCAACCGAATTGAAGGTAATAGACCGACCACAGCTAATTTTGGACATTTTTGCGCAGCGTGCACAGAGTCGTGAGGGCAAGCTACAGGTGGAATTGGCGCAGTTGAAATACCTTCTGCCTCGGTTGGTCATCGGGCAAAACTCGGCATTTTCGAGGTTAGCGGGCGGTATCGGCGGCCGCGGACCGGGCGAGACTAAGCTCGAAACTGACCGAAGGCGTGTTCGCGACCGTATCGCTCAATTGGAAAGACAGGTTGATAACCTCGGCCATCAGCGGCAAGAAAGACGTAAAAGGCGGGTACAGAAACATCTGCCGATCATCTCGCTCGTGGGATATACTAACGCAGGTAAATCGACGTTGCTCAACAGCCTGACCCAGAGCTCCGTATTTGCTGAACAAAAGATGTTCGCGACACTTGATCCGACATCAAGACGCCTGAGGCTTCCTTATGATCAGGAAGTTATCATAAATGATACCGTCGGTTTTATTCGGGATCTGCCCGAGGCATTGGTCTCAGCGTTTCGGGCAACGCTCGAAGAGATTTCGGACAGCGATCTATTGATACACGTGGTCGACGCGTCAAATCCGAGAGTACGTCAGCAGATCGATTCAGTCGGAAAGATACTGAACGATCTCGACTACAACGAGATACCACAACTTATCGTCTCGAATAAGTCAGATCTGCTGCCGGAGCAAGAGATCGAACGACTGGCAAGACAGATCGAACTTGAAAGTGGTAAACATAGCGTGGCAATTTCAGCTATTCGTCGTGAAACATTGCGGCCAATGGTCGAGGCCATCGGTGACATAATTTCGGTACCGCGGCCCCAATACGGTGAACCGGTTAGTGAGGAATCCGGCATTCCGGAACCGATCGGGGTCGAAGCATAGAACGATAATGAGTAAGCGGATCCAGGATATGAAAACGCCGTTCGCACGGCGCCGTGAAAAGGTCGTCGCACTTTTAGCGAAGCCGTTCGGCCGACTTTCTGCGGATCAGCAGTTCTGGGCCGGCTTTGTAGGTCTATGTCTATTTACAACGCTTTTGATTCACAACCCGCTTTGGCGAGCGTCAAGTGAGCAGGCTTACAAAGAAGGCGAGATCGCACGCGAGAGTATCATCGCACCGGCCGATGTTTTCTTCGCCGACGTAGAAGAGTCCGAAAGGTTACGGATCGAAGCCAGGAATGCCGTTAAACCGATCTTTCGGTACGAGTCAAATAAATCAGATCAGGCAGTACAAAGGTTCTTGTCCTCGTGGGAGAAGTTGCAAAGGCACGGAGACGAACCGGTAAAGACTAAACCCTCAAACTCTGATGCTAAATCAGAAACACATTGGTCAGGTGCGGGAGGCCCGGAGGTCGGGAAAACTCTAGCTGCGAGAACGTATAGCCGAAACGAGATCGAAGCTGTTCAAAGTGCGCTGAAAGAATCCTCCGAGGGATATATTTTCGATGACTCCGACAGACAGTATTTTCAAAGCGAGGTCTTTGTTTTTGATCGGGCCAAGCCAAATCAGCAGTCGACCGTAAAAATGCCGGAAAGTAATTGGACCCCACTGTCCGCCGCCCGCGAAAAGCTCAAGACAAGGCTAACGTCGATCAAAAGTTTGGCACCTAAAGAGGTCGACGCCTTTTATATAGCGGCGGAGATCCTGGTAGAGCCAAGCGTGGCATATGACAGCGTCGCTACTGAAACCGCTCGAAACAGCGCGGCCGACAGCGTCGAGCCGAAGACAATTTCATTAAAGCGTGGTCAAAAGATCGTTGACGAGGGCGACATAATTACCCAGCCGATGCTGTCTAAGATCGCCGCGATCCGGAATTACGCAACTTCTACACGACAGCTAAATCGATTTGTTGGAGTTCTGATCTTGATATCCGGACTATTTTGGGTCGCGTGGAAGTTTATTCAGAACCGGGGAATCGTGCCGCGTCTTGCCCTTTCACCGCGAAAGACTTTTGCATTACTTGGATTTGTGGTTCTTGTTCAAACTGCATTGATGGCAGTTTTCTTTCGCCTCGTCGATTTTACGGCCATACAGAACATCAAGGCTCCGCTAAATGACCCGATGATATGGGCGTTCGCGGTGCCGTTTGCAACCGGCAGTCTTTTGATGACACTTTTGGCCGATCGGCCAACGGCACTCTTCACCGGACTTATGACTGCCATGATCGCGGGATTCCTTGCCCCGCGAGGGCTGGAATTTGCAGTTTACGCAGCACTTGCATCCTCGGTGGCAGTATATGGGATCGGACGATATCGAAGCCGCCAAACCGTTACGATAGCGGGAGCGCTCGTCGGTGCTGTAAGCGTCGGGCTTGCGTTGGCACTGATCGCGTTTAGCCAACAGCCTATCGTATTGAATACCATCCTCTTAGCCGCCGCCTGTGCCCTGGCCAGCGGTATAATGACGGCAGCAGTCACTGCCGTTTTATTACCGATATGCGAAACGTCGTTCGGCATTTTGACCGATGTAAAGTTACTGGAATTATCGAATGCGGACCTGCCGGTGCTCGGCCAGTTAGCGATGCGTGCTCCGGGGACTAATCAGCATTCGCACGCCGTCGGACAGCTTTCCGAAGAAGCCTGCCGTGTGGTGGGCGGAAATGGACTACTGGCACGCATCGGTGCCCTCTACCATGATATCGGAAAGACCGCGGCTCCTGAACATTTTGTCGAAAATCAACTCGCTAAGAACCCGCACGACCGGTTGAAGCCAACACAGAGTGCCAAGATCATAATCAGTCACGTCACCTATGGAATGAAGCTCGGCAAGGAAATGGGGCTTCCTCAGCGGATCATCGACTTCATTCCGCAACATCACGGAACACGTACCCTGCATTACTTTCTGAAAAAGGCACAAGCGGAGGCGCACGACGATGCTGATATATCCGAAAACGACTTTAGATATCCCGGCCCAAAACCGCAGTTCAAAGAGGCGGCAATAATGATGATCGCAGATTCGTGCGAGGCCGGAGCACGGAGTTTGGCTGAGCCGACACCGGAAAATATCAGATTTATCGTGACCAAGATCATTGATGCCATCCTGCAGGACGATCAACTCGACGAATGCGATCTGACATTGAGGGAACTGACACAGATACGAGAATCAATGATAAGGTCACTTGTGGCGATCTATCATTCGCGGGTTGATTATCCCGGTTATGTGCCGCCAAATTCGGGCCAGTTCAAATTTCCACAGGCTGAGATCGATAGTGAGGAGCGGGGATTCAAATACGCGAATCCGGCAGATATTCCGGTTAGCCTCGGCGGCGAGATCGAAGATGAAGCGATCGACAGGACTGTTGAACCTGCTTAGAACAGTCCTACCAAAGTGCTCTGATCGGTACTGATGTAGTCGATTCGTTTACTCGCCAAATTTATTCCGTAACTTTTCAAAGGTGGAGGTAAGTGCCTCGGGTATAGTGCGCGTCTGTCCGATTGCGGTCATAAAGTTGACGTCCCCGACCCAACGCGGGAGAACGTGCATATGATAGTGTTCGGCAACGCCGGCACCGGCGGCTTTACCGAGATTCATACCGAGATTTACTCCATCAGGCCGATAGACAGATTTTATGGCGGTGACGGATCGATTTACGAGATCCATCATTTCATTTGTTGAACATCTTTCCGCGATGTCCGGACCGTCAAGGTGAGCGTAGGGAACGACCATCAAATGGCCTGACGTATACGGGTATATATTGAGGATGACAAAATTAAACTCGGCCCGATGAAGAATAAAATTATCGTCATCACTGGCCGAGTTGTGAAGAATACCGCAAAAGGCACAGCCCTCTAAAATTGGGACCGTGCCTTTTGTTATATAATCATATCGCCACGGACTCCAGAGTACATCCACGACTTAACTCCCTAAACTATGCTTTGTTGATAAGTTCTTTAAGGTCCTTGCCCGGTTTGAAGTATGCGACACGTTTTGCCGGAATCTCTACCGCCGCTCCGGTCTTAGGATTTCGGCCTTTTCGTGAATTACGCTGTCTAACCCGAAAACTACCAAACCCGCGAAGCTCGATCTTTTCGCCCCGATTCAGGCTTCCAGTTATGCTGTCGAAGATGATCTCGACTAACTGTTCGGCATCCTTTTTGGTCATATCCGCCTCGCGAGCGACGCGTTCTACCAGATCAGCTTTTGTCATTTTCTATAGCTCTCCAGAGTGTTATTGCCAAATACCCTTGAACTAGGCCTTCTGCGAGTCTGAATCTTCGACTTCGGCAGGTGGTGCGTCAACTTCGGCGACCGTTTCTTCGACCGCCGTATCAACCGCCGCTTCCGAATCCACCGCTGCCGATACGTCCGACGGAGTCTCAACTGATGTTTCCTCGGCAGTTGACTCTTCCTCGGTCGATTCTATCGCAACCGACGTTTCCTCAGCAGTTTCATCTGCGGCAGATACTTCAGCAACTGCTTCTTCGACGGCGGGTTCATCTTCCGCAGAGGCGGCGGCAAGTTCTTCTGCAACCTGAGCTTCTGCTTCGCGTGCCGCAAACTCTTCGGCCTTCGCCTTTTTGGCGGCTACCTTGGCAGCCTTTTTCTCTTCAGGCGTTTCTTCAACCTTAGCCTCAGTAGATGCGTCAGCCTCGCCGCCGAATCTCAAATTGGCAAGTTCGCCGAGCGATGCCATTCCACCCTTTGCTTCGGTCGAGTACATTCTGGAATCAACGACCGGTTCATCTTCCTTGCCGACCGCACGTGCCGAAAGTCCGATCTTCTGGTCTGCCTGCTCGATTCGGAGGATCTTGAAATCCATTTCCTGACCGAGTTGAGCTACGTCTTCCGCACGCTCGACACGGTCGTCAGAGAGTTCAGAAATGTGGCAGAGTCCTTCGAGGCCTTCGCCAAGTTCAACAAAGATTCCGAAATTCGTGAAGCGTGAAACCTTGCCGCGGACCGTATCACCGGGGCGGTGAGTTGCGACAAAGCCTTCCCACGCACTGGGCGTAAGATCCTTCATCGAAAGTGAGAGCCGCTGGCCCTGCTTGTCAATGCTGGTAACGATCGCGTCAACTTCCTGGTCCTTCTTCAGTACGTCTTTCGGGTGTTTGATCTTCTTGGCCCACGTAATGTCCGAAACGTGAACGAGTCCGTCAATACCTTCCTCGAGTTCGACAAATGCTCCGAAATCAGTGATGTTGCGTACGCGTCCGTGGATCTTAGTGCCGATCGGATAGCGAATGTCCACGGTTGCCCAAGGATTCTCTTGGAACTGTTTCATTCCAAGGCTGATGCGACGCTCGACCGTGTCAACACCCAAAACCTGAACCTCAACCTCATCGTTACGATTAAACATCCGCTTCGGACTTTGAGCCCGACGCGACCAGGATATTTCGGAAACGTGCACTAGGCCTTCGACGCCGGCTTCTAGTTCTACAAAAACACCATAGTCGGTGACCGACGAAACTTTACCCGTAACCTTTGTGTTAACAGGGTATACCTCGATAACCGTTGACCACGGATCGGGCAGGAGTTGCTTGTAACCAAGCGAGATCTTTTCTTTCTCACGGTCAAGCTTCAATACCTTGACCTGAATGTGGTCGCCGACCTTGAACAGGTCACCGGGGTGATGCAAACGTCCCCACGACATATCTGTTACGTGAAGTAGGCCGTCGATGCCGCCGATGTCGACAAACGCACCATATTCGGTAAGGTTCTTGATCGTGCCTTCGATCACATACCCGATATCGATACGGGCTAGAGTCTCTCCTTTCTGCACTCCAACGACTTCGTCGGTGAGTACCTTACGCGAAAGAACGACGTTATTTCGGCGTCGGCTAAACTTGATGATCTTTGCTTCGATCTCCTGACCCTTGTACTGGTCAAGACTGTGGATCGGACGCGAGTCGATCTGCGATCCGGGGAGGAACGCTTCGATGCCGCCGAGGTCCACCCTCAGGCCGCCTTTGGTTTTGTCGAGGACAATTCCGGTTACAGTAGCTTCTTCGTTAAAAGCCCTTTCAACAACGTCCCACGCCTTGCGTGCGAGAGCATCGTGCCGTGATAATTGCGGCGGACCGTCGCCCGAATGCATGCTTCGAAGCACGACCTCGACCGAATCTCCAACGCTGACGGTCAAATTGCCGTCTTCGCCGGTGAAATCTTCGACCGGAGCGATACCCTCTGACTTATAGCCAAAATCGATCAGAATCCCTCGATCAGAAATACCAACGACCTTACCTTCAACCAGTTCGCCCGGATGGAAGATCGTCTGTTCCTGTTCGAATTGCTCTAGGATCGCACCGAAATCGATGTCCCCCGCATTCTGAACGTCATCCGTCGCCGGAGCGGCGGGTTCGGCTGAGGCGGTAATATCCGCCGGTGTTGTTGAAGCTGCTGTTTGATCCACAACTGAAGTCTCTGCAGCGGTCGTTTCTTCAGTTCCTGTTGTAACCTCGTTTGTCATTTACGCGTTTCTTACTTCCTTATTGTTTGGATACCGTACCTGCTCGTGCAGTCCGGCAATTTTTTTCTCAGATCACCAAATTGGTGTGACGGGGCAAATGCTTGCCGGTCGCACCCTAAACCCAATTATCTACCAATCGTCCCATCGTTCGCATTCTACATTTTGGAATGCATCGGAGGGCAATGACGATAGTAGTAAATTCAGCTCCTTCCGTGTGACTTGGTAAAACTAAAATATATAATTCAAGTCGTCAAATTGTCAAGGGTAATTCGCCGAAAATCGTTGCAAAATCGATATTTAGACGTGCGGTCACGTTGCATTTGGCCTTCTTAAAATGCTTGACAACCGTGATGTCTAGTTTCTGACGATGAGATCACTTACGTTGCCGACCCCGCTGGTTCTCTCCATTTCTTCCTTTGCGATTCCAGAGGTCGTGTTGATGCCGGCAAGCCGCAGCCTGAATTCGTCCGGATTGGTAGTTCCTCGAAGGGCTTCGTCCAGCGTGATAAGGCCGGACTGGTATAGGTAAAATAGCGACTGGTCAAACGTCTGCATCCCGTACTGTGATGTGCCCGCCGCGATCGCATCGCGAATGCTTTGGGTTTTGTCGTCGTGAAGAATATAGTCTCGGATCAACGGCGTGGACATAAGGACCTCGACGGCAGGAATACGACTATTGCCTTTGGCGGACTTCATCAGCCGCTGCGAGACTACTGCCTTTAGGAGTCCCGCGAGTTGGATCCTTATGGACTTTTGCTGATACGGCGGGAAAGCCGTAATTATTCGGGATAGCGTTTCGGACGCATCGAGTGTGTGCAGCGTAGAAAGTACGAGATGACCCGTTTCCGCCGCTACGAGTGCGGTTTCGATAGTCTCGAGATCACGCATTTCACCGACCAAGATCACGTCAGGGTCCTGACGCAGACTACCACGGAGTGCCTCGGCGAAATTTCGCGTGTCTACGTCAACCTCGCGTTGGGTCACGAAAGACTCTTTATTCTTGTGTAAAAATTCGATCGGATCTTCGATCGTAACGATATGGCAGTTCCGCTTTTGATTGATATAGTCAACGATCGCGGCCAGTGTTGTTGATTTTCCTGAACCGGTAGTACCTGTCACAAGCACCAACCCTCTGGTCTCGTCGGCGATCTTATTCAGGATCGGCGGCATCCCTAGTTCGGCAAATCCACGTATCGAATCGGATATGACCCGGGCAACGATGCCGATCGAATTTCGCTGTTGAAAGATATTTACGCGAAATCGGCCAAGCCCCGATACACCGTAACCGATGTCGACTTCGTAAGCCTCTTTGAAATGTTGCTTTTGACGATTCGACATCATCGAGAACGCCATTTCAAGCGTTTCATCTTGTGTTAGCCGACTGACACCGGTCAACGGTTTTAGTTCGCCGGTGACCCGTATCACCGGAAACGAACCCGCACGCAAATGGAGATCAGAGGCGCCGAAGCTCATAGCCATTCGCAGTAGATCATCTATTCGGGTTGACATAATTAATGAACCTAGAAAATCAGGCGAATGCGGAATAGAAAATGTACAGAAAGCACTATACGCGCCAAGACGGTTCAGAATAGATTTTAACTCTTGCGAATCAGCGAGGTCAACGTATTTTTTTATCGAGGTGAACTATCACCTTACGGCTGCAAAAAGAACGATCTTAGCGATGTCGTCGGCAGCATATAGCTCGGATGTATGTGGACACCGGTATTTGTTCGAACGCATAAATGCGATCGAGGTCGGGAATTTGTCTTCGGCGATGTGATCCATTAAGTGCGTTCCATCGAGCGAATCGTCTTCCAGTTGTAGAGAAACGTGTACCGAATGATTTTGTGAACAGTGGTCACATCGGACGTAAACATCGTATTTGGTCATACCCGCAGTCTACCGAATTACCGGCGACACTGCTATCTTGCACGTTTGCGGAGCGAATTCAATGGCATTTTGTCTAACCGGAAACAAAACGTATGATTATCCGTAGTAAGAATTAAGATTCTACAACAATTTTAGGAGCAAGCAGATGATCAAAGGTTTGATGAGTATAGTCGTCGTTTTTATCATTATCGTTATCGGTAACACCGTGATCGTTGCCCAGTCAAATATGAAGACACCGGTAGCAAAAAAAGTCCCAAAGGTTTTGAAGATCCACGGTTACGAGATCACCGATAATTATGCGTGGCTCCGAGATCGCAACGACAAAAAGGACCCTGCGATAATTGAGCACCTCAATGCCGAAAATACATACACCGAGGCATATATGGGACCGCACAAGGGTCTTACCGACACTCTTTACAAGGAAATGCTCGGCCGTATCAAACAAAACGATCTGAGCGTGCCGTACAAACTTGGCAATTTTTGGTACTTCAACAGGGTCGAGGAGGGAAAGCAATATCCAACCTACCTTCGCAGCAAGACTCGCGATGGTGCGAACCCTGAAACCCTTATCGACCAAAACAAAATGGCGGAGGGCCTCAAATACTTTGCGATCTCGAACTTCGAACCGAGTGACGATGGCAATTTACTTGCATTCGCGACCGATACGACGGGATATCGTCAATACACGCTACAGATCAAGGATCTCCGAACGGGCCAAATGCTTCCGGACAAGATAGAACGTGTTACCAGCATCGAGTGGTCGCCGGATGGCAAATATCTCCTTGTTGGACAGGAAGATGCGGTCTCAAAGCGGTCCGACAAGGTTTGGCGTCATTCCGTCGGAACGAACAATAATGAGCTGATCTTTGAAGAAAAGGACGTGTACTTTAACGTCGGGGTGAGTCGGTCGCGTGATAGGCAAATGTACTTCATTGCCTCTTTTGCCAAAACGTCGACTGAATATCGATACCTTTCTGCCAATGCGGTCGCAGACGGCAAGTTTAGTGTTTTGTCACCTCGCCGTGAGGGCCACGAATATAGTGCGGATTTTAATAACGGTGAATTTTATATTCGCACAAATAAGAACGCCGAAAACTTCAAAGTAGTTCACACACCTCTGTTAGAGCCGGGCGAAAAGAATTGGAAAGACTTTATTCCGCACGATCCGGCAGTAAAGATCGAAGGCATAAGTTTCTTTAAGGACTATTCGGTCGTTTCAGAACTCGAAAATGGACTCGAATATCTCCGCGTAATGGATATGCGAAGCAAGCGGGCGTCCTTTCGGATACCGACGGATGAAAGCGTCTACACGATGGATCTCGGGTTTAATCCGGAATATAACACGTCAGTCGTACGTTATGGTTATTCGTCAATGATAACGCCGCAATCAACCTTTGAATTCGATTTGAATACAAGACAATCAGTATTGATAAAACAGCAAGAGATCCCTAGCGGTTATGACAAATCACAATACGAAACTGTACGCGTGTGGGCAGTAGCACGCGACGGCGTCAAGGTTCCTGTGTCGATCGTTTGGAAAAAGGGAACGAAACTCGACGGTAAGGCCCCGATGCTGCTATACGCGTATGGGTCTTATGGAGCGTCGATGACACCGAACTTTTCAACCGCAAGGTTAAGTCTGGTCGATCGAGGAATGGTTTACGCGATCGCTCACATTCGAGGTGGATCAGAACTCGGCGAAAAATGGCGGCAAGATGGTCGTATGTTTAAGAAAATAAATACGTTCAACGATTTCGTCGATTCCGCCAAGTGGCTTATCAGCGAAAAATACACATCGGCCGACCGACTCGTGATACAGGGCGGTTCGGCGGGCGGATTGTTGATGGGTGCGGTAATGAACCAATCGCCGAAGACATTCAAGGCAGCGATCGTTCAGGTGCCGTTTGTCGACGTGATGAATACGATGATCGATGAAACACTACCCTTGACCACCGAGGAATGGGTCGAATGGGGAAATCCTCGCGACGACAAGAAGGCGTGGGACTATATGTATTCTTATTCGCCATACGACAACGTCAAAAAGCAAGCGTATCCGAATATGCTTATCGAAATATCGCTTAACGACAGCCAGGTCCCATATTGGGAAGGTGCAAAATTTGCGGCGAAGGTAAGGGAGATGAAAACCGATAAAAATATCGTATTGCTGAAAACAAATATGGGAGCGGGACACGGCGGATCATCCGGCAGATACGACCGTTTGAAGGAAGTCGCATTCGACTATGCGTATGCTCTTACTCAAGTCGGGATCACGAAGTAAGACAATAACTAATTTGATCGTATTTGCGGTGCCGAGAAATTCGGCACCGCTTTTTTTGCATTTTGACGATTCTGCCAGTCAATGTGACCGATGCGGTGGGGGGAATTGACCTAATGCTGGAAACCGGGATTGGGAAAACAAGGCATTTCGACCGGTATCGGCTACGGCACGAGTATTGCACCACGGGCAACGCCGGAGCGAGCAAAGTTTCAGCGAAAAAAATCATTGTCAAACGTCGATGCTTTGAGTTAATATTGGTTAGGCAAACATTAAACAATGTTTTCTGTGTGCCTTATCCTACCGGTCAGACCTTCTACAGCAACTCGGTCCATCTAATGGAAAAACGATCCTCAACCTTTATCATTTTGACGGTGCTAATCGGGGCAATGGCTCTCGTATGTGTCGGCGTGGCAGGTTCTAAGCTGAATCCGTCACGTATAGATATTGCACTTATTACGCTTGTCGGAGTATCGATTGCGGTCGGTACATTCCTCAAGGCTCATATTGAGCGCTATGACCTTCAGATCGTGATCGGAAATGCCACGGTCCTGGCCGTCTTGTATCTCTACGGCGGTGAGATCGGCGTTATTGCGGCCACAATTCATTTCTCGGCGGTTGCGATGATTTCCACCGGTCGTTCTAACTCCGTCGCGATTACTGGCCGCGTGGTTTCGGCGTCGATAGGCATCGCCGCATCGACGGCGGCAGCACAGGCTGTCGGTTCTATGTTTGGATCTGTCGACCTGGTTGCACAGCGGTCGGATATGACAAGTTTCGTTTGGTTTGTATCGGTTGCGACCGTCGCGATGTACGTGACGTCTGCACTCCTCAATTTTGCGGTCGTTCAATTTGGCCATACGTCCGATTCGCGATGGAGCTTTGAAAAGTACCTACTCGATTCGCTATTGATCTTTGGTTTGGTCGGTATCGCCGGCGGTTTGTTGATCTCGGGTATTCTGCAGACCAATACCTACGCGGTTTCAGGTGTTATAGCATTCTTCGCGTTTGCGATCTATATGTATCGACGATATATGTCGAATATTGATTCGACCGCCGAACGTTTTCGGTCAAATGAACGGGCACGAGCCGAATCAGCCGAAGGTAAGGTCGAATCACTCGAAAGATACGTTGGTGAACTTGAGACGATGACCCAGTACTTACAGGAAAGTCACGAGAATTTTCGCCACGCTGCTTATCACGACGAACTTACGGGTTTACCAAACAGAAACTACTTTATCGATCGTCTGAAATTGACGCTTCAGGAGAGCAAAGACAATACAGAGGCTAACTTTGCCATCCTTCTGCTTGATCTTAATCGGTTTAAGACCATCAATGACAGTCTCGGTCATTCAATGGGCGATCGTTTGATACGGAGCGTCGCAAAACGTCTGGAGCAGATTATCCGCGAACAAGATATGGTGGCGCGTTTCAGCGGGGACAAATTCGGCATAATTTTGAGCGATCTAACGCTTCGCGATGAGGCGATGGCATTTGCGGATAGGTTGAATAAACGCGTAGCTGAGCCTTATACGCTGGAAGGCCGTCAGGTTTTCACCAATGTTAAGATCGGTATCGCCTTTGGGAATTCGCGGTACGCCGAGGCGGAAGACATCCTTAGGGACGCCGATATCGCGATGTACTACGCCAAGGACAATAACGAAAATCACGTGATATTCGACCAGAAGATGCATATCCGGGCAGTTACCCGAATGCAACTCGAAACGGACCTTAGATACGCTATTGAACGCAAAGAGTTTGAACTCCATTACCAACCGATCATTGGACTTGAAAATGCGGATCTTGTCGGCTTCGAGGCCTTGGTCAGATGGAATCACCCGACACGCGGACTCGTGCCGCCTAATGAATTTATTCCGATCAGCGAACATACCGGGTTGATCGTGCCGATGACGATCCAGATTCTCCAATCGGCGTGTAACCAGGTCGCACGTTGGCAAGCTCAAAATCCCGCCGGACCGCCTCTAAGTGTTGCAGTCAATCTTTCCGGCAAGCATTTTGCTCACCCCAATTTAGTCGATCAGATCAGTGCTGTCTTAGCCGAAACGCGGATCTCGCCGGCGTCGCTAAAGCTCGAGCTTACCGAAAGTGCTGTCATGGAAAATGCTGAAACGGCGATACTGATGTTAAAGCAGATCAAAAAGACCGGTGTTCAGATCAGTATTGATGATTTTGGGACCGGTTACTCGAGTCTTAGCTACCTACACAGATTTCCTATCGACCTTCTCAAGGTTGACCGTTCATTTGTAAGTGCAATGGAAGATAATTCCGAAAACGGTGAGATCGTCCGAACCGTTATCGCATTGGCGAAAGCTCTAAACTTAAAGGTCGTTGCCGAGGGCATCGAGAGCATACATCAATTCCATCAACTGCGAATACTCGGGTGCGAATTTGGTCAAGGTTATTTGTTTTCAAAGCCGCTTCCGGTTGCTGAGATTGAAAAGCTTTTGCAAGAACGGTCGCGTTGGACCAATATTTTACCTTCACACTCAACGCCGCTATTTCAGACTACGCCACAAGACATTAACCAACTACGCATCGCCTAAGCTCCTTGGGGGAATCAATCGACGAAAATATTCGGATCCGAACCGAGCGGAAATGCCGTCTCATAGGCCGAGGCCAGATTCAATAGCACATCTTCGGACCAAAAATTTCCGACCAGCTGCAATCCGATCGGCAGGCCCGCTTGCGACAGACCGCACGGAACACTTATCGCCGGCACACCGGCGAGGTTTGCGGAAACCGTATATATATCGCTCAGATACATCGCCAAAGGATCGTCGGATCGTTCACCGATCTTAAACGCGGTCGATGGTGAAGTTGGCGTCAGAATTGCGTCACAGGTGGTAAAAGCGTTTTCGTAATCCTGTTTGACCAGGTTGCGAACCTTTTGGGCTTTTGAATAATAGGCATCATAATATCCGCTCGAAAGTACGTACGTCCCGAGCATAATACGCCGCTTGACCTCCGGGCCGAATCCGGCTTCGCGAGTCTTGAAATACATTTCCCGCAAGCCTGGGGCATTGTCGGCACGAAATCCATAACGGGCACCATCGTATCGGGCCAAGTTAGATGACGCTTCGGCCGTCGCAATAATATAGTAAACAGCGATTCCGTATCGTGCGTGTGGCAATTCGACTTCGACCACTTTAGCTCCAAGTGAACGAAAGTTCTCGATTGCGGAATCTACCGACGTTCGAACTTCGTCATCCAACCCATCACCAAAAAGTGCCCGCGGAATTCCGATGGTTTTGCCCGCAACATCTGCACCGAGTGCAAATCTATAGTCTGGTACCTCGACATCGGCAGATGTGGCGTCAAGTGGGTCACGGCCGGCTATCGCCCCTAGTACATCCGCAATATCCGCGGAAGTTTGACCAAAGATGCCAATGTTGTCCAGCGAAGATGCAAAGGCAACTAGACCGTAGCGTGATATACGACCGTAAGTAGGTTTTAGGCCGACAATACCGCAAAGGGCGGCCGGTTGACGAACAGAACCACCAGTCTCAGAACCAAGTGAGGCACGCACGACACCGGAGGCGACCGCTACCGCCGAACCGCCCGAACTTCCGCCCGGCACCCGCTCGATGTCCCACGGGTTACGTACGGCGCCAAAGGCCGAAGACTCATTTGACGAGCCCATTGCAAACTCGTCCATATTGGTCTTCCCGATGATTACCGCCCCGGCTTTGTTAAGTCTCTCGATGACCGTAGCATCATACTGAGCCTTATAATTTTCCAATATGTGCGAACCACACGACGTCCGTATCCCCTTGGTGCATATATTGTCCTTGACTGCTACGGCAAGCCCGGCGAGAGGTGTCGCCCCGCGGTCGTCGATCGCGATGGCCTGTCGGAGTGAATGCTCGTGTTCGATTGACAGAAACGAGTTGAGTTGCGGATTTAGTTTTTCCGCGTTAGCCAAGACACTCTCAATTTTCGAAACTACTGACATAAGATTTATTTAGATACGTTTTCGACAAGCCATTTGTCCCCGGCGCGGGTCAATTCCACGTTGATCTGCTTTTGCACATTTTGATCGTCGGTATGCCAAAACAACAAGACCTGCACAATTGCTTTTCCGGCGTCAGCCGACCTGCATTCGCCGACGCGAAACGCTTTCGGATAATTATCGGTGAGCGTAAAGACGTCGGTTTTACTTTCGACCGAATTGGTCAACCGTTGGTAGTATTCCGGAGTCAAGAAATCCTTTCGCATCGTTAGATTTTCAGGCGAAGGGGTTAAATCATTACCGAAGTGGAACGAATAGAATCGTTTTACGCTCTCCCTTGCAACTGTGCAATCTGACGTTTCAAGGGTCGGGATACTGCAGCCCGCATTTATAAGACAGATCACGGCCAAAATTGACACGATCATTGTCCTACTTATAGAAAATATACGGTCTGCGATCATCTACAACACCTTTGGCACTTGAAAATGGCCCGAGACGGCGGACGGGGCTTCGGCAAGAGCGGCCTCCTGACCAAGCGATCCGGTAGGAATGTCCGCTCGGATGGTTTCCGTTGTTGCCCCCTCAAGCGTCAGTCCGCCCAACATCGGCTCGACCGAATCTGTATCAAGCTCGTTGAGCTGCTCAATGTACTTAACGATATCTGACATTTGCGGCGTGTAGATCGCCACTTCTTCGTCAGATATCTCTAGATGTGCTAGTTTTGCAATCTTTCGTACGTCCATAATTTATTTATCAAGATCCTGAACTCTCTTTTCGTTGCCGGGCCAGATACACGGCCGCAGTTTTTAGAAACGACTCTCTCAGACCTGGGTCGCCGATCGCTTCGGCGGCCGATCGCAGCCGTGGGTCGATCTCGGCGGCAGAATCAATTTCGTCAGATGCCGCAGTTCGCTCGCGAACAGCCGCTACCGCTGAAGCATCGATAACAAATTCTATGAAGCGAACACTTCCGTCGCCGAGAGCCGAGTTAAGCCTGCCGACCATCTGCGGTGAAAGGTCTTCGAGATGCCGCTGCCACGTTTTATCTTCGACCCCGATAACGAGTCGATGTCCCGCGAACCCAATGGGTGCGGTGCGCTCCCTGATCAGTTCACCGCATATGCGACGCCACGCTGCAAGGACGATGACTCCCCGAACGGACGGATCAACATCGATCTGTTCCAAAACTGCGGGCAATGCGCCAAATAACTGCTCCATTTGCGAATATCCGTCAATAAACTATCATTTTAGACGAGATTGAACACAAATGCGAAAACTAGACGTATCATGATCGAATTACCCGAATTGATCCTCGCCTCAGGAAGCCCGAGGCGAACTGAAATACTAACATCTGTTGGCTGGAAATTTATTAAGCACCCAGCGGATATTGATGAGACGGAGCTTGCGGGCGAACTGCCGCAAGACTATGTTCGCCGCCTGGCGATCGAAAAAGCTGAGGTCGTGGCCGCCGAATATCCTGGGTCGATCGTACTTGGGGCGGATACCACAGTTGTCATTCACGGTCAGATCATCGGAAAGCCCGTCGATATGGCAGATGCCCGGCGAATGCTGTCGATGTTAGCCGGTAATTGGCACGAGGTGCTTACCGGGGTGGCAATTTGTGAAAGCGGTGAAACTCGTTCGGCGGTGGACTCGACAAGGGTAAAGTTTGCACCAATGACGGATAGTGAAGTCGAGTTTTTGGCAACCATGGGCGAACCGATGGACAAGGCCGGAGCATATGCTGTTCAGGCTCAGGCAGCGTTATTTATCGAGGCGATCGACGGCGATTATTGGAACGTCGTCGGTCTGCCGGTCAAAACCGTATATGATCTGGTAATGAAAAAGCCCGGCAACTGACCGGGCTTTAAGGTTAGAGCAATCTATCGATCGCCCTCGAGATCGGACCTGTCAAATCGTATTTAGGGTCAATGCCGCCGAAGGGTTCGGTCGTCGAGTCGCCGTTTTTGTTTAAGATCACAAATGACGGGACTTGTTCGATCTTAAAACTTTTAGTCGTGAGCAGTCCGTCCGAGTCACGAAGTACGTTCATCGTCAGTTTACGATCGGCGGCAAATTTAGCAACAGTCTCGTTACTGGCAAAATTTTTTGACCGAGGATTTGTCGAATCTGTGACAACGAAATAGAAAACTACATTCTTGCCCGCGTACCGCTTCGCTAATGAATTGGTATATTCCGCCTGTTTATCCGAAAGCGGTAGCCAACTTGCCCCGATCGCCAAAACCACGATCTTGCCGCCTTGCGATTCGACATCGACGCGGGTGCCATCTAGTTTCGTGAGTACCGTCTGACCGAGCGTGCTTAACGCGAAAGCCATCGTAATTGCCGTAATTGTGATGAAACCTCTTAGTGTATTCATACTTTTATAAGAACCAAATAATGCGTTCTCACAGTTGTTGGATGCAAGTTTGATACCAAACTACTGCTTTCGATTAAGAAGAACGTTGTCGAGCAATCGCACTCGGCCAATTTCGACGGCAACCGCGATCAGTGTCTCGCTATCCCCAATCTTTTCAACTGGTTGCAGGGAATCACGGTCAACGATGGCGACATAGTCTAACCGGGCAAGCGATTCGGTTGCGATTCTCCTACTTACAATTTGAGCTAGTGATGACGCATTTCGTTCGCCCTTTTTGAATGCGACTTTTGCTTCGCGGAGTGCCTCGATAATGATAACTGCCCTTTGCCGTTCTTCCGGGAGCAGGAGTTCATTGCGGGACGACATCGCAAGACCTGACGATTCCCGCACGGTCGGGATTACGATGATCTCGGTCTCAAATCCAAGGTCTCGCGAAAGCCGTTTTATCACTGCGACTTGTTGAGCGTCCTTTTGGCCAAAAAACGCCATATCAGGCCGAACGGTGTTGAATAGGATCGTCACAACAGTTGAAACTCCGCGAAAATGGCCAGGCCGCGAAGTTCCTTCAAGGGAGTCCGTCAATCCCTCGACGGTTACGTAAGTCGAAAATCCGGCTGGATAGATCTCGTGAAGTTCCGGAGCAAATATGTAATCAACTTCAAATTCGGCGAGCAATGCTGCGTCGGCCGTAAGGTCGCGCGGATACCGTTCTAGATCACCCGGATCGGTAAATTGGGTCGGGTTTACAAATATCGAAACGATCACCACATCTGCGGCGGCCCGTGCTTCGCGTACAAGTGTGAGATGTCCTTCGTGCAGTGCCCCCATCGTGGGCACAAACGCCACTGTCTTAGACTCACGTCTGAGCATTCGGGCGATCGAGAACATTCGTTGACGACGATTGATGATCTCCATTCGGATCCTATTTACCTTTCAGTTCGGACAGTGTTTCTTCGGTCAGCCCATACGATTCCGCATCGGCGGGATACGCACCGGATTTTACGTCCTTCGTCCAGTTCTGTATTGCCTCGGTCATTACGTTGCGTACATTTGCATATTGACGCACAAATCTCGGTTGCCTGCCGAAAGTCATTCCGACGAGATCGTGAAGAACGAGCACCTGGATATCGCAATCGAGTCCGGCACCGATCCCGATCGTCGAGATCTTGAGTTCATTCGTCATCATTTTGGCCACCTCACGAGGAACGAGTTCCAGAACGATCGCAAATGCTCCAGCCTCTTCGAGCATTTTGGCATCCTCGATCAATCTCTTGGCCTGTTCTGCCGTACGGCCCTGCACTCGGTATCCGCCCATTTTATAAACTGATTGTGGGGTCAAGCCAATGTGAGCAACGACCGGTATCTCCTCGTTGACTAGTCGCTGGACGAGTTCGACGCGGTTTCGCCCGCCCTCGAGTTTAACGGCCTCGGCCCCGCCATATTTCATTAGACGTAGAGCATTCTTTACACTTTCGTCTTCGTTAACGTGGTAGGTCCCAAACGGCATATCGGCGATCACCATCGCGCGTTCAGTTCCGCGTTTCACCGCGATACAGGCCGAAGTGATCTCATCAAGCGAGACCGGAATAGTGTTGCCATAACCGTGTATCACGTTTCCCATACTGTCGCCGACCAGGATCATATCGACGCCTGCCTCATCGACGATCCGGGCAGTCGGATAATCATACGCGGTGAGGCAAACTAATTTTTCGCCATTTTCTTTGGCGGCTCTGATAGCGGGTAAGTAAACTTTTCCTTCTTTGTCCGGTTGAAGATATGCCATAAAGTTGGTACAAGTCTAGCTTTTCGTTGAGGTTAAGTCTAATGTTTCGCGGCAAGTTCGCGGGCGATTGCGTGGTTCGGATTCCAGCGCGTAACTGCACTATTGTCGTCGACCGTCGAAAGCAATGCCGCGATATCACGTTTTGAGACCGGGTGTACAAAACTAGGTGATATTTCGGCAAGCGGACAGAGTACAAATTTTCGCAAATGCAGGCGCGGATGCGGAACAGTTAGAAACGGGGTGTCCACCTGCAAATTACCGTATGTAAGAATGTCGAGGTCTATTGTTCTAGACGACTTAACGGATTTGTCTTTGCGATCGAGCAGATACTCGATCCGCAGGAGTCTGGCCATCATTTGGGTGGGGCTGATCCCGGAGACGCGCACCTCGGCGACCATATTCAAAAACTGTTGGTCAGTATCAAGATCGATAGGTTCTGTCTCGAAGATGGACGAGAGTCTCTGAACGACAAAGCTCGCCTCGATTAGACAACGTACGGCCATCAGAAGGTTTCCGGCCCGGTCGCCAAGATTAGATCCTAGACCCAAATAAGCGATAGTCGTTGTTTTATCCAAATAGCTCATCGAAAACAATAGATAGACGAATCTTAGTTCGAAGTCAACAAGGCAGCGGATCTGTTAGCCAAAGCTTAACCGACACCGCCTTTGTCCGGTAAAAGCTACCTTGCAAAAGGCGGTTTATGCCCAATCGTTTGGTGCGATTTTGGCTATTAATTGATGATCTCCCGCAAAGCTACTAAGCCGCAAGTAACAGTTTACTCGACATAATAGATCTTGGTCTGACAGCTAAAGGTGCTTATATCTTTTTCGAGCATCTTTTTAGTGTTTTCGAGCCTTTTCTCGCGGTCTTCGATAAAGTCGATCTGTTCGGAAAAGCCTTTGAGGCTGCCCTTAAGGAACAGCAATTGGATAGGGTTAATTGCTACGAGTGCCTTGTCAGTGAGAGTGATCAAATAGGGGATGTGATTGCACAGCGGGCTCTTGCCGGTTGCGGGAGACGCATCTTTACTCTTTTTGAGGTTCAGATATGTATCCACCCTCGTTGACAGTTCTTTTTCGATGGGTGTGTAGGCTGCGAGAGCGGGATTATAGATCGCACTCATCGTCGGAGCCGTTGCACGAGCAGCATTAATGATCGGGACGAGATCGTTATAATGCTTTTTCGGCGCGGGATCATTTGGGGACATATAGATCGCTGACTGGTAATCCGCGAGAGCTTCGTCGTATTTTCCCCATTCTACATAGATATCGCCGCGCCGCAGATAATCGCCAGAACTTCTATCAGTGAAACTGATGATCTTGGTCATATCTGCCACGCCCAGTGCGTAATCTTTAAGCTTTACATACAGCCTCGAACGGTCATAGTAACCGGCCGGAAGATTCGGCTCCAATCTGATGGTCTGAGAATAGTCAGCTATCGCTTCATTATTTTTATTTAGGTATTCGTAAACCTCGCCGCGTTCTGCATATACCCATGGAAATTTTGGATCTGCCTTTATCGACGTAGAAAAACAAGCAATAGCTGCGTCAGCGTTATTTTCTTTCACATATATACGTCCGAGACGGTAATTAACCTGTGCGTCATTTGGAGTTAGCTTTAGCACCGCAAGGAAATCAGATTTTGCCGGCGCAAATTGAAGGTCCATCATGTAATGCAAACCTCTCTGTTTATACGCGTCGGAATTAGTCGGGTCGAGCTCGATCGCCTTACTATAATCGGCCATCGCGGTCAGAATGCTGTACGCCGGATTTTCGAGAAACGACATCCCGCGTTTGTAATAGTAAGCGGAGGTTTTCGGGCTGAGTTTGATCGCCTGGTTATAATCCGCACGCGCAAGTTCGGTCTTGGTCTGAGCCAAATATATATCGCCGCGAAGTGCGAAAGCTTCTGAGTTCTTTTTATCCTTTGTGATAAGTCCGTTGAGTTCGCTGAGGATCGTGTCGTAATCTTTTTTATCTATCGCGGCTTTTGTTCGGCTCTTAAGATCTGTCACAGGCGGAGGCGAGACTGTCGTTGTTCCCGTTTTTTCGGCGACGCATTTCCAGATCATCTGCCGCGTCAGTATGTCTCCGCCGAGGCCCTCGATAGTGTTCTCGGCGTCGCTAGCTTTGACCGCGAGATCTGATGTTTTTTCGAAGGCTCCCGATTGGACCATGTCAGCCATTGCGTTAGCTTCGGCGGACGCGAGATCATAAAGAGCATCGTAATCCGCGAGCGCTTTGCATATCGAATTGTCGGCGGCGGCACGAAAATATGCGTTGCGGTTGTTTTTCTTGTTATCGAATTTCAGGGCGTTCTCGTACGCATCCGCCTTATCGCCCGCCTCTTCAAGTAGCGGTGCGAGACGTTCGAATTCTTTCGCGTGGGCCTGAAATTCCGTCTCATCATCGACGATAGGCGGTTGCCGAACGCCGATTTTTGGTTGCTGGACGCCGGTGACGAGTTTGAGATGCGTGTCAGCAAAATTGTAGGCAGGCGACAGTTCCAGTGTTTTACGGTAGTCGGCGGCAGCTTTGGCATTCTCGCCCATAAGCCTGTAAGTCTCAGCTCGTGCGAAATAATCGTCCATCGAACCCGGCCGAGCCTTGATAGCTTTGGTAGAAATTTCGATCGCGAGTTCGAAGTCTTTCTTAGCTGCCTCACTCTTTCCGCGATCTCTCTCGATCATCGCCCGGACATCCAGGGCACGCACTTCGATCGGATCTTTCTTTAGCGAGGCCGCAGCATCGATCAGGGCTTTATCGAGATCCCTTTTGTAATAGTACGCAAGCGCCCGATAACCTCGGATATAGGCGTTGGTGTCGTCGGCTTTGAGGGACTCGTTAAATATTTTGATCGCATCGTCGTATTTACGCTCCTCCATCAACTGCGTAACTTTAAATATGTCCCACGCGGATGATCCTTCTTTGATCGTCCCGAGATAATCGCCAAGGTCGGACAAGTCGAACATATCGGTCGGAGTAGGTTTAGGCGTCGGCGTCGGAGCCTTGGTTTGTGCCGGCGAGTTCACGATAACGATAATAGACAAGAAAAGGGCGAATAATGTTGTCGAGAATTTCATTTTTATATCATCAGGACTGTCCATTAATATTTAATTGATTGACTTGTGTATGTCAACGAGGATCTTATGATGTCGTATTCTGGTTCTCGCCGTTTGAAAGCTCCCGTTATTTACATTTCGGGCGTCCGATGTTTCAATTGAATTGTTAATTAATGCCAGCAGTATTATCAGCAACATTCGGGCGGAGATGAGCGGCTTCGTCGTTACACAAGTCCCCCGCGACAAAACCTGATGCCGAGAAGAAAATTTCGTCACACCCAGCGTTTTGACTCCCCAAGCGACCAGTCGTTTCAAGAGTACTTACTAAATCAACCCGCACAGACGACCACTCGTACAGAACTTCTGCGGTTGATCCGCGGCGGGGAAGACACCTATCTCGAACTCAAGGTCAAGCTCTCGAACAGCGAGAAGATCGCGCAGGGCATCGTCGCACTTGCCAATACTGACGGCGGAACGATCATATTCGGTGTCAACGACCAACTACGGATCGAGGGTGT
This sequence comes from Chloracidobacterium sp., assembly GCA_016720705.1. Lineage (NCBI taxonomy): Bacteria > Pseudomonadati > Acidobacteriota > Blastocatellia > Chloracidobacteriales > Chloracidobacteriaceae > Chloracidobacterium > Chloracidobacterium sp. The sequence goes on along the minus strand of JADKKB010000007.1, from coordinate 186,107 downwards.
GTCGAATCCGGAATGGGTGCAGGCAGAATTGACCCGGATCTGCCGCGAAGAGATCGTGCCATCGCTCGTGCCGCTGATCGATACGCTGGCATTTGACAGCGGAAAGCGGATCGTTGCTCTTGACATCGACGGTAAGCGAAAGCCGTACCGCACTCGCGATGGGCGGTTTTATATGCGGTTTGGTGCCGAAAAACGTGAGGTTACACGTGACGAACTGTCGAACTGGCTCGACGAACTGCGTCCGGTAGGGTTCGAGAATATTCCTCTGCAAACCGTGACCGAAGACGATTTTGACGATGGATTGCTGTGGAGTTTTGCCAGCGGATTCGACGATACCGCACCAAACATTAACCTTTATCAAACCAGCGATTTTTTGCGCAAGGACCTTTTGCTTGCGGTCGGCAACGCTGACGAGTTTTTTCCGACCGTGGCGGCCGTTCTGCTGTTTGGCAAGAATGACCGCGTGCCTGAACTCCTGCCGCGCTCGAATGTGACGGTCGCCCGATTCTCCGGCGACAACGCAACGGCACAACTTATCGAGGCGGTTGAACTCAAGGGTAATATGCATTCGCAATATGAAGCGATCATCGAGTTCATCAAACGATATACTGATCTCGCCAAAGAGCGGCCAAAACGCAAACTCGAACTGGTGACCGAATCGGTCGTTAAGGCACGCTCACACTATCACTACTATTCAGTTTCCGAGGCAGTGATAAATGCTCTGATACACCGGGATCTCGCATTGCGTGAGATCAGGACACGGATAAATATTTACGACAATTCGATCGAGTTTATCAATCCACGCCGGACCAATGGCTTCTCGCCGCCGGCATCGCGGGCCATCCGATACGGAATTACCCAGCGACTTAATCCACAGATCGCGGCGATATTTACCCGACGTGAGTACGGCATAAACGCCCCACACGGCGGTCTGCCGATGATCCTGCGACAGTCAACGCGTTTTTCGGGTCGCAAACCCGAGATCTATCTGGCAAACGACGAATTTAAGCTAAAAATACTCGCCGCGTGATACGACCGATGACCGAATCAGATCGGCCGGAGCAACCGGCAGAAAATGTTACGATCACAAATCTAGTGGCGGCACTGATCTCTTTGGCGGCGGCCGTCGTCTATTGCGTTTCAAATCCTAATCCGCAGAACTATTACGATTATACTTTTCGCGTCGCCGGACAATTGTTGATGGGCAGGACAGGTTTTAGCGAACCGCGACCGTCCTGGCTCAACGAATTTGTCCCTTTTGAGGGTTTCTATTATTCCGTTTTTCCGCTCGGTGCGGTGATCTCGATGATGCCCGCAGCTTTGGTCAAAAATATTGGGTTGATCGCCGATTCGCCGGGCCGGATAATAGCCTCGATCCACGCGGCCGTGATCTGTTTTTTGCTGCTAAAGATCGCATCTCATTACGACGTTTCACGTACGCGTCAGATCCTTTTGACGATGGCGATCCTTTTCGGAACGTTTATGTGGACCAATCTGACATTTGCCGGAGCGTGGCAACTCGCTCTGGGATTTGCGATGGTCGGACAACTTGGGGCGATCTACTTCACGGTCTTTGACCGCCGCCCGTTGCTCGCAGGTTTCTTGTTTGCACTCGCATTCGGCAACAGGACGGAAAACCTGCTCACGGCACCCGTGTTTATGTACCTGTTGCTGCGACAGGATGTAAACCGCGGAGTCGCAGAGACGCAGAGAGGGAATCGGGTCAGTAAAGCTAAAGACGTTTTAGATCCTGACGTTTCGTTAACCGATCTTAAACCTCCATCTCGCGGCATTGGCCACCCTTTCGTGAAAACACTTGCGAAGTTTTGCGCGATCCCGTTCGTGTTGGGTGTGGCGACGCTTGTCTATAACTATGTGCGGTTTCATTCGTTTACAGATTTTGGCTACGCACGGATCCCGGGAGTTTTGCGCGAACCTTGGTACGATCACGGGATCTTCTCTACATATTATCTCTCGCGTCAGGCTTGGGAAATGCTTTTCAAGCTGTGGAATGTAAAGAGCACATTTCCATATCTCGTGCCCGACGGATTTAGCAGTTCGATACTTTTCAGCAGTCCGTTTCTACTGCTTGCACTTCGATTCGGGTCGCGTGATCGTTGGCTAAAGTATGCATCGTGGGCGGCGGTGATAATACTCACATTCTTGCTCTGGATCCACGGCAACTCGGGCGGCTGGCAGTTCGGATATCGGTACGCGATGATATTGCTGCCGTGGCTATTCCTGATAATGCTCGAATCTATGCCGAAACGCGTGTCGCCCGGTGAATGGGTGCTCTTCGTTACATCGTTCGTGATGAATATATACGCCACGTGGCTATTTCACTGGACTGATTATCTGAAACCCTAAACACTTAATGCTACTCGACCTTTCACCGCTGCGGGCATCTCGCGATTATCGACTGCTGTTTACCGGCCAGTTGGTGTCGTTTTTTGGCTCGATGATGACGTTTATCGTCGTGCCGTGGCAGATGTATCAATTGACCGGGTCGTCCGCGATGGTCGGGTATATCTACCTCGCAGAATTTGTGCCGATGGTCATACTCGCCTTTGTCGGCGGTGCGATGGCGGATTTTTTCGACAAACGCAAACTGCTCCGCGTCACCGAGATCGGCCAAACCACAGTGACCGCGATCCTTCTGGTAAATGCACTTTTGCCACAACCGCAGGTGTGGGTGCTGTTCGTAGCTGTTGCACTGCACGCGGGCCTCGCGGCTATACAGCGACCGGCATTTGAATCGTTTATTCAGAAAGTAATTCCGGTCGAGATGATGTCTGCCGTGATGGCACTCAACTCGATCCGCTACAGTTTAGGTGCCATTGTCAGTCCGGCACTTGCCGGCATTATCGCGACGCAATTTAGCTCGTCGATCGCCTACGCATTCGACCTACTCACGTTTATCGCGTCGCTTATCGCAGTGTTTATGATCCGAGCGGTGCCGCCGCCGGCGAACGCCGAAAAACCGAGTTTTCAATCGATCAAGCGTGCGTGGAAATATGCGTTCAGTCGCCAGGAACTGGTCGGAACGTATTTCATCGACATTGCGGCAATGTTCTTTGCGATGCCGCAGGCACTTTATCCGGCGCTTGCTGTCATATACGGCGAGAAATATGTCGGATTTTTCCCCGCGGCGATCGCTGGCGGGGCACTCGTCGCAAGCCTCACTTCCGGTTGGACGCGAAATATCAACCGTCACGGCCTGTTGGTGACAATAGCTGCCGTGTTGTGGGGCGTGGCTATTATGTTCTTCGGCCTGGTTGACAGCATCGTGCCGGCATTGTTGTTCCTCGCGGCCGCCGGTTTCTTTGATATGATCTCCGGCATATTTCGCGGATCCATATGGAACCAAACTATTCCCAACTACCTCCGCGGCCGCCTTGCCAGTATCGAAATGATGAGCTATCTCACCGGCCCGATGCTCGGTAGTGCTAAAATGGGTATCGTCGCGGAAAAGTTCGGTGTTAAGTCGGCGATCGTCAGCGGCGGCATACTATGTGTGGTCGCCGTATTGGGTGCGGCGGTGTTCCTGCCGAAATTCGCCACCTACGACGGCCGAGAAGGCGTCAAGCATCGCGAACTCGAAGAAGCCCAACGAGCGGAAATGTCCGACAAACTTTAGTTTGACGACACCGCCGTTGACAGGAGAACGCATTTGGCCTTCAATGACCTCGCTGCAAGATCATCAAACTAAAGTTTGATGGACATATTTTGACGACACCGCGGTTGACAGTAGAATGCATTTGGCCTTCAATGACCTCGCTGCAAGATCATCAAACTAAAGTTTGATGGACATATTTTGACGACACCGCCGTTGACAGTAGAATGCATTTGGCCTTCAATGACCTCGCTACAAGATCATCAAACTAAAGTTTGATGGACATATTTTGACGACACCGCGGTTGACAGGAGAATGCATTTGGCCTTCAATGACCTCGCTGCAAGATCATCAAACTAAAGTTTGATGGACATATATTATGGCAATCTTACGTAAACGACAGATCGAGAATCTCGAACAAATGAATGGCGAACAGCTCGACGCATTTCTTAACGCGATGCCTGCCGGGCAGGAATCGATGAGCGAATTGCTCGATTACGTCGAAGACGAACTCTACGACAAAGAGTGCGATCACACACTGCGTTACTCGATGCGTTATATGATGGAGCGCGGACTCAATTTTCCGAAGATCACCAACTGGCTCAACGAGAATGGCGGCTACTGTGACTGCGAAGTAATGAAGCAGGTCGCACCGTACTGGCGAGCCAAGTTTGGCGATGACTGATGCTATGAAGTGTTGACCTCGCGGGAGTCGAGTTTTTGTGTAAACTCGAATTCTGACAAAAGAATAACAACCCGCGAGATCAACAATGGCAGTATACATTGGGGTTGACTTTCATCCATATGAGCAGACGCTTGCTTTTGTGGATGAAGCGGATGGAGAGATCAGATATAAGCGGTTTCTTCATAGCGATAAGGCGGGGATAAAGGCGTTTTACCGCAAGTGCGGAAAGGACGCGGTTATTGGAACGGAGGCCACGGGATCGCTGTGGTGGTTTGAGAAGTTGCTCTTTGACAATGGAATGACGCTCAAGATCGGAGACCCTAGGATGATCCGTCGAGCAGCATTATCGAGACACAAGAACGACCACAGGGATGCGGAGACGATCCTGGATCTATTGATGCGCGGGACATTTCCGGCGATCACGCCGAGGAACGAGCAGAGCCGAGAGATGCTCGATCTGCTGAACTATCGTCACTCATTGGTGAGCAAGCGGACATCGGTGGTGAATCAGCTGCAGGCGTTCGCACGATCGAAGGGCTTGCCACGGTTCCGTTTGCCGGCGGTAAAGGCGAGAAAGAAGATCGAGGAGGTTGAGACGACACAGGTCGAGCGGCTTCTGGTCAGCTCTCGATTTGTTCTTTGCGACGAGCTGACACGCCAGATCAAGGCCGTGGAGGCGAGGCTCGAGGAAGAGGCGAATAAGGAAGAGCGTGCTCAATTGCTAATGACGCATCCCGGCATCGGGCTGATCAACGCCATGGCACTTGTTCACACGCTCGGCGATGTTCGACGCTTTCGCCGTAAGGAAGAGGTCGTGGCATTTGTAGGACTCGACCCGTTGGAGAAAAGCTCGGGCGAGACGAGGCGGATCGGTTCGATCAGCAAGCGAGGTTCGCGGCTCGCAAGGTACCTGCTCGGGCAGGCAGCCCAGGCAAGTCGCGATAAGAAGATACGGAAGTTCTATTCCGAGGTTAGCCGTCGTAGAGGCCGCCCGAAAGCAAAAGTTGCAGCGGCCCGTAAGCTTCTCATTAACTGTTATGTCATGCTTCGTGACAATATCAGCTACGAGGAGTTTACACGGCGGGGCGAAGTTGGTTTGTACGAGGGGTCAGGAGAGGTGACGGGGAAACCCGCTCAGTCTCTGAAGGTCTGATGGTACGACCAGCCATCTCGATATAGTTCGAGATGAGCCGATCAGGTTTCATGTAGCCAGCCGCTCGAACGAAGCTGTGCACGAATAGATGATGGCATTCGCTAATTACAGCGGTGCGTATCTGAAAGAATCTAACTAATAATGGAGGCGCCGGTTGTTCTCTTTTGTCACCCAATCAAACGCACTAACCGCATCCAAAAGATGCCACAATACCCGTGCGCTTGACTTGAGTACTTACTTCATAGATGACCCTAAACATTTCAAATTGCGTTACGAAGTCGTCGGGGCAGATCGCACGAGACCGTCTTAGTAGGTCGTTGTCGAAAAAGCGGTCAGGCGTTGTAACTCCTATCGCAATCGGTAACATCGTCTCACTCAATAGATCGCCTGCAGCTAAACTGAGACGGATCTCGATCGGTTGTCCGCTTCGGAGTGTCCCAAATTAGGTCAATTTAATTTGAAACAGTCAGCTTACACGTTCTGTAACGCTAAACCGTGCGTTTGCTGTGCGTTACGGACGAAAAGTGTTTCAAATTAATTTTGTGTTTTCAAACAATTTGAAACAAATTAAGCCCTTTGAATGGCGACTTTAGCTATCGATTTTGTTTCAAATTAATTTTACACCCATCGGGTTCATTCAAAAATGTGCTCAGAAATGTCCTAACCTGTGTGTTTGGTGCATTTAGTGGCTTTGAGCTGTTTCAAATTACGTTTTAGGTGTTTTTGAAAGATCCGAGTATTTTGATCTGCCTATTCTATATTCGATAGTCTAAATTCTGAATTGAACAAACTGTCCCAAGTCCCACCACCTCACCGCGCACACAAGGTTGGTTTGGCGATAAACACAGACGTTTGAGCGTCTTAAACTCTACCTTCGATATTCTAAATTCTGTATTGACCAAACTGTCCCATGTCCCGACACCTCAGCGCGCGCAGCGTGTCATTGATGCTCGATTCGGACTCGCATAATTCGTTAGTTTTCAAAGATCAATTGACTGGTTAAATTGTAATACGGATTGCAACGATACGTTTCTGTCGCATAGATGCAACGTCACGAGAAGGCTTTATTTGAATGCGGATGACGCCGATATTTCGGATCGATCTATAAGAGATGATCTTAAGATCCGCCCTTATCTACGTCATCTGCGTCATCTGCGTTTAAGTTCTTCGTTAAATCAAAATGAGCCGCCGACCACTCAGACGATCCCCGCGTTAGGGAACTCTTCGTTGATCTCTCCCGCCACTTGTCACCCGTCACCGTATCGCCCAAAATTGTATTGACACCAAGGCGCAACAGGTACAAAATGACGCTATCGCCGCCTCGCAAAACCCCACGACCGGCGAAGAGCCAAAAGACATCGCTCGCTCGATCGCATCGAAAGAGAAGGGCAATGTCCGGCAAAGTTTAATGAAGAATCATAATAGCGAAGTCGTGCCCCGTATCGCTGCATCGACACGGCAACCAGGATCGCTCTCACGATCGAGTAGTATGAATCAGAATAGAGAACCGCAATATCGCAAGTGTGACCCCGATCGCTCTTATTTTAGTCGTCATAGTTAAACAAACCCACTTTAGGTGAGGTAATCATCGTAAAAAATGGGATACTCAGAAATGCCGCTATCATAAGCCCAATGAAGACGTAATATTGAATATCCGAAACATAAAATTCCGTCGACTTGTAGTAGATATGATGTGTTTTGCCATTCGCCGAGTCTGAAAACCGCGAAGCGGTGGCGAAAATATAGAATCCAAGCAATCCCCAAGCAAAAGCTAAAAATACCGTTATGAACGACAATTTGCGGAAAATTCTTTGTCTTTTTTGATTATCTTCAAACATTTTTCAGTATTATTGCTGACTACATGGTCGTCCTTTGGGATCCAACATTTCCCGGATATTGAGTAGTCCAAAAATGGTTGTGTTGGTAACAGTTGCTGAAAAGCCACCTCCTGCACCGATCCCAAGGTTTAGCGATCGGGGTCATCTATGAAGCAACCCCCTGAAGTCAAGCGCACGGGTAATATAGCATCTTTGGGATGCGATCGGAGCATTTGATTGGGTGACAAAAGAGAACAACCGGCGCCTCCGTTTTTAGTTAGATTCTTTTCAAACTTGCACCGCTGTAATTAGCGAATGCCATCATCTATTCGTGCACAGCTTCGATCGAGCGGCTGGCTACATGAAACCTGATCGACTCATTTCCGATTCGTCAGTTGGAAACGGCCGGTCGTGCCATCAAGCCTTCGTCTTCGGCTCGGAGCGTCGGAAAGGGAAAGAACCCAGTCGCTATCTCTCCCGGTTCTGACGGTGGTTTGTGGCGTGTGTTAGGCGCAAAAGGTCGTTTGGGCATACAGAGGACGGGAAATGTTGGGATAAGCCCTCAAGGCACGTCTGATCCCAATTTTCCGGATCCCGTACTCAGCAGGGTCGAGATGAGAGAGTCGTATTGGACCGATGTTCCTATTGAAGCATTGCCTTCAGAAATTGTCCTGTGAAAGAGTCCTTTACTTCGGCGACTTCCTCTGGGGTGCCGGTGGCGATGATCTCGCCGCCGCCGATGCCGCCTTCGGGGCCGAGGTCGATGACGTGGTCGGCGGTTTTGATGACGTCCATGTTATGTTCGATGACTAGCAGGCTGCCGCCGTTGTCGATCAGTGCACGAAAGGCGGTGAGCAGTTTATTGATGTCGTCAAAATGCAGACCGGTCGTCGGTTCGTCAAAGATAAACAGCGTCTGCGAAGAGGTTTTTTGGGCGAGGTGCGAAGCGAGCTTTACACGCTGGGCTTCGCCGCCGGAGAGCGTCGTTGCCGATTGGCCGAGACGCAGATACCCGAGGCCGACCGCCTCGAGAACCTTCAGCTTCGAGGTCAGCTTGGCAGTATCCTTAAAGAAAAGGATCGCTTCGCGAATGGTCAACTGCAATACTTCGTGGATATTCTTGCCCTTAAACTTGACGTCAAGGACCTCTTGTTTGAACCGCATCCCGCGGCAGTCCTCGCAGGTCAGTTCGACATCGGCCAAAAACTGCATCTCGATCGTGACGGTCCCGCTACCCTGACAAATATCACATCGCCCACCGGGCACGTTGAACGAAAAGTGCGATGCATTATAGCCTTTCGACTTGGCCGTATTGGTCGCTGCAAAAACCTCTCGGATCGCATCGTACGCCTTGATATAAGTCACCGGATTAGAGCGCGGAGTGCGCCCGATGGGCGATTGGTCGACGAGGACGATGTCGTCGATCAGGTCTCCGCCGGTGATCTCCTTAAAAAATCCAACGTGGGCATTCCATTCGCCGCGTTGCTTTTTCAGCCCGGCGTACAACACGTCGTGGATCAGCGTCGATTTGCCCGAACCGGAGACGCCGGTCACACAGACGAGCATATCGAGCGGTATAGTGACCGAGACGTCCTTGAGATTATGCTCGCGAGCACCTGTAATCTCGATCTTTCGCTTGGTTACAGGCCGGCGATTTTGCGGTACTTTGATCTCGGCTTCGCCGCGAAGGTACTTGGCGGTTAGCGAGGCCTTGCTCTTTAGCAAATGCTTGAAATCACCCTCGAATACGAGTTCACCGCCGTGCTCACCGGCGTGCGGCCCGATATCGATGACGTGGTCGGCTGATCGCATCGTCTCTTCGTCGTGTTCGACGACGATGACCGTATTGCCGATGTCGCGTAAATTCTCCAGGATCCTGATCAAACGCGAATTGTCACGCGGATGCAGTCCGATGCTCGGTTCGTCTAGGACATAGAGCGTGCCGACCAGCAGCGAACCGAGATTGGTCGCAAGCTGGATCCGCTGAGCTTCGCCGCCCGACAAGGTCGCCGCGAGGCGGTTGAGCGTCAGATAATCGAGCCCGACCTCGACCAGGAAATTGATCCGACGGCGAATTTCGGTCAGCAGTTTATCGGCGATCTGAGCACGTTCGTTATCGAGCACCAACTGACCGAAAAACTCGTGAGCGACGCTGATCGACATTTCGACAATGTCCGGCAGTGAACGGCCGCCGATCTTGACGTCGCGTGCCTCTTGCCGCAGTCGCTGGCCATCGCAATCGGGGCAGCGTGTATATCCGCGGTATTTAGCCAAAAAGACACGGACGTGGAGCTTATATTTCTTGGTTTCGAGCCATTCAAAAAAGCCCTTAATGCCGCGCCAGCCTTCGTCGCCGTAGATGATGCAGTTTTGCTGGAAATCCGGCAGATCCGCATAGGGCTCGGTCATATCGATATTTGCCGCCGCGCAATATTTAACGAGTTCTTTCTGCGCCCAAGCGTGCTGAGGCCGCGTAAACGGCTCGATCGCACCGGCCTTAAGTGAGATCAACGGATTCGGGATGACCCGGCCGTAGTCGATGCCGATCGTGTTGCCGAAACCCTGACACGTCGGACACGCCCCGAATGGTGAATTAAAGCTGAAAAGGTGCGGTTCCGGCTCCTCATATCGCGTGCCGTCGTATTTGCAGATGTAGCGGTCCGAGAACTTTAGGATCGCCGGAACGCCGTCCGTTTCGCCGGAGCGTACGGCGGTTTCGACAATGGCCGCGTGGCCCTCGCGAAAGCAGGTTTCGAGCGAATCGACGAGCCGCTGGCGAATATCACTGCCGGCCTTGAGCCTGTCGATCAGGACGAACGTTTCGTCAAAATCGTCAAAAGAATAATCCTCCGGCTTTTGGAGTTCGATCACCTCGCCGCCGCGAAACAGCCTCGAAAACCCCTGTTGGAGCAGGGAAATGAGATATGCTGACGTACTTAGATCTTTGGACGAGGCCTTGGGCTTGCCTCTTTTTGCAGTTCGGACGATCTCACGAGAAACTTCTTCCTGAATAGGGAACAGCAGATAGAATCGAGTGCCGTCCGGCAGTTCCGCCAGGATCTCGTCCGCAGCCGATTCGGGCGAATCTTTTTTGACCTCACGTCCGCATTTGTGACAAATGGTCTGTCCGGCCCGGGCAAACAACAGCCGGAGATAATCATAGATCTCGGTCTGGGTCGCGACGGTCGAGCGCGGATTCTTGGTCGAATTCTTTTGCCGGATCGCGATCGCCGGGGCGATGCCGGTGATCTCATCAACGTCGGGCTTGTCCATCCGCTCCAGAAACTGGCGGGCGTAGGCCGAGAGCGATTCGACGTAACGGCGTTGTCCCTCGGCATACAGCGTATCAAAGGCGAGGGACGATTTGCCCGAACCGGACACGCCGGTAATGACCGTTAATTTATTGAACGGGATCGAGACGTTGATGTTCTTAAGATTGTGGACGCGCGCACCGCGAACCTCGATCTGATCTTCCTTTTTCGGTGTGGCGGCGTGCATAGATTCGGTTCCCGGCATTTGGACAAAAGTTTATTTTACCAAATGGATTTTGGGTAAACAAAAGCGGGTTGGGGGATGACGCGGCAGATCACCAGCGAGTGTCGTAGTTACTAAAGTTCGAATGCCAATCGTCGCCGTAGTCGGCGATCAGAATAGCGATCGGTCCGCTGAGGCTGACCTCAGCGTCGGCCTTGCGGCGAAGGCGATAGGTACGCCCGCCCGGCGAGCACACAGTGATAACGACCTTTTCGTCAGCGAGTTTGCTGATGGACGCGTGCCGCCACTCCACCCGAGAGCGGACGAGCAGACGCGATCCGACCTGCATCTGGCCGAGCGTTATTTGAACTTGGGCAGATTCCACTTTTTGCGATTTTTTTCGTACACGTCCGCCGGATACTGTACGAGATATGGAATTTTAGACGGAGCCGCCCAGGCAACCAGAGTTTCGAGATTGCGGCGTTCCATTGCTGTACATCCCGCAGTGCCGTCGGTCGGACTTTTCCATATATGAAGGAAGATACACGATCCGAGGCCCTTTTCGACAGGGTAACTATTATATCCGACAAAAATACCGAGGTTGTACTGCTCACCGATCGCGAGCATCTTTTCGGACGACGACCAGTCAAAATTGCCGACTTGCATACGGTTGACGATGCGGTTGTAGAAGTGGGAACGGACGTCGTCAACGCACTCGGTATATTCAACAAGCTTGGTGTAAGGCAGTTCGACGGCGTTCGGCTTTGATCCGGTGCCAAAAGACTCGGTTAGCGGAAACATACCTGCCGGCGAGTTACCGTCGCCTTCTTTTTTGACCTTGGCCGAAGCGTCGCCGCTCCGTGCTTCGGCCATTGCGAGGCCGCTGCGGCCGACCACAACGGCAAAATCTTCGCCGTCAGCCTTCCACTTTGATGACGTATTACTGCGTTCGAACATCCGTGCGCGGCCTTCGATGGCGTTCCAGTCTTTTGTAACGACGACGACTATCTGCAGCGACTTGCCGAAGTCCGGCTTAACCGCCGGCGGCTCTGCCTTTTTGATCTGAGCAGAAGCGGCAAAAGCGAGTGCGAGAATACATATCAACGTGCGAAGTAGTTTCATAGATCAGTCCTCAAAGACAGAAACCGACGAGTTTTTATTTTTGGCAACGGCGTAAAACCGCATACCGACCGAGATCATAACCACGGAGATCACGATCCAGAGAAATACCCAAAACACGCCCGGTAAACCGGTGGCGTCAGCCATATTCTTGGCGTCATTGGCCAAGTCGGACCCAACGAGCGGGGCATTGATGAAAAATACGGTTTTGAGATCGGACAGGGAATTGAGCAGGCACTGGATCGCTAAGAACGCAACCGAGAAGTTTGCCACGCGATAGCTCGAAAACTTGCCCAGAGCGAGAAGCCCGGCGGTCAGCAAAAGCCCGGCACCGACAGTGAATATAACGCTCGAAAACGCGACATTGAGCGATAGAAAGTGAAATATCGGGCTCAAAATGCCGAATACAACCGTCATCGTGCCGATAAATATGCCCGAACCTACAAGCACCTTATGCGGCGAAACGGACTTGCGGATCAGCACAAGCATCATCACGCCGAAAACCGTGGTCCCAAGATAACCGGCACTCGAGGTCAGCATAGCGCCGAACCAGCTCGATGGTGCAGAATACACGACTCCGCTGCCGTCTGAGGCGATGGTCAGGCTTTGAACCGAACCACCGGTCAAAACCGCGATCAGGGCGTGACTTGCTTCGTGTATAAATGTCACAAAAAGCCTGATCGGATAAACCAGATAATCGGCGAACGGTATAAACCACAACACTATCGTGATGACGGTCGCAATGATCAAAAGGATGACCTGAGGCTTGGCATCTTCGGCTAACTTATATCCCATACTTCAAAAACACTCCTTTGCGGATCTATGACCGAATACGCTTATTCTAACCGAAAGTTCGATGCTTGTCGTTGGTTATTGGTTTTCGACTAAACGCTGATAGTCGCTCTTGCCGCCCGTTTTGCTCTCTAGCCGTATGTCGCTAATGACGATGTCCTTCTGAACCGCCTTGCACATATCGTAGATCGTCAGTGCTGCGACCGAGACGGCGGTGAGAGCTTCCATTTCGACGCCGGTCTGTGCTGCTGTGATTGCCTCGGCTTCGAGATATATGCCGAAGTCCCTGAATTCGGCGGTGATATTCACCTTGGATAGATTGATCTGATGGCAGAGCGGGATCAATTCGGACGTGCGTTTCGCCGCCATTATGCCCGCAATTCGTGCGATCTCGAGCGGGTCACCCTTTGGGTTTGCGTTCGAGCGAAGAGTCGCCAGCGTCGCGGCAGAAAGCTGAACGCAGCCTGACGCGACCGCCCGCCTCACGCTCTCGGCCTTGCCGGAAACGTCAACCATCCTGATCTTACCGCCCTCGTCAAAATGCGAAAGTTCGCTCATATCTTCCTTGCCTCAAATATTAATGTGTTGCCGCCGAACAACACTTCGTCCGAATTTAATTCGTCCGACCAACGCTCAGCACGCTTTGCGGCCGAGGAAAATCGCGAAACGAGCCGAATGATCGCTCCGAGCGGGCGAAACGCCCACGAGTTCTTTTTTTCCTTGTCACGATAGATCTTGACGATCTCGAAGCCGTATTTTTCGAGCAGAAATCTCACCTCAGAGTACCCGATCGGATTGACGTGCAGGGCGATCTCCTCCATACCCGGAAACTCACGGCTAATCTTGTCCAGCGCCGGACGCGACAGCGGCTTAAAATGCGATGTGTATCCGGAAAAGAGCCATTTAAGGCGCTCCTCGATATTCATAATGTTTGGCACTGAGACGATCAATCGGCCGCCCGCGACGGTCAGTCGGGCAAATTCCGCAATGGCATTTGCCGGATTTTCGATATGTTCGAGGCCCTCAACGCAGACGATCGTCTCGAAGTCGCCACTTTCATACGGCAGACGCGTGTCGAGATTGCCCGAGCGGATCTCGACACCGTCAAGCTGAAATATCTCAGGGTAGAGGTCGCAACACGAAACATCGTAGCCGACACGCTTTAGCCTTTGTGCCAGAGCTCCCTCGCCGGCGGGCACATCAAGCAGGCGACCGCCGCCGCCGGCGAGGATCGACTCGACGGTTTCGTGGATCGCTTCGTGGGCGAGTGCTACAGGTTCGGTCATTGGTCTTATATCAAAAATAACACAGTCGATGGGTCACCGCTCTCAAGCCGAGCATCTGCCTCGACGACGATCAATGCTTCGGCCCGCGAATATCCGATAAAGTCCGACGAGCCTTGCCAACGCGTCGGCGTGGCGATCAAATGGCCTTTATCATCGGTACTAAGTGACGCCGGCAGGTAAGTGTCCCGTCCCTTCGCCGCCTTTACCGGTGTGCCCAAAAGGGCAGTGCCGCGACGCATCTCGGTATCGCGAGCACCTTGCAGAGCCCACAGGGCGAGACGCACAAAAAGTTCGAAGGTCACGGCCGCCGATACCGGATTGCCCGGCAGCCCAAAGATCAGCTTGGCGCCGAGTGTCGCAAAGACCGCGGGTTTACCGGGCTTGAGGCGAACCTTTTCAAAGTGCAATGTCGCCCCCAACCTGCTCAGGGCCGGCTTGGTCAGATCATATTTGCCGACGGAAACACCGCCGCTGATGATCAAAACATCGCACTCCTCTAATGCCTTTCCGATCGTATCCACCAGACGGTCCAGATCATCATCGACCAGCGGCAAAATTCGCGATTCGGCACCGCACTTTTCCGCCAATGCAGACAACATCGGGGCATTTGAATTACGTATCTGGTCAATTCCGGGCGAACTTCGGATATCGACGATCTCGCTGCCAGTCGCGAGGATCGCAACCTTTGGCCTCTGAAACACTTCGGGATCAGAGTAGCCAAAAGCGGCTAAGGATGCGATCATCGCCGGCGATATGCGTTCGCCGGACTGAAACACACGTTCTCCTGACCGTATCTCTGCGCCTTTTAGGACGATATTAGCTCCGAGTTTGACGCTTTGCAGGATCGTGACGGAGTCTGCGCCGCTGTCGCCTACCATCGACGCCTCGCTCGTCAGTTCGATCTTCTGAACGGAGTCTGCACCCGGCGGAACCGGTGCTCCCGTCATAATGCGAACGGTCTGGCCGCCACTCATTTTGTGGTGCCATCCGTGACCGGCAGCAGATTCGCCAACGATCGTAAGTTCGGCCGGGGCACTCTCGACATCCGCGGCAATAACGGCAAATCCGTCCATCTGGGAACGGTCGAACGGCGGCAGATCGGTGTCTGCCACGATATCGTTGGCTAAAACACGACCGACCGAGTCGGTCAGTGACACACTCTCAGTGCCGCGTTGCGCGGATCTGAGCCGGATGGTTTGGGTAGCTTCGGAGACGGATATCATTTTTTATTTGATCAGATACAACTCGGTCTGTCGCGGGCGAATGAACTTAAATCCGGCAGACGTCATCACGGCATCGTCCTCCGCCATGATCGTAACCTTCTGGCCGTTCCATTCCGGGATATTAGTCGACGTATTGAGCTCGATCGATGTAAATGACCCGAGTCTGAAGCGGTCTTCGTCGCCGCCGAGGCTCTTGCGAAAATCGATCGAGGCACCGAGGCCGTGGCCCTGAGCACCGATCGGATGTGAATATATCATCGCGTCGATGCCCTGCTTTTTACATTCCGCCATCGTCCTTTCGTACAGATCGGATCCCGTCATTCCGGCCCGGCCGAAACTGAAAAGGATGTCCTGCAAGCGGTTTGTGTTTTTGATAGCGGCCTTAAATCCGGCCGGAGCGTCCTTTTCGCCGGATTTGAGAATGTAACCGTGCTTTTGCCAGTCGGTGCTGAGGCCCATATAGATCAGGCCAAAATCAACGTGTATCAGATCGCCTCGCTCGAGCACCAACGACTCATTGGCAACGTCCAGAAACTGCTCCCCAGCAGCAGTTGATTTTGCCTGTCGCTGGACACGCATATCCGGCTGAAACCAGATACCGAGGCCAAGTCTATTGACCTGTTCCATCATCCACCAGCGTACGTCGCCGACGGTGGTCTTGCCCGGAGTGATCACTTCGTTTGAGAACGCCCGCCGAGTAATGACGTCGGTTGCTAATACCGCAGTCTCATAATGCGGCAGTTCATCGGGAACTCGGGTGTCAAAAAAGTCAGTGAGCAGTTGTGCGGCGGAAACAAACTTTTTCTCGTTTTCGGGGCCGAGTGCTTCGGCCATAAATTGGTAGCCGTCGTGCGTCAATCCGTTCTGCTGGCCTCGGCTGCCGCCGTAGTTAAGAGCTATGGTTTTCGGGGCTCGTTCGTCCACGATCCGTTTGATCGCTGCGGCGAGCTCGGCACGCGGCGGATTGAGAACCTTATAGTGCTTTTTCAAACGCTCTTCGACATACCGTACGACGGCGATCCGCTCGAGGCGTGTCCCGCGGTCGATAAAGATAAAAAAGTCACGCCGCCCGACCATAGGTATCGGCGGCACGATATATTCGGTCACAGGATCGCTGTGAAATTCTTCGTTGACCACGATCCACATCTCGATGCCGTGACGCTTCATCATCGGCAAGAGCATGCCGCCGAGTCGCTTTTCGAGCCACTGCTCGCGGACATTCATTTGCTCGAGTTGCGTCAGCATCTTGGGCATTGCCGGGATCGGTTCATTCGAGCGATTCTGAGCACTTATCAGCGAACCGAAGGCAGAAAAGGCGAAAATGGACGCTATTATTAGCTTTCTTGTCGACATATATGAGGTCAAAGAATCAAGGCGCTTTCGCGGAAAAATTCGCAAAATGCTAAACTTCTAATAAGGATTTACGAGCAAAAGTTTAGCATATATTTAATAAGTGAGGACATTAGACAACCGTGATCGAATTTGAATTGACAGAAGACCATCAGGCCCTAAAGGCAACAGTTCGAGAGTTCTGTGCGGGTGAAATTGCTCCATATATCAAGGAATGGGACGAAAAAGCTGAGTTCGACCGCTCGGTTTTTGACAAAATGGCAGACCTCGGGCTTTTGGGAGTCTGCATTCCGGAAGAATACGGCGGAGCCGGGTTTGATTACATTTCGCTTGGGCTCGTCTGCGAGGAACTCGAGGCGTGTGACACATTCCTGCGTGTTGCGATGTCAGTGCACGTCGGGCTTAACAGCCTGAGCGTTTACAGTTGGGGAACTGAGGAGCAAAAGCAGAAGTATCTGGTGCCGCAGGCAAAGGGCGAAAAGCTTGCTACATTCGGATTGACGGAGCCCAATGCCGGATCTGACGTTATTGGAATGCGTTCGTACGCGACGCGTGACGGTGACGACTGGATCCTCAACGGCGAAAAAATGTGGATCTCGCTGGCGGATGTCGCTGACAACTTCCTTTTCTTTTGCTGGACCGACCCGGAAAAACAGAAGGTTCGTGACCACAGCGGCATTTCGTGCTTTATCGTCGAACGGACGATGCCAGGATTCTCGAGCGGTACGATCCACGGCAAACTCGGCATCAAGGCCGGCAACACGGGCTACTTTTCGCTGCAGGATGTCCGCGTGCCGCACGCTAATATGCTCGGCAACGAAGGCGAAGGATTTAAGATCGCGATGTTCTCGCTTGAGAATGGCCGTTACACGGTCGCCTCGGGTGCAACCGGCGTGATCCGAGCGTCGCGTGACGCCTCGGTCTCGTATGCCAACACCCGCGAGGTGCAGGGCCAGACGATCGCTAATTTCCAGCTCGTCAAGCAAAAGATCGCCAATATGGAAGCCGATTACCAGATGGCGCATATGCTGTGGCTGAAATGCGGATGGCTCAAAAATAATGGACGGGCGTCCGCCAAGGCCGCGAGTCTTGCTAAATGGCAGGCGACCATTCGTTCGGAAACCGCCGCATCAATGGCCATCGAGATCCACGGAGCCAACGGCTACACCAACGACTATCCGGTCGAGCGTTACCTGCGCAACTGCAAGGCCGCGGTGATCTATGAAGGAACACGCGACATTCATACGCTGATGCAAGCTGATTGGGCACTCGGGATGAAGAAAGAAAAGACCGCACGCGTCGTATTGCCGCCGTACAAACCGGCCGAGTCGAGCAACGCAGCCGGATAATTCGGCACATTTCCGTAAGAGAAAGGGCTTGAGAAACCGCAAAGTTTCTCAAGCCCTTTGTACTTTGATCATATGACCAAACTACATTTTCTTGACGCTTTCCAAGAACTTCTTGACATCCGCCTCGTGCTTGTCGAGGCTCGATTTCTCAGCGTAGATGTTTGCAAGAACCGGCTTTTTGGGTGCATTGATAACGGTAAGATCCCAAACGAGTTCTTCGCCCTTATTTTTTGCAGTGCCGCTGAGTGACGTTGCTTCCATTCCGTCGATCTCGATCTTCGAACCCTTATTTTCAACCTTTACATCATCAAGGTAGTCATCGATCTCTTTCGCTGCATCAGCGAGGACTTTTGCGTAGTCGCCGTCTTTCGGAACTGAGAAACGGATGTCGACGCCTTCGTCGTCGGTCTTAATGATAGTGTATTCGCCGTCTTTGCTAAACTTGAAGCCCTTAGGCACGACCATCATAATGCCCGCTTCTTCAAGCTTGATGACAGTTCCGTCCGTTGCCGGAGCAACTGCCGTGTTTGCAGCAGTATTTGCGGCAGCGTTGGTATTGGCAACAGTATTGGTGTTCGCCGATTTGTTGGCGTTTGAATTTGTTGTATTGGCTGCAGGTGCTCCGCAGGCCGAAAAGACGGCGGCGGTAGCAGCAACGCCCAGAGTCAAAATAAATTTGTTCTTCATAATATATCGAAATCCTTTCAAAGACTTTTGTAAAAATTGGCCGTTCGCCGTTCGCGGCTTAACGCCAAACTGCAAATGCTAACAGTTTTGCAAATAAATGCAAGTCTTCCCTATGAAAAAGCCCGCCGATCACCGGGCGGGCCTTAGAGTTCGAAGACGTTGAATTTGTCGTTATTTTCCGGTTGTCGAGCCTTGCTTTACGCTATCGATTTCCGGACTGCCGCCGGTGAACTTCCACGCCCCGTTTTCTTTTATAAACGAAAACGCCGTCCATTTTATATATGCTCCGCCCTTGAGTTCGGCAACTGCCTTGTCGCCCTCGATCTTCTCGTTGCGAACTTCGACCGGTTTTTCGGGGATGGTGTCATAAAGTGCAAGGTATGCGGCCATTCCGGTTTTCTTCTCGGCTTTCATATCGTCCTGTACCGACTTGATAAATGCCGCAGACAAAACACTCTGAAGTGCAGCATCATCCTTTCGCTTTAACGCATCATAATAGGTATGAACAACGGGCGTGATGGTTGGAGCATTATTCTCCGTCGCGGCTTCGGGTTTTGCGGTCGTAGCTACTGCATTGTCTGCATTAGCCGGAGCGTTGACCGCATTTGTCGCGTTGGCGGTGTTTGCGGTGTTTGTTTTTCCTGAATTTACGGCATTATTTGCGGGCGAATTGCCGCAGCCTGCCGCTAAAATTACAAGTCCGATAACTGAGCCTAGAAGTGGTTGAAAATATCGCATAGTTAATAAATCTTTCCGGTTGATATCAATTTCAAGAGTATAATAAATTTAATAACAATGAACAAAACTGCCCAACTCGAACTCCACAGGACATATCTCATAGACGCTCTGCCTGAGCCGCTGACACGTGCGAGCAGTCATCTGCAGATCTACGACAACTATATTCAAGGGACAAGAATGCGTACCAGATCGATTCGCGATCCGTATTCGAAAGTTTGGACATACATTCTCCAGCAACGGATACACGCGGAGGATGACGGCCCGGGCGTTAACCGACTCGCTGAGATGCACCTCAATGCCGTTGAGATCGAGATATTTCGCCCTCACCACGGCCGGGAGGTCCGCAAGAACCGTTTCTATCACGAATACGACCGGCACCTCTTTGCGTTTGACGTATTCTTAGGCAAACTCTGGGGCCTGAATACGTTTAGGGTCGATTTTGCGACACTAGACGAGATGCTCCAGTTTAAGCCGCCGCCTTTTGCTGTGTTTGAGGTGACCGGCAATGAGTTTTTTGAAGGCCCGGACCTCGTCACTAAGACCTTTACCGATATCCAGGCTGAGGTCGCCAGGCTCGGGGCGACACTCGCCAACTCATCGGACAGCCCGGACGAATAGCATCGTTAGGAGCAAAAAAAGGCCGTACCGACTGTTATCGGTGCGGCCATTTCCTTACAAAATAAATATTTCGATCTACCGGTTCCTGGAGTTCATCGGGACCGCTCGCTCGAGCGATTCATATATCTGCAGATATATCTTGGTCTCTCTCGGAATAAGTGTGGTCCAGTTCTGTCCGCCGCGATTAATGTATCCGGGAAGTTTAGCGGGGTTTGAGTTATATCCTGCGGCCATTAGTTGCTCGGGTGTAGCAATGCCCGTCTGCAATGCATTCGCAACGGTCGGACTCGCGGTCAGATCATTCCAGGTCATTTGCATATATAGCAACATAACCTTGGCCGCATTAACGTGGTCCCGCATCCCTTCGACAAAATCGGGCATTAGGTAAACTCCCGGAAATCGGGCTCGCACCATCCTATATGTCGACGGGATCATCTGAACCATCCCGCCCGCACCGGCCGAACTCACAGAGTAACGGTACGTCTGGCCCTCATTGAGAGCATAGAGCGTAAATATGTCGTTATAAATGTTCGGGTGATATTCTGTCCTAAATCTCAGATGATCAACGTGCTCGACGGTCGCAAGCCGCTCGGCAATGTCAGCGACCTTAGGCTGTATAGTGATACCGCGTTCACTCAGGCGTTCGCGGGCGATCTCGATCACATTTCTAACGTAAAACTGTCCCGCATTTACGACCTCAGGGGTGATCAGGCCGGCGTGCGTCGAAACATAATATGCCATTTCCTGAAAAACACCATTATTCTCACGGGGATACTGGACGACCAGTGGCAATTGCTGTTGGCCGCTTTCGTCGGCGATCGTAACAGGCGTATTTACGCCGTTCGCCCGAACTGTAGTCACAACGAACTGCTTGCCCGATGCGGCAACCGCGGTGGACGGCACGGAGGCGGTCAGGAACTGCTCTTTGGAAAGAACAACATTGTCGATCTGGCGAGTCCGCCAGTCGTAAAACGCGATCCTGATCAAGCTATTTTGAAAAATCGGAACCGTAGTTTCAGCCGACGCAGTCGTTAGCGGGCGAACCTGCATAATACGGCGGGCCTCGGCGATCTTGGCCTTGATCTGCGCAAAACTCAATCCTGACCGATTGATATTAGTTGCCTGTTGGGCCTGAACGCTAGGCGGTGCACTCGACACGACGATCGGCGTTTGTACCGGACGGGGTGCCGGTGTCGCGATGGCCTTGGCGGGCGGCAGAGTGCTTGTCACTATCACTCGCGACGAAGTAGGAGCAGTCTGCGCCTGAACGCTGCCTAGATTGCCGATTGCGAGTGTTGCGAAGACGAGCAGGATCGAGGTAATGCTAAATTTCATAGATTTGTTGATACGGAATCGCTTACAGATAGTGTTCAGGAAATTGCGCCGGCAAGTCACACGATTAAGATTCGCTCATTCCGACAGTGGTTGTCAACAGATTTTGAAAAATTTATATTATATACAACAAATCATTATGGATAGACGACGTTTGTGTTGGACTAATACTTAATGTATAAAAGGTTTTTCTCCTTTGTTTACTTCATTTATATATGAAAGAGCTCTTTGGGACAGATGGCATTCGCGGACGGGCAAATGAATTTCCGCTTGATAGTAGAACGATAGCCGTCATCGGGCGTTCGCTGGCGAGACAGTTTGGCCAAACTCTTCAGCGACCGCCGAAATTCGTGATCGGCCGCGACACGCGCGAGTCGGGCGAGTTTATCGAACGAGCGTTTTGCAGCGGAGCCGAATCCGCAGGTGCAGAGTGTGTTTCGGCAGGTGTGATCACGACGCCGGGCGTGGCATTTCTGACCAAGGCCGAAGGGTTCGACGCCGGCGTCGTGATCAGTGCGTCGCATAACCCATTTCACGACAATGGTCTGAAGATATTTCTGCCGTCGGGCAAAAAGATCGAGGAATCGATCGAGCGCGAAACGGAACGTGATATTTATGGTTCAATCTCCGACATTCAGCATAATGATGACCGTTTGCCGGCTGTAGCCTCTGACGTTTTCGTTGACGACTATGTCGCCCATCTGACAAATGCCGTTTCCGGACTTCGTGCGGAAGGCATCAAGATCGTCCTGGACTGTGCAAACGGTGCCGCGTCGGAGATCGCGCCGCGGGTCTTTCGGTTGTTGGGGGCAGACGTGATCCCGATCCATCATCAGCCTGACGGACGCAACATCAACGAAAAGTGCGGATCGCTGCATCTCGAACATCTCCAGGCGGCGGTCATTGAAAACGGCGCTGACCTCGGCGTCGCATTTGACGGCGACGCGGACCGCGCTCTCTTTGTCGATGAGAACGGTGCGATCGTTGATGGCGACGCGACATTGTGGGCGATGGCACAGTACTTAAAAGGGCACGGCCGAATACAAAACTCCAAGGTGGTGGCGACCGTGATGAGTAATATCGGGCTTGAGATCGCGATGCGTTCGATCGGCATTGAACTGATCCGGGCGGCGGTCGGTGACAAGTATGTACTGCAGCAATTACTTGAGACCGATTCGGAGGTCGGCGGCGAACAATCAGGCCACGTTATCTTTGCCAGGCATAGCCTGGTCGGTGACGGCATTATGACCGCTCTGTTTATGCTGCGTGCAATGGTGGAAAAGGGTGTCACGCTGTCCCATATGGCTGACGGCTTTGTCAGATATCCTCAGGTACTCGTCAATGTTAAGGTGAGCCAAAAGTTGCCCTTTGAGTCGGTTCCGGCGATCGCCGCGGCTGCAAAAGCGGTCGAAGACGAAATTATGGGCGAGGGTAGGTTGCTGTTGCGGTATTCTGGCACCGAGAATCTGGCTCGTGTGATGATCGAGGGCAAGGATCAGGCTCAGGTCGAGACTCAGGCAAATCGTATCGCCGACGTCATTCGAGCCGAGATAGGCCTTGACGATTAGCCGACGCGGTATTATTTAACGAAATGTTGATCAAGATCGAAACCACCGAAGAGCAACACCGATATAACATTAGTGTCGGCAGCAACACATTGTCTTCGAGCGGGAAATGGGCTCAAAAGTGTCTGGGCCATTCAGCACAAAGAGTTGTCATTGTTTCGAATGACAAGGTTTTCGGCCTATACGGCGAGACGGTTGAACGGAGCCTGGCGGACGCAGGTTTTGCGGTCACAGTCTGGAAAATGCGAGACGGCGAAAGATTTAAGGACCTCAGATCGCTCGATGCGGCACTCGATTCATTCGCCGCGGCCGGACTTACACGAACTGACGCCGTTGTTGCCCTCGGCGGCGGCGTTGTCGGTGACCTTGCGGGATTTGCCGCTTCGATATATCTTCGCGGCATCTCTTTTTTGCAGATCCCTACGACTTTGCTGGCGATGATCGATTCTTCGGTGGGCGGCAAGACAGGAATAAACTCAAAATTTGGCAAAAACACGATCGGGGCGTTTTATCAGCCCAAAGGTGTTCTGATCGACCCTGATCTGCTCGCTACACTCGACCGGAGAGAGATGACCGCCGGATTTTGTGAAGCGATAAAGCAAGGTGCCATCGGCAGCATCGACCTCTTAGGTAAAGTTGCGGCATTACTTGAGAAATTTCCCATCGAACACTTGTCGGATCATTTCGGTGATCCTAAATATCGACGTTCACTGGCCGCGATCGTTGCCGATCAGGTCGCTTTCAAGGCGGGGATCGTGAGCGGTGATCAGCGTGAATCAGCGGCAAGGCGTGACCGACGATCACGAAAGATACTCAATTTTGGCCATACGCTCGCCCACGCACTCGAAAAGGTGACCGACTATAAGTACTTTCGGCACGGTGAGGCCGTAGGCTATGGGATCATATACGCGGCGGAGCTTTCAAAAGAACTTGCGTTAAGTGACGAAAACGTTGTAAAATTGTTGAACGATGTTGTGCATCGATCCGGCACTTTGCCGAAGTTGGACAACATCGATCCGAAACTGGTCATTGAGGCTTTTAGATTTGACAAGAAACAGGTTGCCGGTTCGCTACAAATGGTTCTTTTACAGGGTATCGGCAAGCCAGTGATCATTAGTGGTGATGATATCCCGCTATCCGCCCATTTATCTGCGCTCAAACGCCTTATTGCCCGATAGTATATCGCCGGATCCGCCGGCGATTTCAGGAGTAACTCATACAATGAAAAACGCTTTTCACGAACGCTCGTCCGAGCGCGGAAGCGCCGGTGTCAAGTTTGCGATCTTCCTCGCGGTCGTCGCCATTTTAGGGCATGCAGGCTACAACTACGTTCCGGTCGCCTACGAGGCCGAAAGCCTTAAGACCGAAATGCAGACTGCCGTAACCCAAGGTTTGGCACTATCGGGCAAATTGAGCCCGGTGGACAACGTCAAGGGACGGATCGAAAAGGCTATGATCTCGAACGCGGTACCGGCAGACGCTACCTTAAATGTCACACAGACCGGCAATGTGATTCAGGCGCGTGTCTATTTTATAAAGCCGGTTCCGATCATTCCGTTTGGTATATACACCTATAAATATGTGTTTGATCACACCGCAACGCCGACCGGATTTTTGTTGAAACAATAGTCCTAGGCCGTGGCGGCGGCCATCGCTGCGCGGACCTTGAGCGGTTGGATCTGGATCAGGCTCTCAGGTGCGTCAGCAAGCCAGGTGGTGGGGCAAACGCCGCAGGTAGTACACTTTTCGACTGCAGGGCAGGGCAAACTCGACTGAGATGCCCTGGCCTTTTCGTGTTCGGTCTTAAGAAACTCAAACGACAAACCGGAATCGACTATCGACCACGGCAGAAACTCATCATAGCTGCGGTCACGCGAAATATGAAAAGCCGGGTCGATCCCGGTCTCGCGCAATGCCCTGTTGAGATCGTCCTTGTAACGGGCCGCGAGATCGATCACTCTGGCCACGCTTCGGTCGCCGGATGAGAACAGTGCCTGTTCGTGAGCGATCCGTGCCGACATAAAGCGGACCTCGACATTTGGGATCTTGCTGAGTCCTTTGGCAACGTATTTAATACGCTGCTTCAGATCCTTTTCACCGCAAATAGCGTCCCATTGCAATGGCGTATTTGGTTTGGGGACAAAGCCGTTCAACGAGGCAATGATCTTGCCGGCACGGCCAAACTGCTTGCCGGCCTGCAGCATCCTGTCCTTGACACGCTCGACCAGAGTAAATATTTCGTCGAGGTCCTCTGTCGTTTCCGTTGGCAGGCCGACCATCATATAGAGTTTGATGGTCAGCATCCCGCGGTCAAATACCGAGCCGCAAATATCTACGATCTCGTCATTAGTCAGATTCTTGTTGATCACGCGTCTAAGCCGATCGCTACCGGTCTCAGGGGCAACGGCGATCTGCTGATCACGCGACTCGACCAGAGCGTCCAGCAACTCGTCCGAAATCTGGTCGAGACGAAGGCTTGAGACCGAGATCCGATAGTCCATCGCCCGTAACTCACTCAAGATCGTTGAAATTTCCGGGTGGTCGCAGACCGCGGTCGAAACGAGTCCGATCCTGTTGGTCTTATGCCGCCACTCGCGAGCCTTGGCAAGTATGTCCTTGGCCGGAACGACGCGTGGTGGGTAATAGTTGTAGCCTGCCCAACAGAATCGGCAACCTTGCGAACAGCCGCGTGATATTTCGACTAAAAGGCGGTCGCCCATTTCGGCGCCCGGCGACCAGACAGATGTGGATGGGCAAAACGTATCCTGATTGACCAAAAACTCCGCCAATTCCGCCTCGCCACGCTTTAAGGCTCGCCTCAGCGTACCTTCTTTGGGGTTGACCGAGGCCAATGCTCGTCCGACCCGACGCGGAACGCCGGGTTCGTTGGGAACATAATCCGAAACTGTACCGTCCTCATTATGGATGACGTCGTAAAATGCCGGTACATAAAATCCGCGGCCGATCAGCGCCAATTGCCTCAAAATGTCCTCTTTCGAGTCATTTTCGAGTATGGCATCGATCAATTGATAGGCCAGCACCTCACCCTCGCCGACCGCGATCACGTCGGTAAAGTCAGCGATCGGTTCCGGATTGAGGAACGACGCTGCACCGCCCATCACTACCAACGGATGGCCCTTGGTGCGCTCCTTAGACCATACCGGCACCCCGGAAAGTTGGAGCATCCGCGCCATATTGAGATAGTCGGTCTCGAACGAGATCGAAAAGGCTATCACGTCAAAGCTCTTCACCTTAGATTGTGTCTCAAGCGACATTAACGTCGCACCGGTCTTTTCGTATTCGGCAAGTTCGTTGCGATCGGGCAAAAATACGCGTTCACACACCACGTCCGGTATCGCATTGAAAAGCTCATACATCGTATGAAGCCCGAGATTGGCCATCGCGATCGAGTGAATATTGGGGTAGCAGAGAGCAATACGAAGTGCTCCGCCGCGATTTACGACATAGTGCTCCTCGACACTGAGTTTCCGTTTATAGCTTTCGACGATGCGCTTACTCATAGGGTCAAACGTAAAAGGATAGCAGAACAGTTTGCCGCTGCCAATATAAAAGTGCGGGCTGCAATTTGAAACTGCGGCCCGCACTCAATGCTGGTAGCGATATAGATCACTTCTTTTTCTTTTCTTTCTCGGGCTTTCCGCCGCCCGGCGTGACGTAAAACGGGCGATGCTGTACCTGATACACCTTGTCATCGTAAACGCCGTCACCGTCAACATCGACTTTGACCTCGATCTTCGAACGCGTGCCGGGCGGTTTTTTTTCGGCAAGGTCGTAGGTCAAGCTGTATTGACTGCGCATCAGAGCGTTAATAGACTGCAGATAACTCGGAACCTCAGCCTCGAACGTCATCGGGAAGTGTCGTCCGCCCGACTCACGGGCAAGCGTATTCATAATGTTTTGAGCCATCAGGAATGTCAGCCGTCCGGGACCGCCACTGAGGTCGTCGGTCGCACCCAGACGGCCTTCGTACATCTTATAGAATAGATTGCCGGTGCTGATAATGTATATCGGTACGCCGGCTTCCTGGATGATCCGCCGGGCTTCGTCATAGCCGATCTTGGAGAATGTATCGATGCCTGATGCCACCAGGATTATCGCCTTTCGCTTGGATTTGACCGCGACCATTCCGGCATAATCCGACTTTTCCTCTTTTGATTTTTCAAGCACCACCGAATCTGCCCGGCCGCCGACAAGAGCGAGTTTGAGGGCGTCAAACATAGCGTTTTCGCGAAATGCCGGTCGATTGCGGAGTAACAGGTCGATCGTCGCGCGGATGCGGCCCGGATCATTTGTAAAATCTGTGATCGGCGTCGGTCGGATATCATATGCGATCACCGATGCGTAATCATTTGGCGGCTTGATGAAGTTGGTCATAAACTGAGCAACGGGACGGATCACCTCATACGTGCCCGGGTCGAACTGTCCGCCGCCGGCCGAGCCGAGTATCTCCGTCCACTTGCTATATTCGACAACGAGCGTGACGGTGATCGGTGAATCTGGTGTCGCAAAGCTCGAAATATTTTGTTTGACGCCGTTTTCAAAGATCGCAAAATTTGCTTTGTTTAGGCCGCTGATGATCTGACCCGTCTTTTTGTTGAGGACGACCGCGTCAACAGCAACGACGTTGGTCTCGACCTTTTCGATCGTATCGTCAAAGATCGCGTTTTTTTCTTCCTCACGGATCTTGCGTTCCTCTTCTGCTTTTTTCAGTTCTTCTTCAGTCGGCGGAGTCGGTCGAGTATTCTTTTTTCCACCGCCGGTGTTCGGGTCCGGCTTTTGCGGCTTTGACTGCGCGTTGGCAACGCCCCCGGTGGCCGAGAACAGCAACGAAAACAGGAACAAGTAAGTGGCGAAAGTGCGATAAGCCCGACTTTTCATAGATTTAGCCTTTGTGCTGAACAACAATACTTTAGACACCGATTGTCCGCTTTTGGTTGGATGAAATCAAGATGAATACTTGGCCGGCTCGATAGGTCGGTCGGATGGGGCCTGACCATTGCTCGACAAAGGCGCGGTTTTTGAATAAAGTTTCGATAGACTTTCAGTAGAGGTTTAGAGTCCGAAGTGTGGGATGATCCGTAAAATGGGCAATATCAACGAGCCATTCCCGCACGTTGAACAAGATCCGCGATCGTCCAGCGCGCAATTAATGCTATGAATAATCTCATCAGTTTCGTGAAAGGGCATATTAACGTAATCGGTTTTGCCGCGTGTGTCGTGATCCTTTTGCTTTGTGCCGGACGCGGTGTGGCACAAACTGCTCCGATAACCCGCCAGGCGATGTTGCGAGGGTCGATCACGCCTGAACGCGAATGGTGGGACTTACTGCATTATGACCTTTCCGTGCAGTTCTTGCCTGACACCCGGGAGATCAAGGGTTCGAACGTCATTACGTTCAAATCGCTGAAGCCCGGACGCAAGATGCAGATCGACCTGCAGACGCCGCTTGCGATCACCAAGGTTGTTTACAACGGCGAAGAGCTACAATTTGAGCGTGAAGGGAATGTCTATTGGGTCAAATTTGCTAATGAAATACCGGCGGGCGTCGAAAGCAAGATCGAAATCTCATATGGTGGAAGGCCGACGGCCAGCACCAATCCGCCCTGGAGCGGCGGTGTAACGTGGGGCCGCGACGATCTCGGCGAGCACTACATTACGACGACTTGTCAGGGGATCGGGGCGAGCATTTGGTGGCCGAATAAGGACATCGGTTATGACGAACCCGACCGCGGTATGAAGATAAATATAACCGTCCCGGACAACCTCGTCGCAGTTTCGAACGGCCGTCTCAAAGGGGTCGATCACGATATTAAGAACAAAACAAAGACGTTTCACTGGCAGGTCGTCAACCCGATCAATAATTATGGGGTAAATGCCAACATCGGCAATTACGTGACCTGGACGGAAAAATATCAAGGCGTTGCAGGGCCGCTCGATCTCAGTTATTGGGTTCTTGCACATCAGAAAGCGGTCGCGATGAAGCAATTCAAGGAAGTTCCGCGAATGATGAAGGCCTTTGAGTATTGGTTCGGCAAATACCCTTGGTATGAGGACGGCTACAAACTCGTGTCTGTGTCTTATGCCGGGATGGAGCATCAGAGTTCGGTCACCTATGGTAACTGGTATCGCAATGGCTATCGCGGCCGCGATGTCAGCTTTACGGGCATTGGTTTTAAGTTTGATTTCATCATCGTCCACGAATCCGGGCACGAATGGTTTGGCAACAATATCTCGATGAAGGACGCCGCCGATATGTGGATCCACGAAGGCTTTACCAATTACTCTGAGAATCT
Organism: Chloracidobacterium sp.; assembly: GCA_016720705.1. NCBI lineage: Bacteria > Pseudomonadati > Acidobacteriota > Blastocatellia > Chloracidobacteriales > Chloracidobacteriaceae > Chloracidobacterium > Chloracidobacterium sp. The sequence continues at coordinate 156,992 of JADKKB010000007.1, read as the reverse complement.
ATTTGTCGAGTATTACTGGGGCAAAAAGAGCGGCGAAGATTACGTCATCGGCAGTCGTAAGAACATTCGTAACGACAGTCCGATCATCGGCACCTATGGTGCCAATCGTGAAGGCTCGGGCGATATGTATTACAAGGGCGGCAATATGCTGCACACTATCCGTCAGGTTGTCGGCGACGATGTAAAATGGCGGTCGATATTGCAGGGACTGAACAAGGATCTCTGGCATCAGACGGTCACAACGAATCAGGTCGAAACGTACATCTCGCAGCACGCAGGTATTGACCTGAGCAAGGTATTTGACCAGTATCTGCGCGGGACTAAGATACCGCTGTTTCAATACAAGATCGAGAACAATAAATTATCTTTCAAGTACGAACGGGTTGTGAATGGGTTTGCGATGCCTTTGCGGGTTTCGGTCAATGGCAAGGAAGTGGTGATGACGCCGACGGAGTCGATGCAGTCGGTGTCGTATCCTACAGATATCACCTCGGTCGAGGTTAACCGCAATTATCTTGTAGATACGGAAAATCTCAAATGACCGAGCGGTGTTGACCGACACGTATTGAGATTATAAACTTCAATTGTGTTGAGTGGTGAGTTATTGCAACTTGCGGCCACGTAAAATAACCCGCTAAACGGCAAGAGTGGAAACGATAGTTTTATCTAAACTCTGTGCTTAGTTAGCACAGAGTTTTCTATTTTTATGACAGAATTTCTTGATCTACTTAAGGAAAAGATCATCGTCTTTGACGGTGCGATGGGTAGCAACCTGCAGGCACTCGACCTGACGATCGATGATTGGGGCGGACCGAATTTTGAGAATTGTTCGGAGAATCTACTCTATACGCGTCCCGATGCGATCGAAACGGTGCACCGAAGCTTTCTGGATGTCGGATGCGATGTGATCGAGACCAACAGCTTTGGTGGCGGCGAAGTCGTTTTGCAGGAGTTTGGAATTGCAGATAAGACGTACGACGTTAATTTCAAGGCCGCCGAGTTAGCTAAGCGTCTCGCCCGCGAATATTCCACTTATGACAAGCCACGCTTTGTCGCCGGTTCGATCGGGCCGGGCACAAAACTGCCGACTCTCGGCCATATCACTTACACGGCTCTAAAAGACGCGTATCGCGAGCAAGTTCGCGGACTCTACGACGGCGGATCGGACATATTCATAGTCGAAACCTGTCAGGACCTTTTGCAGACCAAGGCGGCACTTGCGGCAATATTCGAATTCTTTGAGGCGCAGAAGATCAAGATCCCGGTCATCGCTCAAGTGACGATCGAGGTTTTCGGCACGATGCTCAACGGTACTGAGATAGGAGCGGCATTGACCGCACTCGAACCGTTTCCGATCGACGTGATCGGTATGAACTGCGGAACCGGTCCAAAGCATATGACCGACAGCTTTCGCTATCTTTGCGAAAATGCTCCGATGGCGGTCAGCGTTTTGCCGAATGCCGGATTGCCGGAGGTTCGCGACGGTGCACAGTATTATGATGAGTCGCCTGAGAGCTTTGCCAAGCAGGTTGAGCACTTTGCACGTGATTTCGGGGCAAATATCGTCGGCGGATGCTGCGGCACTTCGCCTGAACACCTGCGGCAGGTAGTCGAGCGTGTCGGACAGCTTTCGCCAAAAGAGCGGAACGCGAAACTCATCCCTTCCGCGTCGTCGATCTATTTTCAACAACCTTACACGCAGGACGCGTCATTCCTGATCGTCGGCGAACGCGTCAATGCATCGGGCTCCAAGAAAATGCGGGATCTGCTCGACGCTGAGGATTGGGACGGCCTGGTCAATCTCGCCAAGTCGCAGGAAAAAGAGGGAGCTCACATCCTCGACGTCAACGTCGACTTTGTTGGCCGTGACGGCGTTGCCGATATGCACGAACTCGCGTCGAGGCTTGCGACGGCGGTCAAGATACCGCTAATGTTCGACTCGACCGAGTGGGAAAAAATGGAAGCGGGCCTCGAGCACGCCGGGGGCAAGTCACTCTTAAATTCGACAAATTACGAGGACGGCGAACCGCGTTATTTGAAGGTCATCGACATCGCCAAGCGATACGGTGCGGGCATCGTTGTCGGCTTGATCGATGAGGACGGGATGGCGCGGCTCGCGACGGACAAGGTGCGCATCGCTCACCGTGCTTACAAGCAGGCGGTCGAAAACGGTATTTCGCCGCATGACATCTTTTTTGACCCCTTGGCATTGCCGATATCGACCGGGATCGAAGAAGACCGAAAGAATGCCGACGAGACGATCAAGGCGATCCGACAGATCAAGGCCGAGATGCCGGAGGCAAATATTATTCTCGGCGTTTCGAACATTTCATTCGGCCTTAATCCGGCCGCACGCGTGGTACTAAACTCAGTGTTTTTGCACGAGTGCGTCGAGGCCGGGATGAATTCGGCGATCGTCAATGCGTCTAAGATCCTGCCGCTGATGCGGTTTAACGAACACGAGATCGATGTCGCTCGCGACCTTATCTACGACCGGCGAAAATTTGAGGGTGACATCTGCATCTACGATCCGCTCGGCGAATTTTCGACGATGTTCGAGGGCAAGTCGGCGCAGTCGATCAAACCCGACATCTCGAATCTGCCGATCGAGGAAAAGCTAAAGCACCACATAATTGACGGCGAACGCATCGGGCTCGAAGATTCTCTGAAAGTCGCTCTCGAAAAATATCCGCCGCTTGAGATCATCAACGACATTTTGCTAGACGGTATGAAGACGGTCGGCGAACTTTTTGGCTCAGGTCAGATGCAGTTGCCATTTGTACTGCAGTCCGCTGAGTCGATGAAGGCAGCCGTAAAGTTCCTGGAGCCATATATGGAAAAGGCCGAGGGCTCGAACAAGGGCGTTCTCGTCCTCGCAACGGTAAAAGGTGATGTCCACGACATCGGTAAGAATCTGGTCGACATCATTCTTACCAATAACGGCTATAAGGTCGTCAATCTCGGCATTAAACAACCGATAGACGACATTCTGCGTGCGTGGGAGGAGACGGGCGGCGACGCGATCGGTATGAGCGGACTCTTAGTCAAATCAACGCTCGTTATGCGTGACAATCTAGAGCTAATGAATGAACGCGGCATAAAAGTGCCGGTCATCCTCGGCGGAGCCGCACTCAATCGCCGATATGTGGATCAAGACCTGATCCCGCTTTATAACGGAAAGCTCTTCTACGCTCGTGACGCCTTTGACGGCTTGCACGCGATGGACGGTATAACGAGTTTAGAGTCGTCGGGGTCTGATGTCGAGGTCAAATCAGTTGCGATTGGTGAGTCGTCGGAACCCGACGATGCGATCCAGACCGTTGTCGATGTCGAGGACCTCGTCGGTGATGATGCTAAGTTAGGCACTGCCGCCGCCCGAGTTTCGACGCGATCGGCCGGAGACACGACACATACGACCCGGTCGGCCATTTCCACTGATGTCGCTATCCCCAAGGCTCCGTTTTATGGCTCGAAGATAGTTGAAATAACCGATCTGACCAAAGTGTTTGATTTTATCAACGAGACCGCCTTGTTCAAGGGCCAATGGCAGTACAAACAGGGCAAGAAGTCGAAAGAGGAGTACGACGAAATCCTCGAAAGCACGGTTTATCCGAAGTTTGCGGAGGTCAAAGCCAAGGCAATACGCGAAAAACTGCTTGAGGCGAAAGTAGCTTACGGCTATTTTCCGTGTCAGTCGAAAGGCAATGATCTGATCATCTATCAGGATGATGAAAAGACAGAACGCGTGCGATTTACCTTTCCGCGGCAGGCGGTCGAGCAACGGGGAGGCAAGAATCTATGCCTCGCTGACTATTTTGCATCGGTTGAGTCCGGCAAGATCGATGTCGTAGCGTTTGACCTGGTCACTATGGGCCGCAAAGCAAGCGAGCACTCAGCAGAGTTGTTTAAGGCCGACAACTACACGGACTATCTGCTATTTCACGGACTGTCGGTCGAGTCTGCGGAAGCATTGGCCGAGATGTGGCATAAGCGTATCCGAGAAGAACTAGGAATTGCCGGTGATGACGCTCCCGCATTAACAAAGCTTTTCCATCAGGGATATCAGGGATCGCGATACGGATTTGGATATCCGGCGTGTCCCGATATCGAGGATCAGGCAAAACTATTTCAGTTGATCCCCGCCAAAGAAATCGGTGTCGAACTTAGCGAGGAGTTTCAGATGCATCCCGAGCAATCGACCTCCGCGATCATCCTTCACCATCCTGAGGCCAAGTACTTTAACATCGACTAAGGCTCCGAAACAGATCGAAAAAATAGCCGGCATGGCATAGTAGCCAAGCCGGCATTTGCATTGTAGAATTACAGTATTCTTCTAAATTTAATTCTCAATATTCGATTATGAAAAAGACGATATTTATTGCCGGTTCCGGAGGGATCGGTGAGGCGGCTGCACTTTTATTGCGAGAGTGGAGCGATTTTGAGACCACCGTCATTCTTGGCGACGTTGACCAAGGCAACCTGCGAAAGGCACGGGATTTTGTTACGGCTAACTCTGAAAAGCAGACTGCGGTCGAAACCGTCGTGATGGACCGAGAGGGGACGAATGACGAGATGCGATCGGCATTTGAGCGGGCAGATGTCCTGCTCGACTGCTCACCGGGTGGACAGGCTCCGCGGATGGCGGGCTATGCTGTCGAATTCAAGATGCATTATGCCAATCTGACTGAGTACGTTGCCGAAACTGACCAGATCATCAACCTGGCTAAAAATGCCGACACGGGATTTATCCTGCAGACGGGCCTAGCACCTGGGTTTATCAATGTTAAGGCGATGGAACTCTATAATGAGTTCGTTGCTAAATTTGAAAACGAAAAGATCGAACGCCTTGGAATGAAGGTCGGAGCCCTTACGGCCCACGCCCACACACCGCACTTTTACGGATTTACGTGGTCGCCGATAGGCGTTGCGACGGAGTATGTTAAAAACTCAAGAGTGATCCGCGATTTTGCGATCACAGAGCGTCCCGCTCTTTCGTCTCGCGAATTGATCATTATCGGAGCCCGAACATACGAGGCGGATCTGACATCGGGCGGAGCGGCGGATCTGCCGGACTTTTTTGAAGGGAAAGCCCGGCAATTGGATTACAAGACGCTCCGATATGTTGGGCATTACGGATGGGTCGAATCAATAATTGAGACGCTTCCGAAGGACACCGACCTCCCGCACCGTTTGCAGGAGGCGATGATGCAGGCGGTTCCGTCGGTCGAGGATGATCTGGTTCTTGTTCACGCGTCCGTTGACGGTTTTGATGTAACCGGCAGACGGCGAATGATCGAGAAGGCGTACTTTGTCGAACCGCTCGAGATAAACGGTCACAATCTGCGAGCGATCCAGACGACTACCGCGGCGCCGCTCTGTCAATCAGCGATGATGTTGCTGACCGGAGAATACAAGGGCGTGGTACTTCAAAGTCAGATCGATCCAAAGGCGTTTATGGCCGGCAAGTTCGTGTCGAAGATATACGGGTAACCATTGGCTTAAGTGAAATAAAAAAGCGGGGCGAATCTGATTCGCCCCGCTTTTCTGCTTTTGAGACCCGCCTACGGGATATATGCATTAGGTGTCGCGAGGTCACCGGCGATACCAAAGGCCTGGATCAGGACGCCTGCCGTGGTGCGGTTGACGTACCACGTGTTGGTCGATGGGCGGAAAACGGCGGCGTCAATCTTGTTGTCGCCGTCATAGTCTCCCGGTACCGGTGAGTCACCGGTGGACCCGAACGCAAAAGCGTAAAAGGTCAAATTCTCGCTTCTGAGAACGTACCATTCACCTGTCGACGGTCTGAAGAATGCCGCATCTGCCTTTCCGTCACCCGTGAAATCACCCTGAACAGGCCGATCGGTCGAGCTACCGAATGCATATGCAACTACAGTCAGATCCGAACTGCGTCTGATCCACCATTGGCCGGAAGCCGGACGGAAGATGGCGATGTCGGCTTTGCCGTCACCGTCATAGTCCGCGATCGCGGGTTTGTCGCCCGAGGCGCCGAATCCGATGATATCTGTGCCGCCGGTCGATTTCTGAATGTACCAGGTGTTGGTTGACGGGCGGAAGACCGCCGAGTCCGTCTTGTTGTCGCCGTCATAGTCGGCGGGAACTGGTGTGTCCGTGCTCGAGCCAAACGGGTAGGCGTAAAACGAGAAGTCCTCGCTGCGCAGTACGAACCACTGTCCGGTGGATGGACGCCAGAATGCAAAGTCCGTCTTGTTGTCGCCGGTGTAGTCGCCGGGGACGATGCGGTCAGTGGACGTGCCGAAAGCCGCGGCAGCGTTGCCGCCCGTCGATGATTTCAGATACCACCATTCGCCCGGGCCCGGACGGAAAACGGAGAGATCCGTTTTGTCATCGCCATCGTAATCAAACGGAGCCTTGAGGTTACTCGTCGCCGCATTGACGCTAAAGTTAACGTCTGACATATCGAAGAATATCTTACCTTCACCTTCGACCTTTATTCGGGCCTGTGACGTCGTCACGTTTGGAATTGTGACGGTTTCCGTGCCGTCATTGGCGGTACTGCCTAGAATGGTCGTGGGGAATGTCAGGCCGCCGTCCGTCGAGAAAGAGATCTTGACCGTAGCGGCACTGACCGGAGCGGCAGTCGTGTTGCTAACGCTCCACGTTACAGTCTGTGATGAACCTCCTGCCCAAGTGACGGCTGTATTTGGGGCAGTGACGTTGAACGGTCCGGAATTGCCGTCAACTTTGACGGTTGCGGTTGCTGTATTGATACCGCCGCCGTTGGCACGATTGTCGCGGACAACGACCTGGAACGTAAGTGAACGCGTCATCGCCGACATCAGTTCGCCGGTCAAATATCCGCCGGTCGTACTCGGCGGTACGTTTGCATTGGTCCGAATGTACTGGAGCGAAGGGAAGTAACGCGTCGGGTCGGTTGTCGGATCGTAGTTGCGGAAAAGCGGGCGAGCAATGCCGTCGGCATCGCTATTCGGAACAGTTGATGCAGCTCCCGTGGTTCCGCCGGCATTGTACTGCTGCCAGTCGTACGTGAGCGTATCGCCATTCGCGTCAGCTCCGGCGGCCGTTAGCGAGAAAGGCGTCTGTTTCGGAATGTCATAGGTGGTGCCGGCAGGAATGGTCACGGTCGGAGGCGTATTGCCCGTCGGTGTCTGTACCGAACAAGCGTTACCATTGTTTACCTGACTGAATGCAACGATGACTTCCAGGCTGCGGACGTGCATCGTGTCGATGCTGTGCGCGGCCAGGTTCTGATTGCCACAGATGCCTGCGTACGCCATCACCGTAACTCCGCTGCCGGGCTCAAATGAATTGGAGTTACTCCGGTTGCCGCCGCCGCAACTGCTGACATTACCGTTAAAGGTGTGATTGGAGCCCCATTGGTGGCCCATTTCGTGAGCAACATAATCGATCGCAAAAGGATCACCGACCGGATTGGGCAAGCCAGTCGTTCCCGCTCCCTTTGATCCGCCACACGGTGAGTTAAGCTGTGCAACACCGCCGCTGCCGGTGGTGAAAACATGGCCGATATCGTAATTTGCCGTGCCGATGACTGTGTTAAGGTTTCCGGTATTGACGTCGATGTCCGACGACGAGTTGGCGTACGGGTCATTTGCAGACGTGCACGCAGTGCCGCCAGTAGCGACCGGGCAAGTTGTGTTGTTGCCTGCGTAAACGATCAGGTCGTTATTTGCGACAACGACCATTCGCAGTGCGAGGTCGCGCTCATATACGCCATTTACGCGATTCATTATTAAAACTTGAGCTGCGAGGCATCCCGCGACGGTGTTACCACCGGCGGCAGAGCAGTATTCCCAATTTGCTGCCAGAGCAAGTCGATAGGTGCGAAGGGTTGCTCCGGAAGTTACCTCCGGAGCCATTGACGACATAAATTGTGTCGCGTCAAAGTCGCCGGGCCTGATCGCTTGGTCAAAATCTTTGCCTACAAATTCGCAGATGAATTGCTCCGTCGACCGGGCATCATTCTTGCGGTAGCTTATGTAGTTTTCAGCATCGCCTACCGAATACGGATCGATCACTATCGAACCTCGAGGTGTCATTATATAAGCGTGAAATCCTGTGGGCAGCATGTCGAAGCGCACCGTCGAGGTCGGATCGTCGACGCCCTGTCCGCGATATGTCGCAGTAAGCTCAGGATATTTATCTGCTAAACCCTGCTCGACGACCATCGAATGTTCTATCCGAAACCGTTGAAACGAACCGTCGGGCATCGGCAAGGTCAGAATGACCTCCGACGGTGCACTCGAGAACTCTTCCGGTGCACTCTTGAGAATACTCTTTAATGCGGAGGCGTTGACACTGAATGCCCCATACGATTTGATCTCGACCGGACGGTTGGCTCCCGTTAGCTTGATCGGAGAGTCGTCGATCTTGGTCCAAACCTTGTCGGCCGAGACCGGTTCGACCGCAAAGATCGAGCTCGTAAATGTAAGGATCGCTGCCAGAATTAGCGAGGCAGAGCCGAATTTCATAATCTTCATAAATTTAAAGTAGCTAGTGATTTTGCAGTAACAATGCCGACACTCGAGTCGGAGGATGGCGAAAACGTTCTGATTACTAGAGCTTTGTAGATTGTAGTGTCAAAATTAATTATCGGAATATCGTATTAGAATCTGAGTAAAAAGTCCACAAAAATCAATGGGTATCGGGTTTTTTGTCAGCCTCAAGGGTGCTAAACTTACGCTTTGCATATGGCTCCGATCAGCGAAAATACCAGTTTGGAAAAGATGCCTGCGGCCGAAATGGCTCCGCTTGTGCCGGAACCGGCCGAGATCGGGGCGATCGGTACCGTCGATCGTGCCGGGTTTTGGTTGACACACCGTATGAATCTTGGCCGTTGGAAACGGTTGATGACATTCGGTCAGCGACATATCGGATCGCTTTGGATCTACCTTGCGACCTACAATCTTATGAACGTTTTCGGCCTCGAAAACGTGGAAGATGCCGATCCCGAAGTCCCGCTGGTGCTAGTCGCTAATCATCGTTCATTTTTTGATATGTACACGGTGTCGAGCGTGCTCTTTCGACGAATGCGGCGCCCGATCACGCTGTATTTTCCGGTCAGGGCCAAATTCTTTTATACCAGCCCGCTCGGTTGGGTTGTTAACCTCGTTATGGGCTGGTTTTCGATGTATCCTCCGTTTTTCCGTGAGGAACGCGAGGCAGTTAAACGCGAATTCGACAAGTACTCGATGCGAAGGCTCGTTCAGCTTTGCCAGAGCGGCACCGGCCACGTCATTGGTTTTCACCCCGAAGGGAAGCGGAACCTAACCGGCGGGCCATACGAATTTTTGCCCGCACAACCCGGTATCGGCAAGGTTATTTACTCAGCCAGACCGCAAGTGATACCCGTATTTATCGCGGGCCTCGGCAACGATCTCCCGAAGCAGATATTTGGAAACTGGACCGGCGGTGAAAAGGTGCGTATCTGGTTTGGTGAAAAAGTGGATCTCAGCGAGTTTTACGCCAAAACAGACCGATTGCGAACCCACAAAGAGATATCGGACCGACTGATGGCCAAGATAAGCGAGCTTGCTGACAAAGATCGGGCCGAATTTGAAGTACCAAACTAATGCCGGCGAAATATTCAAAGCAAATTATAGATAACGACCTCCCGCGTCTGCAGATGTCTCCTCGTCGGCGTTGGGCAGTGACGATCGGTGTTATGACCGGTATGGCGATCGCCGCTCTCGAGGCTACGGTCGTCGGGACCGCGATGCCGACCGTTATCGCCGCACTGGGCGGGATCAGTTATTACAGTTGGGTATTTTCGGCATATCTGGTCACCTCGACGGTCACGGTTCCGGTCTGGGGCAAATTGTCGGATCTGTACGGCCGCCGATTGCTTTATCAGGTGGGCATCGGCATTTTTTTGCTTGGTACACTGCTTTCCGGGTTCGCGGGGTCGATGACTCAATTGATCATATTTCGTTCGATCCAAGGGCTCGGCGCCGGAGCTCTGGTGCCGCTCGGGATGACGATCATCGGTGATATTTTCACGCTTAGAGAGCGAGCCAAGATGCAGGCCTATTTCAGCGGTGTATGGGGACTCTCAAGCATTGTCGGCCCGGTGGTCGGTGGATTTGTTACTGACCAGATATCGTGGCGTTGGGTGTTTTTTATCAACGTCCCGGTCGGGATCCTGGCTGCACTCATCATCGGACTGTCGCTTAAAGAACCTAAACTCGAAGAACGGCCATCGATCGACTATTTCGGTGCGGCGACCCTGATGGGGGCGATCAGCCTATTGATGCTGTCACTGGTCGAGGGCGGGTCGACACTCGAGACCATCCTTGCACCGTTAAATTTGTTGACGATAGCCGGCGGCATTAGCCTGCTTGCTCTATTCGTTTTCTTCGAAATGCGGGCGACGGATCCGATCATTCCGTTTCGTTTGTTTCGCAATCGAACGATATCTGTTTCGATCACCGCGGGATTCTTAGCCGGTATTGCGATGTTCGGCGGAATTTCATTTATACCGCTTTTTGCTCAGGGAGCACTCGGTATGACTGCAACCAAGGCCGGTTCGCTGCTGACACCGCTGATGCTGAGTTGGGTCCTGATGTCGATCATCGGCGGCCGAATTCTCTTGCGGGTCGGATATCGTGTAATGGTGATCGCAGGCTTTCTGACAATGACCGCCGGATTTGTGCTGATCTCCACATTTCATCGCGAAACGGCCACTTTTTGGCTCTATATCTACCTGATGATGATCGGTTCCGGGCTGGGGCTGACGATGCTGACACTATTGATCGCCGTACAGCAGGCCGTCGTACGTACGCAATTGGGAGTCGCCACATCACTAAACCAATTTACCAGGGCGATCGGCGGAGCGATCGGAGTTGCCGTAATGGGAGCAGTTTTGACGGCAGGGCTTGCGTCCCAGCTAAGGGCCGCGGCCAGCGGTGCTGAGCACCTTTTGACCGCCGAACAGGCCGAACGCTTTGCGTCGAATCCGAGTGCATTGATCGACCCGGCCGCAAGGGCTAGCGTACCCGACGATATTTTGATCGTTCTCCAAGATTCTATGGCGGCGGCGATGCAACCGGTCTTTATAGTTGGTGCGGGCGTGTGTGTCGTCGGGTTGTTTGTCGTCTTTTTCTTGCCGGGTCATCGACCCGAAGATGCTGAGAGTGAGTCCGACGAAAATTGCGGCGAGACACTCTTAATGGCCGAGCAGACGACAATTAACTCCAGAAATCAGGTCAGCGTGAAGCCGGTTAGAAGTAGTGGCGGCGAACAGCCCTGATCGAGAAAGCGATTAGTGCGAACTGCGACACTTCTATTGTGGCTTTCCGGACGCGGCGGTATTCGCATTTGAATCCGTTGATGTGGGGTGCGAGTCAGAGTCGGCTTCCTTCTGGATCTCTTCGGGTGTTTTCCAACCCGCCTTTCTGAGCAGTTCGACCGCGTACCTTATCGGTACAGCCATATTCGCTGCAGTGTTTTCAGTAAAAATACCAAAATTCACACCGATGACCTTACCTGATTGCCCAAACAGCGGAGCACCGGAACCGCCCTCGGCCGTCTTGGCATCGTGGACAATGCGTTTAGCGTCGAGGTCGGTGATCGCACCTTGCGTTGTGAGCGGTACTATTTTTTGCGACTGAGCCAGAAAGTTGATCAGATTTTGCCGCGAGTTGCCAAATCGTGAATTTATCGACTTAGCTTCGTCGTCATCGACCATCGCCAGCAGGCGGTCGGGTCCGCTCGGGTATCCCATCGTCACCACCGTTTTGCCGATCGCCGCCGAATCGGTATCGACGTCGATCGGGATCACCGGAAACGCGGCCGGAAGCGATGTCGGATCGATCATACTGATCGAAATATCCTCACGATTACCAAGTTCTTTGACCTTTAACGGAAAGGGTTGGGCGATATTTGGGAAATAGATGACAAGGCGCTTTACACGAGCACGGCCATTTGCGATAGCCATCATCTGCTTGACCTGGTCGTCTTCTTCCCACGGTTGCATAACGTGGCGATTTGAGACGATATATCCGCCGCCGACGTAAAAGCCCGTGCCGATAAAGTCGTATTCTACCGGCGAACCGTTGCCTTCGGTCGTCAGCCCGATAGCGGGCGAGATCGGTGGCGCCGACGGGTCTTCCGATTGGTTCGGTTCGTATGGATTGGGGCGAAAGGCCTGCGGATCGGCATAACGCAGCACCTTGCCGCTGCGTTTATCAACGAGGTCATAGACGCCGACGACCAGACAAACCGCGCCACCATATTCGACCCTCAGATTCGGGGCTAGCGAGACGGTCTTTATCAGGTCCTTATTGGTCTTATCGAGTTGGCCAAGTTGGTCGTTCGTCTGGCCGAGCTTTGCCTCAAGCTTTCGGATGATATCGCTCTGCTGTTCGGACTGTTTGCGGCTCTCACGGAGTTCGCGATTCACGGCAAAGCCGATGTAAAAGAGCCCCGTCAGAAATGCAACGATAAGAACGAGCGTGATGAGCTTAGTGGTGACCGACACCTCACGCATCAATTCACGCGAGAATTCGCGTAAGAAAGCCTTGGCGTCATCGCGTTTAGCCGAAGATGCCGACTCCATCGCGGCGTCCTCGATAAAGCGTGAGATAAATGGTTGGTCCCGATTGGTCGTGATCAGCGCCGATTTGTTTTCGAGCGAAAAGAAAGCAAATGATACGTCTGATTCGCCGACCTTCACAATGTCACCGTCGCTTACGGCAATATAACGCCGGATGGGTTTGTCGTTGATCGAAAGTTCGAGCAAAGGGTCAAACTCGATGACGCGGTACACGCCGTCGGTGTTTTCGATCTCGAACCAGACCGCCGCCGCATCCGAAAGGCGCGAACGTATCTGCAGATCAGAGGTTTCGTCTGACCCGATCCTGATCCTATCTTGGGAGAAAAATTCTGTGCGTTTTTCTGTCCCGACAGCGATGTGAATGATAATTCCGACAGCCATTTTCCGCGCGTCCGCTTTGATGAAATTCTAACATAATTGAACGCGCGTCGGATGTGAATTTGCGTACGGCGTGGCAAAATAAATATGTATGGGAAAACCGAAATTTATTGAAGACCGCGAGCAACTCGAAAAGCTCGCCCCGATGCTCAAGGCTCGGATCAAAAGGCAGGTATTTGTTTGCACGGGCAAATCCTGTTCGGCAGTCGGCGGACAGAAGGTAATGGCGGAATTCGATCGGATCCTAACCGAAAAAAGCTTGCGAAACGGCAAAGAATCGAAAGGTCGCAACCCGATGGGCGAGATCGTCCTCACCGAATGCGGCTCCATCGGATTCTGCTCGATCGGCACCGCCGTTATGGTCCACCCCGACGGCACAATGTACGGACAAGTAATGCCCGAAGACGTCCCCGAGATCATCGAAGAACATCTTGAGAAGGGAAATGTGGTCAAAAGGCTGGCGTTGATGGAAATTCCAACAGATCAAGACTGAGGTGAGTGGGAAATGCAAAGATCTGTGCTGAGTTCATTGGTGATTGCGGCGATAGCGGTGCTACTGACGTTGTGTGTATGCGTTTTAGTGGCACCTTTTCTTTACTCCGGCCAGTGCAAACCGGACTTCTTCACTCAGGCTGGTTGTACTGAGATCGGATTATTTCTCGGAGTGCTTGCCGCACCGCTTTCCGCAGGGGCCGCATATGTGATTTGTCGCAAAGGCTGGCGCATAAAAGCAGAACCTTACGAGTCGATATTTGTGCCAACGCTCCATCCGAAGCAAGTCCCCGGCAAATACTGGATAGATGCAAATACGTGTGTGTCCTGTGATTCGTGTTCATACGAAGCTCCGAACAATATTTGTCGAGAAGACTATGACGGGAATTACACAGCGTACGTTTACCGTCAGCCGGAAACCCCCAAAGAAGTTGACGACTTGCGGGAGGCGATGAATGGTTGCCCCGTAGGAGCAATCAGTGACACGGGAACGGACAAAGTTCTCCAAACGTCCAATTAGTAAATGCGAAACGTCGTTGATAATACACCAACTTCGGTATTATCAACGACGATAGGTATCGAAAACTACGGGGTTTTCTTTTTCTTGGTGAGGCCGGATTTGCGTGCGGATTTGCGGACGAAGCCCATTGCGCCGTAATGACCGCCGAGCAAGCGAGATGGATTCAGTCTGCGGAGCAGACGCCAATAACTTTAGCCCCATGTGGAGCGAAGCGAAACGTGGGGTTTATGGCCGGAGATCGACCGAGCGTGTGGAACACGCGGCATACATACCTCAATCCCATAAATACCGCTCGTCAAACTCGACATTGTGCAGGCGAAGCAATTCTTTATATTCGACTTCGAAACTCTTGTGTTTATGATGCTCTTTCTGATCTCTGATATATTTTCGAACAGCTTCGGATGCGGACTCGCTAACGGTAAATCCGCCGTAACGCCTCTGCCATGAAAACTTAGGTTGGTGTCTTTTCGCCCATTTAGAGGAGCCTGCTTTTAGTTCCCGCATAAAGTCAGGAAAAGGCGGTAGAGGTTTCAAACGTACAAGCAGATGAACATGTTCCGGCATTCCATTAATTTCAATCGCTTCGCCGCCATGATTCTTAATGATGCCGCCGAGATATTTGTGTAGTTCGGTCTCCCAGGATTCCGCGATCAAAGGTATGCGATCCTTTGTTCCAAAAACGATGTGGTAAAGGAAATGAGTGTGCGACATATGTCGATCTCGCGTGTTCCACACGCTTGGGGTTGTATATTTGCCCAACCACACATTCCGCCTTCGGCTGCATGTGTAGCTAAAGTTATTTCGTCTGCTCCGCAGACTTTCTGAGAGGAAAGCTCCTTTTAACCCTTAACTCCGCATCTCCGTCAGTATCTCATCCACGACCTTTTTAGCGTCGCCGAAGAGCATCAGCGTGTTGTCTTTGTAGAAGAGTGGGTTATCGACGCCGGCGTAGCCGCTGGCCATCGAGCGTTTCATAACGATCACGTCGCGGGCTTCCCAAACGTGGAGGACCGGCATTCCGGCGATGGGCGAACCCGGATCGTCGAGAGCTGACGGATTGACGATGTCGTTGGCACCGATGACCCAAGCGACGTCAGTGCCCTTAAACTCCTCGTTAATCTCGTCCATTTCAAATACGATGTCGTACGGAATATTTGCCTCAGCCAGCAAGACGTTCATATGTCCCGGCAGACGGCCGGCGACCGGATGGATCGCGAATTTGACCTCGATATTCTTTTCCTTAAGGATCTTGCAGACTTCAGCGAGCGAATGCTGTGCTTGTGCGACAGCGAGTCCGTAGCCCGGAATGATAATTATCTTGCGAGCCTGCAGAAGTAGTTCGGATGCTCCGGGGGATTCGATCGGGTGAACTTCGCCGACGGGTTCGCCGCTCTTTGTCGCGACGGTGCCGCCCTCAGTGCCGAATCCGCCGAGCATTACGCTGACGAACGAGCGGTTCATGCCCTTGCACATAATGTAGCTGAGGATCGCTCCGCTTGACCCTACGAGTGCACCGGTGACGATGAGCAAGTCGTTGCTGAGCATAAAGCCCGCCGCCGCCGCCGCCCAACCCGAATAGCTGTTGAGCATCGAAACGACCACCGGCATATCGGCTCCACCGATCGCCATTACGAAATGGAGTCCTAGAATAAACGTAATTACCGTCGCGGCGATCAGGTAATTGAGGCCTGCGGTGTCCGGCGACGTTACAAAAAGTACGCCGAGGACGACCGTTGCGATAAGCATCGCAAGATTTATAAAATGGCGTCCGGGGATCATCAAAGGTTTGCCGGAGAGCGTGCCCTGCAGTTTTAAGTATGCGATCACCGATCCGGTAAACGTAACCGCACCGATCGCAACTCCGATAAATGTCTCGACAAGGTGGACCGTGATCTCGTCCTTAGCGATCTCGGTCGTGCCCAGATACGTGCCAAAACCGACCAGCACGGCCGCGAGGCCGACAAAGCTGTGCAGCATTGCGACGAGCTGAGGCATCGACGTCATTTGAACGCGGGCAGCCAAAACGGCTCCAATGACAAGGCCCGGGATCAGGGCTCCCGCCAACAGGATGTAATTGCCGTCCTTAATGGCAAAGACCGTCGCCACCAGAGCGATCAACATACCGATGATGCCGTATATATTTCCGCGGCGAGCGGTTTCCTGTCTGGAAAGGCCACCGAGGCTTAGGATAAACAACGCACTCGCGGCGATGTATGCGACTGTGATTAAACTCTCTTTCATTTTCTAAACATCGCCAACATGCGATTGGTGACTAAAAAGCCGCCAGCAATATTGATCGAGGCGAGCAAAACAGCGACCGCACCGAGCACGGCCGTCGCGTTAAATGTGGTACCCGAAAGCTGGAGCATTCCGCCAACGAGAATAATGCCGCTGATGGCGTTGGTTACGCTCATCAGTGGAGTGTGCAATGCCGGTTTGACGTTCCAAACGACTTGGAATCCAACAAAGATCGCCAGCATAAACACCGTGAAATGTGATAGTTTGCCCTCAGGGACCACGAGGCCGAGACCGAGTAATACGAGTCCGATGAAGATCATCGTAACCGGGCTGATACCTTCGCCTTCGCCGTGCCCGTGGGCCGTTGCCTTGGCCACGGCGACGCTTGCCATACTCTTGGTCGGCACGCCGGGCTCAGGCGGTGCCGGCGGTGTCGGTGGTGCCGGCGGAGGCCACATCATTTTGCCTTCGTGGAGGACGATCGCACCTCGAACGACCTCGTCATCGAGATCAACGTGGATCTCCTCGCCCTTGGTCAGATCTCCGAGCAGGGCGACTATGGTCGCACCATACAATTGGCTCGACATACTCGCCATTCTTGATGGCAGATCCGTGTAGCCGACGATCGTCACGCCCTTATGGTTGGCGATCTCGCCGGGCTTTGTCAAAACGCAATTACCGCCTTGTTCGGCCGCCAGATCGACGATCACCGAACCGGGCTTCATCGATTCGACCATACCCTGTGTGATGAGTTTGGGTGCAGGTTTTCCGGGGATCAATGCGGTGGTGACGATGATGTCCACCTGCATCGCCTGGGCGGCAAATAGTGCCATTTCCGCTTTGAGAAAGTCGTCGGACATCTGCTTGGCGTATCCGCCCTTGCCCTCACCCTCTTCTTTGACCTTGACCTCGAGCTCGAGGAACTCGGCTCCCATCGACGCGACTTGTTCCTTGGTGGCTGATCGCGGGTCAAATGCCCGCACGATCGCTCCGAGTCCTTTGGCGGCACCGATCGCCGAGAGTCCGGCAACGCCCGCACCAATGACCAAGACCTTGGCCGGATCGATCCGGCCCGCGGCAGTTATCTGTCCGGTAAAGAAACGAGGGAAGTTGTTTGCCGCCTCGATGATCGCTCGATAGCCGGCAATATTTGCCATTGCCGAGAGCGTATCCATTTTCTGCGCACGCGATATGCGCGGCACGCAGTCCATACCGAATACCGTCACCTTTCGCTTTGCCAGCAGGTCGAGTACCTCGCGATTCTGCGCCGGCCAGATAAAGCCGATCAACCACGCACCCTTTTTGATCAGATCTGCCTCGTGGACACCAAGTTCCTTATTTTGTTCCGGTGGGCGAACCTTCATTATCAGGTCTGAGGCTGCCCAGAGTTCCCGGGTACCATCAATTACGGTCGCTCCGGCCTCACGATATTCGCTGTCGATGCAATTGATGCCGTGTCCGGCGTGTGACTCGACGACGACCTCAAATCCGAGCTTTTTTAGCTTAAGAATGGTTTGCGGCGTCGCAGCAACGCGCTTTTCGCCGGGATGGATCTCTTTGGGGATACCGATTGTGGTCATAATAAGAGTTAAATATATAGAACATCGACGGCACCTGCAAAACGCCGCCTGACTTTCAGTTGTACCGTGCTAAATATCCGTTGCCGCCCGCGTCTCAGTATGCGACAAATGCCACTTGGAAAATAGGAGTTACCTCCATCCAAAGTGACCGCCCGCTCGTAGCGTACTTAAATATAGTCGCCGATATGCGGGGCTCGTTATGTGACGCTAATCACAGTTTGAAATAGAAATCCGGTTTTGTTAGAAAAAGTATTTCGTCTTTTGGCCTATCCGCATAAATGCTCCCTATTTGGGGATCATTTGCATTGTGATAATGATCGTCGCATCACCGCCGGCAGTACGATTATACGAAACCCAGAAACCGGCGGACGGATAGCGCACGAGTCTATATATAGAGCCGTCAGATTCTTTCTTGACGTCCTCGCCAAGAACAGCTTTGGTGGTCGGAGCCATTTTGAGGCTTCCCGAGTAGTTTACGGTTATCGACTTGACCGTTTGCGACTTATCGTAGAGTACCTGGACTGATTCGGTGTCGGAGATCGTGTAAAAGTCACCGGAATTTGATCGTTGACTTGATTCGCCCAGTTTCGCACGGGCATCGTCCTGTGACATCCCGACCGTGACACCTTTATACGACGTGTAAACAGGCTGAGGGTCTTCCGGGGTTGGCATCGCAGTAGGATCGACCGCGGCGGCCGATGCCCAAAATGAATCCGTTAGCTGCGACCCGCCAAATACAACCAATGCGACAGTGAACGCCGCCAAAATCCCGATAAGTTTCATTACAAAAGATCTCCGTATAATTACAATATTGCTCTAGGGAGTGCAAATCATCGACGCGCCGACGATCTCAAAAAATATTCTTAACGTACAAACCAAAGGGAGAGGTGCAATCGAGCGAAATTATATACATCAAAATACTGCCACGCAATCAAAAGTCCACAAATTCACGTGACGACGGTAAGTTTGCATCAAAAATATGGCCGATCGCTCCGGCTAAACATTTGGCCTACGAAAATGCGACATCAAGATTTAACCGAGTCTGCATTATACGTCAGTCTGACGGAAAAGTTATCGGCACCTTTCGCTAATTCCAAAAACGCAAGATCGAGCCGCCAAAAAATATGTAGATCGAGCAGAGTATCGATTCGCCGATTGCGACCGCCGAAATGAATTTGCCGAAATGCATACGGGTCGTCCCCGCAAGATAGCAGACAAGGTCGGTCGGGATAAATGGGAAAAACGCCCATCCCGCGACGATCAAAAAGCCAAAAGGCTGCTCCAAGCGTTGTTTGATATTGTGTGAAAGCTCGGGTTTGTGTTCCTCAAAGTAATCGTCAAAGCCCAAAAATTCAGAGAAATAGTAGATCATCGTCGAAGACAAAAGTATTCCTGCCATCGACACCGCCAAGACTGCGAATGGGTGCGATGGGAATAGCATCGTGCCCGCTAGCACCAAAGGCGTACTCGGCAGCAATGTAAAGCCGCGAAATGCGGACAATGCGATATAGATCAACCAAACTCCGTGTTTGAAGTTGTGTAAAAACTCTGTGATACCCTCAGCCGAAAACGCCGGCGGATCGTAAAGATAGAACGATAGAAATCCGATCGGTATCGAGAGCCAGACACTGATAAGGATCCATCTGACGATCAGGACCGGCTTTTTCATAAGTGGAAATTAGCGTTTAAGTTCTAGTCGAGCGAACCCGGAAAATCTGCAGCAATAAGATGATAGAAAAGCGATGTGAAACCTGGAGCTTGGCTGAATAAGGGGAGACAGTGAATGAGTTCGCGGCCCATATCGATAAGTGCGTCACCGTTTACAAGGTTGATGTCGATCCCGTTTTGGCAAGTATGGCTGAATTCAACGATAGGGAACTGCTTCTAATTTTCCGGCCAGAGGTGTTAATCCGTGTTAGCGGATCGTTACGGTCAGACGATAGGTTGCGTTGCCTCGCGTGCCTCCGACAATAATCTTGTAATCGCCATTGTACGGCAAGGTGTTGGTTACCTGCCGAGCTTCGTCCTCTTCACCGGCGTCTTGCAAATACTCGCCGTCCGGTCCCTGAACCGTGAATGCTGCGTTGTTCTCGATCGCGGTTACGCGAACTGTCATCATCTGCTCGGCTTTTGCGCCAACGATATAAGTATCGACCTCTCCGCGGATGACGCTGTTGGAAACGGTTGCAGAGTGCTTGCCCTTTGCAAACTTGATGCGTTTCGTAACGCCGTCAGCCTGCGTCGAGATCGCGGCAACAAGTGCAACCGCAAGTAGCGGGAGAATGATAAAAATTCTCTTTTTCATAAACATAACTCAATTGCTCGTTTCTAAAGCGCCCGGCGAACCGATCCGATATCTTCGCCACCGAATACCTTCGGCAAACGCTCGTCACTTAGGCCTTTTGACTCATCGTTTCCATATCCGGCCTCCAACGCAGAACCGGCTTTCTCGCCGCTGATGCCTCGTCGAGTCGGCCGATACGGGTTGAATGCGGAGCATTGATCACGAGTTCAGGATCCTCCTGAGCCTCGCGGTCGATGTCGATCATAGCGTCCACAAACGCATCAAGCTCGACACGTCCGACGGACTCCGTCGGTTCGATAAGCATCGCTCCTTCGACCACGAGCGGAAAATATACGGTCATCGGGTGAAATCCATAGTCGATCAGTCGTTTGGCGATGTCGAGCGTCACGACGCCGCGTTTGGATTGATTTTTGTGCGAAAAGATAGCTTCGTGCATACAATCCGCGTCAAACGGCTTATCAAATGCGTCGGCAAGTTTGTCAGAAATGTATCGGGCATTCAATACGGCCGCCTCGGTCGCTTCTTTGAGCCCCTCGGCACCGTGCGTGTAAATATACGAAAGTGCCCTGACCATCATTCCAAAATTGCCATAAAACGCCTTTACTCGTCCGATCGAAGCGGGGTAATCACTGTTCAAGGCATATTGGTCGCCGATCTTTTCGATCCGCGGAACTGGCAGAAACGGCATCAGCTCAGCCGAACAGCAGCAAGGCCCGCAGCCCGGACCGCCACCGCCGTGCGGTGTCGAAAATGTTTTGTGCAGGTTGAGATGGATCACGTCGACGCCCATATCGCCCGGCCGTGCGATACCGACGAGAGCGTTCATATTTGCTCCGTCCATATACACCAGCCCGCCTGCCGTATGGATCACATCGCAGATCTCTTTAATGTTTTTTTCAAAGATGCCGACCGTATTTGGATTCGTCAACATCAATCCGGCGACACCGCCTTCGTCACAAAGCTGACGGAGGTGGTCCATATCCGTGAACCCCTCGGGCGTCGAGTGGATGGTCTTGACCGTGAATCCGGCCATGGCCGCCGAAGCCGGATTGGTGCCGTGGGCCGAGTCGGGAATAAGCATTACCCGGCGATCCTTGGATGCCTCGCCGTCCCGTTGATCCAAAAAGGCACGAATCAGCATAACTCCCGTCATCTCGCCCTGTGCTCCCGCAGCCGGTTGGAGCGAGACACCGGGTAGGCCGGTGATCTCGGCCAGATCCTGTTGCAGACGGTACATCAGTTCCAATGCGCCCTGCGATTCGGATTCGGGAGCCATCGGATGAAGCCCTGCAAAACCGCCGATCCGAGCCGTTTTTTCGTTAAGCCGGGAATTGTACTTCATCGTACAAGAGCCGAGAGGGTACATACCGAGATCGATCGAATAGTTCCACGTCGAGATGCGTGTAAAGTGCGTGATAACGTCCACTTCAGACACCTCAGGGACCTCATTCAGGTCATCGTCGCGGCGCAATGCGGCCGGCATTATTTCGTCAAGATCTATGGCGACCACATCGAGCTTTGGCAAACGATATCCGATACGTCCGGTTTGCGAACGCTCGAAGATCAATCCTTCATTCTGAGTCGGGTGTTGTGTAACTTTTTTGATGCTCATATAACTTAGGCTTTGGGTAATCCCTTTTTGGCTATGTCCGCGACGATCTCACAAAATCGGTCGAGTTCCCATAGCGTTGTGTAAACATTCGGTGTAATGCGAATGCCGGTAAATTCATCGTGAACGATCGGCGTCGTGATGATCTTGTGCTTGGACATCAGATAACTGCCGATCGCGACCGGGTCGATGCCGTCGATCTTAAAATTAGCTATCGCGCACGATTGTTGCGGGTCGAAAGATGTGTTAAATCCGACCTTTGGTATATCTTTCAGCTTGTTCATCCAATATCGCGAGAGGTAACGCAGGCGTTCCTCTTTTCGTTTGCCGCCGATCGCGTTGTGAAACAGTATCGCTTCGCCGATCGCGAGTCGCATCGCTGCCGAATGTGTTCCGATCTCTTCAAACTTCCGGATGTCGTTCTTGTTCCTGTCCTCCGACGCCATTAGTGCCCAGATCTTGCTGATCTTGTCGCGTTTTACATAGAGCATCCCCGTGCCCTTCGGAGCATACAGCCATTTGTGCAGGGAGGTGCCGTAATAATCGCAACCGATATCGGAGAGTTTGGAATCAAACTGAGCAAAGGCGTGGGCGCCGTCGACCACGGTTTCGATACCTTTTGATCGGGCCATATCGCAGATCTGTTTGACCGGCAGTATTTGTCCCGTCAGGTTGATCTGCTGTGAGATCAAAATAAGCTTGGTTCGCGGTGTCACGGCACGCTCAAATGCGGCGGCGATGTCATCAACGTTTTTCGGTGCGATCGGGATCTTTACGAGATTAAGTTTCAGGCCCTCGCGTAGTTCGCGTTGGCGAAGGGTCGTGAGCATTCGCGGATAATCCTGCGTCGAGGTCAGGATCTCGTCTCCGGACTTTAGATCCAGCCCCATCATCACGATCTCGAGCGATTCCGAGGCGTTGCGCGTGATCGCTATCTCCTCCGGCGAACATCCGAATATCTCGGCAAGCCCGGTTCGGACGGTCTCGGACTGAGGCTCGAGTATATGCCACATTATGTAGGCTGTCGCATCCTCTTGCTGCCAGGTGTAGCGGACAAATGCCTCGGTCACCATTCGCGGACTCGGCGAGACGCCGCCGTTATTGAGATTGACCATACTCCGCGTCACCGAGAACGCCTGCTGGATCGTTGCCCAATAATCTTCGTCCATCGCCGCTTCCAAAGGTCTCAAGTGGTTGATCCTTCGACCCGCAGCATTGACCTGTTCGAAAAGCGAACCGACGACAGTGGATGACAAAGCCATAAGGCCGAGACCCTTGCCGGCCGACGCTAGAAATCGCCTGCGATCGAATGCGGTTGAAATGTCCAAGCCACTGTCCTCCTCTTATCGCCTCTCAAACGGGTCTGAAAAACATACGTAAACGATAGAAATCGTTATGCCGCCGCCAAGGCGGTGACAAGTGCGTCGATCTGAGCTTTCGAATTGGTTTCGGTTACACAAACCAAGAATTCATTTGGCCGCCCGGCGTAATACTTCGACAGCGAAATCCCGCCGATGATGCCGCCGTTGCCCCGCACCGCCTCGAGCATCTCGTCAGCGGATCTCGGACCGCGGACGACGAATTCGTTAAATGTCGGCGATGAAAAGGGAATCGAGTAACCTTCGATCGCGGCGATCTGTTGTTTTGCGTATGCAGCTTTTTGGGCGTTTTGCATTGCGACTTCCTGCAAGCCCTTTTTACCCATTGTTTCCATATAAATGGTCGCGGCGAGGGCGATCAGGCCTTGGTTCGTGCAGATGTTCGACGTCGCCTTTTCGCGGCGGATGTGCTGTTCGCGGGTCGAAAGCGTCAGCACGAAGCCGCGCTTGCCGTTCTTGTCGTAAGCCACGCCGCAGAGTCTGCCCGGCATTTGCCTCACGAATTTATCCTGGGTTGCAAATAGCCCGAGATGCGGGCCGCCAAAGCTCATCGGAACACCCCACGACTGTCCGTCGCCAACGACGATATCTGCCCCGCAAGCCCCCGGAGTTTTCAGCATTCCGAAAGATATAGCCTCGGTCACGACCACTACAAAGAGTGCACCGACCGCGTGGGCTGCAGCGGCCAAGGATTCGAGGTCCTCGACGCAGCCGAAAAAGTTAGGCGACTGGACGACCAAAGCCGCCGTCTTGTCATCAAGAGCGGATGTGTCGGCAACCCTACCGGTGCTTTCATCAAAATCTATCTCGACTATCTCCGTGTCACCGTGTTGGGCGTAGGTCGTCGCAACTTCGCGATATTCCTTATGAACGCTCTTGGCGACAACGATCTTGTCGCGGCGTGTTACACGCTGTGCCATCAGATACGCCTCGGCCATCGCGGTCGATCCGTCGTACATTGACGCATTCGACACCTCCATTCCGGTCAGTTGGCAGACCAGTGTCTGAAATTCGAAAATATATTGAAGCGTGCCCTGTGATATTTCCGGTTGGTACGGTGTGTAAGATGTAAAAAATTCCGATCGCTGGATCAGGTGATCGACGACCGTCGGCGAATAATGCGAGTAAACGCCGCCGCCGAGGAATGACGGTTTTGATATTCCGGTATTTTTCGCGGCCATCGCCTCCATTGCTGCGATCACCTCGGATTCGGCCAGAGGTTCGGTCACATCGAGTGCACGATTTAACTGGACATCCTCCGGTATCGAGCGGAACAAGTCTTTTGCACTGGAAAGGCCGACCGTAGCCAGCATTTCATCACGTTCTTCGGGTGAATTGGGTATATATCTCATTGGAATATGGTTAATTAAGTGCCGTAAATACAAAAGTACTGCGAAAACACGATGATATCAAACTTATTATCTGAAAAAGAAAAGCGATTAAAGAAATTGAGCTTATGCATAAATAAGAGGGCGTGAAAATGCAATAATTACTCTTCCACGCCCTCAAGACTTCTCGTCACCGCAAACGTTACCTGGCGACGGCGAGAACGGAAATCGCTTCGGTCGCCAGAACTCCTTCGACCGCTCCGTCCACACTGCTTTCAGTTTTGCCCGCAGCCTTGTTTTGGAGCATTGTTTGGCCGGTTTTAAGCGAGACCAACTTAAAATCGACCTGAGCTTCAATTTTCTGAGCGGATGATGTGTCAGTGTTTGTGACCTTGCCGAAGATACCTCCGATCTTGCTCGCCGTCGATTGTTTCAACTTTGAGAAATCACTGGACAGAATATAATCACATCCCGCCTCACGGGCTTGGGCCTCGCTACTTACAGCAAATCCCTCGGTATTACCGGACGTTAGTTTCCCGACCAAAAATGACTGCATTTGGTCCGAAGAGAAATTCTCCTGGGATCTGTTCGTCGGAGCAAGCACACCGATCCGGATCGTCCCCGGTCGTTTTACCTGCGACAGCGGCGGGGACTGCGATCGAACTGTACTCTCGGTGCGCGATGTCTGACGCTGAGGGTTGTCCTGGCCGCGCATGATCGATGAATAGTCAGGACGGCTATATAGGTCCTGAGCAGAATTGGCCGGAGTATAGTTTGCCGGCAGATCGAATAGTGCATCGGCAAGCACCGATCTGGTAAATTCAACGGTTTCGAGGGACTGCGAGAAAGCCATTCCGTCGCCGTCACCGCTTTTCATCGTAGTCGTTAGCTGAAGAGCAAAGCCCAGTTTGCCACCGCCCGAGGTTTTGATGATCATACGGTCTTGGCAACCCTGTTTCGGTTGGCTAGTCGCACCCATCGGATTTCGCGGAACTGATACCGGACAGGAAAATAACGGAAGGTCGACATACCAACCGTCGGTCTCGATGTTCATATCGCTTTTTGAGCAGGCGTCAGGCGAAGATCGGGACGTCATAGTCGTTTTGATATGACGGGCTGTCAGGCCGAACATCTGCTTTCGCTCGCCGGTGTCGTTGATCGAGGTGGTTATAGTGACCGTGCCGCCCTTGGTCACATTTCCGGGTTGCGTTCTAACGGGCTTGACCGGAGGCGTTGCCGCAGTTTCGTCGGTGGCAAACGGTTCAATAAAATACATCTTCCGTTTGTCGTTTAACTGAACAGTGCGTTTCAGATCACACTGCTCGATTGTCGCGACATCGGCCGTCATTCCCATAATTCCACTGCTCTCGGATCGCTTACGCGAACCCTTGACGTAAATGGTGGACGTGATGTTCTGTCCGTTTAGCGAGGTTGTCTGTTTGATCTTGTAGTTTTGGGCCGGAGTGGCGAGGGAATTGCCCAAAATCACAACTAAAGCGAAAAATAGCGTCGCAACTGATTTCATATTGCCTCCCGAATGTCGAAATAGAACCTGTTAATCCAGATCTACTGGAACCACAATTCAACAAAATGCGCCGGAGTTTGACAACATTATTATATGCGAGATATCACCGCTTAACTAATATCTAGCGTCACCAAAACTATCTTTTGTAGCATAAACGCAAAAAGGTCCGGAGAAAATCCCCGGACCCTTCCAAAACCCGACCACATCTAACGGCAGACGCCGCACATTAGATCAAATCGTCATTAAACTGATAGTTACTAGCCGACCGTGCTGAGGTATTCCTCGTACTCTTCGCCGGACAGCAAAGCGTCGGCCTCGCCCGGATTGTCCATTTTGACCTTTACCATCCAACCTGCGCCGTACGGATCATTGTTGACCGCTTCCGGGGTGTCGTTGAGACCGTCATTGACCTCGACGACCTCACCTGCCACAGGTGTAAAGATCTCGGAAACGGCCTTTACAGACTCGACCGACCCGAATGACTCGTGAGCCCCAAATTTGTCGCCGACACGCGGCATATCGACATACACGACATCACCCAAATTATGCTGTGCGTAATCGGTGATACCGAGCGTTGCGACGTCACCGGTGACATTCACGTATTCGTGGTCTTTGCTGTAGCGTAGATTCTCAGGAATGTTTGACATAAGTTATGAAACTGACCTCATTAAAATTGTTCGAAAACTTGAACTAGTTTGACCGCTTGTAAAATGGCGTCGAAACCACTTTCGCCGCGATCTGGCGACCTCTAACATCGATTTTAATTTCTTGACCGACAATTGCAAATTGCGGAGGCAAAAATGCAAGTCCGATGTTCTTTTTCAGGAACGGGGCAGGACTTCCCGATGTGACAACGCCTATCTTTTCGCCATCCAGATAAATGTCGCAGCCATCGCGTGCGATGCCCGGTTCGGTCATTTCAAAGCCTGCGATCTTGCGGGTAACTCCGACTTCCTTCTGTTTAGCAAGTATCTCTGAGCCTGTAAATGGGCCTTTCTGAAATTTGGTGATCCAACCGAGTCCGGCCTCAAGCGGCGAGATGTCGTCGCCGAGTTCGTGGCCGTAGAGCGACATTGCCGACTCCAGTCGCAGCGTGTTGCGCGCCGCCAGGCCGCAGGGAATGATTCCGCCGTCGGTTCCGTATTTTCCGGTTTCGAGTATCTTGTTCCAGAGTTGAATGGCCGCGTCCGCTGCCGCGTACACCTCAAAACCGTCCTCTCCGGTGTAACCCGTACGCGAAATGATCGAATCGACGCCATCAACGCGGCCCGTGGTGAAATGATAATACTTGATCGCGGAAAGGTCGGTCTCCGTCAGTTTCTGCACGATGGCCGTCGCGTCCGGCCCCTGAACCGCGATCTGACAATATTCCGCACTGGCATTTAACAGTTCGACCCGCTCATCTTTTTTATGCGAGGTGATCCAGGCCCAGTCCTTTTCGGTCGTGCCGGCATTTACCACCAGCAAAAGTTTCTCCTGACTGAATCGATATACCAGCAGATCATCGACAATGCCGCCCTCGTCGTTGGTCATTGCCGAATAGTGAGCTTGTCCGTCAACCAGATTCAAAACGTCGTTTGTGGTCAATCCGTTGACGAAGCTGATCGCGTCCGGCCCTTCGACCCAGATCTCGCCCATATGCGACACGTCGAAAAGTCCCGAGTGTGTTCGGGTCGCCATATGCTCTTCGATAACGCCGGCAGTGTATTGGACGGGCATATCCCAACCGCCAAAATCAACCATCCGTCCGCCCAGCGTGCGGTGAACATCATTCAATGGTGTCTTTTTCAAAGCTTCTGCTGTCATATATGGTGAGTGTAAGGTACATTTGCGGCGCGCTACAAGTCATCCGGGTATAGTTTGGTGGCAATGGCCACTCGCCGTTCGGTTCGTTGAGGCAGCAACATCTAAACTTGTGTAAAAAAGACCGTTCAGAAATGTAATGTTTTTCGAAAAAATGACATTAAGTAGGTGAGGTCGCGATTCTGTGTGAGTTCGAGGCCGGCTCTTTGAGGGGTTGATGAGCCGAACTCGTCTGAAACGGCATCGCGGCCCGCTTACTTCCCAATTTTCGGAGCAGATCAGTTACTCGTTCTTACCCTTTTTGACCTCGGCCGGTATTTTCGAAGCGGCCTCGATGATCTGGTCACAGCTTTCGATAATGTCGAGCAACAAACCGCGTTCAGTCGTAACTTCCGTTTTTGAAAGTTCGTTATTGAATAGCGGTCGATATCGGTCGGCGGCAGATCCCAAGGTTCGAACCGCCTTAGAAAATATTGCTTTCGGATCCTGTGGCTTTTTACTTTCGTCTTGATCAATGAACCCCGAATCCGGCCGGGCAGCTAGATTGTCGATGTCATCGATTGCCTTTTGGATGATCCGTTTAATATCGCTGAGCAGTTCGATGCGTGAGCCTGACGGCGTCGGACCCCACGTATCTTTTTCCTTCACCACCTTTCCGGCCGGGGCAGTTGCGATCCCGATCACGGCCATTCGACGGTCAACTGCGTGGACGAGTACGCTGATGCGTTCATCCATCTGTTGGGCATCACGGACCATCTCGATCTCCTCGTCGGTCAGGTAATCGCGGCGCTGAGCATCAGCCGTTGCCGGTGCGAATGACAGGAGAAAGACTGCGGCGGTAAAGATAGCTACTAAAAACGGCATAAAGCTAATTAATTCGAGGTTCTCTAACGACTTTGTCGCCGAAGAGCGGTTCGAGGGCTCGCGAACGCGCGTCGCGGATATATTTGATAGTTGATTTTACAAAAGGTTCGTATCTGAGCGGCAACTCGCGGCGAATCAATTCGATGCGCGGTACAAATCCTCGCAATCCGATCTCAAAACGCTTGAAATTGCCGAGAACCTTGCTGTTGTTACTGTCACTGTTCGAGAGAAACTCGATCGTATTGTCGATAACGCCCAAAAAGCCGCCAAGCTCAGTGTACATTTGTTCGAATTCTTGGAGAGCGGCGGCTTTCTCCGCTGCACTGATACGCGCATTCATTAGATCCAAAGCTACGAGCGTTCTCGACTTTACGTCCGTTTCCCGCTTTAGGGCAATGCCTTCGTCACGTGAGACGGCACGAACGGGCGGTGGCGCAGATTCGTCGGGATCACTCTGTGCTTTGACAAAGGGCGATGAAACCGTAAAAACGACAACCGCAACAAAAGCCACGCCGACAATCCTGCCGAAGGAATGCCAAGGTTGTTTTCGACCGATGATGTTGTTCCGCAAAAGCTTCATTTCTTTCCCTTCTTTTCGTTTATCTGCCTTTGGAGTATCGGTATTCGCAACTGGACCTTGTCGATCTCGAGTTGACTCTTCGAAGGATCGGCTATTCGAAGGAATTGCTGGTAATTTGCCATAGCGTCAAGATACTCCGCAAGCTGATCGTGACATATAGCAAGGAAAAAGTATGCAATCGGCAGGTCAGGCTGTTTTGAGACCAACCATCCATATTCCTGTTTTGCTTCCGCGTAACGCTTTAACTGAAATAGAGCTGTGCCTAAATTTGCGTGCACTGTTGAATTGTCGGGGGCGATCGTCAGGAGCTTGCGAAAAAGCCCGATCGCCGGCTCATACATTTTTGCCTGCACCAATGCGGCGCCCAAGCCGACGACGTGATTGATATTATTGGGCTCGGCCTCAGATGCCCGGCGGCAATAATCGAGGGCCTTCGCCGGAGCATCGACACGGTAGAGCGAGCACAGTCGGCCTAGAATCGCAGCGTCACCCGGAGTCGCGGACAATTGCTTTTCCAGTTCGCCGGCGTTATCGGATGTCGCGGCGAGCAGGCGTGTGCGAAATGCGGCTGCTTCTGCCGAAAGCGGAGCTGGTAGCGTCTCAAGGGTCTTGAGTGCGTCGTTATTATTGCCGTTTGCCGCGTACACCCTCGCTCGTAAAAGCCTTGTTTCAACGGTTACGGGAGCTATCTTCTCCAGCAAAGCGACCGTTTCCGACGCTTTTAGAGTGTCACCCTCGGCAAGAGCGATCTCAGTCAATTCTGAAAGAGCAAAGCGGTTACTCGGGTCAATAGCGAGAGCATTGCTCAGGCTGGCCTTTGCATTCTGCGTTCGGCCAAGGGCATTCTCGAGCGCCGCGCGGGCAGTCCAGAGCGATGCAGTGGGCTTCGCCTTTCCGGTAAGAGCACTTATTTTTGTTAAAAGCTCCGAAAGGACCGCCGCCGAGGCCTTTGTGCGTAACTTCAATTCAGCCATTGCCGCGAGGGCAGGGAAACTCTGGTCGTCGAGTTCGATCGACTTGGACAGAACGTTTTCGGCTTCCGCGAGATCGCCTTTGGTAAGCAAGAGTGTCCCAAGGTTCGTCATAGGCAACGTCCAATCGGGCCGCAGTTCGATCGCCCGCCTGAATGCCTTTTCTGCTTCGGCGGTGCGGCCAAGGCTCAGTTGTGCCGTGCCGCATTGATATTCAGCCTCCGGAAATTCCGGAAAAACCTTTATAGCTTTCTTATAAAGTTCGATCGCATCGGCGATCTTTCCTTGCTCGTGAAGTTCCTGAGCTTGGTTAAAAATAGCGACCGCGTCTTCGGCGGGGTCATCTATTTCCTGAGCATTTGCTGGAGGCACTGCGTTCGACACGATCACAATGACCGCTAAAATGGCGATGCCGATCTTGAGGGCGATGAAACCGGTAAAACGGGAACTACAAGTAAGCATTAAGTATTGTTCCGAATATTATCACTCGAGCCATTTCGAGTCCATATTTATTTAGCGTTTAAGAAGTTACAATGTGGTTTCAAACATTTGCTTCATTCATATTGGTAGGCTACCATTTTGTTTACGGGTCACAACAGGCCTACCCAGCCAAATCACTATAAAATGAGTTCATATCCCCAACCAACCATTGCATCGCCGGACGTCGAGATACGCGATGTTAAAGAGGATGGACTGCGGAGTATGATGCGTGAAATGGGAAAGGTGTTGGTAGCGTTCTCCGGCGGAGTGGACAGTTCCTATCTCGCGGTCATTGCAACGCAGGAACTTGGCAAGGACGCGGTGTGCGTCTTGGGGATATCACCAAGCGTTTCCGAGTTTCAGCGAACCGAGGCTCGCCGAATCGCCGCAGAAAACAGTTTGAATCTGATCGAGGCAAATACCGACGAATTATTGGATCCAAATTACGCTGCAAACCCTTCGAATAGGTGTTACTTTTGCAAAAGTGAGTTATACACGAGATTGCGTGCGATGGCCGATGAGATGGCGGTCGCGTTCGTGCTTGACGGCACCAATGCAGACGACCTTTCGGATCATCGCCCGGGGCGTATCGCGGCGGGCGAAAACCGGGTCGTGAGCCCTCTGGCGGATGTCGGTATGTCCAAGGACGATATCAGGTCATTTAGCCTTGCTAACGGCATTGACGGTTGGGATAAGCCGGCCAGTCCGTGCCTTTCGTCGCGAATTGCCCACGGCGTACCCGTTACGATCGACCGACTTTCCAAGGTTGAGCGCGGCGAGGATGCTTTGCGGCGCTTGGGTTTCAAGGAATTTCGTGTTCGGGTGCACGGCGAACTCGCGAGGATCGAGATCGCTCCGGCCGAGCTGGACTCGATCCTTTCGCCGGAGATGGTGGGCCGGGTTCGGCGTGAGTTTCGGAGTGTTGGTTTTAAGTACGTTACGCTCGATCTCGAAGGCTTTCGTTCGGGGTCGATGAATTAGTATATAAATTAGGTTAGTTAATATTATTTTTTTGGAGAGTGTATAAAATGGCAAATCCAATGGCTGACGAAATGCGTCGATTTAAGGGAAGTGACGAAAAGAATCCGTTTGAGGCAATGAGTGAGCGCTTTGACCGCGCCGCAAACCTTTTGGGTCTGGACGAGGATCTGTACCAATTGATGCGTGTACCGAGTCGCGAGATCAAGGTCTATATACCTGTCCGAATGGACACGGGGCATATACAGGTTTTTGAGGGCTTTCGAGTTCAGCACAACTTTGCACGCGGTCCGGCAAAGGGCGGTATTAGATACGCTCCCGATGTTTGCTTAGACGAGGTCAAGGCATTGTCTGCCTGGATGACCTGGAAATGTGCGGTCGTCAACGTTCCTTTTGGCGGCGGCAAGGGGGGCATTATTTGCGACCCGTCACAGATGTCGGTCGGCGAACTCGAACGATTGACTCGTCGATATACGTCGGAATTGATCGATTTCATTGGCCCCGACAAGGATGTGCCCGCCCCGGATATGGGGACCAACGAGCAGACGATGGCGTGGATAATGGACACGTACTCAATGCACGCACGCCACACCGTCACTGGGGTTGTCACCGGTAAACCGGTTGCTCTCGGCGGCTCGCTCGGCCGACGTGAAGCAACGGGCCGCGGCATACTTATTTCTATGTCAGAGGCGATCAAGAGATTTAACCTGACTCCCGAAGAGACGACAGTCGTTGTTCAGGGGTCGGGAAATGTGGGCGGTATCGGTGCGGAACTTATGCACCAACACGGATACAAGGTGATCGCCATATCTGATGTCGGCGGCGGTATCTATAATAAGGACGGTTTGGACATTCCTGCCGTTCTCGCCTATTTAAGAGAGCACAAAACGCTTGACGGCTATCCGAATGTCGAGTTCGTCGATAACAAAGCATTACTTGAGCTCGAATGCGACGTGCTTGCACCGTGTGCCACCGAAAACCAGATCACATCGGAAAATGCTGACCGCATCAAGTGTAAGATCCTGGCTGAGGGAGCAAATGGCCCGACGACCCCGAAAGCTGACAAGATATTGCACGACAAGGGAATCTTCGTAATTCCGGACATTCTTGCAAACGCCGGCGGTGTAACGGTTTCGTACTTCGAGTGGGTGCAGGATCGTATGGGATATTTCTGGTCCGAGGACGAGGTCAACGCCCGCCTCAAGGACAAAATGGTGGCTAGCTTTAACGAATTATGCCACTATGCTGAAAAGCACGACGTGGATACTCGCACTGCAGCCTATATGCTTGCGATCGATCGAGTTGCATACGATACGCGGATGCGCGGTATTTATGCATAAATTGGTGGCGTTACCGCAAGCTTAAAAACACTTGATTTTGTTTTTCGATTGCGGTATCGTCTAAAGCGGGGATAATTCTATTTGATTTCGGTCAAATTGACTTTGAACGGATTTTCCCCTACAAATTATTGTAGTTAAAGAACTAACGATTAGCACATAGCTTGATTTGTGCGTATTTGCGGTTGGCAAAGCAGTTAGGCGTATGTAATACTTGGGTAGCTTTGAGGTAAGTGGATTTTAGAAACTTAATTGTTCTCAATTGCTGGCCTTTTGAATTTAATTTTTTTATTTCGGCGGAGGAATGTGATGAAACTCGCTAACAAGGTGTACATTGCGACACTTTTACTTTTAACTCTTGCTTTTGCGGCGATGGCCCAGAGCAACGGCAGACCGGACTCAGATCCGCGTAACACTGCACCGACCGTGGGAACGGGCGGTCCGGTTGGCGGCGCTACCGGTTTATTTACTGTTTATGATGGCCAGACGCTTCGCAAGGGTGAATACACCATAAGCTTGGCAATGAGCAACTACGATCGAGATCCCGGTGATGCGGACTTTACGTCGGTGCCGGCCAGCTTCCAGATCGGTTTGACCAATAAGGTCGAACTCTTCTTTAATACAGAAGCTTATCGTGCGATCAAGGTTAACTCACGGCGTAACCTTTCGAGCAACTATCTGCCGAACTCGCAGTTCTTTATTCCTGGACCGGGTTTGACTCGCGCACCGGCAATCGTTTTGGCTCCGCGCGGACCGGGTGCTAACCCCTTCATTAATTCGGCAGTCTATCGCCCAACGGGTGCTCCGTATGTGACATATCCGTTCGTCGGCGGCAATGCCGGCACATTCGGACTGTTGCCGCCGTTCTTCTCGGGTCCGGTATTCGGATTTGCAGCTGGCACGAATGCGACATATGGCGCCGCCGCTGGCGGTAACGGTGCGTCGCTCTTCCCGGGTATCGGTTCTGTCTATGGCAGCATCCTCCCGGGCGTTGTGCTTAGAAGCACGGCTTTGGTAGGTGTTACCGGTGCCCCTGCTGGCGAAGGCCCGCTGGTCTTTTCACAGGCTCCGTCATACCTTCCGGATGCTCCGTTCATTAATCGCGGCTACGGCGAATCAGCGTTCAACTCATTTGACGTTGGTTTCAAGTGGAGAATGAACAACATTCACAATGCGGTCGGATACGGCCTCGTTGCTTCATACACCTATTATGCTGACAACGCTAACGATGCTGCCGGATTTAACCAGTTGCAGCGTGGTGCGAGTGCAGGCGGCAATATGGGCGACGTTGCCTTGACCTTCTTTGCGGACGCACGTCTCGCCAAGTGGGCTAATCTGTCGGCCAACATTGGCTACCGCTATACCAGCAAGACCAAGATGGACCTGCCGGGCGGCACATTCACAGCTCTCGACCGACCGGATGAACTCCAGTCGTCGATCGGTGTCGATTTCCCGCTTAACAAGTTCTTCCAGCCGATCGCTGAGTTCCGCTCGCTCTACTATGTAGGCGGACGCACTCCGAACGCGTTTGAGAATCACCCGATGGACGGCATCATCGGTGCCAGGATCTTCCCGGTACGTTGGGCCAGCCTCGGACTTGCATATCGCTACAACTTTAACCAGCAGGATCTGGATAGCTTTGATCCGAACGCTAGTTTCTCTAGTAACGTAACGATTCCTTGCCGCTCAGTTACAACTGGTGGCGGCACAGTAGGCGGTGAAGGCAATACGGTTTGTAATCCGGTTATTATCACCTCAAGCTGGACTGGAGCTCCTAATGGATTTGTCACATCGAGTGATGGAAACGGATACATTGCACAGTTGACGTTGGGACGCCGCACGAAGCGTCAGACGGAAATTGTCAATATCCCGGCGGTAGTTAACTCGGTCACGATCAGTGACACGGTTATCACGCTTGGATGTGCTCCTGGATTCAAATCACGATCGGGTGCTTGTAACGACAACCGTACGGTCAACGTTGCAACGAGTGCAAGCGATGCAGAAAATGATGTCCTTACCTATAACTACACAGTTTCGGGCGGACGCATTGTCGGCAGCGGTGCAAACGTTCAGTGGGATCTTTCGGGAGTTGGCAAGGGAACGTACACGATCACAACAGGTGTTGATGATGGTTGCGGCGTTTGCGGCAAGACCGAAACCAAGACAATAACTATCGAAGAGTGTGCAGATTGTGTTCAGGTTTGCTCCTGCCCGACATTGTCGGTCAGCGGACCGGCCGGAACGACCGATCCTGGTGCAACGATGACCTTTACCTTGAGCGGTGCCGGTTCTAACTCGGTCAACTGGGCAGTATCTGCCGGTTCGATCGAATCAGGACAGGGAACATCGTCGATCACGGTTCGCACGCCTGCAGACGGTAGTGTTTCGAACATCACAGCTACGGCTGAGGTGGGCGGAATCGATCCGACCTGTAATTGTGTGACCACTGCAAGTGAAAGTGCTCCGGTTGCTCCGAAACCGTCCAAGACACTTATCGATGAATTCGGCAAGGCTCCGGATGATGACGTCAAGGCTCGTGTTGACAACTTCTATATCCAGTTGAACAACAATCCGAGTGCTCAGGGCTACATCGTCAACGAAGGTACGCCGGTAGAGATCAAGAAGCGTAAAACCCAGATCATGAAGGCTATCAACTTCCGTAAGTACGATGTTAATCGTGTTACGTTTGTCGACGGCAATAATACTGGAGCGGGAATCAACACCAAGTTCTGGCTCGTGCCGGCTGGTGCTGACGCTCCCTAATTACGCATAGCTTCGCATCACCGCAAGGTGTGTGAACATTTCAAAACGGCTGAGGTTTCCATCACAAGACCTCAGCCGTTTTTTCCGCGCCTTGGTGTGATATTTGGAATACGAGGATCTTTTCGGTAAACTAGCCAAGTCGACGATTCAATGTTTGCATTTTGGATGTTGCCAACCGTCATCGACAAATCCGCATCCAATTCAAGGACTGCAGGATCGCCCGGTTTATCTGTTTGTTGGCCCGCCAAAGAAGCTCGTTATGGGAATTAAGGATAATATGTTCAA
The DNA here is from genome assembly GCA_016720705.1 of Chloracidobacterium sp. NCBI lineage: Bacteria > Pseudomonadati > Acidobacteriota > Blastocatellia > Chloracidobacteriales > Chloracidobacteriaceae > Chloracidobacterium > Chloracidobacterium sp. Next base: position 121,006 of record JADKKB010000007.1, on the reverse strand, counting down.
TCTGCGGAAAAATAGTGCCTTGCTTTTAATTGTTGCATTCGCTTTCGTGGTCAATTCGACTGTGCTTACATCAGCGGTTCGTGCCGCAGATACGCCGGTCGATACTGAGAAGTTTGACGATTGGTCCGTTATGGGACCTGACGGCGGCGACGTGCGTGTAGTAGCAATTGACCCCAGAGATAAGAACAGGTTGTATATCACGACGCTCGACGGCCAGATCCACACTTCAGCGGACGGCGGCAAAACGTGGTCGCTATTAGTCAATCTTAACAAGCCCCAACTTATCCTGGATCAATTGTTCGTCGATTCGCGTGATTCCAAGATCATTTATACGTCGGGCCACAGGCACAAGGCCCCGGGCGGTTTCTTTCGTTCGATCGACGGAGGCTCGACTTGGAAAGAGTCCAAGGAACTCAAGGAGGAATCCATTCACGCGATGACGCAGTCGCCAACCGACCCAAATATCATTACGGTCGGCACCACGCACGGTGTCTGGATCTCAAAGAACTCAGGCGAGAGTTGGGAAATGCTTAAATCATCGACGGCACCGGTTAACATCGATTCCTTGGCCATCGACCCGCGAAGTAACGATACGATGTATGCCGGCACCTGGTGGCGTGCTTATAAGACGGTCGACAGCGGCAAGAGTTGGCGATTGATCAAGGACGGAATGATCGATGATTCCGACGTATTTGCGATCACCATTAATCCGCGAAACCCTGAGAATATTATTGCCTCGGCCTGCAGCGGTATTTACGAATCGCAGAACGGTGGCGAGAAGTGGTCAAAGATACAGGGAATCCCGTCACAGTCGCGCCGAACGCGTGACATTCTGCAACATCCGACTATTCCCGGTACAGTCTATGCTGCTACGACTGAGGGATTCTGGATGACTACGAACGGCGGCAAGTCCTGGGCACTTACGACTCAGCGAAATCTCGAGATCAACTCGATCGCAGTCCATCCGTCTGAACCCAATAGAGTTTTTATCGGAACTAACAATTACGGCGTGATGGTATCGAATGACGGCGGCCGTAATTTTGCGCCTACCAACGATCGGTTCAGCAGCCGATTCACATATTCCGTGACCGCTGACAACAAATCATCGGACAGGCTTTACGCTACGACGCAAAATACCGCGACCGGCGGTGGATTCTTCTTTACGAGCCTGGATGCAGGCCGCACTTGGGCTCCGGCGAAAAATTTGGACTCAGGCCGGATCGTCCCGTTTGCTCTACTTCAGGATCGGGCCAACGTGAATCTGATGTACCTCGGTACCAACGCGGGAATATTCCGTTCGCTCGATCGGGGAGCCAACTGGTCGCAACTTGTGGCTGCAAAGCCCGCTGCACGCCCGATCACTAAAAAGCCGGCGCCGAAAAAAGTCGTGAAAAAGACGGCTTCGACCAAGGCTACAAATGCAATCCCGTCGGTTGATACCGTAGCAACCGGAAAGCTAGTTCCCGCGATCATTGGCAAGGTGAAGGTGCTCGCCTTTACAGAGGATGGCAAGAACGGAATATTAGCAGGCACGGACAAGGGACTGTATCGCAGTTACGATCTAACGAAGGGCTGGGAAAAAATGGCATTCGGTGCGGGTATAAATGAAAATATTTTTGCCGTTCACACGTCGCCGTTGCGGCCTGATGTCGTTTGGGTAGGTACCGCGACTTCGGGCGTGCTTGTGTCGCGTGACGACGGCAAGACGTGGCAAAAGGCGGGTGGGGCAGCGGACATAGTGCCGATCAGTTCTATCAACTCAGATCCCAAAAGACCCGACTATATTTATGTCGGCACTTCGCAGACGTTTTACGCCAGTCGTGACGGCGGCTTGACGTGGACCCGTCGCGGTGGCAATCTACCGCTTGGCAATTACACCAGCATTCTGATTAATCCTGACAATACTGACGAGGTGATCGTATCGAGCTCACTCGAGGCCGACGGCGGCATCTATCAGACGACTACCGCCGGCGATAAGTGGCGCCGCATCGATACCAAGGAGATGAAACTGCCTAGTCGCCGTGTGTGGTCGATGACGATGGACCCGAATGATTCGAACCGTATTTTTGCAGGGACTCACTCGTCGGGCGTTTATCGCATTTCACGACAGGCGGGTGCTGCCGCATCGACCCCGGGTGACCGTCCGCGGATCACTAATAATTAGATAGCTCTCTATCCGGATACAAAGAGGGCGGCTTTCGGGCCGCCTCTTTTCGTTTTATGTTTGGAAAGTGGCGATCGGGAATCTATAATCTGATAGATACAAGAATGGAGCAAGAAATCGCCTGTCAGAGCCGAAGCGGAGCCGTCACCCTGCGAGCTGAGAGTATACCTTTCTCAGACTTTCCGGGACAATCGCGGCTCTTTATTGATTACCAGACGGATCCACTGTCGCTGAAAAAGTACTATCCGCAGGCGATCGCGTCTCAGGATGATATTGCTTCACTCGTTCCGGGCGTACTTGCAAATCATAAAGCTGACCGGAATGTGCTGGCTGATGCCCTTGCGGAAATAAATATCAAGTTTGGTGCCGGCCACAAGACGCTTAAAAATATCGAGTCACTACGCTCGCCGGACACAGTCGCAGTTGTGACAGGCCAGCAAGCGGGACTATTCTCTGGGCCGCTATATACGATCTACAAGGCGATGTCGGCGATCCGGCAGGTCGAGAGGCTTAGGGAGCAAGGCGTCAACGCGGTTCCGGTCTTCTGGGTCGCAACCGAGGACCACGATTTCGAAGAAGTCTCGAAGACCTACGTCATCGATCGTCAGGGCGAGCTTTATGAATCGAAGACCGAACCTAGTCATTGCTACGAGGATCTGCCGGTCGGCTATGTAAAGCTTGACTCCAGCATCAAAGAGGGAATCGCCGATCTGATTGCTGCTCTTTCGCCGACGGAGTTTACCGCCGAAGTCAGACATTTGATCGAGGACAGTTGGCGTCCGGACGATTATTTTGGCGATGCATTCGGCAAGTTGCTGACACATTTGCTTGGTGATTACGGCCTGATCATTCTTTGCCCGCTACACCCTAAATTGAAACGCCTCGCGGCACCTATTTATGTGGAAGCGATCCGGAGCTCGGCGGAGATAGTCGATGCACTGCGCAAGCGCAGTGACGAACTTGTTGAAAGTGGCTACGCGGCACAGGTTCTGGTCGGCGAGGATTACTTTCCGCTTTTTTGGCAAGCGGAAAATGACACACGGAATGCCCTGAAGCGGACCGACGCGGGGACATTCCGTAAAAAGGACGGATCGCGTGAGTTTACTCTCGAGGAACTTGCTCAGATCGCCGAATCGGAACCGGAACGGTTTAGTCCGAGTGTGGTTTTGCGATCGGTCGCTCAGGACTATATTTTGCCGACCGTATGTTACTTTGGCGGGGCGGCGGAGATCGCATATTTTGCACAAAGTGGCGAGGTTTATCGTATTTTGGACCGCACTCCGACGCTTATCCTCCACCGCCAGAGCTTCACTTTTGTCGAATCAAAGCACGCCAAAACGCTCTCGAAATACGGGTTGCAATTGGCAAGGCTATTTGAGGGATTTGAGGAGCTTTTGCCCGGTATCGTCGAGAAATATCTAAATTCGGACTCGGCCCGCGTATTTGCTGAGGTCGAAGAGGCGATAAATACGCAATTGAACCGGCTCGACCAGGATCTATCGCAGATCGACACTACACTCGCTGAAAATCTCGCGAAACGCAGGCGAAAGATCATATACCATATCGGAGCGCTACGTAATAAGTTTTATAATGTGCAGGTTCGCAAGGATGCTGTGATCAGGCAGCAGATCGAGGGCCTTTTTACGGCCCTTCTGCCGCACAAGCATCTGCAGGAGCGTGCCCTAAATATCACGTATTTTCTGGATCGTTTCGGACTGAACTTTATTGATTGGATATACAATGCAGTCGATCTTGATGATCGGGCACACCGGGTCATTCGGCTTTAGGCCCCCACCAATTCGAAAATGTCAGATACCTCGCTAAACAGAATACAGATATTGCCTGATAATCTGGCAAACCAGATCGCTGCCGGTGAGGTGGTAGAGCGTCCCGCATCCGTCATTAAAGAACTGGTCGAAAATTCGATCGATGCCGGAGCAACGCGAATAAACGTAGATATCGAACTCGGTGGCCGAAGGCTTATGCGTGTCGTGGACGACGGTCAGGGAATGGGTCGCGATGACGCAATATTGGCGTTCGAACGCCACGCGACGTCAAAGATCCGATGCCTCGAAGACCTTGCGGCGATCGCGACACTTGGGTTTCGCGGCGAGGCACTGGCTTCGATAGCGTCGGTCGCCAAGGTCGAGCTTTTGACAAAACAAGAGTCGGCGGTCGAGGCTTCGAAGGTCTTAGTCGAAGGCGGAAAATTGATCGACGTTAAGGATGCCGCACGCGACCGGGGTACGACGATCACGGTCCGTGACCTTTTCTTTAATACGCCGGCCCGCCGCAAATTTATGCGATCGGAGGCGACCGAGAATTACCATCTGACGGCGATCGTCACGCATTACGCTCTTGCTCATCCGGAAATCGCTTTCGAACTTACAAACAACGGCCGTGAAGTAATGCGCGTTTCCGCCGCAAAAGACTTGCGCGAAAGAGCGTTTCAGATATTTGGTGCCGGATTGCTCGATAGCCTTTTGCCCGTTAGCGGCGGACGTGAGTATGTGGCAAAGGTGAGCGGATTTGTCTCTGCTCCCCGCGAGCGGCGGACAAGTCGCGATTCACAGTACTTTTTCGTCAATAATCGATTTGTCCGCGACAAGACGATCACAGGCGGACTGCTCGAAGGCTTTCGCTCAGTCCTGCCGCACGGCGTATATCCGGTCGCATTCCTATTTATCGACATCCCGCACGACGAGGTCGATGTAAATGTCCATCCGGCCAAGACCGAGGTCCGATTTCGTCGTGGCGAGGCCGTCAAGGACGTCGTAGCCGAAGCCGTACGAGAAGCTCTCGCAAGGGCTGGAATCGTGCCTGAGGCGATCGAACGTCCGTCCGACTCGGAATCGGTAGCGGAGATCGAAACGGTTCACGCCCCGGTCGAGGTGCCCGCCGTACAGTCGACGATCGAATTTTCGGATCACCAGATCAACGAACCGCAAAGCTGGAGCGATCGGCCGGCATCTATTGAAGTGACGCCCGAAATATCCGGTGATACATTCGGTCAGCACGACGCAGTTCCGCTATTTGACGCGGCCGACTCCTCCGATCTTGAAAGGATCGCGGCAGTCGCCAATGAAACAATGCCTGCGTCTCAGCCTCGTGGATACGCCGAACTGCCACCGGTGGACTCGGCGATCAAGATCCCTGTTAAGATCGACGTCGAAGACCTCTCGTCGGCGGGAATACAGCCCATAGGGCAACTTCACGAGAGTTTTATCATCGCCGTCGACAACGAAGGCCTGCTGCTGATCGATCAGCACGTAGCACACGAGCGTATATTGTTTGATAAATATCGACGAATGGAGGCGGACCGCAGTATCGAGTCGCAAAATCTGCTTTTGCCCGAGACCATAGACCTGTCTCCTGCTCAATCTGAAGCATATCGGTTGATCGAGAATGACCTCGAATCACTGGGATTCGGGATGATGAGATTGTCCGGCCGAACCGTCGCGATCAAGAGCGTTCCGACCGACCTGCCAGCCAATGAAGCCCGTAATCTATTTGCGGAAATACTCGATACGATCGATGCCGAGAAGAAGGGCTCACCCAAATCGACCCTGCGTGACGATATTGCTGCGAGTCTTGCCTGCAAAGCGGCGGTCAAGATCAATATGAAGCTGTCGCCGGAAAAGATGCAGTGGCTGATAGATCGCTTGCTTGTTACCACCTCGCCGACCACCTGCCCACACGGCAGGCCCGTGATTTTGCGTCTATCGATGCGCGACATCGAGCGCGGATTCCACCGATCATAAACACGACGAGCTCACCGATAGTACGATGAGCAAAGATTTTACGGCCAAAAGTTTGTCGGGACTACCAACTAAGTATTTGATTTTGCACCGTCGGCTATGGTACAACATCTAATCAACACGTAAGTCCGACTGTTTCGCACCTATTCAATGAAGCGAATTAACCTTCAAAAGGCAAAATCCCAGATCGCAAGGCCAAATACGATCCGCGATATCAATCGCCAGATCGTACTGAACTATGTCCGGGATCGCTCGCCCATATCACGGGCTGAGATCGCCCGACAGACTGCCTTGCACCGGTCGACCGTGTCGGTGATCGTCGACGATCTGGTATCGGCCGAGTTGATTATGGAGATCGGTGAGGGGACGTCGTCTGGTGGACGAAAGCCCACGATGTTTAAGCTTAAAACCGATGTTCCGGTCGCCATCGGCATTGACGTTACGCCGCGAACGACCACTATCGCGGTTGCCGACCTGGCCGGGAATATTATCGAAAGTGAGACGATGCCAACCTCCGCAGACGTCGAGTTTATCTCCGGTCAGATCGTGGAACGCCTTCGCCGACTCACTTTGAGATACGCATCTTTCACGCTCGACGTCGGAATGAGCGTACCGGGCCTGGTGGATCAGAAACTTGGTAAAGTCTTTCACGTGCCGTATTTTGACTGGCGCGATTGGGATATCTGTCAGCGAATTGAGAAAGAACTCGGTTTGCGAGTCACCATCGAGAATGACGCAAACGCAACAGCTCTGGCAGAATTGTGGTTTGGGCACGAAAAGATAAGGAAGATCGACACATTTGTGATGGTTTTGGTAGGCGAGGGCATCGGCACGGGCATCATATTTGACGGTCAGGTCTATCGCGGAGAAAAAGGTGCGGGCGGCGAATTTGGGCATATGATCGCAGGTGATGACGCCCCGATCGAATGTTCGTGCGGCAGTCGAGAGTGTTGGGAGGCTCACGCGTCGGAAAAAGCTATGATCCAACGCTATCGCCGGCTTCTGAAAATGGACGATATGAAGCAGGCGGATATGGACATCGGCAACCTCATAGATCTGGCGATAAATGGCGAGAAACACGCACTTTTAGCATTGAAGCAGACCGCAAGATATTTGGCCAACGGGATCTCGAATCTGACCGTTGGACTCAGCCCGCAGATCGTTGTGGTGAGTGGCAAGATCACTCAGGCGTGGCATTTATTTGAGGACGAGTTAGCCCGGATCTCGGAGCGAAGTATCCTAGCGGGACTGCCGCCAACCGAACTTATGCCATCATCGCTCGGCGATTCGCCGACCTTGATCGGAGCGATCGGTCTCGTTTTAGCACGAAAATTTGCGTCCGCCAACTAAGTTTTTTGCCCTGATTGTGCGGGCTACCTTGACTTAATGTTACGGCTGTATTAAAACTTTGTTGGTAGAACCGACAAACATTTTAGCCGCGATCACGTTAACGTGATCAGTTTAGCCTAACGGGTTAATCAGTATGATCGCTAAATTCCGGTCATCGATGGTGTAGAATAAGTAATTGTTCGGAAATATTAGGAATTAGGATAAGGAGATCAGTTATGGGTAAATCGTTGGCGTTAACGAAACGTATAGTTTCGTTTTTTATGTTGACGGCCGTTGTTGCCGTCGGAATCATTTCAGTTAGAGCACAGTCCCAGGCCATCAACGGACAGATCGAAGGTATCGTTTCTGACAGTGCCGGAGCGTCGGTTGCGGGTGCAACTGTTACGGTTCGCAATATCGAGTCAGGATCCGAACGCACGATGTCGACGGACTCGAGTGGCCTTTTCAGGTTTCCGCTGCTTCCGCTTGGCTCATACCGAGTCAGCGTCGAAGCTGCTACCTTTAAGCGCCTGGTTCGTGAGGGAGTTACGCTAACGACCGGTCAGATCGCCACGATCAACGTGACGATGGAAACTGGTGGAGTATCCGAAACGGTTACCGTTAACCTCGATTCGCCGATCGCAGATGCCGGTAAGATCGATCTGGGACGAGTAATGAATACTCGCGAGACCCAGAGCCTGCCGCTTGTTTCGCGAAACCCTTATAACTATGCTCTGCTTCAGGCAAACGTGACGGGCCGTCCGAATATTGAATTTGGCGTGCCCAGGATCAATGCCAACGGATATACTCGTCGAACGAATTATCAGCTTGACGGTAACAACAATACGCAGGCCGATCGAGGCGGAATTCGCCTGATGCCTATTTCTGATACGTTTATTAGTGAGGTTCAACTTGTCACAAATGGTTTTGCGGCAGAATTCGGCGGAACGCCGGGTCTCATTATGAACGCAGTGACCCCGTCCGGTACGAATGGCCTGCACGGATCGGGAAGCTATCGTTTTAGACGGACACCGATGTCGTCGAAGCCGTTTAACCTTGCTCCGAGTGCGATCAAGCCTGAAACAAAGGTGGATAACATTACCGGCGCGATCGGAGGCCCGATCATCAAGGATCGCTGGCACTTCTACGCCGGATACGAGTGGGTGCAGCGTGACCTCGGCGGCGAACCGCAACGTACGATCACGATCTCGGACGCCAATAAGGCAGCTCTGATCGCGGCAGGTGTCCCCGCCGGGGCTTTCCCGACGGCGATCCCGACTGCTCAGAAGGTGAATTTTTTCATCATTCGCTCTGACGCTCAGATCAATGATGCAAATCGATTGAGCACTCGCTTCAATTATTTCAAAAACCTCTCGCCGGACAATATCGGTGGTGGCGTCAACACACTTCAGAGAAGTATTGACTTTGACGATAAATCTTATTCATTGGGCATTCAGCTTGCGTCGATCATTCGCCCGACGATCCTGAACGAATTTCGTTTCCAGTACGCCAAGCGCAATTCACAAAACCTTGCTAACGCCAACTCGGGCACCGGACCCAGCATCGTTATCACAGGCATTGCCAATTTTGGTGCACCGGAGAATGACGACACGATCTCACCGCTTGAGACGATGACTCAGTTTCAGGATAACCTTTCGTGGCAGGTGGGCGACCACGGGATCAAGTTTGGCGGCGGCGTCAACAGGATCGATGATACGCGTCGTTCAAACGTCTTTGCTAGGTTTACATTCCCGTCGATCCAAGCTTATCTCGACGCTAAAAATGGCGTAAACGTCCGAAGCTACACGAATTACGTTGAGGCTTTCGGTAATCCGGATATCCAGTACAAATCGACGTTCTACAATTTCTTTGCACAGGACGATTGGAAAGTTACTCGTAGATTGAAGTTTAACTACGGCGTTCGCTACGATTTGTATAATATTCCGACTGCAGACGCAACATCACCGTTTGCTGCTTCGCGAAAATTTAAGGTCGACAAGAACAACTTTGCACCGCGTCTGGGAATCGTTTACGGATTACGCGAAGGTAATCGCCCGACTGTGGTCCGAGCCAGTGTCGGTATGTATTACGACACGGTATATCTCGATTTCTATCTGCGTGCATTACAGAATAACGGCAATCCGACTTATTTTAACTTTACCTTCGCTCCGGCGACTGTAGGTTCACCGGCGTTTCCGACAACACTCGGAAGTCTGCCTCCCGGAACCGTTCTTCCGGTCCAGAGTATAGAGACGATCGCTCCGGACTTTCAGAATATGTATGCCACGCATGCAAATGTCCAGATCGAACAGGCTCTGACGAACGATCTGTCTGTGACCGCCGGGTTTATTCACTCGAGTGGCCGCCATTTGCCGCTTTACAGAAACATCAATCGCATCAATCCGACGGGAGCGTTAGCTGACGGTCGTCCTGTCTATAGCAATACGGTCAGTGCTGCTACCCGTATGGATCCGCGATTCAACAACATTCTGTATGCTGAGTCGGTCGGTAATTCGAAGTACGATGCGCTTACACTGCAGCTTAACAAGAGATTCTCGAAGGGCTATCAGTTCAGTATGAATTACACGCTGTCTAAGGCAGAGGATAATTCACCCGAGCAGAATCTAGTTGCAACGCAGGTCGGCAATTTGGTCACGCAGGACCCGACCAATCGCAACCGCGATATCGGTCCTTCGCTTGCTGATCAGCGTCACACGTTTGTGATGACCTTTGTTGGACGCCCTCAATTTAATTTTGAGAACAAGACCCTCAAGTATCTCGTCAACAACAATCAGTTCGGAATCATCACGACTGCCAATAGCGGAGAGCGATTTAATGTGATCGCCGCGACCGATATCAACCTTGATGGCTATACCGGTTCGGATAACCCGGTCGGGATCAGCCGTAACTCGGGTGTAACGCCAAAGCAGTTCAATATCGATTTTCGCTATTCGCGATTCTTTAACTTTACCGAACGCTACAAACTCGAAGCTTTCGGTGAATTCCTGAATCTCTTTAACATCAACAGTATCTACCAGTTGAATTCCTTGACCGTGACGACCGATGCGGCAGGAAATCCGACCGGTCCGATACCGACACCGGCACTGAGAAAGGCGAGCAATCAGATCACCTCTCTCGACAGCCGACAGTTCCAGATCGGATTCAAATTCATATTTTAATCCGAGCTGACTTCCGGGTGAAGGCCGACGTAACTCGGCCTTCACCCGACAAACTTACCTATGGCACATCACGGAATCGCACCTGACGTTGATCCCCCTGAGGAGTTGCCTGATTCCTGGTGGTATCGCGTTTACTTGGGTGTGATCATAACCCTTATCATTGTGCTTTTTGCACTTTGGTCGTTTTCAAATTACTTCTCTAGTTGATCAAAAATGAGATTTCTAGACTGGGCAATTGTTGTCGCCTATCTTGCATACGTTATCTGGGACGGGATACGTATGACCAAGCATAGCGGAGACATTGAGGGCTATTTCCTCGCAAATCGAAGCCTTCCTTGGTGGGCGGTCGGTTTGTCGGTAATGGCGACCCAGCTCTCTGCCATCACACTGGTCGGTACTACGGGCCAGGCGTACACCGACGGTATGAGGTTTATCCAGTTCTACTATGGATTGCCTCTCGCGATGGTGATACTTTGCATCACGGTCGTGCCGTTCTTTTACAGGGCAAAGGTCTACACAGCATACGAATATCTCGAACGGCGATTTGACGCGAAAACCCGCAGTTTAACGAGCTTTCTTTTCCTTATCTCACGTGGCCTCGGTGTCGGCGTGGTGATTGCTGCACCGTCAGTAATTCTGTCGATCGTGCTTGGTTGGAGTGAGATAGCCACGATCTTCTTGATCGGTATGTCTACCACGTTTTACACGATGGTCGGCGGCGTGCAGGCGGTCACTTGGACAGATGTCAAGCAGATGGTCGTGATCTTCTTCGGACTGTTTGTTGTCTTATTTGTCGTGGTATCACAGTTTCCGGCTCAAGTATCGTTAACCGACGGTCTATTTTTGGCAGGAACGCTGGGTAAACTCCAAACTATCGACACTAGCTTTGACCTAACCCAAAAGTACACGATCTGGTCCGGTATGATCGCGGCACTATTTCTGTTTCTGTCATATTTCGGGTGTGACCAGAGTCAGGTTCAGCGATTTTTGACCGCAAAATCGGTTAGCGAGAGCCGTACATCATTATTGATGAGTGCGTTCCTCAAGATTCCGATGCAGTTTCTGATACTGCTTGTGGGCGTACTCGTATTTGTCTTTTACCAGTTTGCAATGCCGCCGATGGTGTTTAATGCTGTCGAGGCAAACAAGATATCGCAGACGACGGAATATTCGGCTCTGCAGAGCGACTTTCAGCACGCTCACGACACGCGAAAGGATGCCGCCCTCGCATTCGTGGCGGATCGCAACGACTCAACTCGGCAGGCGTACGTCGCCGCCGACAAGGGCTTCAACGACGCACGGAAAAACGCAATTGACTTTGTAAAGACTTCGACCGGCAACTCGAGTTTTAATGACGTCAATTACGTTTTTCCGGCGTTCGTTGTCGCAAATATGCCAATGGGTGTGGTCGGCCTGATCATCGCAGCGATCTTTGCGGCAGCAATGTCCTCGATCTCGGCCGAACTCAATGCACTCGCGACTGCCTCGACGATCGATTTTTATCGGAGGCATTTTCGCAAAGAAGCTACAGATAAGCATTATGTGGCATTTGGCCGCCTGGCCACATTTGTTTGGGGATTGTTTGCGTGTGTCGTCGCAATATACGCAACCAATCTCGGTTCATTGATCGAGGTGGTCAATAAGTTCGGCTCGTTCTTCTACGGCTCATTGTTGGGCGTATTTGTTCTCGCGATCGGCGTAAAGCGCGCACGCTCTCGCGGTGCGTTCTTTGGGTTGCTGTTCGGCATATCGTCGGTTTGGGTTGCCAGTCATTATACAAATATCGAGTTTTTGTGGTTTAACGTGGTCGGCTGTCTCGTTACGGTCATCGCCGGCTATTTAATAAGTCTTACCGTTAGAAACGAGGAGAAAGTGGTCGCAAATGAAAACTAGAATTCATAAATGTGCAATTATCGGGCTAGACGTCCTGGCCCTAGTCAGTGTTTTGATGATCGCGATACCGGCTCGTGCCCAGGTTCGGCCTATTTATGACCGAGGCTCGGCAGGGCTTGTCCAAGCACTCAAGCGCCTGCAGACAACGGCGCGTGTGATGCATACCGGAGCCCATCCGGATGACGAAGATTCCGGTTTGCTTGCGTATCTCGCACGAAAAGAACAGGCTCGAACGTCATACCTCGCTCTTAATCGCGGAGATGGTGGCCAAAACGTGATCGGGGAAGAACTTTTTGAATCCTTGGGGACTATCCGCACGGAAGAATTGCTGCAAGCCCGCAGGCTTGATGGCGGTAGTCAGTTTTTTACCCGCGTGATGGACTATGGGTTTTCGAAAAAACGGGAAGAGGCCGCACGGATCTGGGGAGAACGCGAAGTTCTGGGTGATATGGTTCGTGCCATCAGGATCTTCAAGCCGATGGTGATCATTTCACGATTTGCCGGAACTCCGGCTGATGGACACGGACAGCACCAGTTGGTCGGATATTTGACGCCGATCGCTTTTAAGGCCGCAGCCGACCCAAAGGAGTTTCCCGAACAGTTGACGGGCGACATTTTGCCGTGGCAAGCGAAAAAGCTATATGTCTCGCAGAGTTTTGTGCCGAATCCGCAGAATGTGCCTTCGCTCACCGTGAACACGGGTGAGTACGACTCGCTCTTGGGTCGATCATATTTTGAGATCGCGATGGAGGGCCGTAGCCAACACAAATCGCAGGAAATGGGGACGTTGGAACTGCGTGGAAAGCAAACGTCCGGTGTACGACTGCTTGAGTCCACTGCTAAGGCCGTTGACAAGGAGTCGAGCGTGTTTGACGGTATCGACACTTCAATTACGGGGATCGCGGCAAACTCAAATGACACTTCTGCACCATTTATCGAAAAGCTAAAAGTATTGCAGGCAACTGCGGTGGAAGCACTAAAGAGTTATGATCCCTACGCACCGGGAAAATTGGTGCCGATGCTGGCACGCGGTTACCGGGAAGCGGCGGACGCCGAATCGGCAACCCGAAATCCTTATTCGAAGTCGCTCGTACACGTGAAACGTGAGGAATTTGCGAACGCATTGATGTTAGCCTCGGGCACGGTGGTAGACGCTCTCGCCGATACGGAAACGATCGTCGCTGGTGATTCGACCAACGTCGCAGTTCGCGTATTTGCCCCCGACGCGACAGAGATCAAGGTCGTAAAGGCCGAGGTCAAGGTGCCGCAAGACTGGAAATCAGATTCGATTGCCGAACCGCCGGCACCGCCATCGACCGGATTTCGGAACATTCGCGAGAATGCCCGCTCGGCTTCGTTCTTCAAATTAACGACCTCTTCGACATCCGAACCGACGCAGCCATACTGGTTGACGAAACCCCGGACCAACTCTACTTTTGACTGGTCAGGTGCCGGTGAGAGTCAGAGCCTTCCGTTTCAGAAACCGCTCGCGATCGCTGAGGTGACGTTCGATTTTGGTGGTAACTCGGTCAAGATCGAAAAGGAAGTTGAATATCGTTACGCGGATGATATTCGTGGCGAGATTCGCCGCGAATTAAATGTAGTGCCGGCCGTCACTATCGGTATGGACTCGAATTTGCTTATCGCTCCGACATCATCCAAATCCGCGACCTATCGCCTCGTAATGACTGTTACGAATCACAAGTCGGGAACGGCAAAAGGCTCGGCCGGATTTGGCTTGCCATCCGGTTGGGCCCTGTCGCCAAAAACCGCTGACTTCGAACTTAAGAAAAAAGGCGATAAGACTGCACTGACGTTTGACCTGACCATTCCGGCCAATGCGAAGCCAAACAAATATCCATTGCGGGCGGTCGCCAATATGGATGGCAATTCTTATGACCTTCAGGTGCAGGAGACCTTGTACCCGCATATCCAAACCCACCGCATTTACACTGAGGCCGAAATTACCGCACAAGTGTTGGACCTCAAAGTTGCCCCGGTCCGGGTCGGCTATATTATGGGTAGCGGGGATAAAGTGCCGCAAGCGATCAGGCGGCTCGGGCTCGATGTCAAAATGTTGAGCGAAAAGGATCTCTCGACGGGCGATCTTTCGCAATTTGACACCATCGTCGTCGGCATTAGAGCATCGCAGGTGCGTACCGATTACATTGCCAACAATGGCAGGCTGACCGAGTTTATGAATAACGGCGGAACGTTGATCGTACAGTATCAGCAGCAGGAATTCGCTCGACTCAACCTGATGCCTTATCCGGCTAAAATGGAAGGCAATATCCGCGTCGTCGATGAAAACGCACCGGTCAAAATACTTAAAGGCGATCATCCGGTCTTCAATTTTCCGAACAAGATCGGTGATGCAGACTGGTTAAACTGGGTACAAGAGCGAGACCTTTATTGCGTCACTGACTTTGACGCGACAAAATACGTGCCGCTGCTCGAGTCTCACGATGAGGGCGAAAAGGAAAGCAACGGAGGTATGTTGTATGCCCAGGTCGGAAAGGGGCGATTCCTATACTCTTCGTATTCGTGGTTCCGCCAATTGCCGGTCGGGAACCCTGGAGCGTATCGACTGTTCGCTAATATGCTAAGTTTGCCTAAGTCACCAGCAAAATAGGCAATCCCGGGCACAGGTATCTTTGAGCGATCATTGATATCTGTGCCCAATTTCAATTTTGATAACCGTAACTTCAATTACCTAAAATGTCGTTAGAAATCCAAGAAAAATTTCCTGCACAGAATTACAAGGACAACGTCCTTTCGGACTGCTTCGCGGACGCCAAAGAGTATTTCCTCGATGCGTATTACCGCGTCGATCTGGCTCACGCGATTATGCTAGAGGAGCAGGGAATAATTACCAAGGACGAACTTACGGCGATATTACAGGCATTGATGGCTCTGGATTTCAATGCAATTCGCAGCAGGGAATACGACGGTAGCTTTGAGGATCTCTTTTATTTGCTGCAACAGGAGATCGCCAAAGGTTGTGATCCCGACATTGCCGGAAAGCTGCACACCGCCCGCAGCCGGAATGATATCGACGTGACAATATATCGTCTGTATCTGCGGCAATCTTGCTTAACGCTATTAAATTCGGCGATGGGCCTGCGGCGAGTTTTTCTGGATCTGGCGGCAGAACATCACGAAACGCTCATTCCGGCGTACACACACACACAACCGGCACAACCTTCGACGATGGCGCACTTTCTGCTCGCGATGGCAGAGAATTGCGGCCGGGATATTAAGCGACTGCAGAGGGCATATGAAAATATGAACTACTGCCCGCTCGGTTCCGGTGCGATAACGACCACGGGATTTCCGATCGACAGACACCGTGTTTCTGACCTACTTGGTTTTACGGCGCCGACCGTAAATTCCTACGCGTCGATAGCGTCGGTCGACTATTTCACGGAAATGCTCGGAGCAACATCGGCGATGCTCGTCAACGTCGGCAAATTTGCACAAGAATTCCTATTGATGGCGATGATGGAGTTTAACGTGATCCGCCTTTCTGACGGTTACGTGCAGGGTTCGTCGATAATGCCGCAGAAGCGAAATCCGGTGGCTCTCGAACACGTGCGTGCGATCGGCAGCAAGGCTCTGGGTCAATGCCTCGGTGTGATGACGAGTATCCACAACACGCCTTTCGGTGACATCAATGACGTCGAAGACGATCTGCAGCCGATGATCTATTCCGGCATACGCGATGCCAACCGGGCGGTGTCGCTGCTTGGTAGTACGCTAAAGTCTGCGACTTTCAATTTTGACGTGCTCAAGAAGCGGGCCGGCGAGAATTTTATCGCGGTCACAGAACTCGCCGATTCGATCGTTCGCCAGGAAGGGCTACCGTTCCGTATCTCGCATAAGATAGTTGGAGCGTGCGTTCGAAAAGCGATCGAAGCCGGTTCCGATGTGACCTACGAGATTCTGCAATCCGTTTCGAGGGATATCATCGGGCGTGATCTGCAAATGTCGCCGGACCAGCTCGCGGCGGCAGTTTCGCCTGAGAATTTTGTGGCCGTCCGCACGATCTATGGCGGTACCGCACCGTCGGAAACGCGCCGTGCGTTGGCTGTTGAAAGGGGATTTGAGACCGAGGATGAAAAGTGGTTTTCCGAAAGGACCGTGGCTCTCGAGCGTGCGGCGGACGCGTTGGAGATCACCGTCGCCGAACGCTGTTAGGACTTAGGTGATGAATTGGGGAAAGGGCCGACTGCTGCTGAGCGGCCTATTCTATTATGACCAGCACGTCGCCGCCATTTACGTTTTCGCCCTCGGCGGCCCTGATCTCTCTGATGATGCCGTCGCGGTGAGCTTTTAGCTCGTTCTGCATCTTCATCGCCTCGACCACGATGATGCCGTCACCGATCTTCACCTCGGCACCGATCTCCACCAAAATACGGACGACCTTGCCGGGCATTGCAGTCTTGATCTGCGACGATCCCTCGCCGGAATCGGCGGTATGAACCGACCCGCGAAGTCGTTTTGGATCAACGATCTTAACCTCAAACTCATTCGACCCGATCCGTACGTTAGTGTTGTCGCCGGACGAAACCAGCACCGACGCCTCGGTGACTTTTCCTTCATTCTTAAAAAGATAGACACCCGGCAGAGGTTCGCCGAGTTCAAGGTCGTAGGTGCGGCCGTCCACGACCGCGCTCAAACGATCGCCGTCTCTGACGATCTCCACTTCGCGGGCCTCGCCGCCGATCTCAGCTTTCAGTTTCATCTATCTCCTGGTTGAGAGCTCGTATTCCTCTTTGAGCAACGTCATAAATTCGTCTCTCCGATCGTATAGTCTGCGTGCTTTTCGCGGCTCGTGGCGGGCAAGCGCGTAGGCGGTGATCAATGGTAGTGCAACGGTCGAGTCGACATAACACACGACCGCATCGGGCAATTTCTCCGGATCGACCTTGCCCCAGCTAACCGCTTCGGCGGGGGTTGCTCCGCTGAGGCCGCCGGTGTCGGGGCGTGCGTCAGTGACTTGCAAGAAATAGTCGTGGCCTTTCTCGTCGATCCCCAGAACCTCCTGAATTTGAGGCTCAGTTTGCAATGCGAAATTCTTCGGGCTGCCGCCTCCGAGGATGAAGATGGCCGATTTTCCGCCCTTCTTTGTCTGCTTACCGGTATGCACGACGCCGCGTTTGGCGGCGAGTACGATCGAGGCGGTCTCGTTAACGTCGAGATTAGGGTTAAGGATGAGTTTGCCGCCCTGTAGTTCCTTGGCCGCGATATTCATTCCGATCGACGAATCGCCTGGGCTTGAAGTATAGATCGGAACGCCGTATTCGTAAGCGGCAGCCAATAATGATTTTTCCTTGATACCGAGCTTTTCCTCGCGTGCCCGTATGTACTTGCCGCAGAGATAGTGAAATTCGGCACTACTCATAGGCCTTTGAAATTCTTCGTGTTCGATCAGTCGCCGAAAGAACGAATCGGTGTCGAGCAGTACGCTGTAATCAAAGAAAATATCGTATATACGCACGACCTCTTCTTCACGCAGAATCCTGTCGTCTAGGCTGGCGTTGCCCTGATGAAGCGAAAGCCCTATACCGAAATGGGTGTCGTGATATAGATTTGCACCGGTCGAGATGATCCAATCGATAAATCCGGCCTTGATCAGCGGTATCAACGCCGAGATCCCGAGCCCCGCAGGCGTCAACGCACCGGTCAGCGTGACTCCGATGGTCACATCGTCCTCCAACATCTTTGTCGTAAACAGTCGGCACGCTTCCCGAAGCCTTGCGCCGTTATATGCCATAAACGACTCGTCGATCAGATCGGCGAGGCTGGTGTCGGACGATATGGGCTTCGGATCTATCCGTTTGCCACTAAGAAACTTGCTTATTTTTTTGGCCATTGTGTATAGGCAGAGCGATACTCTGATCGAAACGCAATTTTACCAAAGAACCGCTGGCAATGCATCGGCGACATAATTAAGGATGTGATATGCCACCGTTTATGACCGTTCGGCTTCTATGGACACAAAGCCGACGGATTGCACCGCGGGCTGCAACGGTAACGTCGGGTTGACGGACTTCACAAATGTGGGCCTTTGATCCCAAGGCCGCGGCATATTCTGCACACGAGGCGATCGCCCCGTTACAGCGATTCGTCGGGCGAAACTGTTTCTGCGTCGCCCTCTCTGCGTAGCCGGAGGAGTTGAAGCCGCTTTTCGTCGGCTCTAATTATCTCTATATGCAATCCGCGTAGCCGAAGCTCGTCGCCTACCTTCGGGACGTATCCGGCTTCGCTGGTGACTAGGCCGGCGATGGTGTTGTAGTCTTCGTCCTCGAGTTCCAGATCAAAAAGTCGTTCGATCTTGTCGATCTCGGTCGAGCCGATCACGTCCCAATACTCACCGTCGCCCTCGATGATCTCGACAATCTCGTCCTGCTCGGTGTCTTCATCTTCGATCTCGCCGACGATTTCCTCAATGATGTCTTCGACAGTGATAAGTCCGGCGACGCCGCCGTATTCATCGATCACGACGGCGATCTGAATACGGTCGATCTGCATCTTTTGAGCAACTCCGCGGCTGGGATCGTTTCGGGCACAAAAAGCGGTTCACGCACAATGGTTTCGACCGGATCGGCCTCTTTGCCTTCGGCCCAAACCTGCATCAGATCGCGGACGTAGACCATCCCGACGATATTATCGATGGAGTCAGTATAGACCGGGATACGCGAATATTTCTCTTCGATGATCAGTTCGCGGGCGTCCTTTATCGTCGCACTCGAAGATAGCGCGCAGATCTCGGTTCGCGGGGTCATGATCTCGCCGGCACGCGTGTCAGAAAACTCGACCATCGTTTCGATCATTTCACGCTCACGGCCCTCGATAATTCCCTCAGCCTCACCGACCTCCATTAATGCGTGAAAGTCGTCGTCAGAGTCGTCTGATCTCTCGTCCGCATAATCCGGGGTGAAACTTTGTTCCAAGCGCTGTTCTTCCTTGCTTTGGCGTTTGGAAGCGAACGGGTTGGCGATCGCGGAGGCGACCGCATACAGCGGACGGACGGCGGGCAGTAGAAACAGAAGTTTGGCTTCGGTATTGGTGCGTACAAAAAGCCGCGGCAGTACCTGTCGTGCGAGTACGGTCGCGATCAGAGCGATCGAGAGTGCATATAGTCGCATCGACATCTCGTCTTGCGTAAAACGAACGATGACGAGTGTCAGAAGCACGGCGAAAGTGATCAGCAGTACCTGGATCGTCGACGACATCACAAATCTAAATCGCGGACGATTTTCGAGGATCTCGCGCAGAAAGGCCGCCGCACCAAGTTTCCGTTCGGCATCGGCGTCGGCTGCCAGTCGGCGCAGGCTAACGTCCGACATATTAGCAAATGCCATATCGATCGTTGCCAAGAACAATAGTCCGGCAAGAATGGCAACGGCGGCGATCAACTCCAATTCCATATCTAGATAAGTTAAAGCGGTATCCTCATACATTCGTTCAGTGACGAGTGGTATGACACATTCTTAGTCAACGAGGTTTTTCCAGGCTCGCCCGTCACGCTCGAGCAGCTTTTCTGATTCTGCCGGGCCCCACGTCCCGGACGCGTAATTCGGAAAGTCCCTCGCCGGCAGAGCATTCCACACGTCCAGTATCGGTGTGACTATACTCCAGCCGGCCTCGACCATATCGGCTCGCTGAAACAGTGTCGCATCTCCGATCATACAATCAAATAACAGACGCTCGTAACCCGTGGCAACCTGCTCACCAAAATAGTCTACGTAATTGAAATCCATATCCACCGCGCCCATACTGACGATCGGACCCGGCACCTTGGCGCCGAAATGCAGAGTGATGCCCTCATCCGGTTGGATGTGAATGACGATGCGGTTGGTCGTGAGCTTTTCGACTGAGGTGTCGCGAAAAAGGACGAACGGGGCTGCCTTGAATTGAATGACGATGCTCGAGTGCTTGGCGGGCATTCGCTTGCCGGTCCGCAGATAAAATGGAACTCCCGCCCAACGCCAATTGTCGATCGAAAGCTTTAGAGCGGCAAAGGTCTCGGTATTTGAGAATGGTGCGATCTTTTCCTCCGTGCGGTAAGCCGGAACGGCGGTGTCGTTGATCGTCCCATCACCGTATTGACCGCGAGCGGCGCAGTGCAAAACGTCAGACGGCGAAAACGGTTGGATGGCGTGGAGGATCTTCGCCTGCTCATCGCGCACGGCATTTGCCTCAAACGACACCGGCGGTTCCATCGCAGTCAGTGTCACAAGCTGAAAGATATGGTTCGGGATCATATCCCTCAAGGCGCCTGCCGAATCGTAATAACCGCCTCGCTGCTCGACACCAAGTGATTCGGCAACCGTGATCTGCACGTGGTCGATGAAATTGCGATTCCAGATCGGTTCAAAGATACTGTTGCCAAAGCGAAAGACCAAAATATTCTGCACGGTTTCTTTGCCCAGATAATGGTCGATGCGGTAGATCTGATCTTCTTTAATAGTTTTCAGCAGATCCGCGTTTAACTGCTTTGCCGAGTCGAGGTCGTGGCCGAACGGTTTTTCGTAGATAAATCGGCGCCAGTTGCCATTCTCTTCCTTGCCCAGCCCGTTGTTGACGATCTTGTGCGTGACATTGGCAAACAATGAGGGTGGCGTTGCCAGGTAGTAGAAAAAATTGTTCGGTATCTGGTGTTTGACCGTCACCTCGCCGATCAATTTCTTGATGTCGCCAAATAACTTTTTGTCATCGTCGAAATCACCGCCGGTATAATACGTGCGTTCAGCGAACCAATCTATGATCTTTTCATCCTTATCGTTCGGGATAA
Source organism: Chloracidobacterium sp. (assembly GCA_016720705.1). Taxonomy (NCBI): domain Bacteria; kingdom Pseudomonadati; phylum Acidobacteriota; class Blastocatellia; order Chloracidobacteriales; family Chloracidobacteriaceae; genus Chloracidobacterium; species Chloracidobacterium sp. Next base: position 99,883 of record JADKKB010000007.1, on the reverse strand, counting down.
ATTCGTGCAGATTTGCGATTATTTCCTTGCGAAATTCCTCAGTCGTCATTTCCTGACGCCCGACGCCGATGATCGCAAACGTGTGCGGCAGAAAATCGCCCTTGGCAAGATTGTAAAGTGCCGGGAAGAGCTTGCGTTTGGTAAGGTCTCCGGTCGCTCCGAATATTACCATCACGCACGGGTCGGCAATTTTTCGTGTATCTGTCATATATTTAATAAACTACAGTATGCAAGACGATGCTGAAAACATCAGTAATAAATTGCGTTCTATTTCGTCTTCGGCACCGTATTCTTTTTGGTTTGAGAAATTGAATCCAGCAAATTCTTTACCTGCACGGTGCGCGGACTTTGTTCGCCAACCGACGCTTTCAGGCTTTCATATGATTCAGAAAGTAACGTTTGAGCCTCTACAAAGCGCTTCTGGGCTGCGAGATTTTCGCCAAGGCATCCTTTGGCATCGGCAACTTCACCGGGAAAACCATTTTCGGCGACTTTTAGTCCCTCACGCAATAGCTCTTCGCCCTTTTGCGGCGTCCCGCCCCGCGATAGTGATAAACCCGTAAAAAGCAGCATTTCAACATAACTCGGGTTATTTTTAAGATTTAGTTTTCGGGCCATTTCGATCCCGATAGTGCCGTTCGTCGCTGCTTGATCGTAGGCACCTTTAAGAAAATATGCCCGACAAAGAAATACCTTCGAGTTGAATGTATTGAACGAATCGCCCTGCTTCTTTGCAAATGTAGCCTCAGCATCGAGCATCAAAGCGATTCCCTCATCGTAGTTGCCTCTGTTTGCCAGTAGATTACCGAGATTTATCTTGATAAAGGCGATCCGCAGTTCGTACCGAATGGGCAATTGCTCATAGATCGCCAGAGCCTGCCGAAACGTGGTCTCGGCACCATCCTTGTCTCCCGCAAACGCCTGAGCACGTCCGACTGAGATCATTACAAATGCCGAATCCTTATTATTTGCTCCAAATAGATCGTCATAGATCGAGATCGATTCTTGCAAAATGGGCTTTGACCGTTCATATTCAGCCTTTCTTACGTAGAATTCCCCCAATGCATTCAAACCGTAAGCCAACTCATTGCTGCCCTTAGGTGAAAGCCTTCGGTCGATCTCGGTGCCTTCGGTGAGAAGCTTTTCCGCCTCATCGAACTTACCGATGCCCATATTCACCGTTCCCAAATACATCATACAAGTAGATGTGGTTTTGTTTTCGGTTCCGTAGATATCTGTACTCAGATCTAACGCTTTACGGAGCACGGTGCCCGCCTTATCAAGCAGGCTGAGTTGAGTGTAGGTCTTTCCGATCGTTAACAAAGCTTGTGCTCTAAGTTCGGGTTGGTCCGCAAATTCCTCATCTATTCGGCCGGCGGAGTTATCGAGCATTTCGATCACCTTTGTGTCTTTCCCACTTTCTTCGGGTGAGGCGGACGAGAGGATCGTCTGGAGAAAATTGCTTAGTTGTTCCGATTTCTTCTGTTCGTGCAGAGCCTGATCCCGCTCCTTTGCAGCGACACGCGATTGCCAGAGAGTTGCTCCGAGGCCGACGAAGATGCTGATCAGGACCAAAGACGCGGTTGCAACCGCGATCTTATTGCGTTTGATAAATGTTCCGGTCCGGTAACTGAATGTGTTCGGCCGAGCAGACACCGGCAATCCGTTCAAATGCCTTTCGATATCTTCGGCCAATGCCTCGACCGAGTGATAGCGGCGTTCCGGTTCATTTCGAAGGGCGCACAGAATAATGTTGTCGAGATCGCCCTTTAATAATTGCGGATCGTGGCTTGCTGACATCGCAATCTTTGATGGAAGAGCGGGTGCCGTTCCTGCGACCGTCCGGATGATCTCGTCGAGCATTTTGCCTTCGAATCGAAACGGCCGCTCGCCGGTCAGCAATTCAAAAAGCAGAATGCCGAGGCTGTAAACGTCCGACGAGGTTGTGATCACATCGTCTTTCAATTGCTCGGGGCTAGCGTATGCCGGTGTCAGTGCACGAAATGCGGTTTGGGTTTGAGATGGGTCCGCCAAAAGCCGCTCGTCAGTCAGTTTTGCTAATCCAAAATCAAGCAATTTTGGTTCGCCGTCGGTACCGACGAGGATGTTGCCTGGCTTGATATCGCGATGGATAATCAGGTTTCGATGGGCGTAAGCGACTGCGGAACAGACCTTTATAAATAATCGAAGTTTCTGGTTTATCGAGAAATTGTGGCTCGTCGCAAATTCGTCGATCGGCACGCCTTCGATGTACTCCATCGCGATAAACGGTTCGCCGCTGTCGGCGACGCCGCCATCGAGCAGTCGTGCGATATTGGGATGGCTAAGTGACGCGAGTATCTGGCGTTCATTCTTAAATCGCTCGATTATGTGGTGCTCAGCGATCGATTGGCGGACTATCTTGAGCGCGACCTTTTGGTCAAATTCGCCGTCATTACGTCGTGCCAGGAATACAGCGCCCATACCACCGTGGCCGATTTCCCGCTCAATCGTGTAGTGGCCGAATTGCTGGTCGATCCGGACATCTTTGTTGCCGAATATCTCACTTACCTCGATCGCGGGATTTTCGATAAAATCCTCGCTCTCGAAATGTGATCTAAGCAGCGACTCGACCTCGGACCGCATATCGGTCTCACCATTGCAGCGTTCGGACAGAAACTCCGAGCGTTGCGACTCGTCGAGTTCGAGTGCGGCGATGAAAATATCCTTTACGTTTTGCCAGTCGATGTCGCTCATTACTTAGATAGATCGTCAACGGCTGATCTCGCGGAAGAGCCAAGCCTTTGCGACCGTCCATTCACGTTTGACAGTCGAGGGTGAGACTTGCAGGGCGTGTGCGGTCTCGTCGATCGTAAGGCCTCCGAAAAAGCGCAATTCGACTATCTTCTCCTGAACCGGGTCGATCGCCGCCAACGACTCAAGAGCATCGTCGAGCCTGACCAGATCCACTTCACGCTGACTCGAGAAACTTATCGCCTCGTCTAACGCAAGTGTCTGTCCGAAACCGCGTTTTTCCGCACGTCTTGCGCGAGCGTGATCGACCAGTATCCTTCGCATCACATTTGCCGCCACCGAAAAGAAATGAGCGCGGTTCTGCCAGGATACATTTTCCCAATCCACCAGCCGTATATATGCTTCGTGGACGAGAGCAGTTGCCTGTAGGGTGTGGCCCTCCCGCTCATTTTTGAGATAGCCCTGAGCTAGTTTGCGCAGTTCGCCGTAAACGAGCGGCAGCAACTCGTCGGGAGCCGAAGCATCACCCGCCCCGACTCTATTTAGCAAATTTGTTACCTCGAGCGAATCCGACATAGCCGTCAAATGACAAATATGTCACGGATTATACGTCCAATTGTCCTATTTTGAAAGTTTTTTGCGTGGATCGCCCAATCGGTAACCGCGATCTGCGACATACACTATTTCGTGCTTCTTAAATCCTCTAGCTTCAGCCGGTCATTAACATACATTTGAGTGATTTTCGCCGAATCTACGCGGTATCTAATAGCGTTTGAAACATTCTTCATTTTTTTTGAGCCGATTGTCACTGCTTTTACGCTTTGTAGGGCGAAATCAATTTTTTGCAATTTGTCAGGAGTGTTTAACTATGAAGATTTCTCTGAGTTCGAGATTCGGCCGCGTACTTCGGGTTACTGTACTTTTATCGATCGCCGCGACGGTTCTCTTCGGCTGGCAGACCGTTGCAAAATTACGAAATATTGAGATCACGGGTCCGGGTTTGCCATCAGCCGCTCCGACGCCGCGCAAGTCCGCAAAGAACCAAAAAAAGAAGCCGATCAAACGCAATAATTTATCGCCTCAGACGGCCGGCACCGGTGGCCTGTTGTTTGGACGTGGCTACGGCAGCTTCGGGCAGATAATACTGCGGAGTTTGGGTGAGCCGCAGAACGAAACTGTCTTGACGGACAGCAGCAGCGACAAAGACCCGGATTGGTCACGCGACGGGTCAAAGATCGTATTCACATCGGGCCGCGATCGTCCGGATAATCTGACGTATTTGCAAGAGATCTATCTGATGAACGCCGACGGTACCAATCAACGTCGAATGACCTTTTCCGCCGACAATGTGCTTAACCAAAAACCAAAATTCTCGCCTGACGGCACGAAGGTTGTTTTCGCCTCGAGAGAGCAAACTGGGGGGGGCAGCGGACGAATAAAGATATTGAATATCGGCGATCTGTCAGTTACTACCACCGCTATCCAATATCCGGAATACTTCTACGATTCTAGCGTCGACTGGTCGCGTGACGGTACCCATCTTATATTTTCGGATGGAACCGTAATCTACACCTCGGACACGGAGGGAGGGAATCAAACTCTCGTACTAAGCAATTCCCAGCAGATCGAATCGCCGTCCTATTCGCCAAATGGTCAGAAGATCGTCTATGCGTCGAACAACGATATATACACAGCCGATGCCAATGGTACGAACGCGACCGCAGTGAGTTCGACGGCTGTCGGGCTCGACGAGCAACCGGCGTGGTCACCGGACGGCACAAAGATCGTTTTTGTAACATATCGCGATAACGACTTCAAGATCTTTGTCGTCAATGCAGACGGGACAAATGAGACCGAACTGGCCTCAGACCCTGACAACTCCTTTACGAGTCCTTCGTGGCAGCCGACCTGTGCGAGTAATTCTCCAACTGAAGTGCCGAATCTGATCGCAAAATGGCGTGCCGAGGGAAACGCACTTGACTCGGTTGGCAATAATGACGGAAGCGAGTCGTATGACACTCACTATTCGCTGGGAAAGATCGGCCAGGCATTCGATTTTGACGGAACGGAGGACATCGTCGAAGTCCCTGACACAGATGACTCACTCGATCTGCAGACGGGCGATTTTACGCTCGCAGCTTGGGTAAATCTCCGAGCGACAAATCCTAATTTGAGCTATATCGCCGGAAAGGGAGCCCAAGGTGACTACGCGTCGTCGTACTACATCGGTGTTGATGAAAACGATCAGCCGTTCCTTGAGTTTTGGAACGAAGACGGTTCATCCGGACAAACGGGTCGTAGTCCGGATGCGATCACTCTCGATGAATGGCATCACATCGTGATGCGAAAGCAAGGTCAGGAATTCAAACTTTATGTTGACAATGTACTAAAAGATACTCAGACCACCACCTACACATTTGCCGGTAACACCGCTCCGTTTACGATCGGTAAAGGCGATGGGGCGACATCACCGGTTTTCTCGACCGATGGCCTTGTCGATGAAATTTATCTTTTCAACCGTGCGATCACCGACAGCGAAATTTCGAAGATCTATAACGACTCGGTTCCGGTCGGGTTGGTCTCGTCGTGGAAAGGCGAGAATAATGCCGAAGACTCGATCGGGGCGAATAACGGTGAGGCTATAGACGATCCGACCTATGCCCCCGGGCACGTCGGTCAGGCGTTTAATTTTGCGGCCAACGGTAGCTACATACGCGTCCCCGATAACAATTCGCTCGATGTCCAGACCGGCGATTACACTTTGACGGCATGGGTAAATCTGCATTCCTCGAACATTCATTTTATCGCGGGAAAATCCGAATGCGGAGGCACGGCGTCGCGTTGGCGACTCTCTGTCGATGATCTAAACAGGGTCACTGGAGACGTCGCGAATATCGATAACAGCCAATATCTCAACTTTGCAACGGCGCAGCCCATTTCGCTCAACATCTGGCACCATCTTGTCCTCAGAAGACAGGGAGCACAGCACACGATATGGGTTGACGGTGTGGTAGAGGATACCGAGAATTTCCCATACGAGATGGGTAACAACGACCTTCCGTTCTCTATCGGAAACCGCGACATTGGCTGCGGCGGCGATCTGACGGATGCAGCGATCGATGAGGTTAATCTTTACAACCGTGCCATTTCGGAGCAGGAGATAAGTGATCTCGCGAATGTAAATAATGACGAGCCTGCGTGTCAACCGCCTGCACCGCAGATCAAGTTGAAGATCCAATACCCAAATCCGATCGCGGCGGGCCGAACAACTCAAGTAACCTTGACTTTACCGGACGTCGCCCCTGCCGGCGATGCAACGATCGATCTATCGACGGTCGGCGAGGCCGGTGCGATCACCATTCCGACTACGGTCACGGTTCCCGAAGGTTCGGATCACGTTGATTTTACGATCGATACGGCGATAACGGATCTTCACAAGAGCGTCGATATTGTCGCAAGCTACCAAACTATTACCGGTCGGGCAACGGCATCGATCTATCCTGCGGTTGCGGACCTAACGGTCTTAAATCTCGCTGCTCCGGCAAATGCTGACGTAGGGCAGAATATCTCGCTCTCGTGGACAGTTCAGAACGTAGGGCAAGCCATTGCCAATAGTGAGTATTGGCTCGATACCGTGTATATTTCGCCGGACGATAACTATAGCGATAACAACAATACGGTCCTTACCTATGGCTATCACTACGCACCATTGGCTGTGAATGGAACCGAAAATATTACGGTCAACAACATTCAAATTCCCGGCTCTGCAATTCCGGCGGACGGAGATTATTACATCTTTGTCTTTACCAATAGCAACTTTGCGGTCAACGAGCGCGAACAGTATTACGTAAACAATTTCGTCAGTCGACCGATCCACGTCCTGAGACATCTACCGGAATATCAAGCCGAAACTATCATCCTCCCGACGACTGTGGAACCCGGTGTCGATTTCAACTTCGGTTGGACGACGCGAAATGTCGGCACCGCGCCGGGCGGATCGACGTCTTACGACCGAATGTATTTTTCGGTCGATGATGTTCGCGGCAATGATGATGACGTACTAATGGCTGTGGGGACGATACCGGCACTTGCGGTCGGTGACGCCCACACGACGTTCTATTCGATGCATTTTCCGACGCTTCCGGAGCGTCCGTCGTCCGATTCGTTCTTTTATCTGGAGGTCGATTATTTCGGCCAAATTTACGAGGGCACTCCGACCCAGATCGGCGAGACGAACAATCATATCGCTCAGCCTGTCCGATTCGAATATCGCGTCCCTGACCTTCAGGTGCAGTCGATCACACCGCCATTTGAGGCTGAAACCGATACGCCCTATCCGCTGCAATGGACGACGCAAAACACCGGAAATCGCGCGGCGGGAGCGTTCTACGAGCGAATCTATTTCTCAAAGGATATGGTGATAGGCGGCGATACGGAGATCGGATGGTTCTGGCTCGATCAAGGTGTCGCGGCGAACAGCTCCGTTGATCGCATTCAAAATGTCACGATCCCGACGGGTGCCATAACGGAAACGGGGGATTACTACGTCTATGTCAAAACTGACTCGGACGGAAACATTGACGAGGGAGCGAATGAAAATAACAACATCCGCTTTCAGCCGATCCACGTGCGTCGCTTTTTGCGTCCGGATCTGCAAGTCACAAATATAACTGCTCCGGCAACGGCATTCTTCGACCAGAATATTCAAGTTCAATGGACGGTGACAAACAACGGGCCCGGCGCGACCAACAGCAATCAGTGGTACGACAGCGTATATCTAAGCACGACAACAAACCCGGGTGGAGCTAGCATCTACGCGACAAATATCAACTACCTTAATGTCGGCGAGAGCTATATTGCTACCGCAAATTTTCACATTCCGCGAGGCTCTAGCGGGTCGTATTACGTCGTGGTAAAAACGGATAATAATAATCAGGTTAACGAGGAGAGTGAAGCAAACAACGTTTCTTCAAGTCCGATTACCATCGCCACTCCACCGGTTCCCGATCTGCGCGTTTCAAACGTGCAAGCCCCACCGTTCGCATTTGCGGGACAACCGATCGCCGTTAGTTGGACGGTGACAAACAGTGGTACTGGCAGCACTTTGCCGGGTGAAAATACATCTTACGACGGGATATACCTTTCCAGGGACACGGTGCTTGACGGCAGCGATCGTTTCATAGGATACAGGACGCATAATGGGGCGATCCCTCAAAATGGTTCGTATACGGCGAATGGATTTTCGGTGGATATGCCGGTTGACGCAATGGGTGCGTATTATGTTTTTGTTGTCGCCGACTATTCAAATCAGGTCTATGAATTTACGTCCGAAAGCAACAATAGCGACTACGATCGTATAACCGACGGTTCGCCGATGAACACCAGTGCCGCCCCGCCCGACCTTGTCATTCTCAATCCGTTTACTGCTCCGGCGACCGGCAATGCAGGCTCCGGTATCGCGGTGTCGTTCACGGTGAAGAATAATGGTGCATTTAATGCCGCCGGCAATGACGGATGGTATGAGGGGCTGTACTTATCGACGGACACTACGTTGAGCGCAAATGACCAGCTGATCGGATACTCTGCCCGACATGACTTTCTCGCGGCCGGAGGTCAGTACGCTGTTTCGTTTGGCGCGACGCTGCCATCGTGCCTTGACGGTACTTACTATCTGATCGCAAAAACCGATTTGAATAACCAGATATTTGAGTACGACCCGATTATTAACGCAGAGGGCAACAACGAGAGCGAAGCCCGGCAGATCCAGATAACCAATAACGCCATCGACCTCCAGGTGACGAGTGTTCAGACACCGCCCGTAGGAAATGCCGGACAGGCGATAAACGTGCAGTGGACGGTCAAGAATTTTGGCGGAGCGACAAACCAATCGTATTGGACCGATCGCGTTCTGATCTTTGCCGAGACCGGCCAGCCGCCGATCAATTTAGGTACTTTCGTCCACAGCGGAGCTCTGGCGCCCAATGCTACCTATACACAGAATCAAGTCGTCACTCTGCCGGGGTATCTGCAGGGCAACTATCAGATGTATGTCCAGACCGACGCGGACGGCTATGTGCCGGAATGTAGTCTGGAGGGCAATAACTATACGGCGAGTCCGTTATTTAATGTCCCAAATTCACTGCCGGATCTCCGCGTGTCAGCGATCGCACCGCAGGCATCGGCGGTCTTGGGAACTACGATAACCGTTGACTATACAGGTGTAAATAATGCCGCCGCTATGACACCGGCGACCTGGTCGGACGGTGCTTATCTGTCGACCAACAACATATGGGACGGCAATGACAAGCCGATCGGTGCATCACTCCGAACCGCTCCGGTCGGTGCGGGCGAGACGTATGCCGGTCAGATCACCGCTAATATCCCAAACCTTCTGCCGGGAAATTACTTTCTGATCGTCTATGCAGACGCTAGCGGCACAGTCACTGAGGGTTCGCCGCTGAGTCCGATGGAAAACAACAATTGGTTCGCGGTTCCGATCACGCTGACAGTGCCGGGCATAGATCTGCAAGCGACAAACGTATCAGTTCCGACGCCGGTTTACTCCGGCCTCCAGTCCAATATTTCGTGGACGGTCACAAATACGGGCACCGTTGAGACGCTTGTGTCGGAATGGACTGACTATGTCATTTTGTCCCGCGATGCGGCCTATGACCAGACGGACAATCTGCTCTGCTATAAACAGCACGTCGGTGCCCTGGCGGGCGGTGCCAGCTACAGCGAAACAATGCCGTGCAACATCCCGGCGGGATTGACCGGCGATTACAACATATTTGTGGTCACCGACCGCAACAATGTAGTGATCGAGGCGGACAATGCCAATAACATAAGCGCTCCGTTCCAGGTAAATCTGCAGTTTCCTCTACCTTCCGATCTGAATATCACAAACATCACAGTTCCGGGATCGGCGGCACCCGGCGAAGATGCGACGTTTACCTGGACCGTGCAAAACTCGGGCACAAATGCGTCGATGGGCACTTGGCTGGACACGGTATATCTGTCAACGGACACAACTTGGGACGTCGGTGACGCGATAGTAACTCAGCAACCGCACACCGGTCCGGTCGGCATCAGCGAGACGTACACAACCACGATCACGACGCCCGTGCCGCCGGTCGAGACGGGCACATACTACGTGATCGTGCGTACCGATGCCCGCAATAACGTGCGCGAATCAAACGAGATAAATAACCTCACAACGTCCGTGATGTCTGTAAATGTGGCTGTCCAAGAGCTGGCACTCGGCGTTCCTTTCAACACCACGCTGACCACCAATCGCGAACGCTTTTACAAATATAATACTCCCGCGGACGAGACCCTTCTCGTTACGCTGCTCGGTCAGGCAGGTTCGTCCAATGAGCTTTACACAAAATACGGAGCGATGGTCAATCGGGCAAATTATGAAGTGCAGGGAAATCGTCAGGGCGAGGCAGATCAGGAAAACGTCGTCGCCAACACAACCGCCGGCACTTACTATTCGATGATCCGCGGCGACTACGTGCCGGGATCCTTTGCAGGTCAGCTAAAACAGCCGGCGAAAGCGAGCGAAAAGCCGAGTTCCCCAACCGCCGAGAGTGTAATCGTAAAGGCAGAGATTCTTCCGTTCAGTGTCAGGAAAGTCGAGCCAGCCGAGGCGGGCAATCAGGGATACACGATCGTCTCGCTCGAAGGGGCAAAATTCCAGACGGGTGCGACCATCAAACTCGTCGGACCGACTGGTGTTGAGTCAGCGCCGATCTACAACTATTTCTACAGTCAGGCGAAGATCGCGGCCCTCTTCGATCTTAACGGAAAGGCGGCAGGAAATTACCAGGTTGTTGCCACGAATCCGAATGCCCAGACGGCTGCCTGGTCCGGCAATTTCCATATAAAAAATGGAGGCGGCGGACCGCAAACTAGAGCCGAGATCATTGGGCCGAGTGCGATAGGGCCAAACAGTCGCAACCGCTTTGTGGTTTCGGTCGCAAATGACGGAGGAAACGACGCGATCTCAGTGCCGGTAGTCATCCTGTTGTCAGGGCCATACGAATATCATTTGTCCACATCAAACTATTTACCGTCCGCAGATCCTGCCGACGATCCGCTACCCACGAACGCATTCCATGCCGACAGAGATGGAATTAGGGTAATTGCGCTTTTTGTGCCGGTAATACGAGGCAATTCAAAAGTCGATATCGGCATCGACGTGACCTTCCCATTCGGTGGAACGATAACGGCGAATGCCTTTAATCCTTTATTCAATACCGGTATGTACCCCGATGCTCCCGGACTCGCTTTAGCCCCGACCGCGGGCGGTCAACAAGTTGTAAATTGCTGGACGCATCTGGTGCTTAAAACGATCCTTACGATCCTCGGCGAGATCTTTCCGGAAGAATGTGCCCTAGAGATTGCACTTTCAATAACCGGGCTCGCTGAGGACGCACTTGGATATATTCGGACGGGGTCGTTTGACGGATATGAAGCCTTTTCATCCTTTATGACAAAGATCGCAAAATCGTCGGCGCATTGCCTGAAGGACGCGTTGAGGTATTTGCCGTGGTTAAAGGTGGCATCGATCCTCTACGATGTCTATCAAATCGCGAAACAAGGCATCGAATGTATTATTTTGACAATCGATTACGTCAAGACCACCTATGTCCCGCAGTCTTTCGACCCAAACGAAATTATAGGTCCGGCGGGCTTCGGGCCGGAGAAGTTTGTGGGCATCCAAAAACCATTGCTTTATCGGATCAACTTCGAAAATCTTTCCACCGCGACTGCCCCCGCGCAGCAGATACGAGTGTTGGATCAGTTGCCGCCGGGCTTTGACATCCGGACCGTGCGCCTGGTTGAGATCGGATTTAAGCAAACCCGGATCGAGGTGCCGCCGAATCAGGCATTTTATCAAGGCCGCGTACAGCTCGGGGCGGATCTAGATAACTTAAAGGCGGACATTTTCGCAGGGGTCGACATAACAAACGGTCGGGTTATCTGGTCGCTAACCGCGATCGACCCAGCAACGAATGAGCAGCCTATAAGTCCGTTACTTGGATTGCTGCCACCCAACAACGCTGAACACGACGGAGAGGGATACGTAACTTTCCTTATTCAGCCAGAGTCTGACAAACCGACGCGGACGGCCCTGGACGACAAGGCAACCATATTTTTTGACCAGAACGAACCGATAGACACCAATACGACATCGAACCTGCTCGATGCGGACATCCCGACGAGTCAGATGACCGCACTGGACAGCACGCAGTCATCTGCCTCGTTCAATTTGAACTGGAGTGGAAGCGACCTGTCCAATGGTGCCGGACTTAAGAGCTTTGACATTTTTGTATCGGAAAATGGGGGTGCCTATACACGACGGATCTCGGACACTCCGTTGAGCAGCACACTGTTTGCAGGGAAGTGGGGAAAATCGTATCGATTTTATTCGATCGCTGAGGATAACGCCGAAAATCGCGAACCGATCCCGGATGATCCTGATGCAACTACCACGGTACTTGGAGGAGCATTTGAGGGCGACGTCAGCCCCCGACCGAACGGCAACAATAATGGAACGGTTGACGGAGACGATACGGCACAATTGAGGCGCTTTATCGCCAAACTGGATACGGTGATGCAGTACAACGAATTTCAGCGAGCCGACACGGCACCGCTGGCTGTTGGCGGTGATGGCATCCTTTCAGTTGCTGACATAGTGCAGGCGAGGCGGTTTGAACTCTCGCTGGATACCACCGCTGAAGCGGCCGGGCCGAATGCCGCGGGTTCACTTGTAGAAAAGGCTAAATCATCTGATATTGCCAAAACCGGAAAGGCCATTGGCAAGGCCAAGAAGGCCGGTGAGGCGAATTTGTCTCCGCGCTCCGTAGAGCCGGTCTTTATCAGCCGTACCGGAAACAAGGTGAAATTGGGTTTGGTGATGGAGGCTCAGGGTGATGAGGCGGGCGTCGGACTTACGCTTAACTTTAACACCGCCCATCTCTCAAATCCGGCAAATATAACGCTCGGAAGCGTTGCAACGGGAGCCGATCTGACGGCCAATACAAGTGAAGCACCATCAGGACGCGTTGGCATAGTGCTTGACAAGGCTCCGGATCAGCCGTTTGCGGCCGGGCCAATGATGTTAGTAACGATCGAATTCGATGTTGCTCCCGGGGCTCCGGCATCAACCGATATAACATTTGGTGACACGCCGGTCGTTGACGAAGTCGTGAGCGGACTGGCTGACGTTCTGTCGACCTCATTCACCGATGCTTCCGTTCCGTTGCTCGGGCCGACTGCGGCCGGAGTCAGGATCGGCGGACATATCGAGAGTGCATCGGGTCAGCCTATTCGGAATGTCCGTATTTCGGTGACAGACACGTCGGGCTCGGCTCGCTACGCGTTGACAAATGCATTCGGGTATTTCGAGGTCGACGGCCTGGAAGCGGGCAATACGTACGTGGTCGCTCTCAAGCACAAAACGTTTGCATTCACGTCTCGTGTCGTGACTGTCAAAAGCGACATCACCGACCTTGATTTTACACCGGACCCGTAGGCATTGACGCATTTCAAACTATATCGAGGCCGTCCGTGTGGGCGGCCTCTTTTTATGGTTTCTTATTGGATCGCAAGCTGTACACGAAGCACGAGTTCGAGTTCGTTCATCTCGCCATCGTCAGTTTCGTGATCGTAGCCGCAAAGGTGGAGCAGGCCGTGAAGTATGAGCTGTTTGATCTCGCCCTCAAGCGTCAGGCCGTTTTCGGCTGCCTGTTTCTGTGCCTGTTCCACCGAAATGACAATATCGCCGAGATTGTCTTTGTCCGGATCGAATTCGTCCGGTTCGTGTGGAAATGAAAGGACGTCAGTGGTTGTAGCCTTGCTGCGAAACATCGCATTGAGCTGTTTCATTCGGCCATCCGAAATGAAAGCAACAGAAAATCGGCGGCCGTTTGCCTCTGAGACCTCTTCAGCAAGTAATTGCGTATACGAGCGGATGGCGGCGACATCGATTGTAATTTTTCGCTGAAGATTGACAACATCTATCATTTGAGATTATCGGATCGTCCCGTCATTTTCCGAGTGTTCTTCGTACGCCTTGACGATCATCTGCACCAGCTTATGCCGAACTACGTCTTTATCAGTAAAATAAACAAATTCGATGCCTTCGAGACCGGCTAGGATGGTCTCGGCCTCATTGATGCCGCTTTTTTGGCCGCGGGGCAGATCGATCTGGGTCCGATCGCCGGTGACGACGGCCTTTGAGCCGAATCCGATGCGGGTCAAAAACATCTTCATTTGTTCGCTGGTAGTATTTTGGGCTTCGTCAAGGATGATGAAAGCGTCCGACAACGTGCGACCGCGCATAAATGCGAGCGGCGCGATCTCGATGATGCGTTTCTCGAGCATCTTGGTCACCTTTTCGCCGTCCACTAGATCAAACAGAGCGTCGTAAAGAGGCCTCAGATACGGATCAACCTTTTCCTGGAGGTCGCCGGGCAAAAATCCGAGCCGTTCGCCGGCCTCGACCGCCGGACGCGTCAGAATAATTCGGCTGACCTGTTTCTTAAACAGTGCATCGACGGCCATCGCAACTGCGAGATAGCTCTTGCCGGTTCCGGCGACGCCGATTCCAAAAACGAGATCGTTCGCGGCGATCGCATCGAGATATTTGCGTTGATTCGCAGTCTTTGGTGCGACCTGTTTCTTGCCGGTCGGATTAAACCGCGATCTGAGGAAATGATCTTTCAGGCTGTACGCACGGTCCTCGGCGATCTGCTTAAAGGCGTCACGCAGTTCCTTATCAGTAAACGTGCTGCCCTCGTCAAATAGTTCCGTAAAATCACGCAATATCTGCTCGACCGTCTTAATATCACGTTCGTCGCCGTCGATCAGCAATTCGTTACCGCGGGCACCGATACTGACGTCGAGCAATGTCTCGAGATACTTGATGTTCTGATCCTGAACGCCGAATAGCGTATTTAGGCCCTGTGGTGGTAGTTCGAGCTTTTGCAAATAAAACCTCTTTTGTACGAAAAATGCTAAATACAAGTCTAACGCAAAGCAATGTTCGTAAAAAGCCCTCGACAGCGTATTCCGATCTGCACCAGGTGTCCGGGTAGCGTAGAGAACGCGAAAGGAAAAAAAGCTAGAACGAGTTCCAAATGCCCCATCCGAGTTTTTTCACTGCCGCTAGATCAAAATAATACTATGATTTTCGACAATTACTACCAAACTTGCGTCTAATACGATATGTTCGTGCTTCAAACTTTTTTGTTGGTCGGGGAAGGGCCGTAATAAAAGCAGTCGAGCGGCGGTCAACGGCAGTCCCGTCATAGACTGAGGAGAAAAAAACTATGAAGAAAAAAACTATGAAAAGACTAAATCTAACGATCATCGCAGCGATCATTGCAACATTCGTTATTGGAATGTTCGCGATTCAACCAACAAACGCCACGGCAAGCTCTAACGGAGTTGTGCCATCGGCAACGCCGAACCACATCGTAAAGACGAAGATCAAGCCAAAAGGACATCCGGGGTTTGTTTCTAAAATTGACCTCCCGACTGTGAAAGCGAAGAATACCAATACCAATACCAATACAGCTAGAAAACGAAACGGTCATGGGGGGAAATGGGAGGGGCCCGGCGACTATGATGGAAGTAAAAACCGAACTTCAAAGGTCGTGGATGCGACGGTCGTAAAACCGAAGTTGACGGTGAAGCGACGATCTGGCATTAAATTCGATGGGATAGAAGGCGAAAGTAGTAGTAGCAAAAGGAAACCGAGAAAAGTGAGAAGGCACTAAGATCGTTCTCGTTAACACCATGATCTCCGGCAGGAAACCGCACAAGTCGAAAAGAAAGACTTCGAATTTCAGTTGGGGAGAGACTAACACGGGTCAAACGTACGGGAAGCACAAAACGAAAAGGGCTCGTTCAAGCCACTAAGTCCGGCATAGCTCACCCATCGTGACCAACATTTGCCGAAGTTCACGGCGCTTGAATCTGGCAATACGGGATATCAGCGCCCCCCAACCCAACCTGACGCCAGGCCAGTGAGATCTAATTTTCTCGCTGGCCACTTTTGCACCCTGTTTCGCTGATATGATATTCTTACTCCTTTGTAAATCGAGCGTTTTCTTGTCCTACATAGAGGAGAATTTTATTCATAATGGCTAATGAAGGTAAGGTGCAGGTCGGGTCAGTTGTTCAGATCATCGGACCGGTCGTCGACGTAGAATTTTCAGACAATTATTTACCGCCTATCTACCAGGCGCTCCGGATCACCAGCGAGGGCTTTGACGGCGAAACTATCGACGTCGTTGCTGAGGTGCAGCAGCACCTTGGCGAGGGCCGCGTTCGTGCGGTGTCGATGTTGCCGACTGACGGTATGGTTCGCGGTATGAAGGTCATTGACCTCGGCGGGCCGATCCAGGTTCCGGTGGGCGGTGCGACGCTAGGCCGTGTGATGAATGTCATCGGCGACCCGGTGGATGAACTCGGGCCGGTGGACTCCGAAGTGCGATCGTCGATCCATCGTCACGCCCCGAGCTTTGACGAGCAATCCACACGTCTCGAAATGTTTGAAACGGGTATCAAGGTCATCGACCTTATCCAGCCCTTTCTGCGAGGCGGTAAGATCGGCTTGTTTGGCGGTGCCGGCGTGGGCAAGACGGTCTTGATCATGGAGTTGATCAATAACGTCGCTATCGGTTCGGACGGTTATTCGGTTTTTGCGGGCGTGGGCGAACGCACCCGCGAAGGCAACGATCTTCTCCGCGAAATGGTCGAGTCAAAGGTTATCCGCTACGGCGACAAGTTCAATGAGAACATGGAAAAGACCGGCGAATTTGACCTTTCACTGGTCGACAAGAGCCAGATCAAAGATTCTAAGGTGTCACTCGTTTACGGGCAGATGACCGAACCTCCCGGAGCACGTCTACGCGTTGCTCTGTCCGGTTTGACGGTTGCTGAGTACTTCCGCGATCAGGGTAACGACGTGCTGTTCTTCGTCGACAACATCTTCCGCTTTACACAGGCGGGATCAGAAGTGTCGGCACTCTTGGGCCGTATGCCGTCGGCCGTGGGATATCAGCCGACCCTCGCCACCGAAATGGGCGAGATGCAAGAACGCATCACATCGACCAAGACCGGAGCTATCACGTCGATCCAGGCCGTTTACGTGCCCGCCGACGATTACACAGATCCGGCGCCGGCGACGACATTTGCTCACCTCGACGCGGTTACTGCTCTGTCGCGTCAGATCGTGGAGCTTGGTATCTATCCGGCCGTCGATCCGCTCGCGTCGAACTCGCGTATTCTCGACCCGCAGATCGTCGGCGACGATCACTACGACACTGCCCAATCGGTCAAGAAGATCCTTCAGCGTTACAAGGACCTGCAGGACATCATCGCCATTCTCGGTTTGGACGAGCTTTCGGAGGACGACAAACAGACGGTTGCCCGTGCTCGTAAGATCCAGCGATTCTTCTCGCAGCCGTTCTTCGTCGGTGAACAGTTTACGGGCCTTAAGGGCGAGTACGTCAAGATCGACGACACCATCAAGGGCTTTAAGGAGATCCTTGAAGGCAAGTGCGACGATATGCCCGAGCAGTCGTTCTATATGGTGGGAACCATCGAGCAGGCACGCGAAAAGGCCAAGAAGATGGCAGCGTCCGCCTAACTCGATCACGGAATAGTGATAGTGGAAATTGGAGAACGAAGTATCTCCAATTTCCACTATCGGTAGAAAATCATCACTTATGTTGAAGCTTGAGATAGTTACACCTGAACGAAAGGTATTTGACGCCGAAGTCGATTCGGTCACCGTGCCGACCGCGACCGGCGATGCCGGGATCCTGCCCAATCACGCTCCGCTCGTGTCGGCTCTAAAGCCCGGCGTCGTATCATATACGGCCAAGGGCACTTCTGATAAATTTGCGATCTCAGGCGGATTCGTAGAGGTAAGTTCGGACCGGGTTTCGGTTTTGGCTGACAATGCCGAGGGTGCTGATGAGATCGACGTAGTCGCTACCAAAGCGGAACGCGATGCCGCCGAGAAAGCCTTAGCTGCTGCCTCACAATCACCGGTTGAAGAAACCGCCCCTCTGCGTGAACGCCTCGAATTGGCACAATTCAAGTTGCAGGTGGCGTCAGGCAAATAGATAAATTTCACTAAAATTTTCGAGGCTCCGAAGCGTTTGCTCCGGAGCCTTGTTTGGTTCGCAACATCCTTAAAATACCGGCACTTGTCGATTATTTTGTTCGGTGCGAGCAGTCAATAAGTTGTCGCATTAATTCCATAAATAAAGGGCTGCCAACTGGCTTTGCTCTCCCATCAGCAATAGCTGACCAGATCCTCAGCTAGTTTCAAACATATCGGTTTAGCTTGACATAGAGTCAAAGTGGTTTATAATCCGTTTGTTTCAACTAGAAATTAGTCCATTGCCCGGCGGTCGTGAGATCCAGCTTTAAGCTGAAGCTCACGCTTCGTTCTGCGAGATATAATAGGAAAATTACACCGGAGAATTCTTAAGTTATGTTTAACCGTAAAGTGTCGATTCGTATAGCCCTAAGTTTCGTGATATTCACATTTCTTGCGACGGCGCTAATTGCCCAGGACCTTGCTGAACCCGCGACCGCGGAATTAAAAAGCACTAAAGGGAAGTCCGCAGAGAACGTAATAGAAAGTATGTTCCCTTATGCGTCCGATGGAATTAGAAATAGTGCGGTTATATGGAATACGGATATTGCCGACGCAGGCACCTATCTGTTTGCGACGACCACCTCCGGTTCGTTGACAGATATGTCTGCCGGCACCACGCAACTAGTCGCGGCGAACGCCGATGATACGGCCTCGGCAGTCACAAACATTGGTTTCGACTTTTATTTTCAGGGAGTTCGGTATTCGCAATTCTCGGTTAACTCAAACGGTTCGGTCCGTCTTGGTTCAGTGGCAACTTCGGGCACGGCATACAACCCGCTCGGCTTAGCAAGCTCTTCAATTATTACGGCTTATGGCGCCGATCAGAGAACGCACACAACCGGTAAAGTTCACTTTAAGGTCACAGGCACGGCTGGAAGTCGCGTGGTCGTTATTGAATTCCTGAATATGCAGGCGAATTTCAGTACGGGCGGCACGGCTGATCTGACTTATCAAGTTCGCTTGAGCGAAACGACGGGCGTCATCGAATTTGTGTACGGTCCGATGGCTATGAGCACGGCTGGGGCGGCAGACGCTAACTCAAACAGTCCGCAGTTTGGATTTTCGTCAAGCAATACCACGGGAAATGTCGGTTCGATAACTGCAGCGCAGAGCGGAGCACCCGCCCCGACATTTGACGGAGCAACGGCAATACCGGTTGATAATCTATATGTCGCGGGAGCGATCACGGTTTTAGATTCGGCAGCGGATGGTTCACGTCGGACATTTGCTTTTACGCCACCTGTTCCCGCTGGGCCAACGGGCCTGAGCTTTACGGCGATTACGCCGATCGCTCAAACACTTAATTGGACGGATAATGCGGTTAACGAAGATCTGTTTGCGATCTACCGTTCGACTGACGGTATAAATTACAGTTATGTCGGATCGGCGGCGGAAGACGCAACGACATTCAACGATACAGGACTTGCTCCTTCCACGAATTATTTTTACCAAGTTTACGCAGTTTCCGAAGGCGCGTTAAGCACGGTATTATTCGGAAGTCAGGCGACAAGCGCACCCGGCAACGATACCTGTAACGGCGCGGGCGGTGTGTGGAGTTCGGCTGGAACCTGGACGGATGGATCGGTTCCGACCGCTACGGACAACGTAACGATCGGCACGGGATGCACAGTCGAGGTTGATATCACGACCGCTGTTGCGTACAACGTAACGGTTAATAGTGGTGGCACTCTCCAATCGCCTGCAACGGGAGCGACTACTACCAATAATCTGACGGTCAGCAATAACGTAACCAATAACGGAACGCTTGATTTCAGCACCAACGGCGATACGTCGGGTGCGATCTTGACGTTTGGGGCGGGTGTCAATGACGTTGTATTTAACGGAACCGGAGCAACAACGGATGTCAGAGCGATCGCAATCGCAAAAGGCGCACGCGCGACGGTCGTTGAATTAAGCCCGACAAACTTTACGGTTCAGGGTGCCAACACCGATACCGCGGGATTCTTAACGATAACCAGCGGTACATTCAAAATTTCGGGTTCGTTCGCCGCAACCAACAGAGTATTCACTGCGCCGGCGTATTCAATTCCTACGTTAGGTGGATTCTGGATCAACAATCCGAATTTCACGGTCGCCGGTCAAAACGGATCACCGACAACAACCGGATTGCTGAGAATATCAAACGGTACGTTAAACGTCGGTACAGGCGCGGGCAATTCGATGGCGTTTGCAACGGGCAGTACGATCATCGTCGAAGGCGGGGCGGTTAATGTGGCTGGTAGATTTGCTGTGAGTGCGGCGGGAAATGCGATCACCTATACGCAAACAGGCGGAATCATTACTGTGTGCACCGTCGGTAATACTTCGGGTACGCTTGGCAGCTTCGACCTAGGAACAGGTTTAGCCTCGACTATTACAATGTCCGGAGGAACGATCGTCACCCAACTTCAGGCGACGACGATCGACTATCGTAACCAAGCCGGAACCGGCATTGTGGGCGTAACGGGCGGAACACTGCAATTAGGTAATGCCAATTCGGGTGCGGCTAAATCGTTTAACATTCGCGGTGTCGTTCCGAATCTCGTGGTTGATAATACGAGTGCGGGTCATACTGGGACATACAGTACAACCCTGGCGAATTACAATAATATTTCACGTAATATCACCATAAACACGGGAAGTACTTTGAATTTGGGTAACGTCGTTTTCCTTTTCAACGGAACGACTCTGACCAATAACGGAACTTTGACTCATAACGGAGCAAGTTCAAATACGGTGTTATTTACCGACAATGCACCAGTAACATATACAGGAAGCGGATCGGTAACTGCTCCTTTATCAGCTTTGGGAATTCAATCTACCTTAGGATTTACGATCGATCCCGCATCATCGAATATTCCGGCGAATGCCGTGAGATTATTTGCTGGCAACGTCATCAATTCAAGCAAGTTGACGGTTGGCAACGGCGGCACAACAACTTCGACTGTTCAAATCGGAAATACGACGACACCGACCGCAGCGGGAACTTTTGATTCGCAGATGACTTTCAATCCCGGCTCTGGTGGAATTACCGTCTCTTATTTGAGAACAACCGCTTCAAGAGTTACAGGTGGAGAAATTCCGGCCACGAGATCGATCACCAATCTGACCTTTGACGACAATGACATAACTCATAATTTAGCGGTTGCGGGCGGTGATTTGACGGTGACCGGAACGATGACGTTGACGAACGGTGTGATCGTAACGGGAGCCAATACTCTGATTCACAATGGAACTGCGAGCCGAACGACAGGTTATGTCGGTGGACAGTTAGCCCGCGACTATACCGCGGCTTCTGCGTACACTTACTTCGTAGGTGATAACGGATTTTCACCTGTTAGCGTGAGTGCGACGGCGGTTGGAAGTCCGACGAGTCTCAAGGTGCAGGCGGTCGACTCGACTCTGGCCGGCTTCCTTCCGGGGCAGAGCTTGTCACGTTATTGGAATTTGACCGAAACCGGCGATATTACTGCCAATCTTTCGTTCACATATGATATCGACGCTGCGGATGTGAATGGCAGCGAAGCGGACTACCGAGTCTTCAAACGTGAAGCCGGTGTCAACACAAATCTATGTATCAGCGGCCCGTGTGTAAATTCGGCCACCAATACGCTCGGCCCGGTCGTCGGCGTTACGGATTTCTCATCGTGGACCGGTGCGGAAAATGGAGCATCTGATACGATCGCTCCGGATACAACGATCACATCGAATCCGACAGATCCGAGCCCAAGTGCGGACGCAACGTTTGACTTTACCGGCACCGATTCGGCGATCGCATCGGTTGCGAGCTTTGAATGTCAGATCGACGGCGGCGGCTACACGGCCTGCACATCGCCGAAGACCTACACGGGTCTGAGCGACGGTTCGCATACCTTTAACGTGCGTGCCATCGATACTGCCGGAAATGTGGATGCATCACCGGCAAGCTACACGTGGACGATCAGTACGGCCCCGCTCGGACCTGTGAGTGTAACCGCCACGGCGGGAACGCCCGGCCCGACCGATTACGCGACGCTCAAGGCAGCGTTTGATGCGGTTAATGCCGGCACGCATCAGGGTGTCATCACGGTTTCGATCCTCGGCGACACCACCGAGACCGCATCTGCTGTTCTTAATGAGAGCGGATCGGGTTCGGCGTCATATTCGGCAATCAGCATCAAGCCGACCGGCGGTGCTGCACGAACGATCTCGGGTGATATCGCCGGACATCTCGTTGACCTCAATGGTGCCGACAACGTCACAATAGACGGTTTGAACACGGGCGGAAACAGCCTTACGATCTCGAATGTCTCGCAACAGACAACGGCGAGCACCATTCGCTTCAACAATGACGCTACGGGCAACACGGTCACCAACTCGACGGTATCCGGTTCGACAGGAGCAGCGTTGAGCTCAGGATTCGGCGTCATATACTTCGGAGCCGCAACGGTGACGGGTAATGACAACAACACGATCAGTAACAACAACATCACGGCCGCCGGCAGCAATCTGCCGATAAACGGTATTTTCTCTCAGAACCTTACCGCCGCGACCGACAATAGCAGCATAACGATCAGTGGAAATAATATTTCCAACTTCTTTAACACCAACAGTGCATCGAGCGCCGTCAACGTCAACTCGGGCAACTCAGGCTGGACCGTCTCAAACAACAAGATATTCCAGACCGGAACCCGAACATACCTGACCGCTGCGACTCACAACGGTGTGTTTGTCACATCGGGTTCGGGTTACACGGTAACCGGCAACACGATCGGCTACGCGGCCGCTAATGGAACAGGCATTTACACGATGACCGGCACGGTTTTGACTCGCTTTGTCGCGATCAATCTCGCCGTCGGCACGGCCGCAACAACGTCGGTTCAGGGCAACACGGTAGCCTCGATCTCGATCGCGGGTATCGGTATCAATTCCGGTAACGGGTCGCTTGCGGGCGTCAATATAGCCTCCGGTAATGTAAATGTCGGTGATATCACGCCGAACACCTTCGGTGCGACATCGGGTACAGGTTCGCTCACGGCGACCCCGACGACAACGGTCGCGGCCGCTATCGTCGGCGTTAATAGCGCGTCGACCGGTGACGTAGTTATCAGTAACAATACGTTTGGTTCGTTTACGTCGGCTGGGCCGGCGGCGACAAACCCCGGCGCGGCGTTCGGCATAAACGTCTCGGGAGCTGCAGCATCGATATCTATCACGGGTAACACGTTTGGAAACGCGACCGCTGAGAATATCCGGGCCGGAGTTTTGGGTACAACGACCGGCAGTTCGATCGCCGGCGGCATAATCCAGACCGCGGTCCCGAGCGTTTTCAATTATTCGAATAACACTATTCAGAATATCTCGGCTTACGGCACGGGTACCGGCGGTTATGTACGCGGTATTCAGACCGGAACTACATCAAGTGCGACTGCAACCGGAACAATAAATAACAACACGATCACCAATCTGACAACGAGCGGTGCCCTTTCCGGACAATCGAATGGAAACTCGTCCGCACAGGGGATCCAGTTTATGGCGGGCGTCAATTCGACGGTCTCCGGCAATTCGATCTCTAACATTTCGAATGTTAATGCCGGAGTTGTCGGAACGGTAGTCGCAGGTATCGTACACGCATCCGGAACCAATACCGTGATCTCGAACAATAGAATCTGGGGACTCAGCAATGCCAGTACGGCGACATCACTGACGCTACCTAATGTTATTTCGGGTATCGTTATACGTTCAGGCACGACTGCTGTTACGGTTCAGAACAATATGATCTCGGTTGGCAATGGTCAGGCGACCAATTCTTACGTCTTCGGTATCTGGGGTAACCACGGTTCGACCCCGGATCCGCTTGATAAGGTGTACTTCAACACCGTCAACATCGAGGGCACGGTCGCATCCGGTGCCGCACCAAGTGCAGGATTCCACCGTGGAGACCTGACGGCGACGAACAAGAACCCGGCCGTTGACGTTCGAAACAACATATTTGTTAACTCTCGCTCAGGCGGAACCGGCAAGCACTATGCGATCGCCAACCACATCGGCGGAGCAAGTTCGAATGCGACCGGATGGTCCACGGTCAATAACAACGTTCTGAACGCAAACGCGTCGACAATCGGTTATTGGACGACGGATCAGACCTTTGCCGGCTGGAAATTGGCCTCAAGCGGCGATTCGTTGAGCTATTCGAATATCCCGGTCACTTTTGTGAATAACGTAAGTGATCTCCACTTAAATATGGGCGTGACGCCGACCTCGATCGAATCCGGCGGCGTTGCCATTGCCGGTATTACGACCGACATCGACGGCCAGACCCGTCCGGGACCGACAGGTTCCGTCAACGGCGGAGCGATCGCTCCTGACATCGGCGCCGACGAGTTTGACGGAGTATACCTGGATGGTTCAGCACCGATCATCACATATTCGGCACTTAGCAGTGTGACCTCGACGACAAATCGTACGCTTTCAGTAAACATCACGGACGGTACCGGTGTTGCGGGCGGCGGAAATGCACCGAGAGTCTACTTCAAGAAGTTGGCCGACGCTACATACGCTTCGACGGCCTGCTCGTTCGCCAGCGGAACGCCGCAAAACGGCACATATAACTGCGTGATCGATTACTCGCTTGTCGGTGGCGGAGCGGTTGTCACGGGTGACACCGTGCAGTACTTTGTCGTTGCTCAGGATTTGGTGGGCAACCTCAGTTCGAACCCGAGCGTGGGCTTTACAGGTACTGACGTCAATACCGTCACAACTCCGCCCACAACGCCGAATGCGTATATGATATCTGCACCGTTCACGGGAATGTATACGGTCGGTTCGGGTGGTACATATCCTTCGCTGACGAACGCGGGTGGTATCTTTGAGGCTATAAACAGTGGTGTCGTTACAGGTAATATAACGATCGAGATCGTCAGCGATATGGCTGGCGAAACCGGAGCGGTATCGCTCAACCAAACGACCGAGGAAGGTGCGGGCAACTACACCATCACTATCAAACCGACCGGAGCACCGCGTGTAATAACCGGAAGCAGTACGACCTGGATAATAAGGTTCGCGGATGCTGACCGCGTGACGATCGACGGTTCACTGTCCGGCGGTACGGCAAACGCTGTCGGCGGCGACGCTGCTCTTCGTAATTTGACGATCCAAAATACCAGCACCACTGCAACCGGCGGAGCTGTTATCGTAATGAGTTCTGTCTCGAACGGTGCTCAGAACAACACGATCAAGAACGTCAATATTTCGGGTCAGGATGCAACCCAGACCCTGATCGGAGTCCACATCGGCGGGGCAACCGTCGGAAGTGCCGGCGGCCCGAACAATAATGCCCGTATTGAAAACTGTAGCTTCCAAAAATCGATCATCGGTATTTATGATGCCGGTGCGAGTGCGGCGGCTCAGAATAGTGGCAACGTTGTGACGATGAATGACCTGTCCGCGACCGGAGCTAACAAGCTGCGTCGTGCGGGTATGTTGTTCTTTAACCAAGACAGCTTGCAGGTTTCGATGAACAGCGTCGGCGGTATTGCCAACGACGAGTCCGGAGATAGCTACGGGATCGGCGTCGGAATTCAAGCTTATGATGCAACCACGGTGCTAAGCGGTGCGATCACGAATTCGCTCATTTCACGCAATAAGGTGAACGGAGTCGCGAGCACCAATACAGTAGGCTATTCGATCGCGGGTATCGGCATCTCGGGCGGCACGACGGGTGCGAATATCGTCGCGAACAATATGGTCTCGGGTGTGATGGCTCCGTCAACATCACCTGACATCACCGCCGGCATCTACATTGCCGGTGCAGCGGGTTCGAATACCAAGTTGTACTTCAACTCGGTTTCGATGACCGGTGACCGCGGTGTTGTATCGGGCCAGATCGGCAGCTATGCGGTTGCCATTACAGGTGTGGATCCGGCAGTTGAGCTGAAGGACAACATCTTCTACACAACGCAGACTTCGGGTGGCGGTGCAAATGCCAAGAGTTATGCCCTCGGAATGGTGACAACGGCCTTTGCGAATCTTGATTCGAATTACAACAATTTCGTTTCGACCGGAGCAAACGCAGGCGGCTTCAGAACCGGCGGTATTGGAACTTCGGGGACCGATTCGGTGAGTTTGGCGGCATGGCAGACCTTGACTTTGAAGGATGCTAATTCGCTGGAGCTCGATCCGATGTTCGTCGACCCGATGTCAGATCTGCATATTCCGGCGGCGAGCCCGATGACCAATGCTGGATCAGCAGCAGGCGGCATCACGGTCGACTTTGACGGTGACACCCGACCGGCAACGCCTGCTATCGGGGCGGACGAGGTCGATGTGACTGCACCGGATACTCAGATCCTGACTGGGCCGGCAAACCCGACCTCGAGTGCTAATGCGACGTTCACCTTTAGTGGAACGGATTCGGCGATGTCGGCGGTCGCGAGTTTTGAGTGTCAGTTGGACGGCAGCGGTTTTGCCGCCTGTACTTCACCGGCTTCATATATGGGCCTTAGTGACGGTATGCATAACTTCCAGGTCCGTGCAAAAGACGGAGCGGGTAATGTTGACCCCACACCGGCGACCTATTTGTGGACCGTTGACTTAACCGGACCGGATACGACGATCCTGACAAATCCGACCAACCCGAGCAACAGCTCTTCCGCGACGTTTACGTTTACCGGAACGGATACCCTCTTGGGAATACCGGCTTTGAGTTTTGAGTGTCAGATCGATGGCGGTGGTTATTCGGCATGTAGTTCGCCGAAGACTTATACCGGTCTTGCGGACGGCTCGCATACCTTCGACGTCCGAGCCAAGGACTCGGCCGGCAACGTCGACCCGTCACCTGCTACCTATACGTGGAACATCGTTACGGCCGCCACCGGACCGGTCTCCGTTACGGCGACCGCCGGAACGCCGGGCCCGATCGACTACCCGACGTTGAAGGATGCGTTTGACGCCATCAACGCCGGCACTCATCAGGGTGCGGTAACTGTCAGCGTCGTTTCCAACACTACCGAAACCGCACCGGCTGTTCTTAACAGCAATGGTGCCGGTACTGCGGCCTACACTTCCGTTCTTGTACGTCCGGTCAATGACGGAGTCACCGTTTCGGGTGCCACTGTAGCGGGACGCGGCCTGGTCGAACTCAATGGTGCAGATAACGTCACCATCGACGGCGACAATCCGAACACGGCAGGTACAAATCGCAACCTGACGTTCACGAATACGGCGGCGAACACCGTGGCATTCACTTCGGTGATACGTATCGCGGTGGCGGCAACGGTGGTCACTTCGGCCGACGGCGACACCATCAAGAACGTCCACGTCATCGGTAATGCAACCGGTAGAAACATCTCGACGGCGACTTCGACGACCGGCTCTGAGAACACGGTATTCGGCATCTATGCCGGACCGGGTGCTTCGACAGCATCGGCGACGACGGCACCGTCGGCCATTACATCGGTTTCGACCTCGGTCGGTGCCGGTGCAACTGCTACCAATCTGACGATCACAAACAACTCGATCGCCACGGTCGCCCGCGGCGTAACGGTCAACGGTTCGGCGACAACGGTGTTCCCGGGCTTGCTGATCAACAACAATGAGATTGGTAACCAGACCGCCGGAGCTGCCGACCAGGTAACATCGATCGGTATTACGGCTCAGGGCTCTGCCAACGGCGTAATTTCCGGCAACACGGTCTGGGTCGAGGGCTACGTCGCATCGAGTACTGCAACGCATGGCATCAACGTCGGCGTCAACAGTGCGATCGGAACGTTCACCATCGACAGCAACAAGGTTAATCGCACACGCAACAGCAACAGCGGTTCCTGGAGTGCATTCGGCATCAATCTCGGCGGCGGTAGCAACCACATCGTCCAGAACAATTTCGTGTCCGGCGTGATCAACGATCAGACTGCCGGCACGGGAGCGTTCAGTACCTCATTCGGAGCATTCGGTATCCGTGTTGCGTCGGGCACCGGCCATAAGATCTACCACAACTCGGTAAATCTTTACGGTCCGATGGGCGGCGTGACGAGTTCACTCCTGACTGCGTCGTTTGGTGTTACGTCGACAACGTTGACGGGTATCGATGTTAGAAATAACGTCTTCGCCAATACGATCTCGGGCGGTAATCCGGCCGGGACCCGTAATGTCGCTGTATTCTTGCCGTCGGCAGCCACGGCAGCGATGAATCTGACGGACAATAACAACGCGTACTTTGTCGGAACCGATCCGAACAACCGTCTCGCACAGGTGGGCACGACGTTCGGTACCGGCGAATACACAGTAGCGGCGTTTGACCCGACGGCAACGGTGCCGGCCAGCAACTTCAGGTCCTACACCAGCACCCTTTCAGCGGCCGGAACTAACGATAATTTGGCGTTTGCCTCGACGGCACTCGCTCCATTTACGTCCGCCACCAATCTGCACATTCCGAATGCGACGGCGACGCCGCTCGAGTCGGCCGGTGCAACGGTCGGTGTGTTGACGGATATCGACGGCGAGACTCGCCCGAACGGTTCGGCTCCGGATCTCGGTGCTGACGAATTCGTCGGAACGCCGCCGCCGGCTAACGACATCGCGGCCGCAACCATCTTGGTTCCGGTCAATGCCAGCACTGTGTCTACCGGCACCGCGCCGACGCCGCAGGCGACGTTCACCAATGTGGGTTCGGCAACGCAGACAGGTGTCGGTGTTTCCTTTACCATCAGCGGACCGGGCGGCTATAGCTACACCGATCCGCAGGTCATCGCGACGATCGCACCGTTCCAGTCGGTAACCGTCACATTTTCGGCGGCTCCGACGATCACGACTCCGGGTGCCTACACGATGTCCGCGGCGGTTACGACGGCGGACAGCAATGCTGCTAACGACGTGGTCAACGGCGGATTTAACGCGGCGGCACCACTTGGCGGCACATATACGGTTGGCGGCGGCGGTAACTTTGCATCGCTGACCAATCCGGGCGGCCTGTTCGAGCAGCTCAATCTGCTCGGTGCGGGCAGCAACGTGACGGCTGACATCACAACCGACCTGACGGCTGAGACGGGAGCTATCCAGCTCAACCAGTTGCCGGGCGGATTTGGCCTGACGATCAAACCGAGCGGTGCACCGCGTACCATCTCGGGCAATGGAGCGTCACTCGCGCTTATCAAACTCTATGGAGCTGATAATGTCACGATCGACGGTTCGCTCTCGGGCGGCACGGATCGCAGTCTGACCATCACCTACGGCAACACCGGCGGTACGGTCATCTGGATCCAGGCGGCAAGTGCGGCGAATGGTGCTCTCGGCACGACCATCAAGAACACAAACATCTCGGGGAATACGGGCACGACCATCATTTCCGGTATCCTCTCGGGCAGTGGCGTGACACTTGGTGGGCCGGCAGAGTCGCCAAACTCTAATACGACGATCGAAAACAACTGGATATATCGCGTACAGAACGCAATATACAGTCAGGGTGCGGTCGCCTTTGACCAAAACTGGAATATCACGGGCAATACGTTCGGATCGACCGTCGCGGCCGACAAGAACTCGTTCCGAGGTATGCTGATCGGTAACGTTCAGAACTTTGTCATCAACGGCAACACGATCTCGGGCATCTCTTCGGCTCCGACGACGACTGCCGCGATGAGCGGTATCCAGCTCGCGTTTGCCATCAATGGCGGTACGATCGCGAATAACGTCATCCGCGACATTCGCAACAATAGTGCGAGTGGAACGGGTGCCTACGGAATCAATATGACATCGACATCGGCGGCGGCCAATGTGACCATTGCCAACAACTCTGTGTCCGACATCGCGGCACTGGGTTCGGCGACGGTTTTGAGCAACGGATTTGGTATCAACTTCAATGCGGCCGGTGCGTCGGGCTATAAGCTCTACCATAACTCGGTCAATATGAATGCGAACCAATCGTCGGGAACAACTGCTGCATTGCAAGTTGCTGCCGTGTCCACGGCCGGTGCCATCGATGCCCAAAACAACATTTTCGCAAATACTCAGACATCGGGTGCGACCCGTTACGCCGTGTACAGCACGTCCCCGGCGAGCGTCTTTAGCCCGATCAATTACAATGATTACTTTGCGGCAAATGTTGGCTTCGTCGGTGGTTCGGCGAGGGTGACCCTTGGCGACTGGCAGACGGCGACGACGCAGGATGCCAATTCGCAGGCGGTCGATCCGCTATTCCTCGCTCCGACCAATCTGCACATCAGTGCCGGTAGCCCGATGATCGATGCGGCGGTAACGATTCCCACGGTCACAACCGATTTCGACGGCCAGACCCGTCCTATCGGAGCGGCCAATGACATCGGTGCCGACGAATGGGTCGCGACCATCTCGATCTCGGGACGCGTCCTGACATCCGATGGCCAGGGCATCAAGAACGCCATCGTTACGCTTACCGATAGCGGTATGGGACCGAAACGCACTACGCTCACCGGAGCGTTCGGTTACTACTCGTTCACGGGACAACCGAGCAACGTGGTCTACACGGTAGCAGTGTCGTCCAAGCGATTCACGTTCACGCCGAACTTTCAATCCGTTGGCGGCTATGCCGATATAACGGACTTCGACTTCGTCGCCGATCCGCTGCCGTAACCCTTTAGCCGGACGCCGTAACGTGCGTCCGCATTTTCTTTAAGACTTGCCGGCTCGCGAGACACTTCGCGGGCCGGCAATTTTAACGTTTGTTGCGTATCATCGATAAGATGTTGTGCAGTATGCAACAAATGTGCGATAATTATGTTTGACCCCGAAATGGATCTCTGATTTGCGTTATTCGGAGCCTTGGTCTGTGAGCTTATTGGAAAAGCGATTAAAGTATATGAGAAAGCGTTGGTCAGGACGACACACAACATAGTCGACACAAAATGCACAAAACGCAAATAACGTGGGACAGTGGGACAAGATGCAGTTATATCAATAGATGCAACAGTTAACTTGTCCCACCTTTTGTCCCAATTTAAGTATCGTTGGGACAAGGGCGTTGCAAATTGCTCAACGAGCAATATGGCGCGATTTATGGCACGAGTTCAGAGGATCGATATGGCGACGCGACGGGGCGGATCCAAAGGCTTTAATGCTTTGGCGATTGACACATTTGTTGGTTGCGAAAGATGTCTGGCAAGAATGAAAGCCCCTTTGCTCACGGCCTCACCCGTTTGGGTGAAAGTCACTTGACTTTAGACTGCAAATATCTATAATTACAGGAAAATTTCGATAATATAGATTTTCGTTGTTTTGCTTCGAACCTGCGAAAGATTGGCTTGCTCAGCCATTTTTACCGAACATCCTAAGGTTTTAGGTGTTTACTCGAACCAAATATTAGTAAAAAGCAGAAAGGAGTTTCCCCACGCGCGGTTATGCCGCCCTGGGTTCAGCAACTATGTTCAACCGTATCCGTACCGTCCGCACCATCGTCGTATCACTCATCATCATCACGATCTCAGCCGTCACCTTCGCCTCGCCGTGGACAGACGCGTTGAATTTCTTTGGTCTGACGGCAAATGAACCGTTTTCAACATCGGCCGAAAACGCCACCTCGGCCGTTCCGATGTTTGCGACAACCGTAACGACAAACGGCGGTTCCGGCCTCGCGTTCTCGTACGGCGACCTCGCTACAGCAATTACGGCATTGAATGCGGCGACGATTACCAGTCCGGTCGTCATTACGGTGTCCGGTACCGAAACGGCCCCGGCGGGTGGTTACTCAATAACCGCGACGGGAACGGCGGCTAATACGATCACCATCGATGGCAATAGCGGTGGAACCGCGATTACGGCTAATGGAGCGTTGACCTCGGGAGCACTTAACGACTCGATCTTCAAGATAATCGGTGGCGACTATATTACGATCCAGGGATTCGTTATGCAGGAGAATCCGGCAAATACGACGAAAGCGGCGTTAACCAACAATATGACGGAGTGGGGCGTTGCGTTGCTTTATGCTTCTACGACGAACGGCTCACAGAACTGTACGATCCAGAACAATACGATCTCGTTAAATAGGACATATCAAAACACCTTCGGGATCTACAGCAACTCAAGTCACAGTGCTACGGCGGTCACGGCATCGGCTACCGCCACCACCGCAGCAGGCGGCAATGAAAACCTAAAAGTTTACGGCAACATTATTTCAAACGTGAATATGGGTATCGTCCATATCGGCCCGACGGCAGCGGCTGACCAGAACATAAGTGCTGACATTGGAGGCGCGACCGCACCGACGGGAAACAGCATAACGGATTTCGGAACGACTACGACTGGACTCTCGGGCTATGCCAATCTTTCGGGAACTATCAATGGTATTTTGGTCAGAAACACAAAGAATTTCAATATCTCGCGTAATACAATTGCTAGTTCAAACGGTGGTATTACAGCAGGAACGGTGAACGGTATTCAAATACCTGCATCCAGTTTTACACCAACCGGTACACTGACGCAGACTATCAATAACAACAATATTTCACTTCGTCCCGGTGCAAATCTACTTATTAACGGTATCAACATGCCGTCCGGTAGTGTCAACGCAACCACGACTTGCAGCATAAACAACAACGATTTCAATACCTTGGGTCATACTGTCGCGGCTACGTCGGCAATCACATTCATCATCCAAGGCGGCAATCCGCTCAATCAAACTTTTGATAGCAACACGTTCACAAATATTTCTGTAAACACAACCGGCACAATTACGTTCTTCTCGTTTGCCCCATCGCTGATTTCCACCGCCACGATGACTATGAATAACAATTCATCAGTAACCGGATTTACAAGAACGGGCGTTGGAACCACAACAATATGGAGCTCGAATGCGTCGTCTGCGGCCGGATCCACTCAATCCATTAGCAATAACAACTTTTCGAATTTCACTCTGACGGGAGCTTCTGCATTTAATGGCATTGTCGATACCGACAGCGGAACACCAACCAAGACGATCAACGGAAATACGATCTCGAACATCACAACGGAAGCAGGAACCGTAATTCCGATATCCGTCAACTACAGCGCAGCCGGATCGACCGTCAACAACAATATTATCACGGGCATTACCACGGGGAATTCGATCACGGCATTGCTTTTAGGTTCATCTAATGGTGCAACTCTGATAGCTTCGGGTAACACAATTGGTGGAGTAAGTTCGGGTGGTACAACCGTCGTTGGCTTGTCGAGTTTGACGACTGTGGCGAATCTATCAAAAAACAAGATATATGATCTTAGCGGAACGGCGTCCACCTCAATCGTTAGTGGTCTTCAAATCGCAAATACGAATAATTCAAGTACAGTAAACGTTTCAAATAATCTGATCGGTAATCTCACCGCGCCATCGGCTACAGGTTTGAACGCGATTCGAGGAATAGATATTACCGCAGCCGCTGTTACATCCTCCACGTTTAACGTTTATTACAACTCCGTCTATCTTTCTAATCCGACATCAGGGACCGGGTTTGGTTCATCGGGAATCTTCCACACGATTAGCACCACGGCGACAACATCAAAGCTAGATCTTCGCAATAATATTATCGTCAATAATTCAGTTCAAAATGGATCAGGACAAAC
This sequence comes from Chloracidobacterium sp., assembly GCA_016720705.1. Taxonomy (NCBI): domain Bacteria; kingdom Pseudomonadati; phylum Acidobacteriota; class Blastocatellia; order Chloracidobacteriales; family Chloracidobacteriaceae; genus Chloracidobacterium; species Chloracidobacterium sp. Next base: position 66,420 of record JADKKB010000007.1, on the reverse strand, counting down.
CGTTGCGTTCCGACGTAGCGGTGGAGCATCGCAAAACTTAGCTAACTATGCGAGCACGTCGAATAACAATCTCTTTTACGCCGGAACTCCCGGTCCCAGTAGGCCAATTTATTATGACGGGATAAGTTCGGCTCAAACGATCGCCGCATACAAGGCGGGCGTATTCACTTCGGGTACGATCGCCCCGCGCGATTCAGCCTCGATCTCAGAGAATCCTCCGTTCTTGAGCACGACGGGGTCAAGCCCGAACTTCCTACACATTAATATGATGGCGCCTACTCAGATCGAAAGCGGTGGCATTACGGTAGCTGGTATCACGACCGACTTCGACGGCGACACTAGAAACGTCTCAACCCCCGATATCGGTGCGGATGAGGGATCGTTTATCGCTCCGGCCTCCAACGATATACAGGCGACGGCGTTTGTTAACCCGACAAATGGTGTAGCAAAAGTCGAGAATACAGCGTTCGCCCCGCAGGCTTCGTTCACTAACAACGGCACGGCAACGCAGATTGGCGTTCCCGTCCGCTACCGCATCTGCAATGACGGCAGTTGCACGACCGAGGTTTACAACGATCTCGGATCGATCGCTTCGATAGCGACGGGCGTCACCACTACAGTCACCTTTGCAAATATTCCGTCCGGCCTCTCGGCGGGTGTTTACACCATCAAGGCAACGGCAGAACTCGCAACCGATACCGTCACCAGTAACGATGAAATAACGGGAACTCTCAATGTTATCGGGCCTCTGGCAACAGGGACGTATACGGTTGGTTCGGGAGGGAATTATCCGTCGCTGACAAATGCCGGCGGCATTTTTGAAACGATCAATACGGTCGGACTGGCCGGCCCGATCACGATCGATATCACAAGCAACCTCACGGGCGAAATGGGAACAAATTCTCTGAATCAGATCGCCGGCGATCACGCTGTACTGATCAAGCCGAGCGGCGGCGTTCGGTCGATTACGGGTGCGGCGGCGGCGACTGCCTTGATTCGCCTAAGTGGTGCGAGCAATGTCACGATCGACGGTTCACTTTCGGGCGGTAGCGACCGTAGTCTAACGATTGAGAACACCTCAACCACGGCACCGCAGGTTGTACGATTTGGCTCGATCGGAGCAACCCCAATCACGGCCAACACATTGAAGAATTGTGTTGTTATAAATGGTGCTAACACGAGCTCGGCGATCGTGGTGACCGATGACACCGGAAGCGCCGGAACATTCAATAACATCATCGTTCAGAATAACGACATAAAAAAGGCATATATCGGTATCTTTACGAATGCAACCGTTCTTGCGGGCAACGGTGCAAACTTGATGATCACGCAAAACAAACTAGATACGTCGGGAGCAAATGCGATCAGACTTGTCGGTATCTATGTCCAAGGTGCTGACGGTTCGACTGTCAGCAACAACAGCGTTGGAAACTTCAACTCAACGGATAATGAAAATGATACTGGAATCTGGTTGGCAACTGGAGCGGTTAACACAACAGTCTCAAGTAATACGGTGACTACGCTCGGTTATACCGGAACGGGTGCTTTTACTGCGTTCGGCATTCGCGACAGCGGCGGTGCGATTGCCTCCGGCAATAAGGTCACCGCGAACGCCGTTTCGGGTATTTCAACCAACGGAACGGCCACCGTCTATGGGATTGAGAATTCGAGTGGCGGCACTTTGATCGACCGCAACATCGTGCAGGGCGTTATCAATACCAACATCAGTACTTACGGCTCATATGGCATCAACATCACGGCGGGAAACAATGTAGTTATGAGGAATAACTTTGTTAGCAATGTTTCCGGCAATATGACAGGCGGTGCAGCATTCTCAACTACGTTCGGCGTCTTTGGTGTGCGCGTCGCTAATGGAAGTGGCCATCAGATTTACAATAACTCGATAAATCTTTACGGCTTAAGGGCTGGAATCGCTACCAGCAGTCTATTAACCGCCGCGTTCGCTATTGTTAACACTAGTTCGACCGATATGGACGTCCGCAATAATATATTTGCAAATAACATCACGGGCGGAACGACATCCATTGCCAATGTCTCGGCGTATCTGCCTTCAGGTGGCACATCCGGTATGAATCTCACCTGGAATAACAATGCTTATTTCTTCGGAACGGATTCGGCACGGCAAGGTGCCGGACAACGAGGAACGACGGCGGGCGGAGCGAACTTCTACACTAGCCTTCCCGCATTGGCAGCGTACTCAAATTCGCTTCACGCAGCCGGAACCAATGACAACGCTTCGCAAGCATTCACGACTTCACCTTCACTCATTTCAAATAATGATTTACATCTGTCAGATTCGACCAGCCCTCTGCTTGGTGCCGGCAATGCGATCGGCTCAGTCTCCGAAGATTACGATGGTGACCCGCGACCGGCGACAGCACCGGACATTGGCGCGGACGAGATCGTACAGGCGACCGGTGGCAGTATTGCGTCGGGAACGTTCTACAACGCTGCACTTGGAGCGGGCGAGACGATCGGTGGCGACGTTACGATCACGAAACGGCTGTACCTAACGGGAACGACCGTTTTGGGAGGTAATGTTCTGACCCTCGGCTGCGACGCATCTGTTACCGGAGCCAGTAGCTTGGCATTCATCGACGGCGCGGTCAAGAAGGATTTCTGTGCGACGGGCGCTTTCTCGTATCCTGTTGGGCAGAATCAATACTCGCCGGTCGGAGCAACGGTCACAGCGGGCACATTCCCGTCGAGCTTGACGGTCACGCCTGATGACACGTTGCTTACCGGATTTACCGATCTGTCGAGAAACTGGAATCTGACCGAGACGGGTGACTTGACGGTTGATCTGACATTCCAGTATGACGACAGCGACGTGATCGCTAACGAGAGTAATTATCGAGTCTATAAGCGTACGGGAGCAGGGGTCGTCACCGAGATGTGTGCTGTGACCTGCGTTGACACGGTAAACAACGTTCTTGGCCCCGTTATCGGCGTCACGGAATTCTCGCGTTGGACCGGTTCCGGGCCTTTGGCACCGACGGCGGCGGATGTGGTTCTTGGCGGGCGGGTTTTGACGGCTGATGGACGCGGAATCAAAAATGCCGTGTTGGTTATCAGCGGAAATACTCTGCCGACGCCGATGAGGGTTTTGACAGGGCCATTCGGCTACTATCGTTTTGATGGCCTCGAGGCCGGCGAGACTTATGTTGTGACGGTAAACTCCAAACGGTTCTTCTTCCAGGCACCGAGCCGCATCGTGACGCTGAGTGACAGCGTCCTCGATGCTGACTTTTTGGCGATGCCTCAGGAGTGACGCCGACTTTCAAGCCCAACTTTGCCGGAGCGACATCTAGCAATTATTAGGCTTGAACGTTAGTCACTGTCGAAAAGCCCTCACCGTCAGCGGTCAGGGCTTTTCGACTTATTGTGCTATCATTTTTGCATAGCGGCAGGCCCCATATATGTCAGTTTACGGCAACATCAAACCCATCGATCTGAGCGAGATCAAGACTTACGAGCTCGCGTCGCGTCCGAGCAAGGTCTCGGCCGCAGATCTGGCAAGGCCGCCTGCGCGAGGCGATTCGATGGCTGAGTTTTTTGCTAAATTGCCCGATGTGCTCGCCATCCGATCGCTTCGCGAGGTCGTAGCGGCCATTCGCCGGGCCAGAGATCTCGGCAAACCGATCATCTGGGGCATCGGCGGCCACGTGATCAAGACGGGACTTTCGCCCGTGCTGATCGATCTGATGAACCGGGGTTTTGTCACCGCATTTGCCTCGAATGGATCCGTCTTGGTCCACGATACCGAGATGGCTCTGGTGGGATTTACCAGCGAGGACGTCGACGCTACTCTCGGCAGCGGTGACTTTGGAGCCGCACGCGAGACCGGTGAGATACTTAACAGGGCTGCAAAAAAAGCTGCCGATGACGCCATCGGGCTTGGCGAGGCGATGGGAAGGGAACTCAACGCCCTTGATGCGATCAATTCCAAAATCTCTGTGCTATGTGCCGCATATTCCGCCCGCGTGCCATTTACCGCTCACCTGACCATAGGAGCCGATATTGGCCATTTTCACAGCAGTTGCGACGGTGCGGCGTTGGGCGCGGCGTCACATCTCGATTTTCGACTATTTTGCTCGCTTGTGCAGGCGATGGACGGCGGCGGCGTGTATATCAACTTTGGCTCGGCCGTTACTATGCCGGAGATATTCCTAAAGGCGATCACGGTCGTGCGTAATCTCGGCCACGGCCTCAACGACATTACGACCGCTAATTTCGATTTCGTACAGCATTATCGCCCTATGACTAACGTAGTCCGACGTCCGACGGCTAATGGCGCGGGCCGCGGATACGCCGTTACGGGGCACCACGAACTTACGTTGCCGCTGCTGGCCGCAATGTTGGTCTGTGACGAATAGTGTTTGGTTTTCTTGGAGTTATTTTTTGAGATGAAAGCAATTCTATTGATGATTTTTATATTGGCCGTCTTGGCTAACGTTGTGTCCGCTCAGATCAAATACGACGAAGAGCAGTTTCGAGCGTTCGATGCAAAAGGTAATCCGGTGACCATTGATCAGATCGTGGCCGCGGCCGGTGTGAATGAAGCTGTCTTTCTCGGCGAGCAGCACGATGACGCCGTCGGGCACGCCATCCAGGCCGAGATCTTTCGCCGAATCGTCGCGAAATACTCGCCTGAGCGCAAGGTCGCACTCTCGCTCGAGATGTTCGAACGCGATGTGCAGATCATCGTGGACGAATATTGGCGTGGACTGATCAGCGAAGCACAGTTTATGGCGAGCTCGCGTCCATGGGGCAATTATAAGACCGATTATCGGCCTTTGTTTGAACTCGCAAAAGATAAGAAACTCGACATCGTCGCCGCCAACGCTCCACGACGCTATGTAAATATGGTGTCGCGAAATGGGCGTGATTCGATCAATAGCCTTACAAAAGAAGCAAAGAAATGGCTCGCACCATTACCCTACGGCGAACCGTCGGAGACATATGGAGCGAAGTTTAAGGCCCTGATGGGCCCGAGCCCCGAGGCTCAGATGGGCATCGACAAGATCCTAGCTTCGCAATCACTCTGGGATGCAACGATGTCTAATTCGGTCGCACGGTATCTGAAGGAAAACAAGCGTGCATTGGTCGTCCACCTCGTCGGTGCTTTTCACACGGAGAGCAGACTTGGCACTATCGAACACTTGCTTCGATATAGGCCAAAAACAAGAGCGATCGTTGTTACCGTGCGTTATGAGGACGATTTTAAGACCTTTGATAAAGCCAAGCATACAGACATCGGGGACTACGTTATCCTGACCGACGCAAAGCAACCGCGAAGTAAGCGGTGACCTCGATCTACCAGTCGTGATATTCCGTAAGGCCGCTCGATCCAGGGCGGCCTTCTTGCGCGTCAGTAGCAGAGCCGGGAATTTTCGCCAAGCACGGCAACACTTCGAAAAATCTCGCACTCAGACAGTTATGATCGCGAATTATCACGCGATTCTCAGGCAGAACGCCAAATATATCCAGTATGTGGGCTACGGCACGGTCATTGCCACTACATAGCCTATCGTAATGCATTTATGGCATTCGGGAATACTAGGAGTATTTGATATGAAGAGATCATCCATTTTAATTTATATAGTTACCGTTTTACTGATCGTAAGTGGAGCGAGAGCTCAATCTACCTCACTGGAAGGCCGGATCGAGGACTCCGCAAAGGCTCCGATCGCAGGAGCCATCGTTGTATTACGCAATAGATCGACCGGACTCGAACGCCTGACGAACACGGACGGCGACGGCCATTTTGTATTTTCCGGCCTAAATAACGCCGAGTACGAAGTTTCAGTTAGGGCGGGCGGGTTTGCGGTTCGCAAAGAGATAGTGACATCAGGACAGTCGGCATTGGTATTGACGCTACAACCCGAAGAGTTGCGGGCATCGGTAACGGTATATTCGGGCTCACGTCAGGCCGAATTGCAGGAAAGCCTGAACACCGCAGTTTCGGTCGTGACGAGAGCCGACATTGATAACAAAGGCTACCAAACAGTCGGTGAAGTGCTCAAGGAAGTCCCGGGCGTTCAGACCCGACTCGGTTCTGATACCGGAACGGTCAGCGGAATCGCAGGTGAGCAGATTCAGGGTGTAGGCTCGAGACAAGCTCTGGTAATGCTCGATGGATTTCCTATAATTGCCGCCCGCGGTATCAAGAGCGGCACGATCAATCTAGACCGCCAGTCAACCGGGAAGATCGAACAAGTCGAAGTCGTTCAAGGGGCTGCGTCGGCACTGTACGGCTCCGACGCGATCGGCGGCGTCGTCAATCTGATATCCCGCGAAGCCACTAAGCCTCTACAGGCTCGATTTACGATCTCCGGCGGCAACTTTGGGGTACTTAGCCAGGGCGTTGAGGTCGGAATGAAGAAAAAGTCGGTTAGCGGCTTTTTCACTTTCAATAGAGACAAACAGAATGAGTTTGACCTGACTCCCTCCACCTTTGACACCACGGGCGCCGGATTTCATCGCTATGACGTGTTCGCAAAGCCAAAGTGGGAAATTTCGCCAAAGTTTTACATAACCGGAATGGCCAACATATTTATGGGCCACGCACGTGGCCGCTCGATCGGTGAGCCCGATCCTACACAGAATTATGCATCCGGTAAACAGTATGACAATACCCGCGATATCACCCAGAATTACGGCCTTTCCGCCAACTGGGCACCGACAGTAAAGACGGTGATACAGGCCCGCGGATATTTTTCGCGATATGATGAGTATAGCCAGACATCATTTGCAAATGGACAGACATTTCCGGACGATAATCTCTTTCAGCGATTCGGCCGAGTAGATGCGTCGATCTTGCAGATCTGGGGTGAGCGTCAGATTATGCAGGCCGGCGGCGAGTGGTCCACCGACCGCTATCGGGGTATAAATCGCCTGTCCGGAACCGGTGGACAGCGAGCTGATACCAGTACGTTTTGGGGACAGGACAAGATCAGCTTGGCAAACTGGATCACGGTCACAGTTGGAGCACGATACGACAAACATTCAGTCTTTGGTTCTGCCGTGTCACCTAAAATTGGCCTGAGTATCAGGGCTACGGACCGCCTCGCCGTACGAGCGTCGTGGGGACGCGGTTTTCGAGCGCCGGACCTTGGTCAGCTATATTACAAATTCTATAATCCGACCAATTTCTATCAGGTATTCGGTAATCCCAATCTCAGGCCCGAACACTCGGGTTCGTGGCAGATCGGTGCCGAATATGCCAGTACGAAAAAGAACTACAGATTTGGCCTGAATCTGTTTCGAAACGATGTTGTAAATATGATCGATCCGCTGACGGTTGGATTCGTGCTTCCGTTCGCTTCGCCCGGCACCTTGAGCCTTTCGCAAGCGTATGCCTATATCTCATCGATTGGCCTAAATCCGGCCGAATACCCGATCAGGCCGTATCGATTGCTGATCGTCTATAATAATATTACGAAGATCTACACTCAGGGTATCGAGGCGAATGCGGATTTCAAATTGCCTGCCCGCTTTTCGGTTGCCTCGGCATACACATATCTGGATGCTCGAGACAAATCGACCGGATCGTATCTGCCTGAAAGATTCAAGCATCAAGGTTTTGTTCGGCTAGGATACGATAACGAGGACTTAGGCTTTCGGGCGAATATCAGAGCTAGTTTCTATTCAAATTGGAAGGCGTCTTCGCAGTCAAATCGGGTCGTTCAAGGCGAGATCTTATCGCCTGCTTTCCAACTGGTTGATATCTTTGCATCTAAATCCGTTAAAAAGGGTGTCGAGATCTATGGAACCGTCGAAAACGTTTTTGGCAATCAAGATGCAAATGTCGGACGCTTTGATACGACAGGAATGCCACTGCCGATCATCCGCCCGGATGCAGGCAGAATGTTTAGAGTTGGGGTTAGATTAAATCTGAGTCGGGATAAATAATAGCTGCCCTAAAGACAGAAAAACGCCCAACGAATTTGGTTGGGCGTTTTTCGTTTGTAATTCTCTAGGCTATTTCTCTTTGGTTGCGGCAAAGGGAATCGAGCCAAACGAAGGATTAGTAAACGTCCCGGTCATTTTGTCACCATCGACGACGCCATCGATCTTAAAGTCTACGGTGTTCCCCTGGATGTCTGCGTGTAACATCCCGGTGAAAGTCTTACCGGTAACTTTGCCCCCGTCTATCATTCCGCCTCCCATATCTGAAGAGGTAGTCCCTGTGAAATCCGAACCGGTTTGCTTGAGGTCGACCAATATCTGGATCGATTGGCCGCCTGCATCGGCTGTTAGCGACCATTTGCCCGAGATGATCGAATCCTCAGATAGATCAGTTGCAATCACCGCATATGCGGAGAAAAGTGAAAATGCCAATAGTATCGAAAGTGCAGTTAGGTTTCTTCTCATAGTTTTAATTGATTTATTTCCCCAAACTCATACGTAAGAATCTTGATGATGGTTTCACACGCTATCGTGCCAATGGTCGTGTTGCCACCGTTGCTTCCGAAATTTATTTTCCGTCCAATATGAACGGATGATCTTGGTGATCGGTTCGGAATCTTTTGGTATCAATATCGTAACAACGTCGAATCTAAATGCAATTTCCCGAAGGTCAAAGATTCGGCGATACATTCGTGCCGTTCTCGTAATTTGACGCTGTTTGCGAATATCAACTGCCGCTATTATCGGTGCAAAGTCGTCGGACCGACGCGTTTTGACTTCGACGAAGCAGATCGTATCACCGTCAAGTGCGATAATATCGATCTCTCCAGTCACTTGGACGCCTTTGCTATTACGCCCCACGGGTACCTTAAAATTACGCAAAACCAACCGGTATCCATTCTTTTCGAGAGCCTCGGCGGCAATTTGTTCGCCGAGTGTTCCCAGTCGACTCGAAGCGGTCGCTTCGGTCCCTTCATTTTCTTTGACAATCGACAGAATCTCAGACATCTATGGTCAAGTACGATTACCAAGTATAGTAAAAGACACCGCTCGCAAATACTAATTGCTTAGGTTGGTAGATGTTCGTGGTTACGCAACTTCAAAAATCGAAACGATGATCGATACAGCCTAGCGAGCGCCTAATTTTTCAAAAATGCCATTGGGTACACAGCCGTATCGAAACGTGACTGTTCAATCTTCTCGATTAAACTGACCTTAAAAGGCCGGTTCTTCGTAGATGCCGTAAACATCCCGTAGAGCAACACATATTTCTTCGACAGTTGCATACGCGGCGACTGCTTCGATGATCGAAGGCATCGTGTTTTCGTTGGTCGTGGCAGCCTTCTTTAGCTTTTCGAGAGCGTTGGCCACTGCTCCACCATCTCGAACGGACCTCACGTGCTCCATTCTCAGAAGCTGATGATCACGAACATTCTCATCGATCTGCAGTAATTTGATGGTGGATAGTTCTTCATCCATCGCATACTTATTAACTCCGACGATAGTTTGCTCACCGCGTTCGACTGCCTTTTGATACTGATATGCCGATTCCTGTATTTCGCGCTGTGGAAACCCTGCTTCGACCGCCTCGACCATTCCACCGAATCCGTCGATCTTATCGAAATATTCTAAGCAGCCGTCGATCATCTTTTGAGTTAACGATTCGACATAATAGCTACCCCCGAGCGGATCTACCGTATTAGCGACTCCGGTTTCCTCCGCGATGATCTGTTGTGTTCGAAGTGCGATCAGAGCTGCCTGATCGCTTGGTAATGCCAAAGCTTCATCATACGAATCTGTATGCAGTGACTGCGTACCGCCTAATACACCGGCGAGGGCCTGAATGGCGACACGGGCAATGTTGTTCAGCGGTTGCTGGACGGTCAAAGACACGCCGGCGGTCTGAGTATGAAACCGCAACTGCATTGTTCGTTCGTTCCTAGCTCCAAATCGTTCCTTCATCGTCTTTGCCCAAATAACTCGAGCTGCACGATATTTGGCGATCTCTTCAAAGAAATCATTGTGAGCGTTAAAGAAAAACGATAGACGTGGAACAAATTCATCGACATCCATCCCTCGTTCCACACCGTACTGAACGTACTCGACGCCGTCTCGAAGGGTGAAAGCAAGTTCTTGCAATGCTGTCGCTCCGGCCTCTCGGATGTGATAACCGGAGACCGAGATCGGGTTGTACTTCGGGACGTGTTTGGTCGTGTACTCAAACGTATCGATAACCAGTTTCATCGCCGGTTTGATCGGGTATATCCATTCCTTTTGAGCGATATATTCTTTGAGTATGTCATTCTGGAGCGTACCCGATATCTTCGAAAAATCCGCCTTTTGCTTTTCCGCAACCACTAAGTACATTGCCAGGAAGATCGGTGCCGGCGCATTTATTGTCTGGGAAACAGTGACTTGGTCGAGCGGTATACCGTCGAACAAAACCTCAAAATCAGCGAGCGAAGACACCGCCACCCCGCACTTTCCTACCTCGCCCTCGCTCAATGGTGAATCACAATCGAGCCCCATAAGTGCCGGCAGGTCATATGCAACACTCAGTCCCGTCTGGCCCTGAGCCATAAGGTACTTAAATCGCCGGTTTGTCTCTTCTGGTGACGAAAATCCTGCGAACTGTCGCATCGTCCATAATTTGCCGCGATAGCCAGTTGGATGGATACCACGCTTATACGGAAATTCGCCCGGAAAGCCGATCTCGTCGGCGGTTTCAGAGTCAGCCGGTGTGTACAAACGGTTTACGGGTTCAAGACTCACGCCTTCAAAGTGGGCCTTTCGCTCCGGCGTCCTTTTGATGACTTTTGAGAGTGTCTCGTTTTCCCAACGTTCAACCTCATTCCGTGCCGTTGATGTCGCTAATATTTCGTCAGTTAATTCCATTTCGATCTTATTGAGAAGTTTTTGATTGTAATCAAATTGTACGTGCTTAGCAGTAGAACGCGCAAAAACTAAAATGCAATTGGAACTAGGGTTCCAACGCGAGTCTAATTCCTTTAAGGCCTAACGCCATTGTCAGAGCATCCATTATAAATGGGTCGGCCCCTAGAACGACTTGTGCGGTGCTTCATCACATCGAATCGATAAATTGGCCGATTAGATTCCATTAGATGCGAACGATATGTGCAATGTGTGCGGAGGTTGAGAAATTCGGAGGACAGCGCCGGGTAACGCAATCAGGTATTTGGGCATCGTGCGGATATTTTTACTGATCGATTCAGATCATGTAAATCGATCGATATAATTGGACAGATTGCCAAAGTATTAAACTTCCGCATACAATCATCTAATGAAATCGGTCAATTTAGCCATTATTCTAGCATCATCTGCCTGCATCTTTGGCTTTGCCGGTTGTGCATTCAAGGTAACCTCGAACGTTAATCAACCACAAAGTGTCGAATCGAATTCGCAGTCAAACTCGGCTAAGACGAACGTAGAAGAACTTGGTATGTTGATAAATGTGCCCTATGAGACGGAGGACATCGTCTGGAAAGAGATCGTACCGCAAAAGAAGTTAGTTGCAGTGATTCGAGTATCCCGTGCCGACGCAGACAAAATTGTCGAAGACGTCCGGAACATCAAGCCGCCAGAAACTGTGACACTTCAGTCGGAAAATTGGTTTCCTGTTGAGTTGATAGCTCAGAGTGATGTAACTGGGGATGATACTTTGAAGGGGGTCGCCTACTCTGCACAGCCTTTCTTCCAAGAGCCGTTTTCTGATGGGATGATCGTGCGGATCGACGGTACCGAATACTTCGTTATCGAGATGAGTGCTAAATAGACTTCATTCTTCGTTAAATTTTTTCAACTTGCGATATAGCGTTGATAGATCGATCCCCAATATTCGGGCAGTCGCATTCTTATCCTCGCCGAATGCAGTCAAAACCTCGAGCACATATTTCTTTTCAACCTCGTCAAGTGTTGGTCCGAATGAACTCGAATCGGTATTTCGAGTATTGGCCAGTAATTTTGCAGGTAAGTCCTCAAGCCGGATTTCGTTACCGCCCAGGATGGTCGCCCTCTCGATCGTATTTTCTAATTCGCGAATGTTTCCCGGCCAGTCATAACCACATAATGCATCCATTACAGGTTTCGACAAGCCACTTATAGGGACGCCTGAGCCACGCCGATGTTTAGCGACAAAGTGCTGAATTAATAACGGAATGTCCTCTCGGCGATAACGGAGTGGCGGAATGGCGATTTCGACCACGTTTAACCTGTAGTAAAGATCTTCACGAAAAGTACCGTTTTCGACCTCGTTAGCCAGATCCTTGTTGGTCGCCGCAAGGATTCGGGCATCAAATGGGACCGGGCGAGTTGCACCAACTGGTGTGACCTCGTGCTCCTGCAGTGCTCTGAGCAATTTCACCTGGAGTGCGAACGGCATCTCACCGATTTCGTCCAAGAAAAGAGTGCCCCCGTCCACCGAGCGGATTAGGCCGTCACGGTTGGCAACCGCACCCGTAAATGAGCCTTTTTTATGACCGAAAAGCTCACTCTCGAGTAGTGATTCGGGCAGGGCACCACAGTTGATCGCGAGAAACGCATTGTCCGCCCGTTGACTATTAAGGTGAATCGATCGTGCGACCAACTCCTTTCCTGTACCGCTCTCACCTTGGATCAAAATGCTCGCGTTCGTATCAGCAACTTTTCTAATGATATCGAAGATTCGCATCATTTGTTCGCTCTTGCCGACGATCTCCGAAAATCCATAATGGCGTCGCAGTTCGCGCCGCAATACACGATTTTCCTGAAAAAGCTTGCCTAACTTCGCGGCATTTTTTATTGTCTGAAGTAGGTCATCGTTGACAAACGGTTTCGTGACGTAATCGTATGCGCCTTTACGTAAGGCCGCGACCGCAGTGTCCACTGACGAAAATGCGGTCATAATAATGACTACTGCCTCGTTGTCTATTATTTTAATTTGATCCAGCAGTTGAAGGCCGTCCTTACCCGACATTTTTATATCGGTCAGTGTTACGGCAACGTCGTTCGAGGTGAACGCTTCGATGGCTGATTCCGCACTATCGGCACTTACCACATTGTATCCGGCATCCTCAATCAGTTGACGAAGGATAGCCCTCATCAATTCTTCGTCTTCGACTACCAACACGGTTTGAGCGGTTAATTCAGGCACAGTGATCGTTAGATTCTAAGTCTAGCATACCGCTTTATTCTTTAACTCGGTTCGTGTTAGCATCGTTAATTAACTTATTGATTCGATGCGGTTTTTCAATCTATTTATTGTCTTCTCACTCGTTGTAGTGGCCGCCACGCTAGCGTCCGCGCAGCAATCCAATCCGGTCGAACGCCAAGTTGCGAATCCCATAACTGATACGCCAAATATCAACCCGATCTCAGCCGAACAGAGCGTTGCCCAGCCAAAACCAAAAAAGAAATCTGGAGTAGAACAGGAAGGCGGAAACAATGAAATTGTTGTCTATTCCGACCGGCAGACGGTGGAGGGCGAAAAGGGAAAGCGCATAATCGTCCATATAGGGAATGTGGACGTGCGATACGGGATCTACCGAATGCAGGCGGACAAGATCACGATCTATGAGACCGAAAATAAAATGGATGCCGAAGGTAGCGTTATTTTTGATCAAGGTGACGACCAACGCATAACAGGCGCTCGAGGGATTTGGAATTATCAAACGAAGCTTGGATATTTTGTAGATTCGACCGGATTTACGAACCAGACGAATGATGGGACGGTAATCTATTTTACGGCTGACCGGGTTGAGCGCGTAGGTGCCAATGAATTGGTTATAACGAAGGGGAAGTTTACCGCCTGCGAAGAGGCCGTGCCGAAGTGGAGTTTTACCGCCGATCAAGCAAGGATCAGTATTAAGGACAAACTGAAGCTGAAAAACGCTAAGTTCCGTATTAAGGATATACCTCTACTCTATCTGCCGTATGCGTCCATCCCCATTAAAGAGAAAGACCGAAGTTCAGGGTTTTTGACTCCGTCATTCGCCTATTCAGCGAACAAGGGGTTCCGCCTATCGACCGCGTACTATCAAACTCTCGGAAACAGCGCAGATGTCGTACTTCGTGGCGATATTTACAGCAATCGGGGTATCGGGTACGGAATGGACGTCAGGACGCGGGCAAATTCGCGTTCATATTTTGATTTTGGATTTTATGCTGTAAAGGATCGGATATTTGGTCCGAATGCTGATACGTCACATCCGGATCAGGGCGGGTCGATCATATACGCTCAGGGTGTACACTATTTTCAAAACGGGTTCACGGCATCCGCGGATGTGCGATTGACGTCGAACCTTGCTTTCCGACAGGTATTTTCGGATGGAATTCAACAGATAATTTCGCCGATCGAGGTTTCGCAGGTCTTTGTGAACAAGAGTTGGAACAACTACACGTTAAATTTGTTGACGCGTTCGCAGGTGATCTCAATTCCGAATGTACGTATCAAGACCCGTAATTTGCCAAGTGTAAATTTTGAGAAGCGGCCATCGATGCTGTCATTCCTCAATGGCGTCTATTTCTCGTTCAAGACCAGTCTTGAAGGAGTTTCAAGGCGCGAAGACGTTGACGACCCTATTCTCTATCAGCAAATGACGGGTGGGCGACCGGTATCTACGCCTGCTCTGGGCCAGCGCCTTGATTTCTATCCACAGATCACGGCTCCGTTTCGTACAAAATACGTCAACTTTACTCTGTCTGCGGCGGCTAGGGCGACGTACTATTCCAATTCGTTTGACGTTTCTAGAAGAGTTGTCGGACGCGATCTGATTCGCAAGTACGGCGAATTCCAGCTTGATGTCAGACCGGTTGCACTAGCCAGGAATTTTTACGGAAAAGACAAATCATTTCGGTTTCGGCACGTGATCGAACCCTTTCTGACTTACCGGTTTGTTAAAGGAGTTGATAACTTTAACAGGATCATCCGTTTCGACTACATTGATACCATAACGGACACTAACGAGCTTGAATATGGCGTAACGAATCGTATATACACGCGGCGCTATTCTGAAGCGATCACGAAAGATGCTCAGGAAAAACTCAGGTTGACGTCGGAACCCTCGACAGGTAAAGCGAAGCCTCTTGCGGTTCAGCCCTATGAGATATTTGCTCTAACAATTCGAGGCAAGTATTTTTTCGACAAGTCGTTCGGCGGGGCTCTTATAGCGGGCCAACGTAATCAGATCGAAGCGATCACTGCGTTGAGCTATTACACCTTTGGTGGTGTTCAGCGTCGCTTTTCGCCTTTGAGTATCGATGCTACATATCGACCGCAGCGGACGATCTTTGTAAATTCGCGAATGGACGTCGGAGTTCAGGGCGACGGTTTGCGGGCGATCTCGGCAACCGTTGGTTACGATACAAAACTATTGAAGATATTCCAGACTTTTTACTACACTCGCGCAGTAACCCTTATTCCGACACTTTTGCCTTACTCGAACAGCGCCGGCAAAGAGGCGGGAACGTTGCGTGGATCACAGTGGAGTCCATCGATATTTATTGGAAATCGCGATAAGGGGTGGTACGGCGGCACATCACTATTCTTTGATTTTCAGAATCGTCGAGCCGCAAAATCATCTCCGCTTATCAGCTCGCTCTACACGATCGGCTATGCTTACGACTGCTGTTCATTAGCCTTGCAATATTATACTTTCAATGTCGGCGTCCGCAGCGAGAACCGATGGGCTCTCAGTTTTCGACTTAATGGCATCGGTGCCTTCGGAACGGAACAGTTCGGTCAAGGGATCAGGTAGGGCTATTTAAGCCGTTCCTGAAGATAGCGATTTTGCGCGATCGAGTTATAAAATTCTACCGGAGCGAGATCGTCCGTGATGATCGGCAATGTTTGAGGAATATCACCGACGTATCGATTTTGCATCAATTGTGACATTTCCGGGTCGGGTGACGCATATGATTGTCCTTGCGTCGAACGTGTCGCGACGATCATCAGATTCTGCAAGCGTTCGTCCTCATACTCACTATTCACCTTATAGACGCTTACTTGAGGAAACACACTCTTGTAGGTTGCCAATTCCGCTTGCAAAAATTCGCTGCCCGGGCCTTTGAGTGCGGAGCCGAGGTTTATGATCACAAGGCCATTATCTTTCAGAGAACGACTGATCTCACGAACTGCTTCGATCGTAGTCAATTGATAGGGAACTGTGAACAGCGACCCGAACGCATCCATTAGAATTACATCGTAACTACCGGACTTGTTTGCATTCAGAAACGTGCGTGCATCCTCGTGCACGATCCGCAAACGATCATTGTTTTCCAATCGAAAAAAACGGCGGGCGATCGCGGTCATATTCGGGTCGATCTCAACTACATCGACCTTGACGTCTTCGTAGCGACGAATAAAGTCCTTTGGCACCGAATAACCGGCGCCTCCGATCACGAGCACCTTTGCGAAGTCAGGAGAGAAATGGCGGGCCAAATGATAGAATCGACTGTATTCTAGGGCCGGTTCTTCACTGTCCAGAAACATTGCGGATTGGGTGAAATACGGATCGGTGGCCAAAGCTCTAATCGGCTTTCCCGTTTTCGGGTCGGTCGTTTGAAAAATCTGCACGCGGCTATATTCAGTGTCAATATCATAGAGATCGCTTGCACGGTAAAGAATATAGGCGTTGACCTCGCTGGACACTATCGAAAAAGCAAATATTATCAATACCGCTAGGTTTCGTCGTGTGGCAGAGAACGGGGCGAGTACTATCGATACGACGATGAGTATTCCGGCAATTCCATAAAGGGTTCGCAGACTTCCGACAAACGGAATTAGGACGAACCCCGCGGCGAATGTACCTAAAATGCTTCCGATGGTGGAGAGTGCGTATAATCGGCCAACGGTTTTGCCCGTATCTGAAAGCGAATCCAACCGAAGCTTGATGGAATATGGCGTAACGATTCCAAGTGCTACGCTTGCCGGTGCAAAAAGTAGTATCGACGCAATAAGTGACCGCAATTCGATTCCTACAGGCGCAGTGGCAACCAGCGACAGGACTATCTCCTTGACCAGTACCGTAATGGCGATCAAACCACCGGCAAAAAATATAACGGATGACAATATCTTGATATCGGGTTTTCGGTCGGCGAGTCGACCACCTAGCCAGTAACCGAAACTCAGACTGCCAAGTATTACGCCTATCAAACTAGTCCAAACATATGTTGACGCCCCAATATATGGCGAGAGTATTCGTGAGCCGATGATCTCGAAGGTCATTACCATCGCACCGCAAATGAAAACAGTACCCTCCAAAGTAAATGTGCGCAGCTTATTTGGTAGATCCATCCGAAGTGAAAATGATCAGAAATGACAAAGTGCGAAAAAAGAAAAAGCACGGTCAACCCTTTGGGCATTCACGTGCTTTATCAAAGTCCATCCAAAATGATGGAAAAACGACAGCCAGGGCTAGGAACCCGCTACACTTCCGCCGCTTTTTTCATCTTTAGAACGTACGAAGGTTAACCAATCTTTTCCAGACGGTGCAGGTCGTTCAGCCCTTATAACGCCGAAGAATTCTTCCTGAAGTCGTTTGGTGATCTCGCCACGTTTGCCCGAACCCACCGTGATCCTGTCCACAGTCCGAATAGGGGTAACTTCCGCAGCAGTTCCCGTGAAAAATAGCTCGTCTGCCAGATATAACGCCGCGCGTTGAATCGTGGTTTCGATGACTTCGATCCCGAGTTCGCGTGCGATTTGGATTATCGAGTCGCGCGTGATGCCGGGCAATATAGACGCACCGAGCGGGGGCGTGATCAGTTTTCCGCCATTGACCAGGAATATATTCTCGCCCGAACCTTCTGAAACATATCCACGATCATCGAGAGCGATGCCTTCAGAAAATCCGCCGAGCAACGCCTCCATTTTGATCAACTGAGAATTCATATAATTCGCTCCGGCTTTTGCCATTGCCGGCATCGAATTGGATGTAATGCGGGTCCAACTCGACACACATACATCTATTCCACTTTCTAGTGCCTCGTCGCCAAGATACTTGCCCCATTCCCAAGTTGCTATATACGCTTCGATCGGATTGGGGAAGGGGTTGACTCCAAAGGCAGGCTTCACCTCATCCAATCCGCGGAAAATGATCGGACGAATGTAACATTCGTCGAGACCGCTCTGGCGTATAAGTTCTACCGTAGAATCACAATACTCTTTTCGCGAAAAAGGCGATTCCATGCGGTAGATCTTGGCGGAATTGATCAAACGCTGCATATGTTCAGGCAGTCTGAAAACCGCCGGACCTTTCGCGGTGTCATAACATCGTATACCCTCAAAAACACTGGATCCGTAATTGACGACGTGTGACATCACGTGTATTCGGGCGTCATCCCAATCTATAAATTGACCGTTTTTCCAAACCTTCGGAGAAATTTTCATAATACTTACACCTTTTCCGGACGTAATCCTACCGGACTCCTATTTTTGAATTGACCGCATTCCAAGACAATTGCCGTTCACTGGCAAAGAATTTGACGTTTTAGACGGCCATTATGAGTTGGATCGTTACAATAAAAGAATAATCTAACCGCAATTTGTTCGCAATGAAACGATCAAGTTATCTGGTCTCAACCTTTTCCAATTAAAAAAGGAAGCGGAGTGTTCGCTTCCTTTTAATTAAAGTACGAAGAGCCAATATTACAAGATCTTAAAGAAACTTGTCGTGTCATCAAGCCTCGATGTGTACGCAACCCCGTCCAAAAATATAGTCACGATTATCGGTTGGTCACCGCCCATGTCCATTCCCTTATCAAGCAGGAAATCGATGGTGTAAACACCCGGAGCGACCATTACCGCATTCGATTGAATAGTTGTTGGCAACAAGCCGAATTCACCTACCCGCACACTTGTATTACCGACGATCGAATTTTGAGCGCCGGTCAGGTAAACTCGCAATACTGTCGCAGTCCGGCCCGGCGGTCTTATGCGTAGGGTGGTCACGGTAAACGGTTCAGTAGTGTGTACCCGATTAGTGACGTTTTCGATCTTTGCTCGACCTCCGGGGGCGATGATCCCGGCCACATTAAATATATCGGGCCGAGCCGGAACCAGCGTCACATCTGTCTTCATCTGAACACCATTGTTGTTCAACACCATCGAATAGACGGTTCCGGCCGACGATGACGCCAAGCTTGTCGGTAAAACGAATTCGATCTTATGACGTCCCACCGAACTCAATCCGCAGGCGACCCCATTAATAGTCAATGACACACCGCTCAATTCGATCGGAAGCGTGAAACTCCGTTCGAGAGATCCCACTGCCGTGCGGGCAACGATCGCTCGGTCAAAGCTGGCTTGGTAATTCATTATTGCCTGCATACCAGGTGCCAGACCGTGAACCGCTGCCGGCGTCTGAGGAGTCGGTGTCGGACTAGGTACCGGGGTTGGCGTCGGCGACCCGGACGGCGTCGGCGAAGGCGTCGGGGTTGGGGTCGGCGAAGGTGTCGGCGTCGGACTCGGTGTAGCCGTCGGGCTAGGGGTCGGCACTATCGTTGGCGAAACTGGAATGTTCGTCGCCCCTGTTGCGAAGTTCGCTGTTATCGACGACTGATTTGTCACCGTCGGGGTGACCATATAATAAACCTCAGATTGCAGGTCCGGATTACCAAGGCCCAACTCAGTCAATGCAAGATTGAAAACAAAGCGTTTCGATGAATTGCTCGTGATCGGCTGCGACGATGAGATAAACGATACCGGTACCGGAAACCTACTAAGTCGAGTAAATGTTGCAGTCGCAGCAGGCACTCCTAAAGGAAATGAATAAAGTTGTGACTGTCGTTCGGTCGTATTATTCAGGCCATCGACAGGGTTCGTCGGAATTGTGCCGTCAGGCTTTATGTTCATACGGGTTTCCAACATCAGAGTGGCCGGTTCACCGGTAATCCCATAATCTGTAAAGCCGGGGTAATGTAACACGTCCCCGCCCTGAGCTTGAGCATCTGCGTCGCTGCGAGATCCGATCCGTCGGAATGTGTTTGCTACGACGTCGTATAAATACAATGCAAATGAGGTATAGTTCGTTCCGCTGTTCTCATTTGCGAGGTCAGCATAGCTATCGAACGCGATGTATTTGCCATCACGGCTCATTCTACGTCCGAGGTCCAGAATGTTGACCGGATCGCCTAAATTTGTGGACGTTGTCGTCGTTACCTGTTTTTTAGTTCCTGCCGGAGCACCGGAAACATTAAGGTCTGCGTAAAATATCTCCTCATTGCGGCTTGCCAATGGGTTAACTCCGCCGGTCATCCCGACAATCGGATTGTCGCCCGTACTAGCAAAAGCTACACGGAGCCCATCACCAGCTATAGTCGGATTCTTGTTGTATATCGGATTAGAGATCTGGCCGCGAGGCGTTTTCGTTACCTGCGAAAGGGTCGCTCCGCCGCCAATGTTATCGGCCGTGCCGCGGGGCGAAATGCTGTGGACAAATGTGAAGATCTCGTCATTATCCTCAGCCGGAAAGGGGTTTCCAACTGATGGGACTAGATCCCGAGTCGAAACAAAGGCGATCGCCGAGCCATCATCACTTATACTGGCATCGTGATTGTCATCAGCGATGTATGCACCGGTTGTTGACGTTGCCGGCCGCGGTAATTGACTCGGAAGTGAATTCGTAACCCTAATAAAAGTTCCGCCCGCCAGATCTGTTAACGGAATCTCTTCGCCAGCCGAAAGATCCGCAACCGGAGCGATTGATGGTATTTGATATAGCCAGATCTCAGTATTGCCGTCACTCGTCAGCGGATTTGCACCTGGACTTGGGGACGGGCTTGGCGATGGACTCGGCGTTGGCAATGTGTACGTGTTGCCGTCAAAACTTCCCGGATTTGTCGCATCAGGTGTTGTCGGGGTGGAGGTTGTGGCATTGGATGAAAACGCGATCCACTTGCCGTCATTACTGATCACCGGACGCGTATTGACGATCTCGACGCGAATATTGTCGAAAGTAAGAGCCTTGGTAGTATCGATCAAGACACTCTTCGTATCCGTTAACTGAAATATTCGGCGTTGAGCGTAATCAAAAAGAAATATTTCCGGATTATAGTCCGCGTTTCGTGGGTTTTCCGTTGCCAGATTTCCACGCGACTCGAATACGACAAATCTGCCGTCACCGCTTATACCGCCCGCAAATGACTCGGCTCCTGAATTGGACAATTGCCCGATTACCGACTCGATTTGAGCCGAAACGGACACGGACATTGAAAAGATCGCTAATGCGAATAAAAGAAATGTACGACGAAAGGTCACAGACTCCTCCACCAAATAAAAACAAAATAAAAACAAATCGAGCCGAATGCTCTCAAACCACTATCCAAAACACTCAATTTTAAGCGCAATGGACGAGTTCTGCAAGGCACATATCGTCAATTAACGAAGTTATACTGTCTAATGCCTACCGTTTGATGCCACAAAGTGAACGCCGGGTTGTAAAAGTAGCTTATATCATTTAACAATAATGACTTACGTTAAGATGCCATTACCCAGATCCATAATGATAGTGGCCGGAGAACCGTCAGGGGATCGACACGCCGCCAAGTTGGTCGAAGCGATACGCCAAAGTGATCCTGAGGCGAAATGGGACTTCTTCGGTTCGGCGGGCCCAATGATGCGTGGTGCGGGTGTTGATCCCATAGTTGTTGCCGACGAACTCGCCATAATGGGCATTGCCGAGATCGGTTTGGCACTTCCGATGTTCCTGTCGGCATTTCGTGCTTTGCGAAATGCTGCCGTTACTCGGCGGCCGCAAGTTGCGATCCTCGTCGATTTTCCCGAATTTAACCTTAAACTCGCTAAATCGTTGAAGAAACGAGGGTTCACCGTTGTCTATTATATATCTCCACAAATGTGGGCGTGGCGACAATACCGAATTCGAACGATCAGGCGGTATGTTGACCTACTATTGACGATCTTGCCCTTTGAGAAAGAGTGGTACGCCAAACTCGGCGTCGATCACGTAGAATTTGTCGGAAATCCGCTTGCGAGCGAAGTCCACCCCAGTATGGACCGCGACAAGTTTTGCAAAAAGCACTCTTTGAATCCTGATCTTCCGATCATCGCGTTGCTTCCCGGCAGTCGCCGAAAGGAGATAGTCCGTATCTTGCCGGTGTTGATCGAGGCCGCGGCCGAGATGATTTCACGCGGTGATGGGTATCAGTTTGTGATTCCCATCGCCCACGAGAGACATCTGTCAGATGTTTCAGCGGCTATCGATGATGCCAAACTGATCGGTAGGATTTTGCCGGATGTTATCAGGGTCGTAACCGGTGAAACTTATGATGCATTGAATGTTGCGGATGTCGCAGCGGTGACGAGTGGCACGGCAACGCTCGAGACGGGCATCATCGGCACACCGATGGTTATAGTTTATAAGACCTCAAAGATCAATTTTTCGCTGATCACGCCATTGATCAGCGTCGAGCACTTCGGATTGATCAATCTAATAGCCGGCGAGCGTATTGCGAAGGAATTAATTCAAAAAGACCTCACGCCTTCGATATTGTCTGTAGAGTTGGAGCGTTTGATGGATCCAGATGTAAATAAGGAAATGAGGACAAAATTGCGTGATATCGCGGCAAAACTTGGTCCCGGCGGAACTTCTGAGCGGGCGGCCTCGGCAATCCTGCGACTGATAGCTTCGCAGCGTTCCGATTGACGACTTAGACCGTGTTCTGAACTACGCTGAACTGCGACTAAATAACTATTCTTCATTTCGTTCGATCTTATCGATCCTCGACCGTAGCGACTTCAGTTCGTCCTTCATTCGTCCTAACGACTTAACGTGGGCGTTTTGGCGTTTGTATTCGTCGAGCGGTTGCACGGGCGTTCCCCACCATACGCCGGGCCTCACGATCTTTCCGGGCAATACGCCGGCTTGTGAACCGATCACGGCGCCGCTTTGAACGCGTGCGTGATCGCCCATCCCGACTTGGCCGCCGATCACACAATTGTCCTCTATGACGGTACTGCCCGAAATACCGGTCTGCGCGGCGATCACGCAATGTTTGCCAATGGTCACGTTGTGTGCGATCTGGACGAGATTGTCGATCTTGGTGCCTTCGCCGATGCGGGTTTCGCCAAGAGCACCGCGATCTACGCACGAATTGGCGCCGATCTCCACATTGTCTTCGATCACGACGGTTCCGATCTGAGGAAACTTGACGTATCGATCTCGGTCGCGTGCAAATCCAAACCCGTCAGTGCCGATAACGACGCCGCTGTGGAGAATGACGTCGTTGCCGATGGTGCAATTGTCTTCGACGAAGACTCCGGGATCCAGAGTGCAGCGTGCCCCGATCTTTACGTTGTCGCCGATGTGTGCACCGGAACGGATCTGGCACCCGTCACCGATCGACGATCCGTCGCCGATCGTTACCAAAGCACCGACGTACACACGTTCACCGATGATCGCAGATCTTGAAATTATAGCGGTCGGATGTATTTCGGGTTCGCGTGTTTTGGCAGGATGCAAAACTTCGCAAGCGATCGCGAATGCGAGTCTTGGGTCTTTAACAAAAATAACGGCCGCGGCCGAAACATTGGCTCCCTCGATCGCGAGCACGCATCCGGCGGCGGTGACCACGTTGTCAGTCGTTGTGGTAAAGGCGAGGCTATCTGCGGACGCCGCGGCGATGTCGGAGCCATGGTTTATTTCGACATCTCGGTCGCCTTGCAGGGTTCCGCTAACCAGATCTGCGATCTTATCGGTCTTCATTGACTACAAGTTACAGTGTTTTGCAAGAAATGTCAGCAGCGGAGTTCAAGCCTTTTCGGCGGCGTTGACGATATTTTGCAGAAAGATCTCAGAACCGGTAATCTCGATCCCTTGCTCCGTCTCGAGTCGCCGCAGAAGCGGTGCCGAATCGCTATCAATAAAATCGAGGTCGGCAATGTCGATAAGTATGCTGTTTCCTGTCTCGGATCGCTGTTCAGATGCCAGGCGCGACAGCAGTACGACGTCTTCGGCAAACATCTCGCCCTCGACGCGATAGGTGGTCACCGCGCGTTCGACGTCATCGATCTGTGTGATCTGTGTAGGCATTTAACGAGTCTATATAGTACGCCATTTTACGCGATCTGCGTTATAAATGTTTCGGCGACGAATCATCTAGGCTACTGAGTGCTTAAACCTTCGGGTGACAAGGTAAACGCCGGCGAAGATCAGCAGGGCAGAAATAATAAATGTGACCCCGATACTCTCACCCAGAAACATCCACGCCAGCGAAAACCCGATCAGTGGTTGCAGATAGACAAACACCGCGACCATCGACGGATCGACCTTAGATAGAGCCATTGCGTTCAGCAGATACGGGGCGGCGGTCGCTCCGATGCCAATCCACAGCACTATGAGCCAGATATGAGTCGGGACGGCGGCGATGTCGATCGTTGACAACGACCAGAGCCCAAGCGGTATGCAGGCCACGCAGGCGAAGATGAACACCCACATCATCGAGCGAAAGACGCCGTTACGCATTATCGCGCCTTTCGAAGTCGCGACGAAAATGCCATACGCGAGACAGTTGATGACTATAAAGATGTCGCCGAGAGTTGTCTGCGATGAGAATGATGCATTGCGTGGATCGATCAGGATGATCACGCCGATCGCGGCAAGGGCGATGCCGATGATCTTGATGCCCGTCAGTCGTTCAAATCCTGCGACCGAACCGATTATCAATGCAAAGACCGGTATCATAACCGCCAAAAGGGAAGTGTTCGAAGCCGACGTAAGCGAAAGCCCGCTTATAAAAAACAGTTGATTGATCACGATGCCAAACAGACTGAGTAGAGCAAATCGCCAGTAGTCACTCTTGTCGCGCAGCCAAAATCTGCCGCGAAACGATTGGATCCCGATCAAAATTATCGCAGTGATCGTAGTCCGCATACCGACCAGGGCGATCGGCGGCAACACTGCCAGCACGACCTTGCCGATCACCGGCAGCGAACCGAATAGAAACTGAGCCACGAGCAAAGCCGCGAACGGGCCAAATGATTTATCTTGCTTACTTTCCAAGCTAAGAGAGTAACACCAAGCCGTCTCACAAACGAAAAGCCCGCTTCCGTGGCGGGCGTCTCAGTTCGTATCGTAATAAATTGCCACTAGCTTCAGCTAGTGGACTGCGCTCTAAAATGAATCTTGGGGCTTTAGCCCAACATTCGGCTAAAACCGAGGGATGCCAGAGATGCCCGAACCACCGGCTAAAGCTAGTGGCAACTCATCAAAGCGAAATAGCCCGTAGACACGGGCTTCGTAAGCTGCGAAGCTGCGAAATAGCCTTAGCGACACGTGTAGGCGTAGCCGAAACGTGTAGACAAGCACCACCAACCGACCCAAAGCGTGCGTAGCATGCGACATATGCCGTGTGTTCCACACACTCGACCAAATCACGCATCATTACCCCATGTTCCGCTCCGCTCCACATGGGGCTAAAGCTATGCCGTCCGCTCCGCGGACTCGGGTCTGTAAACAAAAAAGGAGGCCGCAAACACAGGCTTTTCTTCATTCCCGTCCCTGAAAGGGACAAACATAATAGCCCAGGGTGAAACCCCGGGGTCCGGATGTATAGCGGTTTCCGTCCCTGAATGGGACGAATATCGGTGCGGTTTTGTTGCTCCCCTTCTGGGAGCGATCAATTATTTGGCTTCTTTCGTAGGGTTTCACCCTACGCTATTATATCCGTCCCTGTCAGGGACATAAGAGTCACGCCAACCGCATCGCGGTCGAATGACTGTAGCCGTGGGTGACAACCCACGGAACGTGTGAGCAAAGGAATCTTGCCGCGTCAGCGGCAATTGAATCAACCGTTGATATTCAACCGTCGCTGACGCGACGAGATCGTTCTATCGAATCTACCGTGGGTTATCACCCACGGCTACAATCACACCGTCGCTCCGCGACGAAAACTCTCGCTAAATTTTTGTTATTTGCGGTCGGTACCCTTATATTCTTCTTCTTTTGGGATTGGCTGGAGTTCGTTCTCATCAGGGTTGTCGGGATTGTACCAAACGATGCCTCGCGGGTATTTGGGGCGGACTTTTGACTCAAAGACGTTTTCATAGGTCTTTCCGTTTACGTTGAATGTGTATGTGATCATGTAGATCGAATTCCCATTTCCGTCGTAAACCTGAATGAATTGGGCGTCTGCTTTCTCGTGCCGTTCGATGGGACTGTTGTGAAGTGAATATTTCGACCACTTCAAGTATCCCGCGACTCCCAAACCGATGACCGCAATAACCGCGAGTATCCCGAACCTGACGCCGATTAGCCGCCACTTACGCGACGTTTCGCCCGCGAATGAACCATCCTTGTAATGTTCATCAAACATATCGAGTCTTGATTACTACGCCGACATCATTCCCGGGTTTTCTAGCATTTGCTTGAAGGTTTGGAGGAATTTGGCGCCCGTGGCGCCGTCGATTACTCGGTGGTCGCAGGACATGGTGACGTTCATGATGTTGCGGATGACGATCTGGCCGTCGCGAACGACGGGAACCTCGGCCGCTCCGCCGACGGCGAGGATGCCGGCCTCGGGCGGGTTGATGATCGCGGTGAACTCTTTGATGCCGAACATGCCGAGATTTGAGATCGAGAAGGTCGCACCGGTGTATTCCTCGGGCTGCAGCTTTTTCGCCTTCGCCTTGGCGGCGAGGTCTTTGATCTCGGCGGCGATCTCAAGAAAGCCTTTCAGATTCGCCCCGCGAATGACCGGCGTGATCAGGCCTTCGTCGATAGCAACCGCGACGCCGATATCCGCCTGCTCGTAGAAACGAATATTCGTGTCCTGATACGAAGCGTTGACGAAAGGATGTTTGACGAGTGCCATCGCCGACGCTTTGACAACGATGTCGTTAAGGCTGATCTTCTCGGCCTCGGAAACGCTGGCGTTCACAGCTTTGCGAAGAGCGACCGCGTTGTCCATCTCGATCTCCGTCGTCAGATAGAACGTCGGGATCGGGCCGATCGATTCCGCCAAACGAGTGGCGATGATCTGCCGCATCTTCGAGGTTGGCTCGTCGGTATACGCGGACGCTCCGACAACGGTTGATGCGGTGAATGTTTTAGAAGCAGGCTTAGCTCCCCCGCCGCTCATAGCTTGCTCGATGTCTCGCTTGATAATGCGGCCGTTCGGTCCACTGCCGTTAATGGTTTTGAGATCGACACCATTCTCTGCCGCCATCCGGGCAGCGATCGGCGAAACGATAAGGCGACCGGTCGACGCAGCCTCAGCCTTAGGCTTTTGGTCTTCGGGCGTTGGCAGAGATGCTGCCGGAACTTTCTCCTCGACTTTCTGGGCGCCCGCTGACGCAGGCGTTTCTGACTTTGCCGGGGCAGACGACGCGGCCAATAGAGCGGAGATGTCGTCACCTTTGGCTCCGATGATCGCGATGGGCTCTCCCAGTTTGGCCGTATCGCCGGCCTTCTTGATGATCTTGAGCAAGGTTCCGGCCTTCAAAGCCGTCATTTCCATTGTGGCTTTGTCGGTGTCAACCTCAGCCAAAGTCTCGTTCGCTTCGTAACTGTCGCCTTCGTTCTTGACCCAGCGAGCGATCTGCCCCTCATCCATTGTGGGCGACAGTTTCGGCATTAAAAAGTTCTCAGCCATATATTTGTGAATAGTGAATCGAAAATAGTAAATAGTGGTTTGCTCGTGAGTAGGTCAAAACCTGCGATCCCGTCACGATCTACGATCAACTATTTACAAATAACAAACTTCCTTAACGGCAGCAATGATCTTTTCAACATCCGGAAGCGCCAATATCTCGAGGTTGCGAGCGTACGGCGTCGGGGTTTCGGCCGCCGACAGGCGCTTTATCGGTGCGTCGAGATAGTCAAAAGCACTGTTCATCACCTGATAACTGATCTCAGCTCCCACTGAGGCGAACGCGTGCGACTCTTCGGTGATCACTAGCCGATTGGTCTTTTTGATCGAATTAACGATAGTGTCGATGTCGAGGGGCTTGATCGTTCTCGGATCGACTACCTCGACCGACACGCCATATTCCGTCTCCATACGCTCGGCCGCCTGCAGAGCGAGCGGCACTGTCATCGACCGTGCAACGATCGTGCAATCTGTGCCCTCGCGCTTAACGTCGGCGACACCAAGCGGTATCAAAAAGTCTTCGTCGTCCGGCACTTCGCCCTTATTACCGTACATTCGTTCCTGTTCGAGAAAGACGATCGGGTTGTCGTCACGAATGGCCGATTTGAGCAGGCCTTTGGCGTCGGCAGGCGTCGAAGGCATTACAACTTTCAACCCAGGGAAGTTAGCGTAAAGAGCTTCGAGAGCCTGCGAGTGTTGGGACGACACCTGGTATGCCGAGCCGTTAGGGCCACGAAAGACGATCGGTACCTTGAATTGGCCGCCCGACATATAGAGCATCTTGGCAGCGTGATTGATGATCTGATCTGACGCCAGAAGCGAAAAATTCCAGGTCATAAATTCGATCACCGGACGTAGCCCCGCCATCGCTGCTCCAACGCCCAACGCGGCAAATCCAAGTTCGGTTATAGGCGTGTCAACGACTCGCTTGTCGCCAAACTCTTTCCATAAACCCCTTGTAACCTTGTAGGCACCATCATATTCGGCGACTTCCTCGCCCATTATGAATACGTTTTCATCTCTTAAGAGCTCTTCTCGAAGAGCTTGATTCAAAGCATCGCGGATAGTTAAAACTGCCATAATAATCCTTTAAGCGTAAACGTCGGTCATTAATTCACTTTCATCAGGGAACGGGCTATCGTCGGCGAACTGAACCGAACGCTGAACTGCCTCGACCGCGTCGTTGTGAATCTTTTCGAAATCCTTGTCAGTAAGAACCTTTGCTTCTTTTAGACTGTCCTTAAAGAGAACGATCGGGTCGCGCTCCTGATAACGTGCGATCTCTTCGCGCGTTCGATAATTACCGGGGTCGGACATCGAGTGTCCCATATAACGATATGCACGAACCTCGAGCAGCGTCGGGGAACCGTCGTGCCGAGCCCTTTCGATCGCTCGTATCGTCGCATCACGCACCGCCATTACGTCCATTCCATCGACAAATTCGTTCGCCATCTCGTAGGCATCGGCTTTCTTGGCGATACTCCGCGAACTCATCGCTCTGGCTTGGGACGTGCCCATTCCGTATTGGTTGTTTTCACAAATGAAAATACAAGGAAGTTTCCATAGTTGAGCCATATTGAGCGACTCGTGGAAAATACCCTGGTTGACGGCAGCTTCACCAAAGAAACAAAGTGTCACCTGATCGGTACCCTTGTATTTGGCAGCATAGGACATACCCGTTCCCACGCCGATCTGCCCGCCGACGATTCCGTGACCGCCGTAGAATTCGTGTTCTTTAGAGAACATATGCATCGAACCGCCTTTGCCGCCGACGCATCCGCCTTTCTTTCCATAAAGCTCCGCCATAACACTTTCAGGTGTAAGGCCCTTGACCATCGCCTGGACGTGGTCACGGTATGATGTGATCACCATATCGGTCGGCTCGAGCGCCATTATCGATCCAATACCGATCGCTTCTTGTCCAATGTATAGATGGCAAAATCCGCCGATCTTACCCATTCGGTACACTTCGGCACATTTCTCTTCAAAGATACGGCCAAGCACCATCTGATATAACATTTCCCGCAGAAGCGTCTTGTCGGTACGCTTGATCGACTCGAGTTGCGAGGCTTTACGCTGCTGATACTCGGCTTTCTCTAGTTCTATCTGGGCAACGTCGATGGCTCCGCTTTTCTTCGCGGGGTCGTCCGACGGCTTTCCATCTCCATTCGTCGAGGCCTTCGATTTCTCGGACTCGGCTTTTTGACGTGTTACTACTTTTGGCAAATCAAGTTCCTCCGTACTACTATAAGGGTGAAAATCAATCAACGATGACAAAACACCCATTATAAAGCACCGGAACGGGTTCTGCAAAAAGTCAGAATGTTTCGACTATTTTGTTGCAATCGTTTTCGGAAGGGAATTTTGGCATCGCCATGGAATTTATGATCTCAATAGAAAAATTGGTGCAGGGCCTTAAGGGTATCCCGGATGAGGCATTTACTTGTGAAGGGGTTTACGGCTTTCTGCGTGAAAATTCGGTCGCGGCTGAGTCGCTGGAACCATATGTGTTTTGGAGCCCGAATTACTACACCCGAAATCTGATACATAAAGATGAGCGATTTGAAATGTTAGTGATTTGCTGGGAGATAGGACAGGCCTCTCGCATTCACGATCATTGGGATCAAAAATGCTGGATGACGGTTCCGGTTGGCCGTCTAAGCGGTCAGAACTTTCGTGTTATGGAGATGGATCCTTCGCGAAATTATTGCAAACTTGAAGAAACTGATTCATTTGAGCTTGCTGATTATACGGCGGCCGCAGTTGATCTTGAGGCACCTGTTCATCAAATACTAAACCTCGACGAATATCGCGAACGAGCGGTAAGCATTCATATATATTCTAAGCCTTACGATCGCTGCCACTCATTCTGCCGCGATACTGACACCTACAAAGAAGTTTTGTTAAGTTACACGAGCATTGGCGGCAAACTCTGTGACGGCGTTTCACTATAAATGTCGACTCGGACAAAGATCGGTATTGCCGCGACTGTTCTGATCGTGTGTATAGCCGTATTTTCTCGATTTTGGGGACTTGATCGGAGTTGCCTCTGGTTCGATGAAATATTCAGTGTTCACGCCGCGGAGCACGGTTGGCAGACTATTCTGTCCTTTGTCGCACTCGATCTGATCCATCCACCGCTTTTTTACGTTTTATTAAAATTGTGGATATCTGTCGGCGGCGAGAGCCTCGTATGGTTACGGATTTTGCCGGTGACACTTTCGTGTATTTGTATCTTTCCGTTTTTGATGATCGCGAAGGAACTTCGGCTTTCGTTTTGGCAGAGAACGGTGGGTCTCCTGATTTTTGCGGTCAACGGTTCGCTGGTCAAATACGCGCAAGAAGTGCGTATGTATAGCTTGCTTCAGCTACTCTCACTTATTTCGATTTGGCTCTTTATTCGCTATTTTATTAGGGGAAAAAGCCTATCTGCACTCATCGTCGTTAATCTGATCCTCGTCTACAGCCACTATTTCGGATGGTTTGTTATCACCGGGGAAGTCCTTGCGATCGTTATCTTTCAACGAATTAAGATCCGGCCGATCATTCTGATGTTTGCTGGGGTCTTTGTTGGTTTTTTGCCTTGGGTAATCGCCGTTCTAAGATCGTCGAATGCAGGGGGGGGAGTTGGTCAAAACATCGGATGGATGCAGAAACCCGGCTTATTTCAATTAATTCACTTAATTACCGGCGTTATTGAGCCCTTCTATTTTCAGGCGAGTAGTGCAGAGCCATTCACGGACGTGTCCGTAATTATACCTATAATAATATTGATGTTGGCCATTGTGGTAATCGTGGCCGTTAATTGGAATTCTGTGGAACGTGATCCACGCAACGGGATCGGGTTGCTGGCCTTATTTGTGATCGTGCCTTGTGCAATAGCGTTTGGAGTCAGTTGGCTATCACCTTACTCGATTTGGGGTACCCGCCATTTGATCGTAGTGTTTGGCCCATTTGCGATATTGGCCGGAATTGTGATCGGGCGACTGCGTTCCAACGCTGTTCCTGCTATATTTTCGTCCATCTTTGTTTTGCTGGCGACGGTAGCATTCGTCAAATCGGTGCGAAGTGAGCCAAACAATTACGTCTGGTGTGCCTGGGAGCCATTATCGGTAACCGTGCAACAAACTGGAATCGATGAACCGATATTCGTCTTTGAGGATCTAGTTGGGTATCACTTGTGGTTTGCTGTGCACGCAAATTCAACGCACTCACAAATTACCAAACTCGTCGGGATCGATGAAATGATTGAAGATACCGCCTATTTTCTGCCTCGCGGATTCGGTGAAATTTCGACCAAAAACGCTGGAGACGTAACTGATCAGGCATTCTGGTTGATGTTTCGAGCAAAGACCTTGGATGACACTCAGCCGCCGATCAGCAATTTTGTTTCTAGGGGTTATCGAGTTACGGATCGAAAGATGATCGCGGCCGGCACAGAGGCCGCATTACTTATCCGATTTGCAAAGTGAATCTTGTGCACTAATCGATACTATTTCCGCTTCCATCGGACCCCGTCTTTTGTGTCCTCAAGCATTATCCCTTTTTCTGCAAGTAGATCACGAATTTGGTCTGATCTCTCAAAATTCCGGTTTCGCCTAGCCTCTTGTCGATCGGAAATGAGTGCCTCGATCTCATCATCGAGAAACTCAACGTCCATCTCGCCAAAAATTCCCAATACACTATCAAATTTGGCTATCGCGTCAATGACCGCCGCCTTATCGTCGGATCGAAGCCCCCCCTTTGCGACCACCGAATTGACCTCACGGGCCAGATCGTGGATGGCGGCCAGACCTGCCGCGGTATTGAGATCGTCGTCCATTGCCGATTCGAAGGTTTGGAGCGAATTCTCTACCGCTGCCATAACACCTTCGTGAACTCCATTGTCCGTGACGGCTTCCGATACCAAGCGTCTGAAAGTACGAAGTCGCTCTACGGTGCTCTCGGCACCCTGCAACCCTTCGAACGTGAAGTTTAGCTGCTTGCGATACGGTACTGAAAGTAAAAGGTATCGGATAGCAAGCGGAGAATATCCTTGGTCGCGAAGGTCTCGAAACGTGAAGAAATTACCCGTCGATTTCGACATTGTCACGTCATCGATCTTCAAGAATTCGCTGTGGAGCCAATATTTGGCAAATTGTTTACCGGTCGAGCCTTCACTCTGCGCGATCTCGTTTTCGTGATGCGGAAACTGTAGGTCCATACCGCCCGCGTGGAGATCAAACGATTCGCCGAGATATTTCATTGCCATCGCGGAACATTCAATATGCCATCCCGGACGCCCTCTCCCAAAAGGTGCATCCCAGCCCGGATGGTCGTTTTCGCCAACAAGCTTCCACAGAGCGAAATCGCGAGCATCTTCCTTATCGTACTTATCAGTGTCGATCCGCTCACTCCCGCCCGCAATATTGCCCGAAAAGCTGATCTTTGATAATTTGCCGTACTCCGGAAACGCAGATATTCGGTAATAGATCGAACCGTCTGACTCATATGCGTGGCCATTGGCCAATAATTTGGAAATGATCTCGACCATTTCGGCAATATGGTGAGTGGCGCGCGGAATTATTTCCGGCCGTTCATTGCCCAATGCGTCAAAATCTTCGAGAAAGTACTGAGCAAAAGGCTCTGTGAATTCATCGATCGAAATGTTTCTCGCGGCGGCTTCCTTGATGATACGGTCGTCGATATCGGTCAGGTTCATCACGTGCGTCAGCTCGTAGCCCTTAAATTTCAAATATCGACGTAGAATATCCCCAAAAATAAACGTCCGGAAGTTACCAATATGAGCAAAATTCCAGACCGTCGGCCCGCAGATATACATTCGAGCCTTGCCATCTTCCATCGGCTGAAATTCTTCGATTTGACGCGAAAGTGTGTTAAAAAAGGACAACATAATTAGTAAACCTAAAATTATAACTCAGTCGCGTTAATTTCGCTTTTTTTGTTGACTTAGGCAAAAAGAGGCGGACGCCGCGTCAATATTACTGGTACATCAGACCGAGTATTTCGCTCCGGTTTCAGATGTGAAAATTATGGGCAAATACAGAAACATTCCGGCAGTGAAACAAATTAATGATATGGCCTGCTGGGCCGCATCACTTAAATGGTGGTACAAGGCAGCAATGTCGATCAACGCATCGCAAACAGCCTTGTGGAATCGCTACAAATCTCGAGCAACACAGCAAGGCGGCATGCCGGATGCTGATATGAAATCAATTATTCGCGAAAATGGTATGCATTTGCACGAATTTCAAACGGCCAGTTCTTTCACATACGACAAGGTTCGTGACCTTTTAATGTGCGGTCCAATACTCATCGCATTCACGGAATTTGGATCGAGCAAGCGACACGTAAATGTAATATACGAGGTCTCCGGCGATAGTACTTGGGCGGACGTTCGAGCAATGGAACCACAATTTCGTTCAGTAAGCAATGGACCTTGGACTGGAAAGCACATTTCCCGAGGTCTGACGGATTATAACTCTCTAGGTTCTGTTTGGGCTGGAGTTCACCGCGGAAATTATACGGATTGGGTCGATTGTTTCGGAGACTTATAATAAGAATTAACTAAGACAAGTTGACGATATCAGGCTCGACGAATTGGGCCCGAGCTTTGTCGGAAAAGAGATGTTCGCGAGTGTAAAACTTGAGCGGAAGGTCTTTATCGTGATTCGCTATCAAATTATTCGCCTTATCAAATAGCGACGAGCTTTCATTGTCCTTGTTAAATTCGTTCACGGATTTCATCCAAAACACCGTCAATGTCTCGTGATACGGCATTTCATTAGTCAGATCGACGCCAAATGATTTTAAGAGCCTGAATATACCTTGGCGCATTTGTTGTGTCGCCGTTTCATAGTCGTAAAGCGTTAGATAGTGCAGGGCAAGCGTCAAGTGCTCGGCATGTCTCCATTCATCGCGGCTGATCGTCGTTTCTTCAAATCCTCGAACAACTTCTGCGATCTCGGTTTCTGTCTTATATCTCATTGGGCTCATCATAAACGTCCGAACGACTTGGGAAATATTACGCTAGAAAAGCGCAGAAAACTTAGATCTACATTGTCAGATCCGCAAAACCTGCACTGGTCGGCAGTTGCTTGTAAAAAAAATAATAATCTGATCTTAAGCGGCGACCGCTTGGACCGTTTCGTCGTCGAGGTCATCCATAAACAGATATTTCCGCCATGCGGGGCGACTCTCAGCGTAGTGACAAAGTAAAACGTGGTCGAGACCCAATCGTAACAACTTTTGGGATGTAAGTAGCGGCATTCTAGCCTGCTCAGGCGTTCGATTGCCCTTGCGTTGGTTGCATTTTACGCAGGCAGTTACTAAATTCTGGGGCGTACTCTCACCGCCCTGTGCACGCGGGAAAATATGATCGAGGGTGAGTTCCTTGGCGTGTTTGCTCTCACCACAGTATTGGCAACGGTAACGGTCGCGGATGTAAATCCTCGCACGTTTCATCGTTGTTTCACGGTTGTTTCGACGAACGTGAACGTAATGCCGCAAACGTACGACTGATGGAACGGGGAATATTGTCGAGGGCGAATGAAGCACATTGTCTCCGTCATTTTCTTCGACAAAAACTGCACCACGAAACCATAAACAAACAGCACGAGCCACACCGACGGTGCCGAGCGGTTCATACGAAAAGTTCAACAGTAAAACGCGTCCTGTGAGCAAACCCTTCTCCTCCGTAAATTTATGCTCCTAATGTAATATTATTTGGGTCATTTGTGCAAGATATAGCCATTTGAACTTTGGGTCTGGAGGGAGTCTTCAACGTTCAAAAATGTTGAAATCCGCCTGACGATAATTCGCAGGACTTGCCGTCAATAACTATTTTTACCGACTCGTTACGTTCAGTAATTTCACCTATCTTTGTAATTCGAAACTGTTCGTTCAGTGAGATGTTAGGATTACTCGAGGTGAATAAAAGTTCAAAATCCTCGCCGCCATTTAGAGCCTTTTGGAGTGCCGACTTTGGGTCTAATATATCAGCCAGATCGGAATCGATCGGAATGCGTTCGGCATATATCCGGGCGCCCACATTGCTTGAACGGCAGATATGACCGAGGTCCGACGATAGGCCATCGCTAATATCAACCATCGATGATAGTACATACAATGAAACCAATGAATTAGCGAGTAATACATGAGGCGACGGTTGAAGTTGCCGGAGAACCATTTCAGTGTCTAAGCTTGCCACATTTCCGGTCGATTCAAGTATATAAAGACCGCCCGCCGCTCCGCCTAGCGATCCGCTAACGTAGATTGAATCTCCCACTTTTGCTCCGGATCTCAAGATCGCTTTCCCTTTTTTTACCTCACCACCGACGACTGAATCGATCACGAGCGAATTCGGCGATCCGGATATGTCACCGCCGACGAGTTCTACGTCGAATTCTGCTGCAATAGAGTGCCAGCCGGCAAAGAATCTATCGACAAATCCAGAATTCCACAGTCGATCGGGCACGGCTATCGAAACCAACGCCCACATTGGGCGTCCCCCCATTGCGGCAACGTCGGAAAGTGAAACTGCAAGTGATTTGTGTCCGATCTGTTCGGCTGTCGCCCAATGCAGTCGGAAATCAACATCTTCGACAAGCATATCGGCCGTGACTACGAGGTCGGTGTAAGCGTCCTTTGGCAGTACCGCACAATCGTCGCCAATCCTTTTCAGGTTGAAAGAATGCTTTAGGCTTTCGATCATTTCAAATTCTGTTCGCATTACTTTCTCATTGACACAACTTTATTAAATACATACAATAACGCTTGACAGTCTTAGAAAAAACTTTAACACAATCTCCTCGTCGATGGCACAAGAACCTGTAGTGATACCTGAGAAAATCTATTTCAAGATCGGTGAAGTGTGTGAACTTCTCGATGTTCAGGCCCACGTACTTCGGTATTGGGAAACTGAGTTTTCGATGCTTTCGCCTCAAAAGAATAAATCCGGTCAAAGAAGCTACCGTCGGCGAGATGTGGAGATTGCTCTTCGGATAAAGCAACTTCTGTACAACGAGATGTTTACGATCGCCGGCGCTCGGAAAAAGCTTCAACAGGAAATTAAAGACGGGTTCAGGCCGAGATCTGAACGCCGTGAAGAAGTAATTGTGACCCCAACGCCTGCCGTGGTATCACATACGGTCGTTGAACCCGCTAGAAACAGTGCCCCTATGCTCTTTGACGCTGGTTTCAAGCGGTCGGAACCCGTACTTGAGCCGCCACTGCCGTTCGACATCCCCCCAGTGTTCGATGGCGATCAGCACGAGGCAATAAAATCACTTGCCCAAAACCTTTTGGAGTTGCGCGAGATCCTTAAGCCCAAACCGGTGGCATAACAGATTGGATCGTTCGCAACGGTAGGTTTGACAATTCCCGGTTGTAAAACTAATCTAACAATTCGACTTTTCGGGACGTAGCGCAGTCTGGTAGCGCGTTCGCTTGGGGTGCGAGAGGTCGCAAGTTCAAATCTC
Organism: Chloracidobacterium sp.; assembly: GCA_016720705.1. Classification (NCBI taxonomy): domain Bacteria; kingdom Pseudomonadati; phylum Acidobacteriota; class Blastocatellia; order Chloracidobacteriales; family Chloracidobacteriaceae; genus Chloracidobacterium; species Chloracidobacterium sp. The sequence goes on along the minus strand of JADKKB010000007.1, from coordinate 29,410 downwards.
GTCGTCCCGACCAATAAACATGGGGCTTTCAGCGATTGCTGGAAGCCCCATTTTTTTGACTTGGTTGCAGGTTGGTTGCAGTATTCTTTTTGTCATCCTTTTTCTGCTCAAAACTCTCAAAGATCATCACTCTTGATCGGGCTGGTTTATAAACATCCTTTGTGTGGTGCAAAACTGCGTCGAATGGCGCGTTTTCGCGACTTTTATGGCCGATGCTGTCTATTTTAATGGCTTTTTGGCGAGGCACATTTTTTGCCAACTGGTGATCGGAGGTTCAGGAAATGGTTGAAATTATCACGATAGAAAAAGAAGAGCTGATTCGCTTGATCGACACCTCCGTCGCGGGGGCCATCGAAAAAGCTATACATTCATCTCAGCCGCCGCAGATCATGACGAAGTCCGAAGTTGCGAAGTATTTGAAGAAATCGGGAGCAACGATCAATCGATGGATGAGGAAAAATGGCCTTCCATTTCACGGAGTGGGCCGGCCAACTTTCAACAGAACTGAAGTGGATGCCTGGTTAGCGAATTACTAAGCGTATGTCAGTTTTTAAGAAATATAACGGTAAGCGGATAAACGCTAAGCATCCGGCGTATGCGGCAGCTCGCTGGTGGGTATACAGACGAGTTAAAGGGCATAAGACCATTCATCAGGTTATTCCGACCGCGCGGACCAAGGAAGAAGCTGAACTTGCTGTACGACAATTGGTGAAGCAGCTTTTCGACAGAGCGTTTGGGCTGACAGACACGACAATTACCTTTGGTCAGTTTGTTGAGATGACATATCGAAAGTATGTTGAGCAGAACAATGTAAATAAAGGCGCGAAAAACCTCTACATAAAGCAGCTCTTGACGCACCTCAAGGATCAACCATTGCATTCCATTACCCCGCAAGACTGCCGTGACTGCAGATCGAAATTGCAATATGGAAAAAACCAGCGGAAGAAGAAGAGCACCATTTCGCCGTCCTCGATAAACAGGATCATGTCGACCCTGTCCAAGATCTTCAGCCTCGCTTGTGAAGAGGATCTCCTTGAGCGCAATCCGATGCAGTATGTGAAAGCACTTCCGGAACCGCCACCTCGAAAAAGACTGCTCACAGCCGAGCAAAAAGAAGCTCTCTGGAAGGAGCTCGAATCGGACCGATTACTTTATAGGCTTGTCCAGTTGGCCGTTAATACGCCACTGCGTCGGGGCCAACTCTTGGCTCTTGACGAAAGTGTTATCGATTTTGAGAATCAGCGAATTTGGGTTATTGGTTCGAAAGGTCGCCCCCCTAGATCGGTTCCGATCAACGCAACCGCGACATCCGTCTTGCGAGAATTGATTGCCGACAGGCAACTTCCGTTTCCGATTGTCGATTTTCGCAAACGATGGCATCCCGCTCTAATAAGAGCCAAGATCAATAAACCAGATGGAACTCGAGAAGAGAACTATCATTTTCACGACCTAAGAACCTACTTCGCCAGTGAACTTATCCGAAGAAATACAAATCCTCTGATCGTACAGAATCTCTTCGCACACTCAGACATGAGTATCACGAACATATACGCTGAAACCGATGCAGATCTAATGCTTGAAGCGGTGAAACAGCTTGATGTTCCCCACAGCGGATGTTGGAAATAGAACCGAAGCGTCAAAAAGAGGTCACGACCGAAGAATGTTCTTAATGAGATTCTATGAAAGAAATAGAATCTCAGTGGGTTATGCGCCGACCTCATCTGATGCCATAATTTAGACCTTTTCGCCTACTTTAAAGGTGTCTGGGACCGGACAAGGAACTTAATTGGTCGATAACGACATGCAAATCAGGCAAGCTGATCACGCAGTAGAAAAGCATTTATGGAACCTTGTTCGACCAAATAGTCGAGAATACGTATTATTCGATCCCTTGCTTCAGGCGAGCTTCGAATCGTTCGTCGTTCGAGATCAGCATAACGTCGAGCCAGCAGTTCCAAATAGTAGGTTGTATTTGTCTCAGGGGATTCAGTTGCGGGTGATGGCCCTAGCTTAAGTAGGTCACTGATCCATCCGATCCCTTCATTAAGAAAAGAGCTTCCGATCTCGTTAAGGAACCGAGAGATCCCGTAAAACGCAGATGGATGTTGGCCTAATTCGCGGACAGCGTTCTGGAAGAAGACTTTCTCGCGATCCCGAATCGAAGGCCAAGACTTTGATTCCGTCTTCCAGTATTCCCACGCTAAGAAGTAGTTTCTGATCGACCGATCAGGCCTATCCCTCCATCTTCGAGTCTTACCGTGTTCAACCAGCTTCGGGTAGAAAGCTTGCCACACTTCCCAGAACGACTCGTATTGTCTGAGCTCGTCCTCAGCGAAGATCAGTTGCTCGAACAAATCCGGAACAACTGAAGAGTTGAATGTTTCGACGAAAGGGCGAACAAATGCGACGGCATCAGACGGTACGGCTGATATCACCAGGTTCGCAAACTTCTGCATTGTACGTCGCTTCAGAAGAAAGCCTGACTGGCTATCTGCGTCAGCTAGGATATCAGGTTCAGATAGTTGTACCCCGGCTAGATTGATCAGTTCTTTGTGAGCAGGTGCGTCGGTACCCAATGGCAAAAGGTCGAGGGCATTTGACAATACTTCAGCTGGAATGTCATTGAAGTCTCCAAATTCGGACAGTTCAATTTCGTTGTCGTTTACGCGCCCGAACAACTCCACGTTTTCCTTTGCAAAGATCGTGGAGAAACTCTCAACTGTACCGGCGACGACTTCTTCCGCGTTGTCATTGTGCCAGTTTCTTCTCTTATCGAAATAGTGTTTTTCCGCCAGTTTATCGTAACTCGCTTTGAGGGAAAGGAAACCACAAAGCAATGACTCAGCGTCGGCGGGATGCGTTTTCCAGAGGTGCTGCAGAATGCTTCGTCTCGCAAGGATTGATGTATCGGTTATCCTAGAGAGCAAATGTAATAGCAGAATCTCTTTAACTTCTGTACGAAGTTCAGGGCATCGCGCGAAGACGACACCCAAGCTGGTGATCGCGGGCTCAACCCCGTCTCCGCTCTGATAAAAGTAATTCTCTCGTATCAACGGGAGCGTCGCGAAGTTGAGCAGTACTTCGGCGCAAGATTCTACCTGCTCAGGAGAGAGCTCGTCGAAATGATCACGAAGAAGGATCGCGGAGACGTATGAGGGAGTTGATCCGTTTATCAACCAAAAACGACTTCGCTCGCCCTGTTCCTTGATGTCTTCAAGACGTGCCGTTATCTCACATGATTTCTCGAAGGCCGTTGATGGATCACCGTCAAACTGGTTTTCGTCGGGTGTTCTTTTCTCGAACCGTTCAATCGCCCAGAGTTTCAATGGTAGGAACTCTGTAAACTGGGCAGTCATCGTCGAGCCTTCTTCTTGATAGTCCTGCAGATCCGGGGCGATCTCCGGATGAAAACTCACGATCATCCGTTCAGTACCCTCTTCCGCCTCGACCTTTGTAGTAATTTTCCTTCGGTCCATTCGCGCCAGGGCCATCCGCCACGCTCTATCGTCTTCGGACTGCTCGTTATCAGGGGGCAGTTTGTAGTAGTGACGATCGAGTATTTCCCAGATCTCCGACTGACGTTCCGCTGCGAGCTTTGGATCATTAAAATAGTCAAAGTACTGATAATTGCGGGCGAGGTCTTCAAGGCTCCATTTGCGATGCTCTTGATCGCACGTTTCCAGTCGCTCCTGGACATGGTGGTCGATATCCCTTCGTCCCATCGAGGGAATCGTGTACAGGTGTCTCGCGCTTGTCGCATCGTTATGTTTGCGAATGTTGTCTTGCAGTAGGATCGTGCGATCCGCAAACAGGATCTTTGCCACGTCAAATAGTTTTCCCGGCTGTGCCAGAACTACGCTAGTGACAACCGCAGTAATCGATCCGTAATTCGATTTCGAAAGGAGTTTCTTACAGATGGAAACGATAAGGGGCTCGGGATAAACTTCAGCCATCTCGAACAGTATGCGCTCAAGGGCCATGTGCATCGATTCAAGCAGCGACGGAGCTACCTGCGTAGCGCGGTACATATTCCAAACCCTTGCGTCAACATACTGGACGACCCGCTTGCCGTCTACGTCGATGTTTATCTCTTCAGCATCAGGATCGGGATCAAACTTAGAATAGTGTCCGATGGTTTTTTCATTCAGCAGCTGAAGAAACTTGAACGCCTCGAACGGTTCAGCTCGAAGCCAGGCGATCATAGGCGTTTGAAACGCACTTGCAGGGAAATATTCGTTACCCATTACAAAACGTATATCAAAGAGTCGCTCCACACCCATATGGTCGTCGGCCCTTTCACCTTCGCTACGCATCCAATACAGCTCGGCGACTTTCATCGTTTTGACTGGAAGGGCTTGGGCAGCGGTATACCCTGCCATCTCAGAACACAGTAAGTGGATTACCTGATAATGTCGTTGACGATATTGAACCTGGCCTGCAGAAATCACTTCATCAAGAATTATCTCAAGCTCGGGCTTGATCTCGGTGGCAGAGTTGAACATGACCGTCACGAGACGCTCGACCATTTTGCTATCTGCGTAGGTGTCCTCGTCTACGACACTGTTGTAGCAGGTAAGAGCGATCAATCCTGCGGTTCTTGATCCGGTGCCAAGTTTGTTAGAACGGGTCCAATCTTCAAGCAACGATACGATCACCGGTATGCGATCCGGCAGGAACTTGTCGATGTGCTTAAGGGTGAAAGAAATCGCAGACGTCCATCCGCTCCCAATCGGACGCGTGAATAGAGTTCCGGCATCAACTTCCTGAAATTCTCTCATCGCTTTTGCGAGCGTGAAATCGATTTCCTTGCAACCGGTTCGGAGGAGGAATATCAGACGGATCAGTAATTCACAATCGTCGATCAAGATCAGCTGCTCGAACATATCGAAAAATGCTTCCGAAGCGTCAGAAAGCAGCACCGAAATAAGCACTTCGTCGCGCCAGTGCTGACCTAAAGTTGTGTCGGCAATCGATTGCTCTACGAATTGTTTGACCGTCGAAGGAGCATCCCTTAGCCGATCCGATAGCCAGTGACGGAAGGCGCGGCGCATTGGGAGTGAATTGCCGATCGACGCGAAAAAATTCGACGTCGATGCTCGGCGTTCGAAATTCTGTTCGATTATTTTCTCGAGGGACCATTCTTCGTATATGTCGTGCGTGATGAAGTATCCGGCTCTCGCCTCGTCGAAACCTAACACTTCATCGAGTTCAAGCGCTTGCAAAGCTTCGGCGTCTGAATTGGTGATCGACATAGTAAACGAGCCTGAATCAGCGCGATGCCGAGCTATTGCCAGAATGGTCTCTTCGCGGCGGCGATCGATCAGACCTTTTGACCCGCTGGATCGGATCTTCTTCTTCCAAAGGCTTTTTTTGAACTCGCCATACGTCCCACCGATGTCGCCCTCAGGTGTTAACAGCAGATACTCGGCAAGGTAAAACGGATTTCGGATGAGTTCTCTAAGTCTTTCAGATGACGGAAGCGCATACTTGTATGCAGAGGCACTCGCATCGAGTTCCTCATCCGAAATGGCCGTCAAAGTAACCTTTTCAAAACTCCGACCGAAAACATTCACGAGCTGGAACGTAAGGCTATCGAGGTAAACATCACGTGCCGTGAGAAAGATCGTCCAACCGGAATCGATCAGCCGCCGAAGAAACTCGCGAAATGCGACGTGGTCATCTAGATCGGAAAGTTTTTCCGCAGAATCGACCACCAGATATTTTCTGTCCGCCTTTGAGAAGACATCTATGAAATAGGAAAGCGAAGGTCGGCCATACGGCGTAAAAAAATCGTTGATGTGGCGTACGTTAAATTCCGAAGCCCTGAAGACCAGCAGCGGAATCGCATCCCCAACGGACTTGGAGAATTCTTTCAACAGCGAGGTCTTGCCAACCCCTCCCGGCCCGTGAACTACGATCAATCGTCCGGGCGTTCCAATGGAATTCAAGCGTTCTAATTCCTTCGTTCTGTCGAGTTTTATCGTTGTGTTGCGTATCTCTATCAAAGTACGTATAGGATCAAGCAACTCTGCCGTGTGGCGCTTCAACTCGGTCAGAAACTCGGATCGTCCGGGTTCGAGAACAAAGAAGTGTTCCGCGAAATCCTGGTTTTCGGGTAAGGAGAGAAGCGAAGCGAAGTTCGATCTGACTCTCCAATCGATCGTCAGCCCCAAACTCGCGGCAAACTTTTCGAGGTCTGATTGAGATTTAGGTGGGTCGGTTGTTTTACGGGTCTCGGTGAACTCATGGTTCACATAGACGACCACCTTCTGTAGATCAGGGTGTTTGCGTTTCGCCTTACCTAGAGACTCCTCTATTGCCGAGACGTTGACCTGCGAGTCGGAGTATTTTGCCTGGAACCCGACCCACTCGCCGTCGATGAGGACGGGCTCTGTCTCAATGCCGATTTGGTTGTAGTAGCCAAAAAGACCCTTCTCCGGCAACCGGTGCTCACGAAGAAAAAGAAGATAGCAAAGTAGCTCGAACGCCTTGTCCGCGCGCCCTTCGAATTTCGCCCGAAAGTTGTTCCATCGAATCTCGATCATTTGGGAAGCTGCCCTTCATTTTATCCACGTCATAGTTGGTTAGCTGATACTGTCTGAACAGAAGCTCGCATCTGCACAAGTTACCAGCGACTCCCCTCAATAAATATTATTTCCGACTGATCCGGCCCGGCCGATTATCTTATGTCTTTGTATAGGAGATGATGCTGCGAACAACACCTTCGACCCGGAAGTCCGGAGCCGCGATAAACGGGTGATACTTCTCATTTATGGATCGGAGTATAAAAGCATTACCTTCTCGATTCACCTTCTTAATAACGGCAACCGAATCATTGACAGCTACGACAATATTCCCGTCGACCCAAGTTCGGGCCTTTTTTACGATCACCAAGTCTTTGTCATTTATCTTCGGACTCATCGAATCACCCGAAGCTCTAACCATGAATGCATCCTTTGACTGAAATCCGAGTAGCCGACTGGCGATCGGTATTCTATCTATCGGGTTTCCATCTAGAATCGAACCATCGGGACCGCACCTGGCCAGACCGTAGAGATTTAAATAGGTGATCCGTTTTTCCGGATCATCCGCTACTATTTGGTAATCGTGTGGATTGCCTGGGTTACGGTGCAGGAAGCCGTACTTCTCGAGCTGCCGGATGTGATGTTGAACGACACTCGGCGATGACACGTCGAGCTCACTCTGCAATTCCCGTACGGTGAGTGGATCGTCAATGCTTCTTTTGAGCAATTCGAGCAGCCGTTTCTGCACGGGGTGAAGTTCTCGCGTCGCCATATCTTTATATTGTACAGCACAAACACGAAATCTACCGAACGAATTGCATTGTTCTAGGATTTGTTCTATTCTTGCGCGCGCGTATGATTTGCGTTGTGCAGCTACGCAAACGAAGCAATGTCTAAATCAGTTCTTGCAATTCAATTGGGTTACGACTATCAATCGCTCCTGTTTTGGTCGAAGATCTGCGATCTGTTCCTCCCTCACACTAAGACGGTCCTCGTCGAGTATGAAGTTGACGACGTTAAATCATTCGACGACGTTGTCGTGACCTACTCGGTACCTATCCTCGACGGCGGCGGCTCCAGATCGAAAGATTTTTTCCAGGCGAAGTTTCATTCTCACAACACGGCTCCGATCCTGCACACGAGTTTGACGGATCCGGCTTACATCGGTGCGACGACAAATTCCTTTCTTCAGAAACTGCTGAATGCTCATCGTTCCAAGCTTGGTTCGGGAGAGCGTTTCGGTTATCACCTCTATAGTCCCTCGTCAGTTCACCCCGACGACGTGCTCTCCCCTATCTGGAGCCGCCAAGACGGACGACTGAATCTCGATCGATTCTTCGAAGGAAAAACGGATAGGTCCGCGATGTGGGTGTTGCGAAATGAGTGGAAAAACCATCTCGCAATAGATGACGAAGAGCTCCGAGAAATCGTTTCGGCGATGAGTATAGTACAAGGCCCAGATATCGTCAGGTTCCGGGAGGAACTCAACATTAGGCTACATCTTGCAGGGCTGCGCCCTATCGACAAGAACAAACTTTCTAGCGAATACGACGATCTGGTCAGGAAGCTTCATGCCACCGGCGTTTCTATGTCCTTCACGCGGGACACCATAAAGGAGATCGCGGAGCAGCACGGCATGTGGGTTGGAGAGTCGCATGGCTATCCGAAAGAGAAGACGCTCGGAATACGCAGTTTTATGCGATACGCGGAAGAAATGCCTAACTTGACGCACGACATGGTTTGTCTTACGCCGCATTTTGAAGGACGTCATCTACGACCGGGATCAACCTGGGACGAGGACGTGAAAAAGGAGGTTTCGGATTTTCTCGAAAAATACCAAGCTTCCGATGAAACATTCTATTTGCTTCTCGAAACGCATATCAGCATCGCCTTCGCGGCGGGCATGAGCGTCGAACCAAGGAGCCCGGCGAGATTCGTTCCGGTTCAGAAAAGCGAATTCAGACGACCTGAGGTATGGAGCATAACGGGCGATCGTACGGACGGCGATACATGGCGGATCGACAGCATGGCCGCAGGCGGTAAAGCGGACGAACTAATCGTCGGGTTCAGTGTCACCCATTCGGTGTGGAACGACGTTAAGGACTTCGCGGACCGATCCATCCGGGCGGCACAATCCCTCGCCTTTGAAATTCTTCCCCGGCCCGGGAACGACTCGATCCGCGACGGTAACCACGCGTTCACGCTCGCTCAGGAGGCTTGCGAGGAAATCGTCAGGAAGGTCAAATCGGATGGCATCAAGTCTGTGCACGTATTTGCGGCGGCGCCGACGGCCTTCATGTTTTATCTCGGATTGTTACTTCGACTGCCTCGAAGCTGCAGTCTAGCGATCTACGAATATGATTTTGGATCAAAGGAGTTGGGAGCATACACAAGAGGGATCAGCTTCAATGAACCGTTACAAGGAGAATGAATCACGATATGGAATTACCAAGTTACTTCAAGGAATTTTTGACGAATATTCGCCCGACAATGAACCAGCGCAATGAAATGCAGACCGGGCATAGAACGCTTCGGGAAAGGCTGCGGAGCTATGATGGCCTCAAAGGCATCTACATCAGTGATTTTCTGCAGGGCAGTTATCGGCGATCGACGGCAATTCGACCTAAGGGCGACAAGCGCTCCGACGTCGATGTGATCGTCGTGACGAGTCTCAACGAAAACGAGTTCAAGCCCAATGAGGCTATGAAATTGTTCGAACCGTTTCTGAATGAATACTACGAGGGCAAGTGGGAGCCGCAAGGCCGCTCCTTCGGGATCAATTTGTCTTACGTGGATCTCGATCTGGTTATAACGTCCGCCCCGTCTGAGGTCGAAGCGGAGAAACTCAAGTCGAAGGCTGTTCGTTACGTCGGCGATGTCGAATCATCACCCGATTGGTTCCTTGGACCTGAGTGGGTGCCTTTCGAAGAACGAACGAGCTATCTGTCCCAGGTCGATCTTGTTAAATCCGCAGGCGTTGTTACGCAATGGAAGCTCGAGCCGTTGCGAATCCCCGACCGCGACGCAGACGAATGGGATGATACTCACCCGTTAGAGCAGATCTCATGGACCACCCAAAAGAACAAGTTGTGTAATGCCCACTATATAAATGTAGTAAAGGCGATCAAATGGCGGAAGAGGACAAATGAGAAACTGCCTAAATACCCGAAGGGCTATCCACTCGAACATCTGACAGGCGATTGTTGTCCCGACGGGATAAGTTCGGTAGCTCAGGGCGTTGTCCTGACGCTCGAATCTATAGTTCAGAAATACGGTAGTTATGCCCTGACGGAAACAACTCCCTTTCTACCCGATCACGGCGTCCCAGGCCATAACGTATTTCATCGCGTGAGCGGCGCCGACTTCGCAGCATTCTACAACGCGATCGCGGAGGATGCGTTAACGGCTCGAGCTGCGCTCGATGAGCAAGATAAGGCCAAAAGCGTCGAGCTCTGGCAAAGCCTTTTTGGAGACAAATTTCCACAAAGAAGTTCGACTGACACGGATGACAACGGCGGCAACGACAGCTCGGCAAAAAGTTATGCCGCGCCGCGCCGGAACAGCTCGCCTGGTGATCTGACCTTTGGGTAGTATTCGAATATGGTCAACGCTACAGCCCACTCCCGCGCTCCCAACGCCCTTCAAACCGGAATAAACGCTCTTCGAGCTGTTGCGGGTGTCGAAGTGCGGGGCGAAATCGAGTGGGACCAGGAGACGCAGAAATGGCTCCTTAACCTGCGGCTCCGGCCGAACGATCTTGCGTTTAGCAATTTCGTGCCATCGGAAACCGATTGGTATGTGGCGATCGATCGCTTGTATCCATTTGGCGAGATCGATTTCTTTCCTTCGGAAGATGGCGGCATCGAACATACGTTTCAGCATCAGTCTCTCAATAGAAAGAGCAAACGCGAGATATATAGAACCGGAAAGGTTTGTCTGAGCGATCCATATGCTGTTTTCGGCGATCGTTTTCTGTCCGAAGAACCGTTCACGGCGCCTGAGCGCTTGGCCTGGCTTGCCCGAAGGGCGATCAAATGGCTGGAAGCCGCATCGAGGAACCAACTCGTGCCACCGGGCGAGCACTTCGAGCTACCGGATTTTCCAAAATCAAGCACCGACTACTCTCTTGTCGCTTTTTCCGAGACAGCCGACACTCTCTCCCGTTGGAGCGAGGTTCCAGATCGTAAAGGTTATTTCGAATATTCGCGATCTCCCCATAACCGCTCTCTGATCGTCGTAAAGAAAATCCTCAAACGGAATCACAGACCCGTGTATGGCGCGCCTTTCGGAAACCATATCAACAGCTTTTCCGTTTCCAAGAAATCCGGGCTCTGGATACTACTGCCTAGTATGCCGGTAGTTCCGCCGTGGCAGGCCCCGCTGACATGGGGAGACCTTGACGAATCCTGCCGACGCCAAGGCGTCGATCTTCGGGCAAGCATTGAAGAGTTGGCTTTGACCAAAGCTGGAAAGAAGCGGATTGGAAATATCTTGCTGATAGGCTTCCCGATACCGAACAAGGTCGGTGAGGCTCCCGATCGCATCCACTGGGCGGCAATACAGCTTCCTGAACTGTACGGCGGAACGTCCAAAGTGAGTGGTTTCAAGTCATCGATACGAACCGCCCGGTGGGCTAACAATTATCAGCTGCAGAGCAGCAACCCGATTAATTGGATCGCCTCGGAGAATTGGAGTTCGGACCAAATTAACTCGCGGGGACGATTGCCGTCCGCGCTGCTCGAAAAGAAGATGTTAATTATCGGTGGCGGGGCAATCGGGTCGATAATTGCGGAATTCCTCGTCCGGGGCGCTCTCTTTGAATTTGACATTTGCGACGGCGACGACACCGGTGCGGGAAACCTGACGCGTCATACATTGGATCTTCGCCATGTCGAATTGAACAAAGCCAAATCGTTGGCCCATCATCTTAATCAGCTTTCGCCTTGGGCGAAGGTTCGGGCGATCCCCGATAACTTTCCAAAAGGACCGAACGTCAGCCTGGAGTCATACGATTTGATAGTCGATTGTACCGCGAGTCAGAAAACCCTGTTCTCTCTAGCGGGGAGAAGTCCAAGCAGCAAAAAAGATTTTTTGCATCTTTCTCGGTCAGCTTCGGAGCCAAACGTCTTTACAGTTTCGTAGCGACAGACACTCATTTTCCCTTCGAGGAATATAGAAATGAAATAATCCCCTGGATGAATACCGACGCTGCCGAGAACGCGGACGTAATTCCGCCGAGGGAGGGAGTCGGTTGTTGGCATCCGGTTTTTCCGGCACGGGCGGATGACATATGGATGTGGGGTTCGATCGCTATCAAAGTACTGCTTCAGTCTCTCGATGGTAGTTCGAGAGCATTTAGAGTTCACGAGTACGCAAGTGACGGCGATGGGTATGGGGTTCACGAGATCATCTCATCAATGTCGCATGCAAAGTGACGCTCACCTTCCTATGCACTACAAAGATTTTTGGTCGAGCGATGACCGTATCGGTGTTCGGATTCCTAAGGCTCAGATAAGCTTTATACTCGACCAGGCCCAATATCAGTTCCCGAATGAGACGGGAGGGATCATCGTCGGGGCGTACACTGCGGCGCTCGACTGCGCCCTCGTTGAGTCGTTTACCGCGGAGCCTTCCGATTCCCGTAGCAAAAGAAGCTGGTTTCGCCGAGGAACCAAGGGACTCTCATCGATACTGGGGCGAGCTTGGAAAAGAAAGAAATACTATATCGGCGAATGGCACGTACACCCTGGTGGGCAACCTTTTCCAAGTTCTACCGATAAAGCTCAGATGAGACAGGTAATAGCATCCAATAAGTACGACTGTGATTGTCCGATTCTCGTGATTATCGGGTTCACCAGTTACGGGGACTGGTCAATCGGCGTCTTCGCGTTCGCTACGAACGGCAACTTCAAAACCCTGGAGCCGATACAATAAGATTGGATGTGCTCCAATAGCCTCGAGAGCTCGCTTGCCAGGAAGAGCATTAAGTTATGCCCGGCTTCTCACTGAACCGACTATCATTCAAGCCGAAGATTTTACCGGATCTGATCGATTTAATAGCCAAGCAAGTACTTATTTCCGATTGCCGGAACAGCCACGTCTAGCGATTACCGGAAGTCACCCAGTAACGTAAACGATGCCCAGTAGAAGGGTTCGTGAAAGCCCGCTGATTTATTCTGTATTAATGAAATGGCTGCCCTCTGAAGTGCCGAGGCCGTTGACTGTCCACTTAGAAACTCTCTATAAAAGGCGACCGTGAGATCTTGTGTCGCTCTGTCACTAGCTTCCCACTGCGACGAGATTACTGATGAACTTCCCGAGCCTAGCAAAGCCCATGGAAGGCTGATCAAACCTTCGCCGTTATGGACCTTACTGGTGTCACATGATGCGAGAAATGCCAAGTTGTTTGGTTTGAGACGGACAGAAAGAAGATCATTTACGCTTAACCTACCCGAGTCCGCGACGTTCTGCTGAAAGGCAAGAAACGAAGATAGAGGATTCTCGCTATCGAGTTGGGCGTGCATAGAGAAATGAAGGATATCCGTTTCCGCTGCCGACTTGAGGAAATCCGATCTGGAGGCATTCAGCCGAGGTGAGGCTCGAACAACTTTCCGATACTCATCGCCTCGTTGTTCACGTAGCCAAGTTTTTGACGGTTGAAGGTATCATTCGCAAAGATCTGTATAGTTTTTCTATTTGGCGGTTCATATAGGAGTTGTTGCTTTAGCAAATAGACAGACGGCGAATACGAAACCGTTTTCGTCTCAATCAAATATTTATTACCGTCTGGGCTTAGGGCATGGAATGGTATTCTCCACAATTGTTTGTCGGGGACGATAACTATGTTACTTGAGTTCAAGTCCAACGGTTTCAGTAATAGATCGTAGAGTTTCTTCCCATCGACCTTGAAGAAAATACGATCCTTTATCTTAGTTTGAGTTTCTGAGGCGAGTTTTGTGGCCTGTACGTCATTGACGGTAAGTTTGACGGCACGCAACGGCTTTGCTGATTCAAGAACAAATGCTAGGAGTTCACCTGATGGCGTGAATTCGTAGGAGACGATCGCCACGTCTTCCGGAAGTTTCAAACCCTGCGTCGAGAAATCCTGAGTTTGCTGGCTCGCTGTTTGTTTCTCGGCCACGATGCCGTTTTCCAGCTTTGTTAGAGCCTCTTCATTTTCTTTTCCTTCGACGTAGTTGCGAGAAGTCGTAAAAAGTTGGTTTCGGCTTGCGTCGGATAGATCAGGGCGTGGCTTAAGGGCCGATCGTTCGATTCTGTCTCTAAGCAGATTTGCCTTAAGAAGCTCAGAATACTCAAAGGCTTTCGCGGGATTGCCAGCTACCTCAATCTCGCTGAGTAGTCGATAGAGGGAATGGTGAACCTCCATCATTGCAATCGAAAGATCAACGATAGGAGTGTTTCGAAAAGGCTCAAATAAGGAGAGTGATTTTGCCGCGTGTTCCCTCGCAGATTGCTCTTCGCGTAGCCGCCATGAACCCAATGCGAGTTTGTAATAAATCTGGGGAAGGTCGTCTTGAAAGTTCTCCTGTTCCGTCAATTTACGCAGATAATGCGCATTCGTAACAAGTGCTTTCCAGTCCTGATCTCGCTCAGCAATCGTGCTTCTCCAATAGGGCACAATGAATTCGGAACTGCCTTTTTCGCTTACAATCCTTGAAAAATACTCCTCGGAAAGTGATCGATTTCCATTAAAGTTCTCGACCAAGGCCCTTCCAAGAAGACGCTCAAAACTAAATTGCTTTTCTTTATCGATTGATTCCAATCTTACGAGGTAGTTCTTAGCGGCTTCTATATCATTCTCGTATAACGATCGCAGTAGTAGGCTAGAAAGAAACTGTCCGGCGTGATAGTTCACTCTAGCTCGAGTCGCAAGGTCAAGGCCCTTGAGATAGAGGTCCTTCGCTCGCTGCGGCTGGCCGGTGACATCGAGTAGGTTCGCTAATTCAAGATGCGCGATTCGGTTTCGATGTTCGAATTCTCCTATCGAAGATTTCGCAACTAATCTTTCCGCATAACTAAGTGCGTTGGCGTAGTAGAACTTCGCAGTCCAAGCTAAGCTCAGAAATCGTAGTGCGTCATAGTAAATGGAAATGTGGCCGCTCGCCAGAGCCTCTTTTTCAGCTTTTTCCAGCCATATGATCGCTGCAAAATCATGACCCGCTGAATACAGGGTCCTGCCGACTTCCAACTGGTAAGCTGCGAGCGATGCTGAGTCATTTGCCGATATCGACTTCGCTAGTCGCAGGTTTTCAAGCGCCGCTCCAAAATCACGCTTTGAACGAAAAACTGCTGCCTTACATAGGTAAAGAGATACGACAGAGTCGGGAAAGCGAATTCGTAGTTTGGGATCGGAAATGAATGGGTCAACAACCTGAGCAGCTTCATCATATCGACCCAGTTGGATGAAAGTCCGACAAGTTAGAAAGGCTATATGAGATGCTTCTGCCAATCGTCCGGATTGTGAGAGTCGCGAGATTTGAGCAGGGGCGAGTTTGGCTACTTCTTCAAAGTATCCCTTTGAATATAGCTTAGATATGTTCTGTGAACCGGGTTGGCTCAAAGATATTTCCGACATGAGGGCTAATGCGAAAATGACCAGAATCGATCTTGTCGCACAAGCCCACATGTTCGGTTTGTTTCGCATCAAAGTTACTCCTAGTCCGGTGTAGGACGGCAATCACCGTTGCCATTGTCACCGCCCTCGTTATTCGGCTTACAATTCGTACACTGCCGCAGTGGACAGTGATCAGGGCCGCCTGCGAGCGAGAGCAATGCGGTTAACGCATAGGAGACTATACTGCTGGTGGCTGGCAACACGGCACCCGTTGCGAAAATGTTGCCAGCCAACAGAGTTGTTAGGGCCATCCCCAAGAGAAGAGTTTTGATTCGTTTCATTTCATTTCCTCCGTAAGTGAGTCTTAATAAATTCATACATTGCCGCCGTGACAAAGCGTCCTCCAACGCCATGTCCCGCCTCGTTGGCATATATGAACCAAACATTGGCTCCCGCTTCTCGCAGTTGAGATTTGAGGCCGAGAACGTCCCCTTCCGGGACTCTTGAGTCGAGTTTTCCCCTGGTCAGGAACAACGGCGTCCCCTTCCATTTTGAAGCATTGTTCAGCGGAGAAAGCTCATCAAGCTTTTTCATTAAGATTTCGTCTTTTGGATCGCCGTATTCATTCTTTGCAAATTCATCGATCCAACTTTGTTGCAGATAATTTCTGATCGACACTAGCGGATATTCGGCGATAACGGCACGGATTCGAGAAGATTCCCTTAGCCCGGTCGCTAGAGCCACCAAGCCCCCGTAGCTTTCGCCACGGATGATCACGTTATCCGCGTCTAGGTCCGGCTGCTTTTCGATCCAATCGAGAAGCGAGCTAATATCTCGAACGGCATCCTCTCTTTTGGCGCCGTTATCCGCATCCATGAATTCATTTCCGAATCCTCTCGATCCACGGATGTTAGTGTGGATAATGGACAACCCGAGGAACGTCGCAAACCGTACATCCACGGAACTAAATGTAGGGCGATCGAGCACCTGAGGACCACCGTGGATAAACACAAGCACGGGACTCTTTTTTTCAATTTTCGTGGGTTTGACGATGTATCCAGAAATTTCTTTACTATCAAAAGACTTCCAACGTATTGTTTCGGGAGGTTTCACGGTGCCCGTCAAAACCTCCGGCAAATGGGAGTTCGTCCAAGTGGTTGTCTTCTTCGATCTGAGATCGAACGACTGTATCAATGCAGGTTGACTGATATTTTCAATGGTGAAGACGACCTCGGTTTCGGAAAGCCAACGGGTATTCCAAACGACATACGAGCCGCCCAGAAAGTTTGAAGCGGTTGGGACAATTTTTCGGTCTTTGATCTTTCCTATCCAGAGGCTGTCGATTCCGTTTATTGCTTCCTGAACCAATAGTGATTTTCCATCCGGCGACGGCTTTATGTCCCCCAGGTATCCTCGGACATTTTCAAGACCTATACTCTCCTTCTTGTTGGTACGGGGATCAATCGAAATCAAGCACCGACTCCCCCCGCACTCCGGCGAATCTTCTGCTATAACGAACGCCTTTCCGGCCGCGAAAAACGCTTTCGTCGCATTTCCTGATTCAGAAAGCGGTGTGAGTTTGCCGCTGCCGATCGAATAATTGAATATGTGTTGATTGCTGGAAGATTTCCAGTACTTAAGCAAGATGTTGCCTTCGTCGATGTCGATCACATTCCAAAGGCCCTTCAATTCTAGTGAGAAGCACTTACTCGCACTCAAATCGCTTTGACAGAGTTTCGTTAACTTAGTTTCGTAGTCGTTGAGAGTGTAATAAATGCTCTTACCATTTCGGTTCCAGACAAATGAATCAACTGAATCGTCTTTTCCGTTAAAGCTCGATAGCTTTCGAGGCTCGGATTTGCCATCCCATAAGAAAAGCACGTAATTATCCTGGTCCTCCTTATCGTTGTTAAAGGCAACGAGTGAAGAGTTTGGACTTACTCGAAAAGTGTTTGGCACCCTACCGTCAATCACCAACATTGGCTTAGCCAATGGCGACTCTACGGAATAGATGGCATTCTTTTCATCGGTGACAAACAGTTTTCGCGACGTTCGATCGACGTCCCATATCAAATTGTTTTTTATTGCAGACGGTTCAAAAAACAAGTGTTTGACGTCATCATTCTTGATTCGCGGAACCCCCTCCAATTTGAAGCTGGGTGGCACTGGAAGATCGTCAGACTGCTGCCCGTATACTGAGACGAGCAAGCAAAAGAGGATAACCGCCCGCGACAGAAACTTAATTTTGTTGTGATTTATTCTGTTCATTTTGATGCCACACACCGCAATTCAAACGACCCCCGTTGTCTTTCCATGGCTCCGGATTTTATGTTGTCTTCCGTGGCTGTTCCCGAAGTAAGAATTTGGGGCGGACCAACGATCTTTTTGCCGTTCTTTAGCGTAATGATCAGCTTCCAGCGATAGGACTTTGCCGGATCAAGCCTCACCGCAGAACGGTAATATGTTTGAGATTTCGACTCGAAATGATCGATCATGTTCTCATCGAGGTCAGAAATATAAATGTCGTAGGACTCTGCCCCTTTTACAGAATTCCATTTAAGAAAGACCTCTTTCCCATCGGATTTGGATTCAAGACTGATCGTGGCCCCGCCCGAGCAAGGGTTTTCGCTTCCGCGAGTTTCGGCGTTCTGCAACTTTGGCCCGCTTGCAGTAACGCCTGCCACTTTCCTTTGGTCGGTTTTTGTTAAGGGGGGCTTTGGTCTCGAATCTCTATTTGGCACGTCCACACTCTTAATCGGTAACTGTACCTTCTCGTGAGTTGTCTGATTGGCAACGGTGTTCGGGACTGGCTTCAATTCATTCGTGCCTGCGTTATTCTCGCTTTTTGCAACAGTATTCGACGTACTGAACTTTTGAACACTAACAAAATAGATTCCCGCCAGGAGCAGAATTGCGAATCCCGCAAATGTCGTTACCCTCGCAAAGGACAATATTGGAAAATCTAAAAATCGATATTTGTATTCAGATTCATCCAGTCGTGCGCCGTCGGCCCCGAGAACACAGTCCCGGAAATCCTGCGGAGTTACTGATGGCAGTTTTGCTCGACATTCTTTGCAGGCGAGAAGATGTCGGCCGATCTCGATCGATCGGGAAGAAAAACTGTCTTCCCGAAACATGGCGACCTCAGCAGCTGATAAGTGATCTTGATTCATTTATTTCATCAACTCCTTAAGTCTCTTGCGAGCGTCAAATCTCGCCTTCTTAACCGCGCCTGCGGTTGTCGATCTTTGGCCATTGGCCGAATTCGGGTTTGCTATCTCAGCGATTTCAATATCGGTTAGAGGCATTCGTGTTGAAATCCTTTCCCAAGACTCCTTTGTCAGTTCGAGCTTTGCTAACAGTTCATCCTCTTCGATTCCAAATTGGAAAAGATAAAGCACGAGATCTACCGAATTGAAAATAAGCGCTTGGCGTTGATAAAGACTCAGCTTGCAAATACCTTGCCAGACCGTTTTGACCAAAACAAAAGTCTCTGCGGACGAAGCATCTAGCTCGGCACCGAGTGCTTCGGTATCATCGAGAGAAGTCTCTATCCGTTTGTTTCGATTTGAGAGGTTTCGATTTACTTCGTTGTGAGCAGTACGCGCGGTGAAGGACTTCCAATCGGCTTCTGCCATTCGTGAGCCCCTGTCCTCAAACTTCGTGAGCCACTTCCAAAGCCTTAACGCAGCCTCCTGCGAAATATCAGGAGCGTCATCGGCCAGAACGGATCGACGACCAGCAATTACTTTGCGAATCAGCTTTAACGATTCTGCAAAAAAGCCCTCCCGATCAAGCGCACCGTCGGACCCACTCGGCGGGTCGCCTGGTAAGGTTTGCAACTTGGATAGGATCGGGTTATCCACAATTTTAATTCCCCGGACTCGTTATAACAAGATCATATTTAACCAATGGCGTTATCCAACGTTCTTATCGATAACTGACTTTATTCGTAGAGACGCTTTTTCCGAGGTTAGAAAAGTTACCTTCTTTCCAACCGTCCATTGAACTCCTGTTCTGGTTAAGTATTGACTGTTATACAACTTACGACACGCAAATGTAAACAAAAATTATCTAGCACGTCTCGAATTTCTCGATCTGTGTTTGCTCGGTGAATAGGCAGATGCAAGACCTGTGCCGCAAAACCTCCTCCACGCCGTCAATGATTTTATGCCCGGCGACCGGATGGAACTGTATCTTGAACGTATATAGAGCAGGATCTTCTCCGGAGTGCTCTTGCAATCAATAACAACAATCAAACGCGTGCAGCGCAGCAGTTAGGGATTAGCCGTTCCGGATTGTAAAGAAGTTGAAAAGAATTGCTCACTAATTGGTGCACGAATATTCCATGTCTGGTTTGTTTTTGCACCAAAATGGATATTTTTAAGCCAGTCTCAATTTGTCATCTAAGATCCCGTCAATTGTCCTCTTACATCCCATTATTTAACCGTCTTCACTGACGCATTCCAACTTCTGGCTGAACTTCGTGACCGCAACGAAGTCTGTCGTCTCGAAAACACGTGACTCAAGCGATTTACAGCCGAGCGTATTCCTTAGGCGACAACGCGGAAAAAAAGTGAAGAATTTAAGCAGATGGACTGCCAATCCATTCTGAAAATTAATGAAGAAGTTGAGATTTCACGCGTTTCCGTTTTTGCCCAATCGTTCGAAGACTTTCGCACCGAGCGAGCTAACCTTTCCGCTGGCACGAAACTGTCGGTGAAAAGGAGGGAGATTCGATTCCTGCAGTGTCTGACCCTGTCATTTTTGCTAGCATAGTTACTCGGTGTAAAATTCATGCGTAAACGAGGCGAAATTCTAGAAGGAGCTGAGCGAACTCCGGCGACGGCGAAACATTACATTGTATTTTATGATCCACTAGATGATTCCACTTTTGTCGGAGCGATCATCACCCATGCGCAAAATGCTTTAAATGCGGCGATGAGCGTCGATCATTTTAAGACGAAGGATGAAAGTAGCGAGCCTTTCAAAATTCAGTATGAGAATTCTAATCTAGTAAAAGCGAAACTTTTCAAGCTCCAAGACTGGGGACCGTTCACAAGGGTTGGTGAGCTGACTGAAACAGGGATAAAGTTTGTTGAGGCAACCATAGATCACTTGGAGCCGGAAACATGGGGTGATTATCTTGTACGGACCCATCAAAGATAAGCAATGAAGGTAAAGCTAAGACAAGCAGTAAAGTTGTTTTTCAGTAAATCATCTCTTGAAATGGTTTATTTGGAAGCAGTCGCTAATGCTTTTGACGCAGGCGCAACCGAAATAAACATTCGAATCCGCATAGCCGCAGTTAATCAACCTGACACGCTTAGAATTTCAATCTCGGACAATGGGGCGGGCTTTACCAACGATAGATACGAGCGATTTTCGCGACTTTTTGATGTTGACGAGAATTCACACAAAGGGGTCGGACGGCTAGTTTATCTCTGCTACTTCGAAAATATCGCCGTTAATAGTTTTTACAACGGAACCCATAATAGAAAATTTGAATTTACGGATGCATTTGAGGAAGACAAAGCGGTGGTTACTGACGTTGGACAAACCCCTTCGGGAACGACCCTGACTATGTCGGGCTATGTCTTGTCGAGACTTCGGGACGCCAGTTTTATTGATCCTGAATATTTAAAGCAGAGGATCCTTGAAGAGTTCTATTCAAGATTATTTCATTTCAAAAAGGAAGGAAAAGCTTTTTCAATCACCATCGATTCAATAATCGGGGAGAGTGAAGGAAGCGGAATCTTAGCTCAGGACGATATACCCGATTTCGAAACTATTGAGCTGGAAAGTTCAATAGATTTGATCAGTAAGTTTTATCTACACTACTCAATCGAAAAAGTGCCCTTAGGCCATCCTTCGTTGATCGCCGCAGTTTCCGTCGACAACCGCACGTTCAAACTGGATTTAATCGCTCAGGAAAATATTCCCCCTGATTACAAGATGGTTTTCCTATTGTTCTCGGACTGGTTTTTTGGCAAAACTGATCCATCGAGACAAAACCTTGAGATTTCTGAGGCCGAGCTCAAGCAAATCCAAACGATTTTCAGGAATAAGGTAGCGGGCTTAATAAAGGAAAAAATTCCTAAAATAACTGAAACCAACGAAAAGATAGAAAAGAATCTGATTGACCACTTTCCGCATTTATCCGGGTACTTCGATACTGAATCTATTGGATTTGTTTCAAGGGCCGAAGTTTTGCAAAAGGCGCAGGAAAAATTCTTCAAGGCACAGAGGGAATTACTGGACGCCGGTAAGTCTTTAACAGATGAACAGTATCAAAAATCAATTGAACTCTCGGCGAGAGCATTGACTGAATATATTCTGTTTCGACAGATAACGATTGACAAGCTTAAAAATTCCTCCGACGAAGAAACGGAAACTGAATTGCACAATTTGTTTGCGAAACAGCATGTTCGATTCGACAAGAATACTTTGCCTGACGACCTCTATCGGAATAATGCATGGTTGTTAGATGATAAATACATGACCTATGAAACGGTCCTTAGCGACCGGGAAATGGGCGAGTTAATTAAATTCATAACAGAAGATGAAAATATCCTTCGAGATGATGACAGGCCTGATCTCGCTTTAGTGTTTTCGAATGATCCTATGCGTTCTGAATCCTTTGATGTCGTTATCATCGAACTAAAGAAACGCGGGATTACTCTCGAAGAGAATATGAAAACCGTTACCCAGCTTGAAAAACGGGCTCGAAAGTTAATGGGGTATTACAAAAATAAGATTCAACGGATTTGGTATTACGGAATAATCGATTTTAATGAAGACGTCGAACTTCACCTAGCTGGAGAATATAAAGAGCTTTATTCATGCGGGAAAATGTATTACAGGGAAATAGATGTTGCTATTCAAAAGGATCCTTTAGTAATTCTACCCATAGGCGTCTTTATGTGGGATATTGATGCAGTTGCCAAGGATGCTGATGCACGAAATTCTGCCTTCTTAAATCTGATTAAGAGTAAATTCCTCTCTAACGATCAGATTTCTCCCGGTTGATTTTGAGCCTAACCCTACACCCATCAAGACTTCGTCTGCGGTATCCGCATCCGAAATTCTCACCGTCGGATTTCTCTCCAATGCCAATAATCCCTAAGAGACGGATATCCCTTTCACAGATTCTGCCTATCGGACGGCAAGACGCTGCCGCGATTCTCAAAGTCCTTTCATTCCCGTCGTCACTCGATAAACAAAACAAATAAATAGCGGCTGAAAAGGTGTGCCTTCAGAGAAGGTTCGTGGGCTTTCACTAATCGTGATCCTCGGAAAATTAATCACACAGGAGAATTAAGAAAATGTCAGCAAATATTTCGATCATCGGCAATCTCGGCAAGACACCGGAAACTAAGATCACGGACAACGGCACCCTCGTGGCAAGCTTTTCAATGGCCTCGAATTCATTCAGGAACAGTGCGGAGGGACGTGTCGAGAAGACAGACTGGTTCCGCGTGACGGCATTCGGAAAGCAGGCGGAGACACTTGCTCGCTACGTGCGAAAAGGCAGTCGTCTTTACGTTCAGGGCCGTCTGACCTTTAACCCGTGGGTGGATCAGAACGAATCTCCGCAGGCGGGAGCAGAGATCGTGCTTCAGGAGTTCCAATTCCTGTCGGGCCGCCGCGATGAGGAAGGAGACGGAGTTGCAATGCCGACGGCACAAACCGCACCGGTCGAACTCCAGCAGGCCGCTGCTTACTAATCAAATAAATCGGTCAACGAAAAACTGCCGCCTGGAAGATCGCACTCTTCAGTCGGCAGTTCTTTTTTGTAAAGGGAGTCTGCTATGGGATACCGCGTCTTGACGAGGAAGTGGGTCACCAGAACCTTCGTACGGGAGCATCGCGATCATATTTTCCTGTTCGGAGACAACCTTGTCCGGCGTGGTCTTGGCGGACAAGCGTCTGCGATGAGAGGCGAACCGAACGTAGTTGGGATACCGACCAAGAAACTTCCCAGCAATAACGAAAATGCCTTTTTTACAGACGCAGAATTGGCACAGAACAAGGCGGCGATCAGTCAGGCCTTTGAGCATCTGACACGTAAAAGTACCGGTCCTGATCAGATCATCGTCATTCCCGCAAATGGGATCGGAACCGGCCGGGCCCAACTCGAAAACCGAGCACCGCTTACATTCGCTTATTTACAAAAGCGTCTAGGAGACCTTTCTTCATAGCGGGCCGATCTCGTTTCCCCAAACATACTTCTCCCGCAACTTGAGAGGGATTTTCAAGCCTGAATGAAAGTGATTTTATTCAGGGTTTTGAAGATGTGGCCCTTAATTACACGCGTCTTCGATTCGGCAGGTCGCCGATCTAATAGAGGAAGTTATGGCAGAAAGAATAAGTATCGAACAACTCAGGAAGCACGCTCCAAATAATCAGATGCTGGCGTTCATGCCGGTCAATACCGGTTCGCCGATGCAGGACTGGTGTGCTCATCTTTCATCGAATCCGCTGCGAAGGCGAGAGCTCGAAGAGTTCTCGATCTTGGGCGATGTTGTGGTTCGAATCGCCGACGAACTTGAACCGGAAGCATTGGACCGCGTGCGGATAATGTCGCTCGAATATGCAATGAAGGTTTTGTCCGACGAGACCGATGCCAAAGAGTTCGTCAGATGCGTAAAGGCAATTGCTAGCCCGGACGCCGGGCAGTATGAATTCGAACAGATCGCAGCGTACTACTACGGCGAGATTAGACGAAGAAGCGTGGGTGAGGTTCTTCATGAAATGGGCCTGCTCGGCATGCACTTAGAAGCTGTTACGGCGACTTCGGCAGATCGAGAGATCAGCTTTGAAGAGTCGCGAGAAAGAGAACAGAAGCTGTGTGTCCCGGACCAAAGGCGAGTCCAGGAAGCTGCCAAGAATCGCAGTTCGCTACCACCAAAATGCGCAAACTTCGATGATGAAATGCAGGCGGTTCTGCGGCGTGTCGGACGCCATAAGGTCAGCCGCATGATGTTCGACGACTTTGCTGAATTCTATCTGGAAGACGGCGATAAATCAGTCGAAGAACTCGACAGAGACTTCACGACATTCGACCAACTAGAGCAGTTCGACGAGAACGGACTGATTGGCATAACGATGAGTTCAAGCCAGCGTTCGGTAGTCGTTTTTGATCTCGATTGTGAGATCGATGCAAACTGTCTTCCACACGAATCAAGAGAGCTTTCGTCACAGCTTCCTAAGCTCTTTGTAGGCCATTCTTTAGGCGGCAACACCGTGCAGGAAGGACGCCGAATGATCAGCTGTGCTGGGTGGGCGATGCCTTCGAGACATCCGTTCTCGGATCGGGAATTCGAGGAATGGCTGGCACTTTCCCTGGATCAGATCTACGACAGCAAAGTCATCCGTTCGGCACGCCGTATCTACTCGTTTAAGCACGGTAGCTTCGAGATCGTTGTAGATCAGGAAATCAACCCTGACTTTGAAGAGATGCAGTACGCAGCTTCTGTCCTGCGCCTACTGTGGCAGCGTCAATACTCCGACTTTCATCTGCGAAGCCTTCGTCACGATTCGTATCAAGAAACTTACCTTGCGATTCGCGGAACGTCGGACACAGCTGATTTAGCCGAACTAAAGAAAAAAGCGTATGCAGATTTTAAGGAACACAAGAGCCTCTCCCTTAAGGAGTTCACGGCTCTTAACACCGTCGCAAAATCTCAGGAAGTTAGGTTGAAGAATCAACTTTCAATCGACGCGAAACGCTGGCTCCGAAAGATCGAAATGGCGACTCTTGGACAGCTACGTTTCCTGAAATTCGGTCTCTATAACGACCCGGCGGCGAAGGCATTTAAGCGGCAGGAGAAACAGAAATTGTGGGACGCGGTGAGAGCACGAGATGCGGAACTAAACGAGGCCGTTCGCGCGAATCGCACGATCCAGGCGAGCCTCTTCACGCAGCCTGCTGTACAGCGAACACAGGTTAAGGTCGTGCATGCGGCCTGAAAATTGAAGAGCAATATTCAACGAAAGGAGCGGCGGCCAGTATTTCAGGCAGAACGCCTAGAAAAACTCTCACATATGGCGAAACGCCGTTCCGTTCGGAGAACAAATAAACCACAAAAGGAGCAATAAAAACCATGCAGCAAATATCTCGATACTTGGAAATGCGGCCCGCGATTCGAGCCTGAAATATTCGGAAAAGGGCACACCCGTCGCGAGCTTTCCGATCGCTTCAAACTCGTTCAAGAACAGCCCGGAAGGGCGTGTGCAGGTCACACATTGGTTCAACGTGGTCGCCTTTGGCAAGACTGCGGAGACGCTCGCCGAGCATGTAAAAAAGGGAACGCATCTGCTTGTCCACGGCAGGCTCTCGTTCAGCCCGTGGAGCACAGATAGCGGCGAGCCCAATCAGGTGCCGAGATCTCGCTCTTCTCATTCGAGTTTGTCGGATCGAACCGTTCGGGCGGCCAAACGGGCCAGGAACCTACTGCTGACAGCCCCGAGCCGGACGTTCCCGAATTCACGGGCACGGCTGTTCCAGAGGCACCGGTCAATGAGCCGTTCATTGATCAGTTCTGAGGTAGGTTGTTTCTGCCAGTTGGGGCATAGCGTCGGTGCCGTGCCCCAGTTTCCTATAGAGAAAAACGAGAGGTGGACAATGAGGGTTGCCAAATTAGTTGAGAATAAATGCGGGATAGAGACTGCGGCCGAATATGCGCCTATTGTGACGATCTATGGGATGCATCATCATTAGAAATGGCGCATCGACTCGTCGGCGGGCTGCGGTGTGGTTATGCTGGATCAAACCGATTGGAGGTAAAACTGGTTTCAAAATATTTGGGACAGATCGCAATCAGCAGGCGGAGATCCTTGCATGCACGTATGCGTTGGAGCAGCTTCGAAGATGTTGTCGTATAGAGATCGTCTCAGACTCAAAGTATGTGATTGATACTATGATGGGTCGAAATCACATGGGTGCAGACCGCCCGCTTTGGTCGCGTCTGGTCACAGCCTGCTACGGGCATCATGCTCCTGGCGGTGGGTAAGGACATTCGGAGTGCAGTTTCAGGAAGTTGCCGACCGTCTAGCCCGTGCTGCGGTAAGAATAAGCCGTGACATTTCAGAAGCTGATATGGCGCAATTGGGCGGGCTTCTGTATCACGGCTCAGACCGGTTGGATATCCGCGAATTTGAGATGAAGCTTGAAATGATTCTAGCCCAATACGAGTCATCTCATCGGTCGTTCGCTCCCGCTGCAAAATTCGATGGGATTGGAACACTACCTTCTGCATTTTCCGCCTAGCTCATATTCTTTTAACCTTTAGTTTTAAGCCAGCTCTTGAATGCCGGATCGCGTTCAAAGGTGGTTTAGCGCGTACTCGACAACATCGTCATTGGTGATATCGGTATTCCTCTTGACGGACGCGAACTGAAGATATTGTTTCGGTTTGCTGTGGGTCATTCAGAGTACACGTGTGTTCAATTTTACGAAGTTCAAGCGGTTGATCTGCAGCAGCGGACGCTCGAAATTCTGCTTTGTAGGGGTGATATTGCTCTGATCGTTCGTTAGTATTTGTCTCCTTACGTTGGCGATTTTACTGGCGGTTGGTAAATCAATCGGCGTGCCGTAGAGAACTGCGGTATTTGGCGAACAGGCGGCGAATAAACGAACCGCTTTTGGCGTAGAAAAGGAAGCGGATCGAGGGGCTCGTAAAAAAACAAAAATTACAGCGGCGGGTGTATGACAGGATAGACCAAGAACCGACTCTTGTAATTCACATAAGCCTCATACTTTCACTAAGTTAGGCGGTGTCATCAAAATTACAAACCGCAGTTCTCGCCATATTTTTCGCAAAAGGCGCGTAATTTTGCTCTATCTCCAAATGGTCGGAGAAATTGCAAACCGACGAATTGGTGACAAAACGCCGCCATAAAAATCGAGAGATGAGAAAGCGAGACAGAGAAAAATAGTAAAAAATATCGAGGTTGGACATCGAGGCAAAGCGGGGACGGCCGATCGGCGTCAGGCCCTACGAAGAGGATCGCAAAAGCATGAAGAGATCGCGGCCGAAACCGGGTGAGAAACAAGTCGGCGATTGTCCGTCAGGAATGATCCATTCGCCTTGACCGATAGACACCAGCATTTTGCTTCGGGTCGCTGCCAGGAAAAGCTCGACTGACTTGGCACGAACCGGTCTGCCAGAACGAGACGGTTGTTCTTTCGGTAAGCGGCAGCATCGGTGAGATTCGAGAAAGCATTGATCGAGTGGAATCAGGCTCGAAAATGCCGTAGAACTGCTACGTCAAGCCAGCTCGCTGACTACCGAAATCTACTCGATGTCAGGCATGTCGATTTCCTCGCTAAATCTCGTTTTCACAGAGCTTATCGAATATACGTCGCCGGAGACCAGCGACCGCAAACGGAGTCTCGTTATCGCCTCTACCGCAATGGCAGAGCTGATCGGACACGCCGTGTCCGATCTTAAGAAATGTCTCCTGTTCACGGAGCATCGTGGCAAACGAATCCCTTCTCAACAGCTACCTTGCGGCAAGGTACGAATACTAAAACAGCGGATCGAATCCTTGCCTAGGCCCGCGAATCAAATAGCGAGCCGATCATGAGAGTTATTGCCAGCGTTCAATCAAAGGGAGGCAGTTCTCGCGGTCTCATTCATTATTTATCCATTAGTAAGATCGACCGGTATGCAGAGCCGAAAAAGGTCGTGAACTTTTTAACCAATTTACCGAACGCACTGCCGTAAGAAGCGCAACAATTTTCTTAAATCCGATTGCGGCAAAAGACGTCCCGCAAACAACGAAAGCCACCATCTTGTTCTTTCATTTCGGCGGGAGGATTTTCAACAACGGTTCGGAAGGTGATGAGGAACGCCCCACGGTAAAAACAAGGTCACAAGGTTTGCCATCGGACGGCTAGAAAAGAGTCTGCAAAAGCGAGCGGCTTGCGTGGAAAGAAGCGGTTTCATTCAACACAGCAAACCCGCACGTTCATATCGCAATTCAAAAGCAATATCTGACCAAAGATCTTCCAGGGTAGATCGCTGAACAAAATTCCGCGGGAAGCGCGCCTTCCCGCATTTTGGGGATTGTCTATGGAGAGAAAGCGGATTATCGACGGCATTCTGATCGAATCCGCGAAGAATAAAGCCAAGGCTGGAGTTTGTTGCGAAACGGACACCTTCACGGGAACATAAGCGATGACAAGCAGCACAATCGAAATGCTCCACAAGAGCATAGTGCCATTAAGTTTCAAAAGGGCGACGGAAATGATGTTATTCACGAACGAGAGATTCTACGCCGGGAATTATTCTTGCCGAATATCAACTCAAATTTAAGGAAGAGAAAATTGCCTTTCCTAATGAAAATCGTGAGAGCCTCAAGTTTCCGATCAGGGATCAAGAAAATAATAAACGCAAAGAGTCTCGCTCTTGGAGCTGAGGCAATCGACAACTAACTCCGATGACTGGAGCAAAACACCATAATCCCGCCAGATGGTGGCGATAACCAGCAGCATACTCGCCCGGGAAGAATCGGAATTCTTCAAACTCAAAGAAAGGCTTCTGCATCTATTCGTGGTAAGAAACAAATCAGATCCGAACCGACGCTACAGAAAAGGAGGAGTAAAGTACCGGCGCCGGCCTTCAATAAGCAGGAACTCGATGAAATTCAAAGCGAGTGTCTAGCAAACACGAAAGTGCGAGAATTTCGCTATCTTGAGCGAGTGAGAACCGACCTTAGCAGAAAACAAGAAAGAAATCACACCTAGAACTGTTTCTGATCTTTGGACTTCTCACAACTGGACAAAACGCGGTTTCTAGAAATGAGGATGCAGCTACATCGGCGGCAGCTCTCGGACTTCAAAGACAACGCGTATTACCGAAGGTGGGGTTGGAAAGGATCGAGTCTCTTTGGCGATGATAGCTCGTCAAAATGATGATGTCAAGAACAACGGTGGTGTCTGTTCTCCATAGCATTCGCTCGGCAATCGAATATCTGACCAACAAGCCCTCAAGCCGAAATTCCAAGTCAAGGGAAGTTTTTCTATTTGATTCGATTAATAGTTCTCTGAGTAGACAATCCTTGCAAATACGCAAATCGATACAGCAGGAGCAAAAAAGGTGTGTTGGGGTTTTTGGTGAAGTCCTTGATCAAAACAGCACCTTCGACTGTAGTGAAGCCCGTGTTTTCTGCCGATCAGATCGTCGAACTTGACACACACTCTCCAGAAGGCTCAAATTTCCCAAAGAATACGCATCCAATTGGAATCCCAAAAGGACATCGATTCAAAGGGCGGTGCAGCCAACACGGAGCCAAAGGAAGATCG